>JIBW01000004.1 GCA_012970285.1 Bacillaceae bacterium JMAK1
GCGTGTAGCAAGAGGAGGTAAGCATGTAGCAAGAGAAGGAGAGCGTGTAGTAAGGGAAGGAAAGCGTGGAACAAGGGAGGGGGAGCGTGTAGCAAGAGAATATGAGCATGGAGCAAGAAAGGGTGAGCGCGGAACAAGACCCAGACAAATAACCCAACTGAACGTACTAGATCAACAATTTATTCCAACTTTTTCAATAGAAATGCTTTCTAAACTGAAACTTTGTATGCAATTATCACGTATTAAAGATAAACATAACAATTCTATAAACTTTATTTTCATTTTGCAGTAACGTGTTAAAGTGATTTTATAGAGAGAGAACTGAGGAGGATGATTGGTGTGGAAGAAATTAGAATTCGTGAGATTAATAAAGTCGATGAGAAAAATGGCGAAGTTAAAGTTATTCTTCTAGATCAGAATGTGAGTCGTGCGGTGGATATTATGATTGAAAACGGTCAGCCTATGTTCAAACACTTTGATTTGAGAGTCGTTGTTCGGACTAGAATTGTTGATGAGATTCGTAAACATTGGGACGTTAAATGTATCGTGTAAGAACACAATACTTATCATAATCTACCATTATTTATAATAGCAATAGAGTAACAATGATAGGATTGGATGGATGTTTGTGTATATTCGTTTAGGTTTTTCGACAGCTTGCTGGTTGGTTTCAATGATTATGGTGATTATGGTTGCTTCGCAGTCACTTAGTGTGATGCACTTTTCTTTTACTTCTTTTGGAGAAGTAATTGTCGCAATGGCCTATGTGAGTGTGTTTTTTGCTATACCTATTGCATTGGCTTTCTCGAATCGAATCGTTTTACGTGTTGTGTCAGGGGTTTATCAACTTTTTGGATTTTTTACGTTTTTTGTTGTGACGTTAACGATGATGGCTTTTTCAAACGGACTGTTACTAAGTGGTTGGGCTATTTTTGGTACGGTTCTTTGTTTAACAAGTGCAATGATCACCATTTCTGTTAGCGAGCAAAAGAGAAGAGGGTACCAACTGCAATTTAATTAGACAATCATGAACGTATATCTTAATACGAGGTATGCGTTTCTTTCTATTCTTATCAATACAATTGAGTAGGTGAAAATAATGAAGCTAAGCGATGAATACATTCTTGAACGGATGAATCATTACAAAGTTCAAGGGTTGAGCATAGCTGCAATTGCAGGCGATCATCAACTGTCGCATCAGTACGGTGTTGTTCAAGCGGATCGTCATCGAAAAGTAACGGAGCAGACATTATTTAACGCTTGTTCAGTAAGTAAATTTGTAACGGCTCTTACGGCGATACTTTTAGTGGCAAAAGGGCTACTTCAATTAGACCAACCGGTTAATGACAAACTTATTCGTTGGAAAATTCCATCTACTAATAAAGAAGCTGTAACGTTAAGGCATTTACTTAGTCATCAATCAGGCATTATTGATTCAAAAGATAGTTTTCAACCCTATGAAGCTCGCTTGGGTGTTCCTACGATGCCAGACATTTTAAGTGGTAAAACACCATATTGTTCGACGGCAATCACGGTGGAGGAGGAGCCGGAGCGTGAATTCCACTATTCCGATGCTGGTTACTGTGTGATCCAACTGCTCATTGAGGACGTCACGAGGAAGACGTTTGAGCAGGTGGTAAACAATTATGTATTTACACCTCTTCAGTTGCATGCTCGTTATGTAACGACAACGTCGCTTGCGTATATTAGCGATGATTTGGCGAGGGGGCATTCGAAACAAGGACAACCGATTTGTTTTACTGAAACGATGTATCCATATCCTGCCGCCTCAGGTCTGTGGTCAAGCTCAACGACGCTTGTGAGGTTGTTTCAAGAACTGCTATATGCTCAAAAAGGAAAGAGCAAGCTCGGTCTTTCAAAGGAATTAGCGAGTGATATGATGACCCCTCAATTCGGCAAAGCATGGTCAGGGTTAGGTGTCTTTATTGAAGCATCTAAAGCAGGGAGAGAAATCGTATCGTGGGGCTGGGGAAAGGGATACCAATGTATGGGATTTGTGCACCCGGACGTCAACCGCGCAGCGGTCATTATGACGAATGGAGAACTTGGGGTTCATCAGATGGAAGGATTGATCGGTGAAGTGTACCGATGTCTTACATACGAGAATTGAAAGGTGTGTATAAAATGATCTTGGAAGCTGCTTACTTACAAGTTAAATTGGGATTTGAACATGAATTTGAGGAGGTATTTCAAAAATCATCGAAGGTCATTTCATCGATGAATGGTTACATTTCTCATGAGTTGCAACGTTAAGGCATCAAAAAGCCAGAAAAGGGGATTTTCTTAAAAGCTGTGAATCAATTAGAGCTTACTGCTGATCAATGTGTTTTTGTTGGAGACCATATAGAGAACGATATTATCGCCTCAAAACGTGTAGAATTAAAAGCAATCTGGAAGAACAATACAACATCCGATGTGGAAGTCGAGGCAGATGTTGTAATTGAAAATCTAAATAAAATTCCTACTATTATCGAAAATTGGAGTAAAGAAAATGAGTAGATTAAAGCCTGCTAAACCGTTCATCATTGCAATTGCTTCAGTTTCTGGTGGAGGGAAAACTACGATTACATCTCATTTGCAAGATCAACTTCCGAATAGCGTAGCGATGTATTATGATGATTATTCACTTCAAGGACCTGAGGACTTTATTACTTGGATTCAATCTGGTGCGGATCCGAATGAATGGAATATCGAACCTATCATGGCAGGTATCAAAGAACATATCGAACAAGGGTATTCTTACATTGTTTTAGATTTCCCTTTTGGGAGAAACCATCAACATAGTCAAGATTGGTTAGATCTTACCGTATTCCTCGATACACCGCTTGATGTGGCCATGGCTAGAAGGGTTATTAGGGAAGGCCAAAGCATAATAAAAAGAGACTTACCGGAGGAAATGAAACAGTACATTGAATGTGGAAGAGTTGGTTAACTTGCTTCACTAGAACAAGTTAAGCCAGCATCTGACATTGTTATTGATGGGCTGCTCCCTGTTGAGACGATTGTATCGAAGATCAAGAAACATCTAATAAAGAAAGACTAAAAGAAGGGAGCAACCAATGCGATCAAGTGATGAAATGATGGAGTTGATCTTATCTGTAGCTAAACAAGATGAGCGAGTACGAGCGGTCTACATGAACGGCTCACGGACGAACCCGAATGTTCGACCGGATTCTCTTCAAGATTATGACATTGTTTATGTGGTTTCTGATATTGAGTCCTTTCGTAAAGACGTTAATTGGATTCGTGTCTTTGGAGAGCTGATCATCGTCCAACAGCCTGATGAGAATGACCTTGCACTTGGAATTGAGGTTGATGTTACCCAATCGTATGCCTATTTGATGTTGTTTGAGGATGGGAATCGAATTGATTTACGATTAGTGACGATACGGAAAATGCTTGAACAATATGGGAAAGATTCGTTAACGACCCCGTTACTTGATAAGGACTTACATCTCGCAGACATCTCGCCGGCATCAGATGAGAGTTATTGGGTAAAAAAACCTTCAGAAGCTGAGCATTTTAATTGCTGTAATAATTTCCTCTGGTGTGCCCAAAACGTCGCAAAGGGTCTTAGTCGGGATGAACTTCCGTATGCAAAACAAATGTTTGAAGTGATTGTTCGAGCGGATCTTCACCAAATAATTGATTGGTGGATTGGCAGTCAACATTCGTATCGTGTCTCAACAGGAATGTTCGGCAAATACTATAAAAAATTGCTGCCAATCGAATTGTGGGAGTTGTATGAAAAGACGTATGCGGGTGCAAATCTTGAAGCTTCTTGGGATTCGTTGACAACCGCATGTGAATTGTTTAAAAGAGTAGCACAAGAAGTTTCCATCGTTCACCAGTTCTCTTACCTTGAAGAAGAACATGAAAAGATGATGGTTTATCTTGAACAACTGCATATGAAAAACGAGGAGTAGCGGTTACTCCTCGTTTTTCATATTATCCAGAATAACTTTCAATTCATCCACATGCTCTCGCTGTTTGGAAAGAATCGTGTGAATGAGCTGTTGATTGTGTTCGTCTAACTCTTCACTAGCAATTTTTTCAGTCATTTTGTTTCCGTAAATGTTCTCACCTTTTATGGCGTGTTTCACGATTTCTTTTTCATCGTGAGGGCGATCGAACAGTTCACTCATGAAAAGTTCCATTTTCCCAACCAAGCCTTCGCTTTTCTTTGGTGTGCCTCCAAGTTCTAAAATGCGCGTGCTAAGTAGATTTGCATGATCACGCAAATCAGATTGAATGGCGATAAATGGATCTTTCAGTGGTGAAGATGTGGACAGCTTCTCAAGGTAACTTTCGTAAGCATCGACCCCCATGTGTTGGCCTTTTAATAATTTATTTAACGTATCGACTTGATGTTCTTTACTCACTTTTAAACCCTCCTTACTTGTATCATGTGTAAATGATGATGTATCCAAACTTAGAAAAAGTAGGGAAATACTAAAGGGGAGGAATCGAGCACTCTCGTACTTCATGCTTCTTACAACCAAAGTCGTAGAAAAGAAACGACGAATGGCGATCGTAAATTTTGTGCTTTTATAGGAAACTAAATAGACACATGATACGATAGAAAGAAGGAATTTTATATGAAGTTTAATGATTTTGTTGCGGCACAAGTACGAATTGCAAGGCCGACCGATCAATTCGATCGAGTGATTGATTTCTATGTGAATGGTTTAGGGTTGGCAGAAATTGAACGATTCAAAGGTCATCGTGGATATGAAGGTGTCGTAATTGGATTGCCAAGTTCTGATTATCATTTAGAGTTCACTCATCACCATGATGGGAGTCCTTGCCCTGCACCAACTCGAGATAATTTACTCGTCTTTTATATTAAGGACTACGAACAAATTAGAAATGTAGCATACCGGTTATACGATATGGGCTATCCAGAAGTGGCGCCAGAAAATGAGTATTGGAAAGAAAAAGGAGTGACGATTGAGGATCCCGATGGATGGAGAGTTGTGCTGATGAACCGAACGTATGAATGAAAAAACATAGAGGATTACGAAAGAACGGATGAAAAGATGAAAACAACCATTCTAGTTTTGCATGAAATCTATGGCGTTAATGCACATAGTAAAGATTACTGTGAAGCATTACGTAATGTGGGGTTTCACGTAGAAGTCATCAATTTTCTGCAAAGAGTCCATCCGTTTCGTTATGAAGAAGAAATTGAAGCCTATCGTTCATTTATGGAAGATGTCGGTTTTCAACAAGCTGTGCACACTGTAAACAAACGGATTAGAAATCTTCGTGACGAGAATCGAAACGTTATCCTTATTGGGTTTAGCATAGGGGCAACGGTCGCTTGGCTTTGTGGAAAAGAAGATAATGTAGTCGGAATCATAGGTTATTACGGTTCACGCATACGCGATTATGTTCATCAAATACCTAAAGCAGAATGTTTGTTATTTTATCCACATGTGGAGAAGTCATTTTCCGTAGATGCACTTGTGGACAAGCTAAAGGCAAAAGGAATCATCACCATTACATATCCAGTAACGCATGGATTTAGCGATCCTTATTCTGAGCATTTTGATAAAGTATCTGCGAAAGAAGCGTTTAAGGAGACGATTGCATTTATTAATCGCAATCGATTGTGATCGAAATGGCAATACAGTCTATAATAATAGGTGTCTGAATTATTAGTATAGTATTTAGCGGTGAGCATTTGCAGTATGAATCAATTACCAAGGGGTTACGCTATTATTACTTAAAAAGGTGAGGTGTTGTGATGACAAGGGTGTTTGTTAATTTCCCAATTCGCGATTTGCAGAAATCAACACATTTTTATGAACAACTTGGCTTTAAAAAGAATGAATTGTTCTCCAATGAACATTCAAGTGCGATGATGTGGAATGACCATTTTTGGATTATGATTTTAACTCATGACTTCTACAAGCAATTTCTTAAGAATAAAACCATTGCGGACACTCAAACAACAAGTGGGACCTTAATTGCCATTGAAATGGAAAGCGTTGAAGCTGTGAAGCAATTCGCTGAAACGGCAAAAGAACATGGTGGCGATTACTATCATTTAGATCACGGAATTCCAGAAGATCAAATGTATGGTTTAGAAGTTCAAGACCCAGATGGAAATATGCTCGAGCCAACATGGATGGCGCCAACTTCGTAGAAAATAAAATGGCGAGTAGAGATGGCTATGTGGTAGCTAAGGTCTTATCAATGATAAGGCCTTTTTTGCATCAAGCAATTAAGTATTGGGCTCAAAAACCACTTCATGTTGCTGTACTTTAATGTTCATATGGATGTTGACATGGCATTTACTAAAAGGAAATCTTTAATAAATGAAGAAGAATTTAAAGGCATGTTACTTCGGATCTAAAACATTGAGAACCAGAGGCTTAAAGTGAAGTCTAAAATTGCTAAACGGTTTATAAATACCATAAATTCAATTGATGTTGCGTTGTTCGATGGGTGATTACGTTGTATCCCTCAAGTATGAAGTTTAAGTTGAAATAAAACGAGGAGGCGGAAATAAATGAGTGTAGGTGTTTGGGTTGCTATCGGTGTTGCCTTATTAACTGCATTGGGCATTTTCGGTAAATCAAAAAAGAAATGAGGATGTATACAGTCGTGTATCTAAAGGAATAAAAGAAGAAAAGTATCTTGCGAGCTGCTTTGCTTCTTTTAAATGGGTTGGGACTGTTCCATTTAGTATAGCAAGTGAATAGTAAACGATATGTTGTGTGAGTATGGTGTTTATCATTTATACATAGGTGGCGAAGAGGATGAAAGCAGATACATTTCAAGAATGGGTAGATAACTTCTATGGAAGAAGAGGATGGCTGGAGTTAGATATATTTATGCGAATCGGCTTCTTATCCGAAGAAACTGGAGAAGTTGCAAGGGCGGTAAGGGCGCTAGAAATAGGTAGAGATCGACCAGACGAAGAAGCGCAATCATCGGAAATGAATAAGCAAGCGTTAGTTGAAGAGTTAGGAGATTTAATGGGTAACGTCGCAGTCATTGCTAATAAGTATGACATAGAATTAGAAAAAGTATTTTTAGAACATCAAAGAAAATTAGAGCAACGTTTTATTTAACTTATTTTGTGTAGTTGTAAATGGGACTTAGAAGGTTACAAAAGTCGATTTCAGAGCGTGAAGGAAATCGACTTTTTTGAATTGAGCTAAAAAAGTTGTGGACTATTCAGTTCAACTGTATTATGTTATTACTAAGTCAAACTATATAGTTGAACTGAATAGAGGTTAAGAGTATGAAGCATAAATTATTACCGTTGTCTGAAACCATGCACTATATTTTATTAGCTCTACGTGAACCACTCCACGGTTATGCTGTTATGCAGGAGATAGAAGAAATGAGCAATGGTTCTGTCATTTTAGCGGCGGGTACATTATATGGTGCTATTGAAAATTTAAATAAACATGGTTGGATTGAAGTAGTAGGAAATTCAGGTCGGAGAAAAGTATATAAAATTACTGCAGAAGGAAGTACCGTTTTGAAACTGGAACAACAAAGGCTATTGCATATTCTATCCTTGTATGAAGGAAGTGAATGACATGAAGAAGGTTAAATGGTTCTTTAATATTGAAAAAGAAGAGCAATGGCTAAATGAACAATTACAAAAAGGCTTTCGCTGTACAGGTGTTAGCGGATTTGGCATATATACTTTCGACAAAACTGAGAAGCAGTATGTTATGCGACTTGATTACCAAGATAATTTACCAAAAGATAAATTGCAGGAATACAAAGGAATATATGAAGATTTCGGTTGGAACTATGTAAAGGGATCTTGGCTTAGTGGAATACGGTATTGGCAAAAAGAAGAAGGTAATCAGAATGAAATCTTCTCAGATCGTGAATCAAAGGGAAAGTATTATAAACGACTAATGGGTTATTCATTTTGGATGGGGATGCTGTGCTTCGCTCTTTCTTATATGATTTACAAGGACCTTTCTGGCTTCTACCATGATGGGCTTTGGAATATGGAAGGTGCATTATTTTGGTATGCGTTATTATTTGAAACTCCATTTGTACTAGTGAAGTTGTCTCCTGTAATGCTAGCTATTTTATTTGCTAGCAACTTTTATAGTGGGTATCGTAATTATTCAGTGTTGGCAGAAAAATAAGTTGAATTACTAAGAAAACAATTGACAATGTATAATAAAGTTTCCTATACTACTAATATTCAACGTTGACTATTCAAAGGTGATTATATGACGACAAAGTTAATGGTTCTTGCGCTGTTAGGGATTAAACCGATGTCTGGTTATGACATTAAAGAAATGCTCAAGTTAACGGATGCCGAACGTTGGAGTGGGATCTTAATTGGGTCAATTTATAATGCGATCCATAAACTGGAGCGGGACGGTTACATTGAAGTGAGTAAGATTGAGCATACGGGTCATCGCCAAAAAGCAATTTATACGATCACGAAACGCGGGCAAGAATATGAAAAAGAGTTAATAAGAGAAAGTTTAGAGAAGCCGTTTAATTCTTATCCGACACAACTTTACTCTGGTCTTTCGTTTGTTGATCGTATTGATAAGCCCGAAGCGATAGATGCACTTAATGACCAGAAGGCACACTTGGACGCAGAGTACTCTGCCGTTACGATAGGCTTCAACGCAAAAGAAGAGGCGGCAAGCGGGACATTATCACCGTTAACGCGACTGGTCTTTGACCACATGTTTAAAACGATTGAGTTACAACAAGCGTTTGTCCAAGAAGCGATTGATTTATTGAAATCAAAGGAGTCGTAGAAATTGCTCCCAAGTTAAGGGAGTAATTTTATAATCACATAGTCAAAGTTGAATATACAAATTTGATTGAAAGAGGTGACTTACTTGAATGTGCTTATTCAGGCTACCGGTTTAAGAAAAGCGTTTCGAGAGCGTCAAGTCGTGAAGGATGTGACACTTGAAATTAAGGAAGGAGAGGTTATCGCATTAATGGGACCGAATGGTGCAGGGAAATCTACAATTATTGGAATGCTGCTTGATACGATTCGCGTAGACGCTGGTGAGATTACGTATTGGCGTTCAGACTTTAAGAGAGCAACGGGTATCCAATTACAATCAACTCCTTTTTTTGAAGGATACACGGTTTTGGAAAATGTGAAGTTATTCGCCTCGATCTACGGAGTGAAAGTGTCAGAATCGGAAATTCAACAACAGCTTGAAGCGTACCAATTAGAAGAAATGAAGAAGGTGATTGCTTCTAAATTGTCGATTGGTCAACAGAAGCGCTTGGCTATTGCCCTTGCCACATTACACAATCCAAAACTTGTGTTTTTAGATGAGCCATCAGCAGGACTGGACCCGAAAGGACAAAAGAAAATTAGAAGATTAATTGAGTACTTAAAGGAAAAGAATGTGACAGTAGTATTTGCTTCACATGACATGCTTGAAGTGAATCACATTGCAGATCGATTAATGTTCATAAATGCTGGTGAACTTGTGGCGAACGGAACCCCATGTGAACTATATAAGCGTTATGGCGTAGAAACCATGGAAGACTTATATGATAAGGTAAACCATCATGAGGGGGACGAGAGGTGAGTACTATATTTTTGTTGCAAGCGAAATCATCGATGAAAGACTTGTATTTAGTCATTTGGTCAATCGTAATCCCCATAACGGCTCTTTTATCACTTGCTCATTTCTTTCCTAATTACTTAAGCTATAGTCTCGCTGGAATTATTGCTGTTAGTTTGATGTTTTATGCTTTTGTCACGTTTTCGTTCACAGCATTGTCGCAACGAAGAAGAGGAGTATATGATTTACTCCATGCAACGCCTATGCCTTTGTATCAATACATTCTTAGCATTTCGATTGCGAATGCGTTAGTTGCTGTAGCTGTAAGTAGTTTCGTTTTAATGATTGGTCTATTCATCAGTGATGTTTCCAATTCAATCATGGGTATTGTATTGTCCCTCCCAGTCTTATTTGTATCTGCTGTAATGTATTTATTTCTAAGCTTTATTGTGTCGAGTATCGTGAAAACTGAAGGGCATTTAAGCATGACAACAAATCTTATTATGTTGCCGATGATCTTAGGAAGTAGTGCATTTTATTCTTTAAGTGATGCGCATGCTATTGTTCAGTGGCTTCAGGTGCTAAACCCGTTTGAATGGTTTCTAAGTGGGATACGCGCTGCCTTCACGATGGATTTCGCACTTTGGGGCCAAAGTTTACTTTTTCTTTTCATATTTTTCAGTTTGTTCTTTGTTGGCTCCATCAAAACATTCTCATATGGACGTAGGTAGTAATGTGACGATGAAACAGTCTTAATCAAGCAATTAAAAACGTATTATAATAAAAAAATGTACCCTATCAAGCAGACATTCTAAAAAGGTCTACCTGTAGAGTACATTTTGTTTATTTTACAATCAGAGAATTGCAGAATGAAATAAGCTAAGACATCTAACTAGGGGTGCTCTTCTTCTGACCTATCAGTAATTAATGGCGATAAGTTGGCTTTTTCGTGCAGGATGGTTAAGCGGTGCATTGCCCTCGTTGTAGCAATGTACAATAGACTTTTGTCAAATTCAGATTTGTATACCTGGGCATTTGCATAAGGGATGATCACTTCATCAAATTCCAACCCTTTAGCTAATTGAACTGTTGTTATGGTTATCCCTACGTCAAATGTTTCACTCGATTTACTTAGCTTAGTAAGCGTCACGGACTGTTTAAGCTCATCATACAATTGGTCTGCCTGCGTTTCGGTTTTACAAATAATACCTAAACGGTTAAGCATACTATCATGAAATTGAGTGATCAATGTTTGTAAAGTGTTAATCAAAGTACAAGAGTTTGTATACGATACGATGTTAGGCTCTTCTCCATGGCGATCAATGGTTTCTATTGTATTATCAGGAACAAATTGTTTCGCGGACTCAATAATCTCATAGGAGGATCGATAACTTTTTTTCAACTCTACAAATTCCATTTTAGTAAATATCGTACTTATTGAATCACCTAAATTTAAACTAAATGGATTTATCATCTGTCCAAGATCACCTAATATCGTTTTCTTACAGTGAAACAACTTGTTAATTACCGCATATTGAACGGGACTGTAATCTTGCATTTCATCTATAATGACATGCTTCACAGATTCAAACGTCTGAATTCCATCAAAATAGTGTATACAATATAAATATGGGAAGACATCTTGATATTCTAGTTTATTTTTATGCAAATTTAGGGTATCAGTAGGGTTAATTTCATTATAAAAATTTATATAGATGGATTGAGCATCTTTAAATATTAAGAAGGTGCGAAGTTTTTTGATGACGTCTTTTTTTGAAGGAATTCTTTTAATTTCAGCTGCCTTACTTGTTTGTATAACATCGAGGATGTCATTCGCTAATTCATCTAATCGTTGTTTTACTGGTAATTTATGATAACTATAGAATCTTGATGTGAGATAGTTCCTCGTAATGAGAGTATCTGCGATGTAGATGTCCTGATCTGGTTGGAAGATCGTAGAATCGATCTCGTTTACATACTTGCTCAATTGCCTAAAGAAAGTGAATGTGGATTTTAATTTTACTCGATACGTGTAATTAGAGTGAGGTTCTTCTATGATTTTTTTAGTTTGCTCGTATGAGGTTTCTATTTTAAGACTCTTTGGAAGAAGATTGATAGCAATTTCATCGAAAGTTTGTTCATGAACAGGCTCTTCACCTAGTTCAGGTAAAACATTAGAAATGAAATCAGCAAAAATTTTATTCGGTGATATGATCGTTATTTGATCAGAAGATAAAGTCCCTTTGTGTTTGTAAAGCAAATAGGCAATGCGATGAAGAGCAATGGCTGACTTTCCTGAACCAGCGACGCCTTGAATGATGAGCGTGTGAGCCGATTCATTGCGAACAATAGAATTCTGTTCTTTCTGTATCGTTGATATAATTGTTTTCATTCGGTCATCTGACGTTGTACTTAATTCTTTTTGAAGGACTTCATCATGAATATTCATTGAGCTTTCAAGTGCATAGTACAGGTGTTGATCTTTAATTTTAAATTGTCTCTTTCGAGTGATTTCTCCGTAGATCTTACCGATTTTTGAATCATAAGACGCCTGTCCGAGCTCATATTCATAATACATACTTGATATGGGAGCACGCCAATCATAAATGAGTATATCGTTATCTTGATCAGTAAAGCTAAACTTACCAATATAAACTTCTTCAACGTCAACGTCATCCTCAAATAGAAAATCAATCCGACCGAAATATGGTGCTTCTAATAGTTTTTGAATTTTATTTATTTGATTAAAGTAAAAGTTAATTGTTTTGGAAACGTTAGTCATGGATCGGTAGTTTTGGTACATTTCCATTGGATCCGCAGTAAACTCAGACAAGTAGTGTTTTAAGTCATCGTAATCTTCATTATGACCTTCAATCTTTAAATGGATATCGTCTTTTTCTTTTTCCAAGCGTTGAATCATTTCTTTTAATCGTATACCTTCTTCATGAAAAATATCAGATGACATAGTGGTCTCTTCCTCCTTTGTAAATCTTAATCATCACATGTTACCCACGTTTTTCCTCCCCTTGGTATAAAACCATTTCTTGAGTAGGATAACCGAATTCTATCAGCAACTCTGCTTCGGTAAAGCCTAACTGGATTAACGCTTCTCGGTAACCAGTATCTGCTTTATCACCTTCCCTAAATGATGTGATGCGGATCTCTTGGTGATTTGCTAAGTCGGTCATTTTAATCATTAATTCCATAATCTCTCGTTTAGTATAGAAAGGATGAACTCCTAAAAAGTTAATTCTTCCACTTGTACCTGAAATTAATAGATTTCCAATGATTAAACCACCTTCCATCATAATAAAGGCACGTTGATCAATGATGAATGTTTGGAGTACTTTCCTATGCTCGTCTTCGTGCAGGTAAGGAAAGCCATCAATCACTATACGAACAAAGGCCATCCAAGATTGAATATCGTCTTTGGTCGCCACTTTTATGATTCTTTCTGTGGCTAACTCTTTATATTTACCGATCGGTATCGATCCACTATCAAATTGGAATCGCAATTGTAGTGGATAATAGTTTCTTTCAATACGAAATTGAAGAGGGGATTTCTTATAAAGTGCTTTGAAAATAGTGGTGAATGCTTGTTGACTGTCATAACCTGCAACGAGTGCAATTTCTAGAATTGACTTATTAGAGGATACAAGTTGTTTTGCCGCCTCAGTTAATTGCCTTCGTTGTACATAATCATGAATGGTCATACCTACAGTTTGGGAAAATACGCGATGTAGATGATACTTCGAATAATGCAAAGCTTGCGCAACACGATCAAGGTTTAACTTCTCTGATAAATGGGCTTCAATATAATCAATGGTATTTACTATTAAATCCACTTTTTTCAAAGCTTTTGCCCTCCCTCACACATAATAACGAGAAAAGCGTAAGATCTTTTCATGATTCTTGCTCTTTTATTTGAATTAGAGACTAGCTGGTTATTTTGTATTGTGATCCAAACGTATGGTGATAATCATTTTTAATAAAAATATGAATTCAATTTGGCATAACTCTTTCGACCTTTCGTTTGTTTATCTTAAATGGTACGTCTATTCAAGGAGCACTTGGACTAATTATCTATTATTCTTCACATAAGTAGTCTTATGTGCATGTAGTATAGAGAAATAGGTTCTCGTGTAATCGAGTTTGTTGAAAAAACCACTTCTTGAGAGAAGTGGTTTTAATGTGTATTTGATTAATAATTCGACGTGTAGTTTCTGTACGTTTTTCCTCTCCATAATGTGATTAATGCAATGAGTAAACCGATTAGTGAGAAGGATAAGATGACCAATTGGATATCAACACCTCTTGCAACGAGTACGGTTACCCCTGCGTAAGCGAGTGGATCAAACCCGTTCATCGCTAAGAAAATGATACTCATGACGCGACCCATAATACGGGGGTCTGTATCTTCTTGAGCAGAAGTGAAGAAGGGAATAGAAACGATAGTAATTGTAAATCCGATTAAGAACGCGAGTGCGGTCAAGATCGATAAATTAGGAATTTGGCTAAATGCGATTGCGACAAGTAAAGTTGCAATGAGACCAAGAAGTGAGGTCAACCCTCTTCGGCGGATTTTTACCGTACCGATAATGGCTGTACTCACTAACATCCCAATCCCTAACGCAGCTTCAATGTAACTCAGGTTAATTGGGGAACCTCCATAGGTCTCCACTAATATCGGGATGGCGATGGAGATCGATCCGAAGGCAAAGAAGTTTAACGTAATCAAGATTAGAATGCCGGTAATGAGAAACCTACTTGCTCTCACATAGTTAAATCCTTCAATCAAATCTTTAAGTGGAGTTTGTTTAATCGTATTGTCCACGGGGCCTTCCTTTAAGAATGGCGGGAACATAAAGAAGGCTGACAGCAGTACAATGATTGCTGCGACAAAGTAACCGGTTGTGACACCGGCGAACTCCATTACACTTCCAGAGATAACTGGACCAATTACGATACCAATTTGACCGAATCCTTGAATGATCGCATTGGCTTGCTTAATTTGGCTTTTTTCCACTAATTTCGGGATTAATGATGTTCCTGCAGGGCCAGAAAAGGCGTCCAATGTTCCGAAAAGAAGACCTAAAATAATTAAATACCCAAACGTTAATTGGTCTGCATTATTCAATAAGAAAATGATGACGAGTAGAATTCCTTGAATAAAGCTCGTTGTGAACATGATCGTCGTCTTCTTAAATTTATCAGCGAGAACCCCGCCAAATGCCATCATTAAAATACGTGGTACCGTAATCGCAATGAGTATAATGCCAAGTGAACTAGCCGAGCCTAAATCAGAAATGACAAACCAAGTCGTTGTCATGAAAAACATCGTAAAGCCAATCATCGCTAAAAAGCTACCTAGAAATAGGAATATAAATGGACGATTCTTTAGTAATGATTGTTGTTTTTGCTCTTGTTCCTCCATAAATAACCTTCCTTTCGAACTGAATCTATGACCTATATTAGATTGTGACGTAACGTCACAATCAAGCACTTTTTTTAGGGGAATTTATCCTTACCGAACAAAAAGCAAAAAGGATTGCCTGTGACGTTACGTAACAGTATAAAATGTAGTGAGGAGGTCTTTACTATGGAAGTAACCATCGGTTCATTTGCGAAGATCGTAGGAACAACTGTACGAACATTACGTTATTACGATAAGATTGGCTTGTTAAGCCCAAATAAGCTAAATGATAGTGGCAATAAAGTTTACACACGTAAAGAATGGGAGTCTTACCAGCAAATCAACATCTATAAACATCTCGGTCTAACGTTGGGTGAAATTAAAGAACAAATGACAGATAATAAGGTGAGTAACCGCGAGTTATTACGAATCCAGAAGACGTTAATCGAAGAAAAGCAAGAGCAATTAAATGAGCTGAAAGGCGTTATAACTAGAATGGAACGTCTCTACAATTTTGAAGATACGTCAGAGGGTGAACTTGATCAATTTGCGTTTATTATGCTTGATTTATTTATGCGAGAAAAGAAACAAATGCAAGCATTTGAACAGCACTTTAACGAAGACGAACAACTCATGGAACAAATAAAGTCGTTTAACGAACCAAAGTCTCAAGACCTTATGGATAAAATCACGTGGGAGTTATTCCAAGCCATTAAAGATTCGATTTCGTTTAATGACGCTGCAAGTAAAAAGAAAGTCCATGACACGCTAGAGAAAATGGATACGTTATTCCCTGCAAATGAAAAATTTCTGTTCCGCGTCATTGATGACAACAGCTTCTTTGAAAAGCACAGCTCTAATTTTAACAATTACTTTCCTGAAGAGATCGGCGATTACATGTATAAGGAAATGAAAGCTTATTACCAAAAGAAGCAAGATCGCGCTGCTAAACATGACCTTCCTGATTCTAAAAAGGACAATTAAAGAAATTGATACCGACAATGTAGTGTAAATAAAGGAGAGTGTCTCTTTTTAGAGAACCTACTAAGCTATTGGTTCAAGGAGGGGCACATTGTGAATAGTAGAACATTACTCTAGAAGATTACGAAAAAAAGACATTCAGTTATGGGAAAAAGCAGGTATCAAGTTGTCAGAGAAAGATTAGTATAACTGTGTTGAACTAGTTGTGCGTCGAACAAATTAATGTTGCCTCCTTCTTCAAAAAATGAGACGTTCTGTCATACTAGGATGTAGCAGTAAATTCATACTTGAAGTAGAAAGGTGTATCGCACTTGGAAGCCATTTTATTTACGTTATACATGATTGGCGCATTAGGGCTATTCGTGTTTCTGTTTCGGTCTAAATCAAAACGAGCGAAGATGATGTCTTGGGGGCTATTAATCGTATTCGTTGTCTCACCGATGATTAGTTATGTCGTTGCAATTCTCGCTTCCGTATACGCTGGAGTTAGCGTATTGCTAATCGTGACCCCTTTGTTTGCAATCGTTGGTTTTGTTGTTTTTATTATCGGATTTATTCCGTTTGTGAAGGAAAAAGTTCAAAAAGCTCAACAGAGATAAGCTGTATGAGCTTTTGTTCGTAATAGGATCTAGAGTCTAGAGGGGGAGTTAAATGTTAAACAAAAAAGGCTTTGATTTATGGGCAGATGGGTACGATCAATCGGTTCAGGTTAGTGAAGAGAATGATCATTATCCTTTTGCGGGTTATAAGCAAATTCTAAATGAAATTTACAATGAAATAATGACAAAGGAATCACTCAACATACTAGACATTGGATTTGGAACAGGCGTACTAACAAGGAAGTTATATGATGCAGGTCACCGTATTACAGGACTGGACTTCTCAGACAAGATGATTCAGATTGCCAAAGAGAAGATGCCAAATGCGACGCTCATTCAATGGGATTTAACGAACGGGTTCCCAGATCAAATTTTGACTGAAAAATACGATTATATTGTCAGTACATATGCATTACATCATTTTACGGATGCGTACAAAGTTCAGTTATTGGAACAGGTGCTACCTACTTTAACTAAAGAAGGTAAATTATTAATCGGTGATGTTTCGTTTAAAACAGAAGAAGATCACAATCGTTGTCGTGATCAATACAAAGATGTTTGGGATCATGATGAATTTTATTTTGTAGTAGAAGGGATAAAACGAAGATTTAGCGCGAATGTTCACGTTGATTACGAACAAATCTCTCATTGTGGTGGGGTATATGTAGTAACGCCGCAATCGTAGTTACGTGAAGTATTTTTGTAGAAATATAGGAAGGTGATTAACGTGTTCTCGAATTCTAAGCCACTCGAAGTTATTATCATGATTGTGATGGCAGTGTTGGCTTCTGTCACTGGTGAATTTGTTACATTCATTATGCTCGGTCTTATTTTGATGCAACTTCATAATATTCAACGAGCAATTGAGCGGTCGAATGAAACGAAGCATATTAAGGCGTCTGAAGAAGGAACAAATGTCTAATCATGATACGTGTATTACTGAGATATTCATAGACATATGGGACATGATACGAACGATATAGTAAACAAAAAGAAAACGGCTGTCACAAATGACGGCCGTTATACTTTTAAATTTAAGCATATTTTGGGTTGTTTAATCGCTCTTTTAACTCTTGTTCTAATTGTGAATAGTCTTCTTGGTTGTCAGTCATTTGAGAGATTTTCTCAAGGTGTGTGTAAAAGTCTTTCTCGTGGTATGCAAAGGCAAATGGTGCTTGATAACCTCTTGCGACCATCATCGCAAATGTCCAAACGCTTTTGTGATTGGCAGTTGAGGTTGAGCTCGCTAATAAGCTTACCGCATGCAAAATGTCGTTCGTGATGACGGGGTCTTCTTTTGCATAAATGCTAATGTGTGAGAAAGAAGAGTACAGGTAATAGTCGAATGTCTCTTCGTTAATAATGACGCGAAGGTTACCTTCTTTGTCCGTAAGATACGGTGTGAAGTGCGTGATCTCAGAAATCGAAAGCAACAAGTCAGATAGCTGTAGAATGGCATTCTTTGCCGTGTTCGGATCATCATTTCCGATCGACTTAATCGCAATTTCTTTGAGCTTGTTTACCCCAAATTCTATGTCTTGGACTTCTGTTTGTTTTCGTCCG
This sequence comes from Bacillaceae bacterium JMAK1, assembly GCA_012970285.1. GTDB lineage: Bacteria > Bacillota > Bacilli > Bacillales > Marinococcaceae > Geomicrobium_A. The sequence goes on from JIBW01000004.1 coordinate 18,114, forward strand.
ACGAACAGTTTACTACAAATAAATGCCTCGTTTACATCGCAATCTTCTCGTTTCCAATAGGTGAGGAGGGGGATGTCTTTTAAGACAAACTCACCGATACGTTTTTCTAAACGAATAATGAGCCCTTTTTTCTCAGCGTATTGAAAGAGGCTTTTGAAATCAATGATTTGGATGAAACCAGAATCCTTGGCGTAAAGGATTGTGCCTTCATCTTCGTTTAACTCCATCTCTTCTTTCTTTGTCTCTTGTGTTCGATAAGGTTCAAGGTCTTCAACGAGTGTAGTAAGGATTTGCTTTTCTGACTCGTTCTTCATATTGAACGTTAAGTTAGGTACTTGCATCCACTTAACAGCATGATTAATAAAAAAGACGAAAGTAGCGAGTGCAAAGAACATAAGTAAAATGGTTAGCGTTGGGAAGGCGGCGTAATACTCTGCTGTTCCATCATTAATCATGAAAAAGGAGAACAGAATAAAAACAAACACCATATTAAAGATACCGACGGCGTGTTGTGTTTTACGATCCGCAATGAACGTAAGTAACATTCGTGGGGTGAATTGCCCAGAGAAGTTCGTTAATACGACGAGGATAGAGTTTAGTGTAAATGCGTTTAACGTAATAATTCCGGCAACGAGCGAGCTAATAATTTGTCTCGTTAATTCATAATCTACCTGAAAAAAAGAAGCGTGTTCCCCTATAAATAATCGCATGTCCAATACATACGCGATTCCTACAATTAAGAACCCGAGCAGTCCGTAATAGAGACTGATAAGCCATACATTCGCTTGCGTTTCAAAACGAATCTGCCTTCGTGACATACTAAGAAGACGTTGACCCGTTTTGGGCATCCATTTGCGGACACTCATTGACGTTCACTCCTTTGGTTAACTAAGCATGGTGAAGGTGTTCCCGAATATGGACAAGGAATAACCGTTTTAATCTAAAAAAGGACTTTTGATGCGAGTGATGAAGTACAAAGAGTAGAATGTAAAGGGATGAAGTACCAATATGTTGAAATATAGTGGGAATGAAGCTACGTAGAAGTGGGGGATTTATTTGGAGGTTCGTCTGGCTACGATGAGTGATGTGAAATCGATGAGCGTGTTGATCACTCAACTCGGTTATCCTACGTCGGTAAAGCAGATGGAAAGCCGGTTTGACCGTATCAAAGCGCATGGCGATTATCGGACTTGGTTAGCAGTTATAAATGGAGAAGTTGCCGGCATGATTGGTGCAGTAAAAAGTTACTTTTATGAAAAAGACGGTGAGTACGTACGAATTGTCGCATTTGTCGTTGATGAAAAACACCGAGGACAAGGCGTTGGTCAGAGGCTTATGCAAAAGTCGGAGGAATGGGCAACCAGAATAGGTGTTACGACAATTGCGTTAAATAGTGGAGCGAAAGAGGAGAGAACAAATGCTCACGAATTTTATATAAACGCTGGGTTTCAAGAAACGAATGTGGGCTTTACGAAAAGCCTGAAATGAAAGCCAACGAAGAAAAAAAGTCGCTACTGCTCGTAGCGACGTTGTTCATGATTGTTTAATTGTCGTAACGGTATTGTAGTGCACCACTAGGACATAGTTTTACAGTACGTTCTACCTTTAGTGCAGAAGCTTCGTCGGGTGTTATCCAAGGTCTCTTCGTAGTATCAAACACTTCTGGAGCATTGCCGACACATTCTGCAGCGTGTTCACAAATCTCCTTATTGAAGTAGACGTTGATCTCTTCGCCGTAGTATCGCTTAAAGCCTCGCTCAAGTAACTGTTTGTCGCTCATCAAATCACCCTTATTTTTTGAATATTATAGTAACATCTTTACTAGATATATCCAACTGAAACGCACTTGGAGCGAATTGAATTTTAACATGCTAGGCTTGTAAGATGATGCATATACAGATTGAAGGTGATTTGGATGAAATCGTTTAAGAAGGACGTTTCAGATCAATGGGTGAGAACAATTGTGAAGGAACACTATCCGAAAGCAGAACAATTTAAGAGGATTGATATCGGTGAGCTCAGTCGTGTTGATCAATTTATGATGAAAGAGAAGGCTTATGTTGCTCACATTCGAGATTATTCGGAAAGCTTTTATAAAGCGCGAGTCGTATACGAACGATATGGGACAAGGCTACCAATTCCAAAAGTTGTTGCGATTCATGAGTATGAAGGTACGTACGTGATGGTTAGCGAGAAACTAAATGGAGGTCCAGTGTCCGCATATCCAGAACTTGAGCAAGCAGATCTTTCTTCTAATCTTATTACGATCTTAGAATCGATGATTACGATTCGTGACAACGATGCGTTTGGGTGGATCAACCCAAGTAAAAACGTGCGTTATCAAACTTGGCAAGAAATGCTTGAGAGTTTATTCGTAGAAGAGAGTAAAGGGTTTTTCGCTAACTGGCGCACGATGTTCATAGAAGGAGTGTTAGAAAAAGAAGTGTTTGAAGCAGGTTACGATAAGATGCTCAAACTAGCAAGCTATGCACCAATGCGACCGTTTCTCGTACACGGTGATTTTCATTTAGGAAATGTGTTAGCGGATGGTACTTCGGTTACCGGCATCGTAGATTGGGAGATGGCGATGCATGGCGACTTCTTATATGATGTAGCGAATCTTCACTTATGGTCACCAAGCTTGGACTTCCCTACAAAAGTTAAACGGCACTTTGAAGAGAGAAGCATCGATATACCGTATTTTCGAGAGAGGCTCTATGCAAATTTATTGTGTCGATCACTTAATGGTCTTCGCTTCTACGCTAAGCAAGAAAACCATGACGGGTACAATCTTATGAAAAACACGTTGATGAAGCAATTGGATGAGGTGTAGTTCTATGAATAAAGGGTGTTCTGTAACGTTTCGTACACGCACGTCTTATTCCGTAGTCGTGTTGATGGTTTTAGCAATATCTTTATTCTTACCTTTAATACACCTTATCCTTAACGCTGAATTTGTTGCAGCGATTGTGATTACAGCAATCATTTTACCAATCGTTCCTATATTTATTATTCATTACGAAATTTGTGATGATATGTTGCGCATTCGATTTGGGTTTGTGATTACAGCGATGACGATCCCGATTAAAGACATTACAATGATTCAACCGACAAAAAGCTTGTTAAGTTCACCTGCCGCTTCACTCACGGATCGGATTGAATTGTCGAGGGGAAATGGAGAGATGCCCGTTATCATTTCTCCGAAAGATCGAGATGGACTTCTAGATCAGCTCATCCAAATCCATTCGAAAATCGAATTGGATGAACGACTAAATACTAACAAAAGCCGGTAACATAGGCAATTGGCTACGCACATTAGCTCATTCAGGTTCGTACTATAGAGAAGCTAAAGAATAAGACATTCGTAATGAATTCGCTGAAAATTGTTTTTGTACAGTATATTAAGGGTATCGGGTAGTACACAAATAAATACTGAAGGTGTTGCCTATGACGAATCAAGAGGCAGTCCTCGTTAAGAAGCACCTTAACGACCTCATAACGTTCAGAGACAGTCAAACCTTTCACGATGAATGCACTTATTTACCTATTTTAATCCAAGAAATTGATGAAACTCTGCGAGTACTCACTGAGCATGGATATATGTGAATCCATGTTCTTTATTTTGCTCTGATTTATCTCTTAGGTGCTAGTTAGCCCAGGTATAGATTTACAATAAATGGTTAAATTAGGAAAAGGACATTTATCGGAGGTATGAATGGCGAGAAATAAACATGTTGGGTTGCTTAAGCTACTCCCCCAATCAGTGCCCGTATTCTTTGTTGTCGTCTGCTTTTCTATCGCTTTTGTACTGGCATACCCGATTACCACAATTGCAATTGCGTTACTAGTGATTACTACTATGACTTCACTAATTATTTGGCGTATTAAACAAGACCGAGCTTTGGAAGAACGATATTTACGAAGTGGTATTGAGCAGATTGACCAGATGAGTGGAAAAGAGTTTGAAAGACGACTAGCTATTCATTTTACATATTGTGGTTGGCACGTTCATTTGACTTCAGACACCGGGGACTATGGGGCGGACCTTGTCGGAGAGAATCAGGAAGGTGAAACCGTCGTGATTCAGGCGAAGCGTTATAAAAGAAACATTGGAGTTCGAGCGGTGCAAGAAGTGAATAGTGCTAAGACGTATTACGGTGCAGGACAAGCAATCGTAATCACGAATCAGTATTTCACAAGAAATGCTGAGGAACTTGCTAGACGTTGCGGTGTTGAGCTTTGGGATCGCAATCGTTTGATGACATCTTTAGATGACGTATATGAGCATCTTCCAAGTTGAAGAGTGTTGATCGTCGCACTTCATTCTCCCATCTCAACAAATGACATGGGATATTTGTTTTCTAATCAAGCTATGTGAGCTTCTTTATTGGTTCCGAGCGTTTACGGCGAAGTAGGGCAATTTCATGTTCATAAGGTGCATCTTTGTATTTTATTGGACCGATCGACGGTGTTTCAAGGAGCTTTGGCAGGTTTGTGAGTTGTGGGTGATGAACGACATAATCGAGTGCTTCTAAGCCGATTAAACCGTGTCCAATGTTTTCATGACGATCTTTTCTCGAACCGATAGGATTTTTGGAATCGTTAATGTGAAGGACTTTTAATTTCTCAAGACCGATCGTTTGATCAAACTCATCCAACACACCGTCGAAATCATGGACAATGTCGTAGCCGGCATCATGGATATGACACGTGTCCAAGCAAATAGATAGACGATCGTTATGAGTGACGCCATCAATAATTTGAGCAAGTTCTTCAAATGATCGTCCAACTTCTGTACCTTTCCCAGCCATCGTCTCAAGCGAGATTTGCACGCTTGAGGGGTGAGTAAGAACCTCATTTAACCCTTCTATAATCTTCTTTATACCAATGTCAGGCCCCGCACCTACATGAGATCCAGGATGAAGAACGAGTTGAGTAGATTGCAAAGCTTCAGTACGTTCGATTTCTTGTTGTAGAAACTCAATGCTATATGAAAACACTCGCTCTTTCTTCGAATTGGCTAAGTTTACGAGGAACGGAGCATGAACGACAATATTCGAAATCCCATGGTCTTTCATGTGGTTGAACCCAGCTTCAAGGTTGTATGCCTCAATTGGTTTGCGCAAAGAATTTTGTGGTGCCCCTGTATAGATTAAAAACGTATTTGCTTTATACGATGCCGCTTCTTTACTAGCATTTAACAACATGTCTTTTCCACCCATAGAAACGTGAGAGCCTAGCAATAAGGTCATGTGATCACCTCGTCAAAAAGGATGGTCATAGAATGCCCAATTAAATCGAACTCATGAGTGAGGCATTGTAATAATGGCAAAGGTCGGTAAACGATGCGCTACTTTCTTATGGTAAACCGAATAAGATGCCACACGAACGACCAATCTAAGCGCAAAGTTTATTGTTTAGAAAGTGGCGGTTATCGTGAAATTTGAATGTAATAATACGAATACAGGGATTGTGATCACCGATCCGCAAAATGATTTCTTATCTCCAGATGGAAAAGGGTACTATTTGACCAAAGGAGTTATTGATAAGAACAATACCGTACTTAACTTAGAACGATTGTTAAATACTGCCCAAAATAACGGCTATACCATTTTTGTCTCTCCCCATTACTTGTACCCGCACGATAATAAGTGGAAGTACAAAGGCAAAGAACAAGACATGTTGTTAACAAATAAGGTGTATCAAAAACAAGATAATACTAGCCCAACACCGGACGTATCAGACTTCGTTCAATCGTTAAAAAAATACCTTCTACATGAAGACGCAGTCATGTGTACACCACATAAAGTAGCGGGACCTGAATCAAACGACCTTGTCTATCAATTACGCCAACATGGAATTGACCGTGTATTTCTTGCTGGTGTGCTTTCAAATGTGTGTGTGGAGTCACATATGAGAAGTTTAATTGAAAACGGCTTTCAGACTGCGGTTGTCTACGATGCGACAGCAGCAACGAGTAAAGATGACTTTAATGCGGCCATGACCAACTATAAAGCGTTTGCTACGTCGGTTTGTACGACTGACCAAGTCATCGCGGAGATGTAAACGTTAATAATTGCTGTTGTATTATCCATTCTGAGTGTAAATTAAGGGTGAGTGCTATGCCTGAAATGCCAGAAGTAGAACATATTAAGCAAATGATAAATCGAGAAGTGAAGAACCGAGAAGTCGAGGGCATTGAAGTATTATACGCTGGTGTAATAAAAAGACCGACAGACCCTAATCAGTTTATTCATTCCTTAGTTGGACAAACGTTGCATCATGTAGACCGACGTGGAAAGTATTTACTGTTCCATTTTGAAGAAAGTGTTCTCGTCTCTCACTTGCGAATGACAGGCTCCTACTATGTTCATCAATCGACCGACTCATTAGCAAACTATGCAGCGGTCATCTTTCAATTTAGTAATGATCGACAACTTCGCTATCATGATCTTCGCAAACTCGGGACGATGGAGATTTACGGCAAAAATGAACCGATTGTTCCAATTGAACGTTTAGGGATTGAACCATTGAGTGAAGGGTTTACTGTTGCTCTTTTAGAAGAGCTTGGAATGAAGTCCAATCGGTCAATCAAAAGCTTTTTGTTAGATCAACGAAAAGTCGCAGGCATTGGGAACATTTATGCAGATGAGATCTGCTATAAAGCTAGAATTAATCCAGGTCGTAAGACGTTAGATATAACCGAGATCGAGTGGGAACATTTATATACAACGATCATGCTTGTTTTAAAGGATGCCATCGCTTTTGGTGGGGGATATACATTTTTTGAAAAGCATGGGCACTATCCTTTTTCACTTTATCAGCGAGCTGGCTCTTTATGTGAACAATGTGGAACTGAAATCGAACGTGTTGTCGTTACAATGAGAGGAACGTATTATTGCCCGACGTGCCAAAAGTAACCATCTGTTTATTTCAGGTGGTTTTTAGCTGTTATGATAGAATGACACATAAGTTAAGGCGTAGGTAGTAAAAGGAGGCGTAACTTGTGGGGATTCTACTCGTTGAAGATGACAAAACAATTGCCTTAGGATTGGAATATTCATTGCAACAAGAAGGTTACGGGACAACTCATAAAGCTAATTTTGCATCAGCTCAAGAATACATTGAATCATCACTTGAAGACGTTCAGTTATGCGTGTTTGATTTGTCCTTACCAGATGGATCAGGCTATGAGCTATGTAAGCTCGTTAAACAGAAAAAAGACATTCCAGTTATTTTCTTAACGGTTGTTGATGACGAAGTAAACGTTGTGATGGGCTTAGATATGGGTGCGGATGATTATATTACGAAGCCATTTCGGATCCGGGAATTAATGTCTAGAATTAAATCGGTCCTTCGTCGCTACGAAAAACAACAACAAGGTCAAGCGACCGAGCACATTGAGCTCGGCAATATTACAATCTCAACGGCAGAAGCGAAGGTGTGGAAAGCAGGAAATGAGATGGCGTTAACAGCTCTTGAATATCGCCTGCTCTTAATCTTCTCTCAACATCAAGGACAAGTGTTAACACGTGCGCAATTATTAGAACAGATTTGGGACGTGGCAGGGGATTTTGTAAATGACAACACATTAACGGTTTACATTAAGCGTCTGCGTGAGAAGCTAGAAGAAAATCCGCAAAAGCCCACCATTATTCAGACTGTAAGAGGATTAGGTTATCGGGCAGGTGAGTAACATGTATCGTAATCGCGAATTTCGTATATTCATCGGGTGGCAAATCCTAGTCGGCAGTGTCGCAATTGGAACAAGTCTTCTGTTGCCTCGTTTTTCTTTGTTCATTGTGATTGCACTTGCAGTCGTGATGATCGTTTCTTTTATTGCTTTTACAAAAAAGCGGTACCGTCATATTGAGCAGCTGTCTACATATTTAAAAGAAATTAATGCAGGTTCGTACAGTTTAGACGTTCGTGATAATGAAGAAGGCGAACTTAGCATTCTAAAAAATGATATCTATAAAGTAACGTCTCGTTTAGCGGAATACAATGTGGACCTCGAAGAAGATCGTAAGAAGTTGACAGAAGCAATTTCAGATATCTCTCATCAATTGAAAACCCCAATTACTTCGATGACGGTGATGGCCGATTTATTGCAAGGTAGCGAGTTAACGACTGAGCGGAGAGTGGCGTTTACAAAAACGATCCAACACCAATTGGAACGAATGGATTGGCTCGTCACTTCCTTATTAAAACTGTCCAAGATTGATGCAGGTACGATTGAATTTAAACGTGAAAAAGTTCCCGTAGAGAGCATCATCACCGATGCCTTAAACCCGTTACTTATTCCAATTGAAGTGAAAGGGATCACGCTGGATATTGAAGGGTTAGAAGATGGTGTACTTAGTGCCGATTACAATTGGACGAAAGAAGCCGTTATTAATATCTTGAAAAATGCAGTTGAGCATACAGGTAATGGCGGAATCGTGTCCATTCAATATAATGAAAACGCCATTTATCAAGAGATCCGTATTCGCGATTCAGGTGAGGGAATCTCTGCTAAAGATTTGCCTTATATTTTCAAACGTTTTTATAAAGGCCTTAATGCAGGGGAAAACAGCGTCGGTATTGGACTCGCAATGGCACAAAACATAGTAACGAAGCAACATGGAGACATTGAAGTAACAAGTCAAGAAGGGATCGGAACGACGTTTTCGATTAAATTCTATAAACGAGTCGTATAAGAAATTGTGAAACTTGCTAAGCCTTCGAATAAAAGCTAGCAAGTTTTTTATGAATGAGCATCCTAAAGTTGGTGCACATTCAAGCATAAGTGACTAAACTGTCATTTTGTGAGTCACGAAACCGTCATGTTAGATGCTTACACTAAATGTAGCAAGAAACTAGTGGGGGTATGAACGATGGATATATTAAAGATCGACAAGCTAACTAAAGTGTATGGCAAAGGCGACACGGCGGTAAAAGCGTTAGATGACGTATCGTTTTCTGTGAAAAAAGGGGAGTTTATTGCCATTATTGGACCTTCAGGTTCAGGGAAATCGACACTTCTTCATTTGTTAGGTGGCGTTGATAAGCCGAGCAGCGGGAAAGTACTCGTTGATAATACCGACATCTATGAATTAAATGAAACGAATTTAGCCATTTTTAGAAGAAGGCAAATTGGACTCATTTATCAATTTTATAACTTATTACCGATTCTCTCTGTCGAAGAAAATATTACGTTGCCAGTGTTGTTAGATGGTCATACCGTTAATGACAAGCATTTCAAGGAAACGGTTGAATTATTAGGCTTAAGTGGACGATTAACGCATTTGCCAAATCAATTGTCAGGCGGACAACAGCAACGTGTTTCGATTGGCCGAGCGTTAATTAGTAACCCTGCGATTATGTTGGCGGATGAGCCAACAGGGAATTTGGATAGTAAAAACAGCAAGGAGATCATTGATCTATTGAAGATGTTCAATAAGACGTATAACCAAACGCTTATCGTCATTACTCATGATGATCGCATTGCCTTACAAGCGGATCGCGTTATATCAATTGAAGACGGGAAAGTGGCGAGCGACGAGGTGATTCGTCCATGAATATCGTTAACAAAGTGACGATTCGTCACTTGAAGGAAAACAAAAAGCGTACACTGATTACGTTAATCGGTACGATTATTTCTGTCGCGATGATCATGGCTGTTGCCACTTTAGGTTCAACGTTTCTAGATCTTATGAAACGAGAAGCTGTGACGAGTTCAGGAGATTGGCATGTCGGGTTTGAAGAAGTTCAACATGAACATAAGCGAGCGCTTGAAGAAAGCGACTGGCTAGGTGATGTAGCGTTAATGCGAGAGCACGGTTATGCAGAGTTTGAAGAAAGCCCTGACTCTACAAAACCGTATTTCTACGTGCGTGACTTAAATCCAACGGCCTTTGAAACGATGCAAATCGAACTTCTCGATGGGCGCCTGCCACATGCCCCTGATGAAGTAGTTATCTCTGAAGATCTTCGCGCAATGAATCAGTTTGATTACGCGATTGGTGATACAGTGACACTCGCAATTGGTGATCGAACGAGTGAACATATCGCAAGTGAAGAAACAAGAACGAGCTCGTACTCATTGCATGTGATGGATGGCGAGCGGGAAGAGTCGTTGACGAACGTACAAGATGAGATCTACACGATTGTTGGTGTAACAAAAAAACCATTATGGGAATCTTCCTGGTCACCTGGATACTCAATGATTCGCATCCTCACTGACAACAATCAAGATGCGTTTAACGATGTTGCTGCGTTCATGTCAGTGCCAAACGTGGACCGAGGTGTTTATGACGAATTAACAACCTTCGGGGAAGAAGTCGGACTTGACCGACCATTTTTTAACGATGATCTGTTACGAGCGAGTGGAATTACTGCGAGTGATTCGATGCAATCCGTTCTCTACGGGTTGATCTCCATTATTATGGCGATCATCGTTGTCGGCTCTGTTGCTCTAATCTTTAATTCCTTTGCGATTTCGGTATCGGAACGTTCTCGTTACTTAGGAATGTTATCAAGCGTTGGAGCGACAAAAAGACAGAAGCGTAACTCTGTCTATTTTGAAGGCGTTATTATCGGCTTAATTGCGATTCCTTTAGGAATGATCGCAGGTGTTCTAGGGATCGGTGTAACGCTGTCGATTATCGGTTCAATTATGGCAGACATGGGTGTTGAGACAGAATTATTAATGGTGGTATCACCTGAAGCTGTCATTATTTCAGCAGTCATAGCGATGCTAACGATCTTTATTTCAACGTATGTTCCAGCTCAACGCGCATCGCGAATTACGGCAATTGATGCCATTAGACAGTCACACGATGTGAAATTAACGAAGCGAAAAGTAAAAACGAATCGTTTCGTTCGATCTCTTTTTGGCGTCGAAGGAGAAATTGCACTAAAAAACCAAAAACGAAACAAAAAACGCTACATGGTTACCGTGTTCTCATTAGTCGTAAGCATCGTATTGTTCTTGTCTGTATCCTACTTTGGTTCAGCGTTTACGAAATCCATAGAACTATCCAATGCTCAACAGAACTTTGACATTAGTGTTCAGCTAGATTCAGATGAAAATGAAGAGGCTGATATTGTACAAGAGTTGACGAGCTTAGATACGGTGGAGCGCTTTAGCATGAATCGCTCTCAAATGTTTCGAACGGTCGTTGAGGAAGAGAGACTACCCGAAGCGCTAGTCGATGACATGAATAACCATGCCCCAGTGTTGAAAGAAGAAGGTGGCTATTCGTATTATGTGCGTGTGTTCGGTTTGTCTGATTCGAGTTTTTCAGAATACGCCCAACAGATCGGTGTTGACGATGCCTCGTTTATGAACACAGATGATCCACAAGCCATACTCATTAATCATGTTCAATACGAAGATGGCGAGGCTGGTAAGTTCGTCGAAACGGAAAGCATCCAAGCAGACGTTGGTGATCAGTTTGATATTGAGATCGAAGTGTATCCGGAGGGAGCAGATGAATGGACATATGAAGATGTCGGTTCGATTGAAATCGGTGCACTTACTTCCGAGCACCCAATTGGCTATATTGAACAATGGCTCGGCTCAATGACACTGATCGTCTCAACAGACGTGTTTGAGGCGTTAACAGAACAAGCAACGTACCCATCGAATTATCGACTCTATTTGCAGTCGGATGATCCTGAGCTCGTTCAAGAACAGATCGATCAAATCGATCAGGTTTCTGAATCAGCCGTGATGAATATGCATGAATCGCAACAACGAGATCAACAAATGGTCATGATTATTTCCATCTTTTTATACGGATTTATCACGCTCATTACGTTAATTTCCATTGCGAACATCTTAAATACAATTTCAACAAGCATTGCACTTCGTAAACGAGAATTCGCCATGCTGAAATCAATGGGAATGACCCCTAAATCATTTAATAAAATGATTTACTTTGAAAGTATTTTCTATGGCATAAAAGCGTTGGCATACGGGTTACCAATTAGTGGAATTATTATGTATGGCATCTATTTCACAAATCAAAATGCCTTTTCCTATGCATTTGAGCTACCTTGGACAGAAATTATCGCCGTTATCATCGGCGTGTTCATCATCGTTGCCATGGCAATGGCTTACTCCATGTCCAAAGTGAAGAAAAACAACATCATCGAAACGCTAAAACAAGAGAATATGTAACAGAATCCCCTCGTAGCGATTGATACGAGGGGATTTTTAGAAAGATCAAGACTCGGGCCCGGTGGATCAAGACTCTTACATTTCGGATCAATCCTCGCACATGACGAGTCTCTTGCTAAATCACGTAAATCCACCTCAGCTAGTTATTTTTACATAGACGAAGATACAACAGTCATTATGATTGCCATGATAGCACCAATTCCAAAAGATCCTACTACGAGCCATTGCGGTGTTTTCTCTCGTCGTCTCTTTATTAAGAATTCTATGATACTTACCGCGGCATAAATTGCTACAATCGGAAGTAGTAAGTTATCAAGAGTGATTGAACCACCTGTTGCGACCATTAGCGTCACAAATAGCATGCCGTAGATGAGGACTGACATGAAGGCATGGCTTCTTGGGCCTAATACGCCTTCTTTTGTTTTAGCGGTAGTTTCAGTATTCATTAATTCTCACCTCTTACTTTTAGTGTACCTGAATTTATATCTTCTGAAAATTAGTGATTGGAGGAACACAGTCATGGGTATTCGACTTGCAATGGTTTCTGATGCGGTGTCCATCTATACGATTCAAAATGCTGTTATTAAAGAAGACAACGGCCTGATCACGAGCCCGACAGAATGGACAAAACAAGTGGACGATGTGGAGGAAGAGATTAATCAGACGATCACGAATGAGCGTGAAGTGATCTATGTAGCTGTAGAAAATGAATCTTTGGTTGGGTATGTTTGGTGTCATTCTCCGAAGCCAGTTCGGTTACAGCATACAGCATCATTTGAAATGATGATCAGCAAAGCAAATCGAGGAGAAGGGTATGGTGAATCGCTCCTTCAACATTTACTTTCTTGGGCAAAAGAAAACCCTTATATAGAAAAAATCAGTTTAGGGGTACTCTCGTCAAATCACCAGGCCATTCGCTTGTATGAACGGCTCGGATTTATTGAAGAAGGGCGCAAACGTAACGAATGGAAGCGTGGACCGAATGAGTATGCGGATGATGTCTTGATGTATGTGTTTGTATAGAGGAAAGAGAGTTAGGTGCGTCTTTATTCTTAACGACAGACTTAAAAGGTTTAGGAGAATGATTATTAGGAAGGTGAGGATTATAAAAAATCCAACATAAACGCGATGGGATTCTGTGCTCAAATAAAGATTAAAAAAACGAGCCCGGATTGGGCTCGTTCCTAAAAATAATATGAGTGCTGTTATCTTCTTCCAGTTAATAATTGAATAATAACGATAACCAATGCAACGACTAGTAAAAGGTGAACGAGTCCGCCACCGACACCGCCGATAAATCCTAGTAACCATAAAATTAAAATGATACCAATAATTGTCCAAAGCATGTGATTTGGCTCCTTTGTGTTTGTGTTATAACTTTACATTCCCTAGAGTTTACCTCGTGAAACATCTAGTCTTTTTCTATCTTAAAAATAGGAGTTTTAGAGTAGAAGTAGCGGGAATGTTGTAGGGGAGAAAAGTTTTAGGGAGTGAACTCATGATTACAGCACAGGATACAAACGTAACTGCAATTCATAAAGAAATCGAAAATAGTTGGAATGAGCAACTTGAGTTTCTAAAAGAGTTAATACGATATAAATCATTAAGTGGCGATGAACGACCGATACAACAATATATTGCCCATTACTTGCAAAATCATTTACACATGCACGTCGATCGGTTTCAACCAGACATTGAATCAATCGCTAAGCACCCTGGTTTTTCCCCGGTGGAGTGGGATTATGAGAATAGTGATGTTGTTGTTGGGAGTCACTATGGATCAGAAGGCGAAAAGAATGCTTTGATTTTCCAGGGTCATACCGATGTGGTAAGTGCTGAGCCGGTTTCTCTCTGGAACACTGACCCTTATGAACCGACAGAAAAAGACGGTCGTTTATACGGGCGTGGTGCTGCAGATATGAAAGCAGGATTAGCGGCGATGGTTTTTGCGTACCGTGCCATTCAAAAAGCAGGCTATCAACCGAAGTCGAATGTGATGCTACAATTTGTTCCAGATGAAGAACGAACAGGTAATGGGGCATTAGCTGCATTAGAGGCGGGGTACACAGGAAAAGCCGCTTTAATTCCTGAGCCGTTCGGGTTAAAGGCGGCTTATGCTCAAGTTGGAAGCATGTGGTTTAGAGTTCGCTACGATACAGTTCGGAATACACAAGATGGACATGTGCAATGCAATGCCATTGAAAAAGGGCAAGTAATCATTGATGCTTTAAAGCAGCATGTCCGTCACTTAAACGAACAAGTGACTCATCCGGCTTTTAAAGATCAAGAAGAACCGATCGAAATGAACATCGGGAAGTTTTATTCTGGAGACTTTGAATCGAATGAACCTGTCGTTGGGACAATTGAAGGGCGTATTGGTCTCGTCCCAGGAGAAACAGTGAAAGAGCGTAAAGAGCAGATGCGTTCATTTTTACGGGAAGCTTTACAGTCAGACGACTGGTTCCGTGATCACCTTCCTCACATTGAATTTTATGGTTTCCATGCTGAACCGACAGAAAGTGATGATCAATCACCGTTATTCCAAGCTTTAGATAGCGCTCATGAAGAAATCATTGGAGGTCAGCCAAAGCGACGTACATTGCCGTCGACAACGGATGCCCGCTTCTTCCAGTTGTATTATGATAGCGATGCGATTTGCTATGGACCAGAAGGAGCGAACTTTCATGAAATCGATGAGTGGGTTGATTTAGAGAGTGTGAAGCAAGTGACGAAGGTTTATGCGAATTTATTAAGTTCGTGGTGTGGCTTAGAAAAAATTAGCGAGGCTACTACTGAGCATGCGAATAAGAGCAAGTAAGGCGGACCATTATGGTTCGTCTTTTTTTATAGTTATGTTTACTACCGATTAACACAATTAACATTCGTGATGATCATTGTACTAGTTTACGTCGGTTAAGTTCATAGCAATCGACTGACCGTAAAGGAAGACTAGCCTTAGGAAAGTCTCATTTTGAACCGTCTACGGAACATTTAACTTTCTCCAATATGTGATTAACGTTCGCTTGTTACGCTAACTGTGACAACAAAAACATTGGAGGGATTCGGGATGAAAAAGTGGATGGTTAGTTCTGTTGTGGCGACAGCTGTTTTGACAGGGCTTGGAGATGTAAGTGAGCAAGCCGAAGCACAAGGGGAAGCGAAAAATGTGATTTTTATGATTCCTGATGGGTATTCATCTGGTTATGCTAGTGTATACCGAGCATTTAAAGACGAAGGAATTCCAGCTTGGGATGAGCACCAAGTCGGCCACATGATGACACACTCTGCGAATAATCGTGTCACAGACTCTGCGGCAGCGGGAACAGCGATGGCAACCGGAGTGAAGACGAACAATGGTGTGATTGGCTTGAACCCAGAAGGAGAGCGTGTGCAGACGGTTCTTGAAGCCGCTAAAGATTCTGGAAGGTCTACCGGGTTAGTGGCGACATCGACGATCACTCATGCGACACCAGCCGCGTTTGCCTCCCATGTTTCAAACCGAAACAATGAAATGGAAATTGCTAATTAGTTTTACAATCAAGATATTGATGTGTTACTCGGTGGAGGAGAAAGCTATTTCTTGCCGAAAAGTGAAGGTGGTCACCAATACTTAATGAATTACATGAAACGCTTTGAACGGGACGGTTATGAGATTGCTCGAAATGCAGATCAGTTACAATCTGCGAATAGTGATCGAATTGTCGGGTTGTTCGCAAACAACGCAATGGCTCCTGAACGGGATCGTCATGAAACGGATGAACCTTCTCTTCAAGAGATGACTGAGGCCGCTCTAAGTTCGCTTGATCAAAACGACGACGGCTTCTTCCTCATGGTTGAAGGAAGTCAAATTGACTGGGCAGGTCACGCAAACGATTATGATTGGGCGATGACCGATACAGAAGCATTTGAAGCGGCTTATATCGAAGCAATTGAATTTGCGAAAGAAGACGAAGAAACGCTTGTCGTGATGGCGAGTGATCATGATACGGGTGGTTTAGCACTTGATGGCAATGACAACCCGGTGTGGAGCACAACGAACCATACTGGTGTTGATGTTCCGGTCTATAGCTTCGGACCAGGCAGTGAACAGTTCGGTGGACTAATGGACAATACTGATTTACCTAAAATGATTGCAAATGCGTTAGACATAGAATTATAAGTTCATCTAAAAAAGTCGTGTGGACGGGCATCCCGATTCCGCACGGCTTTTTTTGTGATTGTTCAGAGCATCAGCCTAAAAAAACAGGAAAATAACAGATAAATGGATAATAAGTTAAAGAATAGAAATCTAGTTAGGAGGATCAAAATGATGTCAGAACAAACGCATCAAACAGATTATGACGTTCTTGTTGTTGGGGCAGGGTTTTCGGGATTGTATGCGGTATATCGTTTTCGTGAGGCTGGGTTAACAGTGCAAGGGTTTGAGCGAGCTGAAGATGTTGGGGGGGTGTGGCATTGGAATCGCTATCCGGGAGCAAAATGTGATTCCGAAAGCATCTACTACAACTTTACCTTCTCGGAAGAACTTTACCGAAAGTGGACGTGGTCATCACGGTTTGCTTCTCAAAAAGAAATATTACGTTACTTACATTTTGTTGCAGAAGAGCTGGACTTAAAAAAACATTTCCAGTTTCAGCGAGAAGTCGTGTCCGCGTTTTATGATGATGTGAACAAGTTGTGGAAGGTTCATTTTGGTGACGGTGTTACTATCACAGCGAAGTATTTCATTGCGGCAACAGGCTGCTTATCCAAAGCGAATGTTCCACCAATTTCAGGGATTGATCAGTTTGAGGGGGAATGGTATCACACGGGTGATTGGCCAGTTGATGAAGTAGACTTTAAAGATCAAGACGTAGCGGTAATTGGGACTGGTTCGAGCGGTGTACAAGCGATTCCGGTAATTGCTAGAGAATCCAAATCGTTGACTGTGTTCCAACGTACTCCACAGTATGCAGTGCCTGCAAACAATTACGTGTATGAGCATGACTACATCGATGGCGTAAAGAACGATAGAAGTTCAATTCGTGAATTGATGTATTCGACTCGTCTTGGCATGCCTACGGACCGGCGCGAAGTGTCTGCTCTTGATGAAACAAAAGAACAGCGTGAAATAATCTATGAACATGCGTGGAATAAAGGTGGGTTTGTTTTTCCAACCGCGTATAATGATTTATTAATAAGTGAAGAATCTAACGCTACAGCAGCGAACTTTATTCGCAATAAAATTCGCTCGGTCGTTCAAGATAAAGATGTCGCAGAGCAGTTATGTCCAGAATATTACTACGCTGCGAAGCGACCGATTTTTGATAGTGGATATTATGAGTCCTTTAATCAACCGAACGTCTCGCTCGTTGACGTGAAGCAAGAACCGATTGAAATGCTCACAAAAACGGGGATCCAGACGACAAAGACGATTTATGACTTTGATAAGATCGTCTTCGCAACAGGGTACGACGGAATCACAGGGTCTTTGTTTAAGATGAATATTCACGGACGTAATGGCCACGCACTCCAAGAGCATTGGCAGAACGGTGAGGCCGTGCAAACATACTTGGGAGTTGCAACGGATGATTTTCCTAATTTCTTTATGATTACGGGACCTCAAAGCCCTTCGGTTCTCATGAACATGCCGGTTGCCATTGAACAGCATGTAGATTTCATTACAGACTTGATTATGAATGCGAGGGAAAAAGGGAGTACGAACGTTGAGGTCGTTCAAGCTGCGGTGTCGAATTGGAGTAAAGAATGCAAGACGATTGCGGACTATACGTTATACGTAAAAACAGATTCTTGGTATACTGGTACGAATATTGAAAACCGCAAAAGTCGCTTTCCGATTTTTGTAGGTGGCTTTCCGATGTTTAAGCAGATCTGTGATCAAGTCATTCAAAACGATTTCGAAGGATTTGTGGTGAGCTAAGCAGACAAGATTTGGGACAACGACCTCTGCGATTTGTTCGGTTGCAGAGGTTTAATTGTGCGTGTAGATGAACAAGGGGTGATGAGGTGATTGTTGTGAGTGCTTGTTTAGCCGGAATGCCGGTTCGCTATGATGGCCAACATAAAGGTCATGAGTTGATTCAACAATGGCTTCGTGAGAAGAAAGCGATACCGGTTTGCCCGGAATTACTTGGGGGATTACAGACGCCAAGGGAACCTGCGGAAATCGTAGGCGGTACTGGGGACGACGTGCTCGAGGGGTGTGCACAAGTCTTCGACAAAACAGGACATGATGTGAGTGATCAATTTATAGCTGGAGCGTATAAAACGTTAAGAAGGATTCAAGAACTAGATGCGAGCCTCGTTATTCTAAAAGAAGATAGCCCGTCTTGTGGAAGTCAGTCGATCTATAGCGGATCATTTAACGGCGAGAAAATTCAAGGCAACGGCGTGACTACAGCTCTTCTGAAGAAGCATGGGATTGAGGTAATCTCTGAACATGAGCTGATAAATCTAGGATGAATAGTATGCTGCTCATAGGATGTTCCAGATAATTCCTTTTAAGTTAAAGTCAAGCTGATGACGGGTATAGACCCAAAAGGAGGAATTATAATGGGATTTGAGTGGGTCGGTTTGTTTGCGATCTTGTTGTACATCGCTTTTTTTGCCGCTGGTGCAGTGGTTGCCTACTTTGTCATTCGTGTGGCAGTGAAACATGGCGTGAGAGATGCCCAGCATGAATTGAAGAAACAACCGCCAGGGGCTTAGCGTGATGAATGTAAATAGACGAGAAGTGACTCTGCATTCATAGGAGTGTTATCGATGTTGGTAGAAATCATGCTTGTGGTTGGTATTGCTTTACTTATCATGACTGCAGTTACGTATGCTTACAAAGATGAAGAGAAAGTAGATAAAGGTTTTACATTGAATTATCACCGTTTATCGTATCGAAGGAAGTTTAAACGTACATTGTGGATGACCCCAGTCATTATTTTCTTATTAGTATTCATACTCAGGTTATCGATTTGGGGTGTGGCAATCGATATTCTTGTTATTTCAATGTTAATAATTTCTCACGTCGTTCAACTGATCTACACGTACATGAAATGGAAGAAAACCGAATCTGAAGGGCATGAGTTAAATCATGAGTGATCTGTAGCTTCGCATTTGCGTGGCTTATTTTTTTGACAAATTATTGAAATTATTGCAATGAACAAGGAGAATCCGAAACGTTAACGGAAAGGGTTATTAATTGAAACGATAAGGTGGGATGTTTTTGCAAAGAGATGACTGGAAACCACGTTTTCTGTTGCTGTCTACATTAGGAATTTCAAGTGTTGGTGATTTTATTTACCTTGTGGCAATTAATCTATTCGTCTTTCAACTGACGGGTTCTGCAGCGGCTGTTGCAACACTCTGGTTAATTGGACCTTTAACGAATATGGTTGCGAAGTTTTGGACGGGAAGTTTTATTGACGAACGTAGTAAACGGAAAGTGATGATGACTACATACGTATGCCGGGCGGTTTTTGTGGCGTGTATTCCTTTAGCACCTAATCTTATGGTCGTTTATCTTATCTTGGTTTTACTTAGTGTTGCACGTGCATTTTATCACCCTTCCTCGATGACATTTGTAACGATGACAGTACCTAAAGAGAAGCGCAAAAAGTTCAACTCGTTACGATCTCTATTCACATCAAGTGCAAGCATTATCGGACCGGCAATTGGTGGGGCGTTAATTATGCTTACGACCGTACAACTTACGTTTTGGATTAATGTCTCATTTTTCCTCATTGCCGCATTCCTCCTTTGGTTAATGCCTGACAATGAGAAGCGAGAGAAAGAGAAGATTCCTACACTAACCATTGCGCAAGTGATCCAAGACTTTCGAGTCGTACAGTCATTTATGAAACAACAACGTTATGTTGCGTTCATTTACATGAGTTTTATTTTATTAATGACATTTACGTTTGCGATGGATGCACAAGAAGTCGTGTTCACACAACAAGTCATTGGGCTTAGTGAACTTGAATACAGTCTATTAATTAGCTTAACAGGTATTGGTGCGATTGCCGGCGGTTTGGTATTAACGACGATATCAAGGCACCTCTCCATTCGGGTAATGATTGTTATGGGACTCATGTTGACCATTAGTGGGTACGGAATTTACGCGTTGTCATGGTCGTTTCTGTCGATCACTGTTGGCTTTATGATTCTCGGATTCTTTAATGCTTTTCTGTATGCGGGCATGACAACATTTTATCAAAACAATGTACCCGTCGAGATGATGGGAAGGGTAACGAGCATTTATGATTTGATCCAAAGTGCTAGCCAGATTGTCTTGATCTTAATGCTCGGATTGTTCGCGGATTTGTTTTCATTACGAGCAACGTTATTATTTTTCGTCAGTGTGATGGCAGTCGGTGCAATTTGTTTCTCAGTTGCAATCTTGAATAAGCAAAAAGATCCCCTATTTTCTGAACAAGAAGATCATCGCTCAGCATAACTTATGATAGAATATAAGAGGTCTAAAGTTTCAATTATAGCAAATTTTCAATGAATGAGGAGATTATGAGAAAGATAAAGATCGTTGCGATGATCGTTAGTGCATGTTTCATTGTCATAATTATAGGAATTCGAATAATGCACGTCGTTGCAAGTGAGAATGAAAGTGAACGTTTCCCCGTTCCAGGTGATGTTGTACGTGTTAACGACACCAACATACACGTGTATAGCGATGGGCAAGGCGAGAAAACGATTGTATTTATGAGTGGTGGCGGAACGCAAGCCCCTACGATTGATTTCAAACCGTTATGGTCGCTTCTTTCAGATGATTATCGTATTGCTGTGGTGGAAAAGCCAGGGTACGGTTGGAGCGAAGGATCAGACAGTCCTCGTACCGTCGAACAAATGGTAACAGAGATGAGAGAAGCACTTAGACTTTCCGGACATACACCGCCGTATGTGTTGGCACCACACTCCATGTCTGGTCTTGAAGCACTCTATTTTGCATCGGTTTATCCAGATGAGGTGAAAGCCATTGTTGGTCTTGATCCTGCTGTACCGAAAAGCTATGAGCAATTGCAAGTTCCGAGTTCTGTAATGATCGCTGGGTCGGGTGCCTTAAGTGAGTTTGGCGGATTGCGCATCTTACCTTCATTTGTAAAAGAAGCAGATATTTTTTCGACGGATTACTTATCTACAAAGAATACCGAAGCTTACAAATCTTTTATTCATCGTGGAACGATGACGAAGAATATGCGTGAGGAAATCGAGCGAGTGCATGAGAATGCGGCAGTTGTGAGCGATCATATTCCGAGGGAGACGCCGATGTTGTTTTTTGCTTCGAACGGTCAAGGGACGGGAATTGATGCTTGGCGAGAAACATTGAACGAGTTTTTACATGAAATTAACGATAGTACAATTATAGAAATCAATCGTAGTCACTATATTCACGTGTATGAACCTGAACAGATCGCTGAAGAAATGAAACGCTTTTTGCATCGATTAGATGAAGAGTCGTAGCCAATGTTTTTAGGAGATGAGTAGCTTATGAACATCTTTTTCGGAGTGTTGTTCTTTCTTTGGGGAATCGTTGTTATTGTGCTCGGTCTTACAAAACTAAAAGCAGCCGATTTAAAATCAAAAGGGATTTGAAGTGGAGTGGTTGACGAGATGGATTCAGAACTTCCCAACAGCAATTATTCGTAGCTTTGTGATTTTCATTGGCGTTAGTTTCTCGGGATTTGGTTTGTTTCTGCTCGTATGGTAAACGGTGAATTTGAAAGTGGGGATTGTCATTACAATGACAGAACAGAAGATAAGAATTGAAATTCAAGAGCAGAGTACGTTAGTTACAGAAAGTTTCTCATTACAGATTGAGACAGAAGAAGCGAATAAGTCCTTTCGCATAGCAATCTCAACGAAGGATGATCGAAGTCATGTTTTTGTGGCATCAATGGATGTGTTAACCGATGAACATGGAACGATTAATATGGCAAACGATTTGATGAAGCTTATTGAGTCGAGGAAAAGTAAAGATGGAAAAGAAAGAATGTTCGTGAAGCATTCAGACGCACCGGTAACGTTTGAACTTGAACTAACGGATCGAGAGAACGTGATCGCTAAAGCAACGGTTGCGAGAACATTCCTAACCGACAATGTTCAAAAAGAAATCATTGAAGGTGAAGGACTTGTTGGTACGGTGTATTATCCTCATTCAGAAGAACCGAAGCCTGCAATCGTCATCGTTGGAGGTTCAGATGGTGCACACCATGAGTCCGCTGCAGCTTTACTTGCTTCAAAAGGATACGTTGTTATGGCGCTCGCCTACTTCGGGAAAGCAGGATTGCCGAAAGGAATTGTGAACATTCCCCTTGAGTATGTGGACGATGCGTTTACATACTTGAAGAAAAAGACGATTGTGGATAACGAAAGACTTGCAATGATCGGTCATTCTAGAGGTTCTGAGCTTGCGTTATTATATGCATCCACTTATTCGAGCTTAAAAGCAGTGATTGGTGTTGCACCAAGCGCCGTGCAATTTTCAGGAATCCAGAACTTCCAACCCGTAGCAAAGCCTGCGTGGACTTACAATGGTCAGCCGTTCTCGTTTTTTGCGGCGAAGCAAACATTTTCAGATATGTTGTCGTTCTTCGGCCATATGATTACGAGAAAGCCATTTAAAGGCCTAGAAGCGATGGAAAGGAACTTGGCAGATCAAAAGCTATACGAAGAACATCTCATTCCTGTAGAGAAGATTGACGCATCAGTTATGCTCGTAGCGGGTACTGACGATCAAGTTCAACCTGCAGTATTTTTCTCAGAATTGATGGAAAAGAAACTTCAAGATCATCATGATCGAACGAAAAACCGTGTGATCATTCACGAAGGTGCGGGGCACTTCTCTGCATTCCCGAGTCATTTACCGCATCTTCCGCAGACACTTGGCGATACAAACGCTGCGATGACGATGATATTCGGAGGAACGAGAGAAATGAATGCTGAAGCGACGAACAAATCATGGGAAGAGACACTCACGTTTTTAGAGGAAAGTTTATAGGTTAACGTAAGGAAAAATAAGTAATCGTATATTCACAATGCATTCCTATATTCTAGCTTTTAAAAATCTAGCCACCTTTGATCATCAAAGGTGTTTTTTTGTTATTCATTCAAACTGTCACGAACCGCTGCATACAATCATAAATAATTAGGTAAAGCACTTATGGATTTTATGGGATTGTGTTAAGAACAGAGAGGGTGATCACTGATTATGGACACGATGTTAAGTGTATTCTTTTTAGTTGTCCTCATTGGTCCTCTAGTTATATTTGGACCTTCCCAAGTCATTCATGTCACAGAATCCGCCATCACGCCTCGAGAAAAACGACGGTTTTTCAATGTTGCTGTGATCAATTCTGGAGTCATGCTCATGGCTATTGTCATTGGCCTTGGAACCGGGACTTGGATTCCTGTCTTAGCTTCGGCACTCGTGTATTATCATCTAACCATTCTATTATGTGTGTATATCGTAAAAGTACGAAAAGAAAAGAAGAGAGAAATCTAATCCTATTTAGTAGCCCTTTTGACAACGGTTAAAAGGGTTGTTTTGTTTTATTAGTACGCTTATATTTTTAATGAAAATACGTACAACCTATCAAATTGTCGGTTTAAATGAGAAATATATAATGTATTCATTTGTTGACATGTATACTAGTATGCACTTAAAATTATCTTAATTCAGAATACAAGCAGGTGAATTATGGCAAACATAACATTTCCACGAAAGACGTTAGGCACTGAAATCTACCGTTATTTGTATAACGAAGTAATAACGTTGAAGTATAAGCCAGGTCAAATGATTTCAGAGAACGAACTTGCGCAGTTGCTTGGTGTGAGTAGAACACCGATTCGTGAGGCTATCCGTTTGTTGTCATCGGAAGGGTTTCTACGAGTGATTCCGCAAAAGGGGATTCAAGTTGAGTACATTTCATTAAATAAAGTGAAAGAAGCCTTTCAAGTACGTGAGAGTTTAGAACGGACAGCATTTCGGCAAGTTGCCGAATCATGGAATCCAGAGACAAAAGAAGCGACATACCATAAAAGAGTAGTTCTTGATGTCATTATGCAGCAGAAGGAAGCTGCCAACAAAGATGATTTAGAACAATTTTATCATTACGATGAAGTGTTTCATGATAAAATTTTAGAAATTTGCGGAAATGAAACATTAAGTGAATATGTGAGGCAAGTGCGTGGGCATGTAAATCGTATGCGTTATCTAGAATTCTATGAAACACAAGAAACAGATCGAATTATTGAAGATCACGAACAGATGCTACAACTAATTGAGTCTAACGATGTTGCGGCTTTAGACACTAAGTTAACTGAGCACCTTAACAATGTCTGGGCGTACTATGATTACATTTTTGAGAAATATCCAGAGTACTTTTCATCAAGGCGGTAAACGTAAAAGCTTTACTGTCCTTTACTTGCTCTAACTTGTATACTAGTATCTCAGTCTCGTGGCTGATTAAGAAAACGGCTGATTTTAATACAAAATGTACGATACAGGTACGATGAATTTGTTCAGATCATGGAGATTTCATTGTAAATAAGACTATTTTGTGGAGAAATTAAATGCATTGAATTCTGAAGTGAGAAAATGGATATCTGAGTATTGTGAAAAAATGTTATGTCTTTCTCAATTACCTAAATCTATAAAATAGATGGGTGCATTCAATATAAGCAGCTATTTTAGAAAGCGCTTACGTAATGGGGTGTTAGTTGTGAAGAGTAGAGGATTAATCAATGTAAGAGGTTATTATATGAAACGCACTTTGTTAAGAGTTCAACAATGGCATGGAAAAGCAGTTAAATAAGAACAACTGTCGAATCGGCAGTAATAATTAAGAATTTGAGAGGAGTGGCTCAGATGAGCTATAAGTATTCACTCGCACATTTAACAGCATTGGATTTAGCGCCTCACGAATTGACATATACGGCCGCAAAAGCAGGATATGACTATGTAAGCATTCGCCCGATTTACATGGGATTGCCTAACGAGCCAAATTATGATCTTGCAAACAAGAAAGAGATGTTTAGAGATACACGTAAAGCCTTACAGGAGACAGGGATTGAACTATTGGATATTGAGCTAGCAAAGATTAATAACGGTACCAACCCATTGGATTATGAACCTGCTTTTCATGTTGCTGCAGAGCTGGGTGGTAAGCACGTTCTAAGTAGCATATGGACAGAGGATACAGTGTTTGCCAAAGAATGTTTTGCAGAGCTTTGTGATATAGCAAAACCATATGGCTTGACGGTAGAGTTAGAATTTGTGCCAATTGCTACCGTATCAACCTTACAAGGTGCTGTGGATGTATTAGAATCTACTAAACGATCAAATTCCGGATTGATGATTGACGCACATCATTTTCATCGTTCTAGAGATCGAGTTGAGGACTTAGATCATATTCCTGAAGAGTGGTTTCGTTATTTTCATTTGTGTGATGCTGTCGGTCAAATACCAGTTGACCGCGAGGAAATGACCCGAATTGTACGTGAAGAAAGGTTGTATATAGGTGAAGGGGGCACCAATGTTGGTGAAGTCTTAAAACGGATTCCAAAAATTCCAATGTCACTCGAAATGCCTCATAAAGCACGTGCGAAAGAGTTCGGAAACGAAGAGTTTGTCCGGCGCTGCTTACAGTCAGCCAAAACGTTTATAGCATCGATAGAAGCAGAAGTAAATAAAAATTAAAGCGTTTTCAAATTGACACGCCATCCGTCCCGTTTTACAATGGTGGTACCATTTAACGAAATCGTGTTCTATTTAATGGAACACCAAAAAGGCGGGTTATGATTGGAAAAGAAAGATTCTTTGCGAACTGTGCAACGTGCGTTGGACATTCTAGATTGTTTTTCAATGGAAAAACAAGAGTTAACGTTGACAGAAATATCAAACATGATTGAGCTAGCTAAGTCAACGACAACTAGGATGCTCTCTACGTTGGAAACAAACGGCTTAATTATAAAGAATGAGAGTACGATGAAATACAAACTTGGTCATAAATTGTATTATTTGGGTTCAATTGCTGGAAAGTCATTTGATATTAAAGAAGTCGCAAAGCCTGTTATGTCGAGGCTACGTGAACTAACATCCGAAACGGTGAACTTGTATACTATTGCCAATGATCGCAGAATCTGTATCGAGCAATTTGAAGGGTTTCGCCCCCTTCGCCATCTCGTGTCGTTAGGACAACCATTGCCTTTATTTGCTGGGGCCGGGGGAAAGGTGTTACTTGCTTATCAAAGCCCTGCATTCCAGGAACGAATTTTTAAACAGATGAACAATCCTGAACGGTTAGAAGTTCTAAAACGTGACTTAAAACAAATTAAAGAACAGGGTTATGCTGTCACCCATGAAGAAAGGGAGCAAGGGTTGTCGGCCATTTCTGCCCCGATTTTTAATCAAAACGGAGAAGTTCACTACTGTATATCGATCAGTGGTTTAGCTCAAAGATTTACAGAAGAGAATGTGGATAACTACTTAGCAAGTCTAAAAGAGCTTGTACACCAGCTATTAAGTTAGAAAGTGGGGATATCTATGAGTCGTAGTGCATTAGAAGCCTATTCAAATGGTGGTGCATGGTGGGAAACAAGTATTAGTCATATTAAGAAGAATGAAATTATAATACGTGGAGAGCGCGTTGAAGATTTAATCGGTAATGTTTCATATACACAAATGCTGTTTTTTTTACTTTGTGGAAAGCATTTGACAGAGGGACAAGCGAAATTATTTGAGAGTGTTCTCGTTGCTGGAGCAGATCATGGACCACGCGCTCCCTCTATTGCAGCAGCACGTATGGCGGCAACATGTGGGGTATCTTTTAATTCTGCCGTTGCAACTGGCATGAATATGCTCGGAGATGTTCATGGAGGAGCGGTAGAGGAAGCAATGAGCATCCTCTATAAAACGAAAGAAAATCTTGCAAACAATGAAAATGCCGTAGATGAAAAACTTACGGAAATTTTTAGTCGGAAAGGAAAACTGCCTGGCTTTGGACATCAACTACATGATGATGATCCGCGTGTCAGCCGGCTGTATTCATTGTCAGAACAGTTAATCTCCAGTGGAGAGATTAGTGGTTCATACTTAGATATCTTAGCAACTTATCGTGATCGCCTTTCAGAACGAAAAGGGCGCAAAATGACAATTAACGTGGACGGTATCTCTGCTGCTATTCAATGTGAACTTGAAATCCCTGCTGAAGCGGCAAAAGGTATCTTTGCTCTTTCACGAGGAATGGGGATTGTTGCGCACGCTTATGAAGAATTAATGAGCGGGGTTCGAATTAAAGGACCTTGTCCGAATGAAGAGCACCTCGTTCGATATACTGGCGTCCAAAAACAGAATGGGGGAGAACTATCATGAAAAAAGCACAATCGTTTATTCAAGGACAGTGGGTTGAAAAAAATACCGAGGGTCTAGATATCGTAAACCCCTACAACGGCGAAGTGATTGGCAAACAGTGGGAAGCGGAACAAGAAGATGTTGAGCGGGCATTAGCCAAGGCGTACGAAGGAAAGAAATTCGTAGCTGGACTCTCGGCTGCAAAGCGGGCAGAAATTTTGAAAAAATCTGCATATCTACTAGCGGAGCAAAAGGAAACGTTTGCTAAACTTATTTCTTTGGAAGTTGGAAAAGCCTTAAAGAATACGCGCGATGAAGTCTCTCGTTCTATTGAGACACTGGAGCAGTCAGCAGAAGAGGCAAAGCGATTAATTGGTGAGACAATTCCTGGAAATGCGTCTGAACGTGGCAAAAACTCAATGGCACTGACATTTCGAATACCTGCAGGCGTAATTGCTGCCATTACACCATTCAACGCCCCGCTTAATCTCGTATGTCATAAGGTCGGACCGGCTTTTGCTGCGGGTAACGTCACATTGTTAAAGCCAGCACCGCAAACAACACTCGTTGCCACTGCCTTTGTCGAATTAATGGTAGAAGCAGGAATGCCAAAAGAAGCGCTTCACATGGTTCTTGGTGGTAGAGAAGTCGGTGAACAAATTGTTTCAGATGAACGCACGAATATTATTTCATTTACAGGCGGTGTCCCAGCTGGTCAGCAAATTTCTAAAATTTCAGGAATGAAGAAAGTACTACTTGAGCTTGGTGGGAATTCTGCAACGATTGTTCACTCTGACGCAGATGTAGAGCGAGCAGCCACATTAAGCGTTAAAACAGGGTTTAGCAATTCTGGCCAAAGCTGTATTTCCGTTCAACGTATTTATGTTCACGAACAAGTCATTGAACAATTTGTCAAAAAAGTCTATGAAAAAGTAAGTGAACTTAAGCAAGGCGATCCTCTTGATGAGACAACTGATGTAGGATGTGTTGTTGACGCAAACACGGGCAAGAGAATTGCAACTTGGATTGAAGAAGCCGTTTCTGACGGTGCTGAATTAATTGCAGGAGGTGTGGTTGATGGTGCTGCAGTTCAGCCATCTGTTCTTTATCGACCAAAACCGACGAGCAAAGTTGTATGCAACGAAGTGTTTGGGCCACTCATCAGTATTCTCCCTTATAGTGACTTAGATGCTGTAATCACAGAAGTAAATGACTCCGAATTTGGCTTGCAAGCCGGTATTTTCTCAAACTCTATGGATGTAATTAGAAAAGCCGCCATCGAATTGGAGATGGGCGGGGTTGTTGTTAATGGCACGTCGAACTATCGTCTTGATCACTGGCCGTACGGAGGAATTAAAAATAGCGGTCTTGGCCGTGAAGGTGCACGTTTTGCCGTCGAAGAAATGACAGAAATGAAAATGATTGTTCTACAAGACTTAATGTAAAAGGGAGAGTTGTGAAATATGAAGAAACAGGTGAAATTGTCGATACCTCAACAAAGTGAGCAAAAACGCCCGCTTATTTGTACACCATTGACGGGGAGCGATCGCAATTCATTAATGACACAGTTGGAAGTCATTGTAAAAAAGAACCCTGACATGATTGAGTGGCGAGTCGATTTCTTTGAGAAGCTTGATGATCTGCAAGCAGTGAAATCAGTGGCTGAAGAAATCCGAAATCGATCTGCTCACATTCCGATTCTTTTTACTCGTAGGTCGACTCGAGAAGGTGGAGAAGAGATTACAATTAGCGAAAAGCAAGTGTTTAATATGTATGAGGCAATGATGATTAGCAAAACGGTAGACCTCATCGATGTTGAGCTCAGCGCAGACCAAGCGGATATAGATAGAGTAAAGAGGTTGGCAGAAGACCATCATGTGCAATTATTAATGTCTTATCACAACTTTTCAGAGACACCGAGTGTAGAAGAAATCTACAACAAATTGAAAGAGACAGAAGATCAGGGTGCGGATATTGGCAAAATTGCCGTCATGCCACAATCGATTGAAGACGTGCTGAGTCTGATGCAAGCGACGACGAAAGCTTCCAAACACCTTTCAATTCCAATCGTCACGATGTCAATGGGGCGCCTCGGTGCACTTTCTCGAATGATGGGTGGAGCCTGTGGTTCAGCTATGACCTTTGCTGTCGGTAGTGCAAGTTCGGCACCTGGGCAAATGCCGATTGAACAGCTTAATGCTGTGTTGCAAGTGATTGAAGATGTAATGGGGGAATGACATTGTGAGCGAGTTATTTATTGCTGAACCGAATTCTTTAGTTCTTAGAGAATCTGAACCACTAGGCCGCGTAGGGGCTAATGAAGTGAAGATTCGTGTGACTTATGGTGGGATCTGTGGTTCTGACCTTTCTGTGTACCGTGGCAAAATACAACATGCGACATATCCTGTGAGGCCAGGTCACGAACTCGTCGGTATTGTCAAAGAAGCAGGTAGCATTGCGAACGTTACGAAAGGAACAAGGGTCGTTGTTACACCGAATACATTCTGCGGGGAATGTGAGTATTGTTTGAGCGAACAAGAAAATATATGCCCGAATAAGAAATCAATTGGAATAAATGCCGATGGTGGATTTTCTCATGAATTTGTTATTGATGCTCGTTATGTTATTCCGATTCCAGATGAAGTTTCCGATGAAAAGGCAGTACTAATTGAACCTTTGGCAGTTATTGTTCACGGTCTCAAAAAACTCAATTTGAGAAAAGGAAATTCAGTACTCGTAATTGGTTGTGGGACTGAAGGATTGTTAACAGTTGCACTTGCTGATTATTTAGGAGCTAACGTCACAGCAGTAGATATTAACGCAGAGAAACTAGAAATGCTAAAATCTTTCCCGCACATTCAAGCAACGCACCCGAACGATATTGAACCTGACACCTTTGATTATGTTGTTGAAGCGGCGGGAACTCCTCAGTCGGTACAATCTTGTTTTCGTTGGTTAAAACCGGGAGGTTCTGTTCTTCTAATCGGTATCACAAACGCATCAGAATTACCGGTTGGCCAAATTGTAAGAAAAGAACAGACGATTTACGGAAGCATCATTTATCGATTTCCTAAAGATTTTGCAGAAAGTATTGAATACCTTTCAGACGAACGGTTCGATCCAACAGTGTTTATTTCAAAGATTTTACCGTTAGAAAACTACGAAGAAGCGTATGAGCTTGCACTTTCAGGTAACTTTGCAAAAATTATCATTGATTTTCAAAACAAGGAGGAACAACCATGAAGAAACTCATTTCGACTCAGTTAGTCAAATATTTAGAAGATCGGAATGTTGAGCATATATTCGGATTATGCGGACATACAAATATTGCCGTATTATCCGAGCTTGATAAAAGCTCTATACAATTTATTAATGTGCGCCATGAACAAATTGCTTCACATGCTGCAGACGGGTATGCCCGTGCCAAGAAAGAAACTTCAGTCGTGTTAAGTCACTTAGGACCTGGCTTGACTAATGCGGCTACTGGAGTTGCTAACGCAGCGCTCGATTCGATTCCAATGGTTGTGATTGCAGGTGATGTGCCGAGTCATTATTACGGCAAGCACCCTCACCAAGAAGTGAATCTTCATGCAGACGGTGCTCAATACGAAATTTATCGTCCTTTTGTCAAACGTGCTTGGCGTGTCGACCGTCCCGACCTATTCCCAGAAATCATACAAAAGGCGTTCCAAGTAGCAGAAAGTGGTCGTCCAGGGCCTGTTCTCGTATCCGTTCCGATGGATATCTTCTCTAAAGAGGTAGATACCAGCCTTTTCGAAAAGCTCCAGCATCATACCCGCGTGATTGAGAAGCCATCACTTGATGAAGAAACAGCAGAGCGTATCGTTAAAACATTAGCGGAGGCGAGTCGTCCTGTTATTTATGCGGGCGGCGGTGTCGTATTGGCAGATGCAACGGAGGAAATTCGCGAGTTCGTCGATCATATGAATATTCCGGTTGCCCATTCTTTAATGGGG
Organism: Bacillaceae bacterium JMAK1; assembly: GCA_012970285.1. Taxonomy (GTDB): domain Bacteria; phylum Bacillota; class Bacilli; order Bacillales; family Marinococcaceae; genus Geomicrobium_A. The sequence continues at coordinate 49,612 of JIBW01000004.1, forward strand.
AAAGGTGTCTTACCCGATGATCACCCGCTTACTTTAGGAATGACAGGTTTTTGGGGCACCAAATTCATCAATGATCAGACGAAAAATGCAGATTACCTTTTTGGGTTAGGAACAAGTTTTAAAGAAGCAGACAGCAGTTCATGGTATCCGGGCGTGACGTTTGAGATACCGAAGACGAAGCTTATTCAAATTGATATCGATCCAAATGAAATTGGACGTAATTATCCGGTAGAGATTGGCGCAATAGCAGACTTGAAGCGAGCGTTAATGGCCTTAATTCGTGTTGCAAAACGTTTATACCCAGAAGGAATTCAACGAAATGAACAATTAAAAGAAGACATTCAGGCATATCGAAATGACTTGCGTGAGCGAATTAGTGACAATGTAAATAGCAATGCCTTTCCGATGAAACCTGAGAGAATTTTGTCAGATGTGCGAGAAGTATTGCCTCGTGATGCGTTCATTACGACAGATGTGGGATGGAATAAGAATGGCGTAGGGCAACAGTTCCCAATCTACACACCAGGATCTATTCTGACACCAGGTGGTTTTGCAACGATGGGATTTGGTTCAAGTGCCGCACTTGGGGCAAAACTTGCCCACCCGGATCGTGTAGTCGTTTCTCTCATCGGCGACGGTGGTTTCGGTCAGAACCCAGCAGTTTTGGCAACGGCAGTTGAAGAGAATATTCCAGTCGTATGGGTTGTCATGAATAATAGTGCATACGGTACGATCGCTGGCTTAGAAATGGCTCATTATGATACGACATACGGAACATTATTCAAGAAAAACGGCGAAACATATACGCCTGACTTTGCGGTGATTGCGCAAGGATTTGGAGTTAAAGGAATTAAAGTAAAGAGTGCAGAGGAATTCAAAGATGCAGTCAAGGAAGCTATAGAGGCCAATGAACCTGTTCTCATTGATGTTGCCATGCGAAATGAGCCTGTCCCTACAGATGGTCAGTGGAATATTAATGATATTTATTCACCAAACAGCACCAAATCACACGTTAGCATTCCGTAAAGATTTCTCGGTCATATAGAAAGGAGTTAATAAATTCATGGTTAAGACACCTTTAGAAGGAGTTACCATCCTTGATGTTTCGACAATGATTGCAGCCCCATATGGTACGGCACTTCTTGGGGACTTTGGCGCAGATGTAATCAAGATTGAAATTCCAGGAAGGGGAGATACCTCTCGCAGCGTCGGTCCATTTTCAGAGGATGGGGAACCACTTCGATGGCCGGGGCTTTCAAGAAACAAACGCTCACTAACATTGGACCTTCACCAATCAGAAGGGGTAGAGATTTTAAAAAAACTCGCAAAAAAGGCAGACATTCTCGTTGAAAACTTTCGCCCAGGAACCCTTGAGAAGTGGGGCGTCGGATATGACGTACTTAAAGAAGAAAATCCTAATTTGATAATGATTCGTGTATCAGGATATGGGCAGACTGGACCCTATAAAGAAAAAGCAGGATTTGGTACGCCTGCTACGGCATTCAGTGGCTACACATATCTTCAAGGATTTACAGATAGACACCCGGTCAGTCCGCCTTTTTCTTTAACGGATTACATTTGTGGTATTTATGTTGCGTTTGCTGCGGTTACTGCTCTATACAATCGTGATACATCTGAAGAAGGCAGCGGTCAAATGGTCGACATTGCCTTGTATGAAACGGTGTTCCGGATGATGGAATTTCTTGTGGCAGAATATGATCAGCTTCAAAAAGTACGTGAACGTGCACCTGGTCTTCATGGGCACTCCTCACCTTCGGGGACGTTTAAAACAAAAGACGGTCATTGGGTTGTCCTCGTGACGAGTACTGATACGACGTTTAACCGTTTGGCTGATGCGATGGACAGGAAAGATATGTTGGAAGATCAACGTTATTTTACTAATTCAAAACGACTCGAAAACAACGATGAAACGAATCGGATTGTAGGAGAGTGGATTGCTACGAAAGAACGCAAGGATTTACTTGAGCAATTAGATCAATACGGTGTTCCGATCAGTCCTGTGATGAGTATTGAAGACATATTCAATGATGAGCAGTATAAGGCAAGGGAGAATATCGTCCAAGTTAATCACCCGCGACTTGGGACTATAAAAGTTCCAGGAATTATTCCAAAGTTCGAAAAGACACCGGGTAGTATTCGTAGTATCGCCCCTGATCTTGGTGAAAATAACGAAGAAATTCTTGCGGATATAGGTTTAACAGTAGATGAAATCGTGCAATTAAGAACGAAAAACGTGATATAAGCAGGGTTAATAAATATGTGGTGGGTGTAGCTCAAGCTAACAACTGTAATGTACTTTTGAAAGGAAGCTGAGCCATAACTCCTACAACTCAAACATCATAAATAGAAAGATCTTAAAAAAGAGAAAATCCGAACTCATTCACATTCTAAAAGTAGAATAATGAATTGTTCGGATTTTCTTATTGCGGGGCTATGTAACAACGCGATCAAAAAGAGTACAGCACCCTATTTTCTCAAATAAATTAAAGGTATTCTAAGCACGTTTTCTGAATAGCGATACATTGACTGCCGATACATGCTAAATAAAGAGGGAATAGAACAGCTTCACTTTGAAATGAGAATATTTATAACAAGGGTTTTAGTTAAAGTACTCTAACTTAAGATATGGAGAAGAGCTATAACTTTGAGTTAAGCGAACGTAGTAACTTTATTTGGTTGGTTAGAAGAGGAGTAATTTGATTATGCAAGAATAAAACGCGGCAAGAGCTTGCAATCCATGCTCTTGCCGCGTTTTGCTTTTTGGTATGAGATTCCCGATTAAGCTTGCTGTTTCTTAGGAAAGATCCTTTGCTTTAGCTTTTTGTAAATGGGTGTTTGTGAAAAAATTGTAAAAACGATAACGATTGAGAGCACGAGACTGATTGGATTAGTTATAAATCCTGATAGGAAATCAGGCATTGAACCGTTGGCGGACATATAAGCCCGTCTAAAAGAAGTATCGATTAGTGGTCCGAGTATAATGCCTAATACAAGCGGCGCAACTGAAAAATTATGCACTTTCATAAAGAATCCGATCAATCCGAAACCAAGCATCCAATAGACATCGGTTAGACTATAATTCATTGCGTACGAACCAATAACTGTGATGACTGCAATGATTGGGAGTAGAATTTGTTTTGGAACCGTGACAATTCGTATGAAAATGGAAACGACCATCAAACCGAAAATGAGTAGAAATATGTTTGCAAGAATAGAAGACCCTACCATGACCCAAAAGAGATCCCCGCTCTGGGTCATCAGCATTGGACCCGGTTGCAGTCCGTGTATAAAGAGAGCGCCAATGAATATTGCAGTTACGGCATCCCCTGGGATTCCAAGTGTAAGCATTGGGATCATGGCACCACCAATGGCTGCGCTGTTTCCTGCCTCAGGCGCAATAACCCCTGCATGGGCGCCTTCTCCGAATGGTCGATTTGGATTCTTGGTTGAACGTTTTGCATGATCATACGATAGTAGAGCGGCGATTTCACCACCTGCACCTGGTAACGCACCTGTAAGTACCCCTAGAATTGAAACTCGCAAAGAAAGCGGCAGAAATTTAAAGATAAAGCGAAGGGGTGGAATAATCATTTTCTTAATCTCAACTGGATTACCTTGACGCTTTAGCTCTCGCATCTGATAGAGAATCTCTGACATGCCAAAGAGACCGAGTAGTGCAATAATAAAGTCAATACCGTTCATTAATTGCAATGAACCAAATGTAAATCGTGAGCCTCCGCCAATTGGATCCATACCGATCAATCCAATGACGATTCCTGCCCCAGCTGAGAAAAGCCCTTTGGCGATGGTTCCGTTGCTCAAGTTACCAACTAATAGTAGTCCGAGCATTGCGAGTAGGAAATAATCGCGATTTGCGAATTGTACGGCAAATGAAGCAACAACAGGTGCTGCGCTTGCTAACACGATGACACCGATAAGTCCACCAACAAACGAAAAGATTGTTGTAAGAAAAAGCGCGAGACCGGCTTCACCTTTCTGAGACATCGGATATCCATCCAGTGATGTTGCAACAGAAGCAGGTGATCCAGGGATATTTACGAGAATGGCTGCCCTTGAACCCCCGTAAACGCCTCCATAATAAACGCCGAGCATGAGCGCAAGCGCCGGTAGCATATCCCAAGAATAGGTGAGGGAAAGTAACAAGGCGACGGCCATTGTCACTGATAACCCTGGAATTGCACCGATAAAGATTCCCGCCAGTGTTCCAGCGGCCACAAGTAAGAGCAGTTCCCAATCAAAAAAAGGAATTAAGATTTGTTGTAAAAATTCCATTATGCTGGCTCCTTAAGGGAAGACAATGTTAAAAAGCTGCGAAAACAAGAAATAAATAATCATGACAGTAGCAACAGAGACAATGATATTCGTGTACCACTTAATACCTTTAAGTAGATAAATGCTGATGATCAAAAACAAGGTCGTACTAATGAGAAAAGGCAAGAAGGACAGTGACAACACATATAAAACGATAAAGATAAAGTAAGAAAATATAAGTAGGTAATCACTATTGGAAAATGCTTTTTCCTTCTCTTCGTCAGTTTTTGTGGTTACTTCTTTTCTAAGGTCGTTAATAATCGTGACGATTCCACAAATGATGAGTACGATGGCAATGATTCCGGGTAGAAAACCACCACCTGAAGGGTTTAGCTGTTCCGTCCCCTGAATTAGAAGAGATTGGTATAAAATGACCAAGCTGACGATAATCATCACAATGCCGGGTAGGGTTCGTCGTAATGTAATCATGTGCTCTCGCGTCCTCACTTTATTGTAGATAGAATAAAAAGTTAAATTGAAAGAGAGGGCGCACATTGCACCCCCAACTTTAGAGTTTAGTCAAGATCTTCAACTCTTGGAATTCCAAATTCTTCAGGTGAACTTTCAGTTGCACCTGCATCATAGAGTAGCCAAGCCGATACCGCTTGTGTTTGTTGCATCCACTCGACTGCTTCATCACCGCTAATATTAATTGGTTCTGCCCCTAATGAGGAGAGAAGTTCTTGAAATGATTCCTCAGCGACTGCTTCATTAAATGCATCAACGAGTGTCGATTTAATATCATCCGGTGTGTCAGGGTGGACAAATGCGCCGTAGAAAGGCCCCCATGGTAAGTACTTTTCGAATTCAGGGTATAGATCACTTAATGCTGGTGCATCCCAAGCGTCAACTTCTTCATTATGAACAATTGAAAGCATCCGAATATCGCCGGCTTCAACATATTCTTGTGCACCGGCAACACCAACAACGGTCGCATCAATTTGATTTCCAAGCATCGCAGTAAACAGTGGACCGTCTCCATCGTATGGGACTTGATTGAATTCAGTACCGAGTTCTGCGGAAAGCATCGAAGCGACAACGTGTGGCAAGCCGCCTTCGCCGCTTGTTCCCAACGTTAAATCACCAGGATTATCTTGCGCATATTCAATGAGATCTTCTAATGTTTCGAATTCTGAGTCATCTTTCACTACGATTCCTGCAAGCCCTTGTCCAATAATATTGACTGGATAGAAATCTTCAATGTAATCTCTTTCAGAAATTCCTAGAACATTGTAAATGAGTGGATTCTCTGCTCCAAACAGCACATTGTAGCCGTCTGAAGGTTGGTCATACACATATTGTGTTGCAATCGCACCAGTAGCGCCTTCTCGATTTTGCATGACAAAGGATGCATCCAAAGCCTCCTCAGCTTGAATTGCGAGACTTCGTGCAACATTGTCCGTTGCTCCGCCTTCACCCCACTGAATAATTCCATTAATGTCTCGAGATGGGTAGTTACTTTCCCCTGAAGTCTCCGATGATTCACATGCACCGAGTACAACAACTGCCATCATCCCCGTTAACAAGCCAAACTTTTTCATAGAATAACCCCCTTCGTATATAAAGCGCTTACAAATATCGCTAATTGTTCCATTCAATGGAATTAAATATTGTATAATGGAACAGATGATTAACAGAATTGTAGCACTGTTTTCACATCATGTCACGAACTTTTTTGAAAGCTACGCAAAAGCTTTTGACAACTAGTAGTGATTAATACAAACGTTAACTTCTATATTTATAAATAAGATGATATAGGGAGCTAGACAAGTGGTTAAAAGTAAATGTGGCTGCTCAGTCACAGTTGGTAGGAACTTGAAAAATGTCCGGAAATTATAATGGAAGATTCAGAAATATGTAGTGGGGATAGCTGAACTAGTTCTCTATATTAAAAGAGCACTAACTATTATAGGAAGATAAAGAGAATTACGTTTCATAGTTGGGTCAATTCTTTTCATGGTAATAGATGTAATACTTCTAATGAAAATACTAGTATTAGGAGTGCTTTTCAATTATACCTTTTTATAAGTTGATTTAAAATGAGGAAGTGCGCTTCTCATTTAAGATGGCAAGCCACTTCCCCGTGTGTTACGAGAAGTAATAGTAAATTGAATTGGCACTCTATTGACTAACTGCATACATAAATTGTGAGTTCTTCCACCTTTCTATTTATTAGGGAGAGCGAATAAATAATATGTCTATGATCTACGCACCCTTCTAAAGAGTAATAAAACTAACATAAGTCCGATACAACCATAAATCATCGTATCAATCATGACAGTGGCACCGAAGTTCAGTTCAGAGACGTTTTCAAACGAGACGATCGGAGGTGCGCCATATTCTACGGGCATGATTAAGAATCGTGCCATTATTAAGTAGCCTAAATGAAAACCAATTGCCGCCCAAAGACTACCTGTATAAATTCGGATGAGCGCTAAGGCAATACCGAAAACAAAAAGTAAAATGAGCTGAGGCAGTTGCAAGAAGAACAGATTGAAAGTCGACATTCCAACAAGTACTTGCAAGAAATTCACAGTAAGTGCCATCATCATGAAAACAATCGTTTGAAAAAGTACCGCGAGAAAAACAGCAAACCGATGGTTTAAAGCATCGAAGATCAATCCCCGTAACGCCAATTCTTCTGGTAATGCTTCATAGAAAAAAGCAATCAATAGATTTAAGAGTAGTGCTCCGATCCACGCATTTGGTACATTCCACTGATTAATTTCAATAAGGTTTAACGCACTTGCAAGGAACAAACCGACAAATGCTAATCCTGCTGCTAGTAGAAATCCACCAAAAAAGTGATGTGCTCGTTTCATTGAATACGCCGGTGGTCTTGGAGTAGGTAAGGACTTATTCATTTTTTTGTATAAGATGAGGATCGTTGGTACAACTATCCCGCTCATAACCACTGCATGGATTACTTGTCGCCCGTCACCTGTAATCCTGAAATGCTCTGTTGCAATTGATCCAAAAAAAGAAGCTAAAAACAGCCCAATTGTTACAGTTGCCCACCCTGTTAGAACGTAAAACCATGCATTTTTCATTTGAAAGACCGCTCCTATCAGTACAGTTTTATTGAGATTAAGAACATCAGTACACTGTTAGTATGAGGGTCATTGTCAGACTAATCGTTAAAGTCGTCATAAGACGTGTACATAGCGGTATGAAAAGAGATGGATGTTGTGAAGCAGGTGTTTTCAGTTGCGAAGAGAACCGAAAGGGGGACTTTGCATCATAATAAAGTGGTCTACATGAACAATGTAAGCATAGGCATACAGAGTTGAGGTTCGTTATGGTGGATATACAAACAGATAGGAAAGTCCCGAAGATCGTGGTCATCCAACGCAACACTAATTGTTGAAGAATTTATAATTTACGATTTATTTATGAACAATCTATGTTACACTGCCCGTTCAGCCTTTTTATGGTGGTGAGAAAAATAATTCATGTTGGATGGTCTTCTATACTGCTAATAATATTAATTATCGGTCTAGTCATTGTGGGGTTCTATGGCCTTCTTAAAATGATTAGAAATCCACGAATAAAATAACTTCCTCAAGTTTTGATGAACAAGTTACATCGATGGATGAGGGGTGTCGTGTGTATATTATTTGTCGTGAACACAAAGGGAAACTAGAAATATTGACGCACGCTAGTCGAAAAGACGAAAAACAGTATGAAAATAAACAAGAGGCAGAGCAGATGATGCATACGTTAAATACGTACCGGCTAAGACACGTTCCACCTTGGTTTTTACGAATCGTTTAAAACCCGCTCGAAAAGGAGGTCGATTTACCTTCTTAGACTGTAGAGCAACTTAAACGCACTAGACTACGTTTTTACAATGTGTAAGCGGCTTTTGTGGCTACGATTTGTCGTGGGCGTTGCCCGAGCGTTGTACTGCGCACGATGATCTTAAGATGACAAATTATGGAGGTTCAACAGCCATTGCTTATTGCAATGGTGTCGAACCAATCTGCTTTGCAGGCCGCCGTAGGCGTCTTCGCCACTACAGCCGCTTTTCTACTGCATGTTCAATTTGCAAAAGCTACATTATATGTGTTGTCTTTATAAAGCTATAAAACCAGTTCATCCATTTTGTGGAAGGAAGGGTTTTTCAACACTCTGAGAAGGTTGATGAACCTTCTTTTTTATATGCAATTTTAATTTCTTAGCGTACGATAATAGAAAAGAAACATTGTAAAGGATGGGGGAAATAATGGACTATTACGTTGTTGATGCGTTTGCAGAAAAGGTGTTTGAAGGAAATCCAGCGGGCGTTTGTGTGATGGACCGTTGGTTAGATGAAGAGACGATGCAGAAGATTGCCATTGAGAATAATTTATCAGAAACAGCTTTTGCGGTTAAAGAAGGGGATGCTTACCATCTTCGATGGTTCACTCCAGGTGGGGAAATTGATCTTTGTGGACATGCAACGCTTGGAACCGCTTATGTGATCTGCAACTATTATGAAGAAGATGCAACCGGTGTTACGTTTCTTACGATGAGTGGCGAACTTCTAGTGAAGCGCAAAGGAGACCTTTATGAGATGGATTTTCCGAGTCGTATGCCGGAGATGATCTCATCAACTGCTGAGTTGGAAGATGTTCTTGGATTTACGCCGCTTGAAGTGTACTTAGGAAGAGACCTTATGGTTATCGCTCCTAATGAAGAGCTCATCGAACAATTCAATCCGAACTTTGAAAAAATTAAGCAATTGCAAGACGGAATCGGATTAACGATCACAGCATCAAGCGAAACATACGATTTTGTTTCACGGTGTTTCTTTCCTAAATTGCAAGTGAACGAAGATCCTGTATGTGGCTCTGCTCATTGCAACTTTATTCCATATTGGGAACAACAACTCGGCAAATCAGAACTCGTAGCTCGACAATTGTCAGCACGTGGAGGCACGCTCTACTGCAAATCAGAAGGAGATCGAGTCAAGATCAGTGGATTCGTTACGCTCTATTCAAAAGCTACGCTCTACATAGGGAAGTGAGGTTCAGCAAAGATGCCAAAATGTTGGAAATGTGAAGCGACGATGAGTTGGCGCCAATGCATCGGATTGTATCATCGAATTGACTGCTTAGCTTGTGGAACAAGGAACTATCTTTCGTCCAAAGCGCAATGGAACATAGGAACACCGTATTTTATCATACTTATTTTGCAGATGGTTCTTCGTCCGTGGCTAGACATTTCTTTTATAAGTGGTCTTATTTTTATTGTGCTTTTTGCTGTGTTTACTCATCTTGTAATACAGCCTTTCTTGTTAGAATACAAGGAAGATAAACAGTATTTAATTGATGGATTTAACTAGCCGCTGACTTTTAGGGTTATTTTTCGTGAATACAGATGATAAGCGAACGTTTAAGCCGAGGGCTACTTCAGTTTTTCTTTTCTTTGGAAAGAGATTGGGCGTTTGTGTATGCATAACGTCACCTCCAAATAGTGGTGTGACCTAAGCATAACCGGAGCATCTGTATTTGTTATGTGGCTTTTGTAAAGATTTGATGAATTGGAACGCAAAGAAACACGGTTTGGGATCGTCCCAGACCGTGTTTCTTTGCGTCTAATCAACGAGCGTAGCCGAATGATAGACAGAGTGAATATGTTCCGTGAAATGAGAAAGTGCAGGACTTGGATTCAAGTTCGTTGCCTTTGTCATGATTCCAATAGGTAGCTGCCCGTTAAAGTCTGCGATTGGTAAGTATCCTGTTTCAGAAAAGGGAGGCTTTGCAATGATTTCTGGAATGACTGCAATGCCAATCCCTGATTCTACGTATGGTTTTAAAGCTAATAGATTGCTAATTTCAATGTTTTTGCTTACTTTAATATCGTTTTCTAGTAGCGCTTGGTCGAGTGTCGCTCGAAACGGGCACGACGGGGTCGTTTGCAGCAATGAATGTCCGTGTAGGTCATGCAGTGACACTGTCTCTTTCGCTGCAAGGGGATGAGAGGTAGGCGCTAATAGCCCAAACTCTTCATTAAATAACCATGAAAACGAAACTTCATCATTATATACCGTTGGTGTTGTTCCAATTGCTAAGTCAAGCTCTCCAGACTGTACGAGTTGTTCAAGTGCATTGGCGTTATGCACTTGAATAGAAAGCTTCATCAAAGGATGCTCTTTTTGAAACGTAGCGAGAAGCTGTGGTAAGCGAAAGCTGGCAGTCGGCTCCATCACCCCAATCGTAATAAACCCGCTCTTCCCACTTTGTAAACTCTTCATCATCTCTTTTAACATATCAAAGTCTCGAAGTAGCACATCGCTTTGTTCGTACAACAACTTGCCTGAACTCGTAAGCTTTAGTTTTGGGAGGCGTTCCAATAACGTGACGCCGAGTTCTTCTTCTAAATTCTTAATGTGCATCGTAACCGTGGACGGTGCATAATTCAACGTTTCAGCAGCGGCATGGAAGCTCCCTAACTTCACGATGGATTGAAATGTAATAATATTGCGAAGATCCAAATGATATCACCTCTCTTTATCCCTTGTTGTAAGCGTATTCGAATGAGCCGTTCAGTAAAACTGAATTCCGAGTTTACTTATTTGAAATTGATTGTACAGCACTATTAACGTATATTCAATAAAACAGATCAAATTAATAAGAATTATATGAAAGGTGGACTTAGAATGACAATTCTTGCTGCAGCACTTAAAGGAGAAGAAATTGTCCCAATTGTTGAAGGCGATTGGATTCGAATTTATAACACTGAAACAAATGGGTTTGAAGATCATCGTAACCCTGCATTGTCTGTAGAAGAAGGGCGACGTGGAGAAGTATTAAAGTTCGTCAACAACTTCGCAGTGACTGTCTTTTTAGCGCCACCAAACACGTTCTGTGAACGTTCTTATGATAAAGCGAAAGAACAAGACATTCAGTTTGTTCAATTAAAGCCAGGAACTACGTTTCAGCAGTTGTTAGAGTCATCGTATCGTTTTAGCACGGAGTTACCGAGCGAAGAGATAGTCCCTAGCTAAGAAAGGAGAATGAAGATGACCAACCAACAAAACGGCGTGCAATTACGCATTGAAAATATGAAAAAGAACTTTGGTAAAACAGAAGTGATTAAGGGGATTGACTTGCAAATTGACGCTGGAGAGTTCGTGGCCATTGTCGGGAAAAGTGGTTGTGGAAAAAGCACATTACTTCGCCTAATCGCAGGGCTCGATGAGAAAACAGAAGGCACTATCTATCAAAATGACACAATTTTATCTAAACAAAATAATGATGCTCGTGTCATGTTCCAAGAAGATCGTCTACTTCCGTGGCAAGATGTCCTCACAAACGTTGGGTTTGGTCTTCAACTCCAAAATGATTGGCAAAAAGGTGCCAAACAATTGCTTCAAGAGGTCGGTCTAGAAAACCATGCTTCTAAATGGCCTTCTCTTTTATCTGGTGGTCAAAAGCAACGCGTCGCATTAGCGAGAGCACTTGCAGCCAACCCGAGATTATTGCTGTTAGATGAACCACTCGGAGCGTTAGATGCGTTAACGCGTATTGAAATGCAAGGTCTCATTGAAGAGATCTGGAAACGCAATCAGTTTACAGCCCTACTCGTTACACACGATGTGAGTGAGGCCATTATGCTCGCGGATCGGATTATCGTGATTTCAGAAGGTACGATTTCTTATGATCGTGACGTGCCATTATCAAGACCGCGGGAGCGAAGTCATCCAGTGTTTAAAGAAATTGAACGAGAACTTTATGCAGAACTATTAGAAGAAAGCCATAAACAACAGACGTTTGCTATGTAGTCGTAAGTGGCAACGAAGGAGGAACTAGAATGGTTGAATTTATAACAATGGCGCCTACTTCCGGTGATGGGAGAGTCATTGCAACAGGGAATGCCGGCTGGACGGATGGCAAAGGTAAGACCGAACGTGAACCGACTTTTGAATACATTCGAGATATTGCACTAGCAGCTGAACGTGGTGGTTTTTCTTCACTACTCTTGCCTACTGGCGCGGGTTGCCTAGACTCCCTTGCGGTTGCCGCAAGCTTGAGTACTCAAACGGAGTCGTTGAAATTTCTTTTTGCAGCAAGGCCAGGTGTGATGTCGCCGTTTACGTTTGCGAAGCAATTTGCAACTGTCGATAACTGGTCGGGTGGTCGTGCGCTCGTGAACATTGTGACTGGGGGCTCTCCAACAGAGCTAGCTGCTTACGGTGATTTCCAACCGCACGACGTTCGCTATCGTCGTACCGAAGAATACATTCATGTGTTAAAACGCCTTTTCACAGAAGAGAACGTCACGCATAGTGGTGAATTTTATGAGTTGAACTATGCGTCTCTTTTTCCAGAACTTGCGCAGTCAAAAGCGCCAGAGATCTACTTTGGTGGTGCATCTGAAACAGGAAGAAATGTCGCCGCCAAACAAGCGGATGTGTATATGACGTGGGGCGAGACGCTTTCTAACACGAAAGAAACAATCACAGATGTGAAAGAAAGGGCATCAAAGGAAAACCGAGAGCTTTCGTATAGCGTTTCATTCCAAGTGATTCTAGGCGAAACCGAAGAGCAGGCGTTTGAAAATGCAGAGCAATTGATTAAAGATTTATCGCCAGAAGCGTTGGAACAAAAGCAAACCGATCGCAAGAAAGGTGATTCTGAAGGGGTACGTCGTCTTCACGATCTAATGGAGAATAGTCGAGAAAGTAACTTCTTACTCGCTCCAAACCTTTGGGCGGGGTTAACACAAGTGTTATCAGGCAACTCCATTGCTCTTGTCGGCACACCAGAACAAGTGGCAGCGAGAATTGTGGAGTATGTTGACCTTGGCTTCGATAAAGTGTTGCTACGGGGTTTCCCTCATTTAGAAGTAATTGAACAAATCGGAAACGAAGTTCTACCCCTTGTACGAGAACAACTAAAGAAACCTGTATAGAGACTAAGCGAAAGTCGGAGAGGATGAGAAGATGCGAAAAGCAACAGTTGCTTTACTTGGAATGATTACGTCAGTAGGTGTGCTTTTTGCATGTAGTAATGAAGCCACGACGCACTCGCAAGAAATGAACGAAGTCACGATTGGTTATCAAAAAAACGCCATTACACTCATGCTTCGTGAAGATGAACAATTCCAAGCAGACATGGAGGCGCTAGGCTACTCTGTAGACTGGGCAGAGTTTAATACAGGGAGCTCTACACTTGAGGCGCTCGGAACAGAAAGCGTGGACATTGCAAATGCTGGCGACATTCCTTCACTTTACTCTATTGCGAACAATCATCCGATCCGATATATCGCATCAACAGAATCTGCGCCACATAGTCAAGGGATTTTAGTGCAAAGGGATACTGGGATAGATGAGATTAGTGACCTTGAAGGCAAACGGATTGCCTTTAATCGTGCATCGATTGCTCATTATTTAACACTGAAGACGCTTGAACAAGAAGGTCTTGATTTAGATGATGTGAGACCTGTGTACCTGGATCCTCCTGATGCTATTTTAGCGATGGAACGCGGGGAAATTGATGCGTGGGTCGTCTGGGATCCTTATTTAGCAGCAGGTGAAGAGCGGGGGCATGAAGTCATTTCAACATCAGAAGATGTCGTTGCTTATCGGTCGTTTTACTTTACGAATGAAGCCTTTCTGACGGATCACCCTGAAGCGTTAGAAGTGTATGTAGATGCCGTTATTCGCATCGGTGAAGAAGTTGAAAACGATCCTTCCATTGCAACGCCGCTATTGTTTGAGGAAACGGGGCTGTCTGAAGAGACGTGGCACCGAATCTTAGAACGGGGCATTAACATTGCTAATTACAATGGACCGGGTGTGGAGGAAGATCTGCAACAACAAGCGGACGATTTAGTAGAATTAGGATTTATTGATGATCCTTTAGAAATGGATTCTTATATTGTAGAAGGGAAGGAGCTGTCAAATGACGAATAAAGCAATTAGTAATCACGGCCTGAAGAATGTATATCAAAACTCTATTGCTCCTTGGGTTCTACCAGTAATCTTGCTCGTTGTTTGGCAAGTTTCTGTTTCTACTGGAGCGATGCAGTTAATTGCTAGTCCATATGAAGTCCTGACAACAGCAATTACGTATACCGTAAGTGGAGAGATTTTTGAACACATCGGTGTTAGTTTCTTCCGGGCAGCTGTCGGGTTCTTGATTGGCGGGGGACTTGGTTTCATTCTTGGAGTACTAAATGGAATGTCCAACTCTTCGCAGCGCTATACTGACACGACCATTCAAATGTTCCGTAACATCCCGATTCTTGCAATGATCCCACTTGTAATTATTTGGTTTGGTGTCGGAGAGACGGCGAAGATTTTTCTCGTAACGGCAGGGGTTATGTTCCCAGTCTATATTAATACGTTCCATGGCATTCGCTCTGTTGATCGTGGCTTACTTGAAATGAGTCGTATTTATGGCATTTCGAAGTGGCACTTATTTACGAAAGTCATTTTACCAGGTGCGATGCCTTCCATTCTCGTAGGTGTTCGTTATGCACTAGGCGTAATGTGGGTCACTTTAATTGTGGCAGAAACGATTGCTGCGACTTCTGGTATCGGTTATATGTCGATGAATGCAAGAGAATTCATGCAGATTGATGTCATCATTCTCGCGATTTTACTTTATTCGGTATTAGGTAAGATTGCAGACACTTTGGCGAAGCTGTTAGAGAAACGACTTCTTAATTGGCACCCAACCTATCAAAACTTACGAAACTCTTAACTTCTGAAAGGTAGGAACTTGTACTATGGATCGTAAAATGAACATTGGTGTTTTTTTGATGGGATTTGGCCATCATATCGCTTCATGGAGACAACCGAACACACCAGCAGATAGTCCTGAAAACTTGGAGTTTTACCGTGATGTTGCACAAATTGCTGAGCAGGGGAAACTTGACATGCTCTTCGTATCGGACGGATTATCATTTAATCACTTGTCACATCCGTCAGAATTGGTGCGCTTTGAGCCGTTCACGTTACTCGGTGCGTTGAGTGCCATGACGTCGAAGATTGGTTTGGCAGCAACGGCAACGACGACGTATAACGAGCCCTTTCATATCGCGAGAAAGTTTCTTTCGCTTGACCATCTAAACCGTGGACGTACAGGTTGGAACGTTGTGACGTCATACTATACGGGTGAAGCAGCGAACTTCAGTCAGAACATTCATATGGAACATGATGAGCGTTACACGCGCGCCGATGAATTTCTTGATGTTGTGAAGAAGCTTTGGGGAAGTTGGGAAGAAGGGTCACTCGTTCGTGATAAGGAAGCAGGCACCTACTTCGATCGAGAACGCTTACATGAAACGAATCATGACGGTCATTATTTTAACGTCAAAGGACCAGTAAATGCTTCAAGCTCTCCCCAAGGTGAACCGGTTATTATTCAAGCCGGATCTTCGCCACAAGGAAAAGCATTCGCAGCCAAGCATGCCGAAGTTATTTTTACTGCCCAATTGACGTTAGAAGAAGGAAAGCGTTTCTACGATGAAGTTAAGAAGCTTGCAAAAGAAAATGGACGCAATCCTGATGAAGTGAAAGTCCTACCTGGTGTGTCCATCTACGTAGCGGAAACTGAAGAAGAAGCGCAAGCGAAGTATGATGAATTACAAGAACTAATCGTTCCAGAAGTAGGATTAGAGTTGTTATCTGAGTATATGGGTGGCTTTGATTTCACAGATTATGATCTAGATTCTCCGTTACCCGAAGAGTTGCCAGAATATAATGGCAACCAGAGTCGGCGCCAACTCATTCTTGATCTCGCAAAGCGTGAAAACTTGAGTGTTCGTCAGCTTTACAAGCATGTCGCTGGTTCAAGAGGTCATCGCATCGTCATCGGCAATCCTGAACAAGTCGCCGATGACCTCGAACGTTGGTTTAAGGAAGGTGGCTGTGACGGGTTTAACCTTTGCCCGGGCAACTTTCCAGACGGACTATCAAGCTTCGTGGAGCTCGTCGTACCAGAGCTTCAAAAGCGCGGCATTTTCAGAGAAGAATACGAAGGAACAACCCTTCGCGACCACCTAGGTTTAGAAAAACCGAAGCCTTCGGTAGTTGTTAATGCATAAAGCGCAAATTAGGGGGACAGTACCTTGACTAGGGTGCTGTCTTTTTAATGTGAAGAAACATCCCTTCACTGTAAAGCTCGTTTGGACTACAACTTTTATCTGACTGATTTGAAAATTCCGCTTGTTCGTGTTACATTACGTTTACTCTGATTAGATTGGGTGGTTGTGTTGTCTGGCATTCAAGCGGGCGTTGCACTTATGCTTATAATCGCTGTGATTGCACTGTTTTTTGCAGGAGTGCGGGTTGTTGTGGATCGAACCTTAGGTACGTTTTATGACAACCTTTTTCGTAAATGTTATCAATTGTATCGAACCATCGTGGAGCGCCTTAGGTGAAGAAATCGGCGCTCCAACGAATGACTCTACAAACTTATATTGTCGGGAGGCTTGAAGATGAGCTTAAAAGCTACGGTCGTACTCAAACAAGTCATGCGTTTATTCGTCTTAGTTTTAGGTTTGTTTATCTTCATTGTCTCACTTGTGCAATTAATGGGAGTTTCATTGTTGCCAGCCGTTCATTACATGTTAAATGGTTCAACGATCTTGATGGTTCTAAGTCTCTTTTTGTTTCTCATGTTTGAAAAGCATGAGAAATTGAAACAACAAAACCAAGTTCCCTTGTAAAATTTATGGACGGGTAGCTAGGTGAATATAGACAGGTTCGTTTGCAATCGTTAAACCTGGAAATAAAGTTTGACTAATCACAAAGCCCGCTTCTTCAAGTGCTACCGACATATCTTTAGAAGATACTCTCGGTCCCCGTGACTTTTCTGTGGCTTCAATTTCTACGACTTGAATCATCCCACCTGGTTTTAGTACGCGAAATGCTTCGTCTAAAGCGCTTGAAAGTGGTTTGATTTCATGAAGCGCAATGGATGCGATTACAATATCAACATGCTGATCTTCAAGTGGAATGGATTTAAAGTCTGCTTCAAGCGTTGTGATGTTCGTTAATTGTTGCTCACTCGCAGATTGCTCTAGATAGTTTAATATGTTTAAATCCCGGTCAAGTGCGTACACATCACCTGAGGTTTGCTTTGCAGCAGGCAGTGTTACATAGCCCGTTCCAGCACCTAAATCCAGAATGGTACTTTCAGTTGATAATGGGAGTAAGTCAAGTAACGTACTTGCGGGAAAATGAGTGTGGCGATGCTCATTTTCTAATGCTTGGATTTTTTTTACGTGCTTTTCGTTATTCATTGTATCATCCTTTTTATATCATAGACATAAAGTATCTTTAATAACTTTAATACAGAAGGTTTAATAAGTAAACGGGAAAATGCAGAATAGTTTCCAGTTTATTGAAAATGGGTAAAGAATTACAAAGGGGGAAGTCAATGCGTAGTATAGTTATTTCTTTGTTTGTGATTTTTATGGTCGCTTGTTCAAATGGTGCTGTTTCTGAGGCACAACAACAAGTGGATGAGACGTCGTATAATGTGAACATTCCTGAACATACGAGTTATGAGATTTTATCGATTTGGGAAGATGAGTCAATGTCCTTAGATTCGCTTATCGTAAATTACGGGCATCGTGAATCTTCTGAACCTAATTTAGAGATTGCTGAGCTTGCGGATTTTGAATATGTGTATGGGGGCTACGATGGTGAAACAAAAATCAATCTTGAAATTCATGTGTCGCCAACGACTCCAGCACAGTCAGAAGAAGTAACCATTGGTGGACATCCTGTTGAAGCCACTCAATTTGGAGAGGGCAATGAGAACGTTTCCCACCATTTTCCTCACGGTGATTATTTCTATTCGATCTATTATTTAGGTGATGAGGTTATGGTCGAAGATGCGGAAGCGTTCACGCAGCAAATTCTTGAAGAGGACATTGAGTAGAATTAATTTTCAGTCATGGTATACTAAAGTTAGTAAACTCTTGGGGAGGTCAATATGTCTGCGAAAGTTGAACGGAATCAAACGCGTAACAGAAATACGCTCCTCTCATCTTGGGTTGGAGCCTTTGGAGACGTTTTGTTGTACGTGCCAAGGATGTTTGCCTCTTTCTTTAAAAATGGATTGTAATCAATAAAAGCGACTTTGTTCTCTAACAGAAGAACAAGGTCGCTTTTATCATTTTATTTACGGTGTTCTGGCTTTAATTGATGGTTCTCATCAAAGTGATCATTCGGGTGATAATGAATCAACGAAAGATCATCAATGGCTTTTACATGTTGTCTAAAGCTAGCCAACATGGCTTTACGTTCATCGGCGCTCGCGCGAGCAGGCTGATAAGTAATATACGGTTCAACAGGCTGCATGCCGCTAAAGTAAAGCATCCCGTGGTTAATGTGATAAAGAATTGTTGTCATGTCTCCATCAATTCCAGTCGGGCTAAAGCCATTTTCAGCAGAACCAACCGTAACAGACAGCATTGCTTTACGGCCACGTAAAGCTCCTTCACTATACCTGCCTAGCCCTCCACCATAAATGGTTCCTGCAGCAAATACTCGATCGAACCAACCTTTTAGAATTGCCGGTACACTGTACCACCACAATGGAAATTGGAAGATCACGAAGTCCGCCCAAAACAAGCGATCAAGTTCGGTCTGGATTTCAGGATGGAACCCATGTTCCTTAGAAGCGAGTGCTTGTTCAGCTTGGTATTTAAGAAAATCCGGATCGCTTTGTTGGGAAAAATCCTCACGATCTGCGACCGCTTTGAAGTTTGCCCGATACAAATCCGATACATGGACCGTGTGACCTTGCGATTGTAGTTCTTCGACTGCAGCGTCCTTTAGAGCACCATTAAACGACTTCGGTTCAGGGTGTGCATAGACGATTACTATGTTCAATGTAAGGTGCCTCCATTAAGCTTCTTTTTGATAGACAAGTTGTCCGCGGTGAAAGCTGTACAGCACAGGATTTTGTCTTGCAACAAACTCTGCAGCTGATGAACTGTCAACGAGAATGAAATCTGCCTCCATCCCCTCGACCAACCAAGGCTGTCCTTTTGCTAAAGAAAAAGGTTTGTCAGTAATGAGACTCAATGCGTCGGTTAAGTCTTCTTGGCTTCTCATCCGATAGACTTCTAAATAGCGATTGAGCTTCTCAATCACATTCCCAGTACCAAGAGGGGACCAAGAATCGTAAACATTATCACAACCTAGTGAAACGTGTACCCCCGCTTTACGTAATTCTTCAAGGGGTGGAAAGACCCCGTTTAAAGGCAAGCTAGAAATAATGTGAACGCCATTCTCGGCAAGTTCCTTAAATACTTCCTCCCGTTCTTCACCAATAAAATCATTCAATCCAAATGCATGACTAATGGCAACCTTGTTTTGCCACTTGGCTTCTTTTGTTAATCGTACTAACTCACGAACGGTGTTGCGACCGTGATCGTCCCGGTCATGAACGTGGATATCGATCGGCGCATTAAATTGTGTCGCCAGTTCAAACGTTTGGTGTAATGACCGCTCTAAATCACCATCTAATGACGATGGGTCAACACCACCAACGAGTGTTGCGCCCGATTGGAGTGCGGTTAATACATCGTTGTACGCATTTGAGTGAAGTAACCCGTGTTGAGGAAACGCAACGAGCTCATAATCAAAGGTTCCCTTATATTCGTGAAGTAATTCAATGGTTTCTGCTAAGTAACGCTGACCAACTTTTGGGTGCACATCAATATGCGAACGAAAGAAGGTCACCCCATGTGAGCGCTCAAGTTCAATTAAGTTTCTTGCCCGCTCTTTGAGTGGAAGGTCGAGGGCGTCAAGTTCATCAATTTCTTTCGTAAAACGTTCAACAAGATTAGTTGCAGGTGTAACCGGTCGCCATGGTACTCCTAACTTACTCTTATCTAAGTGACAATGCATTTCGCGTATGGCTGGGAGGAGCAGCAACTCATTTCCATCAAAAGCATCAGTGTCTGTCGTTCCTTCTAGGTATGGAGAGATGCTTGTTACGTTCCCATTTTCAATTTGAATGTCGACGAGTGATGTCTCGCTTCCATAGACGAATTCATTTTCTTCTAAGTATCCTGTTTCTAGGCGTACGCATTTAATGGTTGTCATGTGATCCGTCCTTTGTGGTTTAGTCATTAATATCTACATGTTAAAAGTCGACATCGGTCCCTGTGTTTGTCTCCATGGCTTTTTCGTAAAAGTAATTCGCAACGACAATATCAACGATTGCAAGGCCAACGGATTTGAAGACGGTAATTTCTTCATCATGTTCACGGCAGCTAAGTTCACCAGAAACAATCTTTCCGAGTTCCCCGTGAATTTGATTCACTTGATAATCACCATTTTCAATCGGAGTAATAAGATCTCCAGTCTCTTCAAGTGCAGCATCAACAGCTTCGACAACAACTTTATGTGCATCTGTCACTGTATGTGTCGGTAATTCTTGCATCGTAGGTCGAAACGATCCGACCGCATTCAAGTGAGTGCCAGGTCGAAGTGACGCACTGTACACGGGTGTTGAAGAATTGGTTGCAGTTACGACAATTTCGGCATGCGTAATAGCATCATCGGCCTGATCATGGAAGTGGATGTTCACGGACTGACTTAAATCATGCTGTAGTTTTTGAGCAAAAGCCTCGGCTTTGTCTTTGGAACGGTTATAAAGATGAACGTCTTTAATGTCTCTCGTAGCAAACACGGCAGCGGCGAGACCGAAGGCTTGTTCACCGGTGCCAATGATAGCGAGGGTCGTTGCGTTTTGTTTCGCTAAGTATTTCGTTGCGACACCTGAGATTGCCCCCGTTCGGATCATCGTCAAGTATGAACCTTCTAATATGGCAACGGGCTCGCCCGTTTTGTAATTGGAGAGGGCGACAAACCCATTAATGAGTTTCTTGCCAAGATCTTTGTTATTCGGGGCAACGGTGACGACTTTCACGCCGATCTTTTGGAGACCGTCTGCCACAGATGGCATAAACAAGGCAGTGTTTTGTTCGTCATCGTAAGGAAGTGCCGTTCGGATTGGGGTGTTGGTCCTCCCGGAAGAGTATTCTTCTAAGGCAACTTCCACTCGCTGAATAATTTCTTTCATGTCCATAAGTGATGTTAATTGCTTCTCATTTACAATTCTCAACGTAGATCCATCCTTTTAAAGAAGTAGTAGAAAGAACTTTCAGAATACAAATGACCTACTAACATAATATCAAACTTTTTGCTTCGAGGCTTCGGGATATGCATGAAGCTCTACAACGTTGGATTGTGAGCAGTAGATAAGAAAAAATACAAAGATGGAAGAGCGCTACTCACAAAGTTATGTTTTCTCCTCACAATAAGCCAGTTATGTGAGGAGAATGAGTGAAAAATAAGCCTGTTTGACGTATTCTACTCACATAGTTCTGACGTCTAGAGCAACCTCAACAAAAAAACTCCTTGCAAAGCGTCTGCTTCACAAGGAGTTAATCAATGGTTACGCAAGGTTAAGTGCGATATCCATCATTTTCGTAAATGAATTTTGACGTTCGTCAGCAGTTGTTTCTTCTTGTTTGAATACGTGGTCACTAACAGTAAGGATTGTAAGTGCGTTTACGCCAGCGGCAGCAGCGTTCATGTAAAGAGCAGCAGCTTCCATTTCAATACCGAGAATGCCCATGTCACTCCACTTTTTAGCAGCAGTTTCGTCGGCATTGTAGAACGTGTCACTTGTTAGGACGTTTCCTACGTGAACCGTTTGACCTTGCTCGTCAGCGATGTTCTTCGCTTTCTCAAGAAGCTCGTACGATGCAACCGGCGCATAGTGGCCTGGTAAGTTGTACTGGCTAACATAGTTCGAGTTCGTAGAAGCTCCCATAGCGAAAATAATGTCGTAAAGGTTCAAGTCGTCTTGAAGTGCTCCACATGAACCGACGCGAATTAAGTTTTTCACTCCGAAAATGTTAATTAGTTCCCATGAGTAAATGCCGATACTCGGGACACCCATGCCTGTTCCCATAACGGAGATTTTCTTCCCGTTATACGTTCCTGTATAGCCAAACATGTTACGGACGCTATTAAATTGAACAACGTCTTCTAAATAGTTATCTGCAATAAACTTCGCACGTAATGGATCTCCTGGTAGAAGAACCGTTTCAGCGATTTCTTTACCTTCTGGATTAATGTGAGCTGTTTGTTTATGTTCTGTCATGAGTATGTCTCCTTTACTGATGGTGTATCAAGAGTTCTCCTTCACTATCCTACATGAGACAGGGCTGTATTGTCCATTTCCTTTAGGATTCGTGTGAAGCCGTATTTTCTTTCTTAAGGCGGTGTGCGTGATGTTTTGTTCCCCACTCATGCATCGCTTCAAGGATTGGTTGAAGCGTCCGCCCATAATCGGTGATTGAATACTCTACTTTCGGTGGGACTTGAGGATAGACTTTTCGTGAGACGATGTCTTCTTCTTCAAGTTCACGCAATTGCTTCGTGAGCATTTTCTGAGTAATGCCAGGCATTTGACTTCGTAACTCAGAGAAGCGTTGAGTTCCGTGATTAAGCAGGTGAAGGAGAATAATTGGTTTCCACTTGCCGACAATAATTGTTAAGGCGTCATCTATTTTGCAAAAGTCGGGTTCATACTTCATCGAGATCCCTCCTAAGTATCATTTTGTATACTATGGTTCTTGAAAGTGCGTACTTCCTAAATAGATCTGTTTCAATCATACTATCATTAGTCACTCTCATAGAAAAGAAAAGATTCCGAAAGGGTGTTGAAATAGAATGGACAAAGGTCGTTTTAAATCAGGGCAAGGGTTAGAGTTCGGATTGTATACGTTAGGGGATCATTTGCCTCATCCCGAAACGGGTGAACGAATCTCTGCAAAACAAAGAATTCAAGAAATTATAGAAGTAGCGAAACTTGCCGAGCAAGCAGGAATTGATTTTATAAGCGTTGGAGAAAGTCATCAAGACTATTTCGCAACACAAGCTCATACCGTCGTTTTAGGCGCGATCGCTCAAGCAACAGAAAAAATAAAGATCGGAAGTTCTTCAACCATTATTAGTACGTTAGATCCTGTACGTGTGTATGAGGATTTTTCTACAATTGATTTAATTTCTGAAGGACGGACCGAGATTATTGCGGGTAGAGCATCAAGGATTGGTCTTTATGATCTGTTAGGGTATGACTTGCACGATTACGAGGAATTGTATGAAGAGAAGTTCGAGCTTCTTCGTAAGATCAATGAAGAAGAGGTCGTCAATTGGAGTGGTAATTTCCGAAAGTCGTTAAAAGATGCAAAAGTACTCCCACGTCCATTAGAAGGGAAGTTACCGATTTGGAGAGCGGTTGGCGGTACACCTGCAAGTGCGATGAAAGCAGGGTATGCTGGAGTCCCGATGTTTCTTGCGCATTTAGGCGGTGCGGCTAGTCATTTTAAAGGAACGATTGATGCGTATCGTGAAACGGCTAAGGCGAATGGACATGATCCAGATTCGTTACCGATTGCAACGGCTGGGTTCTTCTATACTGCAGAAACGACTCAGCAAGCTCAACGGGAATATTATCCACATATTAATGAAGGCATGAAGCTAACCAACGGTCGCGGTTTCCCGAAACAACAATTTGCTCAAAGCGCAGATATTCGCAGTGTCGTTAATGTGGGAAGCCCACAACAAATCATTGAGAAGATCCTCTATCAACATGAGCTCTTCGGACACCAGCGCTATATCGGTCAGATGGATTTCGGAGGGGTTACGATGGCGCAACTTCGTAAAAACATTGAGCTGATCGGTACAGAGATCTTACCTGCCATTCGAAAATATACGTCTAAAGGACATGATGAATAAGATGAATGTAGTTGTTCTTTCCGGTTCAACGGTCGGTTCAAAGACGCGTACAGCGATGAACCAAGTGATGGAGAAGCTTGATAAACATACAGTTGACGCAACGTTAATCGATCTAGCGGATTACACAATCCAGTGGAGTGACGGACGTCATTACCTTGATTACGATGGGGATACAAAGTATGTGACTCAAACAATTATGGATGCGGACGTTTTACTTATCGGTACTCCGGTGTTTCAAGCATCCATCCCAGGAACATTGAAAAACGTTTTTGACTTGCTTCCAGAACGAGCATTTGAGCATAAGACCGTTAGCGTTGTGATGACAGCAGGATCTTCGAAACATTACCTGATCGTCGACCAACAGTTAAAGCCGATTTTAAATTATATGAAAGCTCATATTACGCAAAGCTTCGTGTTCGTTGAAGAAAAAGATTTCCTAAATAAACAAATCATCAATGACGACATCCACTTTAGACTTCAAGACTTAGTGGACGACACGTTGCTCTTGTCAGAAACGTTAAAGCAGCTTCGTGAACAAAAAGAAGCTGAGTTTGATTTTTGATTACGTAAGTAGGACTAGTAATACGTGATGAATGGCATTGCTCGTAAAGAGTGATGTCATTTTTAGTGTTGTTTACTTTTTAATATGGCTGTTTTTGTAAAGTTTGTTGTTTTTGTTATATAAATAATGGTCGAAGTTCTATTTCTTTCAAACCTTTTTAAACTTCTATTGTCCCAACGATTGTTTTAATACGTTCTTTCTCTTCGCTTTTATCCATGTATTCAAAAAATCCAAGTCGATTTCCCCACGGGTCTGTGAAAGTTCCCCATTTAACAGGAACTTCTGGTCTTGAATGTATTTCAAAACTATCAATTTTCAGCTCTTTTACAAGTCTATCTCTTTCAACTTCAATGTTAGTAACTCCTAAACGTAATGGTCCGTTATCGTTAGTAAAAGTTCCTTCTGCTACCTGTAACCAACAACCAGGAATGAGTTCCCACTCCGCAAATCCCTCGTGTGGAGTAAAATCAGGCTTCTTATTTAGCAGTGTTTCATACCATTCTTGCCCTTCTTTAATGTTGGAAACCCTAACCTGAGTAGTCATTTCAAAAATCATTTGGATACCTCCTAATATGTATAATTGTACTATAATTTAGCAATTAATCCTCCTGAGAAATTTCAAGCGGTTCTCAACATCTGAACTGTTTTAGTATTTGATTTTTGGCAGGCAGAAATAAGCATTTGCCCAACTTGTTTTTCAAATGCTATATGCTTATCTATTTCTAACCAACGAAACCAATAGACATAGTTATCCAAATATTTCATTGCAACACCTTGAAAACGTTTCATCCAAGTTTTCAAGCGGCTATGAAAGTTATTAACGTGCTGAATGTGGTTATTCCTTTCTTCACACGCTGTTTTTGCTCGAAAATGGTGTGTTCGTCATATCATTGAAAGATTTTCCGCAATCATTACACAGATAGCGTTGTCTTGAACGATATTTACAATTCCGTTTTACTGATGTGCTACCACAATGAACACAACCAAACCAGAAGCAAATCGTGCTTCACGAATGCTTTTAAGTAGGATGGGTCGTATCTACGAAACGTTAAAGGCTGCCGTCATTGGAGACCTATTCTATTAAGTTAAAGGGCCAGATTGTTGAAGAGTGCTCTTAAACTATTAAGGTAGGTATTTATAAGTAATATGATGAATCCTTTATTTATTTTATTCGTATATAAAATGAGGTGATTAGGTGAGAACTAAGATAATTTATAATCTGGATGAAGGTAAAGAAGAAAAATTACATATCGTTGAATCTGAGCAACAAATTTTTATTCCTGAGAGTAATGATGTGTTTATTCTCAATGGTTGGGGCTATCATGTAAGTAGACGTGAATTTAAGTACCATAATGGCAACATAGAGGTTACAGTGTTTTGCTATCGTGAAAAGAAGAAAAGAAGCTAAGCATATTTTTGAACGAAGACAAATTTTTCTATAACTATCAGGCGCGATCCTGTAAAAAGGATTGCGCCTTAGCATGGTATAATAATGAGATATAAAGTTAATTTGTTTTGAGGTGATTATTATGAGTAAAGTACAAGATGCAGAAATTTCACTAAGAAAACCAAACCATACGGATTTAGAAAATCTGTACTTTTGGAAATACGAAGAGGATAAGCAAGATGCAAAGAAATGGAATGGTCCCTACATAGAAGAGCCCTACATGAGTAAAGATGAATTTTTGAACTCATTCAAAGGTACTGAAAATGAAGAAATACCAGGTTTATTAGCAATCATAGTTAATGATGAATTTATAGGTACATTAAATTCTTATTGGGTTGATAAGAATACAGACTGGCTTGAAATAGGTATTGTAATTTATAACCCAAACTTTTGGAATGGTGGCTTCGGGACAGAAATTTTTAAATTGTGGGTGAATTATATTTTTGAAAATACACCTTTACATCGTGTGGGGATTTCAACGTGGTCTGGGAACGAGCGAATGATAATTGTTGCAAAAAAAGCAGGTATGATAGAAGAGGCTAGAATTAGGCAGGCGAGGACTGTCAATAGTAAAAGGTACGACGCTATTAAAATGGGAATCTTAAGAGAAGAATGGGAGCAAAAGAGGGTTCAAAACACTTAAGAAGCTTCTTTGCTAAAGGTTATTATTTATTATATGCTGACTTATAAAAACGAATTAAAGAAAGTGTATTATGAGACAAATCTCTAACAAATCAATATTTTACTTCTTCAATTATCGGGCGCGATCCTGTATTAAGGACTGCGCTTTAATTTTAGTATATTACATAATTATAAATATGGACATTAGTTTTGGCTATATAGGCGTGAGTCTTATATTATTTATAGGTGATTGGAACACCCTATGACAATGCCGTAACTGAAGCGTCTTTGAAAACAATTAAAACAGAATTCGTTCGCGGAAAGGTTTTTTCTAGCCAACATGAACTTGATTTTGAACTATTTGATTATGTCCATTGGTACAATCATATCCAAATTCAAGGGTCCCTTGGATATGCCACACCAACTGAATATAAAATAGTAGACCTTTAAAAAAGTGTCCAATTTACTGTTGCCATTCCAAAATAACTTGGGAGAATAGAAGTGTGAAAAATATGAGAATAAAAATTCTTATTACCGTATTAATTTGTGCTATATTAATCGTTGTTTTTTGGCGCTTGAACGTAGAACCGGAACTATCAGAAGAAGAAGCACTTTCGTCAGTAATTGATAAAAACAGTAATGAAAACGAAGAAATAGATATATTATCTATAAAAAAACGATGGGGAAACTATATTGTAGAGTGGGAAAAAGTAGAACACTGCGAAGAAGGTACAAATACCGTTGACGGAGTTACCGCTGAAATTACAAAAGGTGAGGTATCCATTTGCTAATTTAGGCTATCTCTCTGTGTTCTTTAAAGATTATAGGAAGTATATATTTTAAGGACCACAAAGAATTTATAAGAATATAAATATATGGACGAATTCCATGACTAAGACCTAATAGGGCGCAATCCTGTAATAAGGTTTGCGCTTTTTGTGAATGGGATAGATTGTTGATTTTAATCGGCTACTGAGAGGATATGATTGAGGAAGGTCGAAAGGTTTATAAGGTCATAAATGCTATAGGGGATGAAATGTTATGGTTGATGCGAAAGCAGTCCTGTTAAATCAGTTATTGGCAAATGCAAATGATCGAAGCTGGTATGTTTCTTTTAAAGAAGTTGTTGAAGGAATCAATGACGACGATGCATTTTGGAAGCCTGACGCTGAAAGTCATAGTATTGCAGAAATCATCCAGCATCTTATTTATTGGAATGAAGTGTGGCAAAAACGGTATGTTCAGTCTAACTTCAATGCTATACAGTCATTAGAGGATAATGCAGACAGTTTTATCGTCTCTAAAGAGAAAAAGTTTGGAGAACTTAAAGATCAGCTATTAGATGTGCTGTTGCAATGGTAAGCACTAATCACAAAAGAAGATACGTTAGAATCAACCGTGGCTGGATTTCCTGTAGAAGCTGAGTGGTGGGCACTGATTGGTAATGCTGCGACACATAATGCATATCATATTGGCCAAATTGCTTATGTAAGAAAAATGAAAAAGCATTCTTATACATGAAATAAAGTGATTAGGAGTTGGTCTAAGAACTTTATGCCATTATCGGGTGCGCGCTTTAATTTATGTAGAAATAAGTTTGCGTTTAGTTGCCTCCAGTACTTTCAAGGAGACGTAGAATGATAGTTTCGCAAATAAGTAGAGCAAAATTCCCCAGTCTATAAGTGAGTTATTGAAGAATAAAGTTTTAAGCCACTAGACCGCCAGTAATGACGTAATTCACCTATCGAATTCCTTTATTTATATGTTCGATAACGAATGAAGCAGGTATAGCTAGAAAGTAAGGGGTGCAACAATGAAGCTGAAATTGTCTTTAATCATTGTTTTTTCAATTTTGTCTTCTATTACTCTGGTATTTCTTTTTAACGGCTCAAATTTGGGCGATATTACATGGGGAAGCTTTATTGTAGCCTCTATAATCATGGCAATTACTCCTGGCCCGAATCAAATTTTATCATTAAGGAATAGCTATACTCACGGTATAAAAGTGGCAATAAGTGCTGTGAGTGGTCGATTTAGTGCTTTTTTGATAATGATTACAGCTGTGGCTTTAGGTTTAGGAACACTATTAACAGCATCATCTGCCTTTTTTCAGATTGTAAAATGGATCGGTGTTGTGTACTTAATTTATCTGGGAATACAAATGCTTTGCAAAAGTGATCCGATAAAATATGATGAGGAAATTACATCCGTAAAAAAAGCGATTAAACAAGAATTTATTGTGGCAATGTCTAACCCTAAGGCCTATATATTGTTTGCAGTATTTTTACCTCAGTTTATTAGTGTTCAAGCTAGCAATATTCCTGTATTGATTTTCATTACAGGTATTGCTTATATCTTTATTGAATTTGTATGTGCCTGGATTTATGCTCTTTCTGGCTGGTTACTCTCAAAGATTAGAAGCTCTTTCAATAAAGATAAACGAGTGAATCAATTATCAGGATTGACGATGATCGGATTAGGAACTTGGTTTGCAACAGAAAGACCACTAAAATAAACAATTCCGTAAATGGATGAGAAGGAATGAAAACCCGAAAAGATTGAAGCATTGATTCGATTTCGTTCGTCATAACAACCTTAAATTTATAAGATGGGGGAAATGGTGCATGAATAAAAGGATATATATAGTAAGACATTGTGAAGCACAAGGGCAACCTCCAGAGTCACAACTAACAAAACAAGGGTTTATGCAAGCTGAATATTTATATGAATTTTTCTCAAAAACCAGCATTGACCGAATTATATCAAGTCCCTATTTACGTGCAATTCAGTCCGTAAAACCCATAAGTGAGAAAACAAAAATAAAAATAGAGATTGATAAACGTTTATCAGAACGTACACTAAGTACAATGGATTTACCTGACTGGCTCGAAAAACTTAAAGCAACATTCGCCGATTTGGAGTTGAAATTTGAAGGTGGTGAGTCAAGTAAAGAAGCTATGAACCGAATCGTAGATGTTATAGATGAAGTTTTTAAAAATGAGTCTGAAAACACAATTATCGTTACCCACGGAAATTTAATGTCTCTACTGTTAAAGAGTTATGATAACAATTTTGATTTTAACTGTTGGAAACGTCTCAGTAATCCTGATGTGTTTGTATTAAGTTACATAAATAATGAAGTTACTATGGAACGTTTATGGCGAGAGGAACTAATGAAAAAATAGTTATTTTAGTATTTAGCTTATTCAAGAATAAGGCGCTTTCTAAAATGAATCAGAAATCAACGGGATCGGCTGATTAACCATAAACGTTTAAAGTGATATTCATAAAGTAAAAGCGAGCAGATTAAATTGTCTGCTCGCTTTTACTTTAAGGTAATAAGACAACCTTTCCAAGTTGTTTAGATTCTTTGAAATATGATTGTGCTTCTTTTGCTTTTTCTAATGGAAATGTTTTATCAATAATAGGTTTCACTAAGCCGTCTTGTACTGCCTTAAGCAAATCATCAAATTCTTCTTTTGTACCTAAGGTACTTCCTAATAAATTTAGATGTTTTAAATATAACGTTCGTAAATCAAGCTCAGTTAAGACACCACTTGACGCCCCAGAGGTCACAAACGTTCCTCCCTTTTTTAGTACTGCTAAGGAAGTAGAAAACATCGCATCACCAACGACATCTAGGACAACATCGATTTGTCCATCAGATGCCTTTGTAATGTCCTCGACTAGTTGGTGTGATTTATAAGCAACCGTTTTATAAGCTCCTAGTTCTTTCATTTTTTTATCTAAGGATTGATCGCGTACGAGCGCAATAACCTTTGCGCCAAATACATTGGCTGCAATTTGAACAGCGAATGATCCAACCCCACCAGTAGCGCCATTGACTAGGACCATTTCTCCTTTTTGGATATTTGCCCTTTTTATCATATGCCAAGCCGTTAAGCCACTAACTGGTATTGGCGCGCTTTCACTTAAATTGGTAAGTGGTGCATCATAGCAGAGGTCTGCTTTCCAAATCACGTATTCTGCATAACCACCATCAAATTCAGATCCAATATAAGCAATATCTTCGGACATATGTTCATGTCCTACTTTTCCAGAGGATTGAAAGGGAAAAAGTACAACCTTTTTATGAAGAACTTTATCTTCCACTTCAGAACCGACCTTTACAATTTCTCCTGCAATATCGGAACCTGGTATTCGTGGAAATTGAATTCCTTCTCTTCTCCAACCTGCTGCAGCATCAGAAGAACGATCTGTCCCATATCCGCCTTCTCTCATCCAAATATCGGAGTTATTTAATGCCGTAGCGTGTATTTTCACTAACACTTCATCTTTTTCTAACGATGGGAGTTCTACTGTTTTATACTCTAACTTATCGAGTCCACCGAATCCTGTAACTTGAAATGCTTTCATAGTATTCATAGTCAAACTCCTTTATATATAGATCGATCATTCTATTTAAACATATGAATTAGTTATTAAGCAAAGATAACAGTAGAAGTTTCATATGGATTTTCTAGTTGTCACGTCAAAAACACCGAGGAAGCAGAGGATTTCAATCCCTGCTTCCTCGGTGTTTTTCATGACTGATCATTACGTATGCTGATGATGTCTTCCGATTGGAACAACGAGTGGGGTCTTTGATACTGGATCTAGAATCACTTGGCTTTTCATATCAAAGATCTCTTCCACTCGTTTACTCGTAATCACATCGGTTGGTGTCCCTTCTGCTATAAGCTGACCAGAGCGTAATGCGAATATATAATCCGCATAACGAGCAGTCAGGTTAATGTCATGTAACACCATCACGATCGTCGTTCCGTACTTTTTATTCAGGTCGGTCAAGAGATCGAGGATCTCGACTTGATACGTAATGTCGAGATACGTTGTTGGTTCATCGAGAAAGAGGATGTCCGTTTGTTGAGTGAGTGCCATGGCAATCCAGACTCGTTGACGCTGCCCGCCAGACAACTCATCAATATTTCGATTTGCAAGTTCTGTAATTTGCATCATATCCATCGCTTCAGCAACTGCGGCATAATCTTCTTTTGACCACCCTTTAAAAAACGATTGATGAGGGTAACGTCCTCTGCCGACAAGGTCTGTTACCGTAATCCCTTCGGGGACAATCGGAGATTGCGGCAGTAAGCCTAACAGTTTTGCGAGTTTTTTAGATGGCATTTGGTGAATGGACTTCCCATCTAACGTAACCGCTCCTGTGTCTGGTTTTAACAGTCTGGCCATCGTTTTTAACAGGGTCGACTTTCCACACGCATTTGCACCGATAATTACGTTGATCTTATGACTTGGGATTGCAATACTTACGTTGTTTAGAATCGTCTTCTGATCGTAGCCTGCGACAATTTCTTCTGCTTGAAAATCATGCTTCGGTTTTATCATAAACTTCCCCTTCGGTTCATGCGAATCAATAAATATAGCAAGAATGGCGCACCAAGAATTCCCGTAATAATCCCAACTGGAAAGCGTACGTCAAATGCAAATTGACCAATCAAGTCAGCGGCAAGAACCAAATTCGCACCCACAAGTCCAGCGGGCAGAACATTTGAATACCCGACGCCAGCGATCCGTTTCGCAATTGGACCTGCCAAGAAAGCAACGAAAGCAATCGGTCCTGTAACAGACGTAGCAAACGCAATCATGCATACGGAACTAACAATCAATAGTATTCGCGTTAAGTCAGTTCGAAGTCCTAGTGAGATGGCTGCTTGTTCGCCAAGCTCTAACAATTGAAGGTGTCGTCCCAAGAATAGAATGATCGGTAAGAAAATCACGACTACAAGGACTAGTGGAGTAAGGCTATTCAGCTGTACACCATTAAGACTACCGCTTAGCCAGCGAAGGGCAGAAGGAAGGTCTTGATGACCACCAACCATAAGTAAGTATGAGATGACCGCACTTAACATCGCTTGGATTCCAATTCCGACTAGAATGAGTCGACCGATGGAAAACGAGCCACTTCGTGAAAGAAAATAAATAACAATAACGGTAAGTAATCCTGCGATTACAGCACTAAACGATGTAACGGTTTGGCTCGTTTGCAAGATTAAAATACAAAATAGCGCAGCAACACTTGATCCCGCTGTAATACCGAGGATTTCAGGGTTCGCTAACGGGTTACGTAACATCGTTTGGAACGTGTTACCGGCAATGCCAAATGCAATTCCGGCAAGCAATCCAGCGAGCATTCGTGGTAAACGAATGTTGTTTACAGCGAATGATACGCCTTCAACAGTTTCACCGGTAAGAGCCCGAAAAACATCGACAGGATGGTGAAACGTATTTCCGAGCAACAGCATGGCAACACAAAGAATCATAGCTGTAAGGATTAATAGAAGGTTAACGAGTAACCAGCGACGTTGCCTTTTTTGACGACCGCGTTTAATTGTAATAAGAGAATTTGTAGTCATAATGAACGCACTTTCAATTTAATCGCTAAGTAGATTAGTAATGGAGCTCCAATTAGAGCAGTAACAACGCCAACTTCAAGTTCGCCAGGACTTCCGATCACACGGCCAACAACGTCAGCAATTGTTAAAACAACCGCACCAGCAATGGCGGCCATTGGAATGACGATGCGTAAATCGGGGCCGAGCAATAAACGAACAAGGTGGGTGGCAAGTAACCCAATAAAGCCAATGGGGCCGGCTAGGGCTGTTGCGACTGCGCATAACACAACACCTGCAAACGCAGAGAAAATGCGCAACGTCGTGAGCTGAACTCCTTGACTCTTTGCTACATCATCACCGAGTGCAAGCGCATTTAACGCAGGTGCAGTACAGATTGCTAGTATGACGCCAACAATAAGAAACGGCAAAAACGTAAGAATTGCATTCCAGCTTGCTGATCCTAAGCTGCCTACTTGCCAGAAACGGAATTGATCCATCACATCGGTTCGAGGAATTAATACGGCGCTTACGAGCGATGATAGAGCTGCACTTGTGGCTGCACCGGCTAAGACGAGCTTTAACGGTGTTGCTCCGGTCCGTCCAAGGGATCCAATCGCATAGACGAAGATGGCAGTTAGCATGGCTCCTACGATG
Organism: Bacillaceae bacterium JMAK1; assembly: GCA_012970285.1. GTDB lineage: Bacteria > Bacillota > Bacilli > Bacillales > Marinococcaceae > Geomicrobium_A. Next base: position 83,391 of record JIBW01000004.1, read on the forward strand.
GCAAACCAAATGTATTCACTGGCAGTACTAATATTAAAAAAAGCTAAACCACTAACAACAAACAGTGCAGCACCCGTATTGACGCCTAAAATACTCGGATCAGCAATCGGGTTACGGGTGATTGCTTGCATAAGCGCACCGGACACCCCGAGTGCAGCACCACAAAAGAGAGCAAAAACCGTACGGGGAATGCGCTCGCGAACGACGCTTGCCCCGTACGAATCTTGTTCAGGATAAAAGAGCCCAGTCATCAGTTCATTCCAAGTCACGAAACGAGAACCAAAGGCAAGGGAAAGTACACTGACGATGAAAAGCAATACAATGGAAATCACAATCGTTTTCGTTAACGTTTTTGGAACAAATACGTGATTTTCTTGCGATGAAATACGGGAATTACTCATCAACTTTTTCGACTGCGTCTCCAAGAAGTTCTACATATTCTTCAATCGTGTATTCAATTGAAAGTGGATTCGGAGTACCAGCGGCAGCGAGTGGTGTTGCATTGCCGACCATCACGACAGATCCTCGTTCAACAGCAGGAATTTGACCGAGTCTTGAATCGGATTTTACAGCTTCATACAAGTCTTCATCGCCATAACCGATAATAATGTCAGCATCATTTAGCACGTCGGCATTTTCTGCACTTAAACTAAGATAAAATTCATCTTTATTCTCAATCATTGCTTCAACGTCGTCAGGTGTACTTAAACCTAATTCCTCTTTTAAGAATGAAACACGCGTATCGGCAGGTGTATACAAATGTAGGTTCGATAGATCATCTGCAGAGAAGTTGACCCAAACGACACTCTTTCCTTCAATTTCTGGATAATCTTCAAGAGCGTCATCAATGGTTGCTTCAGTATCTTCAATCAATTGCTCGCCTTCGGCTTTCATTCCCATTCCTTCAGCGTTCATGAGCACTTGCTCTCGCCAAGGTGTTGTCCAAGGCGTGGTAGGGTAGGCAACGACCGGAGCAATTTGCGTAAGTAAGTCATAATCCTCCTGTGTAATACCAGAATAACTTGCAAGAATTACATCAGGGTTGGAGTCAGAGATCGCTTCAAAGTCTAAGCCATCCGTATCTTGATAAATATTCGGATCGGTAACACCGAGTTCATCGAGCTGGTCTTTCGTCCAAGGTAGAAGACCACTATCGTCTTGGACGCCATAGTTTGCGGCTGAGAAGCCAACTGGCTCAACCCCTAAAGCGAGGGCAATGTCTTGATTTCCCCATTGAACCGTAGCGACCCGTTCAGGTTTTTCGTCCAAAACCGTTTCTCCAAAGGCATGCTCAATGACAATTTGTTCGTCTGCACTTTCGTCAGGTGTAGCGGCTTCTTCTCCTTCATCATCAGGTGTTGTTGCAGATGTCGTATCGCTCGATTCATCTGAACATGCGACTAAAGCAAGTGAGAGTAAAGCGGATGAAAATAAAAGATGAGAACGTTTCATACTAATCGAAACCCCTTTGTGTATGTAATTGCGAATGACAGCAATGAATTCGAAAATGATAATCATTCTCAGCCAGTGTATAGCGACTGATAACGATTGTCAATTAAATTTTTTCACTATTGTTAAAAGGTTGTCATGGTCAATGAGGTTGTAAGTTAGCAATTGAAATCCTGGATACCATATCAATTAAGCACTCTAGGAGAAAGTAGCTATGAAAATGAATGACGTAAAGATCCAAAAAAAAATTTTGAGAAGGAATGATCTGAACCGTTATGTAATGACAAAATAAAAACGCCAAGCATTGCTTTGGCGTTAGTTAAAGATTAATTGGGAAATGGCAATGCCGATGAGTGCACCAATGAATGCGAATCCAAAGTAGAGCAAGTATTTTTTCTTAATGAACAACACCACCATCTATAGAAAGAGAGTAGAAGCTTATCCTTTAGTGTCTGCAGAGCTTTTACCATTAAATGAAACGAAAAAGACGATCAAACCGACGATAAACGCAGCGAGTGCAAACCAGGCGAGTGTAGTAGATACTGGTATGACATTTAGGAAACCTAAAACGGCGATAATTGGCATTACAGTAATGCTCAAAAGTACTGTCCGGTATCTTGAATGTCTCATTCCTTTTTTAAAATTGCTCATGTCCACCTCCGAAATGTAGATGTAACTTCTAGACAAATTCAATTACTCAAGAATGAATGATTCTTCGAATTCATCACCTTCAATCGTTAACCAACGAATAGTGACCTCAATAGGTTGATCAGGGGTCTGCATACACCCTGAGCATTCGCTTTCGGATGTAAACGTTTCGCTTCCATGTAAGGAGGCGCCACTAACCGCAACACCCGTACTTGAGTCAAAACTAAATTCTTCAACTTCTTCGGGATCCTCTAAATACTTGAAAGTAATGGTACTGGTTTCTTCCGCATCAACCGTTTGGTCCGCTTGAAACTCCACTTCCCAAGACTCCCCTTCATCACTCTTCTGTAAAATTTGAGAACAGCCAGCCAAAAGTGCAACAACGACGACTGAACAGACAAAACGTTTTTGCACGTACGATCCTCCCGATTAAGACCTCTTATATTGAATAATAAGAATTGTTGAAAGGCGTTCCTGCTTTATAGTTCGTAGTACCCTTATTCCATTAATTGGAGAAAAATAAACGTAGAAACGTAACAGAGTAAAGACCTCTATGTGAATCTTTTTTATCAATGGCTAGTCAGAAAGTGCAAGGTCATGGAGCAGATTGGGTGCGGATATTGTTGAAGAAGTAAACCATACGACAGGAGATTATGATATCGTCCCGTATCAGACGACTCATAATACCGGTGGTACGATTATGGGGGCTTCTAGTGACAGGTTCGTTGTTTGTTGCAGGAGCGTCTACGTTTTCACATAACGGAGGAAATAACCCAACACCAACCGTTGCAGCGCTTGCTTACCGAGCAGCAGAAGGCATTCTTGATTACGTCGATGACCCAAGACTATTAGTTGAAGACGATAACTAAGGAGGTACGAGTATGAGTCCATTAAACATCGGAATTCCGAGTTTGATTCTTATTCTACTATTAGCATTGTTGATCTTTGGACCGAAGAAATTACCAGAAATCGGTGGAGCGTTTGGGCAAACGATTTCAGAATTTAAGAAGACGACGAACAAGTTAATGGATGATGAAGAACCTAAGTCTGATCAGAACGTACCGAAAGAAGCTCAAGTTACGACGATTGAGAATGTTGATCCAAAGAAAGATTAATTGCTGAGAACTTTGTTCTCAGCTTTTCTCGTATTTAGCATTAAATTAAAGAAGATAAGTATAGACAGATGGATGGAGTATCGCTATATTTAATAGTTGGGGTTCCTGTTCAATCTATTATATTTTTATAGCATCTTAACTACCGTAACTTTTTTCGTTTGAACGAATACATACAACCTAGTTAGGAGTTAGGCGTACATGAAATTATATGTACCCTGCTCTTGGATACGAGTGAATCATCAGCATTGGTCATAAACTATTGAATTAATGGAAGTGGATTGAACCTTAATGGCTGCACATGCTGAAGGGAAAACGCTTGTTGGACCTATCAAAATGCACTCGTAAAGATCAACATAGGAAAGCGAGGTGAAACTGTTACTAGTAACAGTTTTTAGAACGAAGAATGTCTTTAACAAGTGAGACGTTTAACGTGTTGTTAGTAACAGGTCTGTTGCCATGAGTGGAACAACTGAGGAAATGGATCGGCAACCAACATTGGATCATATATCCGTGTTGCGGGGAGCGGTCATTCGAACACTTATCATTTTTTCAATACTTTTTATTACCATGTTTATATTGTTACGATTCTACATGGATATCTTAGTCGGTGACTTTGAGCTTGTCATGCTCGGTCCGTTAGACGCCATTAAATTGTATTTTTATTTGTCTGGAATACTTAGTGTAGGTTTATCTCTACCGTACATCGTTTTTGAAGCATGGCGATTTGTAAAACCTGCGTTAAGTGCACGTGAGTCTAAACAGATGTTCAACTACATACCTGCTGTATTTCTTTGCTTCGTCTTAGGACTCTCTTTTGGATATTTCATCATCCATCCAATTGCGTTTATGTTCTTTATTGAGCTTGGAGAAATGCACTTTAACATGATGATCACAGCATCTGAGTACTTTTCATTTCTCATGATGACGACGATCCCAATTGGTTTTGTTTTTCAATTGCCGTTAATCATTATGGCTTTAACATCTTTAGGTATTGTTGAACCAGAGACTTTTGCAAAATCAAGAAAGTATGCGTACTTCTTTCTCTTAGTCATTTCAACGTTAATTACACCACCAGATTTCTTTACACCATTTCTTGTGGTAATTCCGTTTATTATCTTGTACGAGGTTGGTATTTACGTATCGAAGAAAGTAATTAAGAAAAAAGCAAACAAGGAAGAAAGCACAGAGGCATAAGCGAAAAGCTAGAATCGACTAACCGTTGATTCTAGCTTTTTTTGTAGGACTTGAAAAGTATGGATCTGTATGTTTATATTTAAGTAATTACTTAAATACTTAACTAATGGACGTTAGTAGGAGAGAATGATGTTAAACAACGATGTGTATAAGGCGCTTTCTGACGAGAATCGCAGGAAGATCTTAGATTTGCTTTATGAGAAGGATCTTACAGCAGGAGAGATTGCCGATCAATTTACGATGAGTAAAGCGGGTATTTCTCAACATCTTACAATTTTAAAGCAAGCAGAGTTAGTGTATGCCAACAAACAGGGGCAGTATGTAATGTATTCACTGAATACGACCGTGTTTCAAGAAGTAGTAAGGTGGTTGATGAAATTTAATAAGGAGGGATAGTCATGATGTTCATAATGGTTTTGCTAACGTTTGCTGGTGTTGTAAGTAGCGTGATTTATTACAGTTTGCACGGTGCCGGAGTTGATGCATTTGTTTATCCGGCGACTATGATCGGAGTTGTTGGGTTACATGCAATGACAAATCGATTGAATAGTAATCATGAACAGTACAATCGATATCAAGCAGGGTTAAATACAGTGATTACGAGTGTTGTTTTCGTACTATTCATTCTTCTTCACGTGATGAACTTGAATGTACTTGGGTTTTGGGGAGACCCACTATTTATCGTTCCACTCAGTGTTGGATTCGTATTCTGCATAATGGGTAATCAGTTGCACCGGTTTAAGGTTCATGAAGAGACGATTTTAGCGAAAGTGTGGAATAACAGTGTTCGGCCATTTTCTTTTGTGTTTGTCGTTAGTGGGCTTCTTATGATTGGGGCGATCTTTGCTCCATACACGATGATCTTGTTTTTTATCATACTCGGACTTACAGTTTTATTTTTAGTAATTCGTTTTTCATCAGGATTGAGAGTCGTTTCTTAGTTCTAAGCAAGGTGCCATCACATCAGCCCAATGAAATAAATCATGAACAAATGAATCGTGTACGTCACGACGACAACAAAGGCGATGGTAGGAAAAACGAGTGAGAGCTGAAACTTCATCTGAAGTGTATGGCGGATGAGAAGTAGACAGCCAAATGTGAAGAGAAAAGGAGTTAGATAAAAGATCCATATTTGATATGGTGTTATGAAAAGTGAAGAGATCAAGGTACTGCATGTTGCTAACCACAGGCTTATGAAGAGCAAGGTAACATGGGAGTTGCGGGTCTTTAGCTCTTCAAACACATCGGTTTCTGGCATGTGTCGGTGGATATGAGAGTTGAGCGATAATAAGCACATGAGGAGTGCAACGCCTAGAGCGATGACGAGCTGAAATGGTGATAACGACCCTGCAAACCCTAAGGCGACGAGAAACACCCCAAATACAATGCTAAGTAAGAACAAGACGATGAGATAGGAAATGATAAGTAGCATAAGTCCTCCTTGTAGATTAGGGTGGATAGGCTAAATGACTAGCAAGGCAAGTGCTTCGGAACGGGGTGTTTTTATGTGAACGGTGCAGACCACGTTCATTGTAGTCTGCACCTCGTAATTAAGACAACACGTACACTAAAACGCTGATAAACCGGTACTTTCTTGGATTCGATACAGCCAATTTTTCCATTGTGGTTGTTCACCGTAGTGAGCGTAAGGCAAGGTGTATTGCTGGTCATCTTCGTTATTCCATAAGCGAATGAAGTACTCATCTAGTTGCTGCATCATTTCATGATCAGCTGATCCAGCAAACATCACGTTAGTTTCTAAGTTGTAGTCATCTAAGTTTCGTCTCGTAAAGTTAGCCGAGCCACCGGTAACGATGGCATCATCACCATTACGAATGTACATCATTTTGACATGGTATTGTTCACCGTCTGTATTGTACCAACGTACTTGAATGTTCGGATGGGCTCGCTCAAGCTCATCTGCAACGGGACGATTGGGCACTCCGTTTTTCTCATGTCCAAACGCTTCGCTATTCCCATCCAAGATCACTCGAACGTTTGCGCCTCGCTCTGCAGCATTCTTCAATTCATTGATCACATCACGATCGGATAGATAGAACAAGCCTAGCCAGACATCACTTCCTTCACCACTTTCTTGAAGGGTACGTATGATTTCTTCTTTGATGGCATACTCAGTGACGACTTTGCCTTGTAGAGTGCTCTCTGCATCTTGTTCAGAAGGGACGACTTCTAATGTTTCCAGCACGTGTTCCTTTCCAGAAAAACGGGCGACTGCTTTTTCAGTTTCTAATAAATGCTGGACAAGTTCTCCTTCTACATAAAAGGCAACGTTTGAATGGTAGGCACTTGCATCGTGAGCGTTTGCGGATGTGACGAGTCCGCTTTGTTCAGTGAGCACGACTTTGCGATGATTTGCTTTTGAATTAAATAAATCAAGGTATCCTTGTAACGTGACGGGCTCAGCTTCCGAGCCAAATGGACTCGGCAAATACCCACCCGCTGGTGTCCCAAACCATTGCATAAACGCACGCCAAGCTCCGGAGTAAATCGGGTTAGAGTCAGGAGCTTTTGACATGTCCGTCCAGACAACATGAATACCCACACTTCTCATAAACTCAATATGCTCTGGAACACGACTATCATAAAAGCTATTTATGCGATCTGTCGTAACAACAATGGTTATATCAGGGTTTTCTTGTTTCTTTAAAGCTAGTTGAGCACTAAGCCAATTTGAAAGTGTAGGAAAGTCCATGTCAGCTGGGTATTCATCATTAAATAGGAACATATCAACGAGAATGAACGACTCTGCCTCATTAATCATTTGTTCGACTTTATTAAAAATCGAATGGTCATGAACGGTCTTCCCATTATCCGTATATGTTTCATCAAACAGAAGTTGTGGAGAGGTTACTTCATGCCATCCGCTATCATAGCTTAAGGACTCATCTGGCAAGGGTTTGTAAATGCCATAAATCATAAACACAATGTAAAATGGAAGCAAAAGCAATAGAAATTTGCCAACGGTATATCGCTTAAGTGGCCGCTGTTTTAAGGGTTCCAAAACAAAGTCACCTCGTTTCATGATCTTCAGATCAACTCTTGTGAATTATCTAATAATGTGAAATGCTTGTAGCTAAAAAGGAGTATCAGTGATGACGAAACCAGTAATTGGAGTTACGCCACTTTATGATTATGAAAAGAATAGCTATTGGATGCTTCCAGGATATATGGAAGCCATTGAACTTGCAGGTGGAATACCTGTTATATTACCTTTTATGAATGATCAGGCTTCGATTCAACAGCTAACGAGTATGTATGATGGTTTTCTATTTACGGGTGGTCACGATGTGAACCCGGCGTTATATGGAGAAGTGAAAAGCAATCTGTGTGGTGAAGTATGTAAAGAGAAAGATGAATTAGAGTATGCGCTATTTCATGAAGTGTTAAACATGAATAAGCCTGCGTTCGGTATTTGTCGTGGGCTACAACTGATGAATGTTGCTCTAGGTGGGAGCCTTTATCAGGACCTCCCGACTGACATTGCACAAGATGAACCCATTTTACATAAGCAAGAGCCGCCGTATGACCGTCCAATTCACCAAGTGTCTATTCATCCTAATTCTTCCCTATATCATATCGTTCAAACGACCACATTGAAGGTCAACAGTTACCATCATCAAGGCATTAAGCAGTTAGCTGAAGGCTTTGATCCTTATGCGGTCGCAGATGATGGGCTCGTCGAAGCGATTGGCCATCGAGATCACGAATTTGTGCTTGCGGTTCAATGGCATCCTGAATTCCATGTGCAAAGTCCTTCTAGCCAAGCGTTATTCCGTGCATTTGTTGATCATGCGAAAGTGAACATGCTCGTTTAACATTTTTCTACACAAAGGTGAAAGCGTTCAATGATCGTCTCAGTTTCGAAGGCGTCATTCGTGAAAGTGATTGGCGTTGTTTGTACGTCGATCATCTTCACCGATTGATCTTTAAAGAAAGCGATATCCCATTCAGGTCGTTCTATTGAACTTAGAGGCTGATGACGTGCAATTTCTTCAATGGTATTCGTGTTAATTCCATCTAGATGCACGGTTTGATGTGGGTCGTCGTATGCGTTGGATTTGCGAAAATTTGCATAGCGTTTATCAAATAGATGCAAATAATGGTTGCCATCAAAGTTAAGCAGACGCCCACCAGGTTTCAATACACGCAACCATTCATTGTATGCTTTTTCTGGTGAAGAAAGGTTCCACGTCACATTTCTAGTCACGATTAAGTCGAACGTAGACGAGTCAAATTGCAACGCCTGTGCATCCATAACTGAGAAATCAATCGTTAATCCTTTCTGATCCGCATTAGCTTTGGCGTGTTCAATCATTGATTCAGACGCGTCTATGGCATAAACTGTATGACCCATCTCTTGGAGTAAAAGAGAGAGGAAGCCAGGTCCACAACCGAGGTCGAGACATTTCAAATGTTGATCTGTAGGGATGTAGTGTAGTAAGTGTTGTTGCCACTTGCTTTTTGTTTCATTAGAGAGTTCTTCAACGCTCGATTTTGAGTAGCCAAGTGCCCGCTCGTCCCAATACGCTGTGATGTTGTTCATCGGTGGTCATCCTTTTCAATTATGTATACTTACTTTGCAGGTTTTGCGCCAAATAATACAGCCAGTCCTACAATGATGGCAAGAAGTAGCCAATGTTCAAGGGTCGAAAGTTCAATCGAAAAATAACGAAGAACCATAAACGTGAGTAGCGTACTTATTCCAGCTAAAAGTGCAACGACAATTCGTCTAGACATAAAATCACCTAATCCAATCGTTCAGTCAAGCGTATCGTACCATGGACTCGAAGAAAAGAGAACGTGAAAAGAACGTTGTCAAAGGAGACAACGTTCTTTTTGTATACTTACTTTGCCGTTACGCCACCGTCTACGGGCAATTCAATACCGGTAATGTGGTTTGCTTCATCAGACGCGAGGAAGAGAACCGCGTTTGCGACTTCTTCGGCATTTCCAAGTTGCGGTAATGCGACTTGTGTTAAGAAATAATCTTTATATTGTTCCATAGAAGGGGCGCTCATTGGTGTAACGATGTACCCTGGATGAACAGAATTGACGCGGATGTTCTTCTTACCATAATCAACGGCTGCAGCCTTTGTAATTGAGCGTACAGCGCCTTTTGATGCTGTGTATGCACCAGCGCCAGCCATCCCTGTTAATGCGGAGATGGATGAAATGTTCACGATTGAACCACCATTTTCCTCCATGAGTGGGATAGCTTGTTGCATCCCAAACATAACGCCATTAATGTTAATTCCGTACGTTCTAGACCAATCTTCTTCTGTTTGTTGTTCAAAAGGGGTCGGTAATGAAATTCCTGCGTTATTGACGAGAATATCAAGGCGACCAAATTGATCTTTAACAGCAGCCATGATCTGTTTCCAATCATCATTTGAAGCGACGTTATGTTTATAAGCAGTAGCTTGGCCACCTGCTGAAGTGATTGTTTCTACAACTTGTTGTACAGCTTCTTCATTAATATCTGTGGCAATGACCGTTGCACCTTCTTTAGCAAAACGAAGGGCTTCTGCTTCACCCATTCCGCTACCGGCACCTGTAATCAAAGCAATTTTATTTTGAAGTCTCATTAGAAAAAGCCTCCCTATTTATAAATATGATAGTTGAACTATCACTTTTATTATATCCTTCGCTTTCCCTTTAGGCAATAATTTTGTACTCTACAATAAGGTATCGTTTGTAGTAAAGGAGATTATTATGAACACTAACGGAAAACGCATGCAAAATAAGACGAGACGTTATGAAAGCATCGTTCAAGCAGCTGAGCAGCTTTTTCTTGAACGAGGATTCGATCGGGTGCAAATGCAAGAAGTTGCTGATGAAGCAGAAATAGGAGTTGCGACGTTGTTTCGCTACTTTCCGAAGAAAGATCGTTTAATCGTTGCCGTTGCAAGTTATAACCTTGAAAAGCATATTCACTCGTTTGAGTTCGTTGTGAACCAACAGACGACGGCTCTTGAACGACTAGTTAAGATATTTGATTTATTAACGATTCAAGAAGATGATACACTCACTCAAAGTGCCACGTTTCGTGAAGCATTTGAAAGTTATGCTTCGTTTTCAGATGAGCCACTCGACACAATTGATGAGTATATTGAGACGCAAAAGCGCATCGCCGACCTCGTAATGCAACTCGTCGAAGACGGAACAGAAGACGGTTCTTTTCGCCGTGACATTCCGATAAAAGAGGCAATTATCACCGCGATTAACAGTTATGGAACGTTCGGAAGTAACATTACATTAAAGTCACCCATTACGTTTTTAGAAAAAGACATTGCCCCACACAAGCAACAAGAAATGCTCAAAGAGATGATACTTTCCTATGTACGTAACGACTCATCACGAATGTAACCGACAGGATCTGATTCCTGTCGGTTTTTTACGTGTTTTTCTCAGTGAAAACGGGAATCATAAACTGTGCTTGTGTTGATTTTGTGAAAGTAGGTTGTTTTTATGCTCAAAAACTATGTGTTTCTCGTTACCGGAATTTTATTTTTTTCTTTATCTGTCACGTTGTTTGCAATGCCGAACAATCTTGCTGAAGGGGGAGTGCCAGGGTTGGCGCTTTTGCTTTATCATGGTTTCGGTTTCTCGCCCGCACTCATAACGCTTATCGCAAACGGGATCACCCTATTAATTGGCTACCGCTATTTACCTCGAGATATGATTATTAAATCTCTCGTAACGATCCCGCTCTTCTCTTTATTCATTTACATATTTGAAGGTACAGGTCAGAGCATTCCAGATCCTATGCTGGCCGCGTTGTTCACTGGTCTTTTCTCTGGGATTGGCTTTGGATTTATCTTTCGGTCAGGAAGTACGACTGGAGGGACGTCCACGATTGCGCGCATGCTCAATTACAAGTTCGGCTGGGAACTCACAGGAACGAATTTCGTTTTAGATGCGCTTATTGTACTTGCAGGGGTATTTATTATCGGACCGCTTATGACGATGTATACCGTACTTGCATTGTTCGTCGGCAAAAAAGTGACCGATTATGTACTAGAAGGTTTTGAATCGAAGAAGGTCGTTCATATTTTTACGCCGAAAACGGTGGATGTTGCGGAGGCTATTCGGACAAGCCTTGGAGCTCATACGACGATTTTGAAAGGCACGGACGACAACAATAATTCAGAAGAAAACTTAATCTATGTTGCCATTCCTAAGCAACGTCTGTTTTACTTAAAGAAAATCGTTCGACAAGTGGATGAGAACGCGTTTACAGTCGTGCACACGGTTAAAGATGTGAGTGGGGGGAGTTTTAATGAGGCGCATGACCCTTCACAGAAAACGTTTCGTACGGAGCAAAAAGAACAACGATATTATGAAAAACAAGCGGGTCGACCGAACGCCTTTAAAGGGCGTTAAAGTTTCACTTGTTTAGGTGGAGGTGCAACATGAAACAAGCCATATTCGTTTTATTCGGGACCGCACTTTGTGCGCTCTCTGTAACAGTATTTGCAATGCCAAACCAAATTGCCGATGGCGGGATTTTAGGGATTGCCTTACTTTTGTTTTATGCATTTGAATGGTCTCCAGGTGTCATTACGTTTATTTCATTTATTTTGCTACAACTTGTGAGCTATAAGTTTTTACCACGTAACATGTTCATGAAGACGATGATTAATGTTCCGTTGCTATCATTGTTTATTTTTATAACAGAGGGAATGGTAACAACCCCACTTGGTGATCCCCTCGTTGCTGCGATATTTGCCGGGCTCACGATGGGAATTGGATTTGGATTTATCATTCAAGCAGGGAGCTCAATTGGCGGTACGTCAACGATTGCCAGGTTACTCGCGCAACGTTACGAATGGAATGTTATATTAACGACGTTTGTTATGGATGCAGTGATCGTATTCGCCGGTGTGTTCATTATCGGACCGTTGTATACGCTTTACACGATTATTGCTTTGTTTATCGGTAAAGTTGCAAGTGACTACGTGATTGGTGGTTTTGATGCGAAGAAAGCCGTCACGATTGTTTCACCAGAGTATCGAGAAATTGCAAAGCGTGTCACCGTCAATATGACTTCTAGTGCGACGTATTTCAACGGTTCAGGGACATTTACAGAAAAAGAACATTACATTTTGTATGTCGTTGTACCGAGCTACCGATTGCTCATGTTAAAGCGCCTCATCCGAGAAGTGGACCCGAATTCATTTGTTGTCGTTCACAACGTGAAAGACGTATCAGGCGGAACTTTCTTCGCCCCACCCGTAGAGACGACTGAAGAAGAGATTGAAGAAGAAGTCGAAGCGCTAAGCGAAGACGAGAACAACGAAGAAAACCGAACAAAGCAAGGGGACAGTCCCCCGGTAGTGTAAAGCATCACCGTGATAGGGGGCAGTCCCCCGACAGTGTAACGCACCACCGCGATGGGGGACTGTCCCCACGGAATGTAAATTGTTTCAATTTTATGTATAGTGTTCGTTAATTCTATTGTATGTGTGGGCGAATTTTTGTACTGTGAAGAAGACCCCTTTAGATCTAGATAAAATCCCACATGCCCTTTGGGTGAAAGGAAGACAGCCTCTTTTGGTACGAGAGGCTGTTTTTCTTTGTATTTAAATGACACGTCATCTATAATTAAATGACGTGTCATTTAAAAAGGAGTGAGATCATTTGAACGTACATCTCATGCAGACAGGAAAAGTGCAGATTGATCGAGCGTTAGCGCTTAAAGAAAAGGGATGGCATCCCGCACCGTATACCGGTTTGTTAAGAAGCTCAAAGAAGAAGTGTTGGGTTCCTGTTTCTACGTACTTAATTGAACATCAAAAAGGCCTAGTACTGCTCGATACTGGGTGGCATGAAGATATCCGAACGAACCAACGAAAGCATTTAGGCACGTTAGCACACGCCATGTTTAAGGGTGTATTGCCAGTAGGTGAATCGATTCGTGAGTTGTTACATGCTCGAGGATATAGTGAAGAAGATCTCGACTACGTACTACTCAGTCACCTTGATGCAGATCATGTTAGTGGTTTAAAACATGTTCAGGGCGCATCGTCCATACTCGTTAGCAGAGAAGAATGGGCGGTTGCAAATCGAGGGATGCGTTATAATAAAACAATGTGGAAAGGCGTCCCACTCGTCACGTTTGATTTTGAAGAGAGTGGTTTAGGACCTATCGGTAAAAGCTATGATTTGTTTGGTGATGGTAGCGTCACACTTATCCATACGCCAGGTCATAGTCGAGGAATGTTCAGCGTTTTATTGAAAACGAGTCGTGCATCAATGCTACTCGTGAATGATACAGGCTATAGTGCCCAGTCGTGGGAAGAACTAGTCGTACCAGGCATTACGGTCAATGAAAAACAAGCAAAACAATCATTGCACTGGGTTCAACAACAAGCAAAGCAAGTTGATTATGTTTTTGCAAATCACGATCCTAGTGTAAAACCGATGACAATTACGTTGTAACGAAAGTGAGGAATTCGGTGCGTTACCAACAAGAAGAACAATTTCGTTTTCATATTTTAGCGATGCAACGAGTGGGAAATCGCGAATTAACCATTCATCTGAAAAATCTCGACTTAACTCCGTCTCAGGCAGAGGTACTGACCGTGTTAAATGAACGATCAATGCTGACACTAAAAGAAATTGGTCAGCATTTAATTTGTGAAACGGGTAGTCCGTCACGATTGGTAAATACGTTAGTGAAAAACGGGCTCGTTGAAGGCAAGACCGATGAACAAGATCAAAGAGCAAGAAGGTATTGCCTTAGTGATCATGGCAAACAAAAATGGGCAACTGTAAAACAGATTGAAGAACAATTGTATGAACATGTTCAATCGATTTACACAGAAGAAGAGCTTAACGTTATGAATCAATTACTTAAGAAATACATCGAGCAAACCGAATTTCAATCTGTCTTTAGAAAACGCTCGTTGCATGTGGGTGATTCCGTTTCGGAGGAGTTATGATTTTAGCTACCCTGTTACACATCATTAGTTGGTGCTGTCTATTTTTAAGCGTATATTTTTTCTTTCTGTTGTTGGCTTACCCAGAAATTGCGCTTTTACCGTTCATCGCATTTTTTATGCTCGGCTTACTTTCTAGAATGATCGTGAGGATCCTTAAAAACGCAAAAAATCGAAAGAGATCTCAAGTATGATCTCTTTCGATTTGAATTGTGCTTTTAGTAATGTGTAAAGAATCGTGAACGTACTCTTTTGCTTTGTGAAGGACTTCATCTTGAGTTGAGCTTTGATCTGGGCTGATTTTTAGATGAACGGTTAGTTTCTCTATCCCAGAGGTAATCGTCCAAATGTGCAAATCACTGACCGTTGCAACACCTTCAATTGAAAGCAATTCATTCTTAATCTTGTCGACGTCAAGGTGCCTTGGCGTTCCTTCGAGTAGAACGTGAATGGTATCTTTTAATAATCGAAATGCTGAAAGTGAAATCATTACTGCAATAACAATACTTAGAATCGGGTCTGCGAGGTACCATCCAGTCGTCAGAATAATAATTCCAGCTACAACTGCAGCGACCGACCCGAGTGTATCAGACAATACATGTAGGTAAGCCCCGCGCATATTTAGGTTGTTCTTCACATCGCCACGCATTAACACAAACAATGCAGCAATGTTTGCAATAAGACCGATAAAGGCAATAACAATCATTGCGCCACCCATTACGGCTTGTGGTTCGACGAACCGCTGAACCGCTTCGCGGATAATGAAAAATGCAATAACGAGAAGCATAACACTGTTTAAGAGTGATGAGAGCACTTCATAACGATGGTTGCCAAAAGTTCGTGTTGCTGTTGCTGCTTTACTAGCGAGTACGATCGCAAAGAAGCTAATTAATAAATTGGAGAAGTCATTGAACATGTGAACGGCATCGGCAAGTAAAGCTAAGCTACCAGTCCAAAGCCCTCCAAAGAGTTGAATGATCATCCAACTACCGATAATGATCATGGCATATACTAAGTTTTTCTTATTGGCTTCGCCAGTGGCATGATGATGGTGGTGTCCGTGTCCGTGATGGTGATGATGTCCCACAAGTGTAGCTCCTTTCTATGTGTCTTATATGATCATGTGTGCATATAGTGTGTGTTAAGAAACGACGCAGAAGACAAAATCTTAATCATGCGTCGCGTGTTGAATTGTTTTTTCTAGAATTTTTAACACATGTTCATCTTCTGGTGAGTAATAAATCGACGTCCCTGCCCGTCTTGATTTAACGAGACGAAGGTTCTTTAGAAAGCGTAGTTGATGCGAAACCGTCGATTGACCGAGCGATAGGTGCTCAACAATTTCTCCTACCGAACATTCCTTTTCCGCTAACAAATGCAAGATTCTTATTCTCGTCGGATCGCCGAGTGCTTTAAATGTTTGAGATACGATAAATAGTGTTTCCTCATCGAGGTCTATGTATGAATGTTCCATGAATCCACTCCCTTTATATGAGCATATGCTCATATTAGCATCTTGTGATTGCAGATTCAAGAGCAAATTAAGGGGACAGTCCCCCGGCGCTTTAACGCAGTGGGGGACTGTCCCCGGAAACATTATCGAAATAGAGGTCTGACCCCAGTGCTTATTGGTAATGTCTTGGTATTTCCTTTTCCCATGATTTTTCAAAGACAAGTTCATTGTTTAAATATGCTTTGATTGTATTTTTTAAATAAAAATTTGTAACATCACTCGTCATACTACTGTCAGTGTGAATTTCAGTTTCCCAATCTTCACGTCCGAGTGTTAACTCCCAAGTGCAACGTGCACTTGCAGATAATGGATCGTTTTCACATATGGAATAAATATTTCGATTTGTGCTACCGTACTCAATATTATTATTCAGCAATTTCCGTTTGCCTTCATCAGAAAAGTCATCTAAAGTCCAACGCCCTTCTAGGAGGTTGTAATCAATACGACGATCGCGAGACTCTTCTCGAAGAATTTCTTTAGGTAGTACTGGAGCTGCCTCTGGCTCTGCAAAAGGCCATTCACCGTCAGCTTTATGAGCATTTTTAGGTCGAACAGGTAAATGTAAGATAGTGTCTTTACCTGTGTGAATGGTTATTAATGCTTCTTCTTTAGACGGCCAGGCGTGAGGCCAATACGTTGGTGATAGTGAAAGTTGTAGTTGGTGACCTTTAGGAATGGTGATGCCCACTGCATTTAATTGCAGAGTTACTTTGTACTCTTTTGTTGGATCCAAGGGAACGGGATGCTCTTGGTCGTTTAAATGGTTTAAGTTTAGCATCCCAAAACTAATCATTGTAGATGACCCGTCAGGAGCTACATCACACAGTCTTGCTGCAAGTAGAGCATCAGGTTTTGTTGACGAGAAACGTACGTCAACGTACGGTAATCCAAGTAGAGATAGCGATTCAGAAAGTGGATTAGTTGTAAATGTAGTGCTCAGACCGGTTTCCATGCGTTGATCTGAAGGCATGTCTCCCGGCTGACCAAATGGGCACCAAACACCGCTATATAGCCCGTGCTGTTGGGCACTGGTTAATGCTATTTTTCCGGCGTGAGCTTGTTCTAACGTAAGCTGCCCCTTGGTCGTTAACGAAACGTGTTTAATGCTTGTATTGTTAGAGGGCCAAGTATCTTCAAAAATCCATTGCCCAGGGCGTTCCTCGTAGTGAACGGAAGGTCCAACACTCTCTTGCAACCAAGCGGTGAGCATCGGTTCATCCATCATGCCAGTATCAACATCTTTTAACCAATGATCCCACCAACGAACGCACTCTTGTAAGAAACCTATCGCGGGACCTGGAATGGCAACTTCAGGAAACTCATGAACCCACGGACCAATAAGACCTTTTTTAGGTCCAGGAAAGTGATTAAGTATGCGGAAGATTGCATTGGTGTAGCCATCAGCCCAACCACCAACTGCAAATACAGGCACTGTCATCGCGTCGTAATTTTCATTTACAGAGCCTTGTTTCCAATAATTGGTCCGATGTTGATGTTTCAGCCAATTTTCCACATAAGGAGGAGTTTTTTCGAGACGTTCTAACCATTGCTCGAACCATGAGTTACCTACTATAGCAGGATCTTGTGGTCTTGCGTTGTAAGCGAACATCGTTGAAGACCACCATAGCATGTCAGAGGCTAAGATGTTTCCCCCCATGTAATGCACATCATCTGCATAACGATCATCCGTCGAACAAAGTGTAATAACTGCTTTTAGTTGCTTAGGCTGATAATTGGCTACTTGTAATCCGTTAAAACCGCCCCAAGACTTTCCGATCATTCCAACACTCCCTGTACACCAAGACTGTTGTTCAAGCCATGCTAAAATTTCAATAGCATCTTCTTGTTCCTGTGGTAAATATTCGTCATAAAGAATCCCTTCAGAGTCTCCAGTACCTCGAATATCAACTCGAACACTTGCATACCCGTGACCTGCGAAATATGGATGACGAATGGAGTCACGCAGTGCTGTAAAGTCATTTTTACGATATGGGAGGTATTCAAGTACTGCTGGAACAGGCTGTTCATAGGCATCTTGCGGCAACCAGATTTTTGCTGCTAGTCTAGTTCCATCTGACATAGGAATCCATACATGTTCTATAATTTCAATTTCGTGGGGATAGTTTTCTCTGATGAGTAGGTTAGAATCTCGTACGTTAAAAACCATCGTTAGCCTCCTTTAGGGAAATCTTTTTTTAATGAGCGAACGAGTGAAACCGTAAATAAAGCATAAAGAACGACAACTGGTACTGCTACAATGACTGCTGAGGTTTGAATGACACGGAGGGCCCCAACACTAATTAGAGAGATTGCGAGTAATGAAAGAATAAATCCCCAGGTTACACGATGCCATCTAGCAGGCTCTTGTTCATCTTTTAATTGTTTAGTTGCGATTGAAGCGAGCACATAGCTTGCTGAATCCAACGAAGTTGCTAAGAAAATAAAGGCTAGGATTACAAAGAAAATCATGACAAACGTACTCATGGGAAGAGATCGTAAGAGCTCAACAATCACGGCTTGTTCACCGTCAGTTGCTAAAATGTTTGTGAGCGATAAGATATTATTTGTCTCAAGGTGAATGGCGTAACCACCAAAAACCGCAAAATAAATCCAACTTCCAACTGTACCCCAAAGGAGTATGGATAAAATTAACTGTCGGATGGAACGCCCTCTAGAAATACGTGCGACAAATAATCCAATAAAAGGTGCAGTGGCTGCAAACCATGCCCAGTAAAAAACTGTCCACATTTGTGGAAAACCGCTTCCACTATTAGGGTCGGTATAAAAACTCATTTGTACGAAGTTTTGAAGCATAAGACCAAGACTATTCGTGAAATTCGAAAGAATAAATAATGTCGGACCTGCTATTAAAACAAAAAGGGCAAGTGCCAATGCTAAGTAAACATTTATATCACTTAATTTTCGAATCCCTTTATATAAACCGAAAAAGGAACTAACAGTAAAAATTATGGTCCATAAGATAATAATTATAATACTAAGTCCAAGTGAAGGTTCAATCCCGATTAAATCACCAATTACTGCTGACACCATTGGTACCCCAAGACCTAGTGAAGTTCCTAATCCTCCGACGAGACTCCATATAACAAGTATGTCAATGATTTTTCCGAGCATTCCGTTTGTGTGTTTACCAAGAACGCTTTCAAGAGCTGTACTGATTTTTAAAGAAGGTCTTTTGGATACATAAAAGGAGTAAGCAATTGCTACAGTTGGCAATGCGTACAGTGCCCAAGCAGATAAGCCCCAGTGAAAGAGTCCGTATGTAACAGCCCAATCTGCAGCTTCGGAGCTTTCAGGGGTGATTCCAAATGGAGGTCCTGTGTAATAGTAAATAGGTTCTAATACAGACCAAAACATTATGCTCGTTCCCATTCCTGAACAAAAAAGCATTGCACCCCAACTAAATGTAGAAAACTCTGGTTTTCCTTCACCAAGTCGAACACTTCCGTAAGGACCAAAAGCAAGCCAGCCCAAAACTATGAATAATCCGAAAGTTACAAACTGGAAAACCCAATCCATACGTGTTGTGATGCCGTCCATCACTTGATTCAAGAAAGGCTCTGCTACTTCCTGATTTAGCACAAGTAGAAGTGAGGCAAGAACGATTACTAGAATTGATGACCAAAATATTAATGGATCAATTTTACTTCGATTCATCTAAACACCCTTTCAGTAAAAATAATAGAGTAGAAGAACAAAATAATGTTATCATGATTAATATATAATCATGATTATTATATGACCATGATTATATATGTGCAGTTCTGTCTGGTCAACTGACAAACCCAGGATGTTTCGCTTAAAATAGACTTGTATATGACCTCAGTAAGGAGAATTGCTAATGGATAAGAAAAATATAAAGCGAAGAAGAATGTGGAAGTACTTCATTGAAGCTACTGCCGAAATTATAGAAGAAGAAGGATATGACAATATTACAATTCGTAAAATTGCAGATAAAGCAGGTTATAACAGCGCAACGATTTATAATTATTTTTCGGAATTATCTCATCTTATTTTTTTTGCGTCGATGAGGTTTATGAAGCCCTATACCAATTCATTTTTAGAAGTCATAAAAAAGGATGATAAAGCAATCGGGCAATATTTGCTTGGGTGGGAGTGTTTTTGTGATTATTCTTACCGTGAACCAAAGTTGTTTCATACCGTTTTTATGATGAATATAGGAAGAGAACCACAAGATTTGTTTGAGCAATATTATGATCTTTATGAAGCGGACATTATTGACTTTCCTGAGACATTGAAACCAGCTCTTTATGAGCGGAGTGTAGCAACACGAGGAGAGGTATTACTAGGGGTTGCTGTTAATGAAGGTGATATACAAAAAGATAGCATAGCAACAATTACACAAATGACGACACTGATCTGGCAAGGAATGCTCATGAATATTTTAAATCAGCGTACGAAGATGACAGCAGAAGAAGCGAAGCATGAAACAATGATTTATATTAGGAATGTCATCAATCAAAGCCATCATTTTGAAGGATAGATCCCCCGGCGCTTTAACGCAGTGGGGGACTGTCCCCGGAGGCTTCCTCCGCGAGTATTTGAAGCCCTGCTCGTAGTTGCTCGTTGGTACAGTAAGCGAATGAAATTCGTAAACTATAGAAGTCTCGAGGGTTGTACACATAACCAGGGTTGATTAAGACGTTACGTTTGAGCAATCGAAGAAAGAGCGATTTGGTCACGATCGGCTCTTTAAATGTTACCCAAATATAGAATCCTCCTTTTGGAGTTTCCCATTGGGCATCATTTGAAAAATAGGTCGTCAATAATTGTTCTGTATAATTGGCTCTCTTACTTAGCTTGTTGCGTAGTTGTTGAATATGGTCGTCATAGTCATGTGAAGAAAATAAACGTTCTACGATGTGTTGAGACAATGCATTGCTTCCGTAATCAAGCTGCATTTTCACATCAGCGAGACGCTCGATAACTGGTGTCGGCGCAACCACCCAACCAATGCGTAATCCTGGGCTTACAGTCTTTGAAACACTGCTTATGTAGATAACTTGACCGGTAGTATCCATGGCTTTTAATGATTTTGGAGTCGGTTCAAATGAAAGGTCATGATACACATCGTCTTCAATGACAGGAATTCCTCTTTTGCTTGCATCTTGAAGAAGTTGCTTTCGATCATGTTCATTCATTGTTTGCCCAGTTGGATTATTTAACGTTGGAATTGTGTATAAAATACCGTTCTTTATCCGATTTATAGAAGTTTCTAAAGGTGTCGCCTGCAACGACGGAATTGATGGAATGTAAGAAGGGCCATCAAAATAAAGGTGAGAGCCTTGCTCTAACAATCCTAATGAAATGAGCTGTAATGCTTGCAGCGCTCCAGAGACAATTAAAACCCCGTCTTTAGACGTTTCAATCCCACGCTTCTTTAATCTCTGAACGATTGCTTCACGCAATGCTTCATTTCCTTTTGGTTCTGAATAGCCCAACTCAACGTTTGTTAAGTAAGATGTATGCATCAATTGTCGTAATCGTTCTGTGGGGATTAGTTCAGGTGACAATTCCCCTGTACCAAGACGAATGACGTGTTTCTTTGTTTCATACTCGTTAATGAGTTGAATCGTATGTACATTGGCTTCTACATGTGAATTTGTCATGCGACCACGCCAATCCACTGGTCGGTTGTGATAAATGGTCGAAAACGGTTGCTTAACAAAAACACCACTTCCTTGACGACTTTCTAATACGTCTTCAGCTTTCAATTCATCAAGAGCTTCGACTACGGTCGATCGGTTAACATGAAGCAATTTTGCGAGTGCCCGTTGTGAGGGCAGTTTGGTACCTGCTGGCCATTCATTTTGATCTATTTTTCTTAGAATCCAAGCCATCAATTGTTCAACAAGAGTTTTACTTGAATGTTTTGATATCTTATCGCTCATCGTTATCTCCTCGAAAGAATTGGTTGGCTAAATACACTTGGAATTGGTCCTACAGTTCATGGTAGGAACGAGTTACTGTTAAGTCAAAAGGGGGTGGCATGAGTTGCTACAAGCGTTTCTGCATGGACTTATATTATCAATTGGATTGATCTTGCCGATGGGTCCACAAAATTTATTTATATTTAGCCAAGGTGCAAATCAACCTCGATTTAAACAAGCCATACCTGTCGTTGTAACCGCTGGGATTTGTGACTTGATTTTGATTAGTCTAGCGATCGTAGGAATATCTGTGATGATTATGGCTGTTCCCATTTTACAAGGATTATTGTATCTCGTAGGGTTTATCTTTCTACTTCTAATTGGAAGATCGATCTGGCGTACACCACGTGTAAAAGATCAAGAAGTGAAGGCGTTATTCAGGCGTAAACAAATCACATTTGCCATTTCAGTATCGTTATTAAATCCTCACGCCATTATGGACACGGTAGGTGTGATTGGAACGAATGCAGTTGTTTACGAATTATCATCTGAGCGATGGGCATTTTGGTTTTCTTGCGTACTCGTCTCTTGGGTTGCATTTTTTGCCTTAGCTGTTGCCGGACGGTTGTTAAGACGACTCGATCGAAGCGGGAATGCAATACATATCATTCATAAGCTGTCTGCACTGTTCATTTGGGGTGTAGCGATTTACTTGTTCGTTCACGGCTTTCGTGCACTATTGTAACGGGGGACAGTCCCCCGGCGCTTTAACGCAGTGGGGGACTGTCCCCGACGAGGCCGTGGTTTGTGAATTGGTGGATGAGGGCGGCGATTTGCTCGGGGGTTTCTTGCCTGCCGTTCTCAAGCCAGCGTTCAATTACAGCGATACTTCCGCTAATGACAAGGAGTGGGATGTACTCAGATAGTTTCCCTTTTAGGTGAAGTTCTACATTAAATTTCTCTAAGATGACAGGCAGTAGTAAATCCATGACACGTTTTTTAAAGTTCATATCCCCATGTGAGCTAAGTAGAACTTCGCATACATCATACTTCTCTGCGATGTACTGTAAGGCACGTTCTGTCATTTGAAGTGACTCCCGCTCAGTCCCGAAATTAAATTCGGCGAGCGTTCTCTCCATATCAAAGATGACATCTTCACCGAGCTTCTCAAGTAAATCGAAGTGGTTATCATAATGACTATAAAACGTCGAACGGTTTACGTCTGCTGCTTCGCAAAGTTCTTTAACTGTAATCGAAGTAATCGGTTTTTGTTTGAGTAAATCAACTAAACATTCCTTTAGCGTCGATTGCGTATATTTCTTTCGCCGATCCATTTTTCGTCCCCTTTATTCAAGAATTAACCAACATTTTAACTATAATTGTTGGAAAACTAACAAATGTTAATCAACTGTGTGTTGTTTTCCCAACACTGTGTTTATATAATGATAAAGATATTTTTTGTAACGTCAACAGAAGTAAGGTGGATGGGATGTTTAACGAGAAGATTATACAACATCGTCGGGCGATCGTAATCGTGTTTGCAATTATTACTGTGTTGTCAGTGATTGCACAATTTTTTGTGTCAGTAAATTATAATATGGCAGATTACATGCCAGACGAAGCGCCATCAACGAAAAGTCAAGAAGTGATGGAAGAAGAGTTCACCGCCTCAATCCCAAATACGAATGTGCTCGTTCAAGATGTGACCTTACAAGAAGCGCTTCACTACAAGGAACGTTTACATACCATTGAAGGGGTCACCGACGTCATGTGGTTGGATGACGTTTTAGACGTTGTCATCCCCCTTGAGTTTATCGATGACAGTATTGTGGAGACGTACTATAAAGATAACGATGCGCTTTACTCACTAACGATTGAGCTTGGTTATGAAGTCGATGCGATTGAAGAGATTTATGAAGTGATTGGAGAGGAGAACGCCGTGTCGGGTGAGGCTGCGAATACGGCAACATCTCAAACGATGGCAACGACTGAAACGGTGTTTGCTGCGTCATTTCTAATCCCAATTATATTGCTGTTTCTTATTGTGTCGACGAAGTCATGGATCGAGCCTGTCTTTTTCTTAACTGCGATTGGTGTCTCAGTTTTAATGAATCTTGGTACGAACATTTTTATCGGTGAAATTTCGTACGTGACCCAGTCCGTTGCTCCAATTTTACAGCTTGCTGTGTCTTTGGATTATGCGATCTTTTTACTCCACAATTTTTCTGACGAATTAAAACGTGGTCATAAGCCAGAGACGGCGATGTCAAAAGCGATGAAATCATCATTTCCGGTCATTACGATGAGTGCGCTAACGACGTTCTTCGGGTTTATGACGTTAATGCTTATGGATTTTGAAATTGGTTCAGACCTTGGTTTTAATTTAGTAAAAGGGATTGCCTTTAGTTATCTAGCAGTCATCGTATTCTTACCTGCATTAACGTTAATCGGTTACCGGTGGATGAAGAAGACAGAGCATCGCAACTTCGTACCGAGTTTTGAAGGGATCGGCGCTAAAATTTTAAAACTACGAATTCCTGCTCTCATTCTCGTTTTAGCGTTAATCGTACCGAGCTTCCTTGCACAAAGCAGTACATCGTTTACGTATGGATTAGGTGAATTGCCACTTGATACCCGTGCAGGTGCCGATGCAAAACAGATTGAAGAAACGTTTGGAGAGTCGACACCGATGGTTGTGCTCGTACCAAACGATGATATTGCAAAAGAAGAATCGCTTGCTAAGTCATTGGAACAGTTGCCGCATGTTGATTCCGTCATGTCGTATGCAACAGCCGTTGGAAGCTTAATCCCGTCTGAATTTCTTAGTGAACAGGTGACAAGTGATTTCTTCTCGGATAATTATAGTCGGATCATGGTGTTCACCAATGCAGGCGTCGAAGGGGAAGCGGCTTTTGAGCTCGTCGAACAAACGAGAGAACTTGCTACTGCCTACTACGGTGACAATGTGCATACGCTTGGGGAAAGTGTTGCGCTCTACGATATGAAAGATGTTGTCACGGACGACAACACGATAGTAATGACGATGACAGTGGCGACGATCGCAATAATTTTAATGATCGCCTTTCGATCTTTTTCTATCCCGATCGTACTTCTCGTAACGATTCAAGCATCGGTATGGATCAATCTATCGATTCCGTACTTTACGAATGATTCGCTTGTATTTATCGGTTATTTGATTGTAAGTACAGTTCAACTCGCGGCAACGATTGACTATGCAATCTTAATTATGGAGACGTATAAACATCACCGGACGACAATGCCGAAGCTCCCCGCGATGAAGAAGTCGTTAGATGAAAAAGTGTTTCCAGTAACCATTTCTGCAGGCATTTTATCGAGTGTTGGGTTTGTCCTGTGGTTCGTTTCCTCAAATCCAACGGTCGCTTCAATTGGCTTGTTACTCGGACGTGGGGCTGCCATTGCCTTTTTACTCGTGATTTTCTTCTTACCGGCCATCACATTGTTAAGTGATCGCTTTATAAAAAAGACAACGTACCGAGCGAACTTTTATGAGGGGGAAAAAGAATGAAACGAATGTTAGCAGCGTCACTTGCAACAGTGCTCGTTATGCATCCAGCTATCATTATGTCAGCAAGCAGTGTTGATGAAGGCGTCACATCAACCGTTTCTAGTGAAGGAGTCATCGAGCAAAAAGATGAAGTTGTCTACGCAAACCTTCGTGCAGACGGCGGAGCAGAGGAACTGTATATCGTTAATGCCTTGCATCTCGAGACACCGGGTAAGGTAACTGATTACGGGGCGTATGATGAATTAATCAACTTAACGGATACGAGTACCATTGAACAACCTGCAAACGAGACGATTGAGATTGAGGCCACAGACGAGACGTTTTATTATCAAGGCAATTTAAAGCAAGACGTTGCATTACCTTGGGAGTTTGAGATTACGTATACATTGAATGATCAACCTATTGACGGTCAATCGCTCATTGGGGAAGGTGGAGACGTAGAGATTCAAATTGATGTAAAACAAAATGAAGATGTAGAACCTGAGTTCTTTGAAAACTACATGATGCAAATTACCGTTCCGTTTTCCAATGCCCAGTTTAGCGACATTCAAGCAGAAGGGGCGACCATTGCTAATGCGGGACAAGATAAACAAGTGGTGTTTACCGTGATGCCTGAAACAGAAGAAACAGTTACGGTTCAAGCATCAACGTCACAATTTGAATTAGAAGGCATTCAAATGAGTGGTATGCCTTCATCCGTTGCTATTGATCCGCCAGACACAGAGGAGCTAACTGGAGAGTTCGAATCGTTAACGGGTGCGTTAGTGCAGTTGAACGACGGGATTGGTGATGTACATTCTGGGCTTGTTGAATTTACAGACGGATTAAATCAACTGGAATCGGGTTCAAGTGAGTACGCTTCGGGAATTCAAGAAACAGCAAATGCAGGTTCAGAGTTGCGAGCGGCGTCTTCAGAAATTAATGAGGGGCTTCAAGAGCTACAAAGTGGACTCTCGGGGCAATCCGACATAGAAATCGACATTGATGGGAATATGTTTGGGGCGCTAGAACAATTAGCGGACGGATTGGCTGAAATCAATGGGGCGCTTTCAAATGTACGTACGGGTTATGACGGTATGACCGATGCACTTGCAACCGCTGTTGAGTCGATTCCAGACGAGACGATTTCAGAAGAAGAAATCGGTCAATTACTACAAGAAAATCCGGATTCACAAGCACTTGGGCAATTGGTGCAACACTACGAAGGTGCACAACGAGTCAAGGGAACTTATGCGGAGATTGAATCTGGACTTTCTTCGACATCACATGCCCTTCAAGAACTTGAAGGATCTGTTGAAGAAGTGGAATCAGGATTACGACAATTCGCAAATACTGCTTCCAGTGAACTTGGGAACATCGATGTAGGAGAGGGGCTACAATCGTTAACCGATGGTATAGATCAATTGGCAAATCAATATGGTTCGTTCCACGAAGGGCTTCGTGATTATACGAGCGGCGTCGAACAATTATCCAGTGCGTATGGTGAGCTAAACAACGGAATTGCCGAATCTTCTACAGGTGCGAATGAACTTGCAACCGGTACGGAAAGCTTATCCAATGGCATGACCGAGTTAACGAATGCGACCGAAGAAATTCCAGAGCAAATGCAAGAAGAAATCGACGAGATGATCTCTCAATATGACAAATCTGATTACGAGGCAATCTCCTTTAGTTCAGAGCAGAATAATGAGTACATCAATAGCGTTCAATTTGTTGTGCAAACAGAGAGTTTACACATTCCTGATGATGAACAAGAAGAGGTTGTTGAAGAAGAGCCGAGCATTTGGCAACGCTTCTTACAATTGTTCGGATTGTAAAAACGGATTCTATAAAGTAGTTCCAAAAGAAATAAAAAGAAGCACCAAGTAATCCTAGGCATTCTAAAGCATGCGGTAAAAAGCGGCTGTTGTGGCGAAGACACGGGCAGCAAGAGTAGCCATAAAAGCCGCTTATTCATTTCTAAGTACGTATTCGAGAGTATGATGTTAGCCTAAGGACGATTTCTATGAATTCGTCCTTTTTACTTGGAAATAAGAGAATGATGAATGACAAGATGCAAGAACGGGAATAGAACTAGTGAAAGGAATGATTCATATGTTTCGTAGAATTTTTGCCTCAGTCGTCACGACGGTTGTCATTGCGGTCGTGAATCGTTTAGTAAACAAATTCATTCTTAAAAAGATGTAATAAAAGCCCATTTTCATGGGCTTTTATTATTACTCGATAATAAATAGTGAGACACCGGTGTCTGTAACAGAACGGTGTGAGTTCTGCTCATCACTCACATGAAGAGTCTGGCCAGCCTCTACTTCTCGGCGTTCGCCGTCTTTCGTTTCCATAATATAAGTGCCTTCAAGAACATGAATAATATGCCCTTTTTCACACCAGTGATCGGCGATGTAACCTTTGGAATAGGTCACCTTGGCTAAGGTGATTTTGTTCAATTGAACGGCTTTACGTGTGCCGTGCCCTTCTGTACCTTGAATGGTCTCTTCGGTAATGGAGTCCCAGTCTACAACATCGAAAGGAATTTCTTGAATAATCATTATGTCACCTCGTCTGAATTTTTTGTTAATAAAACAAGTATAAATTGAACTCTCTCTACTGTCCAAAAATATAGATAGATAGGTATTAGTTCCTAGTTCGAATTGAGGTAATCCTCTACTATCAACGTTGTCGAATTGTTTTGTATGAATGCGTGCGCTATTGTTGAATTGTTGACGAAGAAGGAGGCGCGTATGCTTCAAGAACAAGACATCAAGAATGTAAAAGAAACGGCTTTTGTATTTAAAGAGTACGGAAAAGAAATTGGTGAGCGTTTTTATGAAACGCTGTTTGACCAACATCCGGAACTGCATAACTTATTTAACGAAGCGAATCAAAAACGGGGCATTCAACAAAGGGCTCTTGTCGACAGCGTGTACAAAGTTGGTATTCACATCGAAGAATTAGAATCACTTGGACCAATGATTACGCACGTCGCAGAGAAGCACCGAGCGTTAGGTGTGCAACCTGAACATTATGCCGTCGTTGGGAAAATTCTTTTGCAAACTGTTCGCGATGTACTCGGCACGAATGTGACAGATGACGTACTTGAGAGCTGGGGGAAAGCCTATGCGGTCATTGCAGATCACTTTATCGAAGTTGAGCGACAGTCGTATGAACAAGTTGCAGAAGCTAAAGGTGGCTGGGTAGGAAATCGAACATTTTACGTAACAAATCGAGTTCAAGAGACTCCTGAAGTGATCTCGCTCTATATGAAGCCGGTTGATCACGAAGCGATTCCACCATTTCTACCTGGTCAATATGTGACTCTTGAAATGGAAATTGATAATGAGACGTATGTTCATAAACGTCACTACAGTCTATCAAAGATACTTGATGGGAATGAATATCGAATTACGATTCAACACGAACCGGGTGTCGTATCTTCTCATATTCATCACAACATCGTTAAAGGAAGTCAGTTGAAATTGGCAGCACCAGCTGGAGCGTTTACAGTGGTGAACTCGGAAAGGCCTATTGTGTTTATAAGTGAAGGGATTGGATTAACGCCACTTGTCAGCATGCTTCAATCACAAATTAACAATCATCAAGCTGTCACGTGGATTCATGAGACGAAGAGTCGTAGCAATCATATTCTAAAAGATGAAGTAGCAACGATTCTATCTGAATCAGCAAAGGCAACAAAGCATATTTTCTACAAAGAAACTACTGCTCAAGACGTTGAGCCGTTTGTGTATGAAGGCACGATTGATTATAAAAGGCTTGTAAGCATGATTCAAAACCAGAACAGCGATGTGTATGTTTGTGGATCTACACCATTTTTACGGGCAATTTCACAATCCTTGGAGGAAATCGGCATCCCTAAAGACCAACGATATTATGAAGGGTTTCGCCCACAAGCGATGTCGCTCTAACTGATAGACACAGAAGACATTCTGTGTCTTTTCTATTACACTAAATGAAGTGATTGATGAGGGGGAGTTGAACAAATGATCCAGTCGCTAGCGGTATTCTGTGGTTCAAGTAAAGGCAAATCTGATGTGTACGTCCAGGCAGCTAGAAATTTTGGCAGGTTGCTAGCATTACAAGAAAAAACACTTATTTATGGTGGGGCGCAAGTAGGGTGTATGGGTGCCATTGCTGATGAAGTGAAGGCTTATGATGGGAAGGCCATTGGTGTGATTCCTGAAAAGTTAACATCGGTAGAAATTGCCCATCGTGGATTAGATGAGTTGCATGTCGTAGAGACGATGCATGAACGAAAAGCAAAGATGGCGGCTTTATCAGACGGGTTTGTTGCGTTGCCAGGGGGCGCTGGAACACTTGAAGAGTGGTTTGAAGTGTTTACGTGGGCACAAATCGGCTATCATGAGAAGCCTTTCGGTCTCTTGAATGTGAACCATTTCTACGATCCGTTGTTAGAAATGATTGATCATACGGTCCAGCAAGAGTTTATGAGACAAGAATACAAAGAGATGATTCTCGTTTCTTCTGATGCTGAAGAACTGCTTTATAAAATGGATCACTATAAAGGTGGACACGTTTCGAAATGGTAAGAAGTAAACGATGAAAACGAAGAAGATTACGTTACTTGCTGTTCTGATGGCTTTGTGTGTTGTCGGCCGCCTCGTGTTTGTTTATATTCCAAACGTTCAACCTGTAAGTGCCATCATTATTATTAGTTCTTTTTTTATGGGGCCGGCGTTTGGGGTTATCTTGGCTGCTGGAAGTGCGATCTTAACGAATTTGTTTTTAGGATCAGGCATTTGGACGGTGTTCCAAGTTCTAGCGTGGGCGTTCATTGGTGTTCTAAGTGGCTTGTTAGGGAAAGTCTTTCCGAACATGAAAGTTATTGTGATCGCAATCGTTGGCGCAGTGTTTGGTTATTTATACGGTTTAATCGTCTCATTAAACATTTTAGTCGTGACCGATTATTTTTGGGCGTACTACCTTGCAGGATTGCCTTTTGACACCTATCATGCCATCGGAAATGTAGCGTTTATCTTATTGCTGTACCCGTTCTTAAAAAAGCTATTACTAGAGTATAAAAAACACAATTATGAATAGGACATGTATGATAAAATTTCCTAGAGGAGAGGAAAATTATGGGGCAGTTTGACGTTATGAAACAAAGTAAGGTGCCACAAACGAAAACATCACTCGTTCGTGATCTACGATCGATCGGCGTATCAAGTGGGATGACCATTATCGTTCATTCATCTCTTAAATCGATTGGATGGGTCGTTGGGGGAGCAGTGACAGTTGTGGCGGCATTGCAAGAAGTACTCACGGAAGAAGGTACGTTGATTATGCCAACGCATAGCGCTGACGTATCAGATCCCCGTGACTGGCAGAATCCATCCATACCAAATGAGTGGATAGAAGAAGTTATGATAGAAATGCCAGCGTACGATCCTTTACGTACACCTACGTTCATGATTGGCGCAATTCCTGAGACGTTTCGAACATCGCCACACGTAGTGCGAAGCAATCATCCGATGCATTCCTTTTCAGTGTGGGGCAAGAATAGCGCAGAGGTAATTAAGCATCATTCTCTGAATCACGGTTTAGGTGAGGCATCCCCTTTATCCTACATTTATGATCACGAGGGATCTGTGCTGATGATCGGGACGGATTATGCGACGAACACATCGATGCATTTAGGAGAACACCGAGCAGACACACAACAAAAAATCATTGAACGAATGAGTCCAATGATGGAAGACGGCCAAAAGGTCTGGAAAGACTTTCACGAGCTTGATTATGATGAAGAGCGTTTTCCAGAGATCGGTGCGAAATTCGAAGAATCATATGTTGTACATACTGGAAACGTCGGTGAAGCGACGTCCAAACTCCTTTCACAACCTGCGCTCGTTGACTTTACAGCTATAGAATTAACTAAGTTAGAGGGTTCTGAACAGAATTAATAAATTGACCTCGAATCGGTGCTATACGAGATTGAAACTGAATGCGTAACGAAGTGCTGGATTGAAAGTCAGATCCGCTGCTCACTTGGAAGTGAATATGTGCTTCACTTGAATTGCCGGAATTACCGCAATTTCCGATTTTTTGACTTGCTTTTACAGAGTCCCCGACTCGAACAAGAACAGAGAATTGTTGCAAATGTGCAGTAAAGCTATATTCACCGTGCTCATGTTCGATGACGACGTAATTACCTAAGGGTTGATTTTCATTCATTGCACCGACGGGTTCATTATCAGGAATATGCGTAACCGCCTCAACGACGCGTCCAGGTGCAGAAGCGATCACCGGCTCTCCAAATGCATAGTACGAGCGGTTTTTAGAAGAAGGTCCATCATGCGACTTGCGCCCATTGTGTTTAATGAAATCGTAGGCGTGACGTTGATGTGGGTACGTGTAGTGATAATTGACAAGTTCATGGTCTCCACCCCAGTACGTAAACCATTCGTTAACAAAAGGAAGAGAATAGTAATTTTTTGTCCAAGGTTGAGCAGGTAATTGTTCTTTGGTTAACGGAAGGACGTACATGCCGGAGATTGTTCCTTCATCGTGGAATAATGCGACGACACCACGGGTTTTTGATTCATCAATCCAAGAATATTCCGTTTCTTGATCTTGAATAAAGCGCGATTGCAAAGTAAGCGTCGGGAGTTCTTCGAAAAACGTAGATAAGATCGTGTGGAATTCCTGATTCGACACTTTCTTTTTAAAACTTTTGCTCGTTTTTTGATAGAGTTGTTCATAGTCTCCTTTTTGAAGACAGTCACGAAAAAATTCAGGTGTCATTCATGCTCATCTCCATTCGTCTTCGTTAGTCTAGATTATGATCGTAGGACTGTTTTTCGTCAATTTTCGCTGTTCGTTGACACAACTGTCCTCAACTCGACCGATTTATACATATTTTTCAATATTATTACAAAATGATTACAAGGATTTGCATTTTATAGTAAATATGTTAATTTCAGGACAGAGAGTACATCATTTATGTGCTTTTTTTCATGGGAAATTTTAGCTACGTACATATTTTTGCTGAAATTTCACATAATTCGACAGAGAGGAGTGACGATCGTTATCCGCAACAATGACAAGTTCATCGTTAACCAAGGCTTACGTAAAACCATGATCAAGCCTGCAATCGTAGCATTTGCGATGGTATTGAGTGTTGGGATCGTAGATCAGAATGTGCAAGCTGCTGAAGAGGAACGCGAGGGAATCGTGGAATCTTCGGGCAATTTGAATGTTCGAACAGGTCCTGATACGAGCTATGATACGATAGGCCAGCTTGAAGAAGGTTACAGCGTTACCGTAGTCAATGAACACGAAGACGAATGGTATGAAATTACTTATGACGAAGAAACAGGGTTTGTACATAACTCTTATATTTCACTAATAGACGAAGCAAATGAAGAAGCAGTAGACGACACAGCAAATGAAGAAGTAGAAGTTATTGAGACACTCGTTGTAAATCACCATTCTTTAGCGGTACGTGCTGAAGCATCAGGCTCGTCTGAACGATTAGGGACATTACATGATGGCGACGAAGTTGACATCTACAACCTTGATCATGCTCCTTGGGTTCTCATTAAGTATGACGAACAATTTGCGTACACGCATACCGATTACTTAACTGAAGCAACTCAAGAAGAGCAAGAAGAAGAACAGGAAGAAACTGAGCCGTCTCAAGAAGAGACCGTCGAAACAAAATCGGCAAGTAATGCTTCAGTTTCTGCAATTGGGATTGTCACTCACCACAACTTGGCAATTCGTGAGCGAGCAAGCGGTTCAAGCGCTCGTGTTGGCGGCGCCACTGAAGGCGATGCGCTCGAGGTTATTGAAACTGTGAACGGTGGTCCGTGGGTTAGTATTCGTTATGATGGGAACATTGCGTATACACATAGTGATTACTTTGTAGAGATCGAACCGGCATCAGCTGACTTACCTGTCGTTGATGAGGGAACGGTCACTCATCGAGCGTTAGCGGTTCGCCAGAATCCTAGCGGTTCAGCTGAACGAATTGGTACGCTGACTGAAGGGACGGACATTCAAATTCACGACTATGTGAACGGGGGTCCATGGGTTTCATTTACATTTAAAGGTGGTATTGCTTATACGCATATTGACCATATCGATGTCATAGACAATACACCTCCTGAACCAACTCCAGAGCCTCCTTCAGATGGGGAGCTTGGTGACGTGATTGCGACGGGGATTGTTGACCATCATGGTCGATTGGCAGTCCGTACAACACCAAGTGGCTCTAGTGAATCTCTAGGTCATTTACAAAACGGTGATATTGTTCAGATCTATGAATATATGAACGGTGGACCGTGGGTTAAGATTGATTATGAAGGACAAGTAGCCTATACACATAGTGATTATATGAATGTGACACAGATGGGCGAAGTTATTGACACGGCAACAGTCACACATCATCGACTGTCTGTACGTAGTGGTCCAGGTGCAAGCCATGACACCATTGATCGACTCACAACTGGAGATCGTGTTGAGATTATTAAATTTGTTAATGGCGGACCGTGGGTAGAAGTAAACTACAGCGGTAAGAGTGGTTACACTCACCTTGACCATTTGAATCTTCACTCTGGTAATGCGGGCCCTCTTGCTGGTCGACTCATCGTAGTTGACGCAGGTCATGGTGGCCACGATCCAGGGGCACAAGGAAATGGACTTGTCGAAAAAACGTTAAACTTACAAGTCGCTCGTGAGCTCGCTCAGCGTCTTGAAGGTAGCGGTGCAGAAGTGATCATGACACGTACGAATGATACGTTCATTAGTTTGTCAGAGCGTGCGAACATTGCAAATCGTGTCAATGCAGATCTTTTTATTAGCGTTCACGCGAATGCATTTAATTCATCTGCTAGAGGAGCGGAGACGTTCCATCACACGTCTGCAAATGCAAATAGTGTACGTCTAGCAAATGTGATGCAAGATCGTCTCGTTAGTGATACAGGCATGAGCTATCGCCGTGTCGCTGGAGAGAACTTTGCTGTACTTCGACAAACGACAATGCCAGCAACGCTCGTTGAATTAGGTTTCGTCACAAACAGTGGAGACGCTGCGATTATGAGACAACCTGGGTACCCAGCAAGAGCGGGTGAGGCATTACATCAAGGATTTTTGGACTATTATCGTTAAGCAAGACCGCGTCTACTCGACGCGGTTTTTTGTTTCCCAATGAAAAAAACTCTCGTACTTCTGTACGGGAGTCTATAAGTAGCCGATAACATTAATATAGATGCTCAGAATTGTTGCTAATAACACAAGGATATTGAATACGATGGCAACGATTCCAAAGGCAAACATTTTACCTTTAGGTTTTGTTTTCATAAAAGCAAACATCAAATATAAACTGAGCGACAGTAAGATGAGATTTAGTACGTTCATGACAAGATAATCTACATAGCCAAGTACGGCAAAGATTCCTGTAAGGAATACAACAAAAATCAACGATAATAGTGGCGTGCGTATTCGTTTAAGACGTTGAACGTATTGTTCATTACGAATCATTTTTAAGAGCTCTTTCTTTGATTCTTCTTGCTCTCGCTTTATTTCGTCGTTTTGAGAGTCTTTCTTTTGCATACAAGTTCCTCCAAAGATTTCGGTCTTAAGAAATTCCGTCATTCCAATATACCAAGATTTTAGTTATGTACCAAACAAAATCTATTTAAATAGGTTATAACCCGTTTAAATGACAAGAGTATATGAAGTTATACTGATGTTTTTTCAATTAATTCAAAAAATAACTATAAATTACTAGTTAAATATTCTCAATAGAGTTATAATTTAAATAGAGACGATGGATTGGGGATATGCATATGGCAGAACACATTCAACAATTGAAAAGTTTAATAAGCCAGTGGTATCACTCGATATTAAAGTTCGATACAGAAGAAGCAATTGCTTATAAAGAAGAAGTCGATATGTTGCTTCGAAATATCAGTGCAGATGACGAACAACTCTCTAAATATTACCGATTAGTTGATTTCCGACATAGTATTCTTACCGAAGACTTTTTGAGGAATCCTAAGATTGGTCAACAAATTAAACACGATTCCCTAAAGAAGACCGATCAAATGCTAAATTACCTTCATTACTTTATGGAGGGACAGTTTGAATTTGTGAACTCACGTTTTAGTTATGCGCTAGATTATTACCGCAAAGCGGAAGAATATGCGT
This sequence comes from Bacillaceae bacterium JMAK1, assembly GCA_012970285.1. Taxonomy (GTDB): domain Bacteria; phylum Bacillota; class Bacilli; order Bacillales; family Marinococcaceae; genus Geomicrobium_A. The sequence continues at coordinate 118,910 of JIBW01000004.1, forward strand.
TTTCGATTAGAAGTGAAGACAAAGGGGAATTATTCCACAATCTAGGTGAGACGTTGTATCGAATGAATGAGTATACGTTCGCACTATGGTACTTAAAGAAAGCAGTTGTTTTATACGAAGAAGCCAATTTAGAAGCTCGAAAGTTAAATAGTCTTTCATTTATTGGAGCTATTCATACAGAATTGCATTTTTATGAAGAGGCAGAAGAGATTTATCAAGAGATTCTCCCGAAAATGAGAGATCGCTATCAACTCTCATTGTTAATTCGAGCAATTGGGTTAAATCGCCTGCGTCAACGTAATTATCCAGAAGCGAAATCTTATTTCTTAGAAGCTTTACGGGATCACGGGAATCGGATGGTTAGCATTAAGACGATGACGAATCTTGCTCACGTTTGCTTTAAGATGAACAACAATAATGAAGGTGTCTATTACTTAGAAGAAGCCCAAGCGTTAGCATGTGAACATGGTCTCGAGGAATACATTGCAAGGTGTATGGTTCTGAGGGGCCTATACACAATGGACGATCTTACACTCGTAGAGATGGCAATTCAGCATCTTGAGACGAATAACTTAAACTTTGAATTAAAAGAAATTTGTGAACATGTGTCAGAGCATTATCAAGCAAAGGGTGACTATAAGATTGCGTACGAGTATTTGGTAAAAGCTAACCGATCGGAAACGATTGAACGTAGAAAGGGGGTGACGATATCATGAAGAAGTTTTTAGTGCTTTCATTCCTTACTCTTCTAATCTTTTCAGGTTTTGAGAACAGTGCAGCTGCATATGATCTCATCACCGCACTCGACAAAATCGATGGCATAAGATAATTGTAAGCCTCTTTATGTCGTAAATACGAGTTGTTACTTGGAACCCTAGACGTTAGGAGTCACTAACGTCTAGGGTTTTTTGTCGTAGCAAAATCTAAAAAGTGAAAGAAAGTGTTGAAACGAACGTAACGTATGGATTTATGATAAAGATACAAAAGGAGGATGAAAAAATGAGTAGTGTTCTCGTTAGTACAATGGCATTCGTATTGCTATTGGTTACAACGCTTCAACTGTTACTTGCGATGGGAAAACCTTTTGGAGCGTACACATTAGGGGGGTACTATCACGTATTGCCACTACCTCTTCGCATTGTAAGTGGTTTGAGTAGTGTAGTATTGCTTTTGATCATTGTTGTGTATCTCAGTCATATACAATTGATTCCAATTCAATGGCTACCTACCACGCCGCTGTTATGGGGGATCGCGATCTTTTTCATAATCAATACGGTAGCAAACATGCTGTCAAAAAGTTCAAAAGAAAGAAGGGTGATGACACCGATCGCTGCTTTTCTCGTCGTCGGTACCTTCAGCCTTCTTGTAATCACTTAAGAATGGAATTGTTCATTTGCACGATCAAACACAATCATGGACGCTGTCATTGTTCCTTCTGTACTTGCTACGAGAAGGGATGATGAAGCGTTTTTAACCATCTCTCCAGCGACGTAGACTCGTGGATGGCTCGTTCGTCCGAAACCGTCTGTTGTAATTCCGTTTTGTTCATCAACTTCCAAATGAAGTTGATCAATGAACGTATTGTCACGAATATAATCAGGAACAACGAAGCCACCGTTACGGGAAACGTACGAACCATTTATTAGTTCAACTGCTGACAGCTGACCGGAATCTCCGTGGAGGTTCTTAATGGCGTCGTTATAAATCGGTATCTTCTTGTCTAAGATTGGCTGTAATAACTCTTGATTTAGAGTGACGCCATTCGTAAAGATAGCCAGGTTCGTTGACCAATTGTACAGCAATTTTGTTACGTGCAAGATGGCTTGTTCATCAGAGGCAAAGATGGCAAGGGCTTCGTCACGTAGTTCATAGCCATCACAAAATGGACAATGGAACACGCTTTTACCGTAATAGTTACGTATAGGTTCATAAGAGAAGCGTTCCTGAATTCCTGTTGCTAACAGAATGCGACGGCTCGTATACTTAGAGCCACTTTCTGTCGTTACAGTGAAGGATTCACCAGTCTCTTCAATTGTTGCAATGGTCTCTGCTTTCTTCGTGACATTCGGATAACGGGAGAGGTCTTCGTTTGCGATCGCTCTAAATTCGGAGGGTGAAGTACCGTCTCGTGTAATGAAATTGTGGGACTCCTCAGTTACGCGATTTCTGTTCGTTTCATTGTCAAATAGGGCAACTTCTTGGCGTGAACGGGCAAGTGTAAGTGTTGCTTGCAAACCTGCAGCTCCTCCGCCAATAACAATCACATCATAATTCATCATATCGTCTCCTTTTGTCTATATTATGGATTCCTTATATCTATAATTGGTGTGAAGAAATGCACCACAAATTAATGATGTGGTACGTTTCTTGCTTCTTCTGCAAGATCAGCAATTTTCATCGTGCCTAATTCTTCAAGGAAATTCTTTTCAGCTTTTTGGATGGATTGTTGAATGATGCAACTTGGGTTATGATCTTCGCAGTAATCAAAAATCGGTGGAAGACCTTCTACAGCTTGAATCACATCAAGTAATGTCGTTTCTTGCCAATTTGCCTTCAACTTGTAACCACCATTCGCTCCAGGAACGGACACAATTAATCCAGCCTTAACTAACTTCGTTAAGATTTTGGATAAGTACGTTGTTGACACTTGTTGATGACCTGCAAGTTTAGAAACACTCGTATGCCCCTCAGCATGACTTAATGTTAAATGAAGCATCGTGTGTAGTGCATAGTGTGTAGATTTCGATAGTTTCATTGCGAACCACCTATTATAGATAATGTGTGTCTATAATAGCAACGTTGCTTAAGAGAGTCAAGTATTCTCTTTTTCTAGATTCCCAGTGATATGCTAAACTAAGAGAGAAACGAAATGTTCGTAAATTTCCTCTTTTTAGAAAGGTGGAGGTGACGTGGAGAAAAGAAATCCAGACCTCGTTCATCAACCAGTCGCACCTTATGTCCATCAAATTGAAGTGAATGAACCTGGACGGCGATTAATTCTATCAGGACAACTCGGAATGAAACTAAACGGAGAAGTGCCAGAACTGCCGATGGAGCAGTTGCAGCTTGCCTTGCAAAACATTGATCATAATTTACACGTAGCGAATATGAATCGATCTCACCTTACAAAATTAACGTTCTATCTTGTGGGAGAATTTCCATTGTCAGAACGTCGAGATCTGATCGAAGATTATGTAGGAGATGATTTGCCGTGTACGACATTACTCTATGTTGCGGCACTTGCGGCACCACAATTTAAAGTGGAAATTGATGCTGAAGCGTTTGCCCCTAACGAATGAATCAACCAACGCTTGCGATTATTGGGGCAACTGGGACACTCGGTCAACTCGTTTGTCACCATGTAATGTCTACGTATAATAAAACGTTCAATTATATTGTTACAGACTACAAACTAGAACGTGGAGAAATGATCAGAGAGCGATGGAGAAACCGAGACGTTCATTGCGAATTTATGAAACTAGATGTTACGAGTGAAGATGACATTGCCAATGTCGTATCACATGCGGATCTAGTATTGATTGCTGTTTCACAACGAGAACCACTCATTCAAAAAAGCTGTATGAAAGCTGATGTTCCGACCATTGACGTGAATGCATTTTATTCTTTTGCCGAGCGAGTAAAGGTATTAGACAATCCATATGATACAACGAATGTGATTATGGCAGGGTTGCTTCCTGGTTTATCCGTAATCTTAGCAATTGAAGCCGCAAAGAATCTAAGCACCGTAGACGACGTACACGTAGGATTCTTACAAAGTACGAATGCGTTGGCAGGTGCACAAGGCGCAGCGGACATGCTCACGATTGTTTCTTCGCAACTCGCGGGTCGACATCGGGGATTTAAGAAAAAGCGAGCATTCACAAACGGAAGTACGTCTATAACGCTCAGAAAGATTCAACATTCTGAACAAACTATAATGAAGAACGTATTTAATAAAGCGACGATTCACTATTGGACGTCTTGGGATTCAATGCTATTTAATAGACTAGTTTCTACTTTAATTGCTCTTCGGGTATTACCGAATCATCGTCATTTATTTTCGCGCTTTGCAAAGCATCACCCCGACCAATCAGAAGAAGCAACACTTTTTGTAGAACTAACAGGGTTGCGTAATCAAAAACGAGCCAAGTCAGCACAACAACTTACTGTTAAATCAGATTACGAAGCAACGGCACTCGTTGTAACTGGGCTAATTCCGATCGTCTTTACAAGCAAAGCGAACGGTGTGGTAGAGCCGTGGCAAATAGCAACTGTTCAAGATTTACCCGTTCAGAAGATGAAAGCAAAGTAAGGAGTGGATCAGTTGGACATTTACATAAGTGGTTACGGAGTTGTCGCAAAAGAATTTGTGCAATTAATCCACGATAAAGCAGAAACGATTGCATCGCGTTATTCGATCACACCGAAAATCAAGGGAATTATTATTCGAGAAGGGATCGTTCAAAGTGAAGAAGGGTTAGACCTTACACGATTGCTTCACTATGGTGTCGGAACAATGGCAATCAAAGACTATGCGAAAGATTCCCATTACCCAATTCAACCACTTGATCAGATGAGCGGTCATGTGCTGATTGAAGCGACATCAACGAATGCAAATGACGGAGAGCCTGCATACTCGTATATCAAGCAAGCGCTAACGTCTCACATGGATGTCGTTTCAATCTCAAAAGGTGCGCTCGTTCATCATTACGAGGAACTTATGCAGTTAAGTCAATCCGTTAATCGAAGAATTAAATTTAGTGGAGCAACAGCTGCAGCATTACCAACATTGGACGTTGGAGAATACAGCCTTGCAGGCATGACACTTACTCGTTTTGAAGGGGTATTAAACGGAACGACGAGTTACATTCTTGATGATATGCATGAACATGATATTGACCCAGTGGTATCCTTGCAACGTGCTCAAGAAGTCGGTATTGCAGAGAAAGACCCTGAGATGGACGTTAGTGGGAAAGATAGTGCGAATAAGCTCTTCTTACTAGCGAATCGTTTCTTTAACCAAAATTGTCACCTTCAAGACGTCTCGGTGGATGGAATTATGAATGTTACTAGGAATCAAATTGCAGATGCAAAAGTGTCCAATCAAAAAATTGTTCTTTTAGCATCGGCCGTAATGGATAATCAAACGATTCATATGCACGTGCGACCTACGCCAATATCAATGGCTCATCCGCTCGCAAATCTTGCCCCAAAAGAAAAAGGGATTTGCTTTTACACAGAAGAAATGGGACGAGTAGCAGTCATAGGCGGTGCATCAAGCCCCGTTGGAGCAGCCGGAGCTGCTCTGAAAGACATGATTAATCTAGTGCAAGCGAACTTCTAAATTCGTAAAAGAGGTGATTGTCATGCGTTTATCAACCATTGCATTGAATGAGAAGGAAACACTCGCAATCGTAACAGAAAAGGGAGTAGTACTCGTCGAAGAAGTGAATGAAAAAGTCGGCGCCGCTTATGCAACAGAATTGCTGGAACTTCTACGAAGTGGTAAGCTCGAAGCGTTAACGACTTGGTACAACGAGACGGGCTTATCAGCGATTGAAAATGGAGAGTATACGTTTGTTACGGATTATGTCGTAAAGCCACTATACCGTCACCCGAGCAAGATTTGGGGCATTGGTCTAAACTATGTGGAACACGCAGCTGATTTAAGTGAAGTAGCTCCGAACACAGAACCTGCGAGTTTTATGAAGCCTGATACGACGATCATCGGTAGTGGAGATACGATCAAAATTCCTTTGCAATCAGAGCGTACGACAGCTGAAGCTGAGCTAGGTGTGATTATTGGAAAGCCGTGTAAAGATGTCGAAGAAGCAGATGTGCTTGATTATATTGCTGGGTACACGACGATTATTGATATGACCGCAGAAGATATTTTGGAGAAAAATCCCCGGTACTTAACACGTTCTAAAAGTTTCGATACGTTCTTTAGTTTCGGACCACAGTTCGTTACGAAAGATGAAGTTGAAGACGTGATGAAACTAGAAGTTAGCACTGTGATTAACGGCAAGCTACATCGTAAGAACACCGTTGATCATATGACGTTCACACCGTTCAACCTTGTGTCGTTCCATTCCAAAGTTATGTCCCTTCTCCCTGGAGATCTTATTTCAACAGGTACCCCAGGGGCAGTACACATTCATGAAGGTGACGAAGTCGAATGCCAGATTAACGGTTTCGCGTCATTGAAGAACAAGTGTCAAGATTTGAAAATTAAAACTCATGCATAAGAGGTGGAACCTATGGATTTAAATTTAACTAACAAAACAGTGATCGTTATGGCTGCAAGCCAAGGACTAGGAAAAGCAACAGCGTTAGAGTTCGCAAAAGAAGGCGCCAACGTCGTCATTTCAAGTCGCAACGAAGATGAATTGCAAAATGCTGTTGAACAAATTCAAGAAGCAGCACCATCTGCAAGTGTCATGTATAAAGTTTGTGACATCATGAAAGGTGACGACATTAAAAACCTTGTCCAGTCCGCAGCTGATCAGTACGGGACTGTTGATGTGCTCATTAATAATGCAGGCGGACCTCCGGCAGGCGGGTTTGATAAATTCTCAGATGAAGAATGGCAGAATGCATTTGAACTGAACTTATTAAGTTTCGTTCGAGCAATCCGTGAAGTGTTACCCCACATGCGTCATCAAGGTGGCGGGCATATTCTTAATTTCGCATCTTCTTCCATTAAACAAACGCTCGATAATCTACTGCTCTCCAACACATTCAGAGCAGGCATCGTTGGACTTGCGAAAAGTCTCTCTCAAGAATTAGCGGAAGACAATATTTTGATTAATACACTTGGTCCAGGACGGATCGCTACAGGTCGAGTTGAAAGTCTAGACAAGATTAAAGCCGACAAAGTTGGCCTTTCTTATGATCAAGTGAAAGAGAACTCTGAGAAAAGTATCCCGATGGGACGCTACGGTCAACCAGAAGAATTCGCAAAACAGGCGGTTTTCCTTTGTTCAGGTGCCAACACGTATGTTACCGGACAATCATTGCTCGTTGATGGTGGCTTAGTCAAAGCCCTTTAATGTCGAAACCCCCTCCAATCACATTGGAGGGGGTTGTTCGTTGAATCGTCTTAGTGCAAATGACAGATAAGTTCGAAGTTTCAATATGATATAGTGAAACGAACAGTATAAGTTTCAGGGGTGGTTGTTCACCTTTTTTCCTCTCGTCATGTCTAAGGTTTATTCGTCGGTTCTGACGACAGGGAGGGGGTGAGGCGTTGATGTATCTCACTTACGAAGCTGCTACGTTAATCGTACTTGTGGCAACCTTCGTATATATGATCGCAAAAGACGCGAACAACACAAAAAAGTGACCACCCCTGGCTTCCAAACTAGCGGGTAGTCACCGTCACTGGTGAACATCGCCCCAAATGGGACTTGTTCTGTAGCGCTCTTGGATGTATCAGCATCCAGGAGTGCTTTTAAATTATGCGAATTCTCGATTGATTATACGTGTAGTGTAGCAGATGGAACAGATTGTAGCAAATAGCTTTACAAAGCCATTAAATGAAAGAGTTTAATAAAAGTAATGCTTTGAGCATGAATCGACAGTTGAGGTTTAACTTGTCCGAGAGTCCATATTAATCTTCTCGTTATCTTAATCTCCTATAGTAGAAGCTACTAAGACTTCATTGGTTTTATAGGAGGGCGAAACATGAGATTCAAACCAAAAGACGTCATCATTACGTTAGTACTAATTGCTACAACCTTAACCATTTCATTGATCATTAGTGCAAGCTTAACTGGTCTAATCTTCGGTCAATCTGAACTTACCAGCGTTATTTCAATAGGAATTATTGCATTCATAACGTTAATTTTCTCTTACTTCATTATTGATCGTATGATGTTAAAAAGAAACAATCAAGGTTGGCAGGCGTTAGGATTCCAAAGAATTCCACTGAGAAAATCAAGACACTTACTATGGCAAATACCTGTTTTTTATCTGTTCAGTCTCTTAGCACAGGGAGTGATCATGGTAATTTATCATGCATTCTTCCCCATTTCGCTGACAAACTTGGAAGGAACAACGAATTCACTATATGTAGATATATCAGTTTTCCCGATCGTGTTCTTTCTTGTTGTCATCTTTGCGCCCCTTTTTGAAGAGGTTTTCTTGAGAGGGGCTCTGCAAGAAACGTTGACGAGGCGATATGGTAATAAAGTTGCGATCATAGTTGGTGCCTGTATTTTTGTGTTGATTCACGCGTTTTTAATTGTACTAGCACCAGCGTATTTTTTATTTGGTTTCTTCCTTGGTTACTTTTATTACCGTTATCAAAGCATCTATGCACCGTTATTGTTTCATGTGTTTATCAATTTGATCAATGTGTTAACAGTCTTTTTAGCAACGGTACTTCAATAATGTAAGCACCCACAGGCGTCCTTGGTTATCAAGGAACGCCTTTTTTTGATGAAGCCGGTATCGTTATGAAGCGTAAGTTCGTTATAGCAAATAACAAAGGTGAATGAAGGATAAAAAAATTGAAGGGTTTGATTGTTTATGAACGTATTAGTATTAGGAGGATCAAGTTACCTTTATACAAGACCATTCAAGACACGCACGATTGGTTGAACATCGAAGAAGAGATGATGCTCTCCAAGCTTAAGGTAGGACTGAGTAAAGAAAAGGAACTAGAGGTCATTGCCGCGTGGCGAAGTAGTTAGTTACAAGTATGCGCTCATACTAGGAGACGGTTCAGAGCTGCTCACAAATCCGACTGTTTGTGAGTAGCGTGGCGAAAAAAGTGAATCTAATGAGGAGTTCTACTCACAAAGTGAAGCGTGCTGCCCACAAAGCGTCAGTTATGGTGGCAGAATGAGTGAAATTTCCGTTGATCTGTTCTATTCTGCTCACAAAGATCAGCCGTCGCAAATGATGAGTTAACTTCGATTAAGATCGTAGAAGCGATTAGGAGGGATAACCAAATGAAAATTGCTGCGATTTATGATCTCCATGGGAACTTTCGGGCGTTAGAAGCCGTGTTACAAGAAATCGAGAAAGAAAACGTCGATAAAGTGATTGTCGGTGGCGATGTAGCATGGGGCCCACAGCCAAAGCAAGTCGTTGATCACCTTTTTGCTAAGAAAGATGACTATATTTTTGTTATGGGAAACAGTGACCGAGAGATTTATGAGCAATACAAATCCCCTCGTCTAGCTGTTGATACGATGGTAGAAGAAGTGAATCAATGGTGTATTGAGCAATTAACGGACGAGCAATTGGAATGGCTGGGGTCTTTTAAATCTTCTCATGTTGAAGAAGACGTACTGTTTGTACACGGTTCACCGAGGAGTGATAGTGAGGCCATTAGAATTGACACACCTGCTAAAGAAGTGGAACAGATGATAAGCAATACAAAGCAATCGATCATTGTTTGTGGCCATACACACATCCAATTTAAGCGACAGATCGCTTCTAAATCTGTCATAAATGCAGGAAGTGTAGGACTTCAAAGTAGAGCGACAGGAGCTTGCTGGTTATGTATCGATACGACTGAATACGATTTACGCATGACAGAATATGATGTGGATCATGTAGCAAAAGAAATTCTGCGAGGGAATGCTCCGTACAAAGAAGATTTCGCAGAGCATGTGACGAACCCTCCATATCAAGGTCCGTAAGAACTATAGAAGAAATGAGCAATTTAAGGAGGATTTATTATGAAGGATCCATGGTTTACCGTTAAAGAACTTCATCCGAATACGTATGCCATTAGTGAGTATGGGCATTGGGAAAAAGTGCATTCCTTTTTACTAATTGGAGAGAAGCGAGCAGCATTGATTGATACTGGACTTGGAATTGATTCGATAAAACGAATGACTGATCAATTAACCGACTTGCCGATCGATGTGATCACAACGCATGTACACGTTGATCACATTGGAGGTCATGGTGAATTTGAGCGATTGTATGTCCATGTTGAAGAAGCAAATTGGTTAGAAGATGGAATTAAAGGCCTAACAATTGATCACATTCGTAAAGATATTGGACGAGATTTAACAAAGGAACCACCACAATCATTCAACCCAAATACGTACACACCTTTTACTGGGAAGCCGACAGGAATTCTAGAACACAAAGATCAACTTGAACTTGGCGGTCGCACGCTTGTCGTTCATCATACGCCGGGCCATTCACCTGGACACTTAGTCGTTGAAGATACGACTAAGGGGCTGTTATTCACAGGCGACTTATTGTATATCGAATCACCGATATATGCGTTTTATCCGACGACGGATCCGGTAAAGTTGCTCGATTCTTTGTCGTACGTATCAAGTATTCCAAACATTAACAACGTATATGGTTCACACAACACATTGAATATACCAGATGACGTTTGGAATGACGTAACAATGGCCGTTCGCGACTTACGTAAAAAAGACTTGGCACACTTTGGGACAGGTGTACATACGTACGGTTCGATCTCGATTCGGTTTTAGGTTTTAAAAAGCCGCAACCTAATTGCGCCTGACCCAGTTTATATCTAGGTCAATAAGTGTGTATATAACTTACTACATTTATATAACTAAAAAATAATCCTCCAAACAACATAAAAAAAAAGACAACCCTTGGCAATCAAGCTTAAAGGTTGTCACTGAAAGAACGTTGCTTATAATAGAATACGTTCTGTAACAAGCTAAGGGGATGCTGCATTATTCTCTAATAATCTAGCTCTGTCACAGATGTATAAATCAAGTCGCCGACCATTTTAAGTTTTTCGGTGCTGATTTTGTCGATGGTATCTTCTGGCGTGTGGTACCACGGCTCTAAGCTATGTGTGCCTGGTTCTCTCCAAATAAAGTTAGCCGCATCGATGCCGACTTGGTGGAAAGCAACATGATCGGATGCACCACGTTGAAATAGGAACAAGATGTCATTGTTTAACGTGTTTGAAGCAGAGTTCGCCTGATGCCAAACGTTATTTGGTTGTCCATCGACCACATTTACATACAGTGTGTCTGCGGGTTCCCAATTGGTTGCGACCATGTCCATATTGAAGTTTCCGAAGCTGCGATTGATTTCTTCTTCAGAGAGTGTCTCTGCATAACGATACGCTCCGATGAGACCGATTTCCTCAGCCCCGAGAGCAACAAATCGTACTTCCTTCTCGACAGGGATATCTTGCATAACACGTGCTAGTTCTAGTAATGCGGCAGTGCCAGAACCGTTGTCATTTGCACCGGGTGCATTTGGAATGCTATCGTAATGTGCAGTTAGATAGACAATCTCAGGGTCTTCAATGCCTTCAGCTTCTTTTATTGCAATTACATTTTGTGATTCTTCAGTACCGTTTCTGATGTCGAAATATTCTAGTGATGTTTCGTAGCCTAGGTCAACAAAAATATCTTCAATGTATTCCGCGGCTTCAACTTCTTCTAGACTTCCAGCGACGCGTGGACCGATTTCTACACTCAAGTGTTCGATATGTTCCATAGCAAGATCTTCATCAAATGGTAAGTATTCAGCCCTTAGTGATTCGCCATGATGAAAGAGCATGTCGAAAGCATGATCAGAAATCGCGTCTTTTTGATGATGGAGCAAGTTATGAAACCCACCAGTGTGACGAACGAGCTTTTCATTATTACCTTGGTCTTCATAATGTGCGAGTGTTGTCGCATGCACAGAGAGTTGACGGTACACGTGGCTAGAATCAAAATGGCCCTCAGTTTCTAAATCAGTAATCAATGATTGGAGCTCTGAAGCGGTATAGGGTGGTTGAGAATCTTCAGCTGCATAACTATGAGTGGTTGTCATCAAGCCACCGGCTAAGACGAGCATTGCTAAACGTGAATACATCTTCATGGAACGAACAACTCCTTTGTTATAATTATTAGAATTTTAAGTAATTAGATCGTACCATATCATCCATTTGGTACTTGAGAACGAAAGCGTCGAATGACAAAAGTATGAGTAAGAGACTATGTCAAAATATCGTAAAAAGACTTAAGAATGATCAACTAATAAGGTCATAGGGTATGTTGGACAAGGTCTAAAATCATGTAGAGAGAATCCTTTCTAGGGATATGTTGCCGTTATCATGTACTTTATGACTATCTATTAATTTAAGTTGAGAGACTCTTCCTTTCATTGATTTCCTGTTTGAAAATGACTAGGTAAAATTGGTCTGTTTTTGCATGAGGATAACGAAGATTCACAAACAAAAAAAGAGCCACCCACACATAGGGGTAGCTCTATTCATTTATTTATAGCTTTGTGATTTGCTCTGACACACGATTCCCTAATGATTCTGAAGCTGAACATAGGTAGTCAACGACAATCTGTTGTACTGAGCGGTCAATGCCTGTAAGTGCAACGGTTAGGTTCATGACAAGGTTTGTTTTTTCATTGGAGTTAAGAGAATGATAGTACTCTCCGGCTTGTGAGAAATCGTCGGTTTTACTTAAATCTGAGCGTGTGAGGTGGCCTTCGACAAAGCGTCCTTCTCCACTCGTGACTAAGTTGTCTGGTGTCCAATTTTTTTGGGCGTTGATGGGTACTTTTCGGAAGTCTGGACCGAGACGTCGTCGCTGGGAGTCGAAGTAAATGTTCGCTCTCCCTTGCAGCATTTTATCATCTGAGATTTCTGCGCCTTCGAGTAAATTTGTCGGTGAAAAAGCAAGCTTTTCAATTTGTTCCATGTAGTTTGTAGGATTTTCATTTAATGTAAGCTTTCCGACGGGATATAGTGGAATCTGCTCCTCATCCCATACTTTCGTGTCATCTAGAGGATCAAATTGCAACAAATGGGCATCTTCTGGATCGAGAATTTGAACGTATAACCCGTATTCGACCGGTTGACCGGAGGCGATCGTATCGTATAAATCCTGGCCTGAATAATCGGGGTTTCTCGCTGCCAATTTGTTCGCTTCTTCGCTTGTAATGTACTCTTCTCCTTCAAATGGAATCCATCTGTATTTAATGTAATATCGTTTTCCGCGAGTATTTCGCCATACATACGTATTAACGCTATGTCCGGGGATCTTCCTTAAGCTTTTTACCGTTCCGGCATCTGAATAAAGGCGAACGACAAAATGAATCGACTCAGGTGCTCGTGCTACAAATGCCCAGAATCGTGTCGGGTCAATGAGATTGTTTTTTGGAGAAGGAAGGAGAGCGCGAATGGCTTCTGGAAAGCGGATGGCATCTCTAACAGAAAAGACAGGGATATGGTTAAACACCAAATCAAATACTCCCTCTTTTGTATAAAATTTCGTCGCAAAGCCACGAACATTACGGGACGTATCAGGTGTTCCTTTCGTACTAACAGCGAGTGAAAACCTTACCGCAATTGGAACGGTTGTTCCTGGTGTTTGCAGAAACGGAATCTTCGTGTAGTTGCTCATAGAACTGATCGTTTCAAATGAACCAAATGCTCCGAAGCCTTTTACATGGACAGGTCGTTCAAGAATCTTCTCATAGACAAGATCTTGGTTTGTTTCGTGTGCAATGCTATCTTGTTCAAGAGTTGGACCATTTTTGCCTACGGTTTGAGAATGGAACTTTGCCGGAATATCGCTGGACCAGTTCATATGTGTTGAAGGGGATTTATGGTGATGAATATCGCCGGATTTACGAACCGGTATTTTCTTAAGGGGGTGCTTTTTTGATTGGTCGCTCATGAAACCCTCCCGTAATCATTGACGTTATTATCATCATATTGAAAAAATGAGAAGGTTATGATTGAGTGGAGTAAGGATCGTTGAAACGAAGAGAAGTTGTAAAGTTAGTGAAGGGCAGCGAATCGTCTATAGCCTGATTAGGTAGTAAACAACTACCCTCCAAATCGATAAATACCCGATTTGTGGAAAACAAAACGTGAAATATAGTGGAGGAAGAAAAAATGATTCGTTCTTATTACGCTGCAGATGTTACGTATGTCATTGAAGCCCATCGTAAAATTTACAAAGAAGAATACGGATATGATGAATCATTCGTTGCGTTTATCACTCAGAATGTAACATCATTGGAAAAACGAAATCATCATCGAGAGAACGTATGGATTGTTGACGAACATGGGCAACAACGAGGCTCAATTGCGATACAAGAAGCTTCTGAAACGATTGCAAAGCTTGGATTATTCTTAGTCGATCCTGAAGCTCGTGGCAAAGGTTATGCAGAGCAGTTGTTGCAAACTGCGATACGTTTTTGTATTGATAAAGGATATGAACAGATTGATCTTATTACAAATGCGAAATTACTAGCTGCCAGGAAATTGTATCGTAAAAACGGATTTACGGTCATTTCGTCATGGTCAGAAGAGAAGTCAGGCCAAGTGCTTGAAGAGGAACAGTGGCGATTAGAATTATCACCTACTGCTCCGGATCATTCATTGCCTTTACAGCAACCTTTGTAACGAAGTATGTGAAAGAAAGAATAGCCGTACAGATAACTAAAGCAGTTGGTAATGTCATTGTGATGACCTCCTAAGTGGTTGTTAACTAAAGTTTGCCATCGTTCTATCTTTTTTAGTTATGTTCGTCGGCGAAACGCTTTTTCTAATGACTAAGGTGTTGTTTTTAGTACATAAGATGCGTTGAGCGGTGAGGCGACCGTCGTATCGTTTAAACTAGATAAAAAGTTCAGTTTACAAATTTCTTAATTTTTCCAACTGGATAAAGAGATATGGTAAATTAATGGCGTAGGAGATCTTGTTATTCTCCATCCTATTAAACCCTCGTTAGTAGTTTACCAGCAAAAAACCACGCGCCCTGCACGCGTGGTTTTTTGTGTTTAGAAAACTCTAAGGTGAAATTGTTACTGACGTACCATTCGGAACGAGCCTTGCAAGTTCCTCTACATCTGCGTTGTGCATGCGAATACATCCGTGGGAAACAGCATGACCGATAGAGGAAGGGTCATTTGTCCCGTGGATGCCGTAATGAAGTTTTGATAACGATAGCCACATTGTTCCAAATGGCCCACCTGGATTCGGTTCACGATCGACAATGACGAAGCTTCCGATTGGCGTTGCTGTAACCATCCGACCAACAGCAATCGGGAACGTTCTCATAACTCGACCGTTGTAGTACAGCGTTAATGTACGAGAATTGACGGAGATGTGTATGGAGTAAGGCACATTTGCAGAATCAGGTAAGTTAGGAATGATAATAACTTGGCCTGGGTAAATCTGATCAGGATGGATACTTGGATTTGCTTGCAAGATCGAGGGAAGGGAACGTCGGTAATTGGCGGCGATTGTTGAAAGTGTTTCCCCCGGAAGGACGGTATGACGGTACAAACAATCACACCCTTTCAGTTTTTACTAGTATATGTTTCACTCGAGTAATGAGTCTAATATAACAAAATCTAGGACTTTATTTTTAATCTTTGTAACTAAAATGTAAATCGTCAAAACAACTTTTTTACAGTACAATTTTACCCAATGGAGTTTATGGACAAGGGTGGTTCAATGAAACGTGTTGGGATAATGGGAGCATTTGCTTTCGCATTTATAGGTGGGGTTCATCAAGTCGAAGCGAATGAACAACCACAATTGGTTAGTGAATCAGCAATACTAATGGACGCTAAATCAGGAGAAGTTCTTTACGATAAACAAGGCAATGCGCCGATGTATCCGGCGAGCCTTACGAAGATTGCCACGACCATTATGGCTTTAGAACAAGGCGATCTAGATAAAAACGTTACAATTACTGAAGAAGCAATCGATGTGGTTGGGACGACGGTTTTCTTAATGGAAGATGAGGAATTACCGCTAGAACAGTTAGTGGAAGGAATGCTCATTAATTCAGGAAATGATGCAAGTAGTGCAGTTGCTTTGGAGCTTTCAGGTTCAAAAGAAGTATTTGTTGAAGAGTTTAATGAGTATTTACAAACAACGGTCGGTTTAGAAGATACATATTTTACGAATCCACATGGGTTATTTCACGAGAACCATGTAACAACGGCGTATGATCTTGCGGTATTAACTCAATATGCGATGCAAAATGAAGAATTTCGGGAAATGGCAGCAATTGAAACGCTTGATTGGCAAAGTGAAAGTTGGGACACAACGATCATTAACCATCATCAATTAGTACGCGACCATGAAGAAGTTCTCGGTGTGAAAAATGGCTTTGTTTCGCAGTCAGGCTTTACGTTATCCACATATGCAGAGGTGGACGATACAGAGTTGGTGGCTATTACTTTAAACGCACCAACAGCCGATGATACGTATCGTGACACGCTTGAATTGTTTCGCTATGGATTTGAAAACTACGCCACTGAAACGCTACCAGAAGGGGAGCAGTTCCAAGGGTCAGATGGGTTAACCTACGAGGCTGCTGATGAAATGTTTTATACCACTGCTCGTGCAAATGACGTAACGAAAGAAGTGCAAGAGGGTGGTTTGCTCGTTGTGAAAAATGATGATCAAGTCATTTTAGAAGAGCTATTAACCCCGTTTGAAGAACAAACGGTTCAAGCGAAAAGTGAAGATCCTGAACGTGAAGACGAATCGTTTTCTCTTTTTAATTGGATCAAGGATATATGGCCATGGTAAATGGGACCACCTAAATGGAGGTCCAGCGTGTCGGAAAAGTACTGATGGTCAGGCTGGGGGATTCAATCAGTTGCAATGAATGTGGGAATTCCCATGTTCTACCATCAACATAGATGCAAAATCACCACATACAAGCGTTTATGTGGTGATTTTTATGTTGGGATTTTTAAAGATTTTCTCCAATCTAGGGGGCAAAATCCCAACATACAAACGTTTATGAGGTATTTTGAATTGCATTTTAGTGTGGATGTTGTCATGAAGCGCCCGTGCCAAGTAATTTCATTGTGCGTATCCAGAACCTCCCAAAAGGGAGGTTTATTTATTTACATTGTTAACAGAAAATTTATACAATTATCGGTTTATTTATCACAAATTCAAATGACCTCAACATTCAGTCGTTACACTAACGTTGATCACATTGATGGAGGGATCATACATGTTGACGTTGGCGTTAATTGGGGATTTGCATTATCCAGTTTTAGAAAATGAAAGCATCGAGTTTCAGACGAAAAGGGAACGATTTTTCAGTAAGTTTATGAGTGAGTTCTTACGTATTCCTGCTGATTATCATTTGTCAATTGGTGATTTGACGCATCACGGGAAGCAGGATGAATTCAAGCAAATCTATAAAAAAATCACATCAACAGAAGCAAATTGGAAGCATGTGCTTGGCAATCATGATCTTTATGCACTTCGTAAGAAAGAGATAGAAGTGTTGATTAATCAACCTCGCTACCAAGCCATTACGACTGAAGAAGGATTGATTGTACTTCTCGACACGACAAGGGAGAGGCGCCCAGACGATTGGAGTGGAATCATTGACCTTGAGCAGTATGAGTGGCTTGAGAAATTGGTCCATGAACATACTGACTTACCGATCTTCGTGTTTGCCCATCATCCCCTATACAATACGACGACTCGTTCAGCGGAATGGAATGGATCGATCGTTCGTGAGGATGCTGTTCACCAACTACTTACGTCACATAAACGTGGGGGCTATTATTTCTGTGGTCATTGTCACGTACATTCCATCTTCAAACAAAATCAATGGAGCTATATCCAGACAGCAGCGGTGTATGATCACCCAGTTGCAAGGTTGGTGACCATTCATAATGGAAGGCTCGATACGAGTCTTTATGAGATTGGTGATGATCAACTCGTTAAGGATGCTCAGTTTATTCATCATAATGTGTACAAACAAGAGACGCCATTCCATACACTCGGACGTTACGAAGATCAAAAACGAACGCTCAGTTTATCTTAGGAGGTGAGCAGATGGCAGAGATTCGTTTTGAGAACGTAAGGAAGATGTTTGGAGAAGACACCATTATTCCAGATATGAACATGACGATTAAAGACGGTTCATTCACTGTAATTGTTGGGCCTTCGGGATGTGGGAAATCAACGACACTTCGCATGATCGCAGGTCTTGAGACGCAAACAGAGGGGAACATTTACATCGGTGATCGACTCGTAAACGACGTGAGTCCTGGGAAACGAAACGTATCGATGGTATTTCAGAATTACGCACTGTATCCAACGATGACCGTGAAAGGCAATATAGAATTTGGTTTAAAAAACCGTAAAGTGCCAAAAGCAGAACGACAAAAGCTCATTGAAGAAGTAGCTGATATTGTTGGTCTAACACCTTACTTGAACAAGAAGCCTCAAAAACTGTCAGGGGGGCAACGTCAGCGTGTTGCGCTCGCGAGAGCGATGGTGAAAAAGCCAGATGTCTTCATTCTTGACGAACCACTGTCGAATCTTGATGCGAAATTAAGGCAACAAATGCGTTCCGAACTCGTTCAACTCCATGCCAAGCTTGGAACAACGTTCGTGTATGTCACTCATGATCAAGTAGAAGCAATGTCTATGGGGGATGAAATTGTGCTATTAGATCAAGGGGAAATTATGCAAATGGCACCTCCGCTTGATTTATACAATTATCCAGCAAATCGTTTTACAGCACAGTTTATCGGGACACCGCCAATGAATCTCGTCTCTGTCGATCAATTGCCATCTGCGGGTTTTAATGAAAAAGCTGTCGAACAGATCGGTTTTCGGCCAGAAAAAGCAAAATTACGACATTTCCCGGGAAATGATCAATTTTCAATGCCGTGTACGATCTTAAATCGGGAGACGCTCGGTTCTGAAATCATTTATCAACTGGATACGTTAGCTGGGAGGTTATTTGCGAAGACGTTTAATGAGCCGGTCGTTGACGCTGAGCAACTATTCGTATCGGTCAATAATGAAGACATCTATTACTTTAAAGAAAACGGTCGTTGCATCGCTCCATATCTTAATCGAGAAACGCCGATAAAAGTGAGGAGCACGGTGTAATGAGTGGTTGGTTTGAACGGTTTCGACCGTACGTAATGGTCGCTCCTGCGATCATCGTATTCGTTTTGTTTTTTATCTACCCGATTGGCTATATGATTTATTTGAGTTTTCATGAATGGGACTTTATTAGCCCAGAGAAGCAATTTGTTGGACTAGATAATTTCTCTGGATTAAGTGAGCATCCTGAGTTTCTGAAGTCACTTGAGAATACGTTTGTGTTTACGTTTTTTAGTGTGGGGATTACGACAGTCCTAGCACTTTTACTTGCTCTTTGGATTAATCGCCCGACGAGATTTTACGGATTTGTTCAAGGTGCGGTTTTTAGTCCACACATTATTTCACTCGTGTCCATTGCCATGCTCTGGATGTGGTTAATGGACCCGCAATATGGACTTCTAAACTGGGGACTTGAGTTATTTGGATTGCCCCAATCAGAATGGCTTGCTTCACCAGAAACTGCATTGTACTCAATTATTCTCGTAGCGATTTGGAAGAGCATTGGGTTTAACACACTGATCATTATTGCAGGTTTACAGAGCATTCCACCCCATCTGTATGAAGCAGCAGCATTAGATCAGAGTAGTCGTTTTACATCATTTGCTAAGATCACGTTTCCGATGATTTCACCGACTTTGTTTTTCTTAATCATTATGAATTTGATTGGGAGCTTTCAAGTGTTTGAAACGATCGACATTATGACACAAGGTGGACCGCTTCAATCAACAAATACACTCGTGTATTACATTTATGAATACGGATTTCGATTCTTCCAACTCGGATATGCGTCATCAGCAGGTGTAATTTTACTGATCGTTCTATCCATACTAACTGTTCTCTATTTCTTCCTCATGAGTAGGAGGGTGCATTACCAATGAAAACGAGTCGGTATGCATTAAAAGGATTAAATGTACTCGGTTTGCTCATCGTTATTGCGATCTTTGCTACTCCCTTTGTGTGGATGGCAGTCACGTCGGTCAAATCGTTAAGTGAGACGATTACGTTTCCACCTGTATGGATTCCTGAAACAATTCGGTTTGAGAACTTTGCTCTTGCATGGGATACAGGTCCGTTCTTTAGGTACTTTGTAAATAGCCTTGTTGTGACATTGTCGATTCTTGTGTTGCAATTGTTTACGATTGTACCCGCGGCTTACGCGTTTGCACGGTATCGTTTTTTTGCAGACCGCGCGTTGTTTGCACTCACGATGATTACGTTAATGATCCCTACCCAGCTAATCTTTCTGCCGGTGTATCTGCAATTTAGCTCTTGGGGCCTTCTTGATACACATTTAGCATTAATTTTACCGTTTGCTGCCAATGCGTTTGCGATTTTTATGCTTCGACAGACGTTCAAGCAAGTACCGGAAGAATTGTTGGAAGCCGCTCGCTTAGACCAAGCGAGCGAATGGAAGATTATGTACATGGTCATGGTACCAATGGCAAAGCCGACGATTATTACGTTGTTGTTATTTAGTTTTATTACGCATTGGAATGATTATTTTTGGCCGCTCGTTATGACAACAACGGACGCTAGCCGGACGTTGCCCGTAGGGATTTCTGCGCTTACGAACGTTGAAGGTGGTGTTGCGTGGCACATTATGATGGCCGGCAACATGATTCTAGTTGTACCAATTCTTATTATCTTTTTCATCGCACAACGTCATATTATTCGTGCATTTGTGTACACCGGTGTGAAATAACTTATAAGGAGGCATCATGTGATGCGTAACTACCCACTAGCATTTGCAATTGCTTCATCAGCGGCACTTATTCTTGGAGGTTGTACAAATGAGTCAGAGGAGAGTGCTGCACAGTCAACGCCAACTGAAGATGGTGAACCGGTAGAGATTGAATTTTGGTATGCGTTTGGTGACAAAATTGGTGAGAACAACGAGGCGCTTGTTGAAGAGTTTAATGCTTCTCAAGATGACATTGTCGTTAATGCCCATTATCAAGGGGATTATGCTGATCTTCACTCACAGACACAAGCAAGTGTTGCTGCAGGGAATGCTCCGCACGTCACGTTAAATGAAATTGCATCAATGGGGGCTTTTGCTGAAGCGGGAATGACTGAGGATTTAACCCCTTATATTGAAAATGATGATGTAGACTTAGATGACTTTGTAGATGGGTTAATGGGCAATTCCTATGTGAATGATGGCATCTACGGATTGCCGTATTTAAGAAGTACGCCGATTCTTTACTTAAACAAGACATTATTAGAAGAAGAAGGACTGGACCCAGAAGGTCCAAAGACGTGGGAAGAATTTGAGCAATACACAGACGTACTTTCGAATGATGAAGGTCGAGTGGGGATCACACTTCCAGTTAACGTCTGGTTCTACGAGGCTTTCGTTAAGCAAAGCGGTGGTTCGGTTTTAAATGAAGATGAGACAGAAGCTACCTTTAATGAAGCACCTGGCGTTGAAGCCGTTGAGTACGTTAAAGGGATGTATGACAGTGGTAGCATTAAAGTGCCAACGGGTGATGAAGCAGGTCAAATTGCATTACAAGATTTCTCAAATCAACAATCTGCAATGGCGTTTAGTTCAACAGCGGATCTCACGAATTACATGTCCATTGCCGAAGAAAACGGCTTTGAATTAAATACCGCTTTTATGCCGAAGAACGAACAGTATGGGACGCCTACAGGTGGCGCGAACCTCGTTATGATTTCGAGTCATCCTGAAGAAGAAAAAGCAGCAGCATGGGAATTTATTAAATGGATGACTGAACCAGAGCAAACGATAACTGCTAGCCAGAATACAGGGTATTTGCCAATGCGACAATCGGCCATCGAAAGTGATGAGATGCAAGCCTTGTACGAAGAAGTTCCACAATTTAAAGTTGCTGTCGATCAATTAGAACACGCTGGGCCAAGACCATTAAACGCTAACTATTCAGAGGCACAAAATATCCTAAGAGATGCAATCACATCTGCACTCATTCAAGAAGACGTTACATCTCAACAAGCACTTGATGAAGCAGCGGAACGGATTAATGGGCTATTGCAATAAAATTTGTAAGAAGGAGAGACAGTTCACATGTCCCTCCTTCTTTTTGTGCTAAAAATATATTTTTCACTACTTTTTGGACATTTATTTCGTCGGACTTGTTCTGGAGCAAATCTAGAACCCTTTAATACGTAAGGGGTTTCTATCGACCAACATTTTTTACGTTGCAACATAGGTTTGCTTTTGGAGAAAAAGGTTTCTGTAGACCCACTTAAATCGACTTTGCTAAGCTTCATTTACAAGATTGTGAGGGTGGGAGTGGCGATGGAACAAGAGCGTTATTCTGATTTGAAGCGCGGTGAACGAGGGGCATATTTAAGTTTAATCACGTATATCTTATTGGCGGTTGTAAAGATTTGGGTTGCCTACGTTACAAGTTCAGCTGCTCTTCGTGCCGATGGGCTAAACAATGCAACGGACATTGTCGTTTCAATCGCCGTTTTAATTGGCCTACGTATTTCTCAAAAGCCACCAGACCACAATCATCCTTACGGTCATTTTCGGGCAGAAACAGTCGCATCACTTGTTGCATCATTTATTATCATGCTAATCGGTTTGCATGTCCTGTTTGAAGCAATGATGAACTTGTTTTCAGGAGAAGTGGTCAAGCCTGATTTGATGGCGGCTTGGGTCGGTGCAATTAGTTTTGTTGTAATGATGGGTGTCTATCGCTACAACGCCAAGTTAGGAAAACAAATCAAAAGCCAAGCAATCCAATCCGTTGCAAAAGACAATTTATCTGATGCGCTCGTTAGTGCTGCAGCAACGTTAGGAATTTTAGGTGCACAGTTTGGATTGCCGTGGTTAGATGTTGTATTAGCGGTCATTGTGGGTGTAATTATTTGTAAAACAGCTTTTGATATCTTTCGTAAAGCAACGTATCACTTAACCGATGGTTTTCAGGAGCAAGAGTTACAAGCTTTTCGCAAGACGATCCTTTCAGTCAGCGATGTTGAACAAGTCAAAGAAGTAAAAGCGCGTTATTATGGCAGTAGTAGTGCAGTGGAAGTGGTCATTGCTGTTGATCGTAGACTGGATATTGTAGATGCGCATAACATCTCAACAGCTGTCGAACAACGGATGATTGAAGAACATGAAGCGATTGGCGTTGTCGTTCACGTTGAACCGTCTTGAGTGTTTTCCAATTTGCGTTTTTGTTTATGCACTTCAAAATCCCATTTCGAAAGAAATTTCACAGCGGAATCGTAGCCTGATTGGTAAAGAAAGGCGAGCATGTCTTCTGTTAAATCAAAGTCTGTAGCGGTAATATCACCGGTTGGAATCTTAATGGTACGATCAGATGTGGATGCGGTAAAGTACTTCATATCATGAGCTTGCATCATCGTTTTGAAGATGCTTTTGGCAAGGTGAATAGGAGTTGCAATGGTTGCTTGTACATGAACTTCATCTTTTACAAAATGGAATCCGAACGTTGGGAACTCAGGATTCTCACGGTCAAATAACCATATCGGAAAATTACTCAAAATCCCTCCATCAATGATGTAGGATTTTTTGGAGTTGTTTGTACGCCAAACGACAGGACGATAAAAGAATGGAAGTGACGTACTCATTGCAATCGCTTTTGAAATGTTAAACTGCTCAATGTCAATTCCATAACGATCAAGGTCATCAGGAAATACAATCATTTGACCGTTCGTAATATCTGAAGCAATGATCTTTAGTCGTTCGTCAGGTAAGTCTGCAAAGGTTTGCACACCTTTAGATAATAGACGTTCATGAATCCATTGTTCCAAGTAATGGTTGTTGTAGAATCCTAGATGAACAAATAAATGAATCACGTTCCCAATAATCGGTATGCGATTGAGCCATGTGCGCCCTTTAAGTTGGTGATAGTCAAAGTCGAGAAGCAACTTTCGGATTTCTTGACTTGAATATCCAGCAGCAAGGAGTGCAGCGATAATTGAGCCGACAGAAGTTCCTGCTAACCGGACCCATTCAACATCATGTTCTTCCATAGCTTGAAGAGCACCTGCAAACGCGATTCCACGAATGCCTCCACCTTCAAAAACGCCATCTGCTTTCATAGAGTTCACCTCATTTTTTTAGCATATGCTCATCCCATAAAGGTAAATGCAGAAAGTATATGAAACAGTTTATCGAGAAATGGGTGAAAAGATTGTCAAATTATACGAATAACGAAGAGGGATCCATTATTGAATTTTTAATTCAATAATGAGTTAGCGATTCATTAGTAATGCCTTTGTCGTAAGCGCTTTCATTTGGAATGGATTTTGCATCTACTGTTATACAGATAGAAAGGAGGAGGATGAAGGTGAGTAGGATTAAGCTTGGAGTTGGGTTACTTACATGTAGTTTAGTGTTAAGTTCTTGCCAGATAGGCGGTGAACGTAGTGATTATCAACATGCACACATTTCAGGACCGACAGGATCGGGGTGGTACCCTCTGTCGACGTTATTCTCTGATATATGGCTTGATGAAATTGATGAACTGCAAGTGACGGTTGTTGAAGGTGGGGCAATTGGGAACATTCGTGAAGTTAATACGGCACGAGACGTACAATCAGGGTTTGCCTTTGCTTCAGATTTCATTGATGCACTGAATGGTCGAGGTGCTTTTGAAGGGGAGCCTCAAGAAAATGTACGAGCACTGGGCGCTTTTTATCCGACAATGTGGAATTTCGCGGTACTTGAGAACAGTCCGTATGAGTCACTCGATGATGTGCTCATGCACGGGGCGGATGCAATTAACGGCAACCCTGGTGATGCGAGTGAAGCGACATTCCGTAGAGTGTTTGAAGCGATGGGTTATGACCATGAGGTTTTAGATGAAGAACATGATGTAGGTATCAGTTATGGCGGCTACGGGGATGCAGCCAATCAACTTCGAGACGGATTGATCGATCTTACGGTACAAGGCGGTGGACCTGGAGTGCCCGCGTTAACAGAGGTTGATGCGATGCGTCCACTTAGGTTGTTGGAAATTCCTGATGATGTTCTTGAAGAGCTTGAAGAAGGTGGATATGGGTATTCTACTGATTTAAGTATTCCAGCAGGAACGTACTCGAATCAAACGGAAGATGTGAATACCGTCGCAAGCTGGGCGATGATGGTCGTTAATAAAGATATGAATGAAGATCTCGTGTATGAGATGACAAAACAAATTTGGGAACACGTCGAACGAGTTCAAGAAGAACAACCGAGTCGTGGTGCTTGGTTTGATCCTGAGATGGCAGTTAGTGTGATTGATGATCCTGAGGAGAACTTCCACCCCGGTGCACTTCGTTATTATGAGGAGGTTGGTGCATTTGAAGGGGGGAGTGAGTCGTGACGAATAAACTAAAGCTAACGCCAGATGGAAAAATAGATTTAAAAGTTGCAGAAGAAAAGAATAATACAGACATCGAACGTGCGTTTAATAACCCTGATGGAGAAGTAGGCTGGAGAAGAATTCGACGTTTCATTATTGCGGCGATTGCGATTGGACTCGCCATATACGTTCTTTATTATGCAGCGTATGGTGGATTTCCCGCATGGCAACATCGCGCCATCTTCACCTCAATCGGATTAATTCTCTGTTTTGCTTGTTTTCCGTATAAAAAGGGGAAAAAACAAGGTCACTTGCTTTTTGACGTATTGCCTTTAGTATTATCGATTTTCTTATTGATTCATGCGTTTTTAGCTTATCCCGACATTGCACTACGTCAGGGAGCATCATCAATGTTCGATCAGATTGTCGCAACATTAATGATTTTCTTAATTATTGAAGGTGTTCGCCGTACGATCGGTCATGCGATGGCGATTTTGGCACTTTTCTTTTGGGCGTATATTTTTATTGGTCCGCTTTTTCCAGGAATTCTAGGTCACCAAGGCTTTAGCTATGGAAGAATGACGGATGCATTGTTTATTACGACCAATGGTATTTTTAGTGACCCTATTTATGTTGCTTCTACTGTACTCATTATCTTCTTGATTTTCGCAGCGTTTATGATGCGTACAGGAGTTGGGCAGTTTTTCATTGAGTTTGCCTTTGCGTTAACAGGTCGTATTCGTGGGGGCCCGGCATTGGCATCAGTTCTTTCCAGTGGATTGCTTGCGACCATTACTGGGAACGGGGCAGCAAATGCTTCGATGACAGGCCCATTTACAATTCCGCTTATGAAGCAAGTTGGCTATAACCGTACATTTGCAGCTGGGGTAGAGGCCGTATCTTCTCAAGGTGGACAAATTATGCCACCAATCATGGGCGCAGCAGCCTTTGTTATGGCAGAGTTTACAGGCATTCCGTACATTGAAATTGCGGCATACGCATTAATACCAGCGTTGTTGTTCTTCACCGTAGTAGGTGCGGTTATTTATTTCCAAGCAAGGAGACTCGGTTTAGAAGGTATTCCAAGAAAACAACTTCCAAATTTGAAGCATATTTTACTGACAAAAGGCTATTTAATTATTCCACTTGTGTTGATTATCGTGTTAATGGTATTAGGAACTAGCCCGATGAGAGCAGGGCTTTGGGCATTAGGTTCAGTGATTGTACTTAGTCTATTCAGAAAAGAAAGTCGATTGAACTTACTCTCTGTTTTAGCTGCACTTGAGGCAGGAATAAAAAATGCAATTCCTACAGTCATGGCCTGTGCGGGAGCAGGAATTATTGCAGGTTCAGTTATTATGACTGGACTAGGAATGAGCTTTTCTAGATTCGCCATTGATTTGTCAGGCGGTCAACTGCTTCCGATGCTTCTCATGATTATGGTCGCTTGTATCATACTTGGAATGGGTATGCCGACAGTATCTGCATACGTCATTTTAGCAACAGTAGCAGCAGGTGCACTCGTACAACTAGATGTTCCAGTAATTGTTGCGCATTTCTTTGTATTCTACTTTGGGATCTTTTCTGGAATTACGCCACCAGTTGCGATTACGTCCTTTATTACGGCAGGGATTGCGGGTAGTAATCCACTTAAAACGTCTGTTTACTCGTTACGAATTGGGATGGCAGGATTTATTCTTCCGTATATGCTCGTTTACAATCCTGCACTTTCGTTAGAAGGCAGTACGTTTGACATTGTGTTTGGTATTTTCACAGCAACGTTAGGTCTTGTTGCCTTTGCTGCCTTTGTTGAAGGTTGTGTGTTAAAACGAGTGAATATCGTCGAACGTCTAATTCTTCTTGTTTCAGCGATCTTGCTCGTATATCAAGAGATTTATACCGATCTCATTGGAATTGCACTCGTTATTGGAATCTTTGTCTATCAATGGAAGAAGGGGAATTCTACCAACGTTAAGGCGAGTAATCAATCACTAGATCAATAATTCAATTTTGACTTGATGAGTATGCTCCTTATGCAGAGCGATCGCTACCTAAGGGTGGCATCGTTTTTGCATTATATTTAACCAGATTCAGATTACTTGAGGAGGAATTTTTAATGGATTTTAAGTTAAGCGAAGAAAATTTACAAATGAAAACGATGATTCGTAATTTCGTAGATAAAGAGGTTGACCCTTATGCGAATGAAATCGAAGAAACTGAAGAAATTCCCGCTCATCTTCTTGAAAAGGCTAAAGAGCTCGGATTATTCGGTTTAAGCATTCCTGAAGAGTACGGTGGAATCGGTCTAAACACTGTCGGGAAGTGTACGGTCTTAGAGCAGCTAGGCAGAACGCACAACGCGTATGTGTCATTAATTGGAGCACATACTGGGATCGGAAGTATGGGAATCGTGCGCCTTGCAAACGAACACCTCAAGGAAAAATACTTACCTGACCTTGCATCAGGAAATAAAATTGCCTGTTTTGCACTGAGTGAGCCAGGTGCAGGATCAGACGCTACGAACCTCTCCACAACTGCTGAAAAAAGAGGCGATCACTGGATTTTAAATGGGACAAAGCATTTCATAACGAACGCCCCGTTTGCTGATGTCTTCACTGTCTTTGCGTTGACGGATCGTGAAAAAGGTGCGAAAGGTGGCATTACAGCCTTTGTTGTAGAACGTGACTTCCCAGGAATTACAATCGGCAAGCCGGATAAGAAAATGGGACTTAGAGGTTCAAAAACAGCTCAAGTTGTCTTTGAAAACTGTGAAGTACCTGCTGAAAATGTAATCGGTGAAGTAGGCATGGGGTATGTTAGTGCTTTGACAATTCTTGGTGAAGGTCGAGTTGGCCTTGGCGCTCGTTCCGTTGGGTCATGTGACAAACTTATCGAGTTATCAACAGAGTATGCGCTTGAACGTAAGCAGTTCGGAAAGCCGATTGCTGACCAACAAGCCGTGCAATTTATGCTTGCTGATATGAAAACGGAAACAGAAGCTGCTCGTTCTTTAACCTATCGTGGTGCTTGGCTTCTTGACCAAGGAGAGAAAGCGATTCAAGAATGCTCAATGGCGAAATTGTTCGCAACAGATGTGTACAACCGTGTTGCTGATAAGGCAGTTCAAATCCATGGTGGTATGGGTTATATGGCAGAGTATCCTGCTGAACGTTACTATCGAGACGCAAGAATTACGAAGATTTATGAAGGGACGAATGAAATTCAACGAGTAATCATTGCAAAGCAGTTACTTAAACAACAAGCAAAGGTTACGAACTAAATGAATCCATCCGTAACGAAACAGAAAAGCGTCATCGATCAAATACCAGAAGGATCTTTGTTTCAGTTTTTAGAAGAGAGTGCAGTAACGTATCGTGATCGAATTGCGGTCATTGATGAAGGCAAAGAATTCACGTATGATACGCTTTACAAACAGACGCTACACTTGTCGTCACTCCTTGCATCTAAAGGAGTGAAACAAGGTGATCGTGTGATGCTAATGCTCCCAAATTGCTTCGAATATGTACTTTCTTATTATGCGATTCTTCGACTCGGCGCCATTGTCGTACAAGTTAACCCAGGTTATCAACGCGAAGAGTTAAGCCATATGTACTCAATTTCTGAGCCTTGTTTATGGATTGGGGAATCGGTTCATAAAGAGAAGGTTGAACCGTTGAAACTACAGTGTTTATTCGTTGACGAAGAACTAAGCACACGTACAAATGAAGATCTTGAACGTGTCAGCCTACCAGAAGTGGCAGTTAATGCAAGTGAAGATGTTGCTGTCATTCAATTTACTGGTGGGACAACCGGGCATTCCAAAAGGAGCGATGTTAACGCATCGTAACTTGATGGCCAATGTTGTTCAGACGTTTGCCTTTGCACATGGCACGTATGAACGGGGCGAAGAAGTGTTTTTAGGTGTATCACCGTTTTATCACGTACTCGGTATGTCGAGCGTGATGAATCAAGGTTTGTACGCTGGTGCAACAATCGTAACGATGCGGAAATGGAATGTGGAACAAGGCTTACGTTTAATTGAAACGTATGAACCGACGTACTTTCCAGCCGTTCCGACGATTTATATTAGTATTTTAGATTATGCAAAAGAGCATCCCGTCCATTTAAAGAGTTTCAAAGTCATGACGAGCGGCAGTGCGCCTATGCCTTTAGAAATCATTCGTCAAATGGAGAAATTAAGTGATGGTGGGGTTATTTCAGAAGGCTACGGATTATCAGAGTCGTCTCCAACGACACACCGCAATCCATTTAGTGGCTTAAGAAAGATCGGCAGCATCGGTATTCCGTTACCAGATACCGAGTGCCGCATTGTTCATGTGGATCATGGCGAGGATCTTGGAGTAAACGAAGCCGGAGAGTTGCTCATCAAAGGTCCACAAGTAATGAAAGGCTACTTTAGAGACGTGGAGTCAACCGCGATGCAATTGCAAGATGGATGGCTCGCAACCGGAGATATTGCAACCGTTGATGAAGACGGCTATTACTACATTGTCGGTCGAAAGAAAGAAATGGTCATCGGTAGTGGGTACAACATTTATCCGAATGAAGTCGAAGATGTCTTGTATACGCACGAGTATATTCTCGAAGTAAGTGTATATGGTGTCCCTGACCGTTACCGAGGTGAAACATTAGCTGCATCAGTCGTCTTGAAAAAAGGAACAACACTTACAGTAGACGAGCTAAGAGCATGGTGTAAAGAACGCCTTGCCGCGTACAAAGTCCCTAAAATGATTGAGTTCCGTCAAGAATTGCCGAAAACAAACGTCGGTAAAGTATTACGGCGCAAGTTAGCTGAAGAACATATTGAACGCCTTAAAGCGAACGGTAATTAGAGGAGCTTTAGCGCGTGAATATGAAGTCACAAATGATAAAGTACGTTGGTTGATTGTAATAAATAAAAAAGCCCAGTTATGGGCTTTTTTATTTATTACGAGGATACACTTTGTTTGATACAAATACTCCTGTAAAAACACCAAGTGTAGTAATTATGACGGTTACAATTGTATGATACGGTGATGGGAGGTCAATTAAATAAAAGAAAGGAAACCCTAGCACTAGAAACACAAACCCTGCTGTTAGTGCCGACACTCCTGCTGGGGTTTGAAATGCGCCACCCCTTTTATTCGTCATAAGTATCACTCCTTGCTCTTACATTAAGCATCGTTTCTGAAGTAGTCAGCGTAACATAAAATTGATAATTACGACATTTCATGATTATTAAGGAAGTAAACTTGATATCGTTGAGGGTGAGGACGTAGTTCGTGCTTTACTACGAAGTTGTGTAGCGTTTGATCCTGATGGTTAACGTGCATTTTGTCACAACCGTTATCATACTTATGTAAAAAAATAAAAACCCCTGCAAATGAGTGGACACTTTTGTAGGGGCTAAATGGTTGCTACGATTTAAAAATATAGTTTCCGATAATGATTCGTTGAATTTGATTTGTTCCTTCGTAAATCTGGGTGATTTTCGCATCACGCATCATTCGTTCTACAGGATATTCTTTAATGAACCCATAACCACCAAGGAGTTGAACAGCATCTGTCGTGACACTCATTGCCATATCAGAAGCAAAGCATTTGGCCATGGAAGAGTGTAAAGCAACGTCTTGTTCACCTTGATCGAGCTTTGTAGCTGCTTGATAGACGAGAAGTCGTGCCGCTTCAATCTTCATACGCATATCGGCAGCCATCGCTTGAATCATTTGAAAGTTGTCCAACGTTTTCCCAAACTGTTTACGATTTTTAACGTAGTCAATCGCATAATCATACGCGCCTTGGGCAATTCCAACAGCTTGTGCACCGACGACAGGGCGGGTCTCATTAAAGACATTCATGAGTATTTTAAAGCCTTTGCCTTCGTCCCCAAGCATGTTCTCTTTTGGCACCCGAACATTGTCTAGAAACACTTCGCGAGTAACAGAGCCACGAATGCCCATCTTATCCTCTTTGTTTCCAAACGTTAGTCCGTCCATTCCTTTTTCAGCGATGAACAATGTAATGCCATTCGTACGATCTTCTGATGTTCTTGTTACGAATACGTAAATTTCTGATTCACCGGCGTTGGTGATGAACACTTTCTGCCCATTCAAAAGATAATCATCGCCATCTTTCGTTGCTGTCGTTGTTAAGCTTGATACATCTGAGCCAGAAGATGGTTCTGTGATTCCAAAAGATCCGAGTACTTCTCCTTTGGCAAGGCGTGGGATGTACTTCTGCTTTTGTTCTTCAGTTCCTGCTAGTAAGAAAGGAGCCATCGTTAATGCTTGCGTTGACAAAGCAACACTTGTTGACGCACAAGCACTAGCAATCTCTTCGATAACAGCAACATGACTTAACATGTCACTGCCCGCTCCGCCGTATTTCTCAGGAACATGAACACCAAAGAGTCCATTTTCTGCAAGAACTCGGATATTCTCCCACGGCATTTCCCCGAGACGATCGACTTCTTCAGCATGTTTAGCAACAACGTCACGGGCAATCTTTCTCGCAACGTCTTTCATCATTTTTTGCTCTTCAAGTAACATAAGTATGCAAACTCCTTCGTTGTAAACTTTAAAATGGCTGTCCACCCTGTAAGTTGCAAAAAACATGCCACTGTGTGAAGCGAGAGTGGGGCACTTTTTATCGGGCTGGTGAAAAAAAGCACCAAATACCGGTGCGATAATGCACCGGTATCGGTTTACAACTCGTACCGTTGAATCTTTCTAACTAACGTTGAGTGATCGACTTGCAGGACTTTGGCAGCTTCGCGAATTGAGGAGCTATGACGTAGCACTTTTTGAATGTGCTCTTTTTCTGCTTGTTCTTTGACATGTTTTAAAGAATGAATTGGACCGTCTAACGTAGATGAATCAGGATTCTGACGAATCTCACTAGGTAGCGAATCAACGTCGATTTCAGGACGTTCAGTAAGAATCACTAAATGTTCAATCAGATTTTCCAGTTGTCGTATGTTACCTGGCCAACTGTAATGATAAAACGCTTCAATCACATCTTCAGTCACAACGTTTTGTTTATGGTATTTACGATTATATTTCGCTAAGAAATAGTCGACGAGTGGGCGAAGATCTTTTTTTCGCTCCCGTAATGGTGGGATTGAAATTGGAATCACTTGTAAGCGATAATAAAGATCTACACGAAACTGGCCTGCTTGTACAAGGTCATCTAAATTTTTGTTCGTCGCGGCTATGAACCGTACGTCTAACGTTTTTGGCTTCGTACCACCGACACGGGTGACTTCATTTGTTTGTAAGACACGCAGCAATTTAACTTGTAAATGTAGGGGCATTTCACCGATTTCATCAAGCAATAATGTTCCACCATTAGCGGCTTCAAGTAAACCTTCACGAGACGATTGGGCGCCTGTAAATGCACCTTTTTCATAGCCGAAAAGCTCGGATTCAATCAAGTTCTCGGGGATCGCTCCACAATTAATTTGAATGTAGGCGGCATGATTGCGATCACTTTGTTTGTGTATATTCTTAGCAATGATTTCTTTACCGACACCTGATTCGCCAGTAATTGTAATCACTGCATCGGTCTTCGCAACTTTCATCACGAGGTCTTGCAAGTTTCTTGTACTTTCTGATTCACCAATCCAATCATCCGTATGTAAAAACTGTGAGCGTAGCTGCTTTAGTTCGGTATACTTTATTTCCATGTTACGCATGTGCTCGGAATATAAGTGATTCAAAGACGAGAGGTCATAGTAGTTCGCAATGAAACATTGAATCTCACCATTACTACGGTAGACAGGCTTACTTGTAATAAAGACTTTCGTGTCGTTATGCAATTTTTGAAAGATCGTTAGTGGGTTTTTTTGGAGAACTTCCATTGATTGTTTAATAATAATGCCCGCTTCTTCCATCTCTTTTGGTGTTTTACCGACAATCTCTTCAAGCGGTGCGCCAGAAATCTCTGAAACTCGTTCATTCGCGTAAAAAATCCGGCCTTCTAAATCAGAAAGTAAGATGCCTACATAGGATTGATCGACACTTCTCAAAAAATCTACTTCATCCAATATTTTAAGGTGGTGCATACGTTCACCTCTACGTTTTCATAATGGTAATAGTTTATCACGAAAGGAATTCCTTTGTTCAGAAATATTGAAATACTCCAGGTTCTATCTAGTAATGTAGAAGATTAGGTTATAAGTTGTGTACGTTTAGTAATGATAGTTAAGGGAATATTCCAATAAAAGATATAATGGAGGGGTCAACAATTCGACGAAGAATTTGGGCTGTTGTTCCAATTGCTGTGTTTTTGCTTATTGGTTGTAATCAAGCAGAACAACAAGTGCAAGAGCTAAGTGAAGACTACGAGATTACAATGGCAACTGAAGAGGCAACTGAAGAAGAACGGGAAGAATTATTAGCATTAGAACATGAACAAATCGATCATATGCTAATGTACATCCGAGAATCGCTCGATGAAGAGGAAGCGGAATCAGTCTCAATTCCTCAATCTAATTCACCGCACCGATTAAGAGCATCCGGTACAAGTTCTGTAGAATTGGAAACCCAATATGATCCTGATGAAAATGATCATCCGTTTCACATTAAGCGACATTTTTCGTTTGCTTATGAGCTAGAGGAAAGTGATGTTGACCTTGCTGTCGCAGATGATGAAGAGTTGCCTAGTTTTGTAGAGATCGATCAAGAGGCGTCTTTTATCACGGGAATGATACCAGGACTTGAGTGGCATGAATTAACCGCGCAAGTTAGTCCAGTCGGTCAGCAAGATTCACAGGAGTTGTCGTTCTCAACGATTGGAGAGTGGCGCGGAGAGTTCATCTATGAAGATCAAAAGGTCGTGTTTTCTGAAGAAGATGAATGGGCAGGAATAATGAGCGTTGAAGAGTGGACACAAGATCAACTTTCTCAGTTTTAGAGAAAAGGGAGAAGGGTAAAGCCCAACTACAATCAAGTTCATTCTATGAAACGGAGGGTCAACTCATGGCATTTGCAGATGTGACATTAACTCCAATCGGAGAAGGAACAGCGAGCTTTTCACAAGAAATCGCTCATTTTCATGAAGTGTTAGATCGTTATGATAGTATTACGTATGAAAAAACATCGATGAGTACGATTATTGAAGGCGATATGAACGATTTATGGGTTGTTTTGCAAGAGCTACACAAGACAGCTGTAAATCGAGATTGGGAACGGATTTCGATGAACGTCCGGATCGATGATCGCAGAGACGGAAAAGAGCATAGCATCGAAGGGAAAAAACTATCTGTACAATCTCAGAAAGCGTAAATTATGACATGTTAAGCATAGGTTTTTAACCTATGCTTATTTTATTTGAATAGTAACCGTGACGTATCGTATAAATGAGTAGCAATAGAAATTAGTTTTAAAATGTCTATTGATTTTTCTGAATGCTAGTCGTATAGTGTTCGTATACAATTTTATAGATCTACAACTTCGGGGCAGGGTGAAATTCCCTACCGGCGGTGATAAGGCGAAAGCCTTTCAGTCCGTGACCCGAATCGAAGGTTTTCGATTCGGTGGATCTGGTGAAATTCCAGAGCCGACAGTTAAAGTCTGGATGGGAGAAGTGAGGAAAACGGTACAATTGAGCGAGTATGCTTAGCTTATTTGTTATACCGTATCAATGGCACACGTGTATACGTAGGTGCTCACTTTAACAATTTCTTAAACTTCCTGAAGTTCTCTTCAGGAAGTTTTTTTGATGCCAATTTAGAGGTGTAGAGGAAAGGGAGAACATGTCTAACCAGAATGAGTATATGAATTTTGCTTTAGAGCAAGCAAAGATGGTGCGAGGACAAACGTCTCCAAATCCGACGGTTGGTGCAGTCATTGTGAACGAAGGTGAAGTAGTTGGTGTCGGCGCACATTTACGAGCAGGAGAAGCTCACGCTGAGATCCATGCTCTTCAAATGGCTGGTGAACGAGCGGAAGGGTCCACGCTATATGTCACGTTAGAACCGTGTCAACATCGGGGGCGAACTGAACCGTGCACAACAGCCATCATTCAAGCACAAGTAAAACACGTCGTCATTGCGATGCTTGATCCGAATCCTGAAATGCAAGGAAAGAGTGTGGAAGTGCTTGAGCGTTCAGGCATTACTGTTGACGTTGGTGTGCTTGAAGAAGAGGCGAGACGTATGAATCGTCCGTATATCCACTGGATGAAAACGAAAAAGCCTTACGTCACATTAAAGATGGCAGGTTCATTGGATGGCAAGACCGCAACCTCACAAGGGGAAAGTAAGTGGATTACAAGCCCAGCTTCAAGAAGTGATGGCCATGCGGAAAGAAAGCAGCATGATGCGATTCTTGTTGGGGTTAACACAGTGATTCAAGACAATCCAGCACTTACGTCTAGAGATCCTTACGTACAGCCAATCCGAATCGTTCTGGATCGCCATTTACGAATCCCAAGGAGCTCAAAGTTATTAACCGACGTTTATCCAACGATTATTTATACCGAGAAGACTTCAGTTTTTGAAACAACAAAAGAAGTCGTTACGCTCACAAAAGTAACGCCCGAATATGTTTTAGAAGACTTAGGCAAACGGAACATTACATCGCTATTGGTGGAAGGTGGGGCAACGATCCATGGTGCATTTTTTACGGATCGTGTTGTGCAAAGAACAATTACTTATCTCGCTCCGAAACTAATTGGTGGAGCAGGTGCTCACGGGTTTATAGCCGGTTGTGGTGCTTTGCAACTTGATGAAGCACTTGATGTTCAATACGAGTGTATTGAACACATTGATCAAGATTTAAAAATTACTGCGATCGTAGGTGAAGACGATGTTTACAGGAATCGTTGAAGAGGTTGGCACCATTGAAGAACTTGAATCGTTTCATGATTCAATAACGGTGAACGTCCGGGCGAATGTCGTGTTGGAAGATGTGAGTATCGGAGACAGCATCTCTGTTTCTGGTGTCTGTTTAACCGTTCGAACGTATACGGCAACGACATTTACTGCAGATATTATGCAAGAAACATTGCTTCATTCAACACTGAACCATTTGAAAAAAGGTAATACTGTGAATCTTGAAAGATCAATGCGTATGAATGACCGGGTGGGTGGTCATTTCGTTGCAGGCCATGTAGACGGAACGGGAACCATTCAACATATTACGGAGTTAGAAGGTTCGACTCTTTATGAAGTGGTTGTACCCGATCAGTTAACTAAGTACATGATTAAAAAAGGCTCAGTCGCAATCAATGGCACAAGTTTAACGATTGCAGAGATAGATGAGAACGTAATGACCGTATCAATCATCCCTCATACAAAAGACGTGACGCAATTCCAAACAGTAATGGTTGGAGACCCGGTCAATCTTGAGGTCGACCAACTCGGAAAATACGTGGAGAAGTTACTCGAAGGGAGAATCTCATGACTTTCCATACGATTGACGAAGCGATTGATACGTTGCGAGCAGGCGGGAT
Organism: Bacillaceae bacterium JMAK1; assembly: GCA_012970285.1. Classification (GTDB taxonomy): domain Bacteria; phylum Bacillota; class Bacilli; order Bacillales; family Marinococcaceae; genus Geomicrobium_A. The sequence goes on from JIBW01000004.1 coordinate 155,540, forward strand.
GGTCATCGTCTGTGATCGTGAGGACCGTGAGAATGAGGGCGATTTAGTCGCACTTGGTGATCGGATTACGACAGAGACGGTCAATTTCATGGCGACGCATGCACGTGGACTCATTTGTGCCCCGATTACAAAAGCGATAGCGAGACGATTGCAATTGCCACTCATGACAGATGAATCAACCGATCCACATGAAACAGCATTTACAATTAGTGTCGATCATACATCAAGTACGACAGGAATCTCAGCAGAGGAACGTGCAACGACGATTCAAGCACTAGCGAACGATGAAACCTCCCGGTTTGATATACAGCGTCCTGGGCACATCTTTCCTCTCATCGCAAAGAACAATGGCGTTCTTGAACGCGCAGGTCATACAGAAGCAACCGTTGACCTTGCTAAACTTGCGGGCGCGAAAGAAGTCGGTGTGATTTGCGAAATAATGAACGAAGACGGGACGATGGCGAGAGTGCCAGAGCTCTTGGAATTCTCTCAAAAACACGAAATTCCAATCATATCAATTGAACGGTTAATCGAATACCGTCAACGGCAAGCAGCAGCCATTGCTGAGACGACGGAAACGGAACTTGATACCGAATATGGCACGTTTCAAATTTATATTTTTAAAACAGACGACCATAAAGAACATATGGCTTTAGTGAAAGGCTCACTTACGGATGCAGGCCCTATTACGACACGTATTCACTCGGAGTGTCTCACCGGTGATTTATTTCATTCCAAACATTGTGACTGCGGAGAGCAACTTCATCAAACGCTCGAAGCGATGCAACGCGAAGAAAAGGCGATTCTTCTCTATTTACGTCAAGAAGGCAGGGGCATTGGCTTATTCGAGAAAATTAAAGCGTATGAGTTGCAAAAAGGTGGCTTAGATACGGTGGAAGCCAATGAAAAGCTTGGGTTCAAAGCGGATGAACGTGACTTCTCCATAGCTGGGAACATGTTACACCAGCTGGGTGTAAACACCATCTCTCTTATTACGAACAATCCAGAAAAAGTGGAGAGCATCAAATCACAAGGCATTCACGTGCATCAAGTGATTCATACGAAACCGACGATTTACCCGGCAAATGAACGCTATGTGCTCACAAAACAAGAAAAGCTTGGGCATTTAATTCCCTAAGTAAAGGAGAAAGTAAAATGACGACGATTCAAGGTTCAGTAGTTGGGACAAATAAGAAAGTAGCGATTATTAAAGCAAGGTTTAATGAGTTTATAACAAATCAGCTGCATGAAGGGGCACACGCAACACTTCGTCAACATGAAGTTCAAGATGATCACATTGATACGATTATCGTTCCTGGTGCGGTCGAAATTGTTTACGCTGCAAAGCAAGCGGTAGAAAGCGGGCAATATGACGGGGTAATTACGATTGGCGCAGTCATCCGCGGAGAGACACCACACTTTGATTATGTGTGTAACATCGTTTCAAGTGGGATTACTCAACTCAATACACGAGCAAATAGTAATTGTCCAGTTGTGTTTGGCGTCATTACGACCAATACGAATGAAGAAGCGATCGCACGAACAGGAATTAAACACGACAATCAAGGAAGTGCTGCAGCACGGGCAGTACTTGAGATGATGAACCTTGATTTAAATCAGCATACGACAGCATTGATGTAGCGAAAACACGCCTATCTTTTTTCAATAAAGGTAGGCGTATTTTCATGTTATGATGAACAGCAGAGAAAGGAGTGGAGATATGAAACGAGTAGATGTTGTTTATGCTCTAATACGAAATCATAACGATGAAATTCTCGTCGTAGAAAATGAAAACAGTCGCTGGAGTTTACCTGGAGGTGCTGTAGAAACAGAGGAAACGTTAGAACAAGCGCTCATTCGAGAAGTGTATGAAGAAACGGCTCTTCACGTCGAACGAAAAGGGTTAGCGGCAGTTAATGAAGCGAAGCTACATGAAAGTGGCCACCATTGCGTGTTTTTCACCTTTCAGGTCGAGGTTGTTGGAGGCACAATTGAACGACTTTACCCGGAAGAGATTACGAAAATCGAATGGGTTTCGATCAAGGTTGCGAATGAGCGGATGCCTTATCATACAAACGGAATTAAGCCATTGCTAGACCAACATGCAGCGTATACATACCAGAAATAGAATTGATGTTAGCGCACTTGCTGTTCAAGTGACGCTTTTTTTTTGTGATAGTTATACGACAAAACGAGACAAAAAAATACATTGGGGCTTTCTCTTATCTAGATTATACTAATAATTAAGATAATTAAGAGGGGTGAACGAATGAACACAACAACGTCTATGGACCAAATGGTAAAGCGAGTGAGAAGACAAACGCTAGGTGATTTACTTCAACGAACGAGTGCACGTATGCCGAAGAAAATAGCCATCGTGTACGATAATGAACGATTAACGTACGAGCAATTAGCAAAGTTAGTCAATCAAACTGCTCATACGTTTATGTCTAGAGGGATGAACAAAGGAGATCGTGTTGCACTTCTCTCGAAGAACAGTTTAGACTTTGTCGTTGTTCAGTTTGCCTTGGCAAACATTGGGGCAGTTATGGTACCAATAAATTACATGCTTACATCTTCAGACATTCGCTATATCTTGAATCATGCAAAAGTAGAAACGTTGGTTGGGTCAACCGAGTATGCCCCATTATTAGAAGAGTCATCAAGTGAGATGCCCATTGCTAACCGCTACTTGATCGACACAGACTCAAAGCGAGAAGGTTGGGGAACACTTCGTGACCAAAGAAATAGGCAACCAGAAACGGATATTGAGGTTGAACTTGATGACGATGATTTAGCACAAGTGCTCTATACGAGCGGAACAGAGTCCCGTCCGAAGGGTGTTATGCTAACCCATAAAAGTTTAATCAGCGAATATGTAAGCGTTATTATTGATGGCAAGATGGAAGTACGTGATGTGATGATTCATGCATTGCCACTATATCATTGCGCCCAACTTCATGTTTTTTTAGGTCCAGGTGTCTATCTTGGTTGTACAAACATCATCTTGAGTGCTCCAAAACCAGAAGCGATATTCGATGCGGTTGAAAAGGACGGGGCCACCCAGTTGTTTTGCCCCCCTACTGTATGGATTGCACTACTGCGCCATCCCTCTTTCGATGAACGCGATCTATCGAATCTAGAAAAGTGCTACTACGGAGCCGCGATTATGCCGCGGGAAGTATTAAAAGAGTTATCCACTCGTCTGCCAAATGCTCGCTTTTGGAATTTCTACGGCCAGACGGAAATCGCGCCGCTCGCGACAGCGTTGCAACCTGAAGATCAGCTTAGAAAGCTTGGATCGGCAGGTGTGGCATCGTTAAATGTTGAGACACGCATTGTTGATGACCAAGATCAAGAGGTGCCACGAGGGCAAATGGGCGAAATTGTTCACCGGACACCACATGCGATGAAAGGCTACTTGGACGATCCTGAGAAAACGGCAGAAACGTTTAGAGGTGGATGGTTCCATAGTGGAGATTTAGGGGTTATGGATGAAGAAGGATATGTAACAATCGTTGACCGTAAGAAAGACATGATTAACACCGGAGGCGTGAATGTTTCGAGTCGAGAAGTAGAAGAGACATTATATGAATTGGACGGCGTGTCAGAGGTTGCCGTGATTGGTACGCCTGATCCGTATTGGATTGAGGCGGTGACTGCACTCGTCGTTACGAAGGCTGGAAGTGAACTACAAGAAGAGACCGTGATGAAGTTTTGTGAAGAGCGATTATCGAAATTCAAAATACCAAAGCAAATTAAAATTGTACCTTCCTTACCGAAAAATCCAAGTGGAAAGATTTTAAAGCGATCACTGCGAGAAGAATACAGTCAATCATAAAAAACAGTGGGGTTCATGAACCCCACTGTTTTTCTTAGTCTTCACGTAAATCGTCAATTGAATCAATATCCATGTACGATGGAACAGCTAATCCAATACGAGCACCCTCTAGGTTAGGTCCAAGATCAAGGACGTCATCTTGAAACGACTCATATTGAGCAGCATGGGTATGTGGAAGCCATGCCGCGACATGTGCATGGGCATCACCTTGTGCGACTGCTTGCCACATAATCGTTACTTCTAAATTGTTGACGTTTACTTCATAGCCAATCTCTTCTAACACAAGTTTAACGACGGCTGTTGAAGATCGTTCTGAATCCCAAGCACCAGAAGCGAGTAGGAACTCATCTCCATCTACGGGCTCTACACCTTCAATCCACTCGTCAACAACGTCACGGTTGTCAGTAATCCAATCTAATGCTGCTTCATCATCGTCAGTACCTTCGTATAATTGACCTTGTACATACCCCATGTCATCTTCCGTCCAATAAAAACGATCCAACACTTCAAATGCACTCGGATGTTCTTCTTCAACACTTGGATGAACAACCGTATGAATATCTTCAGATTCACCAAAAGCAAGCTCTGGGTCATTTAGAAACTTCAAATCATATTCAATGAATTTCCAGTGGGGAGTCCAAGCCGTCACAACAATTGGTTCCTCTTCTGCATAACGGGATCCAAGTTCAGAAGTCATCGCTGCGTCTGAGCTAGAAAGCACATTGAAATCTAAATCGTACGTTTCAATAGCAACATCCGTAGATGCCATAACACCGGTTCCCGCATCAATACCGATAATTTCATAATCTAATTGTTCTTGAACCGTTTGGTTCGATGTGTCTTCATCTCCGCAAGCAGCGAGTGTAAACGCTAGCGCCGAAGTCACACCTAGCATTGTGAACTTCTTTGTATTCATAGTAATGTACCCCTTGTATGTAATTTATTTTAAATGACTATTACATATTAAAGAGATTATTAAACTACGTCAAAGTGCTCTGTACAGCGTTTAGCATGAAAAAGCATGCTCATTCCACGGATTCAGTATCCACAACTTTCAGACGCCTTTTTTAAACAAAATACGCGGTCTGAAAGCGTAAACGATCTTTCGAATTATCACTTGACGGAGTAGAAGGTTTATTTTATTCTAAGTGTATTAGTTAATGTAGTACACATAGTTCACTTAAGGAGCGAGGCTATGATTAATATTGATCCATCAAGCAAAGAACCGATTTATCGTCAAATCGTAACGGCATTTAAGGAGCAAGTGGCACGGGGCATCTTGGAGCCAAATGAGAAGGTTCCGTCGGTGAGGGAGTTATCTTCACAGATTGTCGTGAACCCGAACACGATCAGCAAAGCTTATCAAGAATTAGAGAGAGAAGGGATCATTATCACAGTTCGAGGACGGGGAACGTTCATCGCAGAACAAGTGGTTAAAGAGATCGTTTCTAAAGACATAGAAGAAGTAAAAGAAAAGGTAAAACAACTCGTACTAGAAGGGTATTACGCCGGAATTGAAAAAGAAGTGATGCAAGATTGGGTTGCTTGTTATTACAACCAGTTTGGAGGGAAATCATGATCGAAGTACGTGGACTTTCTAAGAACTTCGGAAACAAAGCCGTGTTAAACAACGTATCGTTTTCTGTCGGAAAAGGGTCGATTACTGGAATTGTCGGACGAAACGGTGCAGGAAAAACTACGCTATTAAAGGCACTTGTCACAATCGTTGACCCTGATAAAGGAACCGTAACGGTTAACGACCATGACATTTTCCGTGAACCAAAAGCAAAAAACAAAGTGATGTACGTCTCAGAAAGTGTTGAAGCTCTGAAGAACTTCTCCATTCAACAAATTACATCGTTGTACCGCGACGTCTATGATCAATTTGATGAAGGCTACTTCCAAGAACTATTGGAGCGCTTTAAAATGCCGAAAGTAAAGAAGATAAAAAACTACTCAAAAGGACGAAAAGCATTATTTTCATTAATTTTAGCCTTCGCATCGAAACCAGAATACGTCTTGCTTGATGAGCCGACAGATGGATTGGATGTCATTGTCAAAAAAGAACTGATGCGATTTCTAGTAGATGAAGTTTCCAAAGAAGAAATGACGATTATTATTGCCACTCATCGACTTGATGAACTTGAAACGCTTGCAGATCAAATTCTTGTTATGAAAGATGGCACGATTAAAGAGACATTTCAGTTGCACTCATTACGAGAAGAGTACCAAAAATGGCAAGTCGTTTATCAGGAATCAATGCCTGAAGCGTTAAAAGCGAACGTTCACATCCTAAATCAAACAGGTCGAGTGTACAGCCTCTTGTTTGAAGGTGATCAAGAAGAAGGGAAATCAAGGATCGAAGCTACCGAGCCACTCTTATACGAATCGTTACCACTATCATTAGAAGACATTTTTGTGGCGAAATTAGGAGGTGAACAAATTGCTGAATAAAGGGTTACTCAAAATTGATATGCGCTCAACGTCGATGGTTCTAGGGATACTTGCTGTTCTTTTCTTCTTGCAATATCCACTGCGCGCATTACTAGAATTAGATTGGCTTCGTACGGTTGCAGAGGAACCTTCGTATAATCAACAAATGTTCAACAGTCAATATGGTTACTTTATTGAAGATTTATTCGGCGCAAGTGTATTCTCTGTTTTTGTGATTGCAGCGGTTTTAATTATTGCGGGTATGCTCATTGGGTTAGAGCGGAATACGAGAAGACATGATTTTAATTTGTCACTTCCATTTTCTCGTAAAGAGATTTTCCTTACAAAAGCAACGCTCGGTGTAGGAATGATTACGCTATTGTTCTGGTTGAATGTTGCATTGGCACTTATCATTATTCAGTTCTCTGAGTTTAGTCAAACGCTTTCTCAATTGAATGTGCTTGAAATGATGATCGTCCCATGGTTGAGCTTACTTGCTATTTATATGTTTACGTTATTTATGGGAACAATTTCAGGAGAGATGATTTCTCAAATCGTGTTGAGCATAATCTTTCTCGTTTTCCCGTATGGCTTTACGATGTTAGTCGGAATTGCTTTAACGGTTCATATGGGTAATGTGGGTCGCGTTTGGATCGGTATGGATGAATTTATTTTAGCGTTCACAATCCCGTTTCACTTATTTAACGTTTATCATGCGTTTGACCATATGGCGATTTTGTATATCATGGTTTCCTTAGCCATGTTCGTGCTAAGTCTTGTTTTAGGCACGTTCTTATATGGGAAAGGAAAAAGTGAGAAGAACGGTGAATTTCTACTTTTCCAACCCTTACAACCAGTATTTTTAATTGGCATTGTTGCTTGCTTTGGAATGTTTGGTGGCACGATCTTTACCGTGTTTATCGTATCAACAGGCGCAGCAATTTTATTCTATTGGTTCGGGTTTTTAGTCGTTGGAGGAATTGCCTTTTTAATTACGAGGCGTTTGCTACAAATGAATGTTACGTTAAAGACAAATAGGTAAGTTTTGGGGTGCACTTGGTGAACAAGTGCATCCTTTATGTTTAACAACGTAAGCGTTCCGTTTAGAATAGATAGTAGAGAGACGAATTCAGCTATGAAAGAGGATCGTATGAATTATAAATATGAAACTGAGAATAAAGATTATCGTGACTTTGCGAGTGGAAGAGTCTTGTTAAACGCCAAGAAAACGACGGCTTTTCCAATTCGGATGGCAAGTGAAATTATGCAACATTGCATAATTTCACTTGATAAAAAGAAAAACCTAACCCTCTATGATCCTTGTTGTGGCGGCGCGCATTTATTGACGACAATGGGTTTTTTGCACGGTAAAGTGATTACGTCTATTTACGGTTCAGATTTTGATCGTGACGTCATTGAGGTCGCAACTGCGAACCTTTCCTTACTTACCGAGGAAGGGTTAACAAAAAGGGAGAACCAGCTATCCTCATTGTATGATACGTACAGAAAGGATTCTCATAGAGAAGCACTTGAAAGTGTGGAACGATTACGAAGTTTGTCCGCTCAGGTGACATCCCCACACGCTTCGAGTTTCTCTTGGGATATTACGAATAACCCGCCGCCGTTAGATGAACAAATTGACATCGTTATTACCGATATTCCTTACGGAAATACGGTTGGTTGGGAGACAACATCAAGTGATCCTGTACAAGATCTCCTCAGTCACTTAGAGATTGTGATGAACAACGATGATTCAATCATTGCGATTGTTAGTGAGAAAAAAGAGACGATTCATCATGAGCGTTTTGAGAAAGTGAAGTCGTTGAAACACGGAAAGCGCAAAGTGACATTTTTGAAGCCAATCCAATGATCGGGGGGCGCGATGAATACAGATATCTTTCGTGAAATAAAAACGATTTTTGGCCTTAAGTCAGCTCAATTCGAATGGCTCGGTGGCTATGAGGGGAATGTATTTGTAAGCAATGAAGATGATGTTGTTATTAAGTTCCTTGATGCTTCAAGACATTCGTTAGAACGATTGCAACAAGAAGTAGAGTGGATGCAATTGATGAATCGAAATGGAGTTCACGTTCCCCGTTCAGTTCTGTCTAAGAATGATAAGGCGATTGAACAAATAAGTGGCATTGAACAGTGCTTTTATGTAATCGTTACAGAGCGAATTAAGAAGACAACGTCACAGTCTTTTCTTAAAGATCCTTTGCTCATTGAACGGTGGGGGAGAACGCTCGGTAAGATGCATGCGATTTCAAAGCAACATGCTGATTGGCACTCGACGTATGCATCGTGGGATTATGATCATTGTCATCCTAATTTCATTCTGACGGCCGATCAAGATGTGCAAAGCATTTGGAACACGTATCAAGATGAAATTCAAAAGTTGCCAAAGACGAAAGATACGTTTGGTGTCGTGCACCATGATCTGCATCATGAGAACCTTCTTCTTCAAAGCGATGAGCTTTATGTTCTTGATTTTGGTGATCTTCGAAACAGTTGGTATGTGTATGACCTTGCGATCGCAATTTATACAGCCTTGGAAAATAATCGTTTTCGAAAGTTTGAAGAGCAAGGTTCCTACTATTTACGTTTCACCCAAACGTTTCTCCGTGGTTATGAGCGGGAAACAACGTTAGTAGAAGAAAGCCAGGCATTGTTGCCTTTCTTTTTACATTATCGACTCGTGTATTCGTATATGTATTTTCAACACACACTAACAGATGCGAAAAAATTAGAAGTCGCCCATATCTTAAACGATATGAAGAAGAGAATTGTAACTGGTGAAACGGTCTATTATTAATAAGGAATGTGATTTGTTTTATGATCAATCCGAATTTGAAGGGAAAAACTATTCTTATTACTGGAGGTAACTCAGGGATAGGAAGTGCGATTACACAAGAGTTTGCAGCTATGGGAGGCAAAGTGGTCGTACACTATTATGATAAGGAAGAGAAAGCGACACAACTCGTGCATTCGATTCAAGAAAACGGTGGCAAAGCAATCGCCATTTATGCAGATTTACGTCAAGAACAAGACGTAGACCAGTTAATGGAGAGATCAATTGAAGCATTTGGAACCGTTGATACGCTCATTAATAATGCTGCCGCTTGTGTACTGGATACGATTTTTGACACAGTCGGTGCGACGATCGATGACCATTTTGAAATGAATGCGCGTGTACCAGTTCAACTCATGAATCGTTTTGTTCTTATGCATAAAGAACAAGGGAAAAAAGAAGGAAGCATCATTAACATCTCAACCGATGCTTCACAAAAATTTGCGGGGCAGATTTCTTATGGAGCTAGCAAAGCAGCATTAGAAGCGTATACAAGAAGTGTTGCGATTGAAGCTGGTCCACACGGAATTACAGTGAATTGTATCTCACCAGGTCCGACTCAGACAGGCTATATTGATGAACAACTCGAAAGAATGGTAATGCCAGATGTCCCGATGCGGCGACTGGGTGAGCCGAAAGATATCGCAGAAGCAGCCGTCTTTTTTGCATCAAAACAAGCAAGGTGGATCACCGGACAAGTGTTACTCGTATCTGGCGGTCATTATATTTAAAAAGAAATCGGCCAAGAAAAGAAACCTTTTCTTGGCCGATTTTTATTCGGAGCGTTTCATACGAGCATAGTTAAAGGATCCTTCATAGCGAGTTAATTTACCGTCTTCAAGCCAAAGAGTCGTCGATAAAGACTTATTGAGAAAATAACGGTCGTGGGAGACAGCAACGATGGTACCTTGAAAACTTTCAAGCGCTTCTTCGAGCATTTCCTTCGAATCAATATCAAGATGATTCGTCGGTTCGTCGAAAACTAATACGTTATGATGTTGCTGCATTAGCTGGGCAAGCCTAAGGCGCATCGATTCGCCACCACTTAGATCAGATACTGACGTAAACACATCATAACCATAAAATAGAAACTTCGCGAGGATATGGCGTGCTTCTGCTTCTGAAACCATAGCTGCATCACGAAAAGCCGAAAGTACCGTATCTGTGCTCGTACCAAACTCTAAGTGTTGAGATAAATAACCGATCGAAATGTTATGACCAACTGAAACTTCACCTTCATCAACCTCATGATGTTGCAATAACGTCTTTAAAAGCGTAGATTTACCAGCGCCATTTGGACCGACAATTGCCACTCGTTCCCCGTGCCTTATGTGAAGAGATAAACCATTAAAAATTGGAGTTGTACCAAAGTGTTTGACGATGTTATCACATTTGAAAACGTCGTTTCCACTTCGTTGCTCGCTGTCAAAAGCTAAAGCAACTTGCTTTGTTTCGACGGGGCGTTGCAAACGTTTAATACGATGCAATGCTTTCTCCATGCTTTTTGCCTGACGGTGCATGCTTGCGTTTGGTGGCTTTGCACGATTCGCCCACTCTTTTAAACGCTTTATCGTTTCTGTCATTTTCTTGATCTTTTTTTGTTGATCCTCATAGTGTTGAAATTGACGTAGAATCCTTGCCTCTCGTTCCTTGACATAGTCTGTGTAGTTCGTGTGATAGATAAACAATTCACCGTCGTCAAGTTCCCAAATCTTTGTGACGGTATCATCAAGAAACGCCCGATCATGGGAGATAATTAACACGCTTCCAGTGTAATCTTTAATCCACTTCGATAACCAATCTAATGCATAAATGTCGAGATGATTTGTTGGTTCATCAAGAATCAATAAATCAGGTTTTTGTAAAAGTAGTTCAGCGAGTTCGACTTTAGTTCGTTCGCCCCCACTTAAGGTCGACCAGCATTTATCTAGTAGATTGGAAATACCCAATCCTGCAGCTACGCGACGAATGTTCGCTTTAATCACGTAGCCTCCTGCTTTCTCAAACTGGTCTAGTAACGCTCCGTACGTGTTGAGAGTCGCTTCTAAATCCGTGTTGTTCGGATTTGAAAGTTGTGATTCATAGTGTCGTAGCTGCTGTTGCAATTGATTTAGTTCGCTAAATCCACGTTGAAGTAAATCATAGATAGTGATGTTTGCTCGTTCAGGCGTCTGCACGAGCATCCCTTTCGTTGATTCTTTTTTCCAGCCAATCGTTCCTGTAGTTGGTGATTCAAGACCTGCGATCAACCTTGCAAGCGTAGATTTCCCTTCACCATTTCGGCCAACAAGACCAATGGTTTCACCTGAATGGATTTGAAAAGATAAACCTGTGAAGATTGTAGTTCCTCCATATACTTGCTCTATATTTTTTCCATGACATACAATCATGTTCGTTCCTCCTATAGATAGAGGAGACGTGAACAGAAAAAAGGCGACGGAGAATCGCTCCGTCGCCTTTAACCATCATAATTCGATGAATAGACACGTCTCTTCTCAGTGAATTTTCGGTATCGTTTTGTAAAAAAAGACAGACTGATCCAATTCCAAAACGATTGCCGAGAAAATCGTCCGACACCGCGACAAAAACGCACCCATTTGTGCCAGACTTCCACTAAAAAGACTCATGTCCACTCACCTCCCGAACGTTTGATTACTTCTAATGTAGCGAATGTATTCAGAAAAGTAAAGAATCTCTTTTATGCAAGGGATTTGAAGTGCCGGCGTAATGAACAACGTGACTAATGTCGCTAAAACCGTTGTGAAAAGTGAATAAAGCTGATAACTTATTTTGGGTGTGTGTTCGAGGAGTAGAGACCGGTGCAGAACTCGGAGAGCGTGTAGCAAGCGGCGGTGTTGGTGTAGCAAGAGAAGGTGTCGGTGTAGCAAGAGAAGGTGAGGGTGTAGCAAGTGGCGGTGTTGGTGTAGCAAGCGGCGGTGTTGGTGTAGCAAGCGGCGGTGTTGGTGTAGCAAGCGGCGGTGTTGGTGTAGCAAGCGGCGGTGTTGGTGTAGCAAGAGAAGGTGTCGGTGTAGCAAGCGAAGGTGTCGGTGTAGCAAGCGAAGGTGTTGGTGTAGCAAGCGAAGGTGAGGGTGTAGCAACCCCCGATCTTCATACTCCACAGTTCTAAACAAAAGGGGTTAACAAATTGGTATTAAATATTATTGTAACGTGTGTTCTTGGCATATTTGGAACAGCGCTGTTGCTAGCGCTTATGTCATTTATTGGGGTCGGGATTGAATTCTTCTTCTTTTTGATACATGGAATGATCTTTGCAATGTGCGTACTCATTTACATAAATTTGAAAGGAAAGTAGTTGTGATTTAGAGAAGGAAATCAATACGGTCTATAATTTGGCAGATTAAAGTTAATAAAGTACTTAGGGGATAGATTTTGAAGAAAAAGAAGAATACCAAAAAAGATAAAATGAGTGTTGGCGGAAAGATTGGGCTTGCTGTTTTAATTGTATTTATGGCTGCTACACTCTTATTAAAAGCAATCGATCCAAACAGAGGTGGCGGTGCTAGGCATCTTTTTGACTTATTTTCGTAAGGAGAGCGATCATGAATGATTTTTATGAGGCGTTTGCATATGTAAATAAGCTGGTTTATGAGCCAAATCAGTTTACAGTAAAAGCAATTCAAGAAGAAGTGCACAATAAAAAGTACGGGGCAGGCACGTTTCACTTAATGTCTAAAACCGTGCGATTTAGAGTCGCACATCAGACACCGACTAAGATTGGTCAGTTTGTATCACTTTGGGAAAAAGATACGGATGGTAAAAATCGGCCGTATTCTTATGAAGCATCTCCAGATTTAATTGTGATCACGACCTTTCGCAATGAGCGACAGTTTGGGCAGTTTATCTTTCCGAAAGAGGTTCTTTTCAAAAGAGGCATTCTTCACTCACCTTCGACAAAGGGGAAAATGGCAATGAGAGTGTACCCTTCCTGGGACGAACCGAATAATAAACAAGCGATCTCTACTCAAAAATGGCAGTTGTCTTACTTTATCGACATGAGCAATCCGAGTCATCTATCTTTCAATAAATTAATGCAACTATACGAAAATCCCCTTTCATAATAGTGAGAGGGGATTTCCCATTTATCTCGAAGGAAGTAAAAGCTAGTTCGTAAAGAACGGAGGGATACTGTAATGTCACTGATTCATAAAGGATACGGGTTAGACCATCAAGGGTACATTCAAAGTGATGTTGTACCAACACAAATCAGTTTGTATGAGACGTGTATTCAAGATTGCATCGAGCAATTAAAGCAATCTTTTCCTAACAAAGTGCATAGCGTTTACGTCTATGGCAGTGTGGCAAGAGGGGAAGCTGTGAAGAAGAAGTCGGACTTGGATTTGCTCGTTTTATTAACGGAGGATTTGACTGACCAAGAGAAACGTCGATTAAACGTGCTGGGGCAATCATTATCGAAAACGTACGTTGATGATTTTCGTGAAATTGGTCTTGCATTTACGAATTATGACTATACGATGGATCCTAACAACTACGATGAACAAGCATTTTTAAAAGAGCTGTCAATCTGTGTAGATGGCAACGACTTGCGCTCATACTTCGGCCCGTATCGTTTAACCTCTGAGATTGCAATTCGTTTTAATGGAGATATTAATGAAGTATATGAACGAGCGATGAAGCGTCTTTATCATGGGAATAATGAGGAATTTAGGCAGGCAACGATTGCGTTTGCGAGGAAGCTCATTCGCACTTATTATTCAATGGTCATGTATCGCTCGCAAATTTGGACGACAAGGCTTCATGAGCAAGCACAAGTGATTGTTCAGAGTCTACCTGATAAAAGCAGTGTCATAGAGACCTTGCTAAGCTGGATCAATGAACCTCCCACTAATCAACTCGCTGTTGTTAATTTGTATGAACAAGAAGGGAGATGGCTCATTGATCATTTCCATCATGAAGCGAAGAAAGGGTGAGTGATGTGAACGTAATTGATACGCTAACGTATTATTCTGTAAGAGATGAAAAGCGCGAGTTGGTGGCGTTTTTACAACGACACCATTGGCCATACCATAGTAATCATGAATCGGGCGAAGTGGTGTATGAACAAGCTTTTGATGAAGGAAAATATCATGGTAAGAATCTAGCGTTTTGGGTGGAGCAGTTTGATAAAAAGATCGGTTTGGTTGTCATAGAAGACATTGATGATCTCAATCCAATGCTAGACATACGCTTAGCTTCAAACGTACGTGGAAAAGGGCTTGGGAAACACATTTTACAATGGATGACGGATTATACGTTCATAAATCATGAGAAAGTTATTCGATTAGAAGGCTGTACACGTATAGATAATTTGGCGATGCGAAAAACGTTTCATTCCGTGGGCTTTGTGAAAGAAGCGTATTATAGAAGTGGTTGGGTTGATGGAGACGGCACGGTCTTTGATTGTCTAAGTTATGCGAAAACGAGGAGCGATTGGGTTCATGGAACAATAACACCGATTCAAATGGACAACGAACCGTTTTAATTGAACTAGTCTTGGAAAGTTTCATATTACAATTCATGCTATAATGCATGTAAATTCGACAATAATTCGGCCATAAGGAGGACAATGATCTTGAAGGCTACTGTAGGAACGTGTGAATTGTGTGGCAGGCATGATGTGAAGCGAACGGTTCATCATCTTGTACCAAAAGAAGAGGGTGGTGCTTTTGAACCGACTTCCCTCTTATGTATTCCTTGCCATAAACAAATTCATGCCCTCTATACGAATCAAGAAATTGCCCTTCGATTGACGACGATTGGTGCGCTTCAACAAGACCCAAAACTACAATCGTTTATTAAGTGGATTCGTAAGCAACATTCTTCCACAATTCCAAAGACGACAAAGTCGAATGCCAAACGGCAAAGAGGGAAATAAAGCGAAGGGAGGATGTTTTGTGGACTCAAATGAATACGAACGAACCGTATCTTTACGAGTCTCTTTTGCGCTCGTCTTTATCGGACTACTTATTACGTCATCTGTACTTATTTATAACGGATTTACGATTGTTGACACATTTCTTTATTTAATTGGCCTCCCTTTACTTGGGGCGGGCATTGCCACATTTCTTACGATGACGTTTGTTAGTCGAGGACATAAGGAACAACGCTATTTGAAGTATGGCTTCATTATTGGGATCACCGTACCAAGCAGCGCGATCATTTATCATGTGAACCAAGGTGCAACACTTGCGACGTATACGATTGTTCTGGCGGTTTGCTTGACTCTAATATGGATTGGAATGTTTGTGCTTTGGCACTTGCATTTAAGAAGAGTTGCTGAATCGTAAAAGATTGGCAAACGTGCATTCTAGAATCCAATCAATTGTTTATGATAAACTAGTCCTATGTCTACAAAAAATAGTTTATTTCTCAATTTCTCGGTAACTTTTTTTACAATACTTAATGTGTCTGTTTGTCTCGTCGTTTTTGTACTTGCGCTCATTGGCATCGTGACAGGGGTTAATGAGATTAGAGATACAGCAATTGTATTGATGCCGCTCATTTTGGTAACAAGCTTTCTATCTAGACGCAGAAAGCGCCTCGAAGATGAGCAAAGTAAAGATGAAAAAGGCAAGTGAATCGGCATTGATGATTCACTTGCTTTTTTTGCAGGTGTGAATTTCAATCCAGTATAATAGGACTGCTAAGGGGGAGTAGATGGATGAAGGAAGAAGATTTTGAAGTTGTTCAACCTAAAGATGTTGCTCTCGACGATCAAGTACGTGTGAAATATTCGAGTGAAAACATGAAGAATACAGAGTTTGCACACATCTCAAATGTGAATGGGAAATTTTCATCATGCACGTTAACTGGATCAGAATTTCTTCATTCTGATTTCAAAAACAGCAAGTTTTCTTCGTCTACATTGCATGACACGATTTTTCTTGAGACGAATTTAACCGGTGTTAAGTTTACAAATTCGTCAATGAAAAAAGCATCATTTGAAGGGTGCACACTCGTAAGCACGACGTTTAAACATTCAACATTAAATGACTGTGATTTTAGTCATGAGACGTTAAAAGGCGTTAAGTTCAATTATTGTTCGCTCAAGAACACCTCATTCTACGGAGCGAATTTACAAAACGTCAATTTTCAACATTGCAATTTGAGTCGTGTTGATTTTCGTGATGCGACTATTGATCGTGCGACGCAATCCTATATGAGGGGCACAAACGCCGATCTTTCAGAAGCGAAGATTGCTTCTACTCGAGAATATGAATAGAGATTGAGGAGAGACACTCATGGAATCGAACATACAGTTATCAGTGCTAGACTTAGCAACGATGTACAACGGTGAGTCAGCGACACAAACACTTCAAAATTCAACAGAGCTCGCGCAACACGTGGAATCATTAGGGTTTACACGGTATTGGTTTGCTGAACATCATAATACGAAATATCAAATGAGCACGTCACCTGACCTACTTAGTGCACATGTAGCAGCGAAGACGAGCCGTATACGAATTGGTTCAGGGGGGATTATGCTTCCGAATCATAGTCCTCTTAAAGTGGCAGAAAACTTCGCACTACTTGAAGCTCTAAATCCGGGACGAATTGATTTAGGAATTGGGCGCGCGCCAGGTACAGATGGATTAACGGCGCTCGCTCTTAGACGCTCCCGCGAAGCGGTCGTTCGCGATGATTTTCCAAGTCAACTTGAAGAATTGTTGAGTTATTTCAAAGGGGAGTTTAAAGACGATCATCCGTTTGCATCGATAACACACGCTCCTGAACCATTAACACCTGCGCCATTTATGCTCGGTTCAAGTGATGGCGGCATGCGCTTTGCTTCCAACAACGGATTAGGCTTTGTTTTTGCCGCACATATCTCTCCGCAACTTGCCGTACCGATGTTACGAGCGTATCGTGAGAACTTTAGGCCATCTTCGTTTATGGAACAACCAAAAAGTATTGTAGCGATTATGGTTATAGCAGCAGAAACCGATGAAGAAGCAGAATATCTAGCCGGACCAGCTGAGTTACAATGGGTTCGCTGGGGAACAGGGCAGTTTACGAATCCACCGCCTACACTTGAAGAAGCAGCGAATCATACGTACACGATGCAAGAACAGCTAGTGAAAGAGGAGAACAAAGGCAAATTCATTATCGGAAGCATCGAACGAGTTAAAGAAGAGATTCGGACTTTAGCGGATGAAGCACAAGTAGATGAAGTGATGGTTTTGAATATGTTAACAGAGAAAACTTCCCGTCACCGTTCATATGAATTACTTGCCAAAGCTTTTTCACTTTAAACAAAAAAGCAAGCCGTTGAGATTATTCTCAGCGGCTTGCTTTATGCTTTTCGCTGAACGAAGTATTCAGCAATTAATCCGATGCCCGCTCCAACGAGGAGGCCGGCTGTGACATAATCGATAAACAACCCGATACCAAGACCAATAAGAACGCCACCAGCAATAAGAATTGGAATCACCTCGGTTCACGTGTTTTCTGAATTGTATCATCCATATGAGGCAATAGGATTTAATAGGACTTCTTTTTGCGCCTTTTTTGAGCTTCTTTCTCTGTGATATATCGAAAGGTAAGGCCAAATAATAGCAAAAACAGTGGAAGCCAAGTGAGTATTAACCAGTCGAAAAGAAAAGAAAGTCCAAAGACAACCGGTGCTGCGATCATAAAGATGAGGCCAGTTTGTTTTTCTAATTGTTCAGTATGGTGATAAGTTTTTGATCGAAGCAAAAGGTTTGCAACGATTAAAAAGGCAAGTTCCATCAGTAAGTATGTGAAGATCGCAAACGCAATCAAGTTTAATGGAATGGTTAACCAAGCGGTCTCACTAAGCAATGCGCCATAGTGAATTAGACAACCGACCCCTGCCATTAACACTGTCCAAAGTAGTGTAGACTTTGGATGGCTTCGATAGGATTTCCACTCTTTCTTTTGTTGCCCATCGAGTGTTGAGTAACGACTCGTAGCAATCAGCCCATTGAGTATATACATACCGATCATAAATAGTAGAATGACGAATGCTGTGATCAACCAAGAGTCTTCAATAGGATAGACAGTCATCATTGGACGTCACCCCTTTGTGAACGTTTTTTATCAATGTCCTTTTTATTGCGATTGTAGTGGTACACACCAAGAAGTAGATATAGTAGTGTGAGCGTTCCGAAAATCACAATAGGAGGAATTGGATTGGCAAGTAACAGAATCGATACGACCATCACAATGAAGGAAAGCGGTGCAGCAAAAGTTAAGAAAAAGAGATGTTTTGGTCGTTTTTTCATGGAGAAACTCCTTTCTTGTTACATATTCTAGCAAAAGTAATAAAAAAGCACCAATCTAGACGAAAGACACAATACTTCCTTATTGAATTGTAGAAAAGTGTAAGAAAATCTAGTTAATATCATACCAAACGTTATCTTTTCTTTTAAACTGAAAGTATAGGATAAATTTACGGGTGATGGATGAGAAAGGAGGAGCTCTTACGAATCATAGCTAGAAAATTAATCGTTTAGGGAGGTGAAACTGCTACTAACCAGAGATACAGAAAGTAAGTAGTGCTAGTAGCAGCGATATGAAGCGAGTACATATTTCAATGAGACCGTTACTAATAGCTTTAATATTTTTATTATTCTTACCAATTGTAAGTGAGGCTAATGCTTACGAACCGATTCCTTACGAGGAAATTCTACCTATGCTAGAAGAATATAATGAAAGTGAACGTATGGAGTTTGATGTGATTGGGCAATCCGTTCAAGGTAGGGACTTGTATGAAGTTGTGATTTCAAACCCGGATGTTGATGTTGACGAAGTAAAGGAAATTCGAGAAAAGATGTTAGTTGAACCGACAGCATCGTTACAAATGATTAAGGACAGAACTGACTTTCACGTACCGATTTTAATTATTGGCGGGATTCATGGTAATGAATTCCCAGGTACTGACGCGGTTTTAGAGCTCATTGAGCGCTTTGCTTTTGCAGAAGACGAAGAGACGATGGCGATTTTGGATGAGCATGTTCTCGTATTTAATGTTGTTAATAACCCAGATGGCAGAGAGTTAGGTACAAGGCAAAATGCGAATGGTTTTGACTTGAATCGTGATCACGTTACGCTTTCTCAACCAGAAACAATGGTGAATATCGACATGATTCGCGATTGGAACCCGATGGTGTTGTTAGATCTCCACGGTTTTGTCGTCTATGATGATGACAACCCTGGACTTATTGAGCCGACAACACACCCTCACAACCCGAATTATGAACATGACCTCTATTTAAAGTGGGCGATGCCGAATGCTGAGGCGATGGAAGAGGAACTCGTGACAAATCGCGATCAGTATGAAACGGATCGTTACCGCAACATGCAAGGCACATTCATTCCGTACCGTGATATGGAAGATGGTTGGGACGATTACCCGCCAATTTTCACACCGATGTATGCGAATCACCACGGAGTATATGGTCATACGTTAGAGACACCAGATAACAGTTTAGATGGTGTACGTTGGATGGTTGATGCAGTCATGGGATCGTTAAAGTTCTCGAGCGAGAACAAACTCGAAATGACAAAAGATCAACTCGAGATATTCAAGCGTGGTGTGGAATTTGAACATGTTGATCATCCGGAAGGATACTTCCCAAATGCCTACGTTTTACCTTTAGATAAGCAGAACGCATCTGCAACAATCAAAGGGGTAAATGAGTTATTACGACACGGGCTCATCGTTGAAAAAACGACAGAAACATTTGAAACGAGTGACCAATCGTATGAAGAAGGTACGTATGTAGTAAGACTTGATCAAGCAAAACGAAGCTTGGCAAACGTCCTCCTTTGGGACGGAGAAGATATTAGTGATCAAGCAAACGCAATGTACGATGTATCCGCTTGGAACATTCCTGAACTGTGGGGATTTGAAGCGACACCACTGTATGAGGAAGTGGATGCAACACTTGAACCAATCATGGAGCCTTTGGAAAACGTAGGTCAATTGATTGGAGATGGACCTTATGTTCTACAGAATAACTCTGTTGAATCTATTCAATTCGTTAATGAATTGATTAATGAAGGTATTGAAGTAATCCGTGGTGAAGAAGGTCACTTTCACATTGATGCTACACGAAACGAGCAATTGGAATCAGTAGTTGCGGACTCTAATCTATATCTAGAAACGACAAAGATCCCTCGTGATGGCTCAATGATCCACTCGCCTAAAGTTGCCATCTTTAACGATCGAAGTAATCACGGAACGAGGGCTGCACTGAACAAAATGGGCTATCAAGTTACCGAAATTTCAACTAATGATGTGCTTGAACATAAACTAGAAGACTTTGATATTGTGATTGCGAACGGCGGTCAAGTTGACGAATCAGAAGAATATAAAGAACGTGTGCATGAGTATGTTGATGCAGGAGGTCATTATTTTGCCATTGGGCAAAGCGCATCTTCTGTAGCGGTCAATCAGTTGGAGTTAAGTGATGCAACGACGCATACAGGTCCAAGAAATAGTAATGGTGTCGTGCATGTTGATTACTCATCTTCAAGTGTGACGAGCGGTTACGATGAACAAGATTTAGGCTTTGTTTACAACCCGATTTGGTTTTCTGATGTAAGTGATGAAGAGGTTGTTGCACGATTTGCAGATAACGACTTTTTCAAGGCAGGATTTTGGCAAAATTCAGCAGAAGCTTCAGGTCAACCAGTAGTGATTGAAGGAGAACAGCCAAATGTAACGATTATGGGCTTAGAACCAGGGTTTAGAGATCATCCAGAGTATTTGTATCGATTGATGTCAAACGTCATCTTTACGTCAAGTGAACTAGAACTCGTAACGCCAGAGCGTGCATTAAAAACCATTGAAAACTTAGTTGATGAAGAGCAAATTTACTATGCATCAACGATTGATCGTTTGACTGTCGCAATTGAACGAGTAATCGAAGAAGATAGTTATGAAGCGGCACGAAATTATTGGGAAGTCGTCATTTGGCAATGGAACTTAAATTCATTTTCACGTGATGCTTATACTCAGCTTCGATCTGATGCAGAGGGATTACTTGCTTACTATGAATCATAGAAAAAGACTTGCTCCGAATGTGGAGCAGGTCTTTTTTTGACGTGAAGATTAATGGATTGCTCAACTAGATTTTCCCGTGTGTTAACCAAGGGAAGAATCCATTTAAGAAACGCTCGGTTGCCGGCATGAAATAGGATCCGAAATGATAATCGGGGTCAAGCGTCGTTACGATCCAAGTTCCCTTCGTACTTGTTTTATCAATGTAGAAAACTGCACCACCATCTTCAGTTGTAATCAGTTTCTCTGCTTCTTGGATTGGCCAGAATACACCGTGCTGATGCCAAGTCGCATCTTCCAAGCTTATATAAGTAAACAAATCATGACTCGGTTTGTTTAAGTGCAAACCACTCTTAGGATTTTCTTCAAGCCACCACCAGAAGTTTGTTTCTCGTTCTTCCCAGTCTTGATTAGGAATCCACTCCCACGGTTGTGGCCCAAAAGCAACGACGATGCCTCCATCTTTGGTAAACTGTTGAATCTTAGCTTTAGCTTGCTTTAACAAGTTTTCGTTTAATTGTGAGGGGACAATTAAGACATCAACATCTGTAAGTGATGCATGTTCAAAGTCAGGGAAATAGAAATACTCACTAACATATTCACGGTACTTTGATTCTTTAAATGTTCGATAATGTGAAGCAATTCCGCTGTAGATAACTCCGATTTTACGCATTTGTTTCTTCCCCCTGAATCCGATCATACTCATCATGCACCCATTGCAATAGTTGCGTTGGAATACGGTTTGTTGATTTGTTTTGAGCGTGGTAGTTGAATAAATCTTTACCTGCGTGAACAAAGATGGTTCCGTTTGTACTTAAGCGATCAATATAGGTCGTTGGCATACCGCCAGGTAAACATAAAAGCACTTCAACTTCCTCTGCATGAGGATGTGTTCCTCTTGCGAAAAATCCAGCAACGCCTTTATTGAACGTCATTTCTTCCGCAAGCACACCTTCAAAAATTTCATGGTCACTTTCTTTTGAAATGAAATAATCTCGAAAGCTATTGACCGTTTTAGGGACAAATGGAAATGTTCCTGGTAACAAGTTCAAGAAAAGGTGACCACAAAAAATAACGATCTTACCTTGATGAAGAAATTCCTTGATTCGATCTTGTTGCTGCATTAGGAATTCTTGATCACAAAACTCTTGAATGACGAGGCATTTGAACGGTTCTAAATCGATCGTTGCAAAATCATATTGGTCAATAAGATGGAAGTTCTCACGTGTAAATGGATGAGTACGATTACGTAATCCAAAAGCATGCCCTGGATCGAGCATAAGCGATGATTGCTCTGTCATAAATTGTCTACCTCCAAGTTTCATGGTTGACGAATCGTCAAAGTCAATATAAACTACATTTCAGTTAGTGATAACGATTCTCATTATCATTTATAATGTTATTGTTGTAAAGTAAAAACCTCAAAATAGGTAAAGGAGTATTACATATGAGAAAAGAATTCATCGGCTTAGGTGTCTTAAGTATGGTCATTCTTGCCGGCTGTGGTTCAAATACAGAATCGAAGGAAGTTGAGACGACAGCTGAGCAAAAATTAATCGAGGATGAGCTCGGTCGAGAAGTAGAAATTCCAAATGAGATTGATCAAGTCGTAATGGGAAGCATACTTCCGTATTTCTCAACGTGGTTTGTAGCAACAAACTCGACAGATGAAATTGCGGGCATGCATCCGAACTCCTATAATGCAGCCACAAATTCAATTCTAGAAGAGATTTCCCCTGCGGTTGCAGATGCAAATACATCGTTCGTAAAGAATGGAGAAGTAAATGTTGAGACGCTCATGCAGTTAAACCCTGATGTTTATTTCGAAAGAGCAAATGAGGAAATGTCAGTACAGAAAGTCGAAGAGACTGGAATCCCGACCGTTACTTTGGATACAGCAACAAAAACCGATAACCCACTCGATAACTTTGAGCGTTGGGTTTCAATTACAGGCGAAATTACTGGTACGAGTGATCGCCCAGATCAAATCATTGAAGAAGGCCGTCAGGCACAAGCGGAAGTAGATGAGGGGCTTGAAGGTGTGTCTGAAGAAGAAAAGCCAAGCGTAATGCTATTGCAATATCATAGTGAAAATGAAATATCCATCGGTGGAGTCAATCACCACGGTAACCGCTGGATTAATGCGACTGGTGGTCGTGATGTTGCAGAAGGTGACATTAATGGGATTAAAGAAGTGAATATGGAGCAGGTGTATAACTGGGATCCTGACATTATTTACATAACGAACTTTACGGAAACCCAGCCAGAGGATTTATACGAAAATGTGTTTAGAGGGCAAGACTGGAGCGATGTTACAGCAGTTCAAGAACAGCAAGTGTACAAAATTCCATTAGGCATTTATCGTTGGATGCCACCGAGTGGGGATGCCCCGTTAATGCTGAAATGGATGGCTCAAAAAAATCATCCAGAACAATTTGATTACAGTATCGAAGAAGAAATTAAAGCGTACTACGATGAGTTTTATGATTATGACATTAGTGACGAGCAAATCCATGACGTTTTGAATCCATCATCAGAGGCAGCAAAATATTAATTTAAGGATGTTCACTAGCTATGAAAGCGACGTTGAAAGGATTATTTTTTGTACTATTCCCCTTGTTCCTTGGAGTACTGTCACTTAGTATTGGCAGGTTTGAAGTTGATTTTACGGTCCAAGTACAGATTCTACTCTCACAGTTCTTAGATATTGAGCAAACGTGGACCGACATGGAAGAAGCGGCAGTTATCCAATTACGCTTACCTCGAGTCATCCTTGCGATTCTTATCGGTGGAGGTTTATCCATTGCAGGAGCGGCATTTCAAGGGATGTTTGCAAACCCACTAGTTAGCCCTGACATTCTTGGGGTTTCTGCTGGTGCAGGTTTTGGGGCGGCACTTGGGATCTTGTTATTCGGTCATGGGTTTTCCACTCAAATTATTGCGTTAATAACAGGGATGTTAGCGATCGGAATTACTTTCCTTGTAGGTGGATTTAAAAAGGAAATGCCGATTTTTATGATGGTCCTTGCCGGGGTTGTGACGAGTGCGTTATTCCAAGCGTTTATTTCACTGATAAAATTTGTCGCAGACCCTGAAGAGAAGCTGCCATCCATTACGTATTGGTTAATGGGAAGCCTCGGTACTGCATCTTACTACGACATTATGATTGGAGCACCTTTCATTATCATCGGTATGGTAATCTTACTCGTTCTAAGGTGGAGAATTAACATACTATCATTGTCCGAAGAAGAAGCGAAATCACTTGGAATTTCTGTAGCGAAAACGAGGTGGCTCGTCATCTTCGCAGCAACGATTATTACTGCTTCGGCAGTATCCATTGCTGGTATCATCGGCTGGGTTGGGCTGATTATCCCGCATATTGCAAGAATGCTAGTCGGTAATAACAATCGGTTTGTTCTGCCTGTATCTATATCGATTGGTGGTTCCTATCTATTAATCATTGATAATCTGGCCCGAACGCTAACTGCTGCTGAAATTCCGTTATCAATCTTAACTGCAATCGTCGGAGCACCATTCTTTGCTTATCTTTTAATGCGTACTGGAGGAGGTTGGAAATGAAATTAGAAGTCCGCGACGGGAATTTTTATTACGGAAAAAAGAAGAAAAAGACCAAGCCGTCATTCTTGTATCAAAATCCAATTAACCTCGAACTCTGTGAAGGAGAGATTCTGTCTGTATTAGGTCCAAATGGTGCTGGGAAGACGACGTTTCTTAAATGCTTAATAGGACTTAAAGATTGGAAGCAAGGTGAAACCCGTATTGAAGGTCAATCGATTAATGATTACTCTGCAAGAGAATTATGGAAGCTGGTCGGATACGTTCCACAAGCATCGAAAATGGCGTTCTCTTATTCGGTGTTAGAAATGGTTACGATGGGGCGGGCAATGTACATTCGTTCTTATTCACAGCCTTCTACAAAAGATGAAGCCGCAGCAATGGAAGCGTTGAAGTCAATTGGAATTGCACATCTTGCACATCAATCGTGTAATTCCATTAGTGGAGGGGAATTGCAGCTTGCTCTAATTGCACGAACACTCGTCGCAGATCCTAAGCTATTAATACTAGATGAGCCAGAATCACATTTGGACATTCAAAAGCAAAAAGTAATTTTGCAAACCATTAAAAGGCTAGTAAAAGAACAAAACATTACGTGCATTATTAATACCCATTATCCTAATCATGCGTTTTACTTCGGGGACCAAGTTATGATGGTATCAAAAAAACAACCTGTGATTGTCGGTAAAACAGAAGAAATTATGACAGAAGAGAATATGGAAAAGTACTTTAATATTCACGTGAAGAAAGTTGAAACAGAAATGGAAGATCGTACGTTTACGTCAATGATTCCTCACTATTTAAGTGAAGCAAAGTGAGACGATGGGTTCATCTATAGAAGTTCTCTTATCATAAGATGGCTGGTTGAGGCTCAGAATACACTGAGCCTCAACCAGTCATTTTTATGTTACTGTCCATAAGAAGCAATGAAACAATGAATCTTAGGTTGTTCAGAACGACTTTCCTCTTTGTGCTATCATTTGTAGTGAAGGGAAGTGCACCATCATGAATAATCAGACATACGTGTATAAACGAACACTTATCGTAGTTGTAATTGCGCAACTTTTCGGTGGGGCGGGACTTGCAGCGGGACTTACAGTCGGTGCATTACTTGCACAAAGCATGGTGCAAGGGGAAGCACTTGCAGGTTTACCCGTTGCTTTGATCACGTTAGGATCAGCACTTGCGGCATTTTTAATTGGACGCATGTCACAACGTCTTGGGCGCCGAGTAGGATTATCGCTCGGTTTTTTAGCGGGGTTTGTTGGGGCGATCGGGATTTTAGTTGCAGCTGTTTTACATAGCATTTGGCTTTTATGGATCATGCTCTTTTTATACGGGGCAGGGACTGCTTCAAATCTCCAGGCACGCTATGCGGGAACGGATCTAGCGACGGAAAAACAGCGAGCAACTGCGGTGAGTATCGCACTCGTCTCAACTACTTTTGGAGCTGTGCTCGGCCCAAACCTTGTTGATGTGATGGGAGATTTCGCGGGTAGCTTAGGAATTCCTCCCCTTGCTGGACCATTTATTCTTGCGGCACTTGCCTACGGACTAGCGGGCTTAACGTTGTTTATCTTTTTACGACCAGATCCATTTCTCCTCGCTCAATCTTTGCTAGATTCAAAGGAACAAAAAAGCGAAACATCTGACGCAAAGACACTACAAAAAGGTGTAGTCGTCGGAGCGATGGTAATGATTTTAACGCAAATTATTATGGTTGCAATTATGACGATGACACCGGTTCATATGGAGCACCACGGACATAGTTTAAGAGAAATCGGCCTTGTTATTAGTATTCATGTCGGTGCCATGTATTTGCCATCATTGTTTACTGGAATTCTCGTAGATCGTCTTGGGCGTACAGTAATGGTCGTTAGCTCTGCAATCACGTTGCTTGGGGCAGGTCTACTGGCGGCATTTACACCTCCAGATTCATTACTTGGATTAATTGTTGCACTTGGGCTGTTAGGGCTGGGTTGGAATTTAGGATTAATTAGTGGAACCGCACTACTTGTAGACGGAACACATCCGAGCGTTCGTGCGAAAGTTCAAGGTTCTGTCGATGTATTCGTTGCGCTTGCAGGTGCATCTGGAGGGGCAATGAGTGGGATGGTTGCTTCTGGAATGAGCTTTTCGTGGTTATCGCTATTAGGAGGGTTCTTAGCGTTAAGCCTCGTACCAATTGTGTTTTGGGCTAAGCACTCACGGGAGGTTGAGCATGGATGAAGAAACGGAGAGTGATCACTCTCCGTTTCTTCATCGTTAATTCGGGCGTCTACGGCAGATTGTCACGTCAATGCCCTGATCTTGCAAGCGCCGAACAATATCTTCAATCGTGTCTTCCGAACAGGGTTGAGGTTGGTCTATGCAGTTCACATCATTTTCTTGACTGTAACTTACGTGGTCATTCATCGAGCAACACCCCTTATTAGTGATGACTGACTGGTCATAAATATAGTTTAGCATAACTTTATTACGTGGAATGTGTGTTTTAGGTGAAGTTTAATCTTTTGAGTGGATGGTCAGTCAATGGTAAGATAAATCATGAGGTGTAGTTGATGAATCAGAAAAAGACGGAGATTATACAAAAAGCAATACATCTTTTTGCGACAGAAGGCTTTCACCCGACGTCGATTCAAGACATCTGTACCGTTAGTGGAATTTCAAAAGGAGCATTTTATCTTCATTTTGATTCCAAAGATCAATTGCTCGTAGAGATTTATGAATATTATTATGAAAGCCTGTATGAACAAGTTCAGCAGGTGAAAGAACAAGCTGAATCTCCTTACGAATCATTTTTGTTACAACTTGAAGCGCATTATGAAACGATTTTTAAGCATCGTGATTTTATTATCATGCAGTTGCAAGAACAAGAACTATCAACGAATCCAGCAATTAGAAGCTTTGTCACGGAGATGAAGGAAGTTCGCTACGATTGGTTTAAGAAGAATTTTACCATTCTTTACGGAGAAGAAGTAGAACCTTATGTGTATGATTTGAGCATTCTTTTGGAAGGAATGAACAAGGCATATTTACAAACGATTCTTTATCTAGAATTAGATATTAATCCGAAAGATTTGGCGGTTTGGATTCTTGATCATTTAAATGACCATAGAGAATCCCTTCTTGTTAAGCGCGCTACGCCTTTTTTCACTTCGGACATTTTACAAGAAAAGCATGAAGAGAAGCATGATAAAGAGCTTTCCGAAGTTATTCAAAGTGTCGTTGAAGTGATTGATGAGCTGAATGCTCCAGAAGAAAAGGTGTCAGAATGGTTAGAAGCGCTAGATGTATTAAGTGCAGAAGCGAAAAAAGACCAGCCTCGAGCGATTATTATTCAAGGCATGCTAAAAACACTTGAAGATGCACCGGACATGGAGTTTTACTGCAAACGACTAGAGCAATTAACCATTCGTTAATTGCCTCTTTTCGTTCGTGACTAAGTTATGATATGATGGATTTATTCAGATTATTTCGACACGAATTGTTTTATATGTAAAAAGCGTGTATTGCGCAAGTCATATGGTTTCATCAGAACCTTTCGTTTATGTAACTCATCTTATGAGCGTCTGTCATCTTCTTTTTGAGAAAGGAACTTCCGCATGCTGAACCTTGTGGCGCTAACCATTAGCCTAACCGTCTTTTTTTGCGCCTTTATGATTCATTCCAAGAGGCGGATTACTTTACTGAATAAAGTACTAATCGGATGGCCAAAAAGCCGACTTGAGCGTCATAAAGAAGAAACGTCTAAAGTTGCCAGCTTCTACGTGTTCCTTGCAGGCATCTTTGTTTTACTAATACCAATTTTCATTTTACTGTTTGGAATTACAATTGGATTGCTATTATTTTTTATGGCTTGGATCTTACTGTATGCTCAGTTTCGAAGGAAGTTGCAAACGATTGGCAGCCATCAAATGTAAGTGGAACTCATAGATATGGGTTCTTTTTTTTATCAAGTATGAGCACAAAAAATCGCCTTCTTCAGGCGATTTTTGTTTTCGAAAGTTTAGCTTTTGTAGTCTAACCTACGTTAGTTATTATTAATAGAAACGGAGATATTTCCTACTTCAGAGCGTAACTCTAACTGAGGTGCGTTACTTTCACTTGCCACATCTTCTAGATCATTGATTTGGGTGAGACCAACTGTAGTTGAAACTGATGATTGAATTGCACCGGAAAGTTCGTCGAAGATTACGTTTATGTTTCCGACTTCGGTCTGTATAGTCAAGTCTTCGTTTAGGTCGGATAAGTGAAACTCAAAGTTACCAACTTCTGACTTAGCATCAATCGTATTTGCAATCATTGAAGCATTAACATTCCCAACTTCGGTTGCAATGGACCAGTGCTCAGCTTGAACGGCATGAAGCTGGATGTCTGCGACACTACTTGTAATCGATACCGATTCGAATAAAATATCGGGAAGATAAACATCAATGTCATAATCTGCATTGAAAAATCCAAAAAGTTGAACGCTAGGTTTGTGTTTATGCGTAATATAAAGTGTATTTTCATCCATATGTGTAGAAAGGTCATACTCTGTCTGTTGGATGTTCATGACATTTCCTTCATAGCCAACGAGAATATCGTCTTGGTCGTGTGAATGGATGGAAATGGATGCAACGTCTGCGTCAATATTCACATGGTCAATCAAAGAAGGATCATACGCTTCATAGTGTTCTTCCCACGTAGAATGAAATGGACTCGTTCCAAAAAAGAAAAGTGCTATATTTCCAACAATTCCGGTCGATAGTAGACCGATCCCGGAAAACAGAACAGTACGTAAATTCATTCTTGACCACCTCTGACAATATTTAAGTTAAAGTTCAAATAACGAATGATAAGAGCGTAACAAAGCTGAAGTAACTTCCAACTACCGACGGCAAGGATTATTCCTAGCCCCACATAACCGATGAGTAAAAAGCCTTGCATCCAAAATGCCGAAGAAAAACCTTCTTGAATAAGTAAAAGTAGTGGAGATAGAATAAGTGCGATCGATACAATGACGAGTGAGATTGGAATTGCCATAATGGCCACAAATGGTCCTAAAACAAAGATCAAATTAAACATGCTTAAAGAGATCGCAGCGAACGAAGCACGTAGAATAGTTTTCATCGAAGGATGATTATGCGCGACTTCAAGATTGTATTGCGCAACAATTTCTTTCGCTACTTTTTCAGGTTTGCCAAGTGATTCGGCTATTTCGTCTTCGCTTCGACCGTTAGCTAAGCCGATCGTGAAGTGCTCCTTATAATCAGCGAGGAATTCTATACGTTCCTCCGTTGGAAGATTAGCAAGCTTTGATTCTAAAGACGCCATATAGTCAGTTTTTTTCATTTAAATCGACCTCCTCTTGAATAAATTGATTTACCCCGTGCTTAAGATCATTCCAATCATTCAGCAACTTTTCTTTCATTTCTTCGCCTTTTTCCGTTATGGTGTAGTACTTCCGAGGAGGCCCCTCTTTGGATTCGGCGAGGTAAGTAGAAAATAACTCATCTTTCGTCATCCGTCGAAGTAGTGGATAAAGTCCTCCTTCAGAGATTGTGAATTTTTTAGAAATTTCTTCGACGAGTTCATAGCCATACCGATCTTTATTCGAAATAAGAAGTAGCACACACAATTCTAATATTCCTTTTTTCCATTGGGCGTTCATATACGATCACCACCATCGCTTTAATCGGTACTGTTCATTAAACAGTAGCTGATGTATTGAATTCAGAATATAGGTAAAAGATCCTAAAGTCAATACTGATTGATTTGATTTTAAATAAGTTGAGTGTATTTTTTGGGTTTCTTTTGTAAAAAGACAATTGAATTTTTTGTTTTAAAAGCACACATTCGTTCAATTATTCATATAATTCACACTTGACAAATAGGTATTATAAGATTAGCATACAAAGTAATAACTTGACGTCTCATGTTCATCAGAGGGCATGAGTGTATGCGACGTATTTAAAGATAGAAATGATCGCAAAGCTCTAGAATTGAACGAGCTGAGCGTTCATTCGGATGTATGTGCGATTCATAAATTTTTTACGAGTGGGAGTGGATGTTTGTATGAATCATGTTGTCGTTATTTCGGGAAGTCCAAGTGAACCATCAAAAACGAGTCATGTGTTACATGAGGTTGCTGGGCGGTTACAAGCAGATTGCTCCGTTGATTTTATCAATGTCCGTGACTTACCGGCTGAAGATTTATTGCATGCGAAGTTCGGTTCTCCGAGTATTAAAGAAGCATCGGCTTTAGTTGAGCGTGCTGAAGTAATTATTATAGGAAGTCCGATTTATAAAGCTTCAATTACAGGTGGCCTGAAAGCATTTCTTGATTTATTGCCAGAAGGGGCGTTACGAGGGAAGACGGTCTTGCCTCTTGCTACGGGAGGAAGTATTGCACATTACCTCTCGTTAGACTTTTCATTATTACCTGTGTTGCATACACTTGGCAGCACTCACTTGTTAAAGCCTGTTTATGTGTTAAGTAGCGATATTCACATTGATGGTGATCGATTATTTATTCAAGATATTGATACTGCAGCGAGAGTTGATCAAGCTGTTGACCAAATTTTGCAAGGGTTTCAGAGCTATGAAAAAGTGAATTAGTTCGTAAGGAAAGACACTTCTATATAGAAGTGTCTTTTTCGTATGTATAGCGGTAGTCGAAATAGGGATTCGAAATGGATTCTTTTAGGATCTTAAAATGATTCAATCATAAATTAAAAGCAATAGATTGAGCGTTTAATCTGTGATGGAAGTCGGGAATTGATAAGAATAGCGATTATTTTGAAGGGGTGAATGTATGGAAGATGCTAAAAAGTATATCGATGATGTATTAGAAACGGTTAAAAAGCGTGATCCACATGAAGAAGAGTTTTACCAAGCGGTGAAAGAAATCTTTGATTCGCTAGCGCCATACTTAGCTGAACATCCAAAGTATCAACAATTTGGGATCTTGGAAAGACTAGTTGAACCTGATCGGTTCATATCTTTTCGTGTTCCGTGGGTCGATGATCAAGGTGCTGTCCAAGTAAATCGAGGGTACCGAGTTCAATTTAATGCGTCCATTGGTCCGTACAAAGGTGGACTTCGGTTTCATCCAACAGTCAATTCAAGCATCGTTAAGTTTCTCGCGTTCGAACAAATTTTCAAAAATGCGTTAACGGGACAACCAATTGGTGGCGGTAAAGGTGGTGCCGATTTCGACCCGAAAAACAAATCAAACGCTGAAATTATGCGTTTTACACAAAGTTTTATGACTGAGCTATCTAAACATATCGGACCGAACGTCGATGTACCTGCTGGAGATATTGGTGTAGGTGGCCGTGAAATTAACTACATGGTTGGTCAGTACCGTAAATTAAGAGGTTCTTCTGAAGCGGGAGTGTTCACTGGTAAAGATGTAGACATTGGTGGAAGCTTAACGAGAGCTGAATCGACTGGCTACGGTGTCATTTATTTTGTCGAGAACATGTTAAAAGAAGTAAATGAGAGTTTAACTGGGAAAACGATTATTGTATCAGGGTCTGGTAAAGTATCTATTTACGCAATGGAAAAAGCAATTGAACTTGGTGGAAAGGTTGTCGCGTGCAGTGACTCCTCTGGCTACGTCTACGATGAAAAGGGCATTGACCTTGAAACCGTCAAGCGATTAAAGGAAGTTGAAGGCAAACGAATTTCTGCGTATGCAGATGAACATGAGCATTCATCGTATTACACTGGGGGGAAGATTTGGCAAGTTGCTTGTGACATTGCACTTCCTTGTGCTACTCAAAATGAGCTAGATGAAGACGATGCAAAATCGCTCACTCATAACGGTGTTAGCATTGTCGCTGAAGGTGCAAATATGCCATGTACACTGAAAGCTGTAGAACAATTCCGGGAGAACCAGGTTCGCTTTGCTCCGAGTAAAGCAGCAAACGCCGGTGGGGTGGCTGTTTCTGCCTTAGAGATGGCTCAAAATAGCGCGAGAGTCTCATGGACATTTGAAGAAGTCGATCGCCAATTAAAGGAAATTATGCAAAACATCTATGATCGAAGCTTATCGGCGGGAAGGCAATACAAATGTGAGGATAATTTGATTGATGGTGCGAACATCGCTGGTTTCAAACGAGTCGCAGATGCGATGATTGCACAAGGTGTATTGTAAATTAAATAAGGAGAGTTTGAAAAATGAACAGCTCAAGAGGTTTTGGCATCATGCTCGCCTTTTTCTTAATAATCCTAATTGAACCAATCCGGGTAATGATAACTGGGAATCAGGTGATGGACAGTTATTGGTTCATATTGTTTGGATTTTTAGTTATTCTAGCGATCGTTTTCCTACGTTTTACGGTTCAAGCAGTAAGACGTAATCGTGCAAGGTCGCGACATCAAGAATTAGACACGCTATCTACGACGATTGAACTAACTGGCGATTTTCAATATCAAGAACCGATTGACATGATGCATGATCATCCAGTGCAAGTGTACGACGCTGCTGGTAATCCGGTTGCAACTTACAAGTATAGGTTTCGTAATACCCTAGAAAAGTGGTTCTCGCTCTCGGGTTTTATGGATTTTCGGAACATTGAAGTTACGAGCCATCATAACGATGATATCGTTCTTTTTCAAGCGCATCCATTGCACAAAAATTTTTGGCGACCGAAGTGGAATGTTTATTTGAATGGAGAAGAGCGAGGGTTGTTTGAGGTCGCACCGTTGTCGATGAAGCAAATTCAGAAAGAAATGGTTTTTGATTATC
Organism: Bacillaceae bacterium JMAK1; assembly: GCA_012970285.1. Taxonomy (GTDB): domain Bacteria; phylum Bacillota; class Bacilli; order Bacillales; family Marinococcaceae; genus Geomicrobium_A. The sequence goes on from JIBW01000004.1 coordinate 189,027, forward strand.
GTGTCGATAATAAGAAGTATCAGCTGATCAGTCCACGACTTTCAACAGATTCTAAAATTAAGAGTAATAAAACAACGTTGATGGAAATTAATCGTACATTCTTCAGCATGACCAGTAAGGGGGACGATGGAGAACGTGGTCGCAAGCATGAACTAACGGTCGTTAACGACGATGAATTAAGTTTTTTAGAGAAGATTGGTTTATATCAACAATCGATGACGCGTACTCGTAATTAATAGAAGTTACCTAGTGGTAGCTTCTTTTGCATTGTATAATAGAGAAAAGTCAGTAGGAAAAGGATGATTTTATGGGTGAATCAACTTTATTTGGTGTGAAATATCCGATTATTCAAGCAGGTATGGCTGGAGGGGCTACGTCTCCACAACTCGTCGCAACTGTTTGTAACTTTGGAGGGTTAGGAACAATTGGTGGTGGATACATGTCACCCAATGATTTACGAACAGCAATTCAAGAAGTGAAAAAGTTAACCGATCAGCCATTTGCGGTCAACCTTTTTATTCCTGAGCAATCGTTTACAGCTGAGGAAATTGCAATACATAGTAAGAGAGGAATGGAGTTAACACAAACGTTTAGAGACCGCCTCGGTTTAGCGACTAAGACTGTTGAGAAAGTCCAAGAATCGTTTGAGCAACAATTCCAAGTCGTACTCGACGAAAAAGTCCCAGTATTTAGCTTCACGTTTGGAATTCCAAGTGGAGATCAAATCGCTGCGTTGAAGGCGGCAGGCATTGTTACGTGTGGGACGGCAACAACAGTTGAGGAAGCCAAACAGATCGAGCAAGTAGGGATTGATACGGTCGTAGCACAAGGCAGTGAAGCGGGTGGTCATCGTGGTAGCTTCATACAAAGTGAACATTTGCCGTTAATTGGAACGATGGCTCTTGTCCCACAAATTGTTGATCACGTCAGGATTCCAGTTATTGCGGCAGGTGGAATTATGGATGAACGTGGGGTAGCTGCAGCGTTTGCATTAGGAGCTTCAGGCGCGCAAGTAGGAACAGCGTTTTTAACGACGACTGAAAGTGGTGCGCATTCACTTCATAAAGAGCAGTTGTTGCAAAATAATGAAGCGAATACAGAGGTGACCTATGCTTTTTCTGGCAAAGCAGCAAGAGGAATTCGAAATGCCTTTATCGAAGCTCATTCAAGTACACGTTTAGAAGAAATCCCCCCGTACCCGATTCAAAATGCAGTTACGCAAGATCTGCGAAAGGCATCGTCAGTAGAAGGAGATTGGAATATGATGTCCTTATGGGCGGGCCAAGGTATACGGTTGGCTGAACAATTGTCAGCAGAGCAGTTGATGCAGAAACTAACAAAGGCTATTCCTCGTCTGTAGGAAGGGTTTCGTACGCCAGTAATCGAATAATCGCTTCATGGTCAGGATAATCATCGATTAACTCATCTTGTGTGAACATTTCAAAGTCTGCATAGTCAAAGCCTGGGGAAACGACACAACTGACAAGTGAATAGTCTGATGAAACGGTGGAGCCAAAAATCGTCCCTGCCCGTACAACGGTGCTTAGCTGTTGACCACGGTCGATTTGCGGACCAACGTTGACGTGTTCATATGAACCGTCCGGGTGAAGCATGTGTACCGTAAGTGGAGCCCCGTAGTGGTAATACCAAACTTCGTCACTTTTAAGACGGTGAAAATGAGAAGGGCTTTTCGTCGTTAATAAGAAATAAATACTCGTATATAATTGTCTGCGGTCTCCAGTTTGACTTTTGATTTGCTCATTAGACATGAAACTTTCTGTAAAGTATCCGCCTTCCTGATGAGGTTGTAATCCGAGCTGGTCGATCCAATAGTTAGGGTGTTTCATAATAGGCCTCCTTGAGATGTGTTCAACATGTCGCAAATGTGAATAGACCGAGTAACGACGCTTACATGATTTTTTCGTAACATTCTCATAAAAATATGCATGGTTTGAATAAGATAAACCAAACGAAGTCGTAGCGGAGGTGAATCATTGTGGACTGTAACCATTTGCAAAACGTGCGTGCAGAGGTCATCCGTGAAATTAGTGACCTTACAGAGCAAGAGCTTAATGCGAAACAACGTCAAGATGTTTGGAGTATCGGTCAAATTTGTCATCATTTAATTTTGTCAGAAGGAGCGTTTGCTGATGCAATTGAGCAAGGGCTAAAAAAAGATCAAGAAGCATCTGTGCGTGAAAAGCCGATTGAACGTGCACTTGATCGTTCTGTAAAAACCGACGCTCCAAAAAACATTTTACCAAACGATGGTCCTTTCCAAGTTAGTCAAATTTTAGAGGGGTTTGAGCATTCAAGGCGACATTTTTTACGAGTTGTACAAAGTGTTTCGTCAGAAGAAGATTACACTCATAAATCAGTAAGGCACCCTAAATTCGGACGGCTGTCGATTAAACAATGGATTGAATTATTACCGTACCACGAAACACGACATATCGAACAAATTCAAGAGTTGAAAGCATATCTTTCAATTAATGCGTAAAAGAGCCGTAATTCGGCTCTTTATTCATTTTACGCTTGTAACGTTCTCCACAAATAAAATACAGCATACGCTTCAAACCCTCGCCAATGTTGTGCATAACTCATGATCGTTTCCTTTGATGGTTTATCTTGTAAACATAATGCTTTTTTCATCGCATTTTGAAAGCCTGCATCGTCAATTGGAAAAGCACGTGCATACCGTAAGCAACGCATAAGCACATAATTTGCTGTCCACGGGCCGATACCACGAATGCTCGTAAGTTGGGTTTCAGCAGATTCTAGTTGAGAGGACAATGCAGCTTTGGAGAGTGAGCCTTCTGCAATTCGTTTCGCAACTTGAATTAGGTATTCACTTTTTCTTTGGCTCAGTTGTAAAGGTAGTAAGTCATCAACTGTAAGTTCTGCAATAGTAGCTGGTTGTGGAAAAAGAGACAGTGAATGGTTTTTGAAAGGTATGGTTTGACCATAGGTCTCAACAAGTCGTTTTTTTAACGTGTAGGCAAAGGTTAAGTTCACTTGTTGGCCGATAATACCCCAAGCTAGTGCCTCAAATAAATCAGGAATTCCGATGAGTCGAAGCCCTTTATAATCGTGAATAACAGTAGAAAGCAAAGGGTCAACTGTTGCCATCTCATAAAACGATGAAAGTGGATAGTGAAGGTCAAACCAATCAATAACAAAATCGTGTACGACTTGAGGGTTTCCTTCAAACGTATGAATCTGTAATTTTCCTTCATAATCAGAGAGTTGGAAGATGTGTATGTGGTCATCGACTTCAATAGCTCTTATAATCTTGTTTCCTTCAATTACATACATCGGTTCAAGAGAAGAGCGCATTAAATAGGTGAGATTCTGTTCAAATGAAAAAGAATAGATAAGAACACCTCCAATATGTAGAGTAATCATAGCGAATTGTGTGCTTAGTTGCTTAAATTTTCTTTTAGTGTAACAAACATAAAAAGAGAACGACTGTATTATTGAAAAATATGGTTACACGAATAGACGAAGACGTGTGTGAGGAGGAGTCATGGATAGTATTATATTTGATCTAGACGGGACACTTTGGGATTCTAGCGATGTTGTACTCAGCGCTTGGCAATCGAAGCTTACGGGAGATTCACGGATTAAGAAAACGATTCATAAAGAAGATCTACAACGTGTAATGGGTTTACAAATGGAGGAGATTGGGGAGCAATTATTCCCAAGCTTAACAAGTGAAGAACGAAAGACGTTACTCGAGCAACTGAGTGAAGAGGAAAACGCGGCGTTGCATCAACATGGTGGAAAACTATATCAACAAGTGGAGTCTACGATTGAACAATTGGCGTCTCATTATCAACTGTACATCGTTAGTAATTGTCAAGATGGTTATATTGAAGCCTTCTACCATTATCACAACTTAGGTAAGTACTTTCGTGACTTCGAGAATCCTGGAAGAACAGGCTTATCGAAAGCTGAGAACATACAATTAGTGATGAATCGTAACCAATTAAAAAATCCTGTCTATGTTGGCGATACGTTAGGTGATCAAGCAGCAGCCAAAGAAGCAGGGATTCCGTTCATCTATGCAGCGTATGGATTTGGTGACGTTGAGTCTTATCATAAGATCATCCACGAGCCAAAAGAACTCCTTCATATTTTTTAGAAAAACACCCTTCACTTAAGAAGGGTGTTACATAGAATAAAGTTCGAGTTCGACTTCAATTCGGAATTGTAATTTCTCCAAGCACTCTTCAGGACTATCTCCAAAAATTCGATTACCATTAACGAGTGCAAACGGTCGAAGTGCACAAAGTCCACAAGTGGACAGACATTCTGATTCAATCACGTCAACCTCGGGATATTTTTCTTCTAGAATTGATTCAATCTCGAGCTTTGTAATGGCGTTGCTCTGACATAACTCAACGATGATAATTCCCACTGAACAATCATCCTTTCTTGCAACGCTATCTTAGCGTGTAACGGTTATGAAAGTCAACGAGCAGACTTGCGCTTCGGATAGATGAATACAACGCGAATTAAAATAAACGTAAGGTAAACAACACTAAGTCCAATCCAGATTGTCTCAAGTAAAGCAGAGCCAATTAATATTGTAATTCCCAGTCCAATTACAGGTAGAATGGCCGCAAATGCTGCAATCTTATACAACATAAAAAAGTTCATTTTGCGGTTTGTGAATTTCGCAACAAGTAGCGCAAGTAATGTGATAACGATAAGCGGGATGAGTACAGATAAGACGAAAAATGGGTAGTAAACAAAGAAAAAGAAAACGAGAAAGATCGGTAAAGCGACTTCTGCAGCCATGTTTTCACCAGATAATGCCATTTGAACACCAAGTGGTAAGCTTACGAGCAACAGGATGAAACATAGGAAAACAATCGGTAATCCAAAACCTTCACGGTTTAACGTAAATACTGCCTCTTTTTGTGGCAGGCGAATGCTATTTCTTAAAAAGTCGAGCATCGTTTTCATAGAAACTGCCTTTCTAAACATGTAGTTAACAAGACTAGTATACTAAATCTCACTTTTAGATACGAGGTTATTCATCGTATTGTCATGGTTCATTACATCACCTAAAGTATTGGCATGTCCTCCATGCTTCCAAATTGTGCACACTTTATTAAAGTCTCATTAGCAACGTACAGTCATAAATTAAACGTAACATGTATGTAGAATTCTGATCATGGCATAAGAGTTGAACGTGGAAGTACAATGAAGCGAATGTGACAAAAATAGACGGATAAACAATTATTTCCCGGGAAATCAACAAAAAAATAGCAGGGGAAAATCCCCTGCTACATTCGTCGGCCACTAACAAGTTGAACGATGAGAACTACGAGGGCAACAACGAGTAAAAGGTGAATCAGTCCTCCTCCAACTCCGCCAATTAGTCCTAATGCCCATAAAACAACAATAATTAATAGCAATGTCCAAAGCATGTATGTTCCTCCTTATTCGTTTGGAATCACTGTCTCACTCAAGTTTATGATTGTTCGTCCGAGGGAATGCATACATTATCTGTTGGAGGTGGGCTTGTGGGAATAAAGAAGCGTATGTATCACGGGATCATGTCTGCAGTTATTCTTGGAATAATTTCCCTTATTATTAGCTTTTCAAAGGGACAAATGGATTGGGCAAGTTTGTGTTTCCTCTCTGTTTCTGGCGTAATATTTGGTGCTGCTATCTTGCCAATTTTAGTGCGGGGTCGAAGAAATCGATCAAAAGTCTAATGCGCATTCATATAAGTTAAAGCAATTCGAGTATGAAAGTGATCTACTCTTATGAACATGCTATAGTTAATGTGATACCTGCAAGAAGTTCATTGGAGGGACGAAGGTGCAACCTAAAATTACGAGTATAACCATAACAGTTCAACAGTTAGATCGTGCGTATCGCTTTTATAAAGACGTGTTTGAGTTACCTTTCGAGCAAATATTAATCGAAAGTGATCATATTGCGTTTTTCTTTGAACAAGGAATATCAGTTGTCTTAATGGAAGGCGCAGTTGAAGAGCCTGCACTTATGTTCACTCAAGAAGCAACATCAACGCTAGAAGTCGACCAACTTATTGAAAGAGCTCAAAAAGCTGGAGCTGAAATTGTTGAAAAGCCGACGGAGGAACAAGGAACTTATGCGGGCACGTTTCAAGATCTTGATGGGTACCTTTGGGAAGTCATTACTTGGAATATGTAAACAATGCAATGTGTAAATAATTTTATATAAATAAGAGACAAGGGCGAATAATAAACTCGCCCTTGTCTCTTATTTATATAAGTACGATTTTTGAGTGGGGAAATTATTTCACAAGTGAAATTCCTTATTTTGTAATTTTTCCTCAATTTAGGTTTGGAAAAAAGAAGATTTTGGGTATAGTACACCACACAAAGATGGGGGGAGGCGTTTGCACTGAGATGGAAATATGTAATCTTTATTTTCTTATACGTTGTACTCGTTGCGTGTAGTTCAGAGGCAAGAGCATTTAGAGATTTCCAAGAGCGCCTTCCGATTGACTTTACGATGAAGGAAGTCGAGATAGAAGATGTGACGAGTTATTCGTGGGAGGAAATTGAAGTTCGAGTAAACTATTTGACATCAATTATTGAAGAAAATGAGTCAACCTATACGTTTCAATCAGAGGAGTTTGACGAAGTAACTTTAATCTTAGATCATTTTGACGACCCTAGTAACTTTTATAATAGAAGTATTCATTTATTCATTGATGATGATAACGGTCATGTTGAGATTGTTGATCTCTCATCCTCAAGTGAAGGTGATTCAGATGTTCGATGGGTCGAACATGATATGTACATGACGTATGATGAGGATTGGACTGTGATCCACGTTAGAGGAGAGTGGCAAGGCGCCTATGTCATTGACGGTCAAGAGCTTTCTTTTACAGAGCAAGATCATTGGAAAGTGCTCATTAATCCAGAAACGATGGCAGTAAGGGTAGGAGAATAGATAAGCGATGCGGTATTTCGATGTCGAAGTGCCGATTTTTTTATGCTTACTTGTCGGATCAAGGGAGAGAAGTTTTTAAATGGCGATGAATACTATTAATATTCTAAAAACTATGACATAATAAACCCACAGTTGAAGGCTGTAAGAAATTAGGAGGTGCCCTAATGTTCACGATCATAAGAGTTCGAAATGGGGTTACAGAAACCCTAAAGGAATCTAGCAGCCACTTGGAAAAAACCTTTGTCGACTCTGTTACTGCAAGTAATCTAGCTTATGCCTTAAATCGTCATTTATTACCAAATACAGCAAAGTGGGAAATTAGATCAATCTAACATAGAAGTGATGTGAAGTGAGCCTTGCTCGCTTTTTTTAATGGTTTTTTATGATTCCGACGTTTATGTCGAGAACTGTTTGTGGAATAGAAAGGAAAAGGTTCGAGATATAAAGGAGGAATCTAGTTGAAAGTAGCGTTTAAACTTGCGATAGCGCATATCATTACCTTAATTATTATGATCATATTAAATTATAGCTCTGCAACGAATGTGGGAGATGTCGCGAATCAAGATCAGCCGCTGATTCAACCCGCGGGTTTTGCGTTCTCAATCTGGGGAGTTATCTACGTATTGTTACTCATTTGGATTTTACGAACGTTTCTAAGTGGACGTTCTACGAGAGGGGTCTATGAAAGAGTAGGCATTCTCCCATCGATTAACTTTCTATTAAATGGTGCGTGGATTATCGCTTTTACACAACAATGGCTCGTCGTATCGACGATTATCATTTTCCTGTTGTTACTCACGCTTGTTGTGATGTATTTACGAATCACGCATTCACGGGATGCTAAGTTCTTTGACCGTTTTCCTTTTTCGATGTACTTAGGTTGGATTACCGTTGCAAGTATCGCGAATGTATTTGTCACACTCGTTCAAAATGATGTTCAAACGGTTCTCGGCTTAAACGAAATGGTTTGGTCAGTAACGATGTTATTGATCGGAGCTGCACTAGCAGTTGGTATTACGCTTTATTTTAAAGATGTTATTTATCCGCTCGTGATTGTATGGTCGTATGTGGCAATTTTTGCTGAAACGCCATCTACGTTTATTCAGGTCATTACGGTCGTGAGTGTGATTGTTATTCTTATAATCTTGTTATTTGTCGTACGACAAAAAGCACGCCAACGCTCTCGTTAAGGAGTGTTGACGCTGCTCGTGATCAATGTATGAATGTGCTCATTAAGCGTTGAAGCACTCGCATACTCCTCTGGGTTTACTAAAGGATGGACGGTGACAACGACGTTTGCTGGTTTGATTTTGCCATCATTTGCTTCCATAACACGATAAGATCCACTAATGCTCACTGGTAAGACTTGTACACCTGCTTTTTTAGCCATTCTAGCGCCAGCATTACTAAATGGTTGCACTGAATTGTCTTTGCTTCGATGACCTTCTGGAAAAATACAAAGTGGCGTACCATGCTTCACTTGCTCGCCTCCTTTAGCAAGTTGGCGCACAGACTGCCTTGGATCAGATTGATCAATAAAGATACAACGCTTTAAGGTCATCCAAGTACCGAAGAGCGGAACCTTTTGTAGTGACGTTTTGGCAATGAAAGCAAGACTTGGGTTGACGTGAGACAGTAGAATCGGAATGTCGAAGTTTCCTTGATGATTAGAAACGAGCACATAGCGTTCGTCATCCGGAATGTTTTCTATTCCGTTCACGACCACCTTCGTTTTGGCAATTCGTAACGTACGTTTAGATAATGTTTTGGCAAATTGATTCGTTTTACGATAAGCGTGCTCGTCTTGTTTTCGCCTAAGCATGAACATCGGCGGAAGAAGACGTAGTAAGTAGAGCGCAGCATGTGTGTATGCTAAAAATGTTCTCATGTTGTGTCACCTCTTAAAATCAGTACGAGAGTACTATACCGCGTCAGTAATTCGTTATCAACTACTTTGAATGACAGGAAATCAACAATTCTCATAGGGGAGTGAACGATTTTGAAAAGACCATTTGAATCATTTACACAGACCATTGTAGAGATTGAACGATTACAAGAGGTTCCCGAACAAGATCTCGTAGAGCCGATTGACGAAGGAAAATGGTCAATTCGAGAGATTGTCGCTCATTTGAACGCTTGGGACGAACAATGCTTGCACAATTGGTTACCTGAAATGAAAGAAGGCTCCGTATTAGAGGAGTTTCCAGAGGTAGAACGATTTAATAAAGAACAGCTACAAGTACGTGAAGAGCAAGGGGTCAAAGAGATTATCACAGCGTTCACAACAGACCGAAGAAAACTTGTGCACCAATTATCGACGGTAGACCCTGAGGTTCGGTTTACAATTGGAGAAGGCGAGCGCCAATTTTCTGCGGAAAGCTTTGCAAAAATGTTTGCCAAACACGATCAACACCATTTAGAGCAAATACACACTAAATTAAATGAACAATGAGTCATAGTTTCTTCTCAATTCATTGTGAAAAGCCTTACAAACGTACATGCAAAAATTGACGATTATTTTTTGCTTTAAATGTGTTGACAGTCCTTCAGAATAGGAGTACTCTAGTCTCCGGCTACCATAAATAACATTGTTGGCAAATTGTCACATTCATCATTTTTGGAGCCTAATTTTCCGTGCTGTAGGTAAATGAAATGGATTTTATTATCTTACGTGCATAAGCTGTATAGATTCACAGCACGAGACTGCAATGTTGGAGGATTAGGGGATGAAGTACTACGAGTTCTTTGCGCCATTTTATGCGTTAGTAAAGGCACCGACGAAGCAGAAGGCAATGAGTATCTATAAGAAAAGAGTTTGGGAGAATGGGCCAGATGACTGGAGAGAGTGTTCTAGAGATTACGCCCTTATGCGCTTTGCAATGGACCATCATCCAGCAACGACCGACATTCCAGTCGCACTCAATGAATTTACAGATACTGATGCCGATGTTTTAATCGTCACTTGCCAGCCTGGTGGATTACAAAACGCAAATTAATAGAATGAACATGCGCTGCGAGTGATCGCAGCGTTTTATTTTTGTCTGAATCTGGGAAGCTTAATTAAGACCATGTTTACTATTAAATCAAAGAAGATCGTTTCAACCGTTAAAAACTTGTCACGTTTTAGTTCCTATTTATTAGAATAAAGCGTGTAGGATAGAAGAGAAGAAAGGAGTATTATCTTATGAAATATCTTGTTTCAGTAACGATTGCGTTGGCAGTGATTATAATTGCAGGCTTTTACTTTCTCTATCCTGGCAGTCAAGACTCGATCGAACAAATAGAGATTGAAACTCAACCCACTCTCGGTAATGAAGAAGCTGAAGTTACGATTATTGAATTTGGTGATTATAAATGCCCGGCTTGTAAAGTTTGGGATGAGACGGTTTTCCAACAACTAAAAGACGATTACATAGAGAACGGACAAGCGAATTTTGCGTTTATTAATGCCCCTTTCCATGGTGCAGAATCAATGCTTGCAGCTCTTGCTAGTGAATCGGTTTGGCACAACCATCCTGAAGCGTTTTGGGAATATCATGAAGCTCTTTATCAGGCGCAACCAGAAGATGCGGGGCATGATTCACAATGGGTGACCGTAGACGAGCTACTTCGTGTTGCTGCAGAAGACGTTGACGAAGAGATTGATCTTGAGGTTTTGACAGACGATCTTCTAAATCAGACGTACAGCGAGCAGGTCGAGGAAGATATTGATCTCATTCAAGAGCATGACATTCAATTAACACCCACAATTGTAATCAACGGTCACGTGATGGAGGATCCTTTTGATTATGAAAAAATCGTTGAGACGATTGAGGCAGAGTTATAAAAAATAAAGCGTTGAGGCAATGATCGTCGTAAAGGACATCATTGCTTTTTATATGTACAAACAATGTGAAGTTCATTCAATACATTATAGATATACATACTAATGAATAATGTAAAATTGAATTTTAGGGATAAATATAGGCAGTTGCATGATTTCATTCGTTGTTTCCCATGCTATAATAATACGTAGTGTTAAAGGGGTTTGATGCAACATGTCAAAACAAAAGGTGACGGCGTACATTACTCGAGAATACGCTGGTGAAACACAGTTACTAACGTTAACTTCTGAGGATACGAATTGGGCAGGTGTAGAAGTTCCAGGTGGTACCGTTGAACCTGGAGAAACGTTAGAACAAGCATTGTTTAGAGAAATTGCTGAAGAGTCAGGAATCTCCAGAAGTCAATTAACGATGGTCCAATATTTGGGGTACAATACCTATCAATCGCGTACAACGCAGGAAATCATGACAAGGCACAACTACCATTTAATTTATACTGGTGATAGTAAGCATGTATTTACTCATAGTGTTCAAAGTAACGACATTGATCATGGATGGTTATATCACTACGAGTGGCGATCGATGCACTCCAACCAATTAATTAAACTCGCAGACAAATTGCAACCTGGATTAGTTGAACTTTACAAATTGCTTTAAAAGGCGAGCGGAATGCTTCGTCTTTTTTTGTCTGAAAAATAGTTGAATGAGTCCGTTACTATTTGAGCATATTAAGCAAAGAAACATCGGAATCGGCGAAAAATGCACATTTCCGTTCATATCCAATGTGAGAGCAAAGGCTTGATAGCACAGGTTTTTTTATTGGAAAAGCCGATGAATAAACATTCATCTAAAAAAAAATATAGACAAATAGCAAACATACATAATATGATGTATCTACTGTTTGAGAAAGAAGTCGACGAAACTTTCCAATCACATCTCAAAAGGAAATTAACGATATTATTTAACGATTATGAAATATTAGATTATATTGTTTGCCATGTGGTTTAGGGGAGGAATTTTAATGAGTTTAACAAAAAAGATTATTATTGCATTAGTTGCCGGCTTAATTGTCGGTCTTTCTTTAAATGCTTTTCTACCTACAGAAACGTTCAATCAAATTGATTATTACCTACTTAGCCCAGTAGGAGACATTTTCTTAAGAGCCATTTCCATGCTCGTTGTTCCACTCGTATTCTTCTCGTTAGTGCTTGGTGCTGCGAGTATGAGTGATGTGAAACGGCTTGGACGTATCGGTGGATTCACCATGGGTTTTTATTTATTAACGACACCGATAGCGCTTACAATTGGTATTGCTGTTGCGTACCTTCTACAACCCGGTACTGAAGGTTTAATGAATCAGAACATGGATGGTTATGAGCCGAATGAAGCACCGCCAATTATGGAAACGCTCGTAAATATCATTCCGAACAACCCTGTCGAATCATTAGCAACAGGTGAAATGCTTCAAATTATCGTTTTTGCCCTACTCATCGGTTTTGGTATTGCAATGCTTGGTGAGAAGACAAAGGGTTTATTAAGTCTTGTAGAACAAGCCAATGAGGTTATGATCTGGCTCGTTAAGCTTGTTATGAAGCTTGCGCCATTTGGAGCATTTGCATTAATCGCTTCAGCCATTGGAGAACTTGGTTGGGGTGCTTTACAGTCAATGTTTATGTATATGCTTGCAATTATTCTTGCATTAGGAATTCAAATGATGCTCGTATATGGTGGACTAGTATCGGTATGGGGAAGAATGAATCCAATTGCATTCTTTAAAGGCTTTGTGCCAGCAATGGCAGTTGCCTTTAGTACGTCTAGTAGCTCTGCAACGCTTCCTGTAACAATGCGTTCAGTAGAAGAAAACTTAGGTGTTCCAAAATCGATTAGTTCCTTTACGTTACCGCTAGGTGCAACGATTAATATGGATGGTACGGCCATCATGCAGGCCGTTGCAACGATCTTCTTAGCCCAAGTATATGCCGTTGACTTAGGCGTAACTGAGTTATTAACGATCATCTTAACTGCAACTCTTGCAAGTCTAGGAACGGCAAGTGTTCCTGGAGCAGGAATTATCATGCTTGCGATGGTATTACAATCGGTAGGAATTCCGCTCGATGGTATTGCGTTAATTCTAGCCGTAGACCGTATTCTAGATATGTCACGAACCGCTGTTAATATTACAGGTGACGCTGCTGCATCCGTCATTGTTGCACGTATGGAAAAGAAGCGTGATTACAAAAATACAGAGGAATTATAAAAAAGATGAGTGCTTAGGCACTCATCTTTTTTTGTTTAATAACCTTAAGAAATAAGCGGCACATTTGCAATTCTCTTATTTTTATAGAGTCATTATTTTACAATTGCATACTTATTATTAATAATGTATATTAATGAATATAGAAATGAGGGAATGACATGAAGTCAGCAATTCAATCTACAAATACAAATACAACAAATCATAAATTAAAGTTTTTAATACCAACGATCATTGGTGCATTTTTATTTCTTATTCCACTTCCTATTGACGGTCAATGGCTCGTACTTATTGCTGTCTTGGCAAACAGTGCTCAAAGTTTTCTTGAGCCAGTTATTGTTGAACTGCTCGTAGCAGTGTTGTTTTTCTCAGGTTTTGGGTCACTACTCGCAACGATGACCAAACCAAGTTGGTTAATGAAATCGAATCTTCATCCACTTGTCGTCGTTCATCCAATTTGGCTTACCATTCGTGTTGTGGGTGCCGTATTCGCTGTGATGGTTTATTTTCAAATTGGACCAACGGTCGTCTTGGATGAAACAACCGGTGGAGAAGTATTAACAGGATTATTACCAACGCTTGCCGTGTGGACATTCGTGATGGGGATGTTGTTGCCGTTGCTCGTTAACTACGGTCTTATGGAATGGCTCGGAACGATGGCTCGTAAAGTGATGCGTCCGTTTTTCCAACTTCCAGGAAGGTCTGCCGTCGATGCAATGGCATCATGGATGGGAAACAACATGGTAAGTATTTTAATTACAATTGATCAATATGAAAATGGTTATTATTCAAAGAAAGAATCAGCGGTCATCGTAACAAACTTTACGATTACGAGCATCGGCTTTGCATTAATTATTGCTTCAATGTTAGAACTCGAAGGCATGTTCTTACCTTTCTATGGAACGGTACTCGTAGGGGTGTTTGTTGCAGCAATCATCTGCCCAAGAATTCCACCACTTTCTAAAATGCAAAATGAGTATTACGGTCCAGTTGGGAAACAAATAAAAGAAGAAGTACCAAACAATCAATCAACGTTATCCTTTGCGTTTGAACGAGCGGTCCAAAAAGCTGCTCAATCGGACAAGCCTGTGCATATTATTAAAAAAGGATTGTTCAATGCAACGGATATTTGGCTAGGGATGCTTCCGATTGTTATGGCGATTGGTACACTGGCACTAATCATTGCTGAGTTCACGAGCTTTTTCCAAATCATTTCGTATCCGTTAATTCCAATTCTTGAATGGATGCAAATTCCTGAAGCGCACTTAGCAGCTCCTGCACTACTTGTAGGCTTCGCAGACATGTTCTTGCCAGCGATCCTCGCAAGTGGCATAGAGAGCGAATTGACTCGTTTCGTCGTCGGTGCTGTTTCTCTCACGCAGCTCATCTATTTATCTGAAATTGGAGTTATGCTGATTCGTTCGAAGATTCCTGTGAACTTCTGGCAACTGCTTGCACTTTTCTTAATCCGTACAGCGATTACACTACCGATCGTTGTTCTCATTGCTCATTTCGTTATTTTTTAAGTATAATAAAGCAAACGATGTTGAGGCTCCCGAGCGGGCCTCTTTTCTATAGAAGGAGACGTTTTCGTGTCACATAATAATTGGAATCACCTTATTGAGAAATTACCAGAGCGTTTAGCACCGAGTATGGCAAAAGACCATCCGAATTTACCGGTCGTCAAAGAAGAAGGCGTTTACTACTACGGCCTTGACGGAAAGGAATATCTCGATTTCACGTCTGGTATTGCGGTAACAAACGTTGGTCATCGACATCCAAAGATTGTACAGGCAATTAAAGATGCGGCGGATGAATTAACGCACGGACCGATTGGCGTCATTCAATACGAATCAATTTTGAAATACGCGGATGAACTTGCAAACGTAATGCCAGGTGACTTAGATTGCTTTTTCTTTGGTAATAGCGGGACAGAAGCGATCGAAGGCGCGTTAAAGCTTGCACGACACGTTACGAAAAAACCGTATGTCATCTCATTTGTCGGAGGCTTTCATGGCCGTACACTCGGGTCGTTGGCCGTAAGTACATCCAAAGCAAAATACCGTAAACATCAACCCGTAAGTGGAACATATCAAGTTCCGTACTATGACCCGAATGATGATGAACAAACTGCAATCCAAAAACTTGATGACCAGTTCCAAAATCTTTTCGCACATCAGGTGGAAGCAGAAGAAGTCGCAGCGGTTATTATGGAACCAGTGCTTGGCGAAGGTGGCTATGTGATTCCACCAAAAGGATGGGTACAGCGTATTCGAGAAATTTGCGATGAAAAGGGACTTCTCTTGATTTTTGATGAAGTACAAACAGGGTTTGGTCGTACAGGGGAATGGTTCGCATCAGACGTTTTCGACGTCGTCCCTGATATTATGGCAATTGCTAAAGCAATGGCTTCAGGACAACCCATTAGTGCCACCGTTGCGAATCATCAACTGATGCAACAATGGCCACTCGGAAGTCATGCCACGACCTATGGTGGAAACCCAATCGGATGCCGCGTCGGCCTCGCAACGCTAGAGGTTCTAAAAGAAGAAGAGTTGCTGTCGAATGCAAAAAACGTCGGTGCATACGCACATGAACAATTAGAAAAACTCAAAGAGAAGCATCCAATGATTGGTAGCATTCGTTCACTTGGGCTCATGATTGGCATTGAAATTATAGATCCAGAAACAGGTAACGCTGACGGAGAGCGTTCCATGCGCATCCTCGACCTTGCCCTTGAAGAAGGTGTCCTCTTTTACTTCTGTGGCAACAAAGGTGAAGTCATCCGCATGATCCCACCACTCACCGTTACAAAAGAGCAAATTGACGATGGTTTACGGATGCTTGATATAGCATTGGAACGACTTTAATATTTGCGAAGGGTCAGGAATAGGGCACTGATGTAGTGAGGAGCGCGTGAGGTGTAGCAAGAGCCGGGCTTGGTGTAGCAAGAGTCGTGCGAGGTGTAGCAAGAGCCAGGTGCGGTGTAGCAAGAGCCGGGTATGCTGTGGCAAGAGCCGGGCGCGGAGTAGCAAGAGCCGTGCCTGGTGTAGCAAGAGCCGTGCGCGGAGTAGCAAGAGCCGTGCCTGGTGTAGCAAGAGCCGGGCCTGGTGTAGCAAGAGCCGTGCGTGTTGTAGCAAGAGCCAGGTGCGGTGTAGCAAGAGCCGTGCGTGTTGTAGCAAGAGCCGTGCGTGTTGTAGCAAGAGCCGGGTCTGGTGTAGCAAGAGCCGAGCGTGTTGTAGCAAGAGCCGTGCGTGGTGTAACAAGAGCCGAGCGAGGAGTAGCAAGAGCCAGACAAAGTGTAGCGAGCCAAGCGACATAGATAGAAAACCCCCAGGACGAAAAATTGTCCTGGGGGTTTTCACATATTAAACTCCAGCTTCGATTTTAGCTGCCCGGTGTTGGCGCAGTGCGAGAAATCCTGCAATGGTAATTGGGGTAAACATGAAGAACGAGCTAATGAAAAAAACAAAGTCGAATTCAGGGTCGAAGCTAATTAGCAAGGATAAAGCGAATAGGATAATCCCTGTTGCTAGTAATTGTTTGGCTGCTCGACCTTTTTTCTTATGTAAGTTAATAGTCCCTAAAATTCCAAGTGTTAAGAGTAGAAGTGGGATTCCTACAATTACAGCTACGATGAGGAGTAACATCCAAGTTCCTTCTTCTGGTAGAAAAAATGATACAAATCCTGTGACAAACAAGATACTAATTATATAACTAACCAACTGTACGAGACTGACGATGGAAAGAATAAGTTGTGCAACGTACATTAGTGCCACCTCCTTTACTAAGATTTATGACTAAATTGGGTTGTCCATTCATACGTTGTGAGTGAGGTGTTGTACATGTCTACGTTTGGGATGTTAATTATGTTTCAATTCGTTGCGATCGTACTTTTACTTGGGGTGCTTAGCTTTATAGCTCTTCATATATCAGAGCGAACGCCTGTGAATAGCAAGCGAACGATTTTGTGGATTGTTATTGTCACGATGATCGGTGTATTGATTGTTGATCTAGTGAATCAAGGGAATTTTCAAGTAACTGCGTATGTCGTTCCCGCAATTGTAATTGTGATTGCAGCTTCAATGCTAACGAAAACAAAAAAATAAAGAGGCAGTGTAGACCCCTTTATTCCATCCCTTTCATGCGTTGACCAACTGCTTTGTCCATTTGACGCTTGGCGTCTTTCTTTTTCAATGACTCGCGTTTGTCGTAGTGCTTTTTCCCTTTTCCGAGACCGAGCAGTACTTTTGCAAAGCCGTTCTTTATATACACCTTTAATGGGACGAGTGCGTAGCCTTGTTGTTGTGACTTGCCGGTTAGTTTCTTAATTTCTTGTTTGTGTAAGAGAAGTTTTCTCGTACGCACAGGATCGTGGTTATGGCGATTCCCTTGTTCATAAGGGTTAATGTGTGCCTGATAGAGTAGGATTTCGCCATCTTCAATGCGGGCAAAGCTTTCTTTAATATTCATCTGGCCTGCTCGAATAGATTTGATCTCTGTTCCTTTTAGCACGATGCCTGCTTCGTACGTTTCTTCAATGAAAAATTCATGATTGGCTTTTCGGTTCTGTGCCAAAATTCGATTGTCATTTTTCTTCGCCATAGTCGTGCATCCTTTGTTCGATTGTCGTTATCTTATCGTAGCAAAAAAGGCCAAGCCCTGCAATTGAGACGTCATTACTCAAGCGATGAAAAGATCCGCCAATCAAACAATTGGCGGATCTTCGCTTATAAAATAGTCGTCCATCCGAATGGATCGTCTAGACGTCCCGTTTGAATACCAGTAATTGCGTTATGCAGTCGGTTGGAAATATCGCCTGTTTTATTGTTGTTAATCGTGTACTCGCTATCTTTGTAGTCGAGAATTCCGATTGGCGAGATAACTGCAGCCGTTCCTGTACCGAATGCTTCCTCGAGTGTGCCGTTTTGATGGGCTTGGACTAAATCATCCATAGCAATTCGACGTTCATGAACAGGAATGTCCCAGCTACGTAGAAGTTCAATAACGCTTTTCCGGGTTACCCCTTCAAGAATCGTCCCGTTGATTTCTGGGGTATGAATTTCTCCGTCAATTTTAAAGAAAACATTCATGCTTCCCACTTCTTCAACGTATTTCTTCTCAAGACCATCCAACCAAAGGACTTGTGAGCGTTGGTGTTTTGTTGCACGCTCTTGTGCTTTGTAAGCTGCACTATAGTTCCCAGCCGTCTTCGCATAGCCAGTCCCTCCTGGAGCGGCACGTGTATAAAAATCTTCAACAAAGATGCTGACAGGGTCGATGCCTTCTGAGTAATAAGAGCCGACTGGAGATAAAATAACGAGAAACGTATACGTTTTCGAAGGCGCAACAGAAAGGTTCGCTTCTGTATTAATAACAAATGGTCGGATATAGAGTGATTTGCCAGCGGTAGTTGGAATCCAATCTTTCTCGAGACTGACGAGTTCTTTAATGTAGGACAATGTTTCTTGTTCATCGAGAGTCGGAATGCTTAAACGTTCATTCGAACGGTTAAGCCGCTTCATATTCTCTTCTGGACGGAATAATCGCACATTCTCATCATGATCTTTATACGCCTTTAACCCTTCAAAAACGGTCTGTCCGTAATGAAAGACCATTGCTGCTGGATCAAGGGTAAGTGGCTCATAAGGTACGATGCGAGGGTGGTACCACCCTTTGTCGCTATGATAATCAATCAGTAACATATGATCAGTGAAATATTTTCCAAAACCTAACGCTTCGGGATCAGGCTTTGGCTTATGAGTCGTTGTCTTGATGACTTCTAATGTTTGAGATGTCATAACTAAAGCCTCCGCTACTTTGATAAGTGTTATTTTATAAAACTATATCATGAATTTTAGTCATTGTGCGGGAATTGCTAGAATTAATAGACAAAAGAATAAAAACATCCTAACAAAAAAACTCGCCCAAGCGGATTGGGCGAGAAAGTACGTTAAGATTTAGCGAAAAATTCTTCTTTTACATGTGAAATTACTTTCGTTACGAGATAAATTGCAAAAATCGAGATTCCGATACTAATTGCAATGAAAACGAGATCTGTAACGATGCTTAATGGCCCTGATAACGGTGGAAAAGCGGTTGATTCAACCGATGAACGGTTAATGAGCATAATCGCAAATAGACCGACCCATACGCCACCAAGTACGATAATATCTTTATTTGAATCGACGGTTTCTTTGTTAGCAAACATCGCTTTACACTCGTTCGACATGAGTGATCTTCCATCAGTACGATCGATGAGACTAATTCCAATATAAAGAGTAAACGCGATGAGTAGCCCCCATAGAATAACAGGGATATCGAGAAAACCACTGCCCGCGAATGCTTCCCAAACGCCACCAACTTGAATGATCATAAGAATCGTTGCGATTGACGTAATGAGACAGCCCCAAAAGGCCGCTTTTTCCGTCATGCTCTTCCAATACAAGGCGAGGAAGACGAGCGGGACAATCGTTGAAATTAATATGATCTGGATTCCTACAGCAGCAATGACAATCCCATTAGAAGAAATAAATGGACCGAAACCGATGGCAACGATTCCGATAACAGCGGTAAACACGCGTGTGTACTTTAACTGCTGACGGTCGGTCATGGCTGGTTTGATTTTTTTCAAGATGTTGTGAACGATAATTCCACTACCGGCATTCAAGTAGGTTGAAATGGTCGACATCGCTGCAGCTGCAACAGCTGTTACAACAAGCGCTGCACCAAGCAGAGGCAATGTGTCTTGTACGAGTCGAATGACGACTTCATCGGTATTCACAAGTCCAGGTAGCAAAACCGCGCCATAGGCTCCGATTAAGACTAGAATCCAAGCATTAAACCAATCTAACGCGAAAAAGCTGTATACGCCTCTACGGCTGTCTTTGACCGATTTGGCAGCGAGTGATCGTTGTACGAAGCCAAGGTCGACAGGGATCCAAAAAGACGTCGCAATAATATAGGCGATCAACGCAAACAGCGTCATCTCTGGCGGTAACGTAAATAAATCCGTAAATCCAGGGAACAACGTAAGCTCTTCAGCAGATGAGGAAAGCGTAAACCCATCGCCACCTACATAACCGCTCATAAAGTTCGTGAAGAACCCGTGCTGGAACGTAAGCATTATGAACAATGCCGTGATACCAAATACGATAATGAGCATTTGCAAAGCATCGGTTAACACAACGGCTTTCAGCCCACCGGTCATCGTATAAAGTATGGTTACGATGGCGATTGGACCGATGCTATACGCCCAGGAAATCCCGGTAATGACCTCGATGATGAGTGAGACCCCGAAAAGGGACATACCGATAATGAAAATCCCCCAACTCACTTGCCATACACTCATTAACACTTCAACTCGGCGGCTGTTCCCAAAACGAGCGGTTGCTAAGTCACTAATGGTCATTAAATTCATAGCGCGTAACCGTGCGCCAAAACGACTCAGTAAAATGATTCCGATAGTTGTCGCAGAGAGTGCTGCCCAGAATACGTATGTAAAGCCACTGGAGTAGGCAAAACCAGGTTGGCCCATGACCGTTGCCGTATTAGCGACTGTAGCGGCAAAGGTTAAGGTCAGGACGAACCAAGGCAAGTTACGTCCGCCTAAAATATAATCATCGAGCGAGTGCATCGTCTTCGAAAGTTTAAATCCAACGTATAAGAGGCCGCTGAAGTATACGGCAGCGACGAGCAAAATGACGAGGATTTCAGCGCTCATGCTCAGTCCTCCTTCATTACGAAGCGGCGAACATCAGATAGAAACTGTTCCTGTTCTTCGATAAAGGGGTTATGACCACTTTTTTCATAAACGTAAAGCGTTGCATTCGGGATGAGCTCGTTCATGACTTCTGATTGTGACGTTGGCGTAATCCAATCGTGGCGTCCAGATGCAATAAATACAGGCGCTTTAATCGCCGTAATCTCGTCACGATAATCGTAATGAGGCATGATGTGTTTAAACGTATAATTACTAATGCCTAGCGATTCAATCGGACGATGCCCTGTTTCGTACATGATTTTTTCATCTTGATGATAGAAATAGAGCCCATAGTTTTCTGCCCACCATTCAATTTGGGCTTCTTCACTTTCAAGGTTGCCTTCGAACAGTTTTGGTATCAGCTCCAACTGTCTAGGTGTTGCAACTTGTTTGGCAAATGCTAACGCATCTTCATAAAAATGATGGCTCGGAGCAGTATTAATAAGGAATAACTTCTCAATCGCTTGTGGGTGACGTACAGCGAGAATTTGGGCGATCATTCCTCCGAAGGAATGACCGAGTACGAAGACTTTGTCCAATCCTAAGTAATTTCGGAGAGCTTCAATGTCATCAGCCATCGTCTCCATCGTACACGTTTCTAGGTCAACGCGGTCAGACTGTCCGTTGTTTCGTAAATCAACGTAAATCATTTGCATTGTATCTTGAAGTGGACTTAACCACGGTTTGAAATCTGAATGATCACTTCCAGGTCCCCCATGGATCGCGATGCAGACGGGTCTTTTTTTCATCGTTGGACCTTCGGGTACGTAACTTGATCCTTCAACATCAAAGAATAATCTTGTTCCATTTACTTGTGCGAACATCTAAATCTGAGCTCCTTTTTCTACAAACTTAATCTATTATTCCACAAAAGCGATCGTTTTACTATGAAAAAAAGAAAGAAGCGAGTTTTTCGCTTCTCTCTACATGTTCATCAACCGTTCAATTCGTTCTGTTGGGTCCGGATGAGTTGAAAACAATCCTGATACTTTCTTCTTTAATGGATCTGCGAAATAAAGAGAAGCAGAGCTACTTGAAGCTTCTCGTACAGGCGTATCAACACCTGTAATCTTTTGTAGCGCTGAGGCGAGTGCTTCAGGGTTTCTTGTGAGCTCTGCTGCACTTGCATCGGCAAGGTATTCACGATTTCTTGAAATTGCCATTTGAATGAGCACGGCGATCAGCGGTGATAAAATCACTAACGCTAGAGCTAAAATCAAAACGAATGGATGCTGCTTATTATTGCCACCACCACGTGAGAAGAACATCATTCGCATACCAAGATCAGACAAGATGGCTACAGCTGAAACGAGCGCGACTGCAATCGTTGATAACCGAATGTCGTAATTCTTGATGTGTGCAACTTCGTGTGCAATGACTCCTTCAAGTTCATCATGATTTAAGTGATCCAACAAACCTGTCGTTACCGCAACGGCACCGTTTTTAGGTGATGTCCCTGTTGCGAATGCATTCGGACTATTGTCTTTAATGATGAACAATCGCGGCTTTTCGATGCGCGCAACCATCGCCATGTTATCAACCATTTCCCATAGTTGAATGTTTTGAGAGCGCTCTGTAATTTCTTGTGCATGGTTCATCCGCATAACAACGTTTGTACTGCTGAAGATCATCATTGCACTATAGCCGCCACCAATAACAAGTGCCATCAATAAGCCTGTAAAGATCTCGCCGTACAAACTGTACGTAAGAGCCGCCCCTACAAATAGAACGAATAAAATAAAGCCAGTAACGATGACGACGGTTTTTCTTTTATTATGTTGAATTTGTTTTAATCGATTCATGGCGACCCGCCTTAAAATTCTACTTTTACATTTTCACGCTCTTCTTCCGGCGTTTCAAGCATTTCATACTGCAGGAAGTTGTGTACATTTGCAACGAAGTTCGTCGGAATCGATTGCACGGCGATATTATAGTCGCGAACGGTTGAATTGTACGTTTGTCTTGCATAGGCGAGCTTACGCTCCATTGAAGTCAGTTCTTGTTGTAAATGCATAAAGTTTTCATTTGCTTTTAAATCGGGGTAATCCTCACGTAAAGCAAATAAACGGCCGAGCATTTGTTCCGCTTCATTGTTTGCATGCATTTGCTCATTACGTGACACATTTGAATCTTGCATTTGATTTCGTTTCTCGATGACTTGTGTTAACGTTTCTTGTTCGTGTTTGGCGTATCCTTTTACGGTGTTAACAAGATTTGGAATCATGTCATAGCGTTGTTTAAGCATGTTGTCAATTTGTGCCCAGCTTTCCTCCGCCCACATTCGATATTTCACAAGACGGTTGTACGAGCTGAACCAGAATATACCGATCGCTACGGCAGCTCCAATTACGATTAAAAGCAAAACGATGAGTACGACAGTCATTCATAACGCTCCTTTCTTCTACTTAATTGATACGATTTAGTATCTAGGTAAGTTTCACTATTTTATCATGAACTTCTAATTCACTGTAGGTGCATTATTCAGATGGATTTAGTATTATTTACACAAAGGAGTTGAGAAAGTGATGTCAGATATGTTCGCTTTAAGCAACCAACAAGAACGGAAAGAGTTTTTAGCAAAAACGGTAGAAGCGTTCGCAGAACGTGCGCATCAACACGACGCTGAAGGTAGTTTTCCCCACGAGAATTTTACTACCCTGAAAAGTATTCGTTACCCAGGATTAAGTGTACCAAAAGAATATGGAGGAAAGGGGATTTCGCTTACAGAATTGCTGGAGCTCCAAGAAATTATCGCGAAGGCAGACGGATCAACTGCGCTATCGATCGGTTGGCACATGGGAATCATCATGACCCTCGGTGAAAAAGGGACTTGGGATGAGGCTGTGTACCGAGAAGTCGTTAACGATGTAATTGAAAATGGAGCGCTTCTTAACAATGCTGCGAGTGAACCTGCAACTGGTAGCCCTACAAGAGGAGGAAGACCTGAGACAACAGCGGTGAAAGTGGACGGTGGTTATGAAATTACAGGACGGAAAACGTTTACGACACTTGCGCCAACACTTGATTATTTCGTCGTAAGTGCAGCGATTGAGGGAAGCGATGAAGTAGGGAATTTCCTGATTCGTCGAGATCTCGACGGAGTAGCTGTTAAGAATACGTGGGACGCACTTGGTATGAGAGCAACTGGAAGTGATGATTTAATTCTAAACCGTGTCATCGTTCGTGACAAAGATTACGTTGAGACATTAACCCCAGGCTTTAAAGATGCAGCAGGGTGGCTCTTACATATTCCAGTCACGTATTTAGGGATCGCATCGGCCGCGTTATCATATAGCGCAAGTGCCGCGAACAATTACTCACCAAATAGTATTGACGGTACGATCGCCGACTTGCCGAATGTACAACAAAAGATTGGTGAAGCTGAATTGTTACGTGTTAGAAATCAACATTTCCTCTATGCTGTATCGAAAAAGTGGGATGAAAGCTCTGATGAAGAGCGGAACAACATGAAGCTTGAACTAGGTGCTGTGAAGCATAGCGTCGTAAATGACGCGCAAACGATTGTTGATCTTGCGATGCGAGTTGTTGGTGCGAGAAGTCTTGCAACGGGTAATCCGTTAGGACGGTATTACCGGGACGTACGTGCGGGGTTACACAATCCGCCGATGGACGATATGACAATTACCCAACTAGCGAAAGCGACATTTGAGCGGAATCCATAAGTAAAAGACAAGTTGCCATGGCGACTTGTCTTTATGATTTTTATACATCCGAATAGTAAGGTTCATACCGAGCTTCTGTGTAATAAGGTGGACGAAAAGAAATCGAAGGTACTTGGAACGTATGGTCCGTGTAGTGCATGACTAACGGTTGTGGACTCGTTTCATAAAGGCGAGTAACCTCTGGAAAAAATTCAATGGAATTCATTGGAACACCTCCATACGTTACGTTACGCTTTGATCCGTAACTTGAGCTTGACTTCTTTCACATCCGCATCTGCCTAGCATAGGCTGTGGATAAAGGAGATGGTCGTTCGTGAATGACAAATTATCTCAAGAGAAATTGGAAGAAATCCGCGAGTATCAGCGCTGGTACGAAGAAAATCTAGTCATTGATCCGTATCCGCAGTATCCGAATCTTGGTACGATTAAACGCTATGAAGAAATTCCTTTATCTCAACCAGAGCAACGACAGTTACGCCAACCAGGGGTTGAAGATGTGATGGTACCGAGACCGATCGTTGAGAACCCGAATGACAAAGGCAGTGGAAAACTTCGCGGTAGAGTTGCGCTCATTACTGGTGGAGATAGTGGAATTGGCGCTTCTGCAGCGATTAGTTATGCAAAAGAAGGTGCAGATGTTGCGATTTCTTACCTGGATGAACATGACGATGCCAACCGTACAAAACATCGGATTGAACAATTAGGACAACAGTGCCTTTTGATGCCGGGAGACCTTAGCGATAAAGAGCAGTGTAAAAAAATTGTACAAGAAACGATACAAACCTTTGGTGGGTTGAACATACTCGTCAATAATGTTGGCATACAGTTTCATCAAAATGAAATCATGGATATTAGTGACGAACAATTTGATGAAACATTTAAGATCAATATCTACTCTCATTTTTATACGACTCGAGAGGCGGTGCCTCATTTACGTGCAGGAGATGCAATTATTAATACAGCTTCAGTCGTTACGTATGTAGGAGAAGCAAGGCTCATGGATTACACCGCAACGAAGGGTGCCATTGTCGGTTTTACACGAGCATTAGCACGAAATATTGCACCGAAGAAGATCCGTGTCAATGCGGTTGCACCAGGGAAGATCTGGACTCCGCTTATCCCTGCAAGCTTTTCATCGGATGAAAATGCGTTGCAGGGTCTAAATCTCTTTGATCGAATGGCGCAGCCTTTTGAGTTAGCTCCGACGTATGTGTATTTAGCATCTGACGATTCAAGGCACGTAACTGGTCAAGTGCTTCATGTAGATGGTGGTGAATCAATGAGCTCATAACAAAACCCACGGGCAAATCCCCCGTGGGTTTTTGTTATCCATTTGTTGTTGTAGGTGCTGTTGGGAATGTTGGAACTGTTGGTGTCGTTGGGGTGGTTGGAACTGTAGGGATCTGACCTCCACCAACAACTCCGGGACCGTTAATTAAATTGTTGTTGATTTCTACTCTATATCCGTGACGTTTTTTTCCGTGACGTTGACGCGTGTTGCTACGACTGTTTCGCCATAGATGATAATTTTCACGAGGCATAATTGCACTCCCTTTCTAACTAGGTAATGGTCTATTGTATGTCATGGTCGTTGAGTCGGTTCATGGAAATGTAGCAGGAAAATTGTAATTGATGTGGAATAGGTATTCTTTAAAGCGATATGGAAGGGGTACAGTGGTACATGGGAGCACAGCAGGTTTTTCTCAGACAATTGTCGGCATGTCATGATGAGAACCATTGGTTTGCATGTTTGCAACAAGCATTAGCTGGAATGAACGAAGCGCAAGCAAATTGGAAAGAGCGTGTTGATCTTCATAGCATCCATGAGATTGTGAATCATTTAATCACCTATAATGGTCGTTGTTTGGACCGTTTTCAAGGTGAGCCTGTACCACCGATTGAGGAACGAAATGAAGATACATTCGTATCTGGGACAGAAATGGATTGGGAAGTAACCGTTGCGACCATCACGACAATCATGGATGACTGGATGCAAGTCATTCAAGAAACAGAAGAATGGGAATGGGAGCAACAAATCAGTGAATATACAGATGAAACGTGGGCGATGATGGTGGCGAATATGCTCATTCATACGGGTTATCATATTGGACAAATTGTCATGTTACGAAAACAACAGAACGTTTGGGATGTTGAAGCTGAAATGTATGAGTAAGACGTGCATATGAGGACCTCCTTCTAATATAGATATAGGAGGGAGGTGTGTACGTTGGCGAAAGATCAAGATCGTTATTGGAACGACAAAGACCATCAACTAGATAAATTTACACAAGATAATAAAGGTAAGGAACTGTCTTCAAACGAAGGAACGAAGATTTCAAACGACGAGAATACATTAAAGGCAGGTATACGTGGACCGACTTTACATGAAGATTTTTTGTTTCAAGAAAAGCTTGCTCACTTTGATCGGGAGCGTATACCAGAACGAGTCGTGCATGCAAGAGGCTACGGAGCGCACGGCGAATTTCAAGTGTATAAATCGTTAGCACATTTAACGAAAGCGTCGTTTTTACAAGATCCCAACAAAATTACACCCGTGTTCGTACGGTTTTCACAAGTAGCAGGTTCAAGAGGGGCGAATGAAACGAATCGCGATGTGCGCGGGTTTGCGACGAAGTTTTATACAGATGAGGGGAACTTTGACCTCGTAGGAAACAACATTCCTGTCTTTTTTATACAAGACAGTATTAAGTTCCCTGACTTGATCCATGCTGTAAAGCCTGAGCCACACACTGAATTTCCTCAAGGTCAGACGGCTCATGATACGTTTTGGGATTTTATCGGCAGCAATACCGAATCGGCTCATATGATGATGTGGATTATGTCTGATCGAACGATCCCAAGAAGTTTTCGAATGATGGAAGGGTTTGGCGTTCACACGTTTCGACTCGTCAACCGTGAAGGGACTTCGCATTTCGTGAAGTTTCATTGGAAGCCAGTGCTAGGCGCTCATTCATTCATCTGGGATGAAGCGCAAAAACTCGGAGGAGCAGACCCTGACTTTCATCGGCGAGATTTGTACAACAATATCGAGATGGGAAACTTTGCTGAATACGAGCTAGGCCTGCAAATTATATCCGAAGATGATGAGTTCATGTTTGACTTCGATATTTTAGATGCGACGAAACTATGGCCCGAAGAAGAAGTTCCTGTTCAAATCGTCGGTAAAATGACGTTGAATCGTAATGTTAACAACGTATTTGCTGAAACGGAACAAAGTGCACTGCATCCAGGGCAGATCGTGCCAGGCATTGATTTCTCAAATGACCCGCTACTTCATGGAAGAGTCTTTTCTTATTCGGATACGCAATTGTATCGAGTCGGTACAAATTATCAAGAGCTTCCGATTAACCGCCCTGTTTGCCCGATCCATAACAATCAACGAGACGGTCAAGGTCGTATTACGATTAACAAAGGGCAAGTGGCTTACCATAAAAATTATTTGGCTGGTAATACGCCGAAAGAAGTGCCACCTCGAGAAGGCGGATTTAGCACGTATCCATCAACCGTAGAAGGTATTAAAGTTCGTAAGACGGCTCCAAGTTTTGAAGATCACTATTCTCAAGCACGGCTTTTCTGGAACAGTATGAGCCCCGTTGAGAAAGACCATATCATTCAAGCTTTCTCGTTTGAACTTGGAAAAGTGGAAACGGTTGAAGTTCGTCAACGTGTTGTGAATATGCTCGGTAAAATCGACCATGAGCTTGCGGCCCTCGTTGCGAAAGAAGTTGGAGTGAAACGACCGAATGTCTCTCAAGTACCAGTGCAACAATCTTCTGCAGCATTAAGCTTAATGAATCAGCCACGCTATCCGAACACATTAAGAGTCGGTGTGCTCATTGATGATGGGTTTGACGGAGATGAGACGAAATACATTCTAAGTGAGTTAGAAGAAGCTGGGCTTGAACTCGTTTTTGTCGGGGAGCGGCTTGGAGACGTCCAAGGGTCAGATGGTGTTACGTATTCGATTGATGAGACGTTCCTAACAGGTTCACCACTTCTATATGATGGATTGTACGTCGTTGGTGGAAGCGATCCGAGTCGATATTTCATGCGGAAAACGAGAAACTTTGTACGTGACACATACAATCATTTCAAACCAATCGGTGCGACGGAAGAAGGCACGGCGATTATTGAACAAATGAACATTACTAGTAAGCCAGGTGTGATTGTTGAGCGAGAAGCAAGTACATTTGCGAATGAGTTCGTAACGGCAATGGCAGAGATGCGTTTTTACAGTCGCGTCTATCGGAATGTTTAAGAAAAGCAATGGGAGCCCGCTCCCATTGCTTTTCTTCGTGTTATGAAAGATAATGCGTTTACAAACGTCCAGCTTTTTCTAAGGCAACGAGAGAGATCATTTCGAACGCTACAGCTGATGCAAGAGCGGCAGTAATGTCTCCGTTGTCGTATGCAGGGAGCACTTCAACGAGGTCAAAGCCTAAGATGTTCAAGCCTTTCAGTCCACGAACGTATTGAAGTGCTTCGTGACTCGTCGGACCACCAACTTCTGGTGTTCCTGTTCCTGGCGCATACGCTGGATCAACAAAATCGATATCAAAAGAAACGAAAACAGGTGCACCGGTAGCACGTTGGTGGATGCGTTTTAACACGGTTTCAACACCAAGTTCATGAACCTCGTCCATAAGAATCGTCTCAAATCCGAGGTCGCGAGGATCGGTTACATCTTCTGGACCGTAAAGCGGACCGCGCAAACCGACTTGAATCGAGTGATCTACGTCGATCAAGCCTTCTTCAACCGCTCGACGGAATGGGGTACCATGCATATATTTCTCACCAAAGTAGTTGTCCCACGTATCACTATGTGAATCAAAGTGAACGAGTGCGACAGGACCGTATTTTTCTTTAAATGCACGTAGCGTACCGAGTGATGTTGAATGATCTCCACCGAGAATAATCGGACGAATTTCTTTATCGAGTAAAGGTTTTAGCCCTTCTTGAATCCGTTCGTATGTACGGTGAATATTACCTGGGATAATATCAATGTCACCATAATCTACGCCTGAACAATGATCAAAGATGTTAATGTCTTGGGAAGCATTGTATGGTCGCAACAAAACGGAGAAATCGCGAATATGTGCGGGACCGTAACGAGCGCCTGTTCGATTTGATACAGCCGTGTCAAACGGTACTCCGAGAACGGCAAAATCAATGTGATCTGTCGTTTTAATATTAGGTAAACGCATGAATGTTCTTACACCACTAAAGCGTGGGGATGTAGATGAATCTTTCGGTTTATACATCTTGCAACACTCCTTATCAATATCTAATCATGTTTAATGCAATTTTTATACCAACTTCGTAGTGAGGTGAAACGCTAATGACGAACAACTTAGAATTAGAACTTGATGCAGTGCTCAATCATTCAACAGATAATATTGTTATTACAGACGGAAGAGGAAATGTGTTGCGGGCAAGCCCAAGTTGTGCGGAAATCTACGGGGTTACTCACAACGCGTTAATAGGAAAAAACGTCAATCAATTAGAAGAAGAAGGGGTCTTCAAACCTTCGATTACGAAACTCGTGATGCAAACGGGGAAGCAGCAACAAGTGATGCAAGCGACTGTGACTGGTCGTACGGTTATGGCAACAGCTTTCCCGGTTCGAGATGAAGAGAAAGAAATCGTTCGAGTGGTTAGCGTTTCGCATGACCTCACTGAAATTCAGGAGATGAAAAAAGAATATGAAACATTGCAAGTGCAAAGCGAGCGCTATCAAAATGAACTCGATGTGTTGCGAACGAGAGAGCAGACATTTCATTCGATTGTCCATGAGAGTAAAGCGATTAGTCGTATAAAAACGCTCATTAGTCGTACTGCCCCTTCCGATGCTTCTGTCATTTTTTACGGGGAATCTGGGGTTGGAAAAAGTATGTTTGCCCGTGAACTACATAAAGAAAGTAAGCGGCTTGATGGTCCTTTTATCGAGATTAACTGTAGCGCAATTCCCGATACGTTGTTCGAAGCAGAGCTGTTCGGTTATGAAAAAGGAGCATTTACCGGTGCGGACCGTCAAGGTAGGGTCGGTCTCGTTGAGTTATCAGACGAGGGCACTCTGTTTCTTGATGAAATCGGCGATATTCCCCTCCAGATGCAAGGCAAGTTGCTACAAGTGTTGCAAGAAAAGAAGGTTACGCCCATTGGTGGGCGTGTCGCAAAGCATGTGGACTTCCGCCTCGTAGCTGCAACGAATCGGAACTTAGAGCAACTCGTCGAGAAAGGGTTGTTCCGAGAAGATTTGTTTTACCGTATTAATGTAATTCCGATTACAGTTCCATCTTTACGAGATCGTAGCGAAGACGTTCCGGGGTTGATCTTTAAAAAGGTTGAAGAAATAAATGAGCGCTATGATTTGAAGCGAAAGCTTCACCCTCAAGTGTTAGAGCGGCTGTACCATTATCACTGGCCTGGGAATGTACGAGAACTCGAGAACTTCTTATCGCGATTATTGTTAACGAGTTCAGAAGAGATTGTAACGGTTGAAGATTTGAAAGGGATTTTTGAATCAAAAGAACGGCGCTCGCTGCCTGTTACAGAAGGTGAGCCGTTATTAAGTGAAGGGTTTCGACTAAAGGAAGAACTGAAAAAGGTAGAATGTCATTGGCTACAACTTGCTTTTAACGAGTGCAATACGACGTATGAGATGAGTAAAGTTCTAGGAATGAGCCAACCTTCTGTCGTCCGAAAGTTAAAAGAGTACAAAATTGATACAAAAACAAATCGCGATTCAAAAACAAATCAATAGCACCCTGATTTGATTTATTTTTGAATCAAATGATGACATTCATCGTTTTATTATTTGGCACGTTTCTTGCGTTTTAGTATTGCATAGAAAAAATACACATCTTGGAGGACATATGAATACGCAAGTAAAAGAAACGAGCCATTGGCGTTTTATCCTTTTTGCTATTTTGGGAATCGGTATGTTCTTAATTCCAATTCCAGTCGGTGATGAAATTACGATCGGTGTCGGAATTATGGCCTCTTACGTACAGGGGTTATTGGGTGAGAGCATTCCGATCATTGTCACAGTGTTACTCGTCATATCTGCAGTCGGTTCAATAATCGTATCTAAAATCCAACCGACTCGCGTGATGGAAAATGGGTTCATACGTGATCTGTTTTATGTCAGTAATGTTTGGTTAATTTGGAGGATTCTCGGTGCAATCTTTGCGATTGTCGTTATTTTCCAAGTTGGACCGAGTTGGATTTGGGACAGTGCCACAGGGGGAGAAGTACTAGGCTCTCTCGTACCCGTATTGTTTACGTGGTTTTTGTTTGCCGGTTTATTTTTACC
The DNA here is from genome assembly GCA_012970285.1 of Bacillaceae bacterium JMAK1. Taxonomy (GTDB): domain Bacteria; phylum Bacillota; class Bacilli; order Bacillales; family Marinococcaceae; genus Geomicrobium_A. Next base: position 220,846 of record JIBW01000004.1, read on the forward strand.
GATTTTAACTGAATACGGCTTAATGGAATTTTTCGGTACATTGCTTAGAAAAATTGTTCGTCCATTGTTTACGGCTCCTGGTCGGTCATCGGTCGATATGATCGTTTCGTGGCTCGGAAGTGGTACAGTAGGTGTTCTCGTTACGATGCAACAATATGAGCGGGGATTTTATACCGGTCGTGAAGCTGCTGTGATCGCGACGAACTTTAACATTGCGTCCATTGCGTTTAGTATTCTAATTGTACAGTTTTTGGATATCAGTCACATGTTCATACAGTTTTATATTACAGTCTGTGTCGCAGGGTTTATAGCAGCGGTCATCACACCTAGAATCCCACCACTTTCATGGAAGAAAGACAAGTATTATGAACGTGCAGAACAAATTACAACGGAAGATCCTGTACCTGAAAATACGTCCGTCTTTAAGTGGGGTTATCATAAGGCGGTGACAAAAGCATCTAATACACCAAGTGCAGGTGTGATGCTCAAGCAAGGATCGAAAAACGTGTTAGACATTTGGTTTGGGTTGCTGCCACTCGTGATGAGCTTGGGGACGCTCGCACTGATTATTGCGGAATACACACAAATTTTCCACATTATTTCGTACCCATTCGTACCATTCTTACAATTGCTTCAGATTCCAGAAGCCTCTGATGCAGCCGTTGCGGTTGTTGTCGGGTTTGCCGATATGTTTTTACCTGCCATTGTTGGTTCAGGAATTGATAGCGAACTGACGAGGTTTGTAATTGCCTGTGTGTCGATGACACAGTTAGTTTATATGTCAGAAGTCGGTGTGCTTATTCTACGCTCGAAAATACCACTTAACCTTTTAGATTTAGTATTGGTATTTATTATTCGTACATTAATTACTCTACCGATTATCGCCTTCATGGCACATTTCTTATTCTTCTAAAAAACAAACCTTCGTTCCCTAATCGGACGAAGGTTTGTTTTTTTGCGATTGTTCCTCTACGACAGCTGCTAAATCAGTATTCCCAAATAGTTGTAGGACTGACAATACAGTAGCCGTGTCAATTTCTTCAGCTTCTTCTTTTGGAACAGTAACATCCTCAATCGTTTTGCGATGTTCTGGGTGCATCGGTTGTGATGGGTAAGCTTTCTCATATAACTCGACGGGGTCTAGATCATGATTTACACACCACTGAGCAAACACCATAATCATCATGTTCTCATCTTGTTGAAACTGCTCGATGACTTTCTTTTCCATCTCTTTATTGTTCAAGTAGATCCCTCTTTTCATGTTTAGCGTAGGAGTTCAGTCCCCTCTTGTCAATGACTTTAAATGATACAGAGGAGACCTAGTGAAGTGAATAGGTAACGGTGTTATAATGAGGAATACGAAGGTGGTTAGAAAATGACAACAACTGATTGGAATCAAGAACAAACTCTAGCACTAAAACTATTCGTTGTAATGACACGCTCACTTGAATCAGTGAAGAGAAATGTAGAACATGATATTCGATCACACGGGTTAAACCCTACGGAGTTCGCAGTGATTGAACTTCTTTACAATAAAGGAGATCAACCTGTCCAGAAAATCGGAGAAAAAGTATTAATTGCAAGTAGCTCCATTACGTATGTTGTAGACAAATTAGAAAAAAGAGGCTATACAGTGCGGAAACCCTGCCCAACTGATCGGAGGATTACATTCGTATCCATAACCGAAAAAGGCCGAAAATTTATGGATGAGATTTTCCCGAGTCATGTAGAAGCCATTGAGTCAATTATGGAAGGTCTTGATTTAGAAGAAAAGGAACAAGCCATTGAACTTCTAAAGAAATTGGGGAAATCAACAAAGTTGTGATAGAAAGTCTTGACATATCGCAAGACTTTTTGTTATGATTATCTCAAATTAGAGATAAATCAATTCCATATTTTTTGCTTAAATATCTCGAATTAGAGATAATATAATTAATTATAATCAATATCCTTTCTAATCTCTGGACATTCTAAACAAAGGGAGGCTTAGGTATGAAAACAAAAGGAATACATCATATTACGGCGATCGTCGGTGACCCTCAAGAAAATGTTGATTTTTACGCAGGTTTTCTAGGAATGCGACTCGTGAAGAAAACCATTAATTTCGATGATCCAGGTACGTATCATCTGTATTTCGGAGATGACAATGGAAGTCCAGGTACGATTATGACGTTCTTCCCTTGGCCAGGCGCTCATAAAGGAGCTATTGGAGGAGGGCAAGTCGGTCGAACAGACTTTGCAATTCCACCGAGAACAATGGATTTTTGGAAAAAACGGTTTGCAAAATTTAACGTTACGTACGAAGAAGTAACTCGCTTCGGTCAGACGTATCTACAATTTGAAGACCCTCATGGGCTTCAGCTGTCTCTTGTAGAACAAGAATCAGGAAGAAACAGTCAATGGCCGTTTAACGGCATCAGTGAGATTGAAGCAATTAAAGGGTTTAGCGGGGCGACACTTCTCTCTGTGCACTTTAAAGAAACAGCAACGTTATTAGAAGAAACGATGGGCTTTGAAAAAGTTGCAGAACAAGACGGGTATATCCGTTTTACATCAAGCGCAACGATCGGTGGGACCATTGATTTATACGCTGACAATGTTGGCACTGGCCGTTTAGGTTCTGGCACGGTACATCATATTGCTTATCGTGCAAAAGATGATGAAGAACAAGTAAATTGGCAACAGCATGTCGCAAATGCAGGATATCAAGTGACTCCAATTCAAGATCGTCAATATTTTAACGCGATTTACTTCCGTGAGCGTGGCCAATTGTTGTTTGAGATTGCTACAGATCCCCCAGGATTCGCACACGATGAGTCATACAAGACGATGGGGGAGAAGTTAAAGCTACCGGAATGGTATGAATCAGACCGGGACAAAATTGAAGCAAATCTTCGCCCGGCTGAAGTTCGGACGATTAACCATCTTTAATTTTACGTAGGAGGTGGAGAGGGAGAGAGTAATTATGGGATTTTTAGCTAGATTATTCGGGAAAGACCATACTGAGGAACCAACAAAGGAGAAGGATATCATGGTTAAAGTAGCAATTATTTATTACAGTTCAACAGGAACAAACTACAAAATGGCAAATTGGGCAAAAGACGCTGCAGAAAAAGAAGGCGCAGAAGTAAAGCTAGTTAAGGTTCCAGAACTTGCACCGATGGCAGCAATAGAATCTAACCCAGCTTGGAAAGCTCACTATGAAGCAACACAAGACGTACCAGAAGCAACAATGGACGATCTTGATTGGGCAGATGCAATCATTTGGAGTGTACCAACTCGCTTTGGTAACGTCCCTGGTCAAGTAAAACAATACATCGACCAAGCAGGCGGTCTTTGGGCACAAGGAAAGCTTGTTAACAAAGTCGTGAGTGCGATGAGTTCAGCGCAAAACCCACACGGTGGTCAAGAAGCAACGGTTCTTGCTCTTTACAAAACAATGTTCCACTGGGGAACAATTATTGCCGCACCAGGGTATACAGATCCAGTTACATTTGAGTCAGGTGGTAACCCGTACGGAACGAGTGCAACCGTTGACGGTGAAGGAAATATTCAAGAAAACAAACTTGATGAAGCCATTGCAAATCAAGCCAAGCGTACAGTAACGATTGCAAAAGCGATTACAGCAAGCAACTAAATGAAGTATAGAAACGGTCCCAGGTTTGGGGCCGTTTTTTTTATGAGCTAGCCTCAACGAGACGTCGATACTAGATGGCAGATTTCCATCATGGACCTTCGGTTTCTTCATTCGCACTTACACTTACACAGCACGGACCAAGTGATTGAAACAGTATTGTTGTAGCTAGTCGCGACATCAATAACATTTGTTTATGCGTTTACGCTTACACCAAAAGGGGAAAATCCAACTGGGATTGTAGCCACTTCCGTATCCGGATATGACAAGGACTGTTACTGTATTATTGAGTACACTTTGTTTGTTTTTGGGACAATAATTCAATTGATCCTTTCATTCTATTCGTGATCTAGCATATGAATGAGAAGGAGACTCGTATAAATCGATCAATTCGATGAAAAAGACATGTACAAGTGAACGTAGTGGAAGACTGCTCGTTCGACAAAGTGCTCAGTTTGAGTAGCAGTTTGGTATAATAAATCTAAACAACATAGAGGAGGCAGCGGATGGAAAGTGCAGGGAGTCGAATGTTCAAATTCATGTTAAAAGTGACGAGGCGAAAGCAGTTTTGGCAACAAACGGGTGAGTCGTTGCGAAAAGGGATTGAAACGAGACGAAACTTAGATTATACGCCGCCATTGAAGGTGTTAACGAACTTGGATGTAGAACGGCTAGATTATGGCAATGTTCCTGTTTACGTGTTGCGTCCAAAAGGTGAGACACCGAAACGTCATCTGTTTTATTTGCATGGTGGAGCGTATGTTCACCATATTACGGTCACTCATTGGTATTTTTTGCAACGTATCATTGAACATTTTCCATGTACAATCACAGTTCCTTTGTATCCGTTAGCACCTGAACATACGTATGAAGAAACGATCACTGCTACTGAAGAGATTCTTCATGAACGCTTTCCAGATGTCATTATGGGGGATTCAGCAGGGGCAGGGCTTGCCTTATCGCTCGTCCAAAAGTTAAAAGAAAATAACCAAGAACAACCTGACAAAACCATACTTATCTCGCCGTGGCTAGACGTATCGATGACGAATGCTGCCATTCAAAAAATTGAAAGCAAAGATGTATTTTTAGCGACTCCTGGCGTTAAAGAGGCGGGGCGTTGGTATGCAGGTGATTTGGAACTTGATCACCCATTGGTCAGCCCAGCTTACGGTACATTAGATTTCGATTCGAAACTTACAATTTTCATGGGCACTCATGATATTTTGCAACCTGATGTTAAGAAGTTCGTAGAAAAGGCCCAACGTGATGGTAAAAAGGTTACATACATCGAAGCAAAAAAGATGATGCACATGTACCCGATGTTTACGTTTAAAGAAGCTAAAAAAGGGTTCCAGCAGCTGATGGAAGTGTTAGAAAAACAATAAAAAGGAACGCTGCAAGCAGCGTTCCTTTTTACAACTTTCGAACATGAATACGTTCTACTTTATGACCTTCACCTTTTTGTAAGATAAGATCGGCGCGGTTTCTCGTCGGAAGAATATTCTCAACGAGATTTACACGGTTGGTTTCTTTCCAAATACGATCTGAGACGGCTCGCGCTTCGTCTTCAGTTAGGTCTTTAAACTTCTGGAAGTATGATTCCGGCTGTTGGAACGATGTTTTTCTAAGTAAGTTGAACCGGTTTTTGTACCATTGTTCAATCATCGGCTCTTCGGCATCGATGTACATAGAAACGTCAAAGAAGTCTGACACGAATGTTCTCGCTTGATGCTTTCCGAGCTTTGGTGGTTGTAATACGTTAATGCCTTCTACAATAACAACGTCTGGTCGCATTAACACTTGCTCTTCGTCTTGTAGAACATTGTACTTCATATGAGAATAAAGAGGTGCAGTGACCCGTTCTTCTCCAGACTTCAATTCAGATAAAAATCTGAACAGACGAGATACATCGAAGCTTTCTGGGAAGCCTTTTTTCTTCATGAGGCCGAGTTCTTCAAGTTGTTCATTTGAGTATAAGAAACCATCGGTTGTGACAAGTTCAACTCGTGGTTTACCAGGCCATTGGGATACTAAATGTTCGATAATCCGGGCGGTGGTGCTTTTTCCGACCGCGACACTTCCTGCGATACCGATAATAAAAGGAACTGTAAGCGTATCCAATTGCAAGAATCGGTTTGTATCCTGATGTAATTCTTTTGCTTTGGTATAATGTAAATGTAAAAGACGAGAGAGTGGGACGTAAATGTCAGCCACTTCCGTCATCGACAATCGCTCATTTAATCCTTGTAATTCGCGTAAATCGACATCGGTTAGTGACCAGTCGCTCATTTGTCTAAAATCTGCCCACTGGGTTCTTTCGAACGTGATATATGGCGAAAATTGCTGTGAATTCACGTGCAAGACCTCACTTTACCTATGTATAAAAAACTATAAAATAAATGCCTCCACTAAGACTTAAACATATTTTTGCGAGAATTGGAAGGAGTAAATGTGATGAACATACAACTTAAATCCATTGATTCGTCGGATTATGACAGCATTTTTTTAGGTATGAGTGATTCAGAAAGTTTAGATTTAACGGGTACGAGACACACATTTACGAAAGAGCAGATTAAAGAAGTGTATGAGAGATTTGCTCAAGATTCAACAAGATATGACTTTGCAATTTATCACCAAGGTCAGAAAGAAACGATCGGCGATGCGGCAATTATAGATATTGATGAACATCATTCTGTTTGTGGATTTCGAATTGCCCTTCATCAACGCAAAGATTGGAACAAGGGGTACGGGAGTGAAGCGGTGCGTTTGTTGCAAGCGTACGTGTTTGAAACATTGCAATTGAATCGACTTGAACTTGAGGTGTTGTCCCACAATGTGAGGGCAATCCGAGCATATGAAAAAAATGGGTTTGTTCGCGAAGGCGCTCGTCGGCAAGCCGTTCATGTGAACGGCATTAGACGTGATGAAGTACTGATGAGCATGTTAAAGGAAGAGTATGAACTTAAAAAGCAGGGCGAGTTGGCGTGAACATGGATGTTACGTACAAAACGTTTACGTGCGGTGAAAAAAGCGAGCGAGCGACAATCGTGGCATTTGAAAATCAGGATATGCAATCGTGGTTAACGATCGTTGTTCAAACGAAGCATCCAATTGTTATCATCGATCAACACCACCAACCGATTGGTACGGTGACACTTGAATTCATTGCAAAGCGTCTAGTGGAAAGTTCGAGTGAATACATTCTTCCAAAACACGAGTTGTTACCGATTCAATGTGTTAAGAAAAGCGACCCATTCCCTGTTGAACAGCGAACGTTATCGGTTGTGATTGACGGCGAGGGAATCGTTGGTGTCATAACCCAACACATGCTCCAAACGGTCCGAGATCAAGATCGTGCCACATTATCGTTAATTTTTGACTCTGCGTATGAAGGGATCGTCATCATTGATCGTAATCAAACGATTACGTCGATGAATCAATCGTACCGAGATTTTCTTGGTGGACTGAAAGAACGTGATGTGATCGGGCGTGACGTGACGTCTGTCATTGATAACACAGAACTTCATCAAGTTGTAAAGACGGGCATTCCAGAGCGGGGTAAAGTCCAAACAATCCAAGGTCAGAAGATGGTCGTTCATCGACTTCCGATTTGGCAAGAAGGCGAGATTGTCGGGGCAGTCGGAATGTTAATCTTTGAAGGGATGACCGAGTTGCATCGCATTTTACAGCATGAAGTCGCTTCAAAGGCGGGGGCTGTAAATACAGAACGAGAAGGTGCAGTGCAAACATTTGAAACGATGATCGGCAAAAGTCCAAGCATCCAACGAGTGAAAAGTCTCGCAAGAAAAGCGTCGCGAACGAAAGCATCTGTTGTCATTCAAGGGGAAAGTGGAACAGGGAAAGAGTTGTTTGCACAAGGCATTCATCATATGAGTTCGCGGGCAGAAGGACCGTTTGTGGCCATCAATTGCTCAGCATTTCCAGAGAACTTACTCGAGTCTGAGCTGTTTGGCTATGAAGGTGGGGCGTTTACTGATGCTCGTAAAGGAGGAAGACGTGGGAAGTTTGAACAAGCTCACGGTGGAACCCTTTTTCTCGACGAAGTATCAGAAATGTCATCATCAATGCAAGCGAAGATTCTACGCATACTTGAAACGAAAGAAATTGTAAGAATCGGTAGTGAACAAGTCATTCATAGCGACTTCCGAATTGTCGCTGCGACGAACAAAGATTTAAAAGCACTCGTTCAAGAAGGTCAATTCCGACAAGATTTATTTTATCGTCTCCATGTTATTCGTTTAACAGTACCGCCTTTGCGAGAGCGAAAAGAAGACATTCCTAAATTGCTCGGCTTTCATATGGAGCGCCTTGCTCAAGAGTATGGAATCGAGAAAAAAGCAATTAGTGAAGAAGCAATGCGGTTATTTTTACAGTATCACTGGCCAGGTAATGTCAGAGAGCTCGTTAACGCGGTAGATTATGTTGTGACAATGACAGATGGACAACCTGTCTTAGCGGACCACCTACCAGAGCCGTTTACAAGCCCTACGTTAGAGATTGATGATGAGTGTTCGGAACTTGAACGTGTACTTCAAGAAGTAGGAGGGAATAAAACGAAGGCAGCCGAGAAACTAGGCATCCATCGTGCGACATTGTATCGGAAGTTGCAACAGTGAGTGTCGCTTTTTGCGACGGTGCAAAAACTTACGTCTTAGAACAACAACGGTTTCACTCTGGCATCGCTTTTGCAATAAAGCGTAGTAAGGAGGGATTCCATTGGTAAAACGTATTGTACATCTTCCTCAAATCATTCATTACGGTAAGGACAGCTTTTTAGGAGTCGGTGAAGAAGCGAAGAAGCTCGGATCCAAAGCTTTAATCGTAAGTGATCGAATAATGGAACAGCTCGGAAATGTTCAGCAACTTCATGATCATTTACATTCGGCAGACGTTTCTTATGTGGAGTACTTAGGCGTGGAGACTGAGCCGAAAGATACATACGTCGACGAGGCGTTACAGTTGTTGAGAGCTGAACAATGTGATCATGTTATTGCTTTAGGAGGTGGTAGCTGCATTGATACAGCTAAAGCCGTTGCGGTGCTTGCGACCAACACGGGGCGAATCCATGACTATATGAATCAAAAACAATTAGCAACAGTAAAGCCACTCCCACTCATTGCAGTGCCAACGACTGGTGGTACAGGGTCTGAAGCGACGGATGTTACGGTCATTACAGATACGAAAGAAGACATTAAAATGATGATCAAACAACAAGCCTTTATGCCGCTTGTTGCGATCGTTGATCCGGTATTAACTGTCTCAACCCCGAAGTCGGTAACTGCCGCGACCGGTGTTGACGCACTCACACATGCTATTGAATCACTCATAAGTCGAAAAGCTCAACCATTCACACGCACGTTGAGCCTTCAAGCGATTGAGTTGCTCTATGCAAACATTCGCGAAGCTTATCACAATGGCGATAATTTGGAGGCTCGGGACCAAATGATTTACGGTTCAATGCTTGCAGGGATGGCGTTCTCTAACGCTTCGACATGTCTCGTACACGGAATGTCGCGTCCATTAGGAGCTGTGTTCCACGTTCCTCACGGAGTGTCGAATGCAATGTTACTTCCGATCATATTGGAATATACGAAAGTAGACTGCCAAGAAGACCTCGCAACAATTGCGAGAATGATCAATAAAGATGTTAAAGATGAATCCGATGAAGAGCTTAGTAACTGGCTCGTCGAAGAGATTGAGCACTTATGTGAAGAGCTTGAGATTCCAACCCTTTCAGGATGGGGAATTGACCGAGAAGCGTTTGATCTAGTAAAAGAAAAGATGGCTGAAGACGCGCTCATTAGTGGAAGCCCTGCAACAAATCCGAAAGTACCGACAAAAGAAGAAATTGTAGAACTTTACGATCAACTCATGAACTACTCATACACAAAAAGGAGCGAGACACATGCTAACTAATTATATTAACGGTGAATGGGTCAAAGCGAAAACGTCAGAATACGAATCTGTTCCAAACCCAGCAACAGGCGAAGAAATTGCTAGAACGCCATTATCAACGAAAGAAGATGTTGATGATGCTGTACAAGCTGCAAAAGCGGCCTTTAAATCATGGAAAAAAGTTCCTGTTCCAAAGCGCGCGCGCTACTTATTTAATTATCAACAACTCCTCATTCAAAAGCATGATGAGCTAGCAGGATTAATTACGAAAGAAAACGGTAAAACGTTTGATGATGCATACGGTGAAGTACAGCGTGGAATTGAGTGTGTAGAATTTGCAGCTGGCGCTCCAACATTAATGATGGGTGAGAGCTTGCCAGAGATTGCAACGGGGATTGAATCGGGAATGTATCGCTATCCAGTTGGGGTTGTTGGCGGAATTACACCGTTTAACTTCCCAATGATGGTACCTTGTTGGATGTTCCCGCTTGCGATTGCTACAGGAAATACGTTCGTTCTAAAACCTTCGGAGCGTACACCACTTCTTGCAGAAAGACTCGTTGAGTTGGCAACCGAAGCAGGCATTCCAAAAGGGGTGTTGAACCTTGTACACGGTGCGCATGACGTTGTGAACGGTTTGTTGGAACACGAAGATGTACCAGCGATTAGTTTCGTTGGCTCACAACCAGTCGCTGAATACGTATATAAAACAGGTGCTAGCTATGGTAAAAGAGTACAAGCGTTAGCTGGAGCAAAAAATCACTCAATAGTTTTGGCAGATGCCGATCTTGATAAAACGATTGAAGGAATTACGAGCGGGGCGTTTGGAAGTGCAGGTCAACGTTGTATGGCAACCGCTGTCGTCGTTGCTGTAGAAGAAATCGCTGATGAACTCGTTGAGCGTTTGAAGAAATCAGCAGATGAATTGTTAATGGGTGATGGCAGTGATCGCTCGATTACATTAGGACCGGTTATTCGCCAAAGTCATTTAGACAAAGTAAAAGGACAAATGGAAGAAGCAATCGGTGAGGGCGCGAAGCTCGTAAGGGATGGTCGAGACGTACCGACTGAAGCTGGGAATGGTTATTTCCTAGGGGCGAGCATTTTTGATCACGTCACGCCAGAAATGAAAATTTGGCAAGAAGAAATCTTTGCACCTGTCCTTTCAATTGTTCGAGTGAAAGACCTCACAGAAGCAATTGAACTCACGAACAAATCCAAGTTCGGTAACGGCTCAGTTCTTTATACGAACAGCGGAAAAGCCGTACGTGAATATCGAGAAGACATTGAGGTAGGGATGCTCGGAGTGAACGTAAACGTTCCAGCACCGATGGCATTCTTCCCATTCTCAGGTTGGAAAGACTCGTTCTACGGTGACCTTCATGCGAACGGAAAAGACGGCATTAACTTCTATACGAAACGCAAAATGCTTACGCAACGTTGGCACTAAATAAATGATAAAACTCCCCGTCTGGGGAGTTTTTTTGTTATGCGTTCTGGCTTACACTAATAGAAAGGAAAAGTTAACCTAAACAGGAGTTGACGCTCGATGGCAGAACCGATTAAAAACATGTTTCATCAGGAGTATTTACAGACGGTCGCGAACAAGGTGCAAAGTGTGCATGGTGATTTTCACGTCGATGCCTTTGTAAAAAACGTTCAAACAGAACCGTGGGCAGAACTAGAAATGATGGATCGAATCAATAAGATAACGGAGACCCTTCATAGTCATTTACCTACTGATTACAAAGAAGCCGTCACCATTTTAGCGGATGCAGCAGATGCTAAAGGTGCAGAAGGGTACATGTTCTTCCCTCATTTCGTTGCGAAGTATGGATTAGATGACTGGGAGACGTCTATAACGATGCTGCGGAGGTTTACTTCCTATGCGAGTTCAGAATTTGCTGTCCGACCATTTATTGAAAAAGACCCAATAGAAATGGTCAATGTCATGAAAGAATGGGCGACGAGCGAAAATGAACACGTGCGAAGGCTTGCAAGTGAAGGGGCGAGGCCGAGATTGCCGTGGGGTAAGACGTTGTCAGCATTCATAAAAGATCCAACGAAAACGACAGTGATTTTAGAAGTACTAAAAGAAGATTCGTCTAAATACGTGCGAAAAAGTGTCGCCAACCATCTGAATGATTTTTCAAAAGACCATCCAAATTATGTTCTGCAACTGGCGAAGTCATGGCAAGGAAAGTCTGAACGAACGGATTGGATTATTCGTCACGGGTGCCGAACGTTAATCCGAAAAGGACTCCCGGAAGCGTACGAGCTGTTCGGTTACGGAGGGAGTGTAAGAGACGGATTGGTGATGATTCAACCGCCTTCTATTGTAATTGGAGAAAGCATCACGATGGATTACAGCTTTACGGTTGAACGAGCAGGGGCAATGCGAGTGGAGTACGGGATTCAATTCGTTAAAGCGAACGGAAAGCGCTCAGAAAAGAAGTTTCTTCTTGTGGACCGAACGTATCATACTGGTGAAAAAGTCAAACGTGAACGGACGCATTCATTTGCAGATTTATCGACAAGAAAGCACTATTCAGGTACACACATCGTAACGATTTATGTGAATGGTTTAGTGGTGTCTGAGGCCTCAATCAATGTCATAAAAAAGTAGTGAGAATTATTTTCAATTAGTTATTGACACTAGTCTGAAAACCATCTAATATAGTAAGTGACATTGATATTCATTATCAATTACTTATTTGAGAAGACGTTGTCGAGGTTCTCGCTACGTTTTGCTCTCAAACATCCCCCTTTATGTAATACCTATTGGCAATATGCCCTCCCAAGGCATATTGCGCTTTTTTTTGGGTAAATTACAGTGGGGTGATATTGATGGATCACAAGGAAAACAAAGAGAACAATGGTGAACGAATCGAACGAATCATTAACGATACGATTGAGAACATAAATGAAGCGGAAAATTTTCAACAAGCGCACCTTGGTGAAATGAGCGAAAAAGACCAGCAAGATCTTGATGAAAAAAACCGTCGAAGAAGAGACAGCGTTGACGCGTTGCGTCACGAAATTGAAGATGAGCGATAGACTTGCGATCCACTTTTGCAAGTCTTTTTTTTGCATAGAAAAAGGCTCTGGAACAGAAGCTAGCTATGCTAGGGGGAATCTGCATGGCTCTTTATGATTGCGCCATTATTGGAGGAGGAATCGCTGGAATTCAAGCCTCAATCCAACTCGGGCGTTACAAGCGAAATGTGCTCGTCCTTGATAAAGGCAAAGGAAGGTCAACACTTTGTCGGAAGTATCGCAACATCCTCGGCTGGCCAGATGGAGTAAGTGGTGAAGATCTTAGAAGGATCGGCAAACAGCAAGGAAAAATGCTCGGTGTGCATTATCGAACAGAAGAAGTCGTTGCCATTGAACGAGCCGATCATTTCCAACTGTTAACACGATCAGGGCAATCGTATGAAGCCAAGCGGCTTTTATTTGCTACGGGTGTGACAGATCCGAACCCTCTCCCGCAATTAGAGTCATGCCTCGGAAGCACTGTATATATTTGTCCAGACTGTGATGGATATGAAGTTCAAGGAAAAAAAGCACTCATTTTAGGCTCTGGGAAATCAGGCGTTCATATGGCGAAACGATTGCACCAATGGGCGAGCGAACTTATTTATATTAATCATACAAGTGAAGCAATCCGAGAAAAAGATAAAGCACAACTATTCGGCATGAAGGTTCATTACATCGAAGAGCGCATTCAAACCCCCCTCGTCACCGATCACCAATTTAACGGGGTGATTTTGAAATCAGGTGAATTAATTGAAGCGAAGCACGCATTTATCGCCTTTGGGAAGATTACCCCACAAACAGACCTCGCCCGAAAACTAGGCTGCGAACGAATGGAAAACGGTCATTTGATTACTGAAGCAAGAACGAAAAAAACAAACGTCGAGCACATCTACGCAGCCGGTGATATCGGCGTACACGCTGAACAAGTGACCATTGCAATGGGTGAAGGCACGCTCGCCGCAGTATGGATTGAGAAGTCGCTGGCGGAGGGTACAGTGTAGCAAGAGCGGGGTGCGGTGTAGCAAGAGCGAGGCCGTGTGTAGCAAGAGCGGGGCATGGTGTAGCAAGAGCGGGGTGCGGTGTAGCAAGAGCGGGGTGCGGTGTAGCAAGAGCGAGGCGTGGTGTAGCAAGAGCGGGGCATGATGTAGCAAGCGTGGGTCGAGGTGTAGCAAGAGCGGGGCATGGTGTAGCAAGAGCGGGGCCTGGTGTAGCAAGCGCGGGGTGCGGTGTAGCAAGAGCGAGGTGCGGTGTAGCAAGCGCGGGGTGCGGTGTAGCAAGAGCAAGGCGTGGTGTAGCAAGAGCGAGGCCAGGTGTAGCAAGAGCGAGGCCAGGTGTAGCAAGCGCGAGGCCTGGTGTAGCAAGAGCGATGCCAGGTGTAGCAAGACCAAGCGCCTGGTGTACCATGCCCGACCTGCCTTAACAAGGTGAACTCACACTGAACGTGCTCCACTTTCAAGTACACATCAACAAAAAAAACCGCCCAGTAATGGGCGGTTTCCAAAAGCTATGACCGGAAGCGGTTTTTGAACTCTTCAAACGTGGGAGCGTTGTCTTCATTGAATGTGTGGATAATTTCTGTAAGCTTCAAGTATAGAACTTGTCTTAAATCGTCGCGTTCTTCTGGGGTAGTTTCAAGCAAGCATTTTCGGATTTTTGGTTCGAACTGTTGAATAATCTCTTCAATTTTTTTTGGATGATTCATCGTCATTTCTCTCACTTACCTTCTCTATAAAAAGTTGTTCGAGACGTTCTAACCGTCGTTCAAAACGGAACAATAAATAAAGAGTGATGGCAATCGGGAATCCGTACTTGGACATAATCTCAACAAGTGACGATATCTCAATCATTGCCAGTCCCTTCTTTCATAACGTTTTGTAAAAAACGAATGGTTGATAAGCGCATACGTGAAACAGCTTGTTGGCTAACGTTTAATTGATCGGCAATTTCTTGATTTGTGAGTTCGAACTTGTAATAACCGATGAGGATTTTCTTCTGTTGTGGTGTTAACTTTGTTAGAGCGTGACTGAGCCTGGGATTGGAAGACCATGATTGCACGTCAAGCGTTTCGCATACAATTGAATAGTCAGGTTCAACAGCAATCGTATAGTCAGTGACCGATGGGTTGTCCACGATTAGTGGATTTCTGGCTCTTTGCTTTCGGCGTTTCTGATCATATTGAATGGCAGTCCAATAAAGTGTCTTCGAAACGTAACGAGTAAATTGTGCATTAAGATAAAACGATTGGAAATGGTCATCTAATCGCTGTTGGTTGGTGTCGGTTGGCTCACGAATACTCTGAATGAATAAATTCCTCGCTTGTGGACTAGATAAAAAATGCTGCATGATGGGCTGTTCGAACAGCTCCCTATGATTTTGAATAAATAATTCTAGTTCGGGGCACTCGTCCATTAGTTGCTTAACGATCCACTGCATTTTATATCACCCTCTTTAACGGTATATGCCAAAAAGAACAATTGCGTGTGGGTTGTACAACAAAAAGGGGAACATTCGTTCTTTAATCATAAAGGTTGGGACCGAACCTGTAAATATTTAAAAATATCGCTTGACATTTCTTTTGCCTTTAAGTATAGTATTAAGAATAACATTAAAAGCGCGAAGGTCTTTGGCATAATTGAGAGAATTTGCAATTTGAAGTAAAGATTGAATATTCTGACGAATGTATACGTTTAGTATTCTAGAAAGTAGGGTATATACAATATGTTAATAAGAGGGTGCGCGCAGATAAGTTAAATATAGAGGTAAGAGGTGAGTGAGGATGAAGTTATATGTACTATTATTTATTGTTGTCAGCATGGTACTATCAATAACAGCACTCGTATTTGGAATTATTGCACCTACCGCAATTGCAAGTACATTGGCACAAATCATTGGTTTTTCCGGACTTGTATTTACATTTCTTTATGGATTGCTGATGAATCGTTCAACAGCGAAAGTATAATGAAATCCCGCACCGTTTGCGGGATTTGTTTATGTTATGAGTAACAATAGATGTCCACGAGTTTCCCCCATTTTTCCACTTGTTGTTCATACGTCATCCCAATTCGTTTTGCAACCCGTACTGAAGGTTCGTTTGCAGGGTCAATTATTGAGATTAGACGTGTAATCCCGAGCTGCTCATTGGCATACTCACAACAAGCGGAAGCGGCTTCAGTCGCATAACCATTTCCCCAAGCTTCTCGTTTGAATAAATAGCCTACTTCCATTTCAATCTTTTTGTTCACTTTCTGAGGGACAATTCCACACTGACCTAAGAAATCTCCGGTTTCTAAATCTTCGACTACCCAAAGCCCTAGATTAAATTTACGATAATTTTCTAACGTCCATTTGATCCATTCCGTCGTTTCGGATTTTGATTTGATTGCTGGATAGTACTTCATAGCAACGGGATCACTGAAGATTGTGAGTAGCTGCGTAACATCTTCATAATTCATTTCCCGAAGACGTAAGCGTTCGGTCTCTTGTATAACGTTCATAAGTTGATCCTCCTTGCTCTATTAAGTATACAAGGTAATCCATTACTAGAAAATAGAGAAAAAATCTAAGACTTATGTCATAATCAGAAGAAAGTGTGTAGCGAGGAGACAGATTATGAAAAAGTTAACGAGCGTAATGGTCACAATGGCTGCTATGGCATTAGTGCCGAGCGTCATCCAAGCGAACGAAGACCCAGCTTTTTTTGATGTTGATGCAACGAATACTCATTATGAAGCAATCGAACGTATGACTGACCGAGGAATCATTCAAGGGTATCAAGACGGTACATATCGACCAAGCGCCAATATTAGCCGTGGTCAAGTTGCAACACTGATTGCTCGTGCTTTAGAGTTACAGTTGCCAGCTGAAGAGGAATTGCCAGCGTCAATTTACCGTGACGTGCGTCAAGATCATATACAAGCAGCTGCAATTTATGCTGTGCAAGAAGCAGGCGTTATGACGGGTAATAATGATTATTTTAATCCGAGCGCACAGATTAGTCGTGAACAAATGGCAACCGTTCTCGTTCGTGCGTTTGAGCTTGAGCGCATTGTTGAAGGTGGGAACCAAGACCCGGTGACGGATTTAACGAGAGCGAGTGCTACGCACCGTGCGAATATTAGCATTCTATCTCAACATGAAATAACGAGAACGTCTGATGGATCGTTTCGACCCCGTAGCCAAGTGACTCGAGGTCAGTTTGCGTCCTTTATGGATCGTGCGTTGAGTGTCATCTATACGCAGGAGCTCGGGATTACTCGTGTGCAACAAGTTGACGATTACACGTTTGACGTCCATTTTACAGATGACATTGAGCGATTATCGCCAGATAACTTCTCATTTGATGGGGATGTGGATATTCTTGATGCGTATCGTTTAGAAGGATTAGAAACGATTCGTCTCATTACTATAGAAGCAACATTTGGTGTTCGTTCAACGTTATTATACCAAGAAGGACGCACGAGTTATTCATTTCTAGGGACGGGTGGAAGTGATATTGAAGGCATGTTACCGATGGGAACATTGCTAGATGAAGTCATTAAAACGAAAGGCACACCTAATAATGAAGGTTTTTTCTTAGGTGGACCTTATGTGTTGTATGACAAGAATGGGTATTTTTATGATTATTTCGACGATACACACCCGGTGACGGGATATTGGATTGGCAATCCAACGACGAGCATATTTGGAGCAAGAGTTGGAATGACATTAGAAGAGCTGAACAGTCATTTTGGAACGAACGTAAGGGCATCTTTTTCGGAAGATGAAGGCATGTATACGTTTGATTTTAAGATAAATGGGTATGATCTTTGGTTTTCTGCAGAGCGCCCAACAGGCAAGTCAACGGATGTCATTATACAGAAACAATCATGATATAAGAGAGCCGCTACGACCTGACGAGTTGTAGCGGTTTTTATTAATTTTGGCTATTTGCTTCCTAATATCGAAGGTTTTGCACTACATTACAAAAGCGTTTGAACTCGATATCCTTGTTGCACAAGTACTTGTTAATATCCGACGACATCGATTGATTTATGGATTTTCAAACGATTTCAGTCAGTCGTTTGAATGTTTAACGAATCGTGAAAGTGAAACGTTATAGATGCTGAATAAAGAGCTTGCTAATCGCTTGCACTCTCTAAAGGGATGGTCGAAGTCTACAATTATGTCATTATTAAGAAGTTAAACGTTAAAAATTGAACCGATCACTACAAGACCTTCTGTTTAGAGGTAGGGTAGGGGTTGGTGTTTTTTAGGTGGTATTGACAACTAAGAGATGTAGAAGTCTAAAGAGTTGACGGTTAGCTTTTTAAAAATTAATCGTTTCATTTCTCATCCTGTGAGAAAAAGGGATTCAGTGATGAGAATATTCATGTTAACATGTGTAACATTACGTCAGGTGAGAGAAGAGGCTACGTAGAAATGTCAGAAGTTTTAAAAAGAAGCGCTGTTCTTTTAGAGGCGCTTCGACCGACAGAAATGAGGAATTCATGGACCTTAACGGAAATTAGCCGCCACGTGGACATACCGACGCAAACGGTCCATCGCCTATTAAATCAACTCGTTGAACTAGGGTTCGTGTATCGCGATCATGAGTCGAAAACGTATCGATTAGGGTTAACGCTCATGCAACTTGGACTATCGATTGTCGATCATTTATCGGTGCGTAATGTTGGACTTCCAATCATGCGTAAGCTTGGACAAGAAACGAATGAAAGTGTGTATTTAACGATCCCAGAAGGTACGGATGGCATTTTCATAGAGTGTATCGAATCTCCACATTTCTTTAAGATCGTTGAGCCGGTTGGTATGCGACGACCATTACATAAAGCAGCTTCAAAGAAAGTCATTCTTGCATTTTACAATGAGGAGTATCGTAACCAAGTTATTCAACTCCTGAGAGAAAGTTACCGTAATGAGTTGAGCGGAATTGAAGCTGAATTAGAGCAAATTAATCGTAATGGCTATGCGGTTTCATATGGTGAGACAACAGAAGGAACAACGAGTATTGCAGCTCCAGTTTTCTCTTGGGAAGGTGAGGTTATTGCATCCTTAAGCGTCGCTGGTCCAAATACAAGGTTTAAAGCGTCACGGTGTAGTGAATTGACACGTTTGACGAAGCGTTATGCACAGGAGTTATCAACAGAATTAGGATATCTACCAACAACAATGAGGTGAAATCAATGATAAATCGAACTCGTCTACTACAAAAAATTGAAGAATTAGGACAGATTGGACAAGATCCTGCTGGAGGCTTAACACGTACGACTTTCACACCACCGGAATTAGAGGCTCGAAACTGGTTAATTCAGCAATTAGAAACCATTAACGTAGACGTTCATATTGATCCAGCTGCGAACATTTGGGGAAGAACTGAGGGAACACGTAAGGGGGCACCGAGTATTGTTTTTGGATCTCACATTGATACGGTACCGAATGGTGGTAAGTATGACGGTGCGCTTGGCGTGTTAATCGCGCTTGAGATCTTAACGTCTCTACGTGAACGAGGCGTAAAAACGATGCATCCGCTCGAGCTCATTTCATTTAGTGGAGAGGAACCGAACCCATTTCGCTTATCAACATTTGGAAGTCGCGCGCTAACAGGTAAATTAAAAAAAGAACAAATACAATCTGTTACGGATTCTTCTGGAAATGTCTTAACCGAACGTCTTGAAGCAGCGGGGGGTAGTTATGAGCAGTTTAACGAAACGCAAAGAAACCCCTTGGATTTTGCTCATTATTTAGAAGTGCATATCGAACAAGGAAAACGATTATTGAATCAGGGGATTCCAGTTGGCGTCGTACGGGGAATTACAGGAATCTATCGTGAGCGAATTACCGTTCAAGGACAAGCCAATCACGCAGGAACAACGATGATGGGAAGCGATCGTCAAGATGCGCTGACAGCGGCATCACAACTCGTATTAAAGCTTGAACAAATTACTACCGAATCGCCAATTGCTGAATTAGTGGCAACAGTCGGTGAGCTACACGTCTATCCAAATGCGGCAAACATTGTGCCAGGAGAAGTATCATTCACGATGGAAATTCGCGGAGAAACCGAAGAACAAATTGCAAGTGTTCGAACGCAAATGGAAACAGAGTTTGCTAGCGTCGAGAGACAGCGAGATGTGGTAGTTACCCGGGACGTTATTTTGGATCAACCGGGCGTGCCAATGGACGAGATGGTCATGAAGACGATGGAAACAGTCTCAACAAAGCTTGGTCATAAAACGCTCATACTAGGTAGTATGGCCGGTCACGACGCAGCTCACATGGCGGGTGTAACGTCTTCTGGAATGTTGTTCGTACCAAGCCTAGAAGGCAAAAGTCATTGCCCAGAAGAAGAAAGTCGAATGGATGATATTGAAATCGTTGCAAACGTGCTATATGAAACGATTCTAACATTGGATTCAAAGGGGAATGACGAATGAAAAATTACGATGTAATTATTGTTGGCGGCGGTTCTATGGGAATTGCGGCTGCTTACTATTTACAAAAACATCAACAAAATGTGCTCGTCCTTGAACAATCAACGATACCGAACACGATTGGGAGCCATCACGGGGCAACTCGTATTTTACGAATGGGTTATGGAAATGGTGGACAGTATGTTCCAATTCTAAAAGAAGCATTGCAACTTTGGAAAGATCTTGAGAAAGAAACGAGTAAAGAACTTTATCATCCGGTAGGAGCATTGTCGCTCGGTCATAAGAATTCAACATTTGTTAAGGAAACGATTGAAAGCTCACTTGCGCATGACTTGCCACATGAACAATTAACTGCAGCAGAGATGATGGATCGTTACAAGGGAATTCGAATTCCAGATGATTATGTCGGTTGTTATGATCCACTCTCAGGCTTTCTTATGAGTGAAACGTGTATTAAAACGTATAAAGAGGAAGCCATCAGACTTGGCGCAACAGTGTTAGAAAACACAGCCGTCACAAACATTAATACGGTCGCAACACACCCTGTTGTAGAAACTAGTTCTGCAATCTATGAAACGAGGAAAGTGATCGTAACCGCGGGTGCCTGGAACGGAAAACTATTAGCTGATTTTGAGTTACCGATGAAGCCAGTAAGAAAAACAATTGGCTGGTATGAAACCGATAGGCAAACGTACACGAATGATTTCCCCGTTTTCGTATTTGATACGTTACATGATGGACATTTTTACGGATTTCCTGATTATGACGGGAAGGGATTAAAGATTGGAAAAATGGAAGGCGGCGACACAGTTAACCCTGACGCAATGGAGCGGGTGTTTACCGACCAGGACAGTGAAGAACTAGAATTGTTTACATCGAAATACTTGCCGAATGTATCTTCACGAAGATTGGACGGGAAAGTTTGTTTATTTACAAATACGCCAGATGATGACTTTATCGTCGACTTTTTAAATGAGCAAAAAAATGTGATCGTAGCGGGTGGATTTTCTGGTCATGGTTTTAAGTTTGCTAGTGTAATTGGCGATATTTTACGAGAAATGGCAATAGAGGGTTCGACAAGTCGGAACATAGATTATTTAAAGAAATCACGATTTTAGAACCTATAATGTGAGACTGGAGATGAAGCTAAGAAAATGGACATTACGATTTGGAACATTATGACGGATGTTGGAATCATGTCGGTTTTACTTATGGTTGGAATCTTGCTTAAAGCAAAAGTTTCTTGGATTCAAAAAACATTTATGCCTGCAAGCTTTATCGCTGGTCTCCTCGGTCTTCTGTTTGGACCTAATGGACTTGGTTGGTTACCATTTTCTTCGTGGATTGAACTGTATCCAGCGGTGTTGATCGCTGTTGTGTTCGCATCCATTCCAATTGGGGCCGTTAAAAAGCGTTTTAAAGAACAATCTTCCCGAATCCGAAATGTGTGGATCTACGGTGTATTCATCTTAATGCTCTTTTATGCGGTTGGTTTGTTATTAACTCAGCTGTTTCTAACTCCGGTTATGAACGTTCCCGTCGGAGCAGGAATGATGCTTGGCGTAGGCTTCTTTGGAGGGCATGGTTCGGCGGCTGCTATTGGTGAGACGTTTGCGTCACTCGGTTGGGAAGAAGCAACGAGTCTTGGATATACGTCGGCAACAATCGGTATGGTGATTGCAGTCTTTTGTGGAATGTTAATCATTAAACGGGGAACAAATCAAAACGAAGCCCATTTCGTTTCAGACTTTAAACGGCTACCAAACGAGTTAAAAACAGGGTTAATGCCAAAAGAAAAACGCCAATCCATTGGAGAAACGACGCTCTCACCAAACGCTGTTGATCCATTGCTTGCACACATTGGCTTAATTGCGATCGCAATTCTACTGGCATATGGTGCGAAAATAGGAATTGAAGCCGTGTTTCCGATGTTATCATTGCCATTGTTTAGTTTTGCTATTTTAACAGGGATTCTTATCCAATGGTTACTACGTAAAACGAAGAGTGATGACTACGTTGATAAACGTGTCGTTGATCGGATTGGAGGGACTGCAACCGATTTAATCGTTATGTTTGGGATCGCTTCTATTAACTTAACTGTCGTAGCAAGTTATGCCGTACCGCTGGCAATTTTGTTCATTGTTGGTTTACTCGTTGCTTACATAAGCTTTCGGATTCTTGCACCTCGAACGTTTCGGACGTATTGGTTTGAAAATGCCGTGTTCAGTTGGGGGTACACGACCGGAACCGTTGCAATGGGTGTCGCTCTACTGAAAATTGTTGATCCAGAATTAAAGAGTACAGCACTCGAAGATTTCGGTGTTGCATACTTGGGGATCATGCCATTTGAAGTGCTCACGTTAACCTTCTTGCCGCTAATCATCATGAGTGGTTTCGGTTGGGTGTACACGATTGTCGCGATCACAATCTGTTTAAGTCTGATTATCGTCTCAAGAAGTCAAGGTTGGATTACATCTATAAAATATTCTAACGATCAGTCAAGAACGCATAGCCAATAACATAGGCTATGCGTTTTTTTGTGCCTTCCAGCAAAGCTAATTCATATCTGATTCAGTAATTCATACATGGTCACCCAACCAAATGTAAGCGCATTCATAAATGTTGAATTAACGCCGTTTGTTGATTTTTCGGAATTGGCATGATAATTGCTTATTTAGTTGAGTACAACAAGGACGAGGAGAGTGACCGTATGAGTTGGCACACAGAAATTGAAGAGTTACAGCGTTTAAAAAAGTTGGCCGAGAATATGGGTGGGGAAGCGAGCGTCCAAAAGCAAAAATCGAGGGGAAAGTTAACCGTTCGAGAGCGTATCGAACAAGTTCTTGATGACGATACGTTTCACGAGTCAGGGGCTCTAGCGGGCAAAGCCACGTATGACGAAGAAGGTAAAGTGAAAACATTTATGCCAGCGAATTTTCTACTCGGCACAGGGAAAATTGACGGACGTAAGGTCGTCGTTGGAGCTGATGATTTTACCGTTCGTGGCGGTGCATCGGACGGCGGGATTAAAGCCAAGCAAGAGTATGCCGAATTAATGGCACATGAGTTGCAATTACCGATGGTCCGTCTCGTTGATGGAACGGGTGGTGGGGGCAGTGTGAAGAGTCTAGACTCTAGCGGCTCAACGTATGTTCCAATTAACCCTGCATGGGACCATGTTGTCAAAAACATGGGTAGAGTTCCAGTAGTTGCAGCAGCACTAGGGGCGACTGCAGGCCTTGGGGCAGCGCGTGTTGCAGCGTCTCACTTTTCAGTAATGGTAGAAGAGCTTTCACAAATTTTCGTTGCCGGTCCACAAGTCGTGAAGTTCGGCATGGGGCAAGACTTGACGAAAGAAGAACTCGGTGGCACGGCTGTTCACCGTGCAAGCGGTGCGGTCGATAACATTGCGACGTCTGAAGAAGATGCATTTATGCAAATGCGAACGTTTCTTTCTTATATGCCGAGCAACATCTTTGAATTACCACCTGTTATGGAGTCAGAGGATGACCGAGACCGCCGCGAAGAATCACTCATTGAAGCAATTCCGAGAAACCGTCGTCGCCCATACAAAGTACGTGAATTACTTGAGAAAGTGCTAGATGAAAATAGCATCTTTGAGATTGGCAAACATTTCGGTTCGAGTACAGTCACTGGTCTTGCTCGATTGAATGGTCATCCGGTCGGTTACTTAGCGAATGACCCGTACGTGTTAGGTGGGGGTATGACGAGGGAGAGTAGTGAGAAGATCGAACGGTTCGTCGATCTTTGCCAAACGTTTCACCTTCCAATCGTGAATTTCGTTGATCAACCAGGGCTTGTTATCGGTGTTGATGCGGAGAGGAAAGGAACGATTCGTAAAGGCGTTCGTGCCATTTCTGCCATTTATCAAGCACAAGTACCGATGATTGAAATCATCCTGCGCAAAGTGTTCGGAGTTGGTGGCGCAGGGATGATTAATGGACACGGTTTGCATCAGCGCTATGCATGGCCATCAGGAGACTGGGGATCATTACCGGTTGAAGGAGGCGTTCAAGTCGCTTATCGCCGTGAACTCGAAGAAAGTGAAAACCCTGAAGAACTGCTCCAAACGTTAATGGAAAAAATGGAGTCAATTCGTTCGCCATTTCGAACGGCTGAAGCATTTGGGATTGAAGAGATCATTGATCCTCGTGATACGAGACCGCTTTTGTGTGATTGGGTTGAAGATGCATATAAACGTTTGCCACAATTGCTCGGTCCATCAAGCTTTACGATGAGACCGTAAGAAAGGGAGATCGTGTATGCGTGTAGCATATCAAACGTTATTTAGAACTGCAATTTTGTTGGCGCTTTCATTATCTGGTTGTTCTAATGATGAGTCTGTAGGGGCAACAAGCGAACTAAAGGAGCATGAAAAAGTAACCGTAGCGTATAGCACAGATTTGAATACATTTGATCCTGTGTTTGGAAGTGCAGGGAGTGACCATTCGCTCCTTTATCCGCTCTATGACACGCTCATTTCTTTTGATGAAGATTTATTTCCACAACCAGGTCTAGCAGAAGAGTGGGAATATCTGGATGATACAACACTTGAACTTCGTTTACGAGAAGGAGTCCTATTTCATGACGGAACAATCATGGATGCAACAGCGGTTGCTTTTAATCTTGAGCGAGCTGCATCAGAGGAATCGTACATTAGTGACTTGAACGCTGTTGAGACCGTTGAAGTTATTGATAATTTAACCGTTCGCCTTCATCTTCAATATCCCGATTCTTCAATTGTACTGGCGCTAGCCGATCGGGCAGGGATGATGGTGTCCAAAGAAGCGATTGAACAAAATCCTGATACAATCCAGCGAGCGGGAGTTGGAGCAGGGCCGTATGAACTCGTTGCCTGGGAAACAGGAGAAAGGATTACGTATCGGAAGTTTGATGATTACTGGGCAGAAGGCGAACCGAAAGCGGAGATTCTAGAAATCCAAGTGATGCCGAATCAAATGACGAGAATGAATGCATTGCAAACGGGTGAAATCGATTTTGCAACGAGTCTACCAGCTGGAGAGATTACGAGTTTATCTGACGAAAAGAAGTTTACGATCATTGAAGGTTCGGCCGTTCCGGTGAATATGCTCTATTTAAACATAACGAGTGCTCCTCTTGATCAAAAGGCAGTACGACTTGCATTGCAACATGGCATTGATCGTAACGCGTTAAATGAAGCGATTCACTATGGGCAAGGAGAAGGGGCGTATCAGCCGTTTCCGAGCAGTTATTGGGTACACAATGAAGCATTAAATGACTTATATGATCCTGACTACGCTCGAAAGGTTTTAGAAGAAGAAGATTTAGTCGGAACAGAGGTGACGATTGCTCATTACCCAGAAGCGTATGACGAGCGAGTCATTGATATTCTGCGGCATCAATTAGCAGAAGTTGGCATCGTCGTGAACGGTCAAGCGATGGAGATTCAAGCGGGAATTTCCGCCTATTTTGATGAAAAGTCCGTACCTTCATTCATGTCTCGGTGGACGGGAAGACCGGATCCACAAATGACGATGACGATGCTTTATCACTCGACGAGTTATTACAATACGGGAAGCTATTCGACTGAAGAGATTGAAGGTTTGTTAGCAGAAGCAGCAGGAACCATTGATAATCCTGAACGACGGGCTGAGATTTATGATGAAGTCAATGAGATTGGTCTTAAAGAAGAAGCCATTTTTATTCCATTAACGTTTCAGCCAGATATCGTTGCTATGAGCACTGACGTTAAAGGATACGAACCGAACATGCTCGGGAAACCGAAGTTTCAAATGCTATATAAAGAACCGTAAGGGGAGGGGGAAAAGTTATGTTTTTACGGTTTCTCACGAAACGTTTGTTCTATGTGATTCCGATGCTTTTTATAACGACGTTCATCGTTTTTTCGTTTATTCTTCTTATCCCAGGGGATCCAGCTCTCGCGATACTTGGGGAGAATGCTTCAGATGAAAACTTAGCGCAACTACGTGCACAGCTTGGATTAGATCAATCGTTATTCATTCAGTATTGGAATTGGTTGACAAGTGCACTCGTTGGAGATTTAGGAGAATCATTTTTCACTGGGGAATCGGTTCAGGAGGCTGTTTTTTCAAGGATGGGTATTACGTTCCAACTCGTAACGACAGCGATTGTAATTGCCTTCGTGTTTGGTACAACATTGGCGATCGTTTCGATGATGAAGCCGGGAAGTTGGATTGATGAGTTTGCTCGCCTCGTAAGTACGATGGGGACAGCAATTCCGAACTTCTTACTTGCGATGCTCTTACTTGCAGTCTTTAGTTTATCCCTCGGTTGGTTGCCTGCGACAGGGTTTATTAGTCTGTTTGAAGATCCAATCGGTTTCTTACGCTCAGTTCTACTTCCATCGATTGCGCTCGGTGCCGTAGGGATGGCGCAAATTACAAGACATATGAGGTCTGCATTAATCGAAGTTTTTGAAACCGATTACATTCGAACGGCATTCTCGAAAGGGCTATCGATTCGACAGACAATTTTCCATCATGGGATTCGTAATGCAATCTTACCCGTTGTTACAACAGTTGGTATTCTTTATGGCAATCTAATGGGTGCAACGGTCGTCGTGGAAACGATCTTCTCAATTCCTGGGATTGGTCAGCTTGCTGTTGATTCAATCATGCAACGAGACTTTGCAATGCTTCAAGGGGTCGTCCTCGTGATGGTTGTAATTATTATCGTCATTAACTTTGCGACGGACATCATTTATTCACTTCTCGACCCAAGAATTAAATATGAATAACTAGGGGGGTTCTACGTGACGGGTAAAGAAATGCTCCGCCGTTTTATGAGGCAACGAGCAGCTTTTATAAGTGGTATTTTTGTTGTTCTACTCATTGTCGTTGCACTGCTCGCACCATGGCTTGCACCCTATCCACCAGATTTACCGAACTACGATCGCGTCATGGCCGTTCCGAGCCTCGCTCATTGGCTCGGAACGGATGAACTTGGACGTGACGTGTTGAGTCGATTGATGTACGGTGCACAAGCAGCCATTCAGGCAGCGCTTATTGCCATCATTATTCCACTCGTCATCGGTGTCCCTCTAGGCATTCTATCTGGATACCTTGGTGGGGTTTTTGACGAAGTATTTATGCGAATCGTTGATGGTATTCTAGCGATTCCTGCGATCCTTTTAGCTCTCGGCATTACGGCAGCACTCGGGGTGAATTTATGGAATGCGATGATTGCAATCGGAATTGTGTTTACACCGCAATTTGCTCGATTGGCAAGAAGTCAAACGCTACAAATACGAAGTGAAGCGTACGTCTATGCCGCAAAAGTATCCGGAGCTGGTGCGTTTTGGACGATGGGAAAACATATTATCCCGAATATTTCACCACCGATTATTGTTCAATCATCTTTTAATATGAGCTTTGCAATTCTAGTCGAAGCCTCTTTAAGTTTCTTAGGACTCGGCGCACAATCGCCGCAAATTAGTTGGGGGGGCATGATTCAGCAAGCATACAGCTTAATGTACATGAATCCTTGGCTGATTTTAGCACCGGGAGTCGCAATTATGTTGACGATGCTCGCTGGCAACATAATGGGCGACGGCCTTCGTGTTGCGCTCGACCCGAAATTGAAGAAAGTGTAGAGAGGAGGAGGAGGAAGAATGACGAAGCGAGAAACGTTACTAGAAATAAACAATTTAAGAGCGTATGCCGGTAAGGCCGGAGAGTCACGAAGTCAGCTCGTGAACGGTGTGAACTTTCGGATTGACAAAGGCGAGATCGTTGCTCTTGTAGGGGAATCTGGATGTGGAAAGAGCGTCACTGCACTTTCAATCTTAGGTTTAAATGCGGCATCGATCGAATACGAGAATGATAGTGAAATACGATTTCATGAAGAGAATCTGTTGCAACTGTCAGATCGCAAGCTTCGTAAACTACGAGGCAATGACATTTCAATGATTTTCCAAGATCCGATGTTTTCTTTGAATCCTCTAAAGAAGATTGGTAAACAAATGACCGAAGCGTTACTTCAGCATAAAGCAGCAGACGTTCGAACGGCTCGTCAAGATGCGGAGAAGATGATTGAGCGTGTCGGAATTACTGATCCCAAACGACAGCTTGATAATTATCCTTATCAGCTTTCTGGTGGGATGCGTCAACGCGTCATGATCGCGATGGCTCTCTTATGTAAACCTGAACTGTTAATTGCGGATGAACCGACGACCGCATTAGATGTGACGATTCAAGCGCAAATCTTAGAAATTATGAAAGACTTGCAACAGGAACTTGACGTGAGTATTCTCCTCATTACTCATGACTTAGGGGTTGTCGCTGAAATGGCTGATCGGGTCGTTGTCATGTATAGCGGGCAAGTTGTTGAAGAAGCTGATGTGTATGCGTTGTTTGAACAACCGTTACATCCGTACACAAATGGACTATTAACGAGCGTTCCAAAGCTTGAAGGTGCAAGTGATGAACGCATCTCAGCGATCCGGGGGACTGTGCCAAGCCCACAAGAATTGCCAAAAGGCTGTAACTTCTATGAGCGGTGCACTCATCGCTCAGATCGTTGTAAAGAAGAAGAGCCAGTGCTCGCCAATCATGGTGGTCGTAATGTCGCATGTTGGCATCCTGTCGTGGAAGGGGCGAATGATGTTGAACGAACCGCTATTAGAAATTAATGGACTAAAAAAATACTACCCGAAGAAAGACGGATTCTTTCAAGGAAAGAAAAGCTGGATTAAAGCGGTTGACGGTATGGATTTAACGATTGGAAAAGGTGAAACACTCGGACTTGTTGGTGAGTCTGGATGTGGCAAATCAACGACTGGGCGAATGATTGTTGGTCTAGAGGACCCAACAGAAGGCACCGTGTCATTTCAAGGAAACAACCTAAGTCAAGTTGATAAGCGTGAGCTCGGAAAGCAAATGCAAATGATCTTTCAAGACCCCTTTTCTTCTTTGAATCCGAGAATGAAAGTGTCGGATGTCATTGCGGAACCGCTTCGTTTACACAAGGTCGGTTCAAGAATAGAACAACAAAAGCGAGTCGATGAGCTGCTTGAACGCGTCGGATTGCGTTCGGAGCACGGGAGGCGGTTCCCGGCAGAGTTCTCTGGGGGACAACGACAACGAATTGGTATTGCCCGGGCAATCGCTCTGTCGCCGTCGCTAATCGTCTGCGATGAACCAGTCTCAGCGCTCGACGTCTCGATTCAAGCACAAGTGTTGAACTTACTAAAAGACTTACAAAAAGAGCTTGGCGTATCGTATTTATTCATTGCTCACGGCATTCAAGCAGTGAAATACATTAGCGATCGAATCGCTGTCATGTATCTTGGAAAGATCGTTGAAGTGGCCACGAAAGAGGAGTTGTTTAGTCGTCCACAACATCCTTATACTGAGTCTCTTTTATCGGCAGTGCCACGTCCAGATCCAAAGCTTCGTGGGCGAGATCGCATTATCTTAAAAGGCGATTTACCGAGTCCAGAAAATCCACCGAGCGGTTGTCGATTTCATACGAGGTGTCCGAAGGTGATGGACGTGTGCAAGCAAGTTGAACCTGCACTTCAAGTTACTAGAGAAGGCACGTACGCTGCTTGTCACTTAGTAAGCGAAGCCGAAATGAAACAACCGCAGGAAGCATAAGGAGGAGTGGATATGAACGAGCAAGATTACGAAGAAGAAATGCAAAAGCGCGTCCAAGATACTTGGCCAGAAGGCTTACCGAAGAATCCAACGTACCCATTTGGTGAAGTGCCACTCACCGAATATTTAAGAAGACGTGCTGAGAAGATGCCAACAAAAACGTGCATCAATTATTACGGCTACGAGCTTTCATTTTCGGAACTTTATGACCATAGCCAGCGATTTGCAGCGTACCTTCGGAATAAAGGCATAAAGACGGGTGACCGGGTGGCGGTCTATTTGCCGAATTGTCCGCAGTTTATCATCGCGTTCTATGGCATTCTTGCTGCTGGTGCGGTTCATGTTCCGGTGAATCCGATGTTTAAAGAACATGAGCTTCGCCACGAACTAGAAGATAGCGGGGCAGTTGCTGTGATTACACTTGAAACGCTGTATGATTCAATGAGCAACGTGTTAGCAGGAATTGAAACGATTGTAACGACATCCTTGTCTGATTACACCGCGGAACATCCGACACTTCCGCTACATCCCGACTTGAGGACAGCAAAATTAGACGAACTGCCAACCGATGATTGGCTTACCAATGTACAGACAGTTGCACCGTTACACGATGACTACAGTTCACTCGATGCGTTAGCTGCACTCAACTATACGGGCGGTACGACGGGGATGCCTAAAGGGTGTATGCATACACAAGCGAACATGCTTTATACGATGGCGAACAGTTACGTGTACAACTACAACTTGAGTGAAGATGATGTCCGACTCGGCTATTTGCCCGTCTTTTGGATCGCAGGAGAAAATGCGGGTGTTCTGATGCCCGTCTTTAGTGGAGCAACGCTGATTTTGTTGTACAGATGGGACAAAGAAGCTGTGTTTCAAGCAATCGAAACGTATAAGGTCACATCATTTGGTGGCGTAACCGACAACATCGTGCAATTGATGGAAGACGAAACGTTTCATGACCGTGATTTATCATCTCTAACAATGACAACGGTTAGCTCTTTCATAAAAAAAGTAACGAAAGCCTACCGAGAACAATGGTTCAACGCGACGGGTACTGTCATGCGCGAGACGTCATTTGGCATGACGGAAACTCATACGAGTGATACGTTCACACAAGGAATGCAAACGAATCATTTTGATTTAGAAAGTCGCCCGATTTTCGTCGGTTTGCCGATGCCTGGTACGAAAATAAAGATCGTAGATTTTGACACGAAGCAGCGTTTGCCACTCGAACAGGAGGGCGAGATCGCGATCTCAACGCCGTCGCTGATGAAAGGTTATTGGGGCAAGGACGAGGCGGTTGGTGAATGGTTTTACACCGGTGACATTGGTGTGATCAGTGAAACGGGTTATCTACATTATATTGGTCGCAAGAAAGACATGTTAAAAGTAAACGGAATGAGCGTATTCCCGGCAGAGTTGGAGCACATCATTAGTCGCCACGAACATGTCAACGCCTGTGCTGTCGTCGGAAAAGTCGACGATGAAAAAGGACAGATTCCGGTTGCGTTTATTCAACTTCGTTCACGAACAACACAGACACAAATGGAGAAGTTTCTAATAGAAAACCTTTCAGGCTACAAAGTACCAGAAGTTATTCTCGTCGATGAAATGCCCTTAACGACGACAGGAAAAATAAAAAAAGAAGTCTTGCGTAAAAGACTTGAGAAGGAGAATAACCATGCCAGACATTAAAGCATCAATGAGTGGGAGTGCTTGGAAAGTGTTCGTTAAACCAGGAGATGTCGTTAACAAGAAAGATGAAGTCGCTATCTTGGAATCAATGAAAATGGAAATTCCGATTGAAGCAGAGATTGAAGGGATCGTTTCAGAAGTATTGAAACAAGAAGGGGACTTCGTTCAAGAAGGCGATGTTATCGTCAAACTCAAAGGATGATAGGAGGAATTGGATGAATAGCTTTGGAACACAAGAAGAGTTAGTTCATCGACAAGTGGAGCAATGGGCAGTGATTCAACCGAACCATCCGTTTGTCTATTACGGAGAACAACGAAAAACGTTGACGTATAAAGCATTTAATGACCGTGTGAACCAAGTGGCGAACGGTTTGTTAGAAGAAGGCATTGCCAAAGGGGATCGCATTTCAGTGTTTATGAAAAACCCGTTAATGACGACAGTGGCGATGTTTGCGATTTGGAAGTGCGGTGCAGTGTTCTGCCCAATCAATTTCAATTTCAAAGGAAAGCTACTTAGCTATCCGCTGAATGATACGAATCCCATTATATTAATCACTGAGCGCTCCATGGTTGGGCGACTTAATGACATTGCGTATGATGTACCGTGCGTAAATGCAATTGTATACAGTCCATCATTCCGCGACCATGATTATGAGGAGGATTCTGCGAAGGAGCGCCTTCATTCAATCTATAACGAGAAAGATTGGAGCTTAGTCGTTTCTGAAAACCGTAACAATCCGAACGTTGATTTGAACTATTTTGATATGGCGAACATCATTTATACGTCAGGAACGACAGGACCAGCGAAAGGTGTCGTGCAATCGCACCGCTGGGTGTACGGGTATACACGTGGTCTTCGTAGACTCGTGACTAGAGAAGACGTTGTATACAATGATTTACCTTTGTATCATGTTGGTGGGGCATTTGCAAACATTGCGAGAGCGGCTTTTGTTGGAGCCGGAATTGCTCTTTATGATAAATTCAGTCCGACGCAATTTTGGAAACGGATTAAAGATAGTCAAGCGACCTGTGCAATTTTGCTAGATGTTATGATCCCTTGGCTTATGAATGCGGAGACGAAAAACACCGATCGTGAAAACACATTAAACAAAGTGCACATGCAGCCCCTTCCGAACTATCATCAAGAAGTCGCTCATCGCTTCGGATTTGATGTCATTACGTCTGGATTCGGGCAAACAGAAGTGGGTAATCCACTGTCTTCGGCTATATTGCATGGACTAGACGGTAAAGGAACTCCTGACTATTTACGAAGAGGCTATACTCTAGATGAGATGACGGCGTTATTAAAAGACGACGGCGTGCCGATCATGCGGGGGGGATGAAGTCAACGTAAAAGGATTTATGGGAAAGCCAAATGCCCACTTTGAACTGGCAATCTTAAATGAATACGATGAGGAGCAACCACCAGGAGTCATAGGTCAGATCGGCTTTCGCCCTCAATTACCGTCACTGATCTTGACGGAATATTTTAATAAACCAGAATCAACGACAAAAGCATTTAAAAACCTCTGGTTCCACTCTGGAGACGCAGGATACCTTGGGTTAGATGGTTACTACTATTTCGTCGATCGTTTAGGAAGCGTCATTCGTTGTCGAGGTGAGAAGATCTCCTCATATCAGCTCGAAGATATTATTAATGGCCATGATGATATTAACTTAACTGCAGCGTTCCCAATCCCCGCAAAGCAAGGGGATGAAGACGACGTTGCTGTCTATTGTGAACGAAAACCAGGTGCAACGATTACAGAAGATGAATTACAAACTTGGTGCATCCAGCAAATGCCGAAATACATGGTGCCTACGTATATTCGGTTTATTGAGGAGATCCCTCGGACACCGACAAATAAGATTGAGAAATATAAGTTAAGGGAAATGCTTCTTAGTGAAGCACCTATGCAGAACCAATGACCTCTCCATGTTTGGAGGGGTTTTTTGTGGTGGGTACGTATTTTAAAAGCTAGGAGTAGAAGGGACATCTATAATGTTAAGAAGAGAACCGACATTAACACTGTCGTGGATAGTAATACTTAGGAGTACATTTAAAAGTAATACAAGTATCGTAACTAGGTGTCACGATACTTGTAACTGGAAGCAAGAGGGCTTTATCCTTTTATGACTTTATCGGGGATTTTACCGCCGATCTTTTGACGGTTAGAATGATTCAATGAGCTTGCTTCAGCTAATGACATGTTCTTTGTTTCAGGAGCCATTACTAGTGTGAGAACAAAGCCGATGAGAAACAGTGCGGTACAAATGTATAGCGTAACTTGTAGCCCTGCACTGACAAGAATCATCGGGAAGATAAACGTACTGATTGCAGCACCGATCCGGCTAAACCCAGTTGCAAATCCGAAAGCCGTGGCACGAATTTCTGTTGGGAATAGTTCGTTCGGATAAACCCATTGGTGCACTTGCATACCGGTATTGAAAATCCCATAAACGATAAATAGAAGAATAATTGTTATAAAGGAAAGCTCTAAGTTGGCGGTAAAGCCTAATATGCCGATACAAAATGCTGAAATGAGGAACGGCCAGATAATCGTTGGGCGTCTGCCAAGTCGTTCAATCAAGTACAGTGTTGGGATCAACCCAATTAAGTAAAAAAGGTTAATAATTGCTGAACCTAAATACTCAGAATTCCCGTCTGCAAGGCCAAATCCTCCGAGGATTTGAGGGATAAATGCGCCGATTGCAAAGGCAGGGGCGACTTGTAACGTCCAGAATAATGAAACAAACCATGTCCATTTACCATATCCGTTTCTAAAGATATCACGATATGCTGCTTTTTTTGGTGCCTTTTGTATGGGTAAAGATACGTTGTTTCCAAAAACTTTGGACACGATTGCATGCGCTTCGGCAACACGTCCTTTACTTGCGAGCCACATCGGAGACTCAGGCATTCCAATTCGACCAATTAATAATAAAATTGCAGGGATGGCACAACTAGCAAGCATAAAGCGCCAACTTTCAGCACCTAGAGGAAGCATAAAGTAACCGACGACATAAGCGATTGCATAGCCGATAAACCAGAGGGCAACAATGCCACCAACGAGACGGCCACGGTGCTTTTTGGGTGAAAATTCAGACATTAAAGATCCTGCAATTGGATAATCAGCCCCGATCGCAACGCCGAGAATAATACGTAGAGCGACTAAGTGCCAGATCTCCCCGATGAAAAATTGTAAGACCGATACAATCAAGATGATAACTGTATCTAGGATAAACATTTTTTTACGGCCAATCTTGTCTGTAATGTACCCGCCTATTGTTCCTCCGATAAACATTCCAATAAATACACTAGCAGCAACAATTCCCATCATGAGGGAAGACACGTTAAACTGAGTAGTAAATACACTTAAAGCAATGGCAATAATTCCAATTACATAACCATCAATAAAGGCACTTCCTCCAGTTATTCCAAACATTTTCACATGGAATTTCTGTAGAGGCAAATCTTCAATCGATCGAGTTGCCATATCTTCTCACCTTCCCGTGATAAATAATAAAAATGATGGCCCAAAGATCAGGCCATCAAAGTGTTATAAGTTCATAGATACAGCCATGCCTTCATGAACGGCATCACTTAGGCGCCTTGGGGCAATCGCTGAACCAATCAAGTGTACGTTGTATGAAGCTTTTTCTTTAGTGAGCTGTTCATAAAGCGTATTCGTTCCACGCTCATAACCAACGAGGATGATCAAATCAACAGAATCGAGTGAGTGTTGCTTTTGTGACCAAATGTCTTTTTGGTACAGTCCCCCGTTTTCTTGCTGTACAAGTTCTTTGTTCGCAGATAACGTAACCTTATGATTCCCGAGTTTTTTGTAAAGCGCAGGCTTTTGCATCTCATCGAGATCAACGGCTACTGACCAATACGGCGTTGCAAGCTCAACAGTTGAAGCGCCTTTTTCTTTCACATAATTGGCAATACTAACCCCGCGGTAGTAGCCTTCACGGTCTTGGATATACACCGATCCACCTTCTGGTACACGTACTTG
This sequence comes from Bacillaceae bacterium JMAK1, assembly GCA_012970285.1. Taxonomy (GTDB): domain Bacteria; phylum Bacillota; class Bacilli; order Bacillales; family Marinococcaceae; genus Geomicrobium_A. Next base: position 256,223 of record JIBW01000004.1, read on the forward strand.
CCCTGTGAGGACGTCAGCATCTGTAACTATAGGTATTAATGTAGATATATACGGTAGCTCAGGTTTTGAGCCAACAGCAACAATAACTTCATCGGCATCTATTGCTGACAAAGTGTCTACATTGACCGTTTCATTAAAACGCACGTCCACGTTCAAGCGTTTGCATTCTGCAATGAGCCATTCCACATGCAAACCATAATGGGGACGATCAGTGACGGATTGAGCAGCGAGAACTTGACCACCGAGCGTAGAAGCTCGTTCAAACAGCGTAACATGATGACCACGAATTGCAGATGTACGAGCAGCTTCAAGACCAGCAGGACCGCCTCCAATTATAATAATATGTTTTATTGGGCCAGAAGTCGGTGTGATTGAAGAAAAATGGTCATCCTTAATCGCCGGATTTACTGTACAAATCATCGGTTTTCCGAAATAGACACGGCCAATACAGCCTTCAGAGCAAGCGATGCATGGTCGAATCGATGAAGTATTTTGCTCGAGTACTTTTTTGGGCAAATCGGGGTCGGCGATTATGGCCCTGGTCATCGCAACGAGGTCACATTGCTGGCTGACAAGTGCTTGTTCTGCCTCGTCTGCTTCAAGAATTCTCCCAGCTACGAGAACAGGCACACTCAATTGTTCTTTCATGCGAGCAGCACCGCTGTTAAACGTTGATCGTGCGTACGTGTCACCAGGGACAACAGCTGCTTGCGCACTGTAATCAGCGCCAGTTCCACCACTAATGTTAAAGAGATCAATGTGCCCGAGTGCGTCTAAATAAGTTGCAATTTGCAGTAGCTCGTCAGCATTCAATTCTAACTCGTCGGTTTTAAGGTCACAGGCCATTCGAAAGGCGATAACAAAGTTATCACTAACAGCAGCAGCGACCGCTTCAATGACTTCAACAGAAAAGCGCATGCGATTTTCGAAACTGCCACCGTAGTGATCCGATCGCTTGTTCAGAGCTGGACTCCAGAATTGTTCGATTAAATGTCCACCAAACGACGTGAGCTCAATGCCGTCCCAACCACAACGTTCTAAACGACGTGCGGCATTCGCAAAAGCTTCAATAATTGGCTCAATTTCTTCAGTGCGAAGAACGTGTGGTACTTCTCGATGGACCCCCTCTGGAATGGCAGACGGTGCTTGCAGTGGTCGCCCACTAATTGAAGAACTACCCCTACGTCCCATATGTGTTGCTTGTGAGATAAGTAAGGCGTCGTGTGCATGAACACGATTTGCAAGGTCGCTTAAAAAGGGTTCGTTTTCAGAATCCCATAGACTGACCGATCCGTATGAAGCGGAAGAATCTTGGTATACGCTTGCTGAACCGAATGTCATGATTAGTCCTGCCCCACCTTCAGCTTTACGCTCTTGATAGCGGACGTGCTTTTCATTTAGTCGACCGTTATCAAAGCCGACGGCGTGAGCTGAGGATACGATACGGTTTTTTACAGTACGATTGCCAATTTTGAGTGGACTAAGCAACTGTTCATGACTAATCTTTGGTTGAATATGTTGAGCCATCGTAACACACCCCTTTATGTGTAAAAGTTAACGAATTGACTGCTGTAGTGCATCGCGTTGAATGGAAAATGGACGTAAATCATACCCGTGTTCTTGATCGGTTGCGAGTGAACTTAGTAGCTCACCAATTACTGAAGCGAACTTGAAACCATGCCCAGAGAAACCACCTGCAAGAATGATGGACGGGTATTTGGGATGACGATCAAGAATAAAATTGAGATCTGGTGTACGAGTGTACATGCAGATTTTTCCTTGATTGAGTGGTCCAGCAGCATCTGGCATATACGTTTCCAAAAATTGTCGCGTCGCTGATTCATCATCACGTTCACTACCAAACGTCCGATCAATGTAGCTTGGATGAATGGATTTGCCGATGTCATGACGACCTATCTTTAGTCCTGTTCCATCAAAGTCAGGAAAACCATAGTATTCACGGTCATGAAAACTGGCAAAGAATGCAGGGAAATGGTTAACTCCGTAACGTTCTTGATTCGCATGATACCAGGCTACTGATTGTCGCGTCGGTGTAAGTGGGATCGTTAACCCAAGCTGTGACCATAAATCAGGATTATACGCACCAGCACTGATGATTAATTTGTCAGCTGTGTAGGTTACATCAGCTGCGGTTACAAGTGCCCCATTACTCGTAGCAGATACAGATTCGACAGGAGTGTTCGTAAGAAGTGTGGCGCCTTGCTCGATCGCAAGTGTTCGATACGCTCGAATACTATTTTCACTATAAAGTACACCTGAATGGGGTTCGAAAAACACTTGCATACCTTCTGTTAATGAGAGACCTGGCCAACGCTCATTAGCTTCATCTGCCGTTAGCAATTCATACGTTAAGTTGTACTCGTTCGCACTTGCAATAGACTCATGTAAAAATGGGGATGTAGCAGGACCAAAGCCAATTACACCAGTATTGATGAAGATTGGATCAGGGAAGAAGGTTTCAAGTTCGTCCCAAAGCGTTTGTGAACGCAATGCTAGAGGGACATACTCACGTCCTTCACCATATGCGTGACGAATAATTCTCGTATCGCCGTGATGGCTGCCGTTAATGTGAGGTGGATCGTCACGATCGATAAGCAAAACTTGAACGCCTTGTTTACTTAAATAATATCCTGCTGCCATGCCCATAGAACCTGCGCCGACAATGATGACGTCATAATTTGTTCGAATACCAATCACCGCCTTAATATTCAGAATATTACTCTTGTGGATGATTATATCCTGTACAAATTGGTGCGAGAAGTAAGCAATGCAAATGTGAGGAATCTCAAATCGAGATAGCAGGGTGAACACTAGGTTGTTTGAGTCGATGATGTAATCGGGCGAGAGAAGGAGAATCATTGCTTGATTTACGAATAAAGTTAATCGAAATTGAACTAAATTCTTCAGGGGGAAGAAAATACGTCATCTCTTTCGTTTGTATATAAGGTTCAACGACTGAATAGGGCAAAAACGATGTGCCCATACCAGCTCGGACACAGCCAATGATCGTCTCAAGAGCATCAATAGACATCATGGACGAGTCGAAAACCCCGATCGACGTTAAATAAGCTTTTAAACGGTTACGATACTTACATCCTTCAGAGAAAACAAGAAACGGTTGTTCTAGTAACGAGGCATTACGATGAGAAACTAGAACGAGTTGCTCTTCGAATACTGGAAGAGAATCCAATCGTTCTGACACTTCGGTGTCAATAACGAAAGCCCCATCAAGCTCATCTTTTAAAACGGCCTCTTTTAATTGAGGAGACAAATTACGATTAATACGGAAATCAATCGCTGGATACATAGAATGAAACGAAGCCAGGAGAGCTGGTAACTGATTAACTGTATCAATTGTACCGATTCGAAGCCGCTCCTTTTGTTGAGTCATGCTCATCGCCCCTCGTAACTGATCGACGGTCGATAAGATTTTCTCTGCGTAATCAAGAAATAATTCACCATCATGGTTAAGGCGCATGCCACGATGATACCGTTGGAAAAATGTACGTTCATACTCTCTTTCAAGCGATTGAATTCGGGAAGTCACATAGGACTGGACATAACATAATTCTTTTGCCGCTTGGCTCGCACTCCCATGACGAGCAACCGATACGAAAATTCGCAAATCCTTCATTTCCATGAGTTTCATCCTTTCGCCAAGGTTTATTTCTTTTAATCTAGCTTTTTCCAGGGTGAGAAACAAGGGCATTGTAAGATAGGTTAGCGAAGGAATTTCGACAAAAGAAAGCACGCCTTCTGGCGTGCTTTCAATTAGTTAAGTTCAAGATGAGAGGCGAGCTCGTTATGCACACGTTCGATTTCATTATCAGGAATTTCTAGATAGTAAATATCATTGATCCGTGTACCTTCTCCAGAAATCGTTAACTGTTCAATGTTGTGCCGAGCGGATTGGTAGTTCCATAGATCTGTAATTTCACTAAAACCTAGATTCGTTCTAATATTGCTTTCTACCGATTCGAGAATGGTTCCGACGTTTGCTAGCGAGTTCAACGACGCCCCTTCGCGGAGTACCCCTTCAATGACATCGCGTTGACGATTGTTGCGCCCGAAATCGCCTTGTGGATCGTCATAGCGCATTCGAACGTAAGCAAGGGCTTCTTCTCCTTCAAGTTCTAACTCGCCCTCGTTAAACTGGTGACCGTCCATATCAAAAGCCAAATCATTCGTTACCGTCACACCCCCAACGGCATCGACGAGGTCTTTAAATCCATTCATATTGATCGTCGCGACATAATCAATTGGAATGCCGAGAAAGTTCTCAACCGAATGCATAGCCATTTCGGGACCTCCAAACGCATGGGCATGGTTAATCTTATCTAGCTCCCCACGACCGATGATTTCAGTACGCGTATCTCTTGGTAAACTAAGCATCTTCATCGATTCTTCTTCAGGGTTTACCGTAACAACAATCATCGTGTCGGTCCTGCCACTCACCGATTCTTCTTCACGATCGTCAGTACCGAGTAAGAGAAAGGATAGTGGGTCTAGCGTCTCGGCAGTAACGGGTTCAGGCCGGAATAAAGACGGTTCATTCCGCTCAATCGTATTAATGTCATTGGCTGTTGTCGAGACCGAGTTGTACAAGTAAAACGCATATCCCCCTGTTCCAAGTAAGAACACCCCTAATAGACTGGCAATCACAATCAGTAATTTCTTCACCTAACACACCCTCTGTTCATTGAAATATGACGTAATAAGATTGTAAATAATATAACACTATAGAATAGTCCGATGTCAAAATGTTACAAAAGAAAAACAAAATGAACAATTTTTATTAAAAATAAGACAAAAGACCTTGAAATATTATTCATCTCAAGCTAAAGTCTATAGTAGCAGGAAAATATCTGTAAAAAAAGTGTAAGTAACGTATGGGCTATAATCTAACATATCATTGCATGGTTAGAATATAAAAAGTATACTGAAAAATAATATAAATAGATAGACAATAATTCATAGGAGAGTGCAATGGAAGAAACTATTAGCCTTCAAGAAATCTTTGCAACATTAAGAAAACGAATTAAAATGATTTTACTTATTACGATTGCAGCAATAGGTCTTAGTGGTATCGTTAGTTTCTTTATCATTACACCACAGTATGAAGCGGCGACACAGTTGCTCGTTAATCAAGAAACAGATTCACAGGCTCCATTGAACGTAAATGATTTACGAACGAACGTTGAACTCATTAATACATACAGTGTCATTATTACGAGCCCTGCGATTCTTGATCTAGCCATTGAAGAGTTAAGCTTAAGTCAGACGACATCAGAGCTACGAGATCAAGTGAGTGTACGATCAGAAGGGGATTCCCAAGTTGTTGCGATTGAAGTGCAGTCGGATAACCCGGAGTTAGCTGTGACGATTGCGAATACGATCGCTTCAACATTCGAATCAGAGATTTCATCAATTATGAACATTGACAATGTTAGTATTCTAGCGGTTGCTAGTGCAGAGCAAGTGGAGTCACCGGTGTCACCACAACCGTTACTGAATATGGCAATCGCAATGGTTGTAGGCATGATGGCCGGAGTTGGACTAGCGTTCCTATTCGAGTATCTTGATAATACGATCAAAACACAGCAAGACGTTGAAGAGAAGCTAGGTATCACACTAATCGGAGTCATACCTCAATTTACAGAAGCGGATCAAAAGCCAGCCGTTCAAAGTTTAAGTAAGAAAAGGGGGGAGAGGCAACGTGAAAAAGAAGAAGTCTATCCAAAGTAATCGTGGGACAAGACGTGCGTTAATTACGAGGGATCAACCACGTTCGCCGATCTCCGAACAGTTCAAGACGATTCGGACGAATATTCAATACGCTGCACTTGATCATGATGTACAAATTGTGATGGGTACTTCAGCGAATCCAGGGGACGGTAAGACGACAGTGAATGCGAACCTAGCGGTTACGATGAGTCAGCAAGATGCGAGAGTGTTGCTCATTGATGCCGATCTAAGAAAACCGGCGCTTCATTATACGTTCGAAGTTCCAAATGTGTACGGTCTTAGTTCAATCGTGACGAAACAGAAGACATTAGTAGAGGCTATCCAAGCAACGAACGTTGAAACGCTAGATATTTTGACGAGTGGACCTGTCCCTCCGAATCCTTCGGAGATGTTAAGCTCAAAGCTTATGACGAGTATTCTAAATGAAGCTCGGACGCTATACGATTATATTGTCATTGATACGCCACCGGTATTAGCCGTGTCAGACGCACAAATTGTTGCAGGACTTAGTGATGGCATCATGATTGTTCTAAAAAGCGGAGTGACCGAGACGGATGACGCAAGTCAAGCGGTAGAGGTGTTGAAGCATACGGGTACGAAGATTTTAGGCGCAATCTTAAATCACAAGCAACGAGATTCAAAGAGTTATCACTATTATTATGGTAGTTAGCGTTGTAGTTAATTGAAAGATAAGGAGATTTATGAATGATTGACATTCACAATCATATTCTACCGAACGTTGACGATGGCGCACCGCATTTGCAAGAAAGTTTACTCATGGCAAGGCAAGCGGAAGAGAAAGGGGTTACGACAATTGTTGCAACACCCCATCATCGTTTAAGAGACTACTTCAACACACGAGAAGACATCTTAGAGAAAGTAGATAAGCTCAATGTCGCACTTGAAGCGGAGAACATCGCAGTAAAGATCCTTCCAGGTCAAGAAACACGACTTTATGGGGAAATGGTCCATGGTATTCATAATGGGGAATTGTTAACGACGAACGATCAGGGCAAGTATCTATTCGTAGAATTACCGAGTGATGAGATTCCCCACTATGCCAGTCAGACAATGTATGATTTGTTACAAAGCGGAGTAACACCAATTATCGTTCATCCTGAACGAAACAAAGCGATTCGAAATAAACCACATTGGTTATACGATATGGTGAAGATGGGGACAATGACGCAACTGACTGCGAGTAGCATTACAGGACACTTTGGTAAAGAAGTGAAGCAATTCTCTCATCTATTGATTACACATAACCTCACTCAATTTGTAGCATCTGATGCACATGGGGTAAAGCGACGCAATAATCGATTAGCAGATGCGTATCGATTGATAACGAAGATATACGGGGAAGAAACGACAGAAATATTTAAAGAGAATTCACAGTTAGTTATTGAAGGTTATCATCTTATCGTACATGAACCAGAAAAAGTTAAAAAGAAGAAGTTTTTAGGAATTTTCTGATTCATTCATATAATTAGGTAATGTCTCCTGACCGTTATCAATGGAGGCACTCGGCTGCGCTGTGGGTGGAAACACCTTAGACTCAACTAGTCAAAGGTGCGGTGTGAGGAGAGGTTGGATGCCTCTGGGGAAATTACCCGAAATGATAGTGGAGAATAATTTAAGACGATTAAATTGTTCTGCAGTGTTATTTCAACAAAAACATACAGGAAGGTTGGCGATCATAATGAGTAGAGTAAAAAAAGCAATTATCCCCGCAGCAGGACTTGGAACGAGGTTTCTACCCGCAACGAAGGCGATGCCAAAAGAAATGTTGCCGATCGTTGACAAGCCAACGATCCAGTACATTGTTGAAGAAGCGATTGAATCCGGAATTGAAGACATTATTATTGTGACAGGAAAAGGAAAGAGAGCAATTGAAGATCATTTTGATCATTCTTTTGAACTTGAAGAAACTTTGAAAGTAAAAGGGAAATACGATGTGTTAGAAAAAGTACAAGCTTCTTCAAAGGTAGAGATTCATTATATAAGACAGAAAGAACCGAAGGGATTAGGGCACGCAGTTTGGTGTGCGAGGAAATTTATTGGAGATGAGCCGTTTGCGGTGTTGTTAGGTGATGATATTGTGCAAGCAGAAACACCTTGTTTAAAACAGTTAATTGATCAATTTGATCAGACTGAACGTTCAGTAATTGGAGTTCAAGAAGTTGCTGATGAAGAAACAAATCGATATGGAATTATTGATCCAATAAATAATCAAAGAAGACTCTATGAAGTGGCTCAATTTGTCGAAAAGCCCACATTAGGTACAGCGCCTTCAAATCTTGCAATTATGGGTAGATATATATTAACAGCTGAAATTTTTGAGTTTCTAGATAAGCATAAGAAAGGTGCAGGAGGAGAAATTCAACTCACAGACGCCATTCAAGCGTTAAGTGGAATTCAACAAGTTTATGCTTATAATTTTGAAGGCATACGCTTCGATGTAGGAGAAAGAGTTGGGTTTGTTTTAACTCAATTAGAATTTGCTTTAGAGAGAGAGGAAATAAAAGAGCAGGTGCTAGTTGGTATAGAAAAGATTATAAAGAGACATTATCTACCAAGTATATAAAATAACGTAGTACAAGAAATTTTAATTATATATGTAAGCGTGCCAATTTCATTTATAATAATTTTACTTATATTAAGTTATGCTATCATATGTCTTTTTCAATTTATTAATTGAGAACTAAAATATATTTATTTGTTAACTGAGGAGGGTTAAAACTTGTATAGAAAGCGTATAGTTCTTTTGATGTTAATAGACAGTTTAGTTGTAATCAGTGCAATTTTTTTGGGAGCAATACTGTTCTATGATTCTAGCCATGTAGATTTGAGCTTATTATTAACAAGTTCTATTGCATTGTTAATTTCTCATCATATATTTGCGTATTTATTTAAATTATATAAAAGGGCTTGGCAATTTGTAAGTATGATTGAATTACTTGAAATCCTAAAAGCAGTGACCTTTTCTATTATAATTACTATTATAGTCCAATTTATTTTTTTCGATATAGTATATATTAGAACATTAATAGTAACATGGATGCTACATTTAATTCTTATAGGTGGTGTGCGTTTTGCATGGCGGATGTATAGAGACGGATACATTAAGCTTAAAGAGAATAGAAAAAAGACTTTAATTATTGGAGCAGGAACAGCAGGTACAGTTGCGGCAAAACAGCTGAAAAGAAGTAGGGATTCTGAGTTAATACCGGTTGTGTTTATTGATGATGATATAAAAAAACAACAACTAGAAATACTAGGTATCCCAGTTTCAGGAACAACTAATGAAATACATAAAGTTGTAACTCAGTATCAAATTGAATACATTCTTATCGCTATACCCTCTTTGAAGAGGAATGAGTTACAGAGAATTTACAAACTTTGTTCTGAGACTAAAATAAGAACTCAAATAATGCCAATGCTAGTAGACGTTATGAGTGGAAAAGTAGAAGTAACGCAATTTCGTGATATTCAAGTTGGAGACTTGTTAGGTCGTATTCCTGTTGAACTTGATACGGAAGGCATTGCTAACACTATTACTGGTAAAATAATAGTCATTACTGGAGCAGGTGGCTCTATTGGTTCTGAAGTGTGTCGACAAGTAAGTAAATTTGATCCTGCAGAAGTGATCTTGTTAGGGCATGGTGAAAATAGTATTTATAACATTCACATGGAATTAATACAAAAGTATAGTCATATAACATATCACCCTGTGATAGCAGATGTTCAAGATCGGCCACGTATATTTGAGGTGCTGAATAAATACCAGCCTAATGTTGTTTATCATGCAGCTGCTCATAAACATGTACCATTAATGGAAGCTAATTCAAGGGAAGCAATTAAAAACAATATAATTGGGACTAAGAATATTGCAGAGGCTTCTGATTCTGTGGGTGTCAATACTTTCGTAATGATTTCAACAGATAAAGCGGTTAATCCTACAAGCGTAATGGGTGCTACTAAGAGAATTGCAGAAATGGTAATACAACATTTAGATCGTCATAGTTCTACTCGCTTTGTAGCTGTAAGGTTTGGAAACGTTTTAGGAAGTCGCGGGAGTGTTATTCCTCTATTTAAAAGACAAATTGCTGAAGGAGGACCGATTACTATAACACATCCTGATATGACACGTTATTTTATGACTATACCAGAAGCGTCTCGATTAGTTATACAGGCCGGGGCATTGGCAGGTAATGGTGAGATTTTTGTGTTGGATATGGGTGAGCCAGTGAAAATTACAGATTTAGCAAAGAACTTAATTAAATTATCGGGCTTTAATAAAGATGATATAAAAATTGATTATATAGGACTTAGACCTGGTGAGAAGATGTTTGAAGAATTATTAGGTGAGAATGAAATAAGTGATAAGCAAGTATTTCCTAAGATCCATAGGGGAAAGACCATAGAATTGAATATTGAAAAGGTTTGGGGAGTTCTAAATAACTATAATCAATTACGAGAAGATCAAATAAGAGAAGAGCTTTTAAAAATATCAAACAATAGCGTAGATAAAACAAATATTGTCTAGGTGAAATTATTTAAACTTAAAGAATGCACTAGCAATAAAATTAAAATTCTCAGTAATTTTCTATAGTTTAAGTATTATTATAAAGAGCACTTCACTAAGATTGTAAAATACTATTAAGTTTCACCCGACCTATAGCTGGAAAGAAATAATTATTGACTATTCAATACTAAGGTGTTTCAGGTTCCAAGATCTAAATGGTTTAGTTCTATGCATCGATGTGCTGAGGTTATTTAGAAGGTTGTATCGAATAACATGTATTTTATAACGATATTTTTACTAAAGCACTGTTCAAACGTATGGTGCAAATTATTCAAGCTTGTATTTAATTAAGATCAATGTAAACCTCATTTAATGAAATAGTACGTGAACAAGACTCAAAAGTTAGAATAAGTAACTATAAACTATTAAAAATACTGTAAGAATAAATTTAAACACCTAGGGAGTATCTAGGCATGGAAAAAAATAATTTAGTTTCTATTATTATGCCGGCTTATAATTGTGAAAAATATATATCAGAGTCAATTACATCAGTAATTAATCAAAAATACACTTTTTGGGAATTGATAATTGTAGATGATTGTTCAAGTGACAATACACCTAACATTATTAAAAATTTTTCCGAAGCTGATGAAAGAATAAAGTTTATAAGGCTTGAAAGTAATTCTGGAGCAGCTTATACCAGGAACGTAGCACTTAACCTAAGTAAAGGTAGGTTTATTTCATTTTTGGATAGCGATGACACATGGTTGCCCGAAAAGCTTGCGGAACAAATAAACTATATGATTAAAAATAATTATTATTTTACATGTACGAACTATAACAAAATTGATGAATATGGTAATCCTATTTCTCATACAGTAACTACTTTGAATAAGTACAACTACAATAGCTTACTCAAATATAGCGTAGGTAATTCTACTGTAATATATGACAGCAAAAAGTTAGGAAAAATTGAAGGAACTAATATTAGAAAAAGAAATGATTATGCTTTATGGTTAAAGGTGATAAAAAAATCAGATTACATTTATGGGTTTAATAAAGTATTAAGCAATCATAGAGTAAGAGCTCATTCAATTTCTAGTAATAAAATAAGTTTAATAGTGTACCACTGGATTGTATACAGAAGGTTTGAGCAATTGAATTTATTCAAATCTACATATCTGGTTATATTTTGGATAGTTTCTGGAGTAAGAAAAAAACTCTTAAAATAAAGATGGTGTTCTAGAATGCAAATTTTACACTTAAATTCATATTATAATTATTATGGTGAACCAGCATTTTATAAAAGCTTATACGATTTGCAGATCACAAATGGAATAAATATTTCTGTGTACTTACCTACCATTAGTAAAATAGTCAATACACTTAATTTTGGGAATTATACTAAAGTCGTAAGAGCATATCATAAATATGACAGGATTTTCTTTCATTTAAAAGAAAATAAAATCAATAACTTATTAGTTAAAAGTTTTAATATAAAAGAATACGATATAATGCATGCTCATTCAACTTTCTCAAATGGATATTTAGCGTTAAAAAATTTTAAAAAATATGGAGTGCCATACATCGTTGCAGTAAGAGACACAGATATGAATATTTTCTTCAAGAGGATGCTACATTTAAGGAATCTAGGTAATGAAATACTATTTAATGCAGAAGCTGTTATTTTTATATCTCAATCCTATAAAGAAAAGACTATATCAGAATATATCCAGTTAGATAAAAGATTAAAAATAGAAGGTAATTCTCATGTCATTCCTAATGGTATAAATAATTATTGGTTCCAAAACAAAAATAATGCAAAAAAAATTGGTGAAGGTACAATAAAATTATTGTATGTTGGAAGAATCTCGAAGCGTAAAAACTTGTTAGTTACTGTTAAGGCTTGTGAAATCTTATTGGAACAGGGTTATAACGTTTCATTCACAATAATTGGAAGTGTTGATGATGAGAAAGTATTTAGCAAAATACTATGTAAAGAGTATGTACAATATTTCGCTTCAATGCCTAAAGAGGATTTGATATATCATTATAGAAATAATGATATATTTGTTATGCCTTCTAAAACTGAAACCTTTGGCTTAGTATACGCTGAAGCGATGAGTCAAGGTATGCCAATTATATATACTAAAAACCAAGGTTTTGATAAGCAGTTTGCTGAAGGCAAAGTTGGTTTTAGCGTTCAAAGCAATGCTGAAGAAGAAATAGTAGAGAAAATAAAAATGATCTTAGAGGACTTTAACAATATTTCTAAAAGGTGCTTACTGAATGTTGATAAGTTTAAGTGGCAAAACATAGAAAGTCAATATAAACAATTATATCTTCGTATAATAAAAAGTTATAATATTTAAGATAGGATATTTTATAATATGAATAATACTAGGAGTAAGCTCATATTCTGGCAGGTTTTTGCATATATAGGTTTAAATATAGCATATTACATTATATCTAGTGAATTTTATTATATGGGTTTTGAATTTGAGCCTGACATACTATATTTATTACTGGGCACAATACTCTTTGTTTTATTATTAATTATAGGTTTTGCAATAAAAGACAGTTTTATTTTCTCTATTTATAACATATTACTAATTTATTGGTTAGCTGGCGAAGTAATTTTTTTCATTTATAATCCAGATAGTTATTTTATTTTACCATTAATAATATTTTTTCTTTTAATATTACTTATAGGTATATCATTTGTGAATGTGAAATTAGGACCTACAAAAACATTCAAGAATCCAAACCGTAAACTTAGTGTATTAGCAGTAATTATGTTCGTGCCTTTTTTAATTTCTTACTATAGATATATAGATTTAAGAAACCTATTGTTCGTTGATGTTTATGAAACCAGGGAAGTTTTTCGAGGTGTCGGTAATGTAGTAACAGGATATATGAATGCCCCTTTATCTAGAGTGGTTTTACCAGTACTAATTATTATAAACATATTAAAGAAAAATTATAAATTAACAATTTTATTTAGCCTTATGATATTATATATTTATTTGTCTGGTGCTTTAAAAAGTGTATTCTTAGGTTTAATCTTATTGTTTTTCTTTTATACAGGCGACTTAATAAGTAAATCATTAAGGTTTATAAAACTTGTATCTTTTTTAACAGTTGGTGGTTCTACCTTATTTTTCTTTACAGGTAACATTTTTTTACTAGATGCTTTTACTAGAAGAGTGTTTTTTACTCCTGCATACTTAAATAATAGGTATATTGAATACTTTCAAGATAATTTCACATATTTAGCTCATAGTCCTTTTGGATTTAACCTAGTTGTAAATAGATATAGTGATCTAGATCTTTCCTTATCAAGATATTTTGGGGAGGTTGTAATGGCAACCTCAGGATTAAATGCTAATGTTGGCGTATTGACTGAAGGTTATCTTTCTTTTGGTATAATTGGTGGTTTATTAACTGCCTTTGTAATAGCTTTAATAATATATTACTTTAAATTTATAGATCTTGATCAGAGATTTTTTGGAATAGTTTTTGTTTTTATATACTATTTTTACACTTCTTTTTTCTCCACTCTTTTATTAACTCATGGATTATTATTTTTTATGATAATAAGTGTATTCTTTTTAAGAAAAGGAATGATTAAAGGTTAATATTAATTTTTCAATCTAAAATTCAATTTTTATTTATAAAAGGGAATAAATTCTATGAACAGAAAAGTAGGAAAATATATTAAAGATAGTTCATTTAATATAGCTGCCACGGCAATTCAATTAGGAATTTTACAAATAATCATTTTTCCGACCATAAACCGGAATTTAGAACAAGAAGAATTCGGCGTTATTATTACATTGGTTGGAATGATCAACCTAATAGGATTAGTATTTGGCCTATCACTTAATAATGTTAAATTGATAATGTATAAGGAGTATAAAGATAAAGGTGTTTCAGGAGATTTTTTGATGCTTTTGATTAAGGGCATACTGTATGGAATAGTTACTTTTAGTATTATATTGTTGTTCTTTAGTGAAATAATTGATCTGAGTCTTGTTTTTGTATTAATAATTATAGTTATGCTTAACATTTTGAAAAACTATTTATTAGCTTATTATAGAATAAACTTAAATTATAAAAACATCTTCATGCAATCTTTGATATATTCCATATCATTATGTATAGGGCTATTGATATTTGGAGTGAAATGGGAATTAATCATTTTGTTTGCAGAGTTTTGTACGGTTATGTTTTTAATACTTACTACTTCTATATCTAAAGAGCCCCTATATAAAACAAACCTTTGGAGAACAACTAGAAATAATTATATACAGTTATCCTTTGCAATAATGCTAAGTAGTAGTGCAAAATATATGGACAGACTGGTAATACTACCATTTCTCGGCCCTATAAATGTAGCGATTTATTTTGCTTCTACAGTCATACCTAAGATGATAAGTATTGGGGTTACCCCTATTTCAACTATGCTCTTGAGTTATTTAGTTAGATTAGATAGAAAGTTTGCAGGAAGATACTTTTTAATAGCTTTAAGTTCATCAATCGTTCTCTCAATAATAGCATATTTCATGTTAATAATAATTACTCCATTCACTATTAATGTATTGTACCCTGATTTAGTAATTCAAACCATGGAATATTATAAACTTGCAATTTTAGCTTCTGTATTAAATTTAGTTTTTGAGTTAATAAGACCTATTATATTACGATTTTGTGCAACATCTTGGCAGATTATTATACAAAGCATTGAATTGATTATTTATTTAGTTGCTTTAATTATTTTCATACCAAACTATGGGTTGAGTGGTTTTTTCTATGCTGCAATATTAGCCATTTTAGTTAAACTGATAACAGCTATATTGTTAGGCATAAAAGTTTTAATCTTAGATGATGTAGAATGAATTTGAAAATACACATATATTTTGTCAATAATAGTTTTATTATTTCTGTAGACGAATAATCTACCTTGTAAAATCACTTAAGTTAAAGTATCGTGCTTATGGGATTGACTCGAGTAATAAATAATAATATAAATTATAAGTTTCTTCTATAGTTTATAGATAATTTCGTTTAATTGAAGAGAGGGATTAGATTATGGATATAATTGAAAAAATAAATAAAGAGGTAAATTATATAGATACTGTAGCAGCAATTAAATTGTGTATGATTAGCACCACGGCAAGAGATGAATTAGAGTTTTCAGTACTACCAAGGAGAAGCATTGGTCAATATCAAGCTATAAGTTTCCTGGTAGCAAATCAAAACGAAGTAACTACTATATTGGAAAAAGTCGATGGAAGGGTAGACTATATTTTTGTAGATCAAGAGTCAAAGCAAAGTTATAAACTGTTTAATTATTCATGTCTGATGGTGAAGGAATCAAAACTAATAGGGTATAAGCCTAACGATGCTACTGTAGAAGCCACTGATTTATTGGTAAGAGATCACTTCAAAGATAAATTTGATGACAAAAGTATAATCATCATAGGTACTGGAAATATTGCAGCAAAGTTAGCTTTAAGATTCAAAGAAAGAGGAGCTAACATTCACGTATATGGAAGAAATTATACTAAGGCTGTTCAAGTTGTAACCGGAATAAATTATATATTACCAAAAAAAGAAGCACCTATTAATGTAGTGAAAGATCTAAATACTATTAAATATCAAGATGTTTTAATTTCTTTTGTTTCTGCAAAACATTACGTATCAGGTGATTTTATAAATTTATTAAAAGAACAAAATTCTTTAGCTATTGATGGAGGAATAAACAACTTTTCAGAACAATTTATCAAAAACACAAATCGTATTGGTATTGCAAGTGTTCGCCTAGATGTAAGATTAGGGTTTGCATATACATTACAAAAAGTTATTCCCGAAACATATAGTTTTTTAAATGAAGTGAAAGGCAAGAAATTTATCAATAAAATAGAAATAGTTGCAGGTGGAGTAATTGGTAAAAAGGGAAGCATAATTGTTGATAGTATTAATGCCCCTTCGCAAATAGTTGGAGTAGCTAATGGGACTGGAGGGATAATAAATGAATTTGAATACACCGAACAAGATAAAAGAAGATTATCAATCATCAAGGAATATATGGAGAGAATCTTTTAAGCGTTGTTTTGACATATTAGGCAGTTTATTAATACTGTTGTTTATAGCCCCTATTTTAGTAGTAATTTCAATATTAATATTGGTTTTAGATGGTAGACCTGTTCTTTTTAAACAAAAAAGAACAGGTAAAGATGGAATTGATTTTGATATATTTAAATTTAAAACAATGAAAAAAATAACTGCTGACGATATAGAGAAAAACCGATTAAAATATGATTGGGAAAACGGGGTTCCTGAAAATTTTGTTTTTAAAGGATCTTATAACCCTAATATTACAAAAATTGGATATTTTCTCAGGAAATTCAGTTTAGATGAACTTCCACAGTTTTTAAATGTATTGAATGGAAAAATGAGTATAGTAGGTCCCAGGCCAGAAATTCCTGAAATAACATCCCGTTACTCTAAGCATCAAGAATTAAGACTATTAGTAAAGCCTGGTATTACAGGGTATGCACAAATTAATGGTCGTTCGGAAATGTCTCATGGTGATAAAATAAAATATGATTTATATTATGTAAATAATCAATCAGTAAAATTGGATTTAAAGATTTTCTTTATTACAATTTACCAATCATTATCTGGAAAAGGAGCTTACTAGTTAATTTTTATCGATAGACTAAATGGATTTCAAAGGACGTATTTGTAAATCGGCTATACTAAATTGGACAACTTTTTTGTGGTTATTACATTACAGAAAAGAACCTCTATGGAGCATATGTCATGTCGCAACCAAAACGAGAACACCGAAAGTTCACCTTTATCAGAGTGGACAATCACGAGCGACCATTGCCCGAGAGTATGACTTAACACCGTCCTTAAGCTCTCTCGAAGTACGTATACTAATATGCTTAAACTAAGTGCAAAATAAGCTGAAAGAGGGTCCGCTAACTGTACTTGTTTGTCGCCTTTTCATGAAAGACGAAATTGCCAATATGTTGAAACGGTAATTTACACTAGAAATTGAGTGACACATTATTATGAGTGATCTTACCTATACATGGGAAAACGGGTGCTGGTACTACGTTTGTTTATTACTTGATCTGTACAACCGATATGTGATTGGTTGGAGCCGTCTAAATAAAACAAGTGACCTTGTGTGAAAAGAGAGTAAGCTTCCGTTAGTAGATATTTACGAAAAATCATACTTTTATATTCCGATCGAGGGAATGAATTTATTAGCCGAGCAATTGCAATGGAAAATGCGAAGAATGTATTTCCAGAAGCTGTTAATTATGCGGATAGTGCCTTAGAAGCTATTAAAGATGCAGACACAGCATTTATTGTCACAGAATGGGATGAAATTTGCGAACTAACTACCGATAACAATTTAAAGAGAATATGAAAGAAGCGATTATTTTTGACGGCAGAAACTGCTTTGATATTGTAGAAATGAAAGAAGCAAAACTAAAATATTTCTCTGTAGGTCGCCCATGTATATAGAAGTAGAGTTGGTACTTACATGAGCCCAAAGAAGTCGGTAATCCTAATCGTGATAACTCTAAATAGTATATGTGTAGAAATGACCTTTAAAGTTGCAACGAATAAATAATAAGAGAATTAACCTGATAACAATTGAGTTCGATAATACTTACGGTTGACCCACTTATCTTGATAAGTGGTTTTTTATTAGAATAAACTTTTAATTCTTCAATATAAACTATGTAGAGGAGGTTGCTTATGATTAAATTGACAAAATTATTTACTAATTCGTTTATTGATGTTGAGGAACACCAAGCATTAAAACATGATTTAGCAATTGCGCATCAGCAACTTCACAGTAAAGTTGGCTTAGGTGCAGATTACACCGGATGGATAGATCTACCTTTAACTAGTAATTATAGAAATTTGACTCAAATCCAAGAAAAAGCACATGAAATCAGAGAACATGCAGATGTCCTAATCGTAGTAGGAATAGGTGGCTCTTATTTAGGTTCAAAAGCGGTTATTTCTGCCTTAACTCCAACATTTTTTCGCAAGCCAGGCTCACCACAAATCGTCTACGCTGGAAATCATTTAGATGGCGAATATCTTGAAGAGATGTTTGAATCGTATAAATATCATAGTGTTTATGTGAACGTAATTTCTAAGTCAGGAACGACCATAGAACCAGCCATTGCGTTTCGTCTTATTAGAAGTTGGATGGATGAGCGATATGGGAAGAATGCATCGAAAAGAATTATAGCGACGACGGATGCTACTCATGGCGCATTACGAGAGTTAGCAGAAGACGAAGGTTATGATACGTTTATTGTACCTAGTGATGTAGGCGGAAGGTATTCGGTACTTACACCTGTAGGTTTACTCCCAATTGCAGTAGCAGGGATTGATATTATTAAGCTATTGAACGGGGCAAAAGAAGCGAAGCAACAATTTGATCTGGCTGATGTGAATCAAAACGCAGCGTATCAATATGCTGCGTTTCGCACCTTGTCTTACAGAAAAGGAAAAACAATTGAACTATTAGCTACTTACCATCCGAAGCTCAGTGGAATAAGTGAATGGTGGAAGCAACTTTATGGTGAGAGTGAAGGCAAAGACGGTAAAGGTTTATTTCCTGCAGCTGTTCAATACACAACTGATTTGCACTCTCTCGGCCAATATGTTCAAGAAGGTCGTAAATTAATGATTGAAACCGTCTTGAATGTAAAATCACAACATTCGTACCTGTCTGTTCCTAAAGACGAATATGATCTGGATGGGCTAAACTATCTATCAGGGAAGACTCTTCATGAGATTAATCAAAAAGCTATGCAAGCTACCACCCTTGCACATGAAGATGGTGGAGTTCCAACCGCGATGATAGAAATCGATCGTTTAGATGCTAGACATATAGGCGCGCTGATTTACTTCTTTCAAAAAGCATGTGCAGTTAGCGGTTACTTACTCGGAGTAAATCCGTTTGATCAGCCAGGAGTAGAGAGTTACAAACGCAATATGTTTGCACTTTTAGGAAAGCCGGGATTCGAATTAGAACAGGAAGAGATTGAAGAGCAGTTGAATCAATATAGAATGGTAAACGCAATTACTTAATTCCATTGTCAAGGGCATCATCTATCCTGAAGAAGGGTTGGCAAAATTGACTATTTCAAGGGATATTGTCACTAGTGCAATCTTTCTTATTACCTTGTACAAGCCCATGAAAGAGAGTCACGTGAAAGAAATTTTTGAGTCGGCACAAGACAGTTTGAGCAAACATTATTTCTGAATGCCCTTACTTTCTCTCAGCGATTGGTTTCCATCGATGTAGACACGATACGATTCATGGAGAAATACGATCAAAAATCGCTTATACAACGTTAGGGGCCGAGACTTTTGGGGAGAATATTTTGCTGTATTGAAGATTAAGGAACTACACTAACGGAAATTTAACGTCACGTAAATTGCAAAGGAGCTGAAGATTTTAAGATCAACGGTTTACAAGTATAGGCATGACAATTGATGAGGCTTACGCATAGGGAAGAGAAAGCTGGCTTCCTAAAAAGACTGGATCATTGTTTGGCTTAAAAAATACACTCATCTAAGTAGCGCTCAAATTCATGACTGGCTTCTAGTGCGCTACCATGACTTAGTGTTCGGGGGAAGTATGGTTCGGTCGTATGTAACAGAAATTCGTGAAATCTATCAAATTGAGAAAAAGGTCGTCGTTCGTCACTATGGAGTGGATCCTGAACAGCCAATGGGCAAACAACTTCAAGTCGATTAGGGTGAAACCAAACAGAAGAACACCGGCAACAAGGATTAAACTATACTTTATCGCTGTTGTGCTCGCTCACTTGAGATATAAATACATGGAATGGCAGGCGCATCCATCCACTAACAGAGACGCGATTCGTTGTCACGAACATGCTTTTCAGTTCTTCGGTGGATGAACTGAGGAAATCGTATTTGACCAGGAACATCTACTCAAGGTAAGTGCATATAACTGTGTAGTCTAGATAACAGTAATGGCTGAAAACTAATAGAGACTTGAGGAGGTATTTACGATGTACCGGGAAATGAAAGCGATATTTGATCGGTCAAATCAAAAATTCTTAAAAAAGAATAAACAGCTAATATTAAATGACGCATCAGAGAGAGCTTTATGTGGACAATTGATGATGTGTTTAAATGAAGAACTGATATGCGCAGGTTATGGAAAATATTATACCGATGTAGAATATAATAGAAATAAATTTAATAGTAATAACCAAAACAGACGTAAATCAATAAAAAATGAGAGAAGAGAGATTATATATGTTATATGTGACATTATTGCACATAGTAGAGGAAATAATAAAATCCAAGATAACCTAATTGCAATTGAAATGAAAAAAACTAATGGTGGAAATAAAAAAAGCAAATGCACGGATAAAGAGAGGCTTAAGGCACTTACCAGAGATACATACGATGATAACTGGGAATATGATGGCACATCTTTACCTGAACATGTGTGTCGCTATATCTTAGGTGTTTATTATGAAGTTGATATAGTCAATAGAATTGTTTCTATAGAATATTACCAAAAAGGTGAAGTTAGAGATACTAATTCGATGAATTTCTAGAATAGTCTTTTCTTAGTTAAGCGAAAATTAGTAACTTCACAATCCAATGTGTTAGTAAGAAGAAGTCCACATCACCGCGTAATATTTCCAAAAGTAAGAATTTATATTCTCATTAAAATTATACATAATTTGTCGTATACTGTAAGAAAGAGGCTTTTTTCTTAGATACATAGTATGAGAATTTACGTAGCAACGAGTGAAGGTGAAGAGCTTCTAACGTTTTACACTTTATATTACGAAAGGGGAAAATTAAGTGAAAAAACTTAAAGAACTAACTTTTATAGGGGTGCTTGGGGCAGTAGCACTCCTTGCGACTCCTCAGCAATCGTCGGCATTAGATTGGATTGATTGCCACTCAGAAGGTGAAGGTCCCATTTTTCTAGATGTTTGTTTCGATGATCCACATTCTTCTGCAATCCGAGACATGAAAAACCGTGGGGTCATTACCGGCTATTCAAACGATCATTACTACCCAATGGACCCGATCGTTCGTGGCCAAGTGGCAACGATGTTTACGCGTGCGTTTGATCTTGACGTCCCCGATACAGTGTCGAGAGATTTATACACGGATGTCAGAGCACACCATCACTATGCACCTGTTATCTCAGCAGTAATGGATGCAGGTATTATGGTCGGTCGTTTCAATAACACTGTGTTTGATCCATCTGCAAATATTTCACGCCAACAAATGGCTACGACACTTATTCGTGTGTTGGAAATGAACGGTGTAGAAATCGTAGAAGGCAATATGGACGACGTTACAGACATCGAAGATGCGTATGAATCACATCGTGAAAACATCGCAGCGTTGAACGCTTATGGCATCACACAAACCACTGACGGAGCGTTTCGACCACAAGATTCCGTAACACGGGCACAAATGGCGTCATTCTTTGAACGAACGTTCGCGGTATTAGTCACAGAAACCATGGGTTTTGAAAGTCTTGAAATGATCGATCCGAATACATTCCATCTACATTTTTCAAGGGATATTTCCGATAAAGAATGGAGCCGTCATGACATTGGGTTTGGACCTACTCCAGAAAGTGTTGAAGTTGTAGGACCAACAACGCTAGAAATTAAAATTGAAACAGCTTTAAATTATGATAGGCAACTACGAGTGCATTATAAAGGTGAAAGAACAACGATTAGTTATCAGCGTGAACCATCTGCACTAACAAACCTTGAAATTGATACGAGTGGTGGACAGATTACGATTAGTGGCGAGATTCCTGGCGCACCAGACGATACAAACTTCTATATTGATATTCATTATGGTGATGGTAGAGGATCAGCTGTCCATGCAGATGAAACGACTGGATTGAGGTTAGAAGATGGGAAGTTTACTGCTCATTTTCCTGACATGGAACCAGGAGAGTACTGGGTCTTAATTGATGCACGACCAAATTATGGGTCTGAAGAAATTGATGTTGTTGTAGATTAACTCAGAAAGCATTTCTTGGTTTTAAGAATTTAATAAAGACTGCGCTCTATTCACATTGGATAGAGCGCAGTCTTTATTTATGGCACGTTTAGTTAATAATGTAATACGGTTGTTGTCAGGAAGGGTCTTGAAAGTACACCCCTCACTCCCGTAACTTAAACCGCTGAATCTTCCCGCTCGTCGTCTTCGGCAGATCATCCAAGAACTCTACTTTTCTTGGATATTGGTGCTTGGATAGGTTCGTTTTCACATGTAGACTTAGTTCTTCACCAAGTTCATCGCTAGGACTGGAGTGTTTACTTAAGACGACAAAGGCTTTGACGATTTCGCCTTTTTGTTCGTCTGGTTCGCCAACGACAGCTGCTTCTGAGACGGCGGGGTGTTCAAGTAAAGAGCTTTCGACCTCGAACGGACCGATTCGGTAGCCGGAACTTGTAATAATGTCGTCGGAACGACCTTGGAACCAGTAATATCCCTCTTCATCCTTTAAGGCGAGATCCCCGGTTAGGAACCACTTTCCGTTTATTTTTTCTGCAGTTTTCTCTTCGTTGTTCCAATATCCTTTAAAATAATAGCCATCGTTCGTTGTATCGATAGCGATTTCGCCAACTTCACCGTCACGTGTTGGATTCCCTTGCGCGTCAAGAAGTGAAATGGTAAATCCAGGCGTTGGGAATCCCATGGAGCCGTTTTTAATCTCCATCGCAATCCCATGGTAATTGTTAATAACCATACCGACCTCAGTTGCGCCGTAATGATCATGAATAGTTATACCAAGATGCTTTTTGAAAAAGCGGATGACTTCGGCATTGAGTGGTTCTCCAGCGCTGCTTAATTTCTTCACTGATAGCGAATGTTTAGTGATAAGCTCAGGGCCATCTTGTACCATCATTCGATAGGCAGTGGGTGCATAGGCGAAGTTCGTCACATTGTATTTTGCCATTAAGCGATAATAAGTTTCGCTATTTGGACGACCTTTGTACATGACAATCGGAATTCCAAAACTTAATGGGTTGAAGATCGAATTCTGCAGGCCATATGCCCATCCAGGATCGGCTCCACCCATAAAGATATCGCCTTCTTCATAGGCAATTCCGTATTTCGAATACGGGTAAGTGCTGAGTAAAATTTTGTGGGCGTACACGGCTCCTTTTGGCATGCCTGTTGATCCTGAAGTGAATTGAATGACGCAAGGGTCGGTTAACGATGTTTCTTCAACGTCGTAGTCTACAGGGAATTCATTAATGAGTGAGTGAAAGTCGAGAGAGGGAGTGTCTGGGTTGTCGATGACGATGACTTTACTTGAGTGATCAATCGTTGATAGTTTTTTAGATTGTTCATGATTTGTTATGAGGACTTTGCTCTCAACGTTTTCCAACCGGTAAGAAATCGCGGAGGAGTTGAAAGCTGTAAATAAAGGAACATAGATGGCACCGATTTTCCATGTCGCTAAAACGGTAACAACAAGCTCGATATCTTTACCTAGAAGACATGCCACTCGGTCACCTTTTTTTACGTTGAGGGACTTTAAGGCATGCGCCAGTTGGTTAGATTTGTCGCGTAACTGTTTGAACGTATATTCGACTTGTTTACCAAACTCGTTTTCCCAATAAACCGCGATTCGGTTATGATCCTCAGCCCAACGATCACAACATTCGTGACCCATGTTAAACTTCTCTTCTGGATTCCAATCAAAGGCTTGATAAGCTTCGTCCCAAGAGAATGTTGAATTTAATTGATTGTAGTTCATTTGCTTTTCAGTATACATAGTCGATCACCTCGGTAGATTTAATGGATCGTGATAAATAAAATCATATAAGTAGAATCTAATCTAAGGTGTAGAGTACTTTATACATGTTAAGCGCTTACAAAAATAATAAATTCTTTTTGATAGTATGAGTAAATGCAGTTCGAACACAACCGCGAATTGATAATTCCCATCTTTCTGTAAATTATAGATGTTAGACTTTGAATGTCAAGTGGGGAATTGAATTTGTGGTTGAATTTTGTCGTGGAAGTAATAGTATTGATGTACGATTTAATGATCAACCAAACAAAACGTAGATGTTGTAAACAAATATATTTATTTGATGCCATATCTATTCTAAACAGATTTAAGCCCTAATATTTTATTAGGGCTAGTTGAATTCTAAAAAATAAAATATTACTGCATCATAGTTTGTTGTTTAATACGTTTTACTTCACTTACTAAGATTTCAATCATCTCTTCTCCATGTTCACGAGCTATTCTGTTTGTCCATTCACTTTTAACAGTTGCCATAAGCTTGAGCTTAGGACTTTGATCAATTACATTTCTATAGCTTTCAATTTTCCCTTTAGGTGGTAGGTTTGAGAATTTTGAGTTGTCATGGACTGTTATTAATGCAAGGTTTCCAAAATGGTCTAAGTCTTTTTTGTCCCAAGAGTTAAATTGAGATTGATCAGGATTTTGTGGGAAAAAGTGTTCAATGGAGTTGCGAAATTGGAAATCCCAATCTGATTGGATTGTAACATGTGATTGATCCCGGTAAAGCACATAATCTAAATACGTAAATGCTATACGTGGGATGTCAAAGCCGTTTGTATGTAAGAAGTCAATTTTCTCTAGCCGCTCTATACAAAAATGTTCTAGCTGGAATATAAGATCTCCAGTTTGCTGCTTAGTTAATTTGAGTCTATCCTTTTGCATAGATAAAGTTGTTATTAAGTGCTTTAAAGTGTAATGAATCCATTTCATTGTACGTGGTGATGTGAATGTCACACGTAAACAAGATTGTAATTTCCTTAATTGATCCTGCTCAATTGTGAACGTAGCTTTGTATCTCGGTATTTTTGCTTTTTCTGGTTTTGTATGAAGCTTTTGCAACGACCATTTCCCATCATCAGAGTAGGTCGGTAAATATTCCCGCTTTATAATATACGTATCAAAAAGAACACGAGCATAAAGCAATTGATAAATAAACTTCTTTGCAGAAGTGGTATTTTTGAAATTACGATCTAAGTTCTTTAGTAAATGTTGGTCGTTTAACATCTGTTCTTCTTTTTCGTCGTCTTCTTGGAGACTTACGGCGTTTACTTGAAGTAAGAAGTTCGGGAAACTCATAATTGACTCGAATCGGGTAGACTCTTTTACAGGTTCTTCTTGTATAATTTGAGAAGGTGATTGTTGCGATTGTAAAATTTCTAATAAAGAAGATCGCTGCTTAGATTGAGGCTTAGCTCCAAATTGCTCATAGGCAGATAAGAGTTCGTCAAAGTTGTTATATGCAAACGTTGTCCAAGTGCTACCGAAAAGCAGATCCCTTAATTTAACATCGAAGTTCATTTGAATATAATTGTTCATGTTTGAACAAGCGTCCCAAATTAATGCGGCTAAGCTTTTTTCTTCCTCAGAGTGAGAGAATTGACTTAACAGTTTCCCTTTTGCTACTTCGTGTAATTCGAGTTGTTCTCCTCGATTATTCATAATTTCAAAGTAATGGTTTAAATCCGTATCTGGCGGTACTTGTACTTGGAGAATCTTTACAGATTGAAGTTTAATGATAAATTGCTTGGTCTGTTCATCTGAAAAAGTATTTAAGTAATTCTCTATTGTCGAGTAACCTTGGACAATTTCTTCTGTATAGATTCCTCGATTCAACGCGGTTATATTTTTTAGGTTAAGTAATGTCTGATTTGAACGTTTACGTGCTTCAAATTCGAGTGGAAGATTAATTAGAACTTCCAAATAGGTTAACAAAATGAAAAGCGTTGTTAGACGTTGTTGTCCATCAATTACCTCTAACTTTCCGTCTTTTCTTTTATTAACGATAATCGTGCCAAGAAAGTAATGATCGCTATTGTCGTTAACTTCAAAGTAAGAAATGTCATTCAATAACATTTCAATTTCAGCTTGTCCCCAAGCATAATTACGTTGATAGATGGGTATTACATATTCGTGATTAGTAAAAAGTTCATGAACTGACTGCTGTACTAGGTTCTGAGTCATTGTCATCATGTACTACCTCCGGATTGATGATTTTCAATTTGCTTTTAACAGGAATAAGGCTTTTTTGCTCTGTTCTCACTGTTTTTACAGGATCAAGAATGAGTTGATTAAATTCATCAGCGGAGTTCATTTCAGAGATGCGTTGGAAGAGTGGGAAATGTGAATTAATTTTGTCCTTATCAGAAGCACAAGCATAATTGTTAATCGTTTTTAGTGTTAGGTTTTGCATCACCAACCGAATAGAATACGCCCACGTATACAATTTGAACACAGTGGATCTCGTAAGGGCATCGATTGAAAAGCGATCAGCGGTTAGAAGTAAACTACAAATAAACAAACGCTTCGCATACGTATTTCCTGTTCCATCCATAGGTAGTTCCTCTGATGAAAATATTGTTGTAAGTTTTTTTTCAATATCTTTTAGTAATGTATCGTAATAAGATACAAAATCAAAAAAACGTTTCCCGGCAATTACTGGTTGTGTTAATTGGAAAGCATATAAGTTCACATTTGCTAAATGGCGAAAAGGGCTCGTATTAAACTGTTCAATATAGATATGGGATGCAAGGTGATACTTCGCATATCGATACGTTGTATCTGCTCGAATTCCTTTAAACATATTAATATTAGATGTATCAAAATTAAGACCATTGCGTCGTTTTATCCATTGCATTGTCGGGTATAGAAAATCGGCAAATAAAGACGCAAGTTCACGTTGATTCATCCCTTCCCAATGATCGACAATTTCTAGTAAACCACCTTCTTTTGAAACGTTCATTTCTCGTAAATGATAGGCTTTCAATAAATCATGAGGAGTCAGAGCCTTGCCTCGACTGTTCTGGGAATCAAAAAATTGAAAAGCTTCTTGTTCAGAGTCTGTCACTACTTTTACGATAGTACAGTTATGTTCGATGTATTGAATAAGGTCATCCAACTTATTTTCGGAAAAATCATTTTTCTTTTGTGTAAACAACTGGTTATTTAGCTGTATGGCATGCTTTGATATGTAGTCATATTCTTCAAGTAAAAGAGAGAAGTTTCTTTTGTTGTTACTGAGAGTATTAAGCAAAATGGTTAAGGTTGTTAGACGTTGTTGGCCATCTACTATGTTATACGTATTATTACTATCTTTGTGCAGAATAACAGTCCCTATTCGGTATTCGCTTATATGATTTTTAAATGCATGAAGAATATCATCAAGAAGCATATTTGCAGTAGGAACTTTCCACTTGTACGAGCGCTGATATTCTGGGATCCGTAAGTTTAAATGCAAAAGTTCTTGAATTGATACAATTTGTGATTCTTTTAACATCGACATCGATCCTTTATTTCTTATGAATGGTTTTCTGTTTCCAGCTTATAACAAAATATTAGTATAGGTAAAACTTAAGAGGTAAAAAAATTAGACATATACGCAATATTTTCATTGTGATATAGAAAATAGTGAAATTACGAGACCATTGCTCTTTCTGTTTAGACTTATACTTTATCATGAAGGACTGGTTTGACACGATAAGGTAGGAACAATTCTTTTTACCACTCCTCAATCCCCGTGTCAGACCCCCTAACAAACACCCAACCCTTTCTCACAAACTTTTCTATAATGAAACTACTGAAAAGAGCAGGAAATCTACTGTGCATTCCGTAATTACATACATAAGTAGATGAGAGCTCTATACCTACCCATACAACGAGAATGGAGTGATCCCATGAACAAAGCGATGAGTTGGACTGAGTTAGAACAGTTTGATGCTGTTGGGCTAGCAGAACGAATTGAAAAAGGTGAAGTGACTGCTAGTGATGTGGCAAGGCAATCGCAGGAAGCGATTCGTGCGTTGGATCATCACGTCAGCAGTGTCATTGAAGTGTTTGATGATGTCGTGGAGGAACCATCGAAAGACGGAACAAACCTCAACGGTTCTTTTAAAGGAGTTCCTTATTTAATGAAAGATTTGGGGCCTACACTCGGTGGTCGACTTCAAGAGATGGGCTCTAAGCTAATGCAAGGAAATCGGGCTGAAGCGGATAGTTTCTTAACGTCAAAGATTCGAAATGCCGGGCTTAACATCATCGGGAGAACGACGACACCTGAATACGGATTGTGTAGCTCGGCGGAGAATCCAGAGCTCTATGTTACTCGGAATCCATGGAATTCAGATTATACGAGTTGCGGTTCATCAGCGGGTTCATCCGTTGCGGTAGCGGCAGGAATGGTACCGATGGCGCACGCGTCCGACGGTGGGGGATCGATCCGTATTCCTGCTGGCGTGAATGGTATTATCGGTTTAAAGTCATCTCGTGGCGTATTGTCGGTGAGTCCGAATGGATCGGACTTGATGGGTGTCGTCTCAACACAAGGGTGCGTAACGAGAACGATTCGTGATTCTGCCTTATTTTATGATGAATGCCGAGGTGGAGCACCTGGAGAGTTCATGCCTTATTGGACACCAGAGAAATCTTATACACACGTAATTGCACAAGATCCGAAGCCACTTCGCATTGCGGTATCTCATGAATGGGGCGATTACAAAGCCGACCCACACATCGTCTCCGAACTGACCCGAACGGCTGAATTTCTAGAAAGCCTCGGTCATCACGTTGAATGGCAGACACCGAAGGTCGACTTCTACAAAGCCTATCAAGCGCAGACAGATTGCTATATTATGAACTTCTCCCAAGTCATTACAGGCTTAATGGAACAAAAAGGGCTAAAAGAACCTCCAGCTGATTTGATTGAACCAATGTGTATTCGCGTATGGGAAGAAGGCATCGATGCTACGTATTCTAAGCGTGCTGCGATGCAAGCGCAATTTAATGACGTGTCTCGACAAGTCGGAACATTCTTACAAGAATGGGATATCATTCTTACTCCAACGATGGCGAAACCGACTCCAAAAGTCGGTACGAAAGAGTACATGACAACAAGTGATCAGCCGAATGTTTATGATTGGTTTCAGAATTTATGGAGCATCTTTTCCTACACTCCGATCGCAAACGTAACAGGGATTCCAGGCATCTCGTTGCCGATGGCAACTCTTGAGAATGGACTACCTTTAGGAATGCATTTCTTAACCCGTCAAGGTAACGATGGCTTGCTCTTGCAGCTAGGTGCTCAGATTGAGCGAGCCTTGGACGGCGTGTGGAATGGGGGAAGAAAGCCAGAAGTACATGTGTCGAAGTTGTAAAATGATAAGGCAGTTTGTTAAAAATGGATAAGTATTCTACAAAGGGATGAGGTATAACACGTAAAAAGTTCGGCTCGCTGATACATGAGCCGAACTTTTTTTATGCCTTATTCATTTAAGGCTTAGATCCGAACGCCTTCTTTCTGTTGCAGCGCATACAGTCGCTCATAGTGTGGAGATAAGCTTCTAATTAATTCGAGATACAATGAGCTGTAATCACGATAGAGCGATGCGGAGGTTTCGTCTGGGACCACCTTCTCGTCCACGTGTTGGTGCTGTTTGAAATGAGAAAGTGACTCAATGTCTCCCAGTGTATACATGCTGAGAATGACAGCGCCTAGCGCTGAACTTTCATAAGACTTCGCGAAATGGAGCGGTTGGTCGAAGATGTCTGCCGCCATTTGCTTCCACGTCTCTGAGCGGGAGAATCCTCCGGAAGCATAGATGGAACCAGGAAATCCAATTAATTCTTGTAAGGCGAGTAACACGCTGTAAATATTAAACGTAACGCCTTCGAGTGCCGCACGAATCATATCTTCTCTCGTATGTGTACGTGTTAGACCGATATAGGAAGCTGTCGCTTCAGGGTTCCAAAGCGGTGCGCGCTCGCCGGTTAGAAATGGGATAAAGAACAATCCATTTGATCCAGCAGGGACGCGGTCAGCTAACGTTAACACCGCTTCTACCGCTTGATCACTGGAGATGTTTTCATCTTTAACGAGTTCTTCAACGACCCATTGAAGCGCAATGCCTCCGTTATTAATCGGTCCACCGATAATCCAAAGGTCGTCAGTGAGTAAGTAACAGAAGGTTCTACCTTTCGCATCAACATGGGGTGTAGAAGATGCGCTTCGTATCGCTGCACTCGTGCCGATCGTTAACGCAACTTCTCCTTCGTTGATTGCGCCGACTCCGAGGTTGGACAAAACCCCGTCGCTTGCTCCGATGATATAAGGGATGTTATCTCTGTAAAACGTAAAAGAAGTTGGCACAAGTTCTGGAAGTTGTTCGGTTGTAATCCCGGCATAGGACACGATTTCTTCATCCCATTCACGTTCGTGAATATTCATCAAACCGGTCGCGCTGGCAATTGATTCATCCATGACGAATTCACCGAAGAGGTGATAGAAGATGTATTCTTTAATGCCGATCACCTTTGCAGTGCTTTCGAGAAGCGTAGGTTCATGCGTTTTCATCCATAGAAGCTTTGCAAAAGGAGACATCGGGTGAATCGGTGTACCGGTACGTTCATAGAACTGTTGACCGGATTCTGAATGTTGCAGTGCTTTCGTCTCGGCTGAACTTCTTTTATCTGCCCAGGTGATGAGGTTCGTTAACGGCAATCCTTTGTCGTCGACGCACATCATGCTGTGCATCGCAGAACTGAAGCTGACTGCTCGAAGTTCGTTCACATCTTCGTTTGAAAAGACGATAGCTTGCTCAAGAACAGAAATGGTCTTCTTATAAATAAGATCGGGGTCCTGTTCGGCAGCATCAGGAGAAGGACTCTGCATCGGATACGTTTCGTATGCTTTGTATCTCTCATTACCGGTTTCATCGAACACGACCGCTTTTACACCGGTTGTGCCAATGTCAACGCCAATATAATCAACCTGCATTTAGATCACCTGCTTTTCGTTACTCGTTTTTCTCTACGGCATGCCCGCCGAATTGATGTCGAAGTGCGGCAACAACTTTTCCGTGAAACGGATTTTCATCTAGGGAACGATAACGCATTAATTGTGACATGGCGATTACTGGCGCACTTGCCTGATAGTCAAGAGCGGCTTCCACAGTCCATTTGCCTTCTCCAGAAGAATGCATCACACCTTTAATGCTATCAAGCTTCGGCTCTTCTTTGAAAGCTTCTGCTGTTAATTCCATTAGCCATCCACGAATGACAGAGCCATGGTTCCACATATCTGCGACACTGTGATAATCATATTCAAACGGGCCTTTCTCTAGTAACTCAAAACCTTCTCCGATACTTTGCATCATACCGTATTCAATTCCGTTGTGAATCATTTTCAAATAATGACCGCTTCCGACTCCTCCGGTAAGTAAGAAACCATTTTCGATTGTAATCGCTTCGAAAATTTCTGTTACGCGATCTGCGGCTTGTTCATCTGCTCCAACCATCGCACATAGACCATTTCTAGCACCGGATATCCCGCCTGAAGTTCCGCTGTCTGCGAAGAGAATTCCAGTCTCTTTCAATTGTTCATGGCGTCGCAATGTATCTCGGTAATGAGCATTCCCTGCATCTATAATTAAATCATTTGGTGATAGTTTTTCACGGAGTTCTTGAAATACACTCTCGGTAATATCACCGGCAGGTACGAGCAAGATGATCGTTCGTGGTGTTTCGAGCGTACTTAACAATTGATCGATTGTACTTGCGGGCTCACCGCCAGCTTCTCTTAAAGCTTTCATCGTTTCTTCTTGTTGGTCCAATCCAACGACATCGATGTTGCGGTCGATGAGCTGTAGGGAAAGTGGCAACCCCATCTTCCCTAATCCGATAATTCCTACTTTCATAAAAACGCCTCCAAGTGTTGGTGTTACTTGTATGTTATTAAAATTATTTTCATTTGTAAATTAAAATAAGAAAATATATTTCATTTTATGTCGCTTAATGATACGATTCATACAATTACAGAAAAAATGGTTGCGATTCCATAAAGAAGATGATCGATTCTCTCAATCATAAACAGAATGTTAGATGATATATGTGATTTAAAGGAGGCTTTCATATCTAGTAGATATCTGCACAGCGTTCACAGGCATTGGCAGCTTAGTCGTCAGTGCAGAAGACGAAGTGAAGATGATTATTTTTCAATAATGTCTCTGAAAGCGCAATCATTAAATAAAGCAATCTTACAATAAGGGAAAGGAAGAGAATCTATGAAAATCGTAAGTTATGAATTGTTTCAAGTGCCACCACGCTGGTTGTTTCTTAAAGTCGAAACAGATGAAGGGTTGATTGGCTGGGGAGAGCCGGTCATTGAAGGCCGTGCTGCAACGGTGAAAGCGGCAGTTCACGAGCTGATGGAATATCTTGTTGGGAAAAACCCACTTCATATTGAGGATCATTGGAATGTAATGTATCGTTCAGGGTTCTATCGTGGCGGTCCGATTTTAATGAGCGCCATTTCAGGGATTGACCAAGCGCTTTGGGACATCAAAGGCAAATATTATTCAGCACCTGTCCATGAATTGTTAGGCGGGAAAGCTCGAGAATCGATTAAAGTCTATTCATGGATTGGCGGCGATCGTCCTTCAGAAGTGGGCAAGGAAGCGAAGAAGGTTGTCGATAAAGGATTCACCGCTGTGAAGATGAATGGAACCGACGAGCTTCAGTATGTCGATTCTTATGAGAAAATCGACCGTGTATTGGAAAATGTAGCGGCCATTCGCGAAGCGGTCGGTCCTTATATCGGGATTGGCATCGACTTCCACGGTAGAGTGCATAAGCCGATGGCGAAGATTCTTGCGAAAGAATTAGAACAGTTTCGCCCGATGTTCATTGAAGAGCCCGTACTACCAGAGAACAATGAAGCATTGCGCGAGATCGCTAATCATACAGCAATTCCGATTGCTACAGGCGAGCGGATGTACTCAAAGTGGGATTTTAAAACAATCCTTAAAGATGGTTATGTTGATATTATTCAACCAGACTTGTCACATGCCGGCGGGATTACGGAAAACAAGAAGATTATTTCCATGGCTGAAGCATTTGATGTCGCTGCGGCACCCCATTGTCCACTCGGTCCGATTGCACTGGCTTCGTGCCTTCAAGTTGACGCAACGTGTCACAATGCTTTTATTCAAGAACAGAGCCTTGGCATTCACTATAACCAAGGGTCGGACTTGCTGGATTATCTAACCGATGCAACGGTGTTTAACTATAAGGATGGACATGTGAAAATTCCTGAGGGGCCAGGGCTTGGCATCGATATTAATGAAGACCACGTTCGCAAAATGAGCGAAGTAGGTCACAACTGGCGTAACCCTGTTTGGAGACATGAAGACCGTAGCATTGCTGAGTGGTAGACAAAGAATAACTGGATAAAAGAAGGGATAAACATGTCAGGTGTAAGTTTAATTCTTATTACGATCTTAGGGATCGGCTTACTTTTATACTTAATTATACGTTCCAAAATGCAAGCGTTTTTGGCTCTATTGCTGGCGAGTATCTTTATTGGGCTGATGACTGGCATGGATCCGATGTCACTACTCGAGACGATCGAGGCGGGCATGGGTGGGGCATTAGGCTTTATTGCGATTGTTGTCGGACTTGGTGCGATGTTCGGTGAAGTACTCCGAACGTCTGGAGGTGCTGAAAGGCTCGCGTTCACTCTTATTGATACGTTTGGTGAGAAACGTGCGCAGTGGGCACTTGGTTTTACAGGCTTAATCGTCGCGATACCGGTATTCCTTGATGTCGCGCTCGTTATTCTTATTCCAATCGTCTACAGTTTGGCGATGCGAACAGGGAAATCATTGCTGTTTTATGCGATCCCGCTCCTTGCTGGACTGGCAGTTGCTCACAGTTTTGTACCTCCGACACCGGGACCGATTGCTATTGCCTCAATGTTAGGTGTTGATTTAGCATGGATGCTTCTTTTCGGTTTTATTGCAGGGTTACCAGCAATGATTATCGCAGGGCCGGTGTTTGGCCGATATATCGGAAACCGTATCCACGTTCCTGTGCCTGACCATGTGAGAGCTCGTGCGGAAGCAGAAGAGCAGGTAGATACGAATCTGCCATCTTTCAAACTAATTTTGTTTATTATATTACTTCCGTTAATTCTTATTTTAGCGAATACAGCAGGCGAACAAGTGCTAAATGAAGGTGTACTGCAAGAGATCTTCATGTTTATTGGCCATCCGTTCGTGGCGTTAATCATTGCAACGCTCTTTGCACTGCATTTCTTGGGCAAAAAGCGCGGCCTTTCCAAAAATGAATTGCAAGAAATGTCTACAAAAGCATTGGAACCTGCCGGAATTGTGATCTTAATTACTGGTGCTGGTGGGGTATTTAGTGAAGTGTTAATCCAGAGTGGTGTCGGTGATGTGATGGGTGACCTTATGGCTGCTTCAGGATTTCCACTCGTACTACTTGCCTTTTTAATTGCAACGGGTGTGCGAGTGGCTCAAGGTTCAGCAACGGTAGCGATGTTGACTGCAGCTGGGTTGGTCGCTCCAATCGTGAACCTTGTCGATTTAACACAACCATCACTTGCACTCATTGCAGTCGCGATCGCGTGCGGTGCAACCGTATTGTCACACGTAAACGACTCAGGATTCTGGCTCGTCAACCGATTCTTAGGAATGTCAGAAAAAGACACGTTAAAGTCGTGGACGGTCATGGAAACCATCATTGGCGTTGTAGGCTTCCTCGTCGTGTTTGTCCTAAGTTTCTTCTTTAATTAACAGATGAAAAGAGAGTGAAGATGGGTTCTCCATCTTCACTCTCTTTCTTTGTTGCTTAATCATGCAACAGTCACGCCTACTATTTGTGCTGGCGAATTCATGCGCGGATGCTGTATGCGTCAATATCTTTTCGTAGCAATGGACTCTCGAATTTTATCTAAATTATGAAGTGTCGTGTCTTTCATTTGCAAGGCAGACAATACATAAAGTACGTCGATTAATGCGAGCTGGACCATTCTTGAAGCCATGGCTTCGGAGCGAAACAGAGATTCTCTGGCACTCGTCGTTAATGTGTAATCCGCAACCTTCGTTAAAGGAGAAGATGTGTGCCCGGATATGGCGATCGTAACAGCACCGCCTGCTTTCGCTGTTTTTAGTGCGTCAACAACATCGCGATTACTACCGCTATTAGAAATCCCAATGGCGGTACTGCCTTCAGTTAATAAGGAGGCGCTCATCATCTGTTGATGGCTGTCGCTGAACGCTTGAATAGGAATGCCAAACCGCATGAATTTGTGATAAGCATCTTCGGCTACGACCCCAGAGCCACCAGATCCATAGAGATCAATGCGCTTGCTTTGAGTAATAATCGTTGCCACCGTTTGCAACGTTTCTTCATTAATAAGAGCCAATGTATCATCCATCGCACGTTTATGTTCAGTGAAGATTTTGGAAGCGAGCGTTGATGCGTCGTCTTCGAAAGAAACCGACTCATGAATGTTAGCTTCTTCTTTTACAATTTGTCTGGCGAGTGAGATCTTTAAATCTTGAAAGCCTTGATAACCGAGACGCTTGCTGAAACGGTACACCGTGGCATCTGCAACACCGCTTGCTTCCGCAAGTTCTGAAATTGAAAAGTAGACCGCTTTATCCGGAGAAGACAGTATGAAATCGGCAACCTTCTTCTCTTTGTCAGATAACGATGAATAATAAGAGCGAATGGTCTGTAAACAGGCGTTTGTCGTCAAAATATCCCTGCTTTCATGCTTAATCTATCTCGCAGTATAGCATAAGTGATATGAACAAAGGAACAAAGCCTAGACTTTGCCTGAGCCTGAAATACCATTATTTTGAATTGTTTCTATGTTGCTAGTGGGCTTTTGCTATACAATGTAATTATAGGATTAACAGAAGATTTAAACTCATAGAGATATGGTAGAAACTCATGTAACAAAACTTCTTTACGAACAAGAAGCGGAGACCTGATATATGAGAGCTTTTAAGCTTTTCTTATTAAATCTACAAAATGAGTTACCTAAACATCGCCAGATGATTAGGATCGGAAGCTATATGTTTTTTATCGTGTTGTCTTTTTTAGCTTTTATAATCACAACAATAAATTATTTCTATAACCCCTTAATTGAGGATTTATCTGCAAATCAGTACTATATTGCTCCCTTCATAGTTGGGTTTTTAGGCGCGGCAATCGTTCTAGTTTTTGGTTTTTTCTTTACGAATGCTCTTCTGTTGGTTTCATCAAAGAAAATTCGCTTTTTTAATGTTGAGATTGAATTTGATACGAATGAAATTGCCGAGAAAAAGGCAGGTCAGACGATCAATTACTTATCTAAAGTCATCGAATCTCATAGATATGCCCTGGCTAAAATGAGAGCCGAGGATCGAAGGTCTCATTTAGCGATCTTAATGGAAGTTATGAGGTCGTACCAAACGCAATTAAGAGCGGCATATGACGATCATGAAATTGAAGTGAAAGTATATACTGAAAGTCATGATTTTACTAAAGGGCAAAACTTATTAATCGCAGACCTTCAGCACTTAGAAGGTACACAAAAGATCGCCTATAAAAATCGAATTAAAAGAAAATCAACGAATTTAATGATTGCTGAAACAAAAGTAGAAGAAGTAGTAGAGGATGATGAATTGATTATCCCTTCCGAACAAACGGTGTATATCGTAGTTTCAAGAAACATCGAAGATCTGTTTGATGATTTGGATACGAATACACTTAAAGGCCTCATTCATTATGCAGAAGTGGTGAAGAACGAAATTGAAATGTTAGATATAGTGGAGTATGATTATGAGTAAGAATGATAGGGTAATGGGTTACAAATCGTAGATTTCTAACTAGTAGAAAGGGGAGCTGTTTTATGCAAAGCGAAGTAGCGACAAAAGCACGCCGGTTATCCCCAATTCAAAGGAAACGTCGAAGAGAAGCCATACTAGCAAAATACAGAGACCCACAATCAATGGACTCTTCAGAAACAGTAGAACAACGAATTAGCCGTCTCCATTTGGGGAAAGAAATTGCGGACAAGTATATTAAATAAAAAAAGAGAAAGGGATGTTAAGATCCCTTTCTCTTTTCGTTTTTCTCAGGTTCGTAAACATAATGAGAATAGGGCTTGCCATTCTTCAAGCTGTTTCCACGAACCAGTTTATTCGTTGTATTTTCTATTTTAAATTTATCCAGTAGTCGTTTCTTCTTAGAGCTCAAAACAATCTCCCCTCTCTTATCCGACAGCTTGGTCAAAATCAAAGGGAAGTAAACATTAGGCCCTTAGAACGAACCTCGAACAGTTATAGAGAGGATTGAAGTATATCGTTTTCATGACCCTGATATTTTTAGCTTCAAACTAAGAGATTAGTGATGATTGATCCTAGTTCAATGATTTGGTTGGTACCGAGTACAGATTCAGGATTCAAATCACCCTAATGTTGGATCCGATAAAAAATGCTCATCAGATCGACGAAGCGATTGAGGCAAGATTAATTAGGGCGGGAGTTCGACATTCGAACTTATAAAAACGAAAAACGAGTCTACTGGTATAGATACCACAGACTCGTTTTGTTATTAGTCGTTCAACACTTCTTCTAACAACGTGAAATCAGTATAATCCTCAAATGTCGGTACGTCACGAATGCTATCCATGTTATGAAGGTGCTCGGCAATGACGTTTGAACCTTCTCTTAGGTCATCGGTAACTTCCATAGAATAATCATTGCGCTCCATAATTTCTTCAATTTGTTCTCGTGGTAAGTGTTCGATAACATCATCCATAATATCTAATGCGCCTTCACGGTCTTCATTAATGTATTCAGTCGCACGATGTAGAGCACGAAGCAGTGCTTTTACTGTATTCGGATTGTCTTCTAGAAAATCTTCTGTTACTTGGAATGTTGAGTAATATTGCATCCAATCGACGTCACTTTGTACTTCTGGCATTTCAGAAACACTGCCACTGAACAAGAATTCTGCGCCCATATCGACACCTGTTGTGATCCATGGCTCCCATGCGGCCATAATGTCGATGTTGCCGTTATCAAGAGCCGCAATCTGGTCTGTCGGAGACATGTTGATAAAGTCCACTTCATCCATATCCACTCCGAGTTCATCGGCCATGTTTTGCAAGGCTATTGTAACCCCGGCACCTTGTACCATTCCAATCGTGGCACCTTCAATATCTTGAGCACTGTTGATTTCATAATCAGGGTGAGCAATGACCGCTTGTGTGCCTGAGATGTTTGCCATTGGCGCAATAATGACATTGTCGACACCTGATGAGGAAAGCGTAATGTTCGTAATCGTCGTCTCAAAACTTGCGTAGGCGTCACCGCTTGCGATTAACGGGCCGATATCGGGACCAGATTGTACAATATTACTTTCCACTGTTAATCCTTCATCTTCAAAGAATCCCATTTCTTCAGCGATCATTTGTTGAGCAGACACTTGTGTATCAACAACTCCGTACAACGTCACTTCAGTCGTCTCTAGTTCTTCGGATGCGCCCGCCTCATTGTCTGGTTCTTCAGATGTTTCATTGCTTTGGGGTTCATCACTTCCGCATGCTGCAAGCGTTAAAGCGACCCCTGTAACAAGTGCAAAGCTTAAACGATTCTTTTTCATGATCATAACTCCTTATGATTATTTGCTAATGGCATCGTTCATTTGTGTACCTTGTCTCCACTTGAACAACCTTTTTTCAATGAAACTTAAAATGAGTGCGAAGATGGAATAAAGTACTCCGATTAGCGCGGCCGCTAAAAACATATTGTCCATTTGAAAGAAGTTACGTGAATCGATAATCAGATAACCAAGACCAGAGAACGCTCCGATCATTTCTGCAACGACCATTGCCGAAAAAGAAATCGCAAGCGTAACTCTCATACCGACAAAAATTGGCGGAAGAGCAGAAGGTAAGATCACACTTTTGAACACTTGCCATTGATTGGCTCCGAGTGATAAAGCTGATCGAACGAGTAGCGGATTGACATTACGTATGCCATCGACGGTATAAGCAATCATTGGAATGGCAGTTGCGTATGTAATTAATGTGAGTTTTGACAGTTCTCCAACGCCCATCCAAATAATGAAGATCGGTAATAATGCAAAAGGTGGGATCGGACCGATCACATTAATGAGAGGTTCGAGTGCGTTCTGAACAAATTTTACTTTTGCGATTAAAAAGGCGAGTACAACAGCAATAACAACCCCGAGAATAAAACCAACACCAAGTCGCCATGTACTTGACCAAATGTGAGTGAAGAGAACACCTTGATCATGCAAATGAAGTGCAGCTCCGAGCACGTCAACAGGTGTGGGGAGAAAAGTAGGGTTAAACCATTCAAAGTGTGCATTGATCATCCCGATAATTTGCCATAAAGCGAAGAAGCCGGCGATCGTTATCATACGTGACAGGCTATCTTTTCGTTCTGTTGTAAGAAAAGGGGAGGTCTTTGAGTTTTTTAAGGAAAGCTTTTCATTCGTACCAACAGTCATGGTTTATGTCCTCGCTTTCTCTTCAATTAAGATTGAACTAAGTTCATCGACGAGGGATAAAAACTGTGGGTGTTTCGCATCGCGAGGTCGATCGAGATGAACTTCAATGTTGGATGCAATTTCACCTTGCTTCATGACAAGAATTCGGTCTGCTAAATGCACTGCTTCCGCGATGCTATGTGTAACAAAAACGACCATCGTTCGTAAATGCATCCAGATGTTCAACAATTCTTTACGCATCGTCTCGCGAGTCAATATGTCGAGGGCTCCAAACGGCTCGTCCATCAGTAGAATTTTCGGTTCATTTGCAAGTGCGCGGGCAATTCCGACACGCTGCTTCATACCGCCTGAAAGTTGACTAGGATATTGATTGGCGGCGTCTTCAAGATTGACGAGGGCTAAATATTTCTTTGCAATTTGTTGAGATTCTTCCTTAGACTTTCCTTGAAACGTCGGTCCAAGGGCAATGTTCTCAAGAACTGTATACCAAGGAAAAAGAGCATGCTCTTGAAAAACGACTCCACGTTCTTGATCGGGACCATTAATTTGTTCGCCATTGACGGTCATGAACCCGTCATCAGGAGAAGCGAAACCGGCAATCATGTTTAAGAGCGTCGATTTCCCACATCCACTATGACCGAGGACACAAACAAATTCGTTGTCTTTACTTTCAAACGTAACGTTTTGCAATACAGGTTTGATGCCATGTCCTGATGGAAACGACTTACTTACGTCTGTTACGACTAAGCCCACACTTTCACCTCATTACGATTAGATTTGAACATAGTCTATCAAGACGTGTAGGAAAATCATTGTGCAGAATAACTAAAATAAAAGTTCGTGACTGTAGGAAACTCAGTCAACGCAACACAAGAAGAAAAGGGTAGCTTTACACATCGTCTGAAACGGCTGGGAGCAAATATAACAGTAAAATCAAAGGAGTGAAAAAAGGGGGAGTGAAGTAAGCGTTTACTTAAATACGGGGTGCGAAACCCTAGCCAATGAGCTAGGGCATAGGGTTAAAAGAAATCCACAAACACTTGGACCGCAAGTACAGTTACGAGTCCGATAATCAGAACATTGATCACATTGCTTGCCGTCGTGTTTTTGAATTGTCCCATACGATCGGTTTTGTTCGTTAAGATGAACAAGACGACAGTGAGTACAGGTAACAATAATCCGTTAACGGCTTGTGCAGAAATAATCAGTTCGATCGGTGAACCACCAAACACCCAAACGAGTACAATTGGAATAATCGCTGTTACGATCAGGATAATACGATTCACTTTTGAATTTGGATCTTCGGATCGCTTGAAAGCATGTCCGAATAACATCGGTTGTACGGTTAGGTTAAAGAGACCAGATGAGAATCCTGCGGTCCATAAACCGACCGCAAAGAAGACTGTTGCAAAAGAGCCGAGAATTGGCGTAAGTTGAACGGCCATATCTCCTGCACTTGCGATTGTTTGACCAGACCCATAAAACGCTGTTGCTGAAGAAAGTAAAATCGCAATTGAAATAAGTGCGAGTAACGTAAAGTTGATTTTTAAATCGTTGAATGAAAGCTTACGAATCTGTTCTTTCGAATACGCTGAATCTCGATACTTATTCTTTGTGAAACCTGACAGTGCAACAAGTGTGTTCGGCACGAGAATCGTTGCCACTAAGGCTAGAATAATCAATATATTTCCTTGTGGAATGGAGAGCGTGAACCCTTGGCTAATCGTGCTACCTGCACCAGGAAGTGCGACCAGAGCAGTAAGACAAAACGTAAGTACAAGCATGACCATGACGATTCGGTTTATGTTCTCAAGCACTTTGTACACGCCAAACCAAGCAATACTCATGGCCATTACAGATAACAGCGAAACCCAGGCGAGCATCGGAATAGAAGGAAACAGCAAATTCATAGCCATAGAAGCTCCGATGAAATTCCCTGCTTGGAATGCCAGTGCCCCGAGCCATAATCCGAAGAAGATCGCTTTTGACCAGAAGACACTCACTTCGTCACGTATGCCTTCGAGTACACTTGTTCCAGTCGCAACAGTCCAATTGATGACGGGACGTTGAATGAAATATCCGACAAGACAAGCAAGAACAAGAATCCAAGCGACTTGAAAGCCAAGTTCTGACCCAGCAACAGAAACAGTTGTTACTGTTCCGGGCCCGATAATGCATGCAGCTACAATTGCGCCAGGTCCCCAAGACTTCCACCATGGTAGTGTAACGGTTTGTACAGGCTTTGCAGTCACAGTTTCTCTCATCACATTAGACATAGCGACACACTCCCTTTTTGTATTGGGTGATTGTATCAGGGAATTGGGAGTACGGTGGGATTTTTGTGAGGTTTTCTACAGAAGTGTTTTATCATGAGTTCATGCAAAATGATTAAGATTTTGTTAAAATGTTAGAAAATAAAAAATATTAAGATCTGAACTAATGGAAGACTAAGACGTAAGTAAAAACAAGCAATGAAAGGCCAGAATAATGAGGAGGGACGGATGCAACCTTATACGTTAACGGCGAGTAAAGTAACCGATGAGACGAAGGAGAAGCCTTACCAAGTCAAGATCTCAATTACCTTTCATGATGACCAATTTTATGAAAAGATTTTTGAATTCTGTCGTCAACAATCGCACACATTCTTTGTGCCTAGCGAGAAACCCTTCACGTTGCATCGATGCCTATATTCAATCCGAAGCCGTGCATTTTGAGTTCTTTGTGGGTTCGAATAAAGAACATCACGACATAACAACTCGGCATCTCACGCATTTAGGCACTGGAGAACAAATGTTTCGATTGGAAGTTCCGGGTGGTTATCTATTCTATGTCGCGACGGTGAATGTCTGGCGGGCAGAAGAAGCGAAACTCCGATACACGACTGAACATTTTGATCGTTATTTATTTGGAATGCCCTCTCTTGGAGTCTTTCGAGTCGTTGGTAAGTCTTTTAAAGAATTGTTTACCGAAGAGGAATTTACTCATTGGCTGCAGGAGTACGCCGTAAACGCGGGCGAATTAGGTGAGGATGATCGTGGTGTCATTTGGACAGAGAAGCAATCCGTGCCTAAATCGTCTTATTCACCATTTTTTACGAAGGCTTGAATGCGGTATTGTTTGTATGCGTTAACGAGTTTCATCCTTTTAAAAAGCGCCCCTCTCTTGTTGGAGGTAGCGCTTTTTTATTTCAGTATGGCAAGGAAGTTTGGGGTTTTCCGCTCATCCCTTGATACAGATTACTGTTTTTGCT
Organism: Bacillaceae bacterium JMAK1; assembly: GCA_012970285.1. Taxonomy (GTDB): domain Bacteria; phylum Bacillota; class Bacilli; order Bacillales; family Marinococcaceae; genus Geomicrobium_A. The sequence goes on from JIBW01000004.1 coordinate 299,204, forward strand.
TTTGACTAATGATGTATGAAAACAAAAAACCGCCGATCAACATCATGCCACTAGCTACAAATTGTCCGATTGTTTCGGGTACCCCAACGTAAAGGACGATTATTGAACCTGCTAGGAGTCCAACAATACCTGCATATGTGCTTTGGCGGCGATGGGTAATTAAATACCGCACGAGCTTGCTGGTAATTAAGACACCAATGACGACACCTGCTCCGACTGCAATGATAACATCTAGGTTAAACGATGTGATGGCATCCACAGCGGTATAGAAGGCGCCTAAAATCATCAGAATTAATGCCCCGCTTATTCCTGGTAAAACAAGCGCCGTACTTGCAAGCCACCCAGCAAAAAATAAGAAGAGGTAATCGGTCCATACAAGGTCCGTCATGACAGTTTTATCGTAATCTAAGACGGTATTCAGTAGAACGAGCGCCATGAAGAATACGATCATCACAACAAACTGTATGGGTTTGTAAGGTGTTGTCGACTTGTTTTTGATGTGTTGTTGACCGCTCTCCCAAATAAAGGGCAACATGCCGATCACTAGGCCAATAAATAAGAAATGTGTTGGTATGGTGTAATGGAGTAAAAAATACTCAACAACTTGAATGGAGAGGAAGAAACCTATCAAAATACCGATGCCGACTGGAATTAAAAACAGAGCACCTTGTCGATATCGTTTCGTTGTTAGGTCGCTAATCGAACCAATGACACGTTCATAGATACCGACCAGCATCGCAATGGTACTGCTGCTCACGCCAGGTACGGTTTCTACCATCCCCATCGCCATGCCTTTCCATATGTTTTTCCAGTTCATCTGCTCCCCCTCATCTGATGTGTAGCACTCTTTTATGTACAACTCATATCCGCTCTCTATTCAATACCTAAAAAAGCGATGAACCGCTCGTGTTAACTGAAGCATCTTCGTGAGCGGTTCAGTTGTCTATGTCTTTGTTTCAACTATTGCGAGGAGTATCTGCAAGTGGTTTACTTTTGTTCTTTAACTTTTGGTTTGTCTGTAGATGGGCATTCCCCTTTACTCGCGATTCATAAAGAGTTTCTTATATTCAATAAAAACATCATACATTAATAAAAGAGAACTTTTTTTGTGATTACAGAGTCATAAAGCAATAAAGGGTCAATCAACATATTCAAATATAGATTATATGTCCTGTATTTATCAAGTTCTCGTGTTAAACTTACTACTTTATTTATTTGTCCTTATTCCTGCATAAATTAATAAAAATAATCCTATAAATAGCGATACAATGGATAGAACAACATGCATAAAGAAATTATCCCAAACCATAGAATGAAGTAGTCTAACATCGCCTCCATCACCAGACCATGAAGCCATTGCGATGAAGGTACTCATGTAAATGATTATTCCGGCTAAGGTTAACGTAGCTCCTAAAATAGACTTGATCACACGAATGCACTCCTTTATTTATCTTTACCACTCTATAGAAAAGGTAAAACCAAGCTAGTTATATCCAGCTTGGTTTAATTATTAGATTAATCAACTACCAATTTGAGGGCTTATAGTTCTTGTGATATCGAGTACATCAGTACTTATTTGTACATCAACACCACCACCCCACGCGCTTAAATCGCCACTAGCCACCCATTGACCTGTAGTAGTTATATTCGCAGCACCTTGGCTATCTCCACCTGAGCTAACAAACGAAGAGTTAGTCGCCGATTCACTCCAAGTTACTACCTCTACACCGGACGATGTTGCGGACTCGTTTGAGATACTAGTAAATCTATGTCCAGCTGCAGCAGTTGAAGTTGCCCAACCGTAATCAAACACGAAGTTAATATTGATAGGTATTGCGTCGTCAGTGTCAAAGTTAGTTAGATTTAAATTGAAAGTACGGGATGCAGCTGTAACACTACCTGATAATATTCCAAAATCTGATTGAGCATCGATCCCCTCATCTGTTTCTTCTTTCATAGAGGCTACCTCGAGGTCATTAAGGAGTTGCGCTGTTTCTTCTAGTTCTTTTAGATTGCTAAACGCGTCTGGTGCATCGGACTGGATCTTCATATCGCTATCAGAAACCTCAATTGTTACATTATATTTCTCTTCAATTTCTGATAGTTGTTGCTCAACATCTTCATTGGCTGACGCTTGCGACACTGCGAGAATTGCCACTAAACCCGTTGTCATTAATGAATAAAAGTATTTTTTCAATAGAAGAACCCCTTTTCTTGTTTTGTTTACTTTCATTACTTCAAAACTTCAGATTAATATGAATTTGATCTGTGGTTGAATAGATCATTAAACATTTACTTTCGTTCTTTAATCACCACCTTGTTACTATTTTCCTTATCGGAATAATATTAATGATCTATAAGACTGTTCCTTAAACATAAGACATAAAACCTAAATCTTATAAATAATACAAATGAATTTAATCTTTTACAAAAAAAGACAAAAAACTACATAGAGTTATCCCGATCCATTGGTACAAATTGTCTATAGAATAATGTTATGTGCTTTTTAGGGGCGAATAGAAATGGTAAAGAAGGAGATATGGGCTTATGCATTGGTATATGGTCTAATGACAATGCATAAGTGAGGGAGGGGCTATTACGATTCTTTAGTGACAATGGCTTGGTAGTCCGTTAATTCTTCGTGCATGTCTTTAATTAATTCTTTCACATTCATAGAACGACGATCAATGAAGACTAGTATACTGTTCGAATGTAAAATGTCGAGAAAAGTGCGGTTACAGAATTGAAAATACTCGAGCAGCGGTACTACTCCTTACATAAGTTGCTAATTGAAGTTACATGAAACATCTTTATGGGTTCGAAGATCCTAACCGTGTCAACGAGCAGATGGCTTGTCTTCCAATCACCAACGTTCTATAGTGAAATAAGTAGGAGATACATCCTATACGAACTACATCACAAACATGTTTACGTTTGGAGGGATTTTCATGAGTGTATTATCTACCCAAGAATTGCAAGATTGGTTAGTTAAGAGTGAACTGGACGTCGGTGATTTTCACTTGAATCCTACCGGGATATTTAAAAGTTTTGTCCAAAGGGATTGGTTTCATTACAAGTTAATGCTTCCTACGAAAGCAGACATCCAGATGCACATCCCTTCCATCATTCATGGTTACGAGAGCTACAAACGAGAAGTTGAAAACGAAAACTACGACTCTCTTTTCTCTTCGATTCTCCACAAAGCCATTTTGATCGAGGCATTTTTATATTTTTACGATGATATCCCCCAAGAAGATCGCTTTACATTATTTTTAGTAACGCACATGAGGGCGGAGTATGGGTTTGATGCCATTGATGAAGATTTCTTATACCAACTCGTCGAAGATCGTCCTCGCGGTTTCAGCTTGAACCTTCCTACTACTCACTCTAACCGAGATGAACTGGTGATATACCGTGGTCATGGCCCAAATTCGCTAGACATTGAAGAGAGTTATAATTGGACCTTGAATCTTGATATCGCGAAATGGTTTGCTTCTCGTTTCCGTTTTCAGGCAAATGGCACCCTTTATCAAGCGAAGATTAAGACAGCAGATGTTGTCGCATACATCTCTGATTTAGAGGAAGAAGAGGTTATTGTTTTGCCAAGTCAACTCTATGACATTGTAAAACTTTAATCATTACTGACTTTTAAAAAAACGATCTTTTCAGCTCATGAAGTGTTGTCTCTAGCCATCTTCAACCCGAGTATTCTGATTACGCAAATCATTCAAATAACAAAGGAATTCCAGGAGGGGATTGCGTGAAAACCAAACGAAAAGGAGCACTCAAGTATGACGATCGCTCCTCGCCGATCCATGATGATTTAGAATCCATGTCCAAATACCCCTCACAAGCTTCAGACATTGTGGAATTGGATCAGATCCATGCCTGCGTACGAGGTGATTTTGTTTACCCTCCTACCCAGGCGTACAACGATCGAAAACAGCAATCTACAAATAAGTCTCCTCGTGTTCATTGTTCATTTGACTTTCGAGATCTAGAAAAGTATGCGATTGTCTCTGCGGTTTTAGTCCTTGGCGATTATCGCATGGTATCTGTCCGCAAACTCCCTAACATTACCACGGGGATTGAAGCTAGTTTGTTTTCGATCATCGAGGCGATGGCGTTGTGTGAAAATGAAGGTGTATCCGCTGCAGAGATTCTTTATTGCAATACCTTTGTTTATTATAAGCTTCAACAAGGGCTTGACCAGCCGTACAAAGGGGAACATGCGTCTATTGAAGAGCCATTGCGTCAATTTGTAAAACAGCAACTCCAATCCTCATCATTCAATGTCACGCTCATCCGCTATCGCGATAACCTCGCTAAACCTTACATTGAAGCGGAATTTCCTGAATTACAACCAGAGCGGCGAGTGCATGAACCTGAAAAAATACACGTGTACACGAACAATCTTATTAACCCCGAAGCTTTTGATCACTCGACTCGGCCGATCAATAGCGTCTACTGTGATGCGAGTTTTTCATCCTCAACACATCATTCGAGCATTGCGACCGTTTATATTGGCGGGAAACAATCACATCACTATGAAGTAAGGGTAGAATCCTTCCCTGATATGGAAACGATCACACAAGGAGAGTTGTTGGCCGCAACGATGGGGGCTAAGGTGATTCGTGATAAGGGGGTCTATGGCATTTCCCTCTACACTGATAACATTTCAGTTGTCGAAAATACCGGTGGACGCGATTACACAGGAAAGTATCATCACTTGCACAACCTGACGTTGCAGCGGCTCCATTCGGTTGAATCCAAATCCAATGCTTACTTATTTCACATCTCACGGGAAGAAAATATCGCACATCCATTTACGCAACAATTCAACCGTAAGATCAACGCTAACTTCCCTTCGTAACCGCACCTTAAGCTTTCCATGAATCGTTTTATGATGTATGCTAAAGATGACTCGTTGCTCCAGTTGTTATGCGACGCGTTACGATCAAAAAAGCGTCTCGAGGAATCCTCCTTGCGATGCTTTTTTTTATTTGAACTATCCTTTAATAAATTCATTCGACTGGGTTGTCTTGAACGGTCGCCCTTTTAAACATTTCGTCCGTCTTTTAAATTTGTGCAGCAAAAAAAGAGATGGAACATCCATCTCTTGGTCGGAATTGTAGTGGCTTTAGTGTACTTCTTTTAGGGTCGTGTCGATCGTTTCCTTCATTCTAGTGGCGATTTTGTCTAACGCGCGCCAGAGCACTTCTTCTTTTTCAGCTTTCTTAATGTCAATTTGTAGCTCGCTGCCGTGTAAGGTGTCTTCATAGTACGCCATATACGTCTCTAGGTCGCCGTACGTATTATGTTCCACTGTTGTAACACCCGCTTTGTGGCTAATGATGAATTGGTATTGAATTTCTTCACTAAATAGCACAGCAAAATCTTTCTCAACGAATGGCTTTAGATCATCAGCAATGAAATTCATCGCCCACGACTTCTCTTCTACAGTGCCTTGTGCGACAACCTGATTCATGTCATCTCTCACTAAGGTAAGGTTCCCGAACTCCTTTTGTAATCGTTCTTCCGCTTGTTGAATGCTTTGATTTTTAGCCATCAATCATTCTCCTTTTTTACTAATCTATCACCTATTTCAATTTATTTTGGTAAAAACCCTAACGAATGGTTTGTGGTGCTTCAATTCTCCAGGCTCGTCCAAAGGTCTCTAAACATCGAACATTCAATAGAGCCTATTAACTCCCGGCAATCATGGTTTCTATGTAATTCTATAAAATTCCATACAAAGTGATAAAAGATATCCTCGAACATTAATCAGCTTTCGGTCATTTGATCCGTATCTCCTGCCGCATCAGCAAGCAAATAAAAAAACCTCCTCGGAGGTTTAGCGGTACTTGTTCTTGTTTTTCCGGTAATTCTTTAGTTTTTTATCGTAGACATCGAGGATCACCTGTGTGAACTCTTCTTTGGTGAGGGTTTGATCTTTATTCGGGCGAATCTCCATTGCTTTCTTTAAAATTCGTTGTTGTACCTTTGGCAATTTCTTTATTTCATCATCGTCCAAGCCAACACCTTCTTCCATCCTTGTTTCCAATCTATGCACTAAGACATCGTTCGTGAACGCTTTCGTTGTAGAAGACTTGTATAAAAAAGAGAGTCGGATCTTATCCTACTCTCTGAAACGTAAAAAAGAAATGCAAGTTTTTGTTTTAGGACCCCCGCGGTCGGCTTGGCACTCGAAGTCCAAGAAATTTTTCAGGTTTTTAGGTTGCCTGCCAACGGCTCGGCACTCGAAGTCCGAGAAATATATCGGGATGGCACTCGCAAGCCGGTTGCTTTATTCTTACAAAAGAAACCACGTCTTTTTGTTGTACCTCGTGAGCGTTTTCAACATGCAATTGGAACGAATAAAGAACGTAAATATGCATTTGATGCGGTCTATCAAAAAGCGAAGTTTGATTACACGGATCAGACGTTATTGGATTTCTTTACAGAAGGGGAATGGCTCTATTCATTTGATGAACTCCAAATGCAAGAGGAGTTTTTAGAAGAGGGGATTAACGAGTTAAACAAATTCTTGCTAAAGGCTAAGTCTTTAGTAGCAGGGAAGCGATCCATAGATAACGAGAAACAGAGTCGTACGCCTGCGGATCGACGATGGCGACAGCTGAGATGGTTCGTTTATATCGGTGGTTTTGGAGGAATGTTAGCCGTAGCGTATATCTTAGATTCCCGCCCAGATCTAGCGAGCTATATTCATCAGAATCATATATGGCTGCCGATTCTGTTCATCATCTTGGCCGCAACAATGATGGTCTTAATTCCATTAATGGAAATTCGAATTAGCCGGGGGTCACTGGATAAGAAAACGGTTGTCACAACGACCGGGGTTATTCTGGGGCTTCTTACGTTTTTCAGCCTTGCTAATTTTTTATAAGTCAAAGCTCTACTCATAGTTACAAATGAAAACCATCGACCACCTGATTAAGTGGTCGATGGTTTTCATCGGTCGTTCATCTTAGATTTCACCGTCACGAAGGCAGCGCTTCTTGGCGTCCCATCATAACGTTTAATCCGAGCTTTTTACAAATGGTTACGTAGTGAAGCAACGTGAGCAACACAGCGCCCATGTTCATTCCGAGTATAATTCCGTCCATTTGCAAGCTTTGCATGGAGCCGAGAACAATCATTAAGACAAAGGAAATGCTCGTTGAATACAAGGAGTGAATGAACGCGTCTTTCACTAAGCCAATACCGATCAGATAAGCTTGGAGCGGTGTGGCAAAGTATTGGAAGATAAAGTAAGGAACGAGTATTTGCAAATAAATGTGAGCCGACGATGCTTCAAAGAACAAGTTCGTAATTGGTTCTGCGAATGCATAGAACAAGAGAACGACCGGCGCACCGTAAAAAACAGTTACGACCATTGATAGTTTCAGATAGTGGTGCAATGTCGCGAAGTCTTTTCGTTCATAGGCGTCAGCAACGATCGGGATGAGCACGATGAGTAACGCATGGGCAATGAAAGCTGGAAAGAAGCCGACGGTGAATGCAATCCCTGCTAACTTGCCGTACTCGACAACGGCGATGCTTTCAATCATTCCTGCGTTTCCGAGGGCCCAAGTAATTAGGAACGGTTTAATGGCAAATGAAGCGGAATGAAAGATTCTAAGACCTGTCGTAGGAATGGAGACGGCAAGTAATTTCTGTCGCACTTCTTTTCCAGTGAGAGTTGTTTGCTTCACGGATTTTATCTTTTTCATATTAAAAATGAACACGACCATTAAGTAACCTAAAACGAGTAATTCACTTAGTTTTAAAGCAAGTAGAGCCATAAAAATCGCAACGTCACTGTCAAAAGAAAACAATTGAAACACGATAAGGAGACCAACGAGTTGTAGTGATCGCTTCATCAGATTGGCGATTGCAATCTTTGTTGTCTTCTGGGCACCGATTAAATAGCCCTTTACAACCGCAGAGAACGTAATGATTGGAATAAGAAGAAGAAGCATCCATTGAATCCCTACGTGGTACGTATGAAAGACAGGGAGTAAAGGTAAAACCCATGATGCGATGAACATCATGACAACAGCCCAAAGTGATGCCAATTTCAGTGCGTGTGTAAGGACGCTCCAGTGATACGTTGGTTCCTTTTCAGCAATGAGCTTTGAAATGGATACTGGCAATTCAATATTTGAAAGTACTACAACGAAAAGAATCGTCGGCAGAATGGCCATATACAAACCGAAAGCTTCATCGCCAAGTTCACGAGCCAGTACAACATTGATAAACAGTTCTAAGCACTCACCAACAAATGCGGCGAGTGAAAGTACGAGTAAGCCACGAAAAAACGTCTTCACCGAAACACCTTCCTTCTCCTACTTATACGTATGAGACAAGGTGTGGAAATATGGGTGAAAATGATCGACAGATTTACTAATGAAATCACTTCATACGAATGAGTCCCTTTGAATTTCAAAGGGACTCATTTGTCATCTTAATACTTTTCTCAGCCGTGCAACCGCCCGCTTCCGCCAGTCTTTCACAGCGGACACAGATACCCTGTATTTCTTAGCAATCATGCGAGGGGGCAAATCGTTGACGCAATGTTCATACGCCCATATGCGTTCTTTGTCGCTTAGTAGCGAGAGGTAATGCCCGAAATCATCCTCTGTGAATCTGTCTTTTGCGTGGCCACGCTCTTCATATGTTTCTTGGAAGTCGGTAGGCATGTTATGGCCCTGATAGGTGTACTCACTTTTGAAGTACGTCAACAGTTCATAACTTACGCAAAGCTTAGCGTACGCCGGGAAGGGTCCTTTCTCTGGATTGTGTGTTTCATATGCTTTCCACAACGCCATGTAACCTGCCTGCATTAGATCTTCATGGAAACCTCGGATCTGTGTGCGTTTAACAGAAGCTTTAATTAATGGGTTGTACTGATGATAGATTTCCTCGAAGTTGAATTGTTGACGGATCGACTTTGTCACTGAAAATTCCTTCCAGTGGCGGATCCGCCGCAATTGTATTCCCTCGGGTTAAGACTATAATACTATAGTTTAATGACTAAAGTATATATTATCAGAAAATTTTATCAATAATATGTTAGAATATCTGCGAATTGATAAGCAAAATGTAAAATATATGAATCCTTTACAATATTAGTTATTAAATTCTAACTTATAGATATAATATACCCGTGGATCTAGTAAATTATTACTTGTTTGTTAGGGCTATTATCTACACTGAACAGATGAATGGCTTTCTATACCATTATGGAGACATTCATTAAATGGAAAAAAGTGAGGGTGATCGTTGTTGTGCGTAAGAAATTATCACATCAGTTTAGTAACGTTTTAATCGTGATAAGTCTATGTTTAGTAACAATGTTTTTCTTTTATGAAGAATCAAAAGCAGTAGAAACTCTTCTCCATCACAGTGAAGATCGGCAAGTGGTAGTTTTCTATTCTTCTGCTACTGGAGAGATAGATGAGCATCAACGTTTATTAGATATGGCACTTCATTCGTTTACAAACGATGTACTCTGGGTACCGGTTGAACATGCCAAAAGAGAACATTTCCAAGATAAGACGCATCTTGTTTATTACGGTCAAATCGTGTCGAGTATCCCTCCTGAGATGAATCAATGGGTTCAAGAGTTTGACGGGGAAGTATTAGTTATTGGGCACAATGTTCACCCATTTTCTGAAGTCTTTAATTTTATAGAGGTTGGTTTCACTCAAACCATTACTGAATTGTTTGTGAATGAAGACTATGAGTCCAAGCACGAATCATACCCTGTGCCAGTTTTAGATGTTTCAGTAGGTCGGAATCAAACTGTAGATATTCATATTAGTGGGGGAGACGGGTCACGTCATTTTCCGATGTATGTACAAAAAGACCAGTATCACTATTTTGCCTCACCTAGAATTGATAAGCCTTTCTCTATCTATTTTTCAAACGTGTTAGTTGAATTTTTTGACCAAGATTATCGAGACAATCATTACGGATATTTACGATTAGAGGACATTCATCCCCTCGTTAATCCTGAGCACCTTATGGCGATTGCGGAAGAATTAAAGCAACTTGATATCCCATATATGATGGCTGTTATTCCTGTATATACACACCCAGAGACAGGTAGGCAATACCATTTCAGTGATTCTCCTGAGGTGTTAGAGGCATTGTTGTATATGCAAGATAGCGGAGGAAGTGTTGTATTACACGGATACACTCATCAATTTAGACAAAGCGAAACAGGAGAAGGCTTTGAATTTTGGGATGTAGAGAATGAGATGCCTATCTACCATGATGCCGATACAGAAGATCCTGTGTTGTATGAAGAAGAGGACTTTGTTCATCCTAGCGATTATGACGATTATGTAGAGCAGAACCATGCGTTTGAACGTGAATACATTGAATCTCGCATCACGAGGGGAGTTCAAGAGCTCGTGAATTTTGGTCTTTATCCGTTAGCGTTTGAAGCTCCGCATTATACGATGTCGCAGCACGGATATGAAGTGTTATCTGATTACTTTTCCACGTATGTTGGTCAATTACAACTAAGTGATGAAAAATGGGAGATCATGGATACCACACCATTACCAACAAAGCCAGATTTTTTGCACGGAATGACGTTATTACCAGAAACAATTGGTTATGTGCAACCAGATGCGGAGCAACCCGTGCAAAAAGTTATGAACGAGGTCGAGTTCTATCAATCAGTGGACAGTAGTTTGATCGGTGGGTTTTACCATCCATATATAGAATTAGAGTATTTTGATCATTTTAGTGACGAATTATTGAAGCGAGAAGATATTACATGGATCGATCTAAAAGACTATCAAAATCATGTAGAGGTTGAGCATGTAACGATTCAAAGTGGAGAAGGAGAGATTGATGTAGAGATTGATCAAACGAAATTGTTAACCACATCAATCGAGTTTCCTGCCTACCATTTAAGAAACTTGGCACAAAGTTCTGCTTGGGTGATAGCAGGAATTAGTGGAGGAACTGTGTTCGTGTTTATAGGATTAATATTCTTCCAAGTAATTAGGAGAAAAAATAGAGAGGAAGATTAGACTTCATGGCGGATTTGATACTCTATGTCTCGTTGTTGATCATTTGGTTAAGCTTGCTTTATCACCTGTTTCTAATGGTAGGTGGATACTGTTATTATTGGCAGCACTTTAGAATTGTCCATCAATGGCAAAAAAAGTCACTCCAAAAACCTGTCGTTAGTATTCTCATACCCGCACATAACGAAGAAGTAGTCATCCGAGATACGCTTTCTGAAATGGTAAAGCTTAACTATCCTAAAGACAAATTAGAGATCATTGTAATTAACGATCTATCTACAGATCAAACAGGAGCAATTGTTGATGAATTTTCGAAAGAGTATTCATTTGTTAAAGCCGTTCATACTGAAAAACCTTTTGGTGGAAAAGGGAAATCTGGAGCTTTAAATCAAGGGTTAAAAAACTCCCAAGGTGAAGTCATTGTTGTCTATGATGCAGATAATCAGCCTGAACCTAATGCATTGCATTATCTTGTGATGGGTCTAATCAACGATCAGTCGGCAGGTGCCGTAGTTGGGAAGTTTCGTGTTTTAAACGCAAAGAAAAATTTATTAACGAGATTTATTAATATTGAGACGTTAACGTTTCAATGGCTAGCGCAGGCGGGTCGTTGGTATTGGTTTAAAGTTGCCACAATACCAGGAACGAATTTTGCTATTCGGCGATCATTGCTGGAGGAACTTGACGGCTGGGATGAGAAGGCGCTGTCAGAGGATACAGAACTTAGTTTTCGTGTGTATGAAAGTGGATACCACATTCGCTTTTTCCCTCAAGGAGTGACGTGGGAGCAAGAACCTGAGACGTTAAAAGTCTGGTGGAAGCAACGAACAAGGTGGGCACGGGGGAATCTATATGTAATTGGAAAGTATTTGTTCCGTGTAACAGAATTGAAAAGCAAACGAGTGATGCTTGATTTATTGTATTTCATTTCCATTTATTTATTGTTTTTTGCAGGAATTTTATTATCTCACAGTTTGTTTGTGACGAGTTTCGTTGTTGATTTGAATTTGACAATCGGTTCGGTTTCTTTTCTGTTAATTTTTATAGGGTTTCTTGTCTTTGTTACACAAGTCTGCCTCGCTCTTAGTTTAGAACAAAATCAATTAACGAGTAAGAACGTGATGACGGTTGCGTTAATGTATGTCATCTACTCACAAATGTGGATATTCCTCGTCATCTATGCCAGCGGTTTGGAAATAAAAAGGGTGATGTTTAAGCAAGAAGCAAGGTGGTATAAAACAGAGCGATTTGATTCCAAGTCTAAAGGTCAAAAGGAGATTGACTAATGAAAACAATGACAATATTCGGAACAAGACCAGAAGGAATAAAAATGGCACCGCTCGTACTTGAGCTTGAACGAGATGAAGAAATTGAGAATATTATCGTGAATACTGCACAACATCGTGAAATGCTCGATCAAGTGTTGCAGTTGTTCGAGATCATACCAAACTATGATCTTCAATCAATGGAAGCGGGTCAAACACTAGAAGTACTAACAAATAAAATTATTAACGGAATATCAGAGCTTTTGGAGAATGAGCAACCCAACCTTGTGTATGTACATGGAGATACGACTACAACATTTGCAGCAGCCTATGCAGCATTTCTAAAAAAAATACCTGTTGCTCATGTGGAGGCAGGCCTTCGAACGAATACACTGTATTCACCATTTCCAGAGGAGGGCAACCGCAGGTTAGTGAGTCGAATTGCAACCGAACATTTCGCACCTACAATTGCGAATCGTGATGCTTTAGTTAAAGAGAACATTGATGCCACTTCCATTCATGTAGTTGGTAATACAGTCATTGATGCACTACATTATATTCAAAAGAAAAACGTAGTGATGGATCGGTTCATTCAACCATTACTGCACAATAGAATGAAGACAATTCTTTTGACGACACATCGACGAGAGAATCTGAATGAACTTGAATCTGTGTTTGATGCAATCGAACACATTGTCACGTACGAGGAAAATGTACAAGTCATTTTTCCGGTTCATAAAAACCCTCACGTACAAGCAATAGCAAAGCGTAAGCTTGGAAGCGATGTAAACATCCATCTCGTCGATCCTCTTGATTATCAAACGTTTGTTCAAGTGATGATGAATGCCGATGTAATTGTTACCGACTCAGGAGGGATTCAAGAAGAAGCTCCAGCTATTGGCAAATCGGTCGTTGTAGTAAGGGAGACAACAGAACGACCAGAAGGAATTCTATCTGGACATTTACATCTGACCGGAACATCGAAAGAGAGGATTGTGGAGAGTATCAGACATATTTTATCTCAAACAGAAGATCGAACTACTTTACCAAATCCGTTTGGAAGTGGTGATTCGGCCAAGAAGATTGTTGAAATAACAAAGAGGAAATATAGTGGTGTTGTCAAAGTAAAGGAATTCGCCCATTGATGTTATTCAGACGATCAAAGTGGATGCTGATGACACTAGGATTAAGTCTGGGATTAATGATTATCGGAGGGTGCACTATGAATAATGATGAACGCCCTATGACGGAGCGCTTCATCCATGAGTGGTTTTTGAATGATGACGGTACGTTTGCGACATATATTGTAGATGGAGATCAACTGGATGAAGATCTTGTTGCTGGTCGAGAAGCATTGTCTGAGACAATCGGCTTGTTAATGGAGTATGCCTTATTGCGAGACGATCATTCATTATTCAAAGAGTACGTTGAAAACTTTGAAGATTCATTTCTAGAAGAAGACGGGATGATCTACTGGAAGTTAACGCCAGGTGCTTCTCAACATGTTTCAACGAATGCGCTAATTGATGATATTCGTATCGCCTATGCCTTTATGAATGCATATGAACGATATGGTGAATCTGAATATCAAGAAATTTCTCGTGTAATCACACACCAATTAAATAGTCGTTATCAAGATGTTGAGGTTTACACGGACTTTTATGATACAAAGCATGACTATGCGTCATCTGTTATTACGCTTTCATATATTGATCGGTCTGCCTTAGAGATACTTCATCATGATAATCAATTGGATGAAACACTTTACCAAAATACGATCCACATCCTTGAAGAAGCACCTATTCAGAGCGGGTTTTATCCTAAATCATACAACGTAGAACAAGCTGAGTATGAATTTGATCAAGAGGTAAATATGGTTGATCAGATGATCATTGCCTATCATGAGGCAAAAGCTGGGATGAGATCAAATGAACTGCTCGACTTTATACGAGACGAATTTGAGAAAAGAGGAGTGATTCACGGAATTTATGACCTGAATACAAAAGCACCACTTGTAGATTATGAGTCTCCAGCACTGTACGGATTTACAATTATGTATTTACTAGAAATTGAAGAGTACGAATTTGCGGAAAGTGTCTATGAACGAATGATACAGTTCCGAAATGAGGACATATCTGATCCATATTACGGAGGTTACACGGTTATTAATGGAGATACTCATATTTTTGATAACCTTGTTCCATTGCTTGCTGAGCAACAGTTGAAGAAAATTGGTATGTAATGTACAACCGTCCATTGAAATGATGGACGGTTTAAGTGTGTGTATTCTCAATCTTAAGTAACGGGGATGCAGCATGTGATTGGATTGTTCGTTTATATTGTTTAGGAGAGGTTCCGATTACTTTCTTGAACACTTTAGAAAAATAGCTCTGGTCGTAAAATCCTAACCGATAATAGATTTCATTGATCGTTAAATCTGTTTGCGTCATAAGAGCGCAGGCCTCAAATATTTTTTGATTTTGTACGTAAGAACTTAATGTAATTCCAACTTCTTTCTTAAATAACGAAGATAGGTAAGTGGCGTTCATGCTTATTGTCGTCGCAATACCTGCCAGAGTGATTTTAGTATAAATGTTCTGAGATATAAAGTGTATGGCTAATCGCACAGGCTTTGAGTAGATGTCTGCTTTCTCTTGTTCTTCATGTTGATCTGAAAATAGCTTCCGTAACGTTGGAATGATTTCCTCTGCAATACCACCTACTTTGGTCGTACGAACGGCTAATACTATATAAGCCCCAATAATCCCACTATGTTCATCTAATGAATCTTGATTGATTTCAAAAAACAGATCCCGTTTGCCTGCAATTGAAATTTGTTCGTCCTCATCAATTGCATATAACTCAAAATGGATAAGCTCTTTCAATTTAAGTAATTGCATGCTCGTATTAATTCTTGTCATAAAGCTCGCATGGTCAAATATCTCAAAGGTTTGCGTTTTTTCTTCATCGGAGAGCCTCCCCATAAAGATTGAGTAGTAAAGTAAGATCCCGATGTTTTTAAGCTCTTGTGGAGTCAGTGTACTCCATTGATTTTGAGAAGCAATAGAAGGAGAGCTAGGATACAAAAATGGTCCGATTAGAATGGAACGTATTTTCCCACCATTTGTGAAATGTACGACAATGTAGCTTTGTTGAGTTGAATCGGTAACAAGTAGTAATGAGTTTTGGCCCTCTAGTTGACTCATCCATTTTACGTTTTGACGTAGTTTTGTCGTCCATTCATTAGAGTAATCACCTTTTGTTTGTTTAGGTAAAGAGAAGACCGTGGTATCGGTATAGATTGAAACATTAACTTGAAAAATTTGCTGCACAATTTTACCGATTTCCTTCAAGTTGTGCAGATGAAAGGAAGACATCATGGGCCACCTCCAGGTGGATTATTCTGATTATTTATACAAAAAATAATACCTAAACTAAAAATCTAATACAAGAACTAATTGTCATCGTTGCCTATACTGTGATTAATCGTTTGTACTGAAAAATTAATTTGGAGGGATTTCAATGAGTGAACGTTATCAAGACAGATTGGAATCGATACGCATATGGATGAGTGAAAAGGACGTGACAACGTCGGTTGTTTTTTTACCTGACCATCAATTTTACTTAACGAATTTTAAAGCGCTTACGTATTCGCGCCCGATTGTTTTATTAATTGATAAAGAGAAAACAGCGCTAGTTGTACCTGGTTTGGAAGAAGTACACGCCAATCACGTATCGACAATCGATCAAGTGGCTGTCTATTATGAGACCGATCAACATCAAAATGAGGCAACTTCATTGTACAAACGGCTAAGAGAAGTACTGAAAGATTTTGATTGTAATAAGGTAGCCATTGATGAACAGAATGCTCCTATTATGTTTTTGCGCCATTTTGTGCCTGTAGGATCTGAAACAGTTGATTTAAGTGCAAAGCTGGTTGAAATGCGATACATCAAATCAACAGAAGAGATTGATGAAATTAAGAAAACAGGCGTCTGGATTAACGAAGCTGTTAATAAGTCATATGAAGCTTGTGCAATTGGTGTCACCGAGCTTGAAGTCGATGGTGCTGGAAATACGTATTTATTTGAGAACTTACCAACGCATTTTCCAGATGCAACGATCGCAGCCCATGGCATGTCACCGGCGGGTCCCGTTCGAAGTGTGATGCCTCACGTCTTCTCTTCATCAAAAAGAATAGAAGAAGGCGACGTACTAATTCATACGAGACAATTAGCAATTAACGGGTACCGAAGTGAGCTGGAACGAACATTCATCATTGGAGAACCGACAAGTGAACAAGCCGATGCGTTTAATGCCATGCTTGATGCACAAACGGCTGCTATTCATCTATTAAAACCAGGGATTAAAGCGTACGAAGTCGATCAAGTGGCTACGTCACTCTTAAAAGAGCGGGGGTACGGTGAGGCAATCGTTCATCGTACGGGTCATGGTATTGGAATTAGTCCTCATGAAGAACCGTACTTACGATTTGATAATGATCTCGTATTACAAGAAGGGATGGTATTTACAATTGAACCTGGTATTTATATTAAAGGGTTAGGTGGATTTAGACATTCGGATACGGTCGTTATTACGAAACAAGGGTTTGATTGGGTCACAGATTATCCAAGAGACTTAGAATCTATGACGGTAAAATTATAAACTGGAGGAGATCTTGGTGAAGTTGTCGAGTAAAGCACTTGTACCGATATTGGTGATTGCAATGATGATAGGCTGTTCTGATGATCCAAGTTCTTCTACAGAAGGAGATACAAATGCGACCGCATCTTCAACGGGTGGTGATTTGAGATTTGCGATTGCAACAGATGCTGTCATTCTCGATCCACATCGTTTTAATGATGTCGCTACTTCTCTCGTGCTCTCAAACTCATACGAATCACTTGTTATGCACGATGATGACATGGAAATTGTGCCAAGATTAGCAGAGTCTTTTGAACAGATTGATGAGGTTACGTTAGAAATGGTTCTTCGTAACGATGTAACATTCCATGATGGTAGCTCATTTGATGCTTATACAGTCGAAGCGAATATTGAGCGTATCCAAGATCCAGAAACGGCGTCACCGAGGGCATTTATGTATGATGCAATTAAGGAAGTAAACGTTATCGATGACTATACAATTCATATCAATACGGACGAGCCATATGCACCACTTTTAGCTAATCTTACTAGTTTGAGTATGATTAGTTCGGAAGCCATTGATAAGCACGAAAGTGGTGAATTGGATTTATCAGTAGAAATTGCCGGGACAGGTCCATTTTCTCTCATTAATTGGGAACAAGGAAATGAAGTTCACTATGAAGCGTACGAAGAGTACTGGGGAAATGTAGCGAACATCGATACACTAACATTTCAAGTCGTTCCAGAAGAGGGGACTCGACTGGCGATGCTTGAGAACGAAGAAGCTCATGTTGTCGATAATATCGAACCTACGAATATGAGTCGGGTAGAGGCAATGCCAAATGCTGACGTAAGTGTTAGCAATGGCCTTCGAACAGAATATATCGGGTTTAACGTCCAAAAAGAACCGTTTGATGATCCGCTAGTCAGAAAAGCACTTGCTCATGCAATTGATGCGAACACAATTACTGAAGGCATCTATGAGGGATACGGGGTACGAGCGACTGCGCCGATTAGTGAGCATGTTTTTGGTTACTCAAATCAACTCACAAATTATCCTTATGACGTTGATCTTGCAAAACAATTATTAGAAGAAGCGGGTTTTCCAGATGGTTTTGAGACAACCATATTGACGAATGATGCTCACCCAATGAGAATTCAAATCGCAGAAGTAATTCAGAGTCAACTTGAAGATGTGGGTGTTCGTGCGCAAATTCATTCAATGGAGTGGGGAGCGTATTTAGATGCAACAGCGAATGGTGAACAAGAGATTTACATGTTAGGTTGGACAACATCCAATGCAGACGCTGATTTCGGGTTATTTCCCATGTATCATTCAGATAGCTTTGGTTATACAGGAAACCGCTCTTTTTATAGTAATGATGAGGTCGATGCTTTGCTCGAAGAAGCGAAAGTTGAAATGGATGAAGAAAAGCGACTTGAGCTTTACGAAGAAGCTATGGAAATTATCATGATTGAAGCTCCGAAAGTGTTTACTGTGCAAGAACAATTACGTATCGGTGTATCTGACAACGTAAATGATTTTTCCCCGCAACATCCAAGCGGTCGATTGTTATTTAATGAAGTAACCATTTCTTCAGACGAAACTTATTAATACAAGCAAGAGAGTAGCCACTTGTATGGCTACTCTCTTGTTATTTTCTCATCGCTGCTCTGGGAATGGCCAGGACTACCCTTTGCACGAAGTGCGACATAGAGTAAGATGCAATCTTCGAATTGATCGAGATCAAGTCCTGTGATGTCTTTGATTTTCTGCAAACGATAGACGAGGGAGTTGCGGTGAAGATAGAGCGCCCGCGCCGTTTTGCTTAAATTCATGTTGTGATGACAATATGAAAGAAAAGTTGTTGATAACGTGTTGAACTTCGGATCACTAAAAAGATTCGATAAGTTATCGTGCAGGCGTTTCTCTAAATAAGGATGCAATTGATCGATCAATAAGGGAAGAGCAATGGACCAGTCCGAATAATGATAGATTTTATTCAATTCATTCGAATGCTTTCCAGCCGTCAACGTTCTTTCTGCACTTTCAAAGGATTCTTGAATGCCCGAGACGCTTTGCCCAAGGGGACCGATGGAAATTTGACAAGTGATTTGGTATTGCTCAAGCAGATGTTCTTGGAACCGATGAATCTGATAGTGAAACGATTTGTTTTTATACACATCATCAAGGTGTGTTGTTTTTAATAAAAGCCAGCGATCGAGCGTTAGAAGTGTAAGTAAATCTTGGTCATCATCAAGAACGTGTGCATTGAGGTATTCTTGCATCACATGATGGTCATGGGTCCACGTTAAAAAATTCGCTTGAGAGGACGGATGGAACTCAATGAGAATGCAACATCTTCTCTGGTAAAGGTCAAATCCAATCATATGGGCATACTGTTCAATTCGATCTATATTCGTTGAAGGAGTATGAAGTAAGTGATGAATCAGTGTGTCGTGCTTTTTTGCTTCAAGGATCGCGCTTTCTTGATAAAACGATTCGTAACAGAGCATTTCTACATGGCTCTTTACGAGTTTCGTATAGTTGTTCACGTCTTCAGGGTCGCCAACAATACCTAGGACACCGATGGGTCGTTCGTTGAAGTAAATCGGTGCGGCAACACCAGGCAACACATTTACGAGAGACTTTGCGTACGCTTCATCAAAATGGACGATTTGGTCTTTCTTTAATACATCAATCGATGCACAATGAATGGTACCGAGTCGTTTGGGGTCTGTGCATCCGACAATGATTCCGTGTTCATCGGTTATGCTCATCGGATAATTGAGAATATCTGTCGTTTGATTAACGATTCGTTGTGCAATTCTCTCTAGCAAACCGAACACCTACCTTTAAAGTAATAGTATTCGTCACATGTTGACAGGTTCCTTCGTGAAAGTGACGAATAATATAGCTGTTTCGGTTGAGATTTTTGTGGAGAGTACCTATAGAAGTGCCATGTTCGGTTTTGTAAAGTTATAAGAAACGAAAGAAAGTAGGCGGGGCGATGAATACGAATCATGCGGATCTATTAATCGTTGGTGGCGGTGTGATTGGATCAAGCATTGCTTATCATTTACTTAACGCGGGCTACGAAGGAAAAGTAATCGTGTTTGAAAAAGACCGAAAGTATGAATATTCATCTACGCCACGAAGTGCTGGTGGCATTCGCCAACTGTTTACGACGAAAGTAAATATAGAGCTGAGTCAATATAGTTTACATGTATATAAGAATTTCCATCAAACGATGAAGTTTGATGGCTTTGATCCAGAGATTGATTTGAAACAACGAGGGTATTTATTTTTAGGAACCGATGAAATGATGGGCAAGTTTGAAGAACATCTCGAATTGCAACATCGACTAGGAGTGAACTCTGAAATTCTTGATAAAGCGGGCTTGTTAAACCGAATTCCAGAGCTTAATGTGGACGACATTGCAGGGGGGATTTATTGTAGCGAGAGCGGTTATTTGGACCCATATTCCGTCATGCAAGGCTACATTAAAAATGCAAAACGTCTTGGGGTAGAATACGTATACGATGAAGTAGCAGAGCTGGTGCTTGATGATGTTTTTCAAAATGGAGTGAAGATGACAAATGGAGACACGTATTATGCACCGATCGTGATTAACAGTGCAGGTGCATGGGCGTCGCAATTGAGTCAACAAGCGGGGTTCCCGTTACCCGTCGTATCACTTCCCCGCCGCGTGTTCCAGTTCGATACCGAAGTGCCTCTACAAAATCCATTACCGCTTACGATGGACCCAACCGGCGTCTATTTCAGACACGAAGGAAAGCATTTCATTAGCGGTTATGCTGAAGATTATGTGCCAAGTATGGATTTTAGTTGGAAGCGCCAAGATTTTATCGAGAACATTTGGCCAATCATCGGACATCGTGTTGGACCATTTGAACAGCTGAAACTCCAGAGTGGTTGGACTGGATTGTATGATCACAACACAGAAGATCATAATGCCATTATCGGTGAGCATCCCGAGGCAAAAGGTTATTACGTTGCCTTTGGCTTCAGCGGGCACGGTATGCAACAAGCTCCGGCAGTCGGAAGAGGATTGACTGAACTGATTATGAAAGGGTACTATGACACGCTCGACTTGAGCCCATTGCGGGTTGAACGATTTAAAGAAAAAGAACTGGTTATTGAAGATGCGATTTATTAACGATTAATTGTATTATTAATAACGTCGAGCTGATTAATGCCAAGCAGCTCGACGTTATTTTTTGTTGAAAGAGGTTGAAATAAACATCATCATTGTTACCCTGGTTTGAAGTGAACTAGATGGAAAAATCAAAAATGTACAAATCCATTAACTATGGTATACTCAATTACTGTTTTCACAAATAACATAAGAATAGGGATAAGGAAGGAAACAATCATGCCAACGATAACAATGTTCGCCTTTGTAGCATTCATCATTCTTAGTCTGATGCCGTTACGAAAAGAGAAAAATCGTAATACGTGGGGTTATATTAGCGCGTTTGGATCAACGATTGTAGCCATCGTTATATTTTTGGCGGTCTTATTATTAAATGTTAATTTACTATTAGGTATAGGAATTATGGTCGTTATGTCCATCCTATTGGATCGAAACACGTATACGAAAGCAGGTATTATTACGTTAGGTATTCTTTCTATGATCATTGGTGGATTAGTCTATTACGTACTAAGAGAAGACGTGGACTTTGTTGTGAATTACATAAAAACAGATCCTTCTACCTCTTTTTATTATGCAGTTAATGATGAAGTTGTTGTGAGTCGAAACGAAGACATGAATATTCCTTTAGCGAGTACAGCTAAAATGACCATTGCAGGTGTGTTCGCTGAGGAAGTGACTTCGGGGAACATCGATCCAGATGAACAAATAGACATTGTAGACCTTGAGAAATTTCACCTTCCTGATACGGATGGTGGCGCACACCCTGCCTGGTTAGAAGATGTAGGTGAAGACACGGTTTCGTTAGAAGAAGTTGTCCGAGGGATGATGTCATATAGCTCAAATGCCAATACAGATTATCTTTTAGAACAATTAGGCATTGATTATGTTAATGAACGGATTGCTGAATGGGGAATGGAAAATCATGACGATATGATTCCTTTTGTAAGTGGATTAATCGTTATTCAAGAATACGATGGGAACTTGGAAGACTTGTCATTTGAAGATTATGAACAACTGGTACTAGAAACGCATCAATCTATTGTGAGTGGAGAAGTAAATGCAGGTGAAATGAGCCTTACTGCTGGATTGGGAGACCAACGGTATTGGTCAGATTGGTTACCTTCATCAACTACAGCAGAATACAGCCAATGGCTAAATCAGATCCAAACAGGGGAGTGGGCGGATGAAGAAACTTCCGACTACTTAATGGCCATTTTATCTGATAACTACGATGCGCCAGAAGGGTTTGCGATTATGGGTGGTAAAGGCGGTTCAACGGCATTTGTGTTAAATGAACCAAGGTTCCTGTCTACAGTGGACGGTGATACCTTGCAGTGGGCAATGTTTACCGATGATTTAAATACGTGGGAAAGGTTTAAATTAAACCGCAATTACTTTACATTCGTACAGCAATTTCTTGAAGATCCTAATTACAGAGAAGAAGTGGTCGAGGAACTACAGTCTGCTGAATAAAAACCAAGGTCCTCCAATTGTTTAGGAGGACCTTGGTTTATGCTTCGAGCTTCTGATCTGGGAGGTTGGTCGGTTTCTTTTTTGAAATCGCCTTAATAGTAATGGCACCCATTAGAATAAAACCAATTAATCCAGTGATTGGATAGAGAATGTTAACGAGGTCTGTAAAGCCGACGAAGCTTGCCCCATAGGCAAGAAAGCCGAACAAGGAACCGCACAATTTAAACTTCATTGTGCCAGGGCGCATCATTCGGCTAGTGAACGAATAGAGCATCCCAACGGCAGTGTTAAAGATCATCCCGAAGATTAAGACGACAAAGATTAAAGCAATAATCGGCATAAAATCAGAGGCAATGATTAACGTAGGCATCGCAACATTTGCAGCTAAATGGAAATTCGAGAAGATGGAAATGTGAATCATTAATGTTAATAACCCAAGTGTTAGCCCCCCGAACATTCCTCCGATGAACAGTGCTTTTTTGTTTTTCGTTGAACCTCCCATGACTGAAAGCATCGGAAAACTTGCGGCGACACAATTCGATACGAACAAACAAGCACCTAGTAACCAATGGAATGTCGCTGCTGACTCTGGTTGTTGGAGTTGCATAAATTGATCAATTGAGTAGTTCGTAGTAACCGCAGAGTATCCGGACATGGCAACGAGCAACACGAACATAATCGGTGTAAAGATTCCAAGTACATAAAGAATTCCCTTGAAGTTTAAAAACAATGTTGCGATCGTAAGTAGAGTAAGGATTAAACTACCTAAATAGATTGGCAATCCGAATTGTTGATCAAAAAGAGAGCCTCCACCTGCAATCATAATGACTAAGATGCCAAATAAGAAAAAGGTCAGAAATAAATCAACAAATACGGCTAAATATTTTCCACACAAGTATTGCAACACACGGTAATGGGATTTGGCATTAATCTCACTTCCAATTCGAATGACACTGGTGAGTAGGAACATAAAAAGCCCTGTTGCAATTAGAGCACCGATCCCGCCTACCCATCCAAAAAACGTAAAAAACTGCATAATTTCTTGTCCAGATGCAATACCAGCACCGACGACAACCCCGACGACCGCGAATGCAAACGTTAATCCTTCTTTCATGTAAGCCCTCTCCTTTGTTGAAATGTCTTACATAAATCCGTAATAAGGTTTTTGCGTGGTAGCATAGTGCATCCAATGAATAAGCGTAATAAAGTCATATACAGGGCGAGATGTTGCTTGTTGAATCGCGTGAGCATACGGTGGCAAATCACTACATTCCAATAGAATGACAGCAATGTCTTCATGACTGCCGACGAGAGATTTCGCAGCTGTTACGGCCTCTTGTTCAAGTGCTGCGTGATCAAACGTTCCACGATCTTCAATAATGCATGAAAATTCTGTTAAAAGACTTAAGTCTTGGATACGGATTGAGGATGAATCATGAATGCCACAACTTTCTAGAAGCTCTGGTGTCATACCTTTTTCATAGGCAGTCAAAATTCCGACCTTTTTATCTGGCTTTAATCCAGCAAGAATCCATGGAACTTGCATGAGGCTAGATAAGTAGACTGGAATCTCTACAGCTGCTGCCACTTCCTTTTGGAATCGTCCAAAAAAGCCACATGCTGATGTGATCGCTCTTGCTCCTTCTTTTTCCAATTCCTTTGCGGTATTCACAACGGTTTCGAGTAAATCTGCATCACCATTTAGTAGTTTCATTGTCGTACAGTTCGGGACTTTTTTAGGCATGACCGGGAATGGATACGTACTTAAGTTCGCGACATTGCCTGGTACGGTTGGGTACCAGCAATCATCCAAATACAAAATACCAACTGAAAAACCCGTCACATATTGTCCGCGTAGCTGTGTCACCGCTGCTGAGTTAGGACTTACATAGCCGTATGTACGATTTTGCATTGGGGTTCCTCCTTTTTATAACACTGAAACGGCAAAATCTAGATACTTCTACGCTACCGAACTATTTGTTTGCACTCTACAGCATACATGACCAATTTTTATCGTGAGATGTTGCCGACCTTTTGTGCAAAAGTTCTAAAGGAATTCTTAAGAGACTTACAAATCTCTGTTGAAATTCGTCATCTGCTATGTCTATACTTTGTAATACGAGGTATATAGAAAAGAGGATATACGATGGATAAAGAAATGATGAAAGGTAATATTGACTTGATTTTACTCTCACTAATCGCTAAAGAAGATTTATATGGCTATGAAATGACGAAAAAACTGCGAGCAATTAGTGATGAGTCGTACCAAATGAGTGAAGGAACGCTCTATCCCTCGTTGAAACGTATGGAAAAGAAGGGGTGGATCGAATCGTATTGGAATGATAGTAGCGGGAAGCGACGGAAGTACTATCACGTGACAGATGAAGGTGTACTGGAACTTAAGAAAAAGCGTGCGGATTGGGGCGTACTAAACGATCTCGTCCAACGAACGAGTGAGTCACATGAGTAGCTTTCCGAGTTTTGTAGAGCGAATCGTTCAGCAAACGGACGGTAGCCGTGCTGAACATGAGGATTTGTATGAAGAGTTACTCGTTCATCTCGAAGACATGAAAGAAGATAAAATGAGTAACGGCAAATCTGAAAAGGAAGCGGAGGAGGAAGCAATGAGTGAGTTTGGCAAAGAGTCTGTCCTAGGTGATCAAATTCAACAAGCGAAATTTCCTTTTCGAAGAGAGATGTTCCTTGGATTTGTATTCGGGTCATTTTTATGGATGTGCGCGCTGTTTGTCCATGTTGTCGTAGTGGAACAAATGGCTGTCTATTCATTATTTACGATCTTTATCGGACAGATTGCAGTGCTTGTTTTATCATTAAACCAACGATTTGTACTTAAGCGTAAACAGTGGATGAACATGGCATTGTTATTGCATTTATTACTGTTTATTTTGTTTGGTCTTACTGGCCTTTATACGCAAGCAACGTCATTTCATGTATTGTTTTATGTCATGATTTTATTGAATATTGCGCTGATTTATCTTACGACTTTATCGTATAACGGGTCATCGAAAGAAGTTAAAACCCGTCGTTATTTTCATAGTATGCAATTAACAACAGGCTTTACGATCGCTGCAATTAATGTATTCATCGGCTTCGGTGCGATGATTTTTGTTGGGCTTAATATTATATTGCTTAATTATGTGTTGCCAATTGTCGTATGGGCACTAAGTTATGTACTGCAAGCAAAGTTTCTAAAGCGGACGAAACGAGCAATGGTCGTAAGTAGTGTAGTTACGTTTTTCGTCTTCCTATTTGGAACATTACCGGTTGCAAGTCTATGGTTACCGTTTGTACCAATGGAGATTGCACAGTTTTTCTGGCCGTTTAGGCCGTCAATGTAGGGAGTTGATAGGATGCAATTTAAAAATATTCTCCTTTTAATCGGTGTAATGGGTGGTATAGTCGTGGCATTAGCTACATTCGGTTTCATTCAAACGAATCAGGAGACTGAACCAAGGTTTACAGGAGAGTTCGCTGTTAACGGCGATCAATTAGTCTATGCGATAGAACATGAGGAAAAAGAATCTTTGCTTCTAAATGAAGAAACTATATTTGAAGCTAGTTCAGAGTATCAATTGTTTGATCCTGTATTTGCACAAGACCAAGTGTTGTTTATTCACACGACAGGCTATGATGATCAACCAGCAGGTGAAGGAGAAAACCAACTGAGAACGAGCGAAATTATTAATGGCGCTGGAGACATTATTGTCGAAGCAAGGGGAGTACTCAATCAACTCGTTTACGATGAAAAAAATGATCAGCTGTATGCGGGTGGAATCCATATTTCACAAGGTGTTGAACCTGAACAAGGCTTTGAACCTTTAGATGAGGGCTTTTTTAAAGTCGAAGAAGATGGTTCATTGACTAGAATCTTTGATCGAGCGATGACGGTTCATCAAGTATTAGACGAAGGACAATTTGTTGTAACGATGTATGATGATTACGAGCTGGATGAGCGAACAGCAGATTCAATTTTCGAGTCTATTTCACGTTCATATCTGTATGATCCGAACACAGAAGAGGTTGAATTATTGTCAGATGAAGATACGGAAGTCGACGTGAGCCAATCAGTGATCTATGACGATGCACTGCTCTACCAGACAATTATGAACCCGAATAGCAATGAAAACTATGATTATGATCTCGTTTATGAAGGTGATCGCTTAAACGTCGGTTCAGCTGTCGGGAACATTCAATTGCAAGACGATCAGCTATATTATACAAAACGTGAACAAAGTGGTTTTCAAAACAAGCCAGCGTTTACACTTTATACGTATGACCTTTTACAAGGAATGGAAGAAGAGGTGACATTAGTCACGGATTAGCAATG
Source organism: Bacillaceae bacterium JMAK1 (assembly GCA_012970285.1). GTDB lineage: Bacteria > Bacillota > Bacilli > Bacillales > Marinococcaceae > Geomicrobium_A. The sequence goes on from JIBW01000004.1 coordinate 326,160, forward strand.
ATCCCATGTATTTTGTCAGGATATTTAACAGAATAAAGTGTTATTTTGACGAAAAAGCGAAGGAATCTACACAATCTGCATGGAATATAGCAATAGTGAATGATCAAAACAAAACGCTCCAAAGAATGAAAGGGTGACTTCTATGTTTAACGATCAAGAAATGATGATCATTACGATTGCTGTAATTGTGTACTTTTTCTTTTTGTTCGGCTTTAGTATATGGGTAAGTCGAGGTGTCAAAACCTATGATGACTATAATGTTGCTGGTCGTGGTGTACGAATGTTTTCACTCATTCTTACATTTGTTGCGACAGCGATTGGTGGATCGATTTTACTTGGCTACATGACGAGTGGTTATGAAATCGGGATGGGTCAACAATGGGCGAACATCGGGATCTTTATTTTCTCCGTCGTGCTCGTGTTATTTTTTGCGAAGCGAATTCGAAGACTTGGTGAGAAGCACAACATGGTCACTCTCGGTGACTTTACGGCGCTTCGTTACGGGGAGAAAGCACGGCTTCCAACCGTAATCGCTGTATTAATGGCGTACTGCTCCATTACCGGGATGCAGTTTGTATCGATTGCAACGATTTTGAGTTTTACTATGGATGTTAACTTTACCGTCGGTATTATTATCGGTTGGGTTTTACTTACGATTAAAACGTATTTCGGCGGGCTAAAAGCTGTTGTCTTGCAAGATGCGATTCACGGTACCGTTCAAACCGTCGGAATCTTCCTGCTTTTCTTTGTGGTGATGTATTATTCAGGTGGCTGGCAAAATGTTGAACAAAATGCAAGAGAAGTTGGAGACGGCTGGATGTTATCGCTATCCAGTTTGCCAACGCAAGAGATCTTTGTTTTTCTACTTACGATTGGTGCGTATCAATGTGTTCGTCAAGACTTATGGCAACGTTTCTGGGCAGCAAGTTCTGAAAAAACGATGAATATCGGGTATTGGATTTCCATTATTCTGTCCGCATTAACAGGAGTTGTTGTCGTCTTAATTGGGATTATGAGTTTACACGGGTTGAATATGACGATCGATCCTACGCTCGTTTATTATGAAGTCGTTGGAGAAGTATTTCCGTTCTCGCTCGTTCTAATCATGATTCTAGCGTTATTAGCTACGGTTATATCAACGGCAGATTCTTTCTTCATCTCAGGGGCTTCCTCGATTGTAAATGACATTATCGGTCCGAGAGTGAAGAACCCGAGCAATCAGAAGATGTTGTTCTACAGTCGCGTTAGTGTTGGTATTGTATCGGTGATTGCACTGTTATTAGCGTTGTATATTCCGCAATTGGTCAGTCTTTGGGTAACGGGAACAGCAATGCTCGTATCGGGGATGCTTGCTCCAATTATGGTCGGACTCGTCTGGGACGGCGTGACGAAGATTGCGGGTCTCGCTTCCATGTGGAGTGGTTTAGTCACCTCGATAGTTTGGCAATTACTCGATCATCCATTTGGCTTACACCCTGTTTTTATCGGGTTGCCACTGTCCATTATTGTGTTGTTTACGGTCACATTTGTCACGACTAACCGAAATCGAGATGTGAACAGGAGTGAAGCGCTATGAAGTTATATGCAGATTTAATCGTCACAAATGCAAAGGTCTATTCAATGGAAGTAGAAGGAGAGCATGCTGAAAGTTTTGCTATAAAAGATGGACGCATTCTTGCGATAGGCGATTACGATAAGATCGGTGAATTGAAAGGGTCAGACACAGCGATTTACGATGCGGATTCAAAAGCCGTGTTACCAGCATTTATTGAAAGTCATGCTCATCCTCTTGATTTTGCAAAAAAACAGCTTGAGTTGGATCTTAGACCGAGAATGACACCGAATCGTGAAGCCGTTATTCAAGCGATTAAACAAGAAGTCGCCACAAAACAAAAGGGCGATTGGATTATCGGGGCAGGTTGGGATGAGAACTTAATGGAAGGAAAGCGATTTGTCACGATGGCTGACCTGGACGAAATTGCGCCTGAAAATCCGGTATTCTTACTTCGGACGTGTGTACACAATGCCATAGTGAATACGAAGGCCTTTGAAGTCAGTGCCATTGCACTTGAAGCGAGTGATCCTGAAGGTGGTTCCTTTGAGCGAGATGAGTCCGGTTCGTTAACTGGTTATGTGATGGAAGACGCGATGAGTGTATTTAAGACGCCAACGTATTCAATTGAAGACACGAAACGTGCTTGGAAAATTGCCGAGGAGATTTTCCTGAGTTGGGGGATTGCGACGATCAATGACATGGCAACAGGTAAAGAAGAGTTCAAAGTGTACCAACAACTACAAAAGGAAAACCAGCTACGTTTGAACGTCGGGATGTGGTTATGGGGACGCACGCAAATGAGTCGAACAGGGCTGCAAGAAGAAATCACAACTTTAGGTATTGAATCTGGTTTTGGAAATGAGCAATTAAACGTGCAAGGCATTAAATTCATGATCGATGGGAGCGTCGGTGGTAAGACGGCAGCGGTAGCGGAGCCCTTTGAAGGTACAGCTGATAATTACGGAATCGTTTACTTGAAACAGAGTGAATTAAATGAACGCTTCAAGAAGTCGGTCCAAAATAACTTGCGAATTTCTGTACATGCCATTGGAGAACGGGCAATAGAAATGGCGCTTCAAGCGTTTGAGTATGCAGAGGTAGAGAAGTACCCAAATATTGAAAGGCACCGCATTGAACACGCGATTTTGCCAACAGAAGATCATTTAAAGCGAATGCAAAAGCTTGGCATTATTGCAGGCTCGTCGATCGGTTTCCTCTATAGTATTGGTGATGGCTACGTGAACAATCTAGGACAAGAACGAGTAAAACGTGCATTTCCACACCAAAAGTTCAAAGCATATGGAATTGTTGCTCCAGGGAATTCTGATTTGCCAGTAACGGAAGGCAACCCTTTCCTCGGTGTTTACACAGCCGTTACCCGCACAACGAGCACTGGGACGAAAACCGATCGTACCGAAAGTTTATCCGTGTTTGACGCATTACGTGCATACATGATTGACGCCGCATACGGCAATCTCGATGAACATAAGCGCGGCACATTAACCGTAGGAAAGAAAGCCGACTTTATGGTCGTCTCTAGCGACCCATTCACCGTGCAAGAAGAACAGCTAAAAGACATTCAAGTGCTGGCAACTTACGTGGAAGGTGTAGAGCGGTACAGAGTGGGTGAGGAAGTGAAGGTATGATTGAATAAGCAATAACAATGACTAAATTGATTCATTGCCAAAAAAACATGCCCTAGTTCTGAAAGGAACTAGGGCATGTTTTGAATTTTACTTATACAGTAATGGTTGATTTTGTTGTTTTGTAATTAGTTTGCCTTGACCAGGCTCTCCGAAAAGCTGACCATCTTTCATTACAACTTGACCACGAACGATCGTATTAATCGGCCAACCTTTTATTTTTTTGCCATGATATGCAGTTACCTTACTTTTACTATGAAGTTGCTCTCGTTGAATGGTTTTTTCTCTTTTCATGTCAACGATTGTAATATCTGCATCAGTTCCAGGTATTAGGCTTCCTTTCTGTGGATATACACCAAAGAGTTTGGCTGGAGTAATAGATAATAAACGAGCAACATCTTGTAATGAGAGTCTGCCTTCGGAAACAGCGTTAAGCATAAGGGGTGCCAAGGTTTCTACTCCGCACATACCTGCTGGGATTGACCAAAGTCCGCCATCCTTCTCTTGTTCAGTATGAGGGGCGTGGTCTGAACAGACGTGAGAAATTGTACCATCTGAAATTCCTTTCCAAATGCGATCTTGATCACTTTTATATTTAACAGGTGGATACACCTTCATATGAGGACCAACACGAGCAAAGTCTTCATTGTTCAAAAATAAATAATGTGGACATGTTTCTACAGTGACAGGCAGGCCTTCTGCTTGAGCATCACGAATGAGATTAAGTGCATCTCCTGAACTAATATGTAATACATGAAAACGCACACCTGTTGCTCGAGCCAGCTCAATACCAGTTTTGACAGTTAGCACTTCTGCTAGAGCAGGACGTGTTGCGATGAGGTCTTCATAACTTGTACCTCCGCGTGCTTCTACTTGTTCGGTTAAAGTTTGAATTAAGTCATTATTTTCGGCATGGACGGCAAAGATTTCACCAGTCTTTGCAACCTCGTTCATCATTTTATAAACGTCACCATCGTGGAAAGGGGGTATAACGTCTTCCATTCCAGGTTTGTAGTTGTACATGAGCTGATAAGTTTTTGCGTGGACGGCGTACCCCCAAAAGAATTTGAAACCAATGACACCTTTTTTTTGTAGCGCTCCTATGTGTTTGTTATTAAGTTCACCAACACAAATACCCCAAAGTGCAAAGTCAACAAATGATTTTTTGCTTAAATTCTCGACTTGCAAATCAAAGTTTTCAGCATGGTTTACAGGCGGTGAGGTGTTAGGCATTTCAAAGACAGTAGTAATCCCCCCGGCAGCTGCCGCACGCGTACTATGCACAAAATCTTCTTTATAAGTTGGACCTGGATCTCTTGAGTGAATATGGGTGTCAATAAAACCTGGGAAAACATAATTATCAGTAGCATCAATTGTGTTGAGAATGTTTCCGTTTAAATGTTCATGAGTAACAGCGCCAATCTTTCCATCACGTATGTATAGATGTGCTTTATAAAGATCAGTTTCTGTTACAATTGTTCCGTTTTCTATCTTAATGTCCCATGTTGTCATGGTGATTACCTCCTGAATAATTTTGGGATAGATTACATGTGGGGCTTTGCTTCACTTATGATGGCACGTACTAAGACGTTCGTTCCCGTTACAATGTCTTCAATTGTTGAATATTCGGTTGGATCATGACTTACACCATTTTTACAAGGGATAAAGATCATTCCAGTAGGCCAATGTTTTGCCATGTTCATGGCGTCATGTCCAGCTCCGCTAGGCATATTCTCATAATGAACATCGATTTCTTCACATGCTGTTTGTAAGAGATCTTGGATATTACGTTCAATGACGATCGGAATTTCTTTACTTAAAACAGCAATATCGCATGTAACACCTCGATATTGTTCAATGACATAAGCTTTTTTGCGGATTTGTTGATACACACGTTGCTTAGAAACCATACTCGTACTTCGAATATCAACATAAAGTGTGACTTCACCAGGGATGACATTCATTGAGGCTGGTATCACCTCACAAATTCCAACGGTAGCAACAGTTTTATTAATTGCCTCAAGCTTGGCAGCGTCTTCTACAAATAAAATCATTTCTGAGGCTGCTACAAGTGCATCCTTTCTCCTTATCATTGATGTCGTACCAGTATGATTTGCCTGTCCATGAAACGTTAGCTTCAATCGCGTTGGAGCTGCAATACCGTTTACAATTCCAACTGGTACACCTAGGCTTTTGAGTTCAGGACCTTGTTCAATATGTAATTCAAAGAATGATTTAATCTCTTCCTTTTTGCGAATTGCATCTTCCGCAAGGTCAGGGTTTAATTGATTTACACGAAGCGCTTCTGCTAAAGTGATGCCTTCTTGATCTGTAAGAGTAGTTAGTTTATCTATTGGGAATTCTCCAATCATCGCTTTGCTACCGAGTGTAGCTACACCGAAGCGAGAAGATTCCTCGCATGCAAACGCAATCACTTCAATTGGGTGTTGAGTTTTTATGTGATGTTCTACAAGTAAAGCAATGACCTCCAAGCCTGCAACAACCCCTGTCATTCCATCAAATTGGCCGCCATTTCTAACCGTATCTAAATGAGAACCGATTACTACTGCTGGTTTCGTATCGTCAATCCCTTCTAATCTAGCAATTGTATTACCAACAGAATCTCTGCGAACAGTCATTCCTAAAGAAATTGCTAGTTCAGAAAACGAATGGTGGGCTTTAATTTCTTCCTTTGTATATGCAAGGCGGTTCATGCTCAACTCTGTTGAAATTGGTGCTCCATTTAATTTTTGAAAATAACCTTGAATCCGCGACGTTGATGCATACATTTTAGTCACCTCAAATCAAAAGTTCGATGTCATATGAACTGAAAAAACCCCTAAAGGGGTTCTTTCTATTCATGTTTTGATACATTCCATAATACTGGACCAATTAAATCACGATAGTTTTCAATGTGGTCACGATGTGCAACAAAATTTTGTTTGTTACCAATTTTACTGATTGGCAAGTAGTCCCATACCACTTGTTGCAACTCATCGACATGCGGTTGCGCGTCTTCGATTGAGCTTGCTTGTGTGATGTTTTGAAGGGCCTCATCAATCTCTTCACTATCTGTCCACCCAGGGTAACTAGATTCAGAACTTAAAAAAGGATATTGATGTAATGTCGGACGAACAGCAAAGTCAACAACGAATAGATCAAAGTTTTCTGGGTTGTCACGAGCTTCTTCAAATGAAGCCCAATCATAGACACTCAATGTTGCATTTAAACCAATTTCTTCTAATGCTTGTTGTGTATAGATCGCAATGTTGTACAAGTTATCTACTTCACTTGTCGCTAGAATGACGATGTCTTCGCCTGCATAATCCGATTGTTCGACGAGTTCTTTTGCAGCTTCAATGTCATTTTGATTGTAGTTTTCAGCGCCAGCCTCACTATACCAGTGCGATTGGTTAGGGTTTGCAAGTGCGGGGTCAAGACTATAAAAGCGATCGTCACTATAAGCAGACATTAATGCATCGTTCATATTAACAGCGGTGTTAACGGCTTGTCGAAGTGTAAGATCACTGAGCGGTCCTTGTTCATTATTAAATACATATGCCATGATGCCTCCATCACTCAAAAACGGTTCTACCCCATTTGAGGCATCGATCTGGTCGGAGCTATCTAATGGAAGGTTAAATGCAATGTCATATTCTCCAGTAGTAATACCATTGACTCTCGTGGATGCATCTGTAATAAAGTTAAAAAATACTTCGTCGACAAGAGCTTCTTTTTCTCCAGCAAGACCACTTGGCTCTCCCTCAGGTGATTGATAATCCTCAAACTTTGTTAAATGGACATATTGATCAATTGACCATTCTTCCAATTGAAAGGGTCCAGTTCCGATAAATTCACTAACATTAGCTGTACCTGCTTCTTCAGCAATTTCTTTTGGCATAATTGCAGGGAGGGGCGCTACATCAGCTAATATGTTAGGTCCAATCAGTGTCGCTTCTTGCAAGTGCAATTCAACAGTATTTTCATCAACCTCGATCATCGATGCATCTGGGAAGTTTGCAAGTCCTTGACTTGACTGAGTTAGCCAACGATCCATTGAGGCAACTACATCTTCAGCAAGCATTGGTTCTCCATTATGAAACGTGACGTTATCACGTAATGTAAATGTATAGACAAGACCATCATCGCTAATCTCGAAGTTTTCAGCCAAAGAAGGTTGTACCTCATAATCTTCATCGATTGCAAGTAATTGTTCAAACACGTGCCTACTTACATCTCTTGTAGCGGTATGTGGAGTAATATGAGGATCGAGTGTTGCTGGATTCGTGCCGTATCCTAAATTCAATGTTCCTCCTGCTTCCGCTTCTTCAGCAGTCGCTTCTTCTTGTTCATTTTCTTCTACTGTCCCAGCTTCTGATTCTGTTTCGTTCGTCTCATTGTCATTTCCACAGGCAGCTATTAATGTAATAGTGCTCAAACATAAAGCCATTGTTGTTTTTTTCATCTTAATCATCATTGTCCCTCCGATTTAATTTAGAGTTGGCATAAGCTCATATAGGTTGCATTTTTAGAGATCGCAAAATCATCTGGTGTAATTTTACTTGTAATACGAGTGGCTTCTTGTTGACATTCATACATTATTTTCTCTTCATCAACAGTTAAAAAGTTCTCTTTGTAGTAAAGCGTTTTTCCACCAACCATTACCCGTTCAATTTCATTACCTCGTGCTGAATAAATTAAGTTTGGGATGTGGTTACGCATCGGTTCTTTAATGACAGGTTGCATGGTTTTATGACTGAGATCAATGAATAATAAATCGGCTTTTTTTCCAGCTTTAATTGATCCAACTTCTTCTCCGATACCGAGGGCATGTGCTCCATCAATCGTAGCCATTCGTAACACTTGATAAGCAGGAAATACTTCTGGGTCTTGATGAGTAATCTTATTGAAGAGTGCTGTTAATTTCATTTCATTAATCATCTGGTTACAGTTATTTCCTGAACATTGATCACTCCCAAGTCCTACATAACCACCTGCTTTCAGAAACTGCGCTGCAGGTGGTACCCTTCCAGCGATGACGCCAATTGAACCAGAACATAAAACCATGGAAACTTTAGCTCTAGCAAGTCGTCCAATCTCTTCATCGTTTGCTTCTGTGAGGTGTGCAGCGATTAATCGTTCATTCAAGAATCCACGCTCTTCTAGAAAATCAATCGAACGTTTACCATAGCGATTCATAATCTGTTCAGTTTCACGCGTACTCTGTGCAACGTGCATATGGATGCCAATGTTTTTATCAGCAGATAACTGACGTACTGTTTCGAGTAATTGTTCACTCAGGAAATCTGGACCTTGAGGTCCGAGTAATGCTGTAATACGGTTGTCATCATATCCGTGCCATTCATCAATAAGACGTACATTTTGTTCTAATGATTCTTGTCCTTTTTGTTTATCAAATGGATATAACTCTCCATCTTTGAGCAAATGTTGAACATCATCTGGTACTTCACGAATATGAGAAGTAAGTCTTGCCCGAGCACCTAACTTGCTAATAAACTGGGCAATTTCATTAATTGGAGTCGAGTAATCGGCAAAGGTCGTCGTACCAGCAGCAAGACCCTCAAGCAGATTCATCTTACTTCCGGCTAATTTTGCCTCATCGTCAAGGTACTTTCTAAAAGGTCCTACTCCTTTGTGCATCCAGTTCTTCGTATCTTGCCCGACACCACGAAGGGTTCCCCAGTAAGAATGCATGTGGCCATCTATAAATCCTGGTAACACCATTCTTCCTATAGCATCAAGGGTTTCAGATGGTGAATAGTATTGAAGTAAGTCTTGGGTAGCACCAACTTCCACAATTTTTCCGTTAGAAATAGCTACAGCACCATCATCAATATAACCAACGCCTTCATCTGCCATCGTAAATAAATCTGCGTGAATTATTAACGTGTCAATTTTAATCATTCATTATCATCCCTTCTGTACTTAATGTGATCGATAGAATGATGTCAAGACTGCTGAATATCAACAGGAATACTTAAGATTGAACAAGCAAACAAGCAATCTATTATAAATTAGGATTTAATGCCTTTTGACGGTATGTATCAGCATGGTTACGCCACACTTCCCAGAGTTCTTTCATAGAAGTGAGTGGGTCATCACTATAATCGACACGTAAATCAATATAAGGAAATGTTGTATCGGTGTATACGACAAGTGCTATTGATTTTTCATCTTTTACTTCTCCACCAAGTTTAAAGCCAACTTCTATAGCGTCTAACAAGCGATCGGGAAGCGATAACTGGTCTTTGTGTATGTATTGTTCTGCCATTGCTTTAGGTATATCTGGATTACTAAGGTAATTGCCTACAGCTGCAACGTTCTTAGCACAATGTTGACCAGCATGAGGACCAAAGGCGTTTTCACCGGTAAATGCGTCTGAGTTACCATTTCGATCAACAACCGCTAACTGTCTGTATTCTGGATACGGCGTTGCCGCTTTCATTGCTCTTAGTGCTGACGAAGCGTCGAAGCGGTCATGTAATGTGTTCAATCCAATTCGCGCTAGCCTTGGATCAGTCATGTTTTGTGAAAGAACAATCCCAGTGTTGCTTTGGCATTGAATAACTCTTGCTCCGACAGCAGGGCTGCTTGTCGTAACGATAGCACCGAAGGAATTGGTTTTTTCACAGCGAGCAGCTACAGAAAAAGTCGTGGTCATAAAAACTTCATGATCATTCATTCCGTTCCTCCTTTGTGATCGTTCCTTTGAGAGGAACGACATTCCTGAATTTGAATCTAACTTAACTTAAATTTCTGAAAATGTCTAGATGCTTGTAAGATTTAATAACTTTATAAACAATAAATGGTAGGGAGTTAGGAGTTAAAGATGAGCTTATGTATAGATTTATCAGAATGATTAATTTATAGTTTAGCTAATTAGAGAATGTTCCTGTAAGAAGAACGACGGTTTTAAATTCTTGCGGAGGTGAGAGTGTGGATTGGTTAGATCGTTTTACATATGTGATGGATTGCGTAAGTGAAGCTACCGTTGATGGCATTGGAATTAGCCAATTGTCACGAGACAGTGAGATTAGTAAAAGTACGTTACATCGTATGCTTCAAAGTATGATTGAAAAAGAACTTGTCGCACAAAATGTGGTTACAAAAAATTATTATTTAGGACCTCGCGCGATGCAATGGGGAAGTCGATTTATTCAGAGTCAAGATCCAAGTGAATGGCTAAGGAATTACTGCAAAGACATTGCAAAAATTACTGGATTGTACACGTATTTGAGCAAATATCAGATGAGTCAAGTTTATTGTATCTATTCCTATCAACCATCGAATATACGAAGCAACTATTTTGTTAGAGTAGGTCAACAAATGCCCGCTCATTGTTCTTCATCTGCAAAGGCAATCCTTGCGTATAAAACGGAATCTGAATTCAAACAGATTGTAGGTGATGAGCCCTATGAAGTGTTTACAAGTCATACTATTCGTGATGGAAATTCATTAAATGATGAATTATATAAAGTAAGGCAAGAGCAAATTGCTTTTTGTTTAGAAGAAATGGAGACAGGTATTTCAGCAATTTCAGTACCTTTCTTTCATAGTCAACAAGAGGCAGATTTTTGTTTGAGTGTTGTTGGTGATAGCAATACTATATTAAAAAGTATGGAAAATATTAAAGCTGAACTTAAAAGTACTTCGCTAAAAGCAAGTAAATACTTGCAAAACGCTATGGTTTTAGGTGTTTAATAGGCATATAACAAACACGTCCAATTGTTTGGCGTGTTTGTTTATTTGTGTAACATGCTTGCTTTAAATCAAAAAGTAGTGTCAGCAAAACTACAGTTAAATTTATAGATTTCCCTTGTGAAGAGCGGTTAAATTCTATATATCAATAGTTAATCGACAGTTCCTAATATTTTTAATTCACCTGATTTGTTTCACTAAACAAATCTTTGTGATAGGATAATTCTAATTTAACGCTTACTATTCACAAATAAAATAACAACAGCAATTTTCTGTTAATAATAAGGGAGTTTTGTGTATGTCAGTACAGCAATTCATAACGAAACATATGGACGACAATCGATCTGAATATGAAAGAATCGCAAAACAAATTTGGGATACACCAGAACTTCGGTTTGAAGAAGAACAATCTTCGAAAACATTAGCGGATTATATTGAGTCACAAGGGTTCGATGTTGAACGCGGCATCGCAAACATCGATACAGCGTTTCGTGCGAGCTATGGGAGTGGTGCACCGGTTATTGCGTTCCTCGGGGAATTCGATGCGCTATCAGATTTGAGCCAAGTGGAAAATGAGACAAGCTACTCACCGAAGATTCAAGGTGGAAATGGTCACGGGTGTGGTCACCATATGCTCGGTACAGCTTCACTAGCTGCAGCAATTGCAGCGCGAGATTATATGGTTGAAAACAACTTGCCAGGCACGATTGAGTTCTACGGTTGTCCAGGAGAAGAAGGCGGCTCAGGCAAGACCTTTATGGCACGTGAAGGTGTTTTCGATAACATTGACACGGCAATAACTTGGCACCCAGGAACATTTAATACAGTCTGGGCGTTTGAGACTTTGGCAAATTATCAAGTGTCGTTTAAGTTCAAAGGGAAAGCTTCGCATGCAGCTGCCAGTCCACACCTCGGTAGAAGTGCATTAGATGCAGTTGAATTGATGAATATTGGCTCGAATTATTTACGTGAACATATTGAAGAAACATCCCGACTGCACTATGCCGTAACGAACACAGGTGGTATCTCACCAAATGTTGTGCAACCGGAGGCGGAAGTTCTTTACTTAATGCGTGGAACGACGGTTCAAAAAGCGAAGAATGTATTCGAGCGCGTTCAAAAGATTGCCGAAGGTGCGGCACTTATGACTGAAACGGAATTGGATGTTCGTTTCGACAAAGCTTGTACGAACTATGTTCGTAATCATACGCTCGAAGAAGTGATGAACAACGAAATGGCAGCGTTCGATGAACCAAAATTTACAGATGAAGAAAAAGCACTTGCGAAGAAATTCTACGACACGTTGAGTGAAAGTGAGCAACAAAGCGCCGTTGAAGAAGTGCGCAAAGTATCTTCAGAATCACTACCAACGGATTTACCAGAACTAGCAATTCCATCAACACGTGGTGAGAAGCGTCTAGCGGGTTCTACTGATGTTGGGGATGTGAGTGCGATTGCACCAACGGTACAATGCTATACAACTTGTTATGCCTTTGGAACACCGATGCACACGTGGCAAATGGTCGCCCAAGGGAAGACATCGTATGCGATGACTGGGATGCTTTATGCGGCGAAGTTAATGTCGGGAACAGCGGCTCAATTGCTTCACCATCCAGAAAAGATTGCAACGGCAAAAGAAGAGCTCACCGAACATTTAGGCGGTAAGCCGTATGAATGTCCGATCCCAGAAGGGATTACACCAACGAAAATTTCACACTAAAATCATCGAGGTGAATTGCTATGCAACCAAATTCTTCTTCGGTGATGAATCGAATTCTTAACCGAGTTGAATGGCTTGGGAATAAATTACCCCACCCATTTATCTTATTTGTTTATTTAGCTGTCGCAATTATTATCATTTCATGGATTGTTAGTCTTTTTAACGTCTCTGTTCAACATCCGATGAGTGGGGAAACCATTGAAGCTCAGAGTTTGTTTTCTGGTGAAGGTTTTCTATTCATGGTTGAATCGATGATCACGAACTTTACTGGCTTTGCTCCATTAGGGTTAATTTTAACGATGATGCTTGGAATTGGACTTGCTCAACAAGTAGGACTTTTTGATTCGTTAATGAAAGCAACGATTATGAAAGCCCCTAAAGCCCTTGTGACTTATGCGATTATTTTAGCTGCAGTACTAGGTAACATTGCTTCTGATGCAGCGATGATCATCGTTCCGCCACTGGCAGCGATGGTATTCTATTCCCTAGGTCGAAACCCGATTGCAGGGTTGTGTGCAGGGTTTGCTGGGGTTACTGCAGGATTTACAGCCAACATTTTGATTGCTGGTACTGATGTTCTTCTGTCAGGAATTACAACGGAAGCGGCTCGTTCACTTGATCCAGACGTTTTCGTCACGCCTGTGGATAACTGGTTCTTTATGAGCGTATCAACATTCATGGTCGTGCTCGTCGTTGGTTTGGTTACTACGAGAATTATTGAGCCAAGACTCGGGAAGTTCGATGAAAGCTATGCAGAGCCTGCGGTATTAAACGAATCTGCAGAGAAACCGAATAGAAAAGAAATGTTTGGTTTGCTTTACGCAACGATTGGTACAATCGTATACATCGGCATCGTACTTATATTGTTGTTACCAGAAGGTTCTGTATTCCGTGGTGAAGGTGGTTCATTTATTCCGTCTCCATTTTTATCGAATATTGTTCCGTTCATTTTGATATGGTTTATCGTTGTTTCTGTTGCATACGGTGTCACTGTTGGTTCCGTTAAGAAACCAGGGGACGTTCCAATGCATATGACAGAAGCGATGAAAAGTATGGTTCCATACATCGTACTCGTGTTTGCAATCTCACAATTTATTGCTTACTTTAACTGGACGAACTTAAGTACAATCCTTGCGGTTAACACGTCCGAGTTTCTCGAAGGAGTCGGATTTACAGGCATAGGTTTGATGGTTGCATTTATTATTCTTGCAGCACTATTAAATCAAGTCATTACGAGTGGCTCGGCGCAGTGGGCATTAATGGCACCGGTTTTCGTACCCATGCTTATGCTCCTAGGTTATGATCCAGCATACGCGCAACTTGCCTACCGTATTGGTGATTCAGCATCTTCAGTGCTTACCCCATTGAACCCTTACCTAATTATGGTGCTCGGTTTTATGAAACGGTATGACAGTCGACTAGGATTAGGTAGTATTATTTCATTAATGCTTCCATACGCCTTCTTCGTACTTGGAATTTGGATTGTTTTATTCGTCATTTGGACGCTACTCGGCTTACCGATTGGCCCAGGTGTAGGCATTTATTTGGATTAAAGAATTCTACCACCCTCTGTCAGTATAGACAGGGGGTGATTTAGTTTTAGCTTTTATTAGGGCTAGAATCAAAGCTAAAATGGCGTATTTCCAATGCTAGTAACAATTTGTTTGTTGCTAAACTGTTCGAGAGGCGCTCGAAAAAGGTGTAATCAACCCTAAAAACGGCTAGGCACTATGGATGGTTTTTCTTTTAAGAAAAAAGACTACCAAGGCAGATAGTCTCGTTATTTTAGAAAAACATTTCAATGGTTTATATATCAGGGGTTAAGCGCTCATTTTTCCATATTTATACCAGTTAAAATGTAAGTGATTAGTCCTGAGAAAATCTAGTCGAAAGGAATTAGAAATGCTAGATCCGTTGATAGATCAATAGGTCAGTCTATTTCTTATATTTTAACAATTCAAAAAATGTGCTATTCTTTTCGTGAGGGTACTAATCCAATAGAGGAGTGAGATTCTATGAAGAAGCCTTGGAAAATGCTATCTACTACAGCAGTTTTTGCGACCGCATTCGGTGTAAGTGTATCAGCGGTTAACGCCGCAGAGGATGAGAAAGCGCAGTACTTAATTGGGTTTGATGACATCACAATGGCAACAGAATTCGTAGATGAACACGAAGTGTCCGAAGACCAACTTGTTGCAACATCATCAGGAGAAGAAATCGATATTGACGTGTTGCATGAATTTGAACACATTCCGGTATTATCAGCAGAGCTTGAGAAAGAAGATGTAACTGAATTGAAAGAGAATGACGCGATTGCGTATATTGAAGAAGATATTGAAGTGACGATCTCGCAAACGATTCCTTGGGGAATTGATCGTGTTAATGCACCGGCAGCTAATGCGAGTGGTGTGACAGGTGGCGGTGTGAGTGTAGCGGTCTTGGATACAGGAATCTCTACACATGAGGATTTGAACATTCAAGGTGGCGAAAGTTTTGTTCCTGGTGAACCAGGAATTGATGATGGAAATGGACATGGTACACATGTGGCAGGAACCATTGCTGCACTTGATAATGATACGGGAGTAGTTGGAGTGTCGCCTGACGCTGACCTTTACGCGGTCAAAGTACTTGGTTCCGATGGCTCTGGGAATATTAGCTCGATTGCCCAAGGTCTTCAGTGGGCAGGAGAAAACGGTATGGATGTTGCCAATATGAGCTTGGGTAGTCCATTACCAAGTCCAACACTTGAACAAGCAGTTGATGAAGCAACTGATCGTGGCGTACTCGTTGTTGCAGCATCTGGTAATTCAGGCGCATCATCACTTTCTTATCCTGCGGCCTATGACAATGCGATGGCTGTAGGCGCAACAACCCAAAATGATACACGCGCTAGCTTCTCGCAATATGGAGCGGGCTTAGACCTTGTCGCACCAGGGGTTGGTGTTGAGAGCACGTATCCGGGTGGAGGTTACCGTAGTCTAGATGGTACTTCGATGGCAACTCCTCACGTGGCAGGCGTTGCAGCCCTTGTACTTGAACAAAACCCTTCATGGTCACCGCAACAAGTACGTAGTCATATTAACGATACAGCAACCGACCTTGGAAATCCGACTCAATTCGGTAGTGGTCTCGTTGATGCCCTTTCTGCAACTGAATAATGGCTAGTAAAGAAGCTCCCAATCACCGATTGGGGGCTTTTTTTGTGCTGAGCAATTATAGATGAAGTGAAAAACTTTGTAGCATGTTCTGCTCACAAAAACGCTTGTTTGTGAGCAGAAGCGAGTCAAAATTGTAGAAATGGTTAAGTTCTACTCACAAAGATAAGAATTCTACTCACATAAAGTCAGTTATGTGAGCAGAATAGGTGATAAAACAGAAGATATGTTGTGTTCTGCTCACACAGTTCGGTGTTGAGATTAAGTCTATATAGTTATGTTTAAAAGGAGACGACTACAAGCGGTTGTGAACAGTTAACAGAAACTACTATTTATTCGAAGTGTAAAATGCACAGAGAAAAGGGGGATAAATCATAAATTTACTCTTTTATTTTAATTTATATGTTCACGATATCAATTCATATATATTCTGAGTATAAGTGTATCTTTTCTAATTCAGGTCTAATGTCTAGCTTGTATCATCGTCTATAAAAAGTTAGGAGATGAAAAAATGACTAGTAACGATAATCAAAATAATAATGTAGTAACTGGCAAAAGTTCACCATTTTTCAAGCTATATGAAAGCAATCATCAAGAACGAAATGAGATTAAGAAACATTCACATAGCACCTATCAAATTCTTTATGTACTAAAGGGAAATGGAATGTGTTTTTTAGGTGGGGATGATTATGAACTCGAGTCAGATAGTCTATTGATTATTGCTCCTTCAACAATCCATTCGATCTTAGCGTATACAAAAATGACGGTTCTAGTATTAGAGTTTGATGCTGGAGTAGTTAGTGAGGATATCCAAATGTATATGTTAGCCGAAGCATTTGAACAATCTGAGATGAGAAAATTAAATACATTTGATGGAAGTGAATTTCGGCAATTGTTGAGAAAGATGTTATATGAACAATCAAACGCAGATCATATCAGTCATTTTGTTATTAGAATACACATTGCAGAAATGATAGCAATTTTAATACGTTCAAAGAGAGAAAGTTATGTTGTAGATCAAAATGTGCTCAGAGTGGAGAGGTTAAAAGATTTTATAGACCGGCGTTACTTTGAAATTGAAAGTGCAGATGATCTGTCAAAGAAGATGAACATGAGCAAACGTTACATTCAACAGATTTTTAATGAACACTTTCATTGTACTCCGATGCAATATCTAACTGAAGTTAGAATTGGATTAGTAAAACAATTGCTTTTGGAGACAGATAACGATATTGTATCGATTTGTTTTGAAGCAGGTTTTGAATCACTGTCAACATTTTACAGAATTTTTAAAAATTATGTTGGTGTTTCCCCTAATGTTTATCGTAGGACACGTAAGTAAAGGTGTACTAATCGTAATGACTACTAGATGCTTTATGTGCTGTCATGAGCGAAATATTAGTTCCGAAATTGAGAAATTCATTCCGATTATAATAAGACATGAGATGAGTGCCTCTATAAACTAAGTTAAAAGGTGAGGAGGCTATATCGATGACTGTACATGAGTATGGAATTATTATGAACGGTGTAACAGGGAGAATGGGAACGAGACAACATTTAGTTAGGTCTGTTTTACAAATTATTAATGAAGGTGGCGTACCACTAGATAATGGAGACGTTATTATGCCCGTTCCATTATTAGTTGGTCGAAATGAAGAGAAGTTAAGGGATTTAGGTGAGAAGTATAAGATCAACAATTGGACGACAAGTTTGGAGGAAGCACTTTCTAATGAGAAATATCAAATTTATTTTGATTCTCAAACCACTTCACGTAGAGCGTCCAGTATAAAAAAAGCAATAAATGCAGGTAAACATATCTATTGTGAAAAACCTACAGCTACAAGCTTGGAAGGTTCAATGGAGCTAGCAAAATTAGCGAAAGAAGCTGGTGTCAAAAATGGTGTTGTTCAAGATAAATTATTTTTACCAGGTGTGATGAAGCTGAAGCATCTCATTGACTCAGGGTATTTTGGAGAGATCTTATCTGTGCGGATGGAATTTGGTTATTGGGTATTTGAGGGTGACTGGCAAGAAGGACAACGCCCGTCATGGAATTATAAACATGAAGAAGGGGGAGGAATTGTTGTCGATATGTTTCCCCATTGGCGCTACGTACTTGATCATCTATTCGGAGATGTGAAAGCGCTATCTTGTGTGGTTAAGACCCATATTCCCTCAAGAGTTGATGAATTAGGTAACGTTTATGAAGCTACAGCAGACGATGCAGCTTATGCAACGCTAGAATTAGAGGGCGGTGTTTTGGTGCAAATCAATTCATCGTGGGCAGTGAGAGTTAATCGTGATGACCTCTTAACGATTCAAGTAGACGGTACGTTAGGAAGTGCAGTGGCAGGCTTACGGGATTGTAAAACTCAACATCGCGTGAATACACCAAAACCTGTTTGGAACCCAGATCTAGAGAACCCTTTTGATTTTACTAACCAATGGGAAACAGTCCCTGAAAATCAATTATTCGACAATGCATTTAAAGTCCAATGGGAACAATTCTTGAAACATGTGCACGAGGACAGTCCGTTTCCGTGGGATCTGTTAGAAGGCGCTAAAGGGACACAACTAGCAGAAATTGCTTTGCAATCTGCAAAAGAACGTAGTTGGTTAGAAGTCCCATCATTAAAGCAATAGGAGGTTTGAGGTTATGACCTTATCACTTACATTACCACAAGCAGATCGAACCTTGGCGAACTATACAGTAAAGAATAACGAATCAATTGTGTTACCAAAACAAGATAGTTTCAAGTCAAGAGTGGCCTATTCAGCAGTTCATGTTGTTGCGGACCCTCTACGTAACAAAGACCCCATTCTTTCACCTTCAATCGATTGGGATGCTACGTTAAAATATCGTCATTATTTATGGGATATGGGGTTGGCAGTAGCGGAAGCAATGGACACGTCACAAAGAGGCATGGGTTTACATTGGCCACAAGCAAAAGAGTTAATTAGTCGATCTGTAAGTGAAGCAAAAGCGTGCAATGGATTAATTGCTTGCGGGGCAGGAACTGATCATTTAGAACCTTCCGAGACGGTTAAGATTGACGATGTGATCGAAGCCTATGAAATGCAATGTTCTCATATTGAGAAAGTAGGGGGAAAGATCATTGTAATGGCAAGCCGGGCATTGGCAAAGTGTGCAACCTCACCTGATGATTACGTGAAGGTTTATAATCGGATATTGGCACAAGTGTCAGAACCTGTCATTCTACATTGGCTAGGGGATATGTTTGATCCTAATCTACAAGGATATTGGGGAAGTAATGATATCGATCAAGCGATGGATCATTGCCTTACTATTATTCAGGAAAATGAAAGCAAAATTGATGGTATCAAAATTTCACTTCTCGATGCGGATAAAGAAATTCGAATGAGAAGGTTATTGCCAGAGAGTGTACGGATGTATACCGGAGATGACTTTAACTATCCGTCATTAATTGAAGGTGATGAATTTGGTTATAGTGATGCACTGTTAGGGATCTTTGACGCAATAGCTCCTGCAGCAGCATCGGCTTTACAAGACCTTGACCTTGGGGATCACGCTGCTTTTCGAAATACATTAGATAAGACCGTACCCTTGGCGAGACATATTTTTCAAAAGCCGACATTTTCCTATAAAACAGGAATTGTGTTTCTCGCTTATTTAAATGGTCATCAAAATCACTTTCGTATGATCGCAGGTTCGGAGAGTGCTCGTTCGACCATTCACTTTACTGAATTATTCAAATTAGCTGACGAAGGGAATGTTTTGCATGATCCACAGCTTGCGGTACAACGGATGAAAAACTGGCTAACTTTATCAGGGATAGCTCAAGCGGAGGTGACGATATGAATGAGAAGGTTGCTGATCATCGATTGAGCCTTAATCAAATTACAACAGAGAACTGGAATTTAAAAGAAGCCGCTGCTGGTTGTGCTGAACAAGGAATTGAATGGATAGGCATATGGCGCCATAAAGTTCATGAAATTGGATTAAAAGAAGCGAAGCAAACGATTAAAAACTATAATTTAAAAGTATCTAGTTTATGTAGGGGAGGAATGTTTCCTGCTGCGACAGATTTAATTCGTCAAGAGCGAATTGATGATAATAAACGTGCGATTGAAGAAGCGGCTGAGTTAGGAGCTGAAGTTCTAGTCCTGGTCTGTGGTTCTTCGCCAGATAAAGATTTACAGACTAGTAGACGTTGGGTACAAGAAGGAATAGAAGCGATTGTACCTTTTGCAGAGGATCATGGTGTGAAGTTAGGAATTGAGCCATTACATCCAATGTATGCAGCCGATCGTTCGGTAATTGTAACTCTAGGAGAAGCTAATGAAATGCAACGAGCAATTGCTTCAAAACAAGTAGGGGTAATTGTGGATGTTTTTCATGTTTGGTGGGATCCATTATTATACAAACATATTGAGGACGCTCGAGGTAGTATTTTAGGGTTCCATGTTTCTGATTGGAAGGTACCCATTCATGATCTTTTTAAAGCTCGTTCGTTTATGGGTGAGGGTATAATCGACATTCCAAGAATTCGAAAAGCTGTGGATCATCAAGGCTATGACGGACCTATCGAAGTTGAAATTATGAACCAATCGATTTGGGATTTACCAGGAGAAGAAACGCTTCAGAAGATGAAGGCCAGTTATCGCTCTCATGTGTAGAAAAAGCGAAGCGATGGCTTCGCTTTTTCACTATTGTAAACGCTTTATAACAAATTTTAGGAGGAGTACTAGTGAAAATATCTTTTCTTAATCGGAGTTGGGTTATAGCGTTACTTTTTATAAGTGGATGTGGGATTGCAAGTGAAGAAGTAGTTGTTCCTGAGGAGACTGACAACAACGAAGAAAACGTAGAAACATCTGAAGTGGATACTAGCAATAGCGAATATACAATTCAATTTGCCCACGTTGTTAATCCCTCAACTGCAAAAGGTCAAGCAGCTGAGTATTTCGCAGATCGATTAGAAGAAGAAACCGAAGGACGTATTGCGGTAAACGTTTATCCTGATTCTCAGTTAGGAAGTGACCGAGAGATTACAGAACAGATGCAAACTGGAACGATTGAAATGAATGCACCGTTCACTGGTGTGTTACCTTCGTTTGTCCCTCAATTCCAGGTGTATGACTTACCTTATTTATTTGAAGATAGGGACCATGCTTTTGAGCTCTCTAATGGTGAATTAGGTGAAGTTTTGAATGAATATTTATTAGAGCAAGGATTACGCACGCTCGGTTTTTGGGATGGGGGCTTTAAACAGCTAACGAACTCTGTTCGTCCAATAGAGAGTCTTGAAGATATGCAAGGTCTGACAATGCGAGCATCTCAAAGCCCACTTTTAATTTCACAATTCAGAGCCTGGGGTGCAAATGGGGAGTCTGTTGATTTCTCAGAGTTGTACACTTCCTTGGAACAAGGAACAGTAGATGGACAAGAAAATCCACTATCGAATATTGTTTCACAAAATCTATATGAGGCACAGAGTTATATCACATATAGTGATCATGGTTATATGGGATATCCACTATTAATTAGTGAAACATTCTTTCAAGAGCTACCAACTGATTTGCAGGAAATTGTTGTATCAGTAGCTGATGAGACGAGTGAATGGCAATGGGATATATCTGAAGAATCTGAACAAGAGTATATGCAAACTCTTGAAGAATCCTCAATCGAAATTCATACCCTATCTGATGAAGAACGAGAAGCATTTCGGGATGCGGGTTTAAGTATTTATGATCAGTATCGAGATAGTATTGAAGGTGGGGATGAAATTATAGATCTAATAGAGAATTAGACAACACAACGCAGGGTGCCATTAAAAGTGTTTCTCAATTCTTTAACATTAGGGGGTGTTAATGGTTGAAACGATTTAATCAGTCTCTTAATTATATTGAAGAGTATTTTAGCGTACTTTCACTACTACTTGCCTCAGTTTTAATATTTATAAATGTAATCATGAGGTATTTTTTTGGCACATCAATTCCATGGTCTGGTGAGCTCGCACGCTATTTAATTATTTGGTTTATATTCATTGGAAGTAGTATTGCTGTAAGAGAACGTGCACACGCAAAAGTGGATGTGCTTATTGCACATGTTCCACCTTTTTATAAGAAAGCTTTATCAATATTAGCTTCTGCAGTAGGTATAGTTTTTTGTGTCTTTATCATCGTTTCGGGAATACAAACCATTCAAACAGTCGTCTCATTTACCAACATTACACCTGCATTAGGAATTCCGATGTACATTCCTTATCTTGCTTTGCCAATTGGCGCAGCGTTAATGATGTACAGGTTTATACAAGTGATCTTTGAAGACATAAAGGGTGATTTTACTCAAGAAGAGGAGGGCACCCAATGATAGCAATACTGCTCTTCATCGTACTCATGCTAACGAGTACTCCTTTGGCAGCAGCTTTAGGTCTAAGTAGTATTTATGCTCTTTTGGACTCAGGCCATTCACTTGATAATGCCACCCGTTCTATGTTTGCAGGAATTGACTCATTTACATTAATGGCGATCCCATTTTTCATCTTTGCAGGTGATTTAATGCTTGCTGGCGGTACATCAAGAAGGCTGGTTGAAATGGCAAAGAAAATCATTGGGTGGACGACGGGAGGGTTGCCAATCGCGGGTGTCTTATCGTCAATGTTTTTTGCATCTTTATCAGGCTCTAGTCCAGCGACTGTTGCTGCTGTAGGGGGAGTGATGATCCCTTCTTTGAGAGAGGCAAATTACAGTGCTAAATTCGCGGTTGGTCTAATGTGTGCAGCTGGTTCACTTGGAATTATCATTCCACCTAGCATTACTTTGCTCGTTTATGGAGTAACAGCCGGTGTATCAATTAGTGAGTTGTTTATTGCCGGTATCATACCAGGAATATTTATTGGCGTTGTATTAATCATCGTTAGTTATATTATAGCCCGTATACAGGGGCATCAACCTGGAGAAAGAAGCTCACTGAAAGAAATTCTACACGCTACGATTGATGCAGTATGGGGCATTATTATGCCAGTGATCGTTTTAGGTGGTATATACTTCGGAATCTTTACGCCAACAGAAGCAGCTGCTGTCGCTATTATCTACAGCTTGATCATCGGTATGTTCGTTTATAAAGAAATAAACGTAAAAAAGCTTTTTGAAGTGGCGAAGCGTTCAGTCGTTATCTCTTCTATGGTTATGTTAGTGATTGCTGCGGCTCAAATATTTAGTTGGTATCTAACAATAGAGCAAATCCCAAGCGATGTAGCTAGTCAAATCCTTTCGTATTCGACCAATCCTATTATTATTATGTTACTCATAACACTTATCCTGCTAATTGTTGGTATGTTCATGGATACAAGCGCAGCGGTGCTCATATTGACACCGATCTTCTTACCTGTTGTTATGGCTTTTGGAATGAGCCCGATCCACCTAGGAATTGTTATGATTGTTAATTTGGCTATCGGAATGTTGACACCACCATTTGGCTTGAATCTATTTGTAGCGTCAGGAATTAGTAAGCTCCCGTTAACAACCGTTGTGCGAGCGGCTCTTCCGTTTGTTTTTGTGCTTATCTTTGCGCTTCTTGTTATTACGTTCACACCAGGCATGTCTACGTTTTTACCTTCATTTATCAATAATTAAGAATGAGAGAAAAGTTTTAGAGAGGGAAATGAACCGATTCATTATAGCTAAACAGTAACATACCCAAGGTGAGAGTCATTCCTCATGTAGAGTTTATGACTTACGCCTTGGGCTTAGCTTCAAACTACTTATTCTATTGTCGTATTCCAAAGAATTGGGCCGATCAAGTCTTCATAGTTTACAACATTGCTACGAATGCCTGTTAAACCTGATGATTTACCGATGTTGAGCATGGGCATGTCTTCATAGAATTGAACTTGTAATTCTTCAAAGACTTCAAATGCTTCTTCTTGTGTAGGTTGCTCTTTAATTTCATCAAGGAGTCGATCTAACTCTTCACTCTTTGTCCAACCAACGTAGGCTGCGCGTTTACTTAATGTCGGGTATTGATGTGGGATGAGTCTCGTTGAGAAACTCGTAATTGCAATATCAAAGTTACTAGGGTCCTCAGAGAGTTCTAGATACGTCGGCCAATCGGTTACTTCTAAGACCGCGTTCATCCCGAGTTCTTCGAGTTGTTGATGTAAAACGATCGCGGTGTTGTAGAGTGAATCATAATCTCTTGCAACTAGAATAACAACTTCTTCACCATCGTAACCTGCCTCATCCAGCATTTCTTGTGCCCGTTCTGGATCATTTTGGAAAAAGTGTTCTTCACCAGCGAGAGAATGCCAGTCCACCTGATCTTCAAACATGATGCCTGCATCTAGCGAAAAGAACTCTTCAGATACGTAAGCTCCGAGCATGATGGCTTCGTTGTCAATGGCTGTGTTCACGGCTTGCCTCATAAGAGGGTCAGTAAACACGCCTTCTTCCTCATTAAAGATTCCAGTTTGTAAAGAGCCGAGAGCTGTGACGAGCTCAACATCTGGCTGTGCTTCGAGTTGTTCGGCGTTATCGAGAGGTACATTAACAATGACGTCGTACTCACCGGTTTGTATACCGGCAATTCGAGTTGATGAGTCCGTTACAAACTCAAAATACAAGTTGTCGATCAATGCTTCTTTATGACCTGCGAGTCCACTTGATTCTTCGTCAGATGGCACGTAATCTTCAAAGCGTTGCAAGTGGATGTGCTGATCCGTTTGCCAATCGACGAATTCGAAAGGTCCTGTCCCAACAAACTCCGTAACGCCTGTTCCATCTGCTTCATCAACGATCTCTTTTGGCATAATCGCCGCAATCTGAACGACTTCTGCTAGCACGTTTAACATAATGGAAGAAGGTTCGTCCAATTGAAGTTCGACTGTATAATCATCAACCTCGACGAACGATGCATGTTCTAAATTGGAGCGACCTTGAGTAGTCGTTTCTTTCCAACGTTCCATCGAAGCAACCACGTCTTCAGCGATCATTTCCTTTCCATTGTGGAAGAGAACGCCTTGTCGCAAGTTGAACGTGATCGTTTCACCATCATCGATTTCTTCAATTGATTCAGCAAGCATCGGGACGACTTCGAAATCTTCGTTGATCGTTACGAGTGTTTCATAAAAGTGGCGGGTAATGTCACGAGTTGCAACAGCTGTT
The DNA here is from genome assembly GCA_012970285.1 of Bacillaceae bacterium JMAK1. Taxonomy (GTDB): domain Bacteria; phylum Bacillota; class Bacilli; order Bacillales; family Marinococcaceae; genus Geomicrobium_A. Next base: position 351,099 of record JIBW01000004.1, read on the forward strand.
GTTATGTATGGATCAAGTGATTCTGGTTGAGCGGGGTACCCGACTCTTAACTCTTCAGTAATTTGATCACTTGTTGGTGATGCGTCTGTACTTTCTGATGTTCCACTATCACTATCATTATTACAGGCAACTAAAAGGCCGGCAGAAATAAGGCTTAAAGGCAACCATTTCTTCACATTTATTCCTCCCATAGGTGTATTTGCAGAACGGTTGTTCTATGTATTATTGTTTAGTGTATCGTAATTGATAGAAAATTCAATAGTTTTGTTAGAAAAGTTAACAAAGTAGTGAAAAAATTGTGTAAGATGGGATATAGTTAAAGTGAACGTTTTTAATCTCTATTAACGAGGAGGGGAATGGGATGGCACTTACATATCCATTAACAAATGAGGCAATTTTCACACAAATGGTAGAGTGGAGAAGACATTTTCATCGCTATCCAGAATTATCATTTCAAGAGGTAGAAACACCGAAATACATTGCGAACCTGCTAAAAGATTTAGGGTTAGACGTACGTGAACAAGTCGGGGGACGTGGCGTCGTTGCAACACTTCACGGTGCTGGGGAAGGGCCGACAATTGCTTTTCGGGCAGATTTTGATGCGTTGCCGATTCAAGAGGAGAACAATGTAGCGTATGCGTCAGAAAACCCAGGAGTGATGCATGCGTGTGGTCACGATGGTCATTCAGCTGCTCTATTAGGTGTCGCACATTTGCTGACAGAAATGAAAGAAGAATTGAATGGCAAGGTCGTCTTTATTTTTCAACATGCAGAAGAGCTAACGCCAGGTGGAGCAATTGCAATGGTTGAAGATGGTTGTCTTGATGGGGTCGATGTCATCTTCGGTGCACACGTTTCTTCGGACTTAGAGCTTGGGCTGTACAATGTACGTAGTGGTGCAATTATGGCTGCGGCAGATGCATTTTCTGTAGAGATTCAAGGGAAAGGCGGGCATGGAGCGAAGCCGCATACGACGATCGATCCAATTACTGCAGGAACGTCACTCGTTAATGATTTACAACGAATTGTTTCTCGTCGGGTTGATCCGATTGATCAAGCTGTTGTTTCTGTATGTAAGTTCCAATCTGGGAGTGCGTTTAACGTTATTCCTGATAAGGCAAGTGTTGCAGGAACAGTACGGACGTTTAATAAAGAGACAAGAACTCAAATTGAACGAGACATTGAGCGCATCGTGTCTGGTGTAGAACTTACAGGCGATGTTACTTGTTCATTAACGTATACGAAAGGTTATCCGACCGTTGTCAATCACGAGAAAGAAACAGCACTTGTGAAAGAAGTGATGAACAACAAAGTCGGTGAAGCGGCTGTGATTGAACGCCCTCCGATGATGGGAGCAGAAGACTTTGCCTATTATCTAGAAAATGTTCCAGGGACGTTTATTCATGTTGGAGCGATGACGGATGATCCGGATACTCAATATCCGCATCACCATCCACGGTTTAACTTTGATGAACGAGCGCTCGGCAACATCGGAACGCTCTTTGTAAGTCTTGCAGAAAGCTATTTAAAATGATGGATAAGCCTATAGATCGAACAGGTCTATAGGCTTATTTTTTAAATAAAATGATAGATAAACTGACAAAAGTCGTGATTGTTTTTTAGAATTTTGTAAATATTATAGAGCGATAGCTTTTAAGGGAGGATCACCTGATGAGAATACACAAGAAGTTGATTGTAGGAACGCTGCTTAGTGCTTTGATCGTAACCGCATGTGATTCAAGTGAAGAACCGACAGCTCAAGGAACGGACACAGGGGAGAGAACTGAACTTCGTGTCGCATACTCTGCTCAGCCTCCAATTCTTGATCCCCATGAACAATTAGCGATTGCGGTGTCCGATGTGATGCGTCATGTGATGGAGCCGCTCGTTACGATCGATTCGGAGTACAACGTGCAACCGATGTTGGCAGAATCTTTCGAACAAAGTGAAGATGGTACGGAAATTCACTTTACTTTACGGGAAGATGTTGTCTTCCATAATGGGAAGCCGATGACGGCAGAAGACGTAGAGGCATCAATGAACAAATGGCTCGGCGCTGCAGGTAGCCGCAATCAATTTCATGAAGATGCTTACATGGAAATTGATGGTGACTATGAAGTAACACTCTATTTGGAAGAACCATTAGCTACTGCATTGCCACTAATGGCGTTCACGAGCACTGGATTTCCAGGAATTATGCCAAAGGAAATTGTTGAAGAAGCGAGTGAGCAAGGGGTTAATGACTACATAGGTACTGGTCCTTATCAATTTGAAGAATGGGTGACGGACCAACACATTCATCTGAGTAAATATGAAGACTATGTAAATAGTGATGTTCCAACCGACGGATTAGCAGGTGAGAAGTCGTCAAATGTAGATGACATTTACTTTGAGTTCGTATTGGATCCAACGACGAGAATTTCTGGGGTTCAGACGGGGCAATATGATATTGCTCATTCCGTTCCGTTTGATAGTGCTGAACAAATGGAAGCAGATCCGAACCTCGAGAACTTGTACTACCCTGGTGGATTTTTGAACGTGCACTTTAACAAACGCGAAGGATTTTTTGTTGATCAAGAAGCGAGACAATCTCTCGTTAGGTCGATGAACAATGAAGCCATTTTGACGGGTGCGTATTCAAATGACAATTTCTATGATCTGAATCACAACATTATGATGTACCACCAACTTAGCAATTGGGATAGTGATGAAGGTCTTGATGTGTATGAACAACAAGATCCGAGTGTCATGGAAGGTTATTTAGATTCGATTGATTATGCTGGTGAACCGATTACGATTATTACGACGAGAGACTATGAAGATCAGTACAATGGTGCGGTCGTGTTGCAAGAACAAATGCAACAACTTGGGATGAACGTTGAGCTTGAAGTGTATGATTGGCCAACATTGCTTGAAGTGAACCAAGATGAATCAGCGTATGATATTTATGTGATGGGGAACGTTTCTGTGCCGGAACCATCGTCAAACTATTATTTTGACCCGAATTATCCTGGATGGACAACCCTTCCAGATGAGCTATTTGTACTTCGCAATGCTGCTTCCGTAGAAGATGGCATTGATGCGTATGATGACCTATTGGCGTGGTATTGGGAAGAGGTACCTGTCTACAAAGTTGGGGACTATACACGTTTTCTTAGTTATTCTACCGAAGTTGAAGGGCTAGATTATTTAGAAGGCTTCGTGCTGTGGAACGTCCAGAAAGAAAATTAAAACAAAAGGATTAGGAGGATCATAAATGAGTGTACGTAAAACCAAAATGACAGTTGGAGCAATTGCGTTGTCATTATTACTGGCTGGATGTGGAGATTCAAATACTGAAGAATCGAGTGCGGTTGAAGGTGCAAATGGAAGTGGTGGCGGGACGTTGAATTTTGGTTATAGTACACAGCCAGAAGTTCTTGATCCTCATTTTACGACAGCTTCTGCAACGAGAGATCTTGTGCGTCCAATCTATGAATCACTCGTTACGTTAAATAGCAATTATGAAGTCATTCCAATGTTAGCAGAAAGCTATGAAACGAGTGAAGACGGTAAAACAATTACGTTTTCTCTTCGAGAGGGCGTTTTGTTTCATAACGGAGAAGAGCTAACAGCAGATGATGTGGTTGCGTCGATGGAACGTTGGCAAGAGATTGCAAATGTCTTGCCAGAAGCAAGTTATGAAGCGGCAGATCCGTACACTGTGCTGTTGCATTTAGATGAGCCGAATAATACGGCGCTTCATTTGTTGGCAGATATTAGCCAAATGGCAGCGGTCATGCCAGAAGAGCTAGCTGTAAATGCTCCTGCAACTGGGATTACGGAGTATGTAGGTACAGGTCCGTATGAATTTAACGATTGGAATCAAGACCAACATGTTCACCTTACCCGCTTTGAAGATTACACAGGCGTAGACGATGAAACGGATGGAATGGGTGGCGCGAAACAAGCGTACTTAGATGAAATTTACTTCCAATTCGTACCTGACTCACAAACGAGGGTTGCGGGCTTGCAAACTGGGGAGTATGACTTAATCAACGGATTACCATATGACAACTATGATATGTTTGAAAATGATGATTCGGTTGATTTACGCACGATGCCTAGTGGAATGGAAGTGCTCGTATTTAACAAAAAAGCAGGGTTGTTTTCAGACCCACTTGCACGTCAAGCAATTAACGTAGCTTTAAATAAAGAACCAATTATGCAAGCGGCTTTTAACCATGAAGATTTTTACAGTATGGAGCCTGCATTGATGATTGAAGACCAAGCCGATTGGCATACTCGAGCAGGTGAAGAAAACTTTGATGTCAATGATCCAGATCTTGCGCTTTCCATGCTAGAGGAGGCAGGCTACGACGGTGAAGAGATTCGCATTCTTACATCGAGAGACTATGATCATCACTACAATGTGTCGGTGGTGACACATCAGCAATTGCAAGAGATGGGTTTGAATGCAACGTTGAATGTTGTCGATTGGGCGACGTTACTCAGTTTAAGAGAAGACCCGTCTCAGTATGAGATTTTTGTAACGTCGTTGTTTATTTACGCAGTTCCTCATCAATATCCATTTTTGAATCCAAGTTGGGCAGGGTGGACGGACAACCCAGGTTACGAAGAGTATTTTGATCAGATCGATCAAGCGAGTGATCAAGATGAAGCACTTGCAATTACAGAGCAGTTGCAAGAGTTATTTTATGAAGACGTTCCTGTCGTAAATGTCGGGCATTACGATACGATCGATGGGGTCAAAACCCATGTCATTGATTACGATCAACTGATGGGACCCATTCTTTGGAATGTCCAGCTTGAAGAGTGATTGTTCAACGTTTCATTGATTAAGATTGGCTAATAAGCTACTTCAAAGATGACAAGCTTTGAAGTAGCTTAAATTTTCTAGATCACTTTATTTATAAAGCAAAGTCTCCAATCCTTGTTTTCATGCTCACAATATAAAGGAATATGAGATAAATTGTCTAAATAATAAGAGAAGTTTTAGGTGTTCATTATATAGATCAGGGAGGTAAGGGGATTTGTCAAAGTCTAAATGGGTATGGTCATTCGCTCTCATGTCAGTACCAATGGTATTAGCAAGTTGTTCGAACGAAACAGAAAGTGAAGATGCAAGTTCTGCTGAAGGGGCAGAAGAAGTCGTCGGAGGAACGTTTAATTACGGATACGGGACACAGCCGGAGGTGCTCGATCCTCACTTTACGACGGCTGGTGCAACACGTGATTTAGTTCGGCCGATGTATGAGTCACTTGTGACGTTAAACAGTAATTATGAAGTCGTTCCGATGTTAGCGGAAAGCTATGACGTAAGTGAAGACGGTAAAACGATTACGTTTGCACTGCGAGAAGGGGTACTATTCCACAACGGTGACGAAATGCGAGCAGAAGATGTGGTAGCTTCAATGGAACGCTGGCATGAAGTTGCAAACGTTTTACCAGAGTCAACGTATGAAGTGGTTGATCCTTATACGGTGGAACTGCATTTAGAGGAACGTAATAATTCTGCGCTTCATTTAATTGCAGATATTAGTCAGTTAGCAGGGATTATGCCTGAAGACATTGCGAGTGACGCTCCGATAACAGGGATTACAGAATATGTAGGCACAGGGCCGTATCAATTTGAAGTCTGGCACCAAGACCAACATGTGCAACTCGTTCGCTTTGATGAGTATTCAGGTGTTGAAGACGAAGCAGATGGTATGGCTGGGCAGAAAAATGCCTATTTAGACGAGATTTTCTTCCATTTTGTTCCCGACTCGCAAACGAAAGTCGCAGGGCTACAAACGGGAGAGTATGATTTAATCAGTTATGTTCCGTACGATACTTATGAAATGCTCGCAAATGACGATTCACTTGTCGTGCATACGATGCCGAGTGGCATGGAGTTTCTCGTTTTTAATAAGAAAGAGGGCATTTTCTCAGATACAAAAGCTAGACAAGCGTTTAATATGGCAATCGATAAAGAACCGGTGATGAAAGCTGCGTTTAATTATGAAGAGTTTTATAGTATGGAACCAGCGCTTATGATTCCTGATCAAGCGGATTGGCATACGCGAGCAGGAGAAGAGCATTTTAATGAGTATGATCCTGATCGCGCGCTAGAATTGTTAGACGAAGCAGGCTATAACGGTGAAGAGATTGTGATTTTAACGACGAGAGACTATGACCATCATTACAGTGTATCGGTCGTCGTACATCAGCAGCTTCAAGAACTAGGGCTGAATGCGACATTAAATGTCGTTGACTGGGCAACGTTACTTAGTCTACGCGAAGACCCAAGTGAGTTTGATATTTTTGTAACGGCGTCATTTATTTATGCAGTTCCTCACCAGTATCCGTTTTTCAATAGTGATTGGCCAGGTTGGACGGACCATGAAGACTATGACATGTACTTTGATCAAATTGACCAAGCTGAAAGTCAAGAAGAGGCACTTGATGCATTAGCTGAACTCCAAGAGTTTATGTATGAAGATATGCCGGTAATGAATGTCGGTCATTACAGCACAATTGATGCGACAAATGACCGTGTCGAAGGCTACGAGCAGTTAAGCGGACCAATCCTTTGGAACACGCAATTGACTGATTAAATGTTGTCCAAATAAATGATTGAAAATTGAATCTAATTCTGTATAATAATAGTCATACTTTAACCTAGTAGTGTGTTACAACTTTAATGTGGGAAGATGGGGGATTATCATGAAGCTACGCAACAAGTATCTAGCGCTTGGAATCGTACCGTTCATGCTTGCTGCTTGCGGTGGGAATGACAGTTCAGAGACGACAACAGATGCTAGTGAAGACAGCAATGATGCAACTGAGATTTCAGGGGAATTGCAAATTGGTTATAGTGCACAACCTGACACGATGGACCCACACATGAGTCCTACTACCGCAACACGGGATGTCAGTCGTAACGTATTCGAGACGCTCGTCGCAGTCAATGCCGATTACGAAGTATCGCCTATGTTGGCAGAGTCTTTTGAAGAGAGTGAAGACGGAAGAACAATCACATTTCAATTGCGTGAAGGGGTGCTCTTCCATAATGGAGAAGAAATGACTGCCGAAGATGTGAAAGCATCGATGGAGAAGTGGACCGAGTATTCTTCGATCGGTCGTTCAAACTTAGCAGATGCGGAGTTTATCGTAGAAGACGACTATACGTTTGTTATTGAATTACCAGAGCGCAATTCAGTCATCCTCCATGTTCTTGCAGAGATTGGACAATTTGCAGCGATTATGCCGAAAGAAGTCGTTGATGAAGCAGGTCCCACCGGAGCGAATGACATTATCGGTACAGGGCCGTTTGAGTTTGTTGACTGGGCAACAGACCAACACATACATCTCACACGCTTTGACGATTATGTTGCTAGTGATGAGCCTTCGAATGGTTTAGTCGGTGAGAAGAATCCACAATACGAAGATCTCTATTTTAACTTTGTTTCGGATGCATCTACTCGAGTATCTGGACTTCAAACGGGTGAGTATGACGTTATAATGGCTGTGCCTTATGACAATATTGATTTAATGGATTCAAATCCGAGTATTGAAACGATGATTACACCGAGTGCAGTAGAAGTTGCCGTCTTTAATGAGTTAGAAGGTGTGTTTGAGGACCCACTTATGCGTGAGGCAGTTAATGTTGGTATTAACAATGAAGCCATCATGACAGGATCTGTCACGAGTGATCAGTTTTATAAGTTAGATCCAGGTTTGATGCTTGAGGAACAAGTCGATTGGTATACAGATGCAGGGAAAGAAAACTATTTCCAAAACGATGTCGATCGAGCGAAAGAATTGTTAGATGAGGCAGGGTACGACAATGAGCTCGTAACGATTATGGCGACGAGAGATTATGATCATCATTACAATGCTGCCATTGTTTTACAACAAGAACTTGAAAAGTTAGGGATGAATGTTGAGTTGAGCATCATTGATTGGGCAGCAATGCAAGAAGAGATCTATGATCCTAGTGCTCATGATATGTTCGTATCGTCCTTTGCAACTCGTTCGATTCCTCACCAATTCCCAGTGCTTAGTAAACGCGCAGAGTTTGCGGGCTGGACACAAAGTGAAGAATTGGATCGCTTATTAGATGAAATTAAGTTACAAGAAACGCAAGAAGATGCACGAGCGGTATTCGCGGAGTTGCAAGAACAGTTTTATGAAGATTTACCGATGATTAATATCGGTAAATTCCACACGATTACATCAATGGATGAGAGTGTAGAAGGATTTGATGAGCTTGTTGGTCCGATATTCTGGAACGTATCGGTGAATGACTAAATGTAAAAAGTGCCCATCTCATTAGATTGGGCACTTTTGCATTTAAGCAAGTGTCGTTCGTTTTTGTAAGAGTTCATCTCTAGACATTTGACTAACCGCTTTCATGACTTCGCATGTACATAAAATGCCTTTGTAGAAGTTGTCCACAACTAAGTTTTCATTTGGGGAATGGTTAGCTTCATCGGCATTTGCATAAGGAACGATCACAGAAGGAACACCGAGGATGCCTGTCCATACGTGATTAGGCAGGCTGCCTCCTAAACTCGGTTGAATAAACGTTTTACGTTCGAATGAACGTTCCGTTGCCTCTCGAACGGTTTCGACGACTTGATAATCTGCAGACGTTCGAGACGGTGACATCGTCCCGATCTTTGCTACGGTAATGTCGGGAGCGAATTTGGAAACATGTGCTTTGAACCGTTCAAAAATCTCATCAGGGTCTTGATTGTTAACGAGACGCATGTCCATTTTGACAGTTGCTTCACTTGGAATGATCGTTTTGGCTCCTTCACCACTATAGCCACTTGAAAAGCCGGCAATATTAAATGTCGGTTCAAAACATAATTTCTTGTAGTAATCAGCCTTTGATAGATCAATCGTTTGATCCCCGATTTGTTCTCTTAATTCTTCAATATTAAATGGAAGTTGGTCTAACAGTTGACGTTCAAGATCGGTTGGTGCTTGTACGTCGTCATAGAAACCTTCTATTAAAATATTCCCTTCGCTATCTTTCATTGTTTGAAGCAACTCAATGATTTGCCAAGCGGGGTTTTTGGCAATGTTACCCTTGTTACCAGAATGGTTATCGAAGTCTGATCCTTTGGCTTTTAACTCGACATAAAGCATGCCTCTTGTACCGAGCAAAACGTACGGATTACCACTTGATAGCATAGGACCGTCAGACGTGTACACAAAGTCAGCAGCGAGCTTTTCTTTATGGGTTTCAACAAAAGTTGGTAGGTTTTTGCTGCCTATTTCTTCTTCGCCTTCAAAAACGAACTTCACGTTTAAAGGAAGCTCTCCAGCCATAGCTATGTACGTCTGTGCAGCCAGGATTTGTGCGAGCATTTGACCTTTATTATCCCCAACGCCACGTGCGTAAATTTTTCCATCTCGAATTGTCGGTTCAAACGGTGGACTTTTCCATTCATCTAATGGATCTGGAGGTTGCACATCGTAGTGACCATAAATGAGCATTGTCGGTGCGTCATCAGAGACGTGTTGTTCAGCATAAACGACAGGATGGTCATCGGTTTCTATAATCTCAACGTTCGTGATGCCTGCTTCTTTCAGTTTACTAACGACAAGTTCCGCACAGTCACGGACTCCATCATTTTGTGCACTAATACTTTTTTGGCGAAGCAATGTAAACAAATCATTCAGGTAGTGATCTTTGTTTTCTGCAATATGTTGTTTGAAATTCAATGCATTTCACTCCTTTTATAAGTCATTGTATCGTAAAATGAAGATTCAAAATATAAAAGATCGAAAATTTCTAATAAATATAAAGGGGCATTACTGATGAGTTATGTAGCTGCTTTTGACATCGGAACATCAACGATAAAAGCTGTACTCGTTGACGAGCACGGTCACCTGCATCACAGAAAGGAACGTGCAATTCCTATCATTCAACATGAAGGATATCTAGAACAAGATCCAGAGAGTTGGTGGACTGCGGTTCAAGAATTGAGCCACGAATGGCGGCAAGAAGGCATCAGTCCTTCGACCGTACATACCGTATCAATGACTGGGCAGATGCAAGATTGCATACCTGTAAATAAAGAAGGAAAAGCGATTCGTAACGCCATTCTTTATTCAGACTCGCGTGCAAACGAAGAAGCAGAAGTCATTCACAAAGCAATCCCAAACGTAATGAAAGTGACTGAGAATTATTGTGATGGATCGATGGTCTTTCCGAAATTGTTATGGTTGCAAAGGAATGAACTGAGCGTATATGAACAGATGCATGCTTGTTTAGTAAATGCAAAAGACTATATCATTTTGCAATTAACAGGCCAATTTGTAGCGGATGTAGTGACGGGAGCAACGACGGGAATGATGAACTTTGAACAGCAGCAATGGGAGGAAAGTTGGCTTTTAGATGTAGGTCTACATCCAAGAATCTTACCAGAATTGCATCCAGCGGGGAAAGCAGTTGGGATTGTTAAAAAGCACAATGGTGCAGGATTTAGTGAGAAGACAACGGTATTGTGTGGTGCCGGCGACGCTGCAGCATCATCGCTTGGGGCAGGCGTTCTAAATCCAGGATCGAGTTATCTTTATATCGGATCGACCGGTTGGACAGCATTTTCAACGGATTGCAAAAATGAGTTGTATGAGGGCTCGTTCAAACTTCCCCATCTTGATGATGTTCATTTTCTTTCTATTGCACCGATGCTTAATGCGGGAAATGTCCATCGTTTTGCAGTTAATCTTTTGTGCGATGGTGATTATGCGGCTTTTGAGAACATCGTGAATACGATTGAACCGTCTCTTGATCATCCTTATTTTTTGCCATACATCCATGGCGAGCGATTTCCAGTTCGCGATGCAAATGCAACGGGCTCTTGGTCTAATTTGAAGGCAACAACGACAAAAGCTGTACTTTGTTTTAGTGTGTTAGAAGGGTTGTCGATGAGTATACGACAGCTTATGGCAGAGTCAGGAAAAGAGAAACCAACAGAAATTATTGTTATAGGTGGAGGTACGAAAAGTTATTCTTGGTGTCAAATGCTTGCTACGATTACAGGCATAACGATTCGTGTTCCCGATGGTGCAGAGTGGCTACCGGTCGTTGGTGCTGCGTCACTCGGTGGACATAATTTGAACTGGACGAATACGTACGATGAATGGAGTAAATCAGTGATTGCTAGTCTCGGGGAAAAACGGTATGAACCAAATCGTACATTTGATCATGTATATCGCGCGCGGTACAGGGAATTTGTCAAAATATATCCTAAAATAATGCAGAAATAAACCAAATATATAGTTTAATAGAACTAGTTATATGTTACAATGTGATCAAAAGAGCGAACGGAAGTGAGTCTTTTGATTGATATTCATAGCCATATCCTTCCACATATCGATGATGGAACGCGATATATTCAACGTAGCATAACGTCGCTTGCACGTGCGGCTCAGAATGGGGTTACGCACGTTATTGTTACTCCCCATCACGGGTACAACAATTATCATAATCCTCGTGAGAAAATTCTCGATGCGACACTTCGATTACGGTTACGAGCGAAGAAAGAGCGAATTCCAATTCTTATTTTTCCTGGTCAGGAAGTCTTGATTCATGAAGATATGATGAATGGATTAAATACGGGGGCACTTTGTACATTAGCGGACGCTGGACAATACTTACTCGTTAGTTTGCCACAAGACACGATTCCATCATTCGCGATGAAAGAATTAAGTGAATTGCAACGTCACGGAGTTGTGCCAGTACTTGCGCACCCAGAACGTCATCCGCTCATACGTAAAGATCCGTCTTGGCTTTATACGCTTGTACAACAAGGCATAGTGACACAAATTACAGCACCAAGTCTGCTCGGTTACTCAGGGAGAAGAGTAAAGCGTTTTGCAATCGATTTAATTAAACACGACCTCGCTCATTTTATTGCGAGTGACACGCATGGGGTAGGGCAAGATCGTTATCGAATGAAAGAAGCCTATGCAATTGTAGAGCGTTATTGTGGAACAAACAAAGCAGCTTTATTGAAAGATAATTCTGATTTATTGATACATTGTCAACATATTTTACGCAGCGAGCCGCGAGTATTAACGACAAGACGAGGACTACTAAACGGATTTGCATAAGAAAACCCATCACATAGTGAGTCGCACCGTAGAAAGAGAGTCTCTGGTGCAACGCAAGTGATGGGTTTTTCATTAGATAATTCCTTGAAAACGAAGAACGATTTCAGCAATGATTGCAGAACCAATTAACGTTCCAAATAGAACAAGAAGACAAACGACCATGGCTCTCCAGCCCATTTTCACAAAGTCGGTCCATGAACGACCGATTGCAATACCTGCATAAGCAAGGATCGGTGTAGCAATAGCGAGTAGCTGGATATTGCTCGTCCATTCAACAACATAAGGTCCCCACGGAAGACTAGGTAAGGAGAGGATAATCCCTATAACGATCACATAAACAACACTCGGAATTTTCACTGGGATTATTTGACTCAATAATTGACCAAACGATGCGATCAGGATTAAGACGAGCATCCCGAGAACTGCTTGAAAGGAGAAGATATCGTATCCGATCCAGTTACCGATTAGTGCTACCGTACCTACGATGAGCATCAACAGGAAATATTCTTGAATGTTTTTCATTGGTTTTCCCCACCTCGCCACTTCCAGAACAGGTTATAAAGCTTTTCTGTAATCGGTAATGCGATGAAGATACTGACAAACAATCCAGTCGCATAGGTTAACAAGTTACTTGCACCTGCAAATGCAATAATTTGCGTTTCTAATTCAGGGTACGCTGCAATTAAAGAACCAGAGGCAGCAGCCATCATACTTCCACTACCAACACCTGCGGCCATCGCTAACGAGAGTGGATGAAGTGGTGTGAATGTGGCGAGAAAACCAGAAATAAGTCCATAGAACATCGCTCCGAATACTGTACCGAATACATATATGGCTGTGACTCCACGACCTTCGGCGGATTCAAATCCGTATTTATCATAAATAATTCCAAGATTGGATTCTCGTCCAATGCTATGGGTCATCCCAATACTTTCACGCTTCATGCCAAGCAGTAAAACGGCAACTGGAAGTGCGAGAAAAATCGTTCCGAAGTTTCCGATTTCTTGGAGCAATAGCGCGGGTCCTGCTGCAATGACGTTTGCTAAATCAGGACCGATCGTGACACCGATTTTTGCAATTAACAATGTAACAGCAATCGTAATAATCGGTTCGGCATTTTTTGATTGTTTCTCTTTAATGACGGGTGTGAAATAAAGAATAAGTCCAAATACAATTGCAAAGAGCATCGGCAGAAGTACGATCATTCCCGGTCCGATCGTAATTTCAATAATTCCGATAGCCTCGGTAATGAGAACAATGCCAAGCACGATAACATGTAGACGCCAATCTTTTAATAACTGTGTGATCTCAACCATCCTCTGTCCCCCTTAAATGCTTCAGTCTTTTGTTTCTCCTCATTCCATTGACCATGAATTCCCTGAATGTACCTGATAAATTCGAAACGTTGATTTAATTTCTATGAATAATAAGTATTCTAAAATCTTCAACCAAAAGAGATTCGTAAATGCAAAAGAAATCACTGTTACATAGTGCTATAAAAGTCTGGAATTAATCTAGGTAATTAATCATTGCCAATGGATGTTAATAGTTTACTTTTGAATAGTATTCAAATCAAGTATTTATTTTACTAATTCTGAATAATAGCTATGATGGACGTGGCTCTCGTTCTTTTTTTCATGGAAAGTAGCTAACAAATTGGAAAATTTGTGATAGTATAAATGAATGAACATTCATTAAACATTGAAATGTAAGCGTTTTTATTGTTTTGTTATTCTAGTAAATCAATCTGTAAGAGGAGCGGTATTATGAATGACGTGTATTTAGTTGAGGCGAAACGAACAGCAATTGGGACATTCATCGGTAGCTTAAAAGGACTCTCAACCGTTGATCTTGCCGTTCCGCTCGTCACTGAAATGATGGAGAAAACGAAGCTTCCTAAGGACGTCATCGACGAAGTGATCGTTGGGAATGTGTTTAAAGCAGGTGTAAAAGGGAATCCAGCACGCCAAATCGGAATACATGCAGGTCTTTCTGAAGAGACACCTGCAATGACGATCGACAAACAATGTGCTTCAGGTTTGCGAGCAATTACGCTCGGAGCGATGCAAATCGGAGCAGGTGAAAGCAACATTATTCTTGCCGGTGGTGCAGAAAGTATGACAAATGTTCCTCGCCTTCTAATGGGAAGTCGTGAAGGACAGAAGATGGGTGATGCAAAGCTCGTTGATAGTCTTACTCATGACGGTTTGCACTGTGCGATTCAGAACTATCATATGGGTGTTACGGCAGAGAATTTAGTGCGCCAATACAACATTTCACGTGAAGAACAAGATGAATTTGCATATCAAAGTCAGGTCAAAGCCTTAAAAGCAATTGAAAACGACCGCTTCAAAGATGAAATCGTACCGTTATCGGTCAAGTCAAGACGTGAAACGATCACATTTGATACCGATGAAGGTCCTCGAAATACAAGTGTCGAGAAACTAGGAAAACTAGCATCTGTTTTCGAAAAAGAGGGTACCGTTACAGCAGGAAATGCATCGGGCTTAAATGACGGTGCAGCATTGACGTTTTTGGCTTCAAAAGCTGCAGTAGACCAATACAATTTAAAGCCATTAGCGAAGATCAAAAGCTATGCAAGTGCTGCCGTAGACCCTTCAATTATGGGCATTGGTCCTGTTCCTGCGACAAAGAAGGCGTTAGAGCGAGCGGGGATGTCATTAGAAGATATAGATCTGTTTGAATTTAATGAAGCGTTCGCCTCTCAAGTAATTGCTGTGAATCGAGAGTTAGACGTCGATGAAAGTAAGATCAATGTGAATGGTGGTGCGATTGCACTTGGTCACCCTGTCGGTTGTTCAGGAGCGAGAATTGTTGTCACACTATTACATGAACTTCAAAAACAACAAAAGCAACATGGTTTAGCGAGCCTGTGTGTCGGTGGCGGACAAGGTGTCACGATTATTGTAGAAGCACTATAATCGATTTGGAAGGATGATTGGAATGGAAAGAAGATGGTTTTCGTCGTACCCAGAAGGAGTAGAGCGTAGCGTAGACGTTGAGATTCAAGAAACAACGGTAGTTGATTTCTTAGAAGATACAATTAAAGCATCGCCAGATCATCGGGCAATCGTATTTGAAAGTGAGTCGTACACATACAAAGAGTTTGGACAAATCGTTCGTCGAGTAGCCAGTTCACTACAAGACCAAGGTGTCAAAAAAGGCACTCGCGTTGCGTTAATGTTGAACAACTCACCAGACTACGTGTTTTCTTATTTTGCTATTCTTTACGCTGGTGGTGTTGTCGTCCAAAACAACCCAATGTACAAAGAGCGTGAGCTCGGCTATCAACTTACCGATTCAGGTTCAGAGCTACTAATTATTGAAAAGTCACTGCTTGATGGACTAGAAGGCATCTCAGACATTGTTTCCAAAATTATTGTTGCAAGAGCAGATGATCATCCGAAATACGATACGTTAAAGAAGCTTATCAATCTAGGTAGTGAAGACTTTGAGCCAGTTGCCATTAAGCCGAAGGAAGACTTAGCGGTATTGCAGTACACAGGTGGAACGACAGGTGTATCAAAAGGTGCAAAGCTTACACACTACAACTTAGCAGCAAACGTCATTCAGACCGATGAGTTCGTTGGTTTGCAGACAGAGAAGCAGAAGGAAAAACTATTAAATGTATTGCCACTCTTTCACGTTTACGGCATGACGGTGTCGATGAACTATTGCATCTACTTACAGTCAACGTTATATCTCGTTGAACGATTTGAACCGAACAGCATTTTAGAGCTATTACACAATGAAAAGATTACGATGCTACCTGGAACGCCAACGATCTATGTAGCTGTGAATTCTGCTAAAAATATCGAACAATATGACCTTTCTGCAATTCATACGTGTCTTAGTGGTTCGGCACCACTTCCAACGACAGTTCGCGATCGCTTTTGCGAGTTAACAGGAGCGAATTTATTGGATGCCTATGGTTTAACTGAAGCATCTCCAGTTACCCATTGTAATCCGATTACAGGTGAATCTAAGTCTGGTAGTATCGGTATTCCGATCTACGGTACTGATTGTAAAATCGTTGATTTAGAAGAAGGACTAACGGAATGCAAGCCGAATGAGCCGGGTGAACTGATCGTTAAAGGTGCTCAAGTAATGGAAGGGTATTATAAGCGAGATGATGAAACCGAAGAAGCGCTTCGTGACGGTTGGTTGTACACCGGTGACGTTGCGTACATGGATGAAGATGGGTATTGCTTTATCGTTAGCCGTAAGAAAGACGTGATCATTGCGAGCGGCTACAACATTTACCCAAGAGAGATAGAAGAAGTGCTCTATGAACATCCGAACGTTACGGAAGTTGTCGTGTGTGGCATTCCAGATGCGTACCGAGGCGAAACGGTCAAAGCATTTATCGTGAAAAAAGACGCTTCTAAAGATACTGAAGAAGACTTTATTGCGTACAGCAAAGAACGACTAGCCAAATTCAAAATTCCTTCTCAAATCGAATTCCGAGAAGAATTGCCAAAATCAAAAGTAGGGAAAATCCTACGTCGAGTATTAATTGAAGAAGAAACATCGGTATAAATAAGTGCACCCGAAACGTTCTTGTTTGAACGTTTCGGGTATTTTTATATTGTATGATACGGGTAGATGAAAGAGGCCTCAGAATCTTTTACTGAAGCACAAGACGAGATTCACTGTTAAAGTTATCATTCAGTGTTAACCAACAATCATAAAGATGACAACAATTGCTAAGAGGACCAAGTAGGCTTTTGAAAAGACCCCATCCGGTAAAACTTGTGCAATACGTCGGCCTATCGGAACGCCTGCAAATCCGCCAATTGTAAATCCAATCAATGCTGGTAAGTAGATAAATCCGAGTGTGGATGCTGGCATACCTGATGCGTTTGCACCGAGAATCATATAGGTAGTCGTTCCAACAATGGCAATCGGCAAGCCAAGTGGTGTTGCTAACGCAACCGCATGGAGCATGTTGAGCCCTCGTTTTCGTAAATAGGGAATCGTCATCACACTGCCTCCAATGCCGAGCATTGTTGAGATCCAACCGATAACGATCCCACTTGTCCCCGCATAACGGCGTTTTGGAAAACGAAAGTGACTGTCAGTGATTGCGGTGGTGAACGTTTTTTTGATGATGTTGGAGACAATCACATAAAGTAAGAATCCGATAAAGGCATAGCGAAGCCATTCACTTTCAATAAAACTAGCAGCGATCGCTCCGAATAGAGAGCCGATTGCAATGAAGATTGCCAAATAACGAAATACAGGCCAATGCACATTGCCTTGTTTGGCGTGATTTAGCGTAGAGTTAAACGAGTTCACGATCATCACTGCGAGTGACGTACCAATCGCAGTGTGCATGAGGTAAGCGTGGGGAATCGTCTCTGGTAAAAACGCATAAAGAATCGGGACGACGATAAATCCTCCTCCAAAGCCGAAGAGGCTAGACATCATTCCAATGAAAATACCAATTAACGTAAAGAGAAGTATCGCAAGCATGTGTTCCGCCTCCAACTAATCTAGCTCATGGTGTCTACTTTCTTATCGTACAATGAAATGTCGAACCATGCGGCAGAAATTTCAGTCAAACTAAAAAAAGGATGAGTGTCTCATCCTTTTTTTGCGAGTCTATAATCTTCAGAGCGTTGTAGTAATGTTGCGTTTGCTGCATTTCCTAGTACGTTAAGCATCGTTCTAAATCCTTCAGTAACTCGGTCAATCCCAGCAACGATGGCAATCCCTTCTAACGGAAGGCCAGCTGCGGTTAAGACGGTGGTCATCATAATAATTCCCGCACCCGGAACACCGGCAGTACTAAATGATACGAGCAAAGCACTCACGAAAATCGTTAGGACGAGCGTGAAGGTTAACTCAACACCGAACAATTGGGCGACGAAAATGGCGTTAAACCCTTGTAGAATTCCGGCTCCATCACGCTTAAGTGCCGTACCAAATGGAATTGCAAATCTAGAAATTTGATTATCTAAGCCAGCCTTTTTGGCACCGTCCATCGCAACCGGCAACGCTGCATTTGAGCTTGCAGTACCAAAAGCGAGTGTAAACGCAGGCATAAAGCCCTTAAAGAATGCTTTCGGATTTGCTCGTGTTACTGTTAGAAGTAGGGCATACAATGCAATCATAATAAAGATCGCTGCGATTAACCCAAGAATATACACCGCTAAGTTAGCAAGGATTCCGAACCCTTGAGTTGCGACCATCGATGCGATTAAACTGAATACACCAATCGGCGCGATGACTAAGACGAGCCCGAGAATCTTCTGAACAATTACATATGTGCTTTCGATGAAATTCATAAATGGTCTCGTTTGTTCATCTTGCAATAAATTAATCGCTGTACCGACGAGCGCTGCGATAATGATCACTTGTAAGAGGTTTCCAGACGCGAGAGATTCGAATGGATTACTCGGAACAATACTCACGAGCCAATCCATAATCGGCTGACCCTCATTCGCCTCGGCATCACCTGAACTAATCGGTTCAGCGCTATCACCAGGACGAATCATAATCGCGACGAGAATTCCGATAACAATTGCAAATGCAGACGTAACGACATAGAAACTCATCAGTTTCGTCGTGTACCTTGCGATGTGCCCCGATCCTTTTAACTGTGTGACACCGATGACGAGCGCTACAAACACGAGCGGCACGACAATAAGTTGAATCGCCCGTAAAAAGATTTCCCCAACTGGAGAGAGTACATATTCATCAAGCGGTCCGATCCAGCCTGGTGCGAGCAAATTCAACAATCCACCAATGACAACTCCTGCAAACAATGCAATAAAAATTCGAGTAGATAACGACAAGCCCTTCACCTCAGTCTCTACAATTCAATGAGTATCATTGTATAGGACAGAGATAGGCTTGTAAATAGATTAATCCTATATAAATACTGGGATTTTGATTTCTCGTTCTCATAACAAAAAAAGACTGGTTTTACACCAGTCCACCTGTTGAGAAACTTAAACGTACTTACAATGAGTAAGGCGGCTTTTGTGGCTACGCCTTGCCGCGGAAGTTGCCCGATCTTGGTGCTTCGACGAAGATCTTTAGCTAACTCTAATCCCGCAGGCGTCTTCGCAACAAAAGCCATTTTTTAATACATATTCTATTTGCAAAAGATATTTCTATGTTTATGGAGGTAGACGTTTTTCGACTCTCTGACTGGCTTTACATCCGTCTATGCTAAATTCATATTCTTCTCGTTTTCATCAAATAATAGTTCTGTAATTTCGGCTTTTAAATCCCCAAATGTTTTATTTGAGAAAATTTGATCGGCTCTTGGGCGAGGAATATCAACTTTAATTCTTTTTTTCACTTTACCAGGGTGGGAGGACATGACGTAAATTACGTCTCCAAGTAAGATTGCTTCGTCAATATCATGTGTAACGAAGAGGACGGTCTTATGATTCTCTTCCCAGAGCTTGAGAAGAAGGTTTTGCATCATGGCACGTGTTTGGGCATCTAACGCTCCAAAAGGTTCGTCCATAAGGAGTATGGAAGGATCATTTGCGAGCATTCTCGCTAACGCTACACGTTGTTGCATTCCGCCAGAAAGAGAAGAAGGGTACAGGTCTTTAAATTTCGTAAGACCGATTGAACGAATAAGGTGATCGACAATACTTTTGCGCTCAGTCACAGTAACACCATTTAGTTTCGGGCCGAACTCGATGTTTTCTGTTACGGTCAACCAAGGATAAAGTGTATAGCTTTGGAACATCATTCCTCGGTCTTGTCCAGGTTCTGGATTAATTTTCTGATCAACGGATACGGTACCTACAGTCGGTTGTTCGAGACCACCAATAATTTTTAGAAGTGTAGATTTCCCACAACCTGAAGCGCCGACAATGCAAGTAAATTGACCATGGTCGATGCTTAAGTTTACTTCTTCAAGCGCAGTAACATTCCCTTTTGGGGTTTCGAACGTCTTCTCGAGATGTTCAATGGTAATCATGACATAGCCTCCTTTCGTCATCTTGTCGACATATAAGGAAAGAATTTGCGGTATAAAAGCATAAATATTCTGTCACTGAAAAAGCCAAGCGCACCGATGACTAACACACCAGCAATAATTTGTTCAGTATTCATAAAGCGTTGTGCCGTCATAATGACATTACCGATTCCTGCTTGAGCAGCAACGAGTTCTGCGACGACGAGATACGTCCAAGACCAACCTAAAACGGTACGTAGACTATCCATGACTCCAGGCATCGAGGCAGGGATTAATACTTTAGTGAACACTGTCTTTCTTTTCGCACCTAACGTATAAGAGACGTGGAGTAAGTCTTTTGAAACGTTTGAACTTACGTCCATGACCATGAAGACTAAAGGGAAGAACGTTCCGAAAAAGATAACCGCAAGTTTTTGCGTTTCGCCAATTCCAAGCCACAATATAAACAATGGAATTAACGCTGTGACTGGTAAGTACCTCATAACGCCAGTGATCGGTTCAAAAAAACTTCGAAATGAAGGATAAGAACCCATGAAAATCCCGAGAGGAATCGCTACGAGTGCTGCTAAAAAGTAACCGAGCATAATGCGATATACGCTCGTCCATACGTCCATAAGAAACCCTTGATGAACCGTCATCTCATAAAGTGAAGTGACAACTCCTGTTGGAGTAGGAAGGAACAGCTCATCAACGAGACCTGTATAGGTTACAAGAGACCATAAACCAAGAATTAGAAGAAAAGGAAGTGCTCCGAGCGTATTCTTTTCTCTTTTGCGAATCGGTTCTTTAGGTGTGAGGTACCTTTTTAATAGGTTATTTTTCGGTTTATGGACGACCTGGGTTTCATGAGGAAGCGAACGACTTTCGACAGTGCTTTTTTGCATGAAGGTCACTCCCTTTTATTCGGTAAGTTGTTGAACGAAATCTGGATCAATCTTGTTCGTCACATCTAACCGTTCGCTCGTTTCTCCTTGTTCATACCAAAAATCAGCAGCGCTCTCAATGACATCTGTTGCAGCGTTTTCAAAGAATTCAACACTATCCGAAGCGCTCATTAACGTAATGTCTTGAAGTTGCTCAGCAGCTTCCTCGGCAGATAAGTTCGTTTTAGAACCGATAGTGTCATGAGCTTCATCGGGGTTCGTGTTTATAAATTCAATTCCTTTGTCGTAAGCTGTGATAAATGCAGAAATCGATTCAGGATGTTCAGCAATGTAATCATCGTGGAAACCAAAAACGTCAACAATGATGCTCGGGTAATCAGCAGTGCTCGTAAGAAGTTGCCCATCATCAGATGCGTCTGCTTGACTTAGCCAAGGTTCCCAGGTGACTGCAGCGTCAATGTTGCCAGATGCAAACGCCGCTCCAGCATCAGAAGACGTCATATCAACAGGGTTAATATCGTCTAAAGACATGTCATGGTCTTGGAGTACTTGGGCAAGAAACCATTCACTAACGTTCCCGAATTCAACAGCGACGTCTCTTCCAGCTAAGTCATCGACAGACTGGATGTCACTACTTACTATAATTCCATCGGCGCCAGTTGATTTATCAAGACCAAGCACGACCTGCATTGGAATATCATCGGCGTATCTTGCTGCACTGTCCATTGTCGTCGCGATCCCGTCTAATTGCCCAGAAGCTAACGTATTCCTGATTTGCGTAGAGTCTTCAATCGTATTGAATTCTACTTCAAGTCCTTCTTCTTCAAAAAAACCTTGCTCATCAGCGACCCATAAACCAGAGTAGCCAATCCAAGTGACCATACCGACACTCATGGGTGCTAGATCTCCTGGCGAATCATCCGCCGCTTCACTAGTGGCACTCGGTTCATCCGAGTTGTTACAAGCAGTCATTAATGTTAGTGATAGAATAAGAGGAAAAGCCAAGGTTTTTTTCATAGGATGTACTCCTTGTTTTTAAATTTTTGAGTGAGTAAGTTCGTTGCTGTGAACAATGCTATGTTTTTTATTGTAGGCAAGCAAAGAAAGAAATTTAGCAGCAATGTGCGCTGCATTTAATGCAGTTGTTCCGGCAGGATCGCGGTCAGGTAGAACTTCAACAAGGTCAAAGCCGATGAAGTTTCCACCTGCTACGCCGCGAAGCAATTCAAACGCTTCTGTATTGGTGAATCCGCCAACCTCAGGCGTGCCTGTGCCTGGTGCGTATGTAGGGTCGAGAAAATCAATATCAAACGTCAAAAATGTTGGCGTGTTGCGAATTCGTTGATTTGCTCGCTTAATAACTTCCTTAATGCCCATTTCACGAAAATCCAAAGCTGTAATTACTTCATAGCCAAGTTCACGGTTGTCAATTAAATGTTGTTTCGAATATTGACGCATGCCAACTTGAATGGATGTTTCTGTATTTACAATCCCTTCTTCAACGGCTCGACGGAACATCGTTGCGTGGGTATACCTCTTTCCTTGAAAGGAACTGTCCCACGTATCGCTATGAGCATCAAAGTGTAGTAAGCTCACAGGTCCATATGCTTTTGCCGCTGCTCGTAAATGTGGGAGGGACACAGAATGGTCACCGCCTAAAATGATCGGAACGATTTTTTTGGAGAAAAACGGCACGAGTTGCTCCTCTACGCGCTCGTAGTTTTCTTCAATAAATCCAGGAGTGATGGATAAGTCACCATAATCAACACCAGACAAATCCTCAAAGACTTCAACATCAAATGCAGCATCATAGGAGCTAATTCTCATCGAACGACTCCGAATGGCTTCTGGGCCAAATCGTGCACCGGGTGCACTTGTAACGCCAGTATCAAACGCATGTCCCATAATCGCATAATCGATGTGGTCCATTGTTTTGACGTGGGGCAAATGCATAAATGTACGTATACCTGTAAATCCTGCTTCTTCATAATTTGCTTCTGGTTTATAATGCATATAAATCACCTCTGTTTTTGTAATATTCTATCATATTGATATTTAATATTATCTGTATATATCGTATGGACTGCAACGAACTAGTCATATAATTTAACATACTTTATCGTGTCGACGTACACTAGTATAGTAAATATAAGTTCTAACAAAAGGTGTGAGACGATGACAAACATCATTACATTTGATTTAGACGGTACGCTCATGCAAAATCCTTTCGTGAAGTTTGTGTTTCCAGCAATTGAGAAAGAACTGCAAGATGTTTTAAACGATCAGCGTCCGATTATTTCAGAAATTGTTGCGATGCACAATGACTATATGAAACAAGGAGAAACATCGAAAGCCTATGATTGGGATCTTCTCGTAACGGAGTTTCTAATTGAATCTAATTGTGTGCACTCACTGTCTGTAGAGCAGCTTGTAAAAAATCACGCTGCACCGCCGGACTCGTACCTTCTTGAAGCAGGGAGTATCTCTGCATTAATGACGCTTAAGAAGAAAGGCTACCGTCTCGTGGCACTAACGAATGGATTTTATAAATATCAATTTCCAGTTATGGAACGACTAGGGCTTGCACCATTGTTTGATCAGATTGTGACGCCAGAGGAAGCGGGATGTGCAAAGCCAGATTCACAGATTTTGCAGGCGGTGTATGCGGATGGTACCGTTGTTGGTCATGTGGGTGATCGCATTGATCATGACGTTCAGATGGCTAATCGAGAAGGAATCCCGTCAATTTGGATCCGCCATACGTTCCCAGAATGGATAAAACGAGCAACCATGAGCGAACGTTTGCAACTTGCGCAACCATTGATTAAAGAGAAATATGAGAAAGAAACAGGAATCCAAACGGTTAGCCCAGAGTGTCAGCCGAGTTACATTGTTTCATCGATCGAAGAGCTGAATCAAATTTATACGTAAAAACGCCCCGTACTTCACTCGTACGAGGCGTTTTTTATTAGTCAAGTGCACGATCTAAAAAGACGACAAGTTGTGCACGGGTGACGTTTTCATTCGGACGAAAACGGTTGTCTTCTGTAATCGTAATGCCATGTTGGGTAAGAATCTTCACGTTTTCTCTGTGCGCATCATACGTCTGATCGAGATCAACGATTGTGACTGCTTCACCAGTATTCTCAAGCCCTAAACCTCGGACGAGAATGGAGGCCATTTGTTGGCGAGTTAAATAATCACCGCCTTTGAAGTATTGGCTGTTATTCGATCCGATCATAATGCCTGCTTCATAAACAGCAGCCGCAACATCAGCATACGTGTGACCCGGTGGTGTATCCACAAACGGTGTACTGTCTACGTTCTCAGGTACAGGTAATTCAAGCGCATTCGTTAATATGCGAGCGCTTTGACCGCGGTTGATCGGGTGACTAGGACGAAACGTACCGTCTGTATAACCGGTAATGACGCTTTGTCCAGCCATTCTCATAATTGAATCATAACCGAACGTGTTCTCATGAACGTCGCTAAATGACGGTGTAGTGTGTTGTACCATCGCACTTCCACCACCGCGGCGCTCAGATTCTGTCGTCGGTGTCACTTGACCATTCTCATGGAATTCAATCCCTGTCACCGCGCCAATTCCTTGAACGGCTTGATTCGCTAAGAAACGATGTCCACGTGTTTCAAGTTCTGCGACTTGATCAAGGGATTCCTCATTCACGTAGCGTCCTTCGTACTCTGTTACAGAATCAAAGTTGTTCCGTTGTGAGAAGCGTGGCTCAGCGATTGCTTCTGGGAAAGATTGATTAAAATCGAGCATGTGCATCATAATTTGTGAGACCGTCGTAATGATTGTGTCGCTTCCCGGGGCACCAATCGTTAGTACCGGACGGTTGTCTTCCATAACGATGGTTGGTGACATGCTACTTAATGAGCGCATACCAGCTCTCGGGTAATTTGGATGGTCAGGCGATTCAGTTGGAATCCGGCTATAGACCGCGTTATTTAATAAGAAACCATAACCGGGAACGACCATCCCATTGCCACCAATTGAGACGATTGTTGACGTGTAGCTGACGATATTTCCCTCGTCATCACTAACCGATAAATGAATGGTTGACTCATCAGCATCATCTTCTAAGTGCTCGACCTCTTCTGGCTCTTCAAAGGATGCTTTTTCTGCAGGCGAGATTGCTTTTTGATTTACGTCTTCTTGAATGCTCATCTGACGTGCTTCGTTAATCGGTTTTACATCAATATGATCAACATAAAACGTTTGGGCATGATGATGATCGAAGTTGATCATGCTCAATAACACGTTACCTTTTTCTAATGAAGTCTGGTTTGAAGAATCTAAAGAGTGAACGGCTAACCACTGATTAGTCCGACCTTCATTTTCAGCAGAAACGGCAACTTTTAACTGCTCATTTTCAATTCGGAATGTTACATCATGCCATTCATCTTGAAAAGAAAATGGGATTCGTTCAACCGTTCGAAGCTGACCATCCACCACTGTCTGAAGTGCAAGCTGATTCGTGCCGAAGTTAAGCTCTAAGCCGTACCCATTTAGCGGCAATGTACTGCCAGATTGCCATACGTCCGCATTAAGCCAAATTCGGAGCCTACGGTCTCCAGAAGATGGCTCCCCATAAACGCGCATCGTTAACTCATGGTCGGCAAGTGATTCCATCGTCACTGCTGCTCGACCGTAAGAACTGCCTCTGCCGTCTTGGCGGGGTGAGAGCGTCATTTGACCTTGCTCATTGTTAACGGTGAACGTTGCATCAAATGGATGGCTTGAAGGCCCGGTATCAATTCGGTGAAATTCCTCACTTGGCCACGTCTGACCGTCGTTAACACCTTGGAAATTATAAGGAAACTGTGGTGATGTTTCAGTTTGAGGGTTTCCTGGAGCAATCTGGCCGATGCGTGCATTGGTCGAATGAATGAGAGAGCGACGATGATCAGCATACGACATAGAGAGAAGCTCGTTTTCTGGAACATCGGTAAACGTAGGATCACCAATGTAAGCTCTTCGGTCCGCAAACGCAGCACGGGAAGCTTCTAGGTAATGATGCAATGCGTCAACAGGCCCCATATTCGGAACGTCGTAACCTTCAAGAATGTTAAAAAGTAGACCAACAGTAATCCCACCACTTGAAGAAGGGGGCATTCCATAAATATCATAGCCACGATACGTTGAATGCGTCGCTTCTCTTGTAATGACCTCGTAACCTTTAAAATCGTTTAACGATACATCGCCTTTAAGAATCCCTTGTTCAGCATTCCAATTGCTACTTACCGCGCGAAAATTAGGATTTGCAACGAGCGGAGGTTCATTAATGGTTTGAACCATCGCTTCAGCAACTTCTCCTTCATAAAAAACATCTGCACCCTCATTTGCAATCAAGCGATATGTATGAGCAAGATCAGGGTTTTTAATGCGTTCACCGACTCGAGGTTGATCATAAATCGCAACCGTTGACGAAAACAAGTTAAAGCGGTCTTGATGTTGATTTGTTTCTCTTACAAAGTTGTGGTCGGCAATAAAACCGTTTTCTGCAACTTGAATGGCTGGTTGTAACACGTCCTCAATACTCATCGTTCCATATTGCTCAAGGGCAACTTCCCAATTTTTGATCGTACCTGGGACTGATACGCTCGTGCCACTTGAGGTCCTCATTGCTGCAGGATAGAGTGAACCGGTCGTAGGATCAATGTAGGACTCATCGTTAAAGGAAGCCGGTGTAACTGATCGTGCATCAATCGTAATATGTCGGTCTTCTTCAGCGAGGTAGATAAGCATCATGCCACCGCCACCTATACCGCCTGAATAGGGGCGTGTAACGCCTTGGGCTGCTGCAACGGCAATGGCAGCATCGATGGCATTACCACCTTGATCAAGTATGGTCATGCCGGCTTTCGATGCATGAAAATCTTCAGAAGCAACGGCGCCACCTGTTCCCGTAACGTGAGCGTCTACGTGGGGTTCAGATTGTGCATGGATGGGTGAAGGTTTGAACAGCGTTACGAGTAAAACACCAGATAGTACAAATGAAATGAATTTCCGAATGATCATCTACTCCTTTATATGTTCCAATTGGGAAAAAACGTGAAACTTATCCTCTTATTGTAATGATAATTAGAAAGGATTGCTAGATAGCAGGAGAAATTGGTAGGAATCACTAATTAGATAAAGGAGGAGTAGACGAAGAGGAGGAAAAAGGATGAGTGTGCAAGAAGGGACGCTATTACATACCCCGACCGAAGAAGCAATTGAACAAACGAATTTAAGCGATTACATGAATTGGCTAACAAAGCACTATGGTCTTTCATTTGCAAATTACTATGAACTTCATAACTGGTCAGTTACTGAGCATGAAACGTTTTGGGAAAGTTTATGGCATTACTTTGAAGTGAACCCCGAAGCGACGTATCAACACGTAATGGATTCGTCTAAAGGGTTTATGAATACTACGTGGTTTCAAGGTGCAACTGTAAACTATACAGAATACATTTTCCGTAACATGGACCCTGATCATGTTGCTGTTAAAGCGTACGGAGAAGCAAGCCATAAAGAAGAGATCGTTTGGGGAGAATTGTATGAACGCGTATCAGCTGTTGCAAATGGCTTGAAGGCACTTGGAGTTGAGCGTGGCGACCGAGTTGTAAGTTATATGCCTAATATTCCTGAAGCGATGGTTGCAATGCTTGCAACAGCAAGTATTGGAGCAATTTGGTCAAGTTGTTCACCGGACTTTGGAGCACATACGGTCGTTGATCGTTTTATACAAATTGAACCGAAAATCATCTTTGCCGTCGACGGTTATCAATACAACGGAAAGAAGTATGACCGGTTAGACGTCGTAAAAGAAATTAAAGCGTCAATTCCATCATTGGAACAAGTTATCGTTGTTCCTGTATTTCAAGACGCGCTTCCAGCTGAATTTAACCTATGGTCTAATTTCCTATCTGATTTTCGGGATGATTCCCCAATTCCATATGAATCCGTAGGTTTTGACGATCCGTTATGGATATTGTATTCATCTGGCACGACAGGACCACCGAAAGCAATTGTCCAAGGTCATGGCGGAATTATCTTGGAACATATGAAATCAATGGTATTACACAAAGATTTAAAATCGGAAGACGTCATGTTCTGGTATACGTCGACCGGTTGGATGATGTGGAACATGGTCGTAAGTGGGTTGATGATGAACGGAACGGTCGTGCTCTATGACGGCAGCCCAGCATATCCAGATGTTAATGTGACATTTAAGCTTGTTGAAGAAGCAGGGATTACTTCCTACGGCACGAGTGCACCGTTTATTATGGCTTGCCGGGCAAACGGCATGAAACCTAAAGACATCGCAGATCTGTCAACGCTTAAAGCATTCTCTTCTACGGGTGCGACGTTACCTCCAGAAGGATCACAATGGGTGTATGAAGCGGTTAACGACAAGGTATGGCTAAACTCAGTAAGTGGTGGTACCGATATCTGTTCAGCAATTGTTGGCGGCATCCCGACGCAACCGGTCTATGCTGGAGAGATTCAAGGGCGCGTACTGGGAGTTGATGCCGATTCGTGGGATGAAGAAGGGAACTCACTCATTGATGAAGTTGGTGAACTGGTCATAAAAAAACCGACACCTTCTATGCCTCTTTATTTTTGGAATGACCAGAACAACGAGCGATACTATGAAAGTTATTTCAATGATTATAAAGGGGTTTGGCGACACGGTGATTTAATCAAATTTAAAGAAGATGGTCGCTGTCAAATCTATGGAAGAAGTGATTCAACGATTAATCGTGGAGGCGTGCGAATGGGCTCAAGTGAGATTTATCGAGCGGTTGAAAGTCTTGAAGCGATTAAAGATAGTCTAATTGTTGATATAAGCCATCCGACTAGAGAACCGTACATGCCTCTATTCGTCGTGTTAGAAAATGGGTTTGTATTGAATGAAGAACTAAAAACCGATATCGTGACGAGTATCCGTCAAAACGTTAGCCCGCGGCATGTTCCTAATGACATTTATGTTATTGAAGAAGTTCCACGTACATTAAATGGAAAAAAAGTCGAAGTACCTGTTAAGAAGTTATTAATGGGTGTTGACTATGAACAAGCAGTCAATGAAGGATCATTACAGAACCCTCATACGTTTAATTATTTCAAGCAATTCCATCGACAAGATGCTTAACGAACGGACTCATTAAAGCATATAGTACTGAAAAAGGAGGAATAACGATGTACCCTCATCAAGATCCCTTCTTCAGGCAACTACGCAAATCATTGTTACGATTTCAAGCAGACTTTAATGAACGGTTTCAAGGAATGGACGATCGATTGCATGATGCGAATAAACGCTTCGATGAGATCGATCGTCGTTTTACAGAAAAAACTGAAGAGAATTTCAACGAGATTGAAAAGAAGTTTCATAAATAATGATATGTACAATTAGCTTCTTTTTAAGTTCACACGTAATATGTGAAAACTTAAAAGGGGGCTTTTTGTATGAAATTTCTTAATAAAGTAGTTTCTTTATACATATAATTAGGGAATTGCTACTAGGAATTGTACAAAAGGAGGAGTTAGATGAACGTTGATGTAAGCGAGCATTTGCCAAGAATTGCATTATGGGGGCGAGTACTCGGAGTCATACTAATGGTTAGTGGAGCTTTATCTGCGATTTCAGGCGTGTTTGCATTTGTTATAGGAGCAATCCCAGGAGTTATAACGATCGTTCTCGGTGTATTCTTGTTTAAGAGTGGTAGTGCTGCAAAGCAATTGGAAGACAGCGGGAATCCAGCAGAGTTGAACAACATTCTTACTCATTTTGGACGTTACTTACTGTGGAATTCAATTATGGCAATCATTGCGATTGCGTTTGTCATTATTATGGTTATTCTTGTTATCATGGGGATTTTCACAACAGGATTGACGCTCCAAGGATTTTAACCCAATCACTTAAAAGCTGTTGCTATGCAACGGCTTTTGTTTTTAGATCGAAACGAATCAGATGAACATGGTGAAGTGATCTTGAAACGTGAAGGTGGCATAAGCCAAGAACATGTAGAAAATTTCATGGAAATGATTGACCCGGTTGCTTCCTAATAGGTGCAGCCATTTTTATTGTTAGGAAGTGGCAGTCTTAAAAGGGTCCGACATGCAATCGCTAGATGCTTTTTGGGAAGGATTTGGACTAATGATACTCACCGGACTCATAATGATGACCATCTTTCGATAGGGCGAAGTGTTTACATTCATCGGGCAATTATTTATAGTGAATGATTATTCGCTATTTTTTGCAATCACTATCGGTGCGTAATAAGCGCATTGATGGTATTCATCGTAACCGGTGTTTTGTACTTAACAAGGACGGAGCTTCCGGACAATAAAATGACGAGAAGTTTAGAAAAAATTATACGGATACTGGGTTGACTCGTGACCGTCCGTCTCGGGCGGGCTTTGCAGAAGAGTTTCTGTTTTAGGGAAGTACTCATCGGGCTTTTTATGGGGGGGCATGGGATGAAAAAATGGAAAATTAAAACGAGGATGCTTGTCTTCTCAACTGTCCTTTCGTCATTCCTATTCACGATCTTTGTCATTGCCTTTGCTTCATTTGAAATTGAAAATACGATAGATGAGTATGAGCAGTTGGCGCGGCAAACAGCAAATACCATCAGTTTTATGCCTGCAATTGCTGATGCTATTGTTAATGAAAAAACGGACGAGCTTGAAGGACAAATTGAACGTATTCGTCTGCAAGTTCAACATCCCCTCGTTTCTGTCGTGAATGATGACGGTACGTATGTTCATAACACAAATGCAACAAGCAGTGGCGAAGATGTACCGGGGGCCATGTACGACCGAACGCTAATGTATGGATCTTATCAGAACGATTCGGAACAATTACATATCCAAATCATTGCGCCTATCTATCAACAAGTTGAATTCAACGGCGAGCGCTTGGTTGGTGCAGTGAAGGTTGAATACCCAAGTGATATTATGATGGCTTCAATTACGGATAAATTTATGCGACTTGGTTTCGTAGCGTTTGCAAGTCTTATCGTTTTAGTGCTGGGTATCAGTTTGTTGGCACGTAACATCCGTGAGGATACGTTTGGACTCGAACCAGTGGAGATTGCGAGTAAATTTACAGAAAGGGAAGCAATGCTTGAGTCTGTAAAAGAAGGAATTATTGCCATTAATACGCAACAAGAAGTTACATTGATCAATCCGTCAGCACGCATGCTGATTCAGCATCATGATGACGAAGACCAACTAGTGCGTGATTTGGGGCTTTTGGATGTGATCAACGGTGAAACATATTTATATGATGAGGAACGTTTTTTTAAAGGACACCCTCTTATTGCGAATTTACGCCCGATGTACACGAATATGCAATTAACGGGAGCCATTTGCAGTTTTCGATCTAAAACAGATATGAGATTGCTGCAGCAGACAATTGATCAAATGAAAAGCTACGCGGATGGTCTTCGGGCGCAAACCCATGAGTTTAAAAACAAGCTGTATGTGATCATGAGTTTAGTGCAGCTCGAACAGTATGAGGAAGCGATTCGATTCATCGAAGAAGAAGCCATTGTGACGGAAAGTTTTTTACCAAAGCTCAACCAGATTCAAGATTCCGGTATACAAGCGATCCTTTTAGCGGAAATGGGGAAAGCATCAGAGAAAAATATTACAATCGTTATTGAGGACAGTTCTTCATTGGAACCTACGCACATTCCCATTTCTTCAATGACAACGATGCTCGGCAATGTAATTGACAACGCCATTGATGCGGTCATTGACGAAAAGCGTAAGAGAATACTTATCTATATGACGGATGTGGGTGAAGATATTGTCATTGACGTTGAGGACAGCGGAAAAGGCATTCCGGATCATTATAAATCAGAGGTCTTAAGGCAGGGTTACTCCGATAAGGGCGAAGGAAGAGGCTATGGACTTTACAATGTAGAAAAAGAGGTGCGCCGTTACAATGGTTCTCTTGAAATAGCAGATTCAGAATTTGGCGGAGCGAGTGTGTCGTTAATCATTCCAAAAAGAGCAGAAAGGAAGATGAAATGATGAATGTTGTCATAGCAGAAGATGATTTTCGTGTTTCAAGCATTCATGAAGCTTATGTGGAAGAAATGGAAGGGTTTGATGTGACCGCAAAAGCATTAAATGGCAAAGAATTACGCGCATCTTTGGATCAGAACACAGTCGATCTAATTCTACTAGATATCTACTTTCCGGACGAAAGAGGAACTAGTTTGATGATGCACATTCGAAATCAGTACCCTGACACAGACATGATCGTCATTTCTGCATCGGATCGCCGCGATGATTTACTTATTGCAAAGCGCTATGGCGTTTATGATTTCTTAGTTAAACCGGTGACGAAAAAAAGATTCCAAACCGCATTACGACAATATAAAGAGCATCGCTCATGGTTTGCGCAATCATCAACGTTCTCTGAAAGCGATGCGAATCGGTTTTTAACACATGCGGGTCAGGCTTTTTCCGAAGAGGTGCTACCGACAGGGATTGACTCAATTACGCTGAACAAAGTGGCAGGTGCACTAAGGCGAGCATCAGATGGCTTAACTATTGAAGAGACGTGCAAAAAAGAGGGGGTTTCTCGAACGACGGCACGAAGATATTTGGAACACTTGGTTGCATCCGGCAAAGCAAAAACGCAATTGAGTTACGGCGTCATCGGAAGACCTGAGCGTAAGTATGTACTTACATCATGACGACCTGGACTTCAGCGAATTTATGCTGAAGTTTTTTTATATTCTAGCACAATGGTCATAAAGGACAAAAAGAAATAAAAATTCTAAATATTGTAGCGGGGTATTGCGGGTGGTATATTCATTATCATCGAAATATGAAAGCGTTTACTTGATTGGGAGGTATTATACGATGTGGAAAAGAATCGCGATGATGAGCAGTGCACTTCTATTTATTGCAGCCTGTTCGGATTCTTCAGGCTCTTCGCCTGAAAGTTTTCCTGACCAAGCCATTGAGATCATCGCACCGGCAACACCTGGAGGCGGCTGGGACATGACAGCAAGGTCAATTCAGCGGGCCATGAATGCCGAAGGTTCCGTCGATCAGGACATTACAGTTGTAAATAAACCGGGCGGAGGTGGAGAAGTAGGATGGCAATATTTAAACCAACAAGATGGACATTTTGCCGCTGTTAACTCCAGCTTACTCGTTACCGGTAATCTCTTGGATCAAAGTGACCTAACTCACGAAGACTTCACACCATTAGCAATGCTCTCAACGGAGTGGCTCGCTGTAGCAACACATCGTGATGCAGGCTTTTCTGATGGTACTGAGTTGATGGATCAGCTAAGAGAAGATCCTCAATCACTCACGATTGGAGTTAGCCCGTCTCTTGGTAGCGGGAATCATTTGGCGTTTGTACAAGCAGCTGTGGAGTCTGGGGTAGATCCGACGGAGCTACAATTTCTCGTATACAGCAGCGGTGGCGACATTATGAATGCGCTTCTCGGGGGACACATTGACGTAACGAGTAATTCAATGTCTGACCTTTCTGATCAGTATGAGGTGGGCGAGATCGATATATTAGCGGTTACGTCACCGGAACGATTAGACAGCTTTCCGGATATTCCTACATGGGAAGAACAAGGGATTGACATGGTGTTCCCACACTGGCGAGGCATTATGGGACCAGCGGATATGCCTGAACATGAAGTGGAGGCATGGGACGAGTGGCTGAGCAGCATGGTGGAGACCGATGAATGGCAGACGGTTTTGGAGAATTATGATCTTGAAGATTTTTACATGAGCAGCAGTGAGACTGGTCAATTTTTTGAAGAACAGCAGGACTTTTTTGCAGAAATCATTGAACAGGCGGGATTATCCCCGTAGAGAGGAGTCGCCATGAATGCCGTTCGGCTATCATTGCCAATATTTTTTATCGTAGTTAGTTTAGTTCTCGCAATACTTACTTTGCAATTGCCACATGCGCAACTCGGCAATCCATACGGACCGATGTATTTCCCCCTCGTCGTGAGCGTCGGTTTGTTTCTTTTCTCAGTGATTGATTTAATCAAGACACGTCATTACTTCGGTAAAGAAAATGAAGATTTGAAAGCATTGCTAAAAAAGGAAACGTTGTTTACGCTAGGCATTATTTTAGCGCTGTGTTTGTTATATACGATCATTTTCGAACGACTCGGCTTCTTTTTATCCACAGTCATTTTCTTGGCTGCAATTATGTTCTTTTTAAATGGAAAAAAGAAATGGCTTTTAAACATCATTGTGACGTTGGTCGTTGCAGGGAGCAGTTGGTACGTGTTCAGTTACTTATTAGAAATTAGTCTACCGTAAAGGAGGATTTCGGTATGGATTTGAGCTTTGTTTTAGATGGATTATGGACAGCCCTTCAACCGATTAACCTCCTCTGGCTTATTATTGGAGCAATTCTAGGTACGATTGTAGGGATTCTCCCGGGGCTGGGTCCGGCTACCGGTGTCGCAGTCTTAATTCCTTTAACCTTCGGTATGGAGCCTGTTAGTGCTTTAATTCTAATGGCTGCGATCTACTACGGGGCATTGTTTGGGGGATCAAGAAGTTCGATCTTAATTAATACGCCAGGTGACGGGTCTTCGATTGCGGCTACATTTGACGGGTATCCGATGACCAAAAACGGTCAAGCCGGTCAAGCGATGTCGATTGCGGCAATGGCCTCGTTAATCGGCGGTGTGATGGCGATTTTTGGATTTATTTTCTTAGCCATTCCGCTTGCGAATTTCGCGTTGAACTTCGGACCGGCAGAATATTTATTTCTCTTTTTCTTTGCATTATCGGCTGTTGTTGCCCTTTCACTAGGTAACATGGTAAAAGGATTTATCACGATGTTTTTAGGGCTCGGAATTAGCACAATCGGTATTGACTTACAATCTGGTGTGCATCGACATACCTTTGACATTCCCCACTTCACAGAGGGGATAAGTTTTGTCGTCATCATTATTGGAATTTATGCCATTGGTGAAGTTTTATATAACATGTTCGCCAATAAGCAGCCTAAAGACGTTGATAGCAGCAAGATTGGGCATAAATGGTTCACGAAAGATCAGTGGAAGCGTTCCCTCGGGCCAATTCTAAGAAGCGGACCGATTGGCTTTTTCCTCGGGGTATTGCCAGGCTCAGGAGGGACGATTTCATCGCTGCTCGCTTATAGTGCGGAGAAACAAATTTCTAAGAATAAGAAGCAGTTTGGAAAAGGCGCCGTTGAAGGATTAGTTGCGCCTGAATCTGCAAACAGTTCAGCAGCAGTCGGCTCGCTCATTCCGATGCTTACAATGGCAATACCGGGTTCGGGAACAACTGCAGTGATGCTCGGGGCATTGGTGATGATCGGTATTACACCAGGACCGCTGCTCTTTGAAAACAGCCCTGATCTAGTATGGACGCTAATTAATAGTATGTTTATCGGAAATATCATTCTTGTCATTATTAACATCGCAATGGTGGGCGTTCTTGTGAAAATCTTGAAGACGCCGCCGAGAGTGCTCTATCCGATTGTTCTCGTTCTCTCATTTATCGGTGCGTACACGCTCGGATACAGCACCATTGATTTCTATATTCTGATTATTGCAGGGGTGATTGGGCTGTTCATGCGCTTATTGGATTATCCTGTTGTTCCGTTAATTCTCGCGCTCATCGTTGGCGGAGAAATGGAGCAAAACTTAAGAAGGGCGCTTGTCATCTACGACCAGCCGGTGGATATGCTTTTTGCTTCCCCAATTACTATCGTTCTAGCGTTACTTACATTGCTGTCGTTATCTTATCCGCTGCTCATCAAGCTCGTAAAGAGAACGAGTAGAAATAAAGATCATACCGCGGATGTCTAGACAAAATACTGCACACTAGGATGATTAAATCTATTCAGGTTGAACAAAAGAGTTTCTTAATTACAATCACTGACAGCTAAGTTAGTAATCTGCCCGGACAGAAACAGTGACGGTTGCGAAGCAGAAGTAACCCATTCCTCATGGGCTCTGTAAAACACTATGTATACACATGCATGTTAACGCTTTTGTTTTGCAGAATTCCTCCCATGAGCAGTTGCGAATGGGAGGAATTGTGGTTGAATCGTGATGTTTATTTTTTTGATTTACATATTTAATAGGTTAGCGTTTATTGGAGCCATCCATTTACCCAATGATGGAAGTAGTGTATTCTTGTCCATAAGTGTTCTTTTGTATTGAATTTGGACAGGGTATAAAGGTTTTAAGATGCCATATAACTCTTGATTATTCAATATTTTGTGTCCTTTGATTATTCGATCTTAATTAGTGTAATGGTCATATACTTGTATTTATTTTTTCAACATTTTGTTTTTTATAAATGGAGCTAGATAACAACTGGAGGATGAAAACGATGAAGTCTTATTTACAAGCTGAACTTACGAACATGTTACAAACGCTTGAAACGTTTGTGAATCAAGATAGTGGATCTTATGACAAAGAAGATATTGATGAGTACGGCAGGATGATCAAGGGTGCATTTGAAAGCATCGGGATGATTGAAGAAGAACATGAATCTTTGAACCGTGGAAATCATCGGTATTTTTCATTTCCAGAAGCTACTCCATCAATTCTTTTACTTTTACATATGGATACCGTCTTTAAATCTGGAACCGTAAATGAACGGCCGTTTCGAGTTGAAGGTGATTTTGCATACGGGCCAGGCGTTGTTGATATGAAAGGCAGTCATGTGTCATCGTTATACGCTATAAAAGCATTAATCGAAGAAGGTTCTTCGGACGTCTTGCAACACGTTGCCGTTCTTTTCACAAGTGACGAAGAAATTGGCGCAACTTCGTCAAAAGAACTCATTCAATCCTACGCTAAAGGCAAGCGTGCGGTACTCGTCATGGAGCCTGCACGAAAAGACGGTTCTCTCGTCACTGCAAGAAGAGGGGGCGGGCGTTTTACGATGGACGTTCAAGGTAAAGCGGCACATGCAGGAATTAACCCAGAAGAAGGGCGAAGTGCCATTGAAGAATTGGCTCATAAAACGATTGCTCTTCATCAATTATCGAACCTTGAAGCGGGCATTTCGGTGAACGTCGGGGTCATTGAAGGGGGATCAACGGTAAACACGGTCGCAGAACATGCACGTGCATTTATTGATGTACGCATATCTACACTCGAGCAAGGACCACAAATGACAGAAGCAATTGAGGGAATGTGTGCAGAGTCTGAGCTTGAAGGTACGAAGGTGACGGTTTCTGGTGACTTGACGAGACCGCCGATGGAAAGAACAGAAAAGACCCAAGAGCTGTTCCAGCTGATCAAACAAACCGGTGAACAAATCGGCGTACAAGTGACTGAAGTTGCAACTGGAGGCAGTTCTGATGCGTCATTTACGAGCGTGATGGACGTTGCGACAATTGATGGAATGGGTCCTGTTGGTGGAGGGGCGCATAGTTCGGACGAATATTTAGAGATCCCAAGCTTAGTTGAACGGACGCATTTACTTGCCGTAACGATTAAGCAATTAAGTAATAGTCGTGTAGAAACAGTCTAATAGAGAAGAAGGCTCCTTTCTTGTCGAATACGGGCGCACATTCAATTTAAGTTGAATGTGCGCCCGTTTCTTTGAATACATAGTAAAGAAGGGGGACGAACATGATCGTTATGATAAAACTTCTCGTAGCTGTTTTTTTCTTTGTCACGTATCCAAAAGAAGATGTAGTCATCGTTGATCTTAAAGAACGATCGGTTGAAGACATTGATTTTACGGACTACTTCCCAGAAGAAACCCTTCATGCGACGTATGAGTTTGAAGACAACCATACGAAGGAGCGCATCATTACGTCAGTAAATTCAAATCAAATGGCCGTGCACCAAGCAATAAATGGCGTTCATGTTAGTGAGGAAGTGTATGAAATTGATCGCAAATTCGTTCGAGGGATTCGTTATAGTGAATACAAGCCTGAAGGAGAATCGTTCGTATTACTAGACAATCAACAATGGGATGATGCAGCGTATTCGTATCGCGTTCGACCAGCAACG
This sequence comes from Bacillaceae bacterium JMAK1, assembly GCA_012970285.1. Classification (GTDB taxonomy): domain Bacteria; phylum Bacillota; class Bacilli; order Bacillales; family Marinococcaceae; genus Geomicrobium_A. The sequence continues at coordinate 389,094 of JIBW01000004.1, forward strand.
TATCGCGTTGAGATTCGAGAGATCGCATACGATAATTGCATCGCTGTTGATCAATATGCGTACGAGGAACTCGTCGGTGAAACTTTCTACTGTGAAGATATTGGGGAAGTGTACCGAAAAGCACAATTAATCGAAGACGAACCGGTCTTTGAGTCGAAGCTTATTCATTTTGAAAATGAACAGGAAACGTCGGGATGAGTCCTACTCATCCCGACGTTTTAGTGAGGCATTTGTCCAGATGGAAGTTCTGAACTTAACGTTGAATACTCTTGATAAGCTTGTTGTTTCGCTTGTTCTGGAGCTGGTTCAAGTGCGTACCAACCTTTTTCAAACATTTGGTTGTAAAGATCACGCTGACAATCTTGGGATTCTTTACTGATGCTTGCAATCTCATCGTACAGCGCTTTATGACTCGCTTCATTCATTGCTGTTCCATAGGACGCTGCCATATATTTTTCTGTCGAAAGTAGATCAGTCATAAAGTCTTTGTCGTTCATTTCCTTCGTATTTGGAACTTGAGTTTTAGGGTTTTGGATTTTGGTCATTGTTTGGCTCCTTGAATTTGCAAATAAGGCATTAGGCGGTTGTAATGGTTTTCGTGCATTTGTGCGACTTGCTCAAATTTCGTCTTCACATCAGCTTCCATTGCATGTTGCGCATAGAAGTGAGCTTTTTTAGCAGCCGTTAAGTTCCAGTTCAACATATCAGATAAATACAGTTGGTCTTTTGTTGTGATGACAACAGGTGGTTGGTGCATCGTATTGGCTGATTGTTGATTTTGAGGTTGATTCGAATTTGGTTGCATATTCATTAAGAACATTCTCCTTTTAAATTTCTTCAATCTTATCGTCACCGAATGTCCAGCGTTCTATTCGAAGCATTATAAATAAAACTGAATGGCAATTCATTTTATAGTTGTCAGATGGTTTTAAATCTTATATAGTATAGTTAGAGAATATAAATACAATTTTATTAATTGCAACATTTAGAGGGCATCTCAACAAATAGAAGTGCTCTTCTATTTTCAGAGTGAAATGAATGAGTATTCATTCAAATGAGGAGGACAATTATGACGACGCACATTCAGCGAGCAGCGGTACTTGGCTCAGGTGTTATGGGTTCAGGGATTGCTGCCCATTTAGCAAACTTAGGAATAAACGTGCTACTGCTGGACTTGCCTGCAAAAGAGCTCACAGATGAAGAGAAAGCAAAAGGACTTACATTAGATCATCCACAAGTTCGAAATCGTCAGGTAGCCACTAATAAGCAGAAGTTATTTAAGCAAAAGCCTGCACCACTATCTTCAAAGGAAAATGCACAGCGAATTGAAGTTGGAAATCTTGAAGATGATTTACACAAGCTAGGCGATGTTGACTGGATTATAGAAGTCGTCGTAGAAAACCTAGACGTAAAAAAACAATTGTTTGAAAAGGTTGAAAAGCATACAAAACCAGGAACAATCGTTAGTTCTAATACGTCTGGAATCTCTGTAAATGCGATGGTCGAAGGACGTTCCGAATCGTTTAAAAAGCACTTTTTAGGAACACACTTTTTTAACCCACCAAGATACTTACATTTACTTGAAATCATTCCGACAGAAGATACGGACCCTAACGTGTTAGCATCTGTGAAAGCGTTTGCTGAAGATGTGTTAGGCAAAGGTGTCGTTGAAGCGAAAGATACACCGAACTTTATCGGGAACCGCATTGGTACGTATGGATTGCTCGTTTCTGTTGAACAAATGGAACAGCATGGATTAACGATCTCTGAAGTCGATTCAATCACAGGTCCACTCATCGGTCGTCCAAAAAGTGCAACGTTTAGAACGCTTGATGTTGTTGGCTTAGATACGTTTATGCACGTCGCTAAAAATGTATACGATCAAGTTGATGGAGAAGAAAAGAAAGTTTTTGATCCTCCAGTATTTATGAAAGAGATCACCGAAAAGGGTTGGATTGGCGCAAAGGTTGGTCAAGGTTTCTATATGAAGAAAGGCAAAGGCAAGGACAAACAAATCCTTGAATTGGATCCTGAGACGTTAGAATACCGCGAAGGAAACAAGTTAAAGTCTCCTTCAGTTGAAATGGCGAAACAAGCAAAAGGAAAAGCCGCTAAATTGCAGACGCTTGCATATGCAGACGATAAAGCGGGTCAATTTACGTGGGGCACATTAAAGAAAAGCCTCATCTATTCCGCAGAGAAGATGTCAGAAATTGCAAATGATGTCGTTGCCATCGACAACGCCATGAAGTGGGGATTCGGTTGGGAGCTTGGACCGTTTGAAGTATGGGATGCAATCGGTGTTAAGAAATCAGTCGAAAAAATGGAAGCAGAAGGTGAAACCGTTCCAGCTTGGGTGAAGGAAATGCTTGCAAGTGGGCATGACTCATTCTACACAAAAGACGGAAAGTTTTATCGAAACGGTGAGTATGTAAGCTTGCCTAAGAGTGAGAAAGACATCGACGTTTCTGTTCTCATTAAAAGTGAGTCGAACGTAATTAAGAAGAATGCTGGAGCGGTACTCACAGATCTAGGCGATGGCATTGCTGGACTTACATTTACATCGCCGAACAATTCAATCGGACTTGATGTTATTCAAATGATGGATACAGCGATCAAAGAAGTTGAAGCGAACTATGATGGTCTCGTCATTTCTAACAAAGGCAAAAACTTCTGTGTTGGCGCCAACTTAATGATGATGCTCATGGAAGCGCAAGACTTTGCATTTGATGAGTTGGATCTTGTTATCCGTAAGTTCCAACAGATGACATCGAACATTCGCTATAGCAAAAAACCTGTCGTAACCGCACCATTCCAAATGGCGCTCGGTGGAGGCGCTGAGATTTGTATGCCATCTGCGAGCATCCAAGCGTCAAGTGAAACGTACATGGGCCTCGTTGAAGTTGGTGTGGGTCTCATTCCTGGCGGTGGCGGAAATAAAGAATTGTACCTAAGGTCGATTGAGAATGTTCCGAAAGGTACGGATTTACAACCAATTGCAAATAAAGTGTTCGAAACGATTGCGATGGCGAAAGTCGGCACATCTGCACAAGAATCGAAAGAAAATGGATTTTTGGCTGATCGTGATGACATCGTTGCCAACCATCGTCAAGTAACGTGGAGTGCAAAGCGTAAAGCAATGGAACTTGCTGAAAAAGGCTATCGCCCTCCAGTTAAGAAGCCAGTACGAGTTGTAGGAGAAACGGGCTATGCAACGATGCTACTTGGTGCAGAAGGATTGAAACTATCTGGTCAAATTAGTGACCATGACTTTAAAATTGCTGAAAAGCTCGCGTTCGTCATTGCCGGAGGTCGTGTACCAAAGAACAGTGAAGTTGATGAGCAATACTTGCTTGATCTCGAGCGTGAAGCGTTCCTTAGCTTAATTGCAGAACCAAAAACACAAATGAGAATGCAACAAATGTTAAAAACGGGTAAGCCATTACGCAACTAGCACTTTTAAGGAGGGAACGGTCATGAGAGAAGCGGTGATCGTATCAGGAGCAAGAACCGCAGTAGGGAAAGCGAAAAAAGGGACGCTCGCACAGATGCGTCCAGACGATTATGCAGCAGAAACCGTAAAAGAAACGTTAAAGCGTGCAGGTGACTTTGACGCAAATCAAATTGAAGACGTCATTTTCGGTTGTGCGATGCCAGAAGCTGAACAAGGCATGAACATGGCCCGGAACATTTCTGGTCTTGCAGGACTTCCTAATACTGCAGGCGCCGTAACCATTAACCGTTACTGTGCTTCGGGCCTTCAAAGCATCGCTTATGCAGGGGAGAAAATCATGCTCGGTCATGCGCATACAATCCTTGCAGGTGGAGCAGAGTCAATGAGTCTGATTCCGATGGGCGGGCATGTTATTGCACCGAACGCAAAGCTCGTCGAGAACGCTCCAGAATACTACATGGGGATGGGGCACACAGCAGAACAAGTGGCCAATGAATTCGGTGTAAGTCGTGAAGACCAAGACGCCTTTGCTGTTGAAAGTCATAAGCGAGCAGCTGCAGCGATCGAGGCAGGCCGATTCAAAGATGAAATCGTACCACTTGAAGTGAAAAAGCGTTACGTTGATGCGAACAATAAGTTTCAAGAGAAAACGGTAACGTTTGATACAGATGAAGGCGTACGTGTTGGTACAACAGTAGAAACGCTTTCAGGTCTAAGACCAGCCTTTCATGTAAAGGGAAGTGTAACAGCAGGAAACTCTTCTCAAATGAGTGACGGAGCAGCATCAGTCCTGTTAATGGACCGTGAAAAAGCAGAAGCCGATGGCTTAAAGCCAATGGCGAAGTTTCTAGGAATGGCAGTTGCTGGTGTTCGCCCAGAAGTTATGGGAATTGGACCTGTTGAAGCGATTCCTAAAGTATTGAAAAATGTTGGATTGTCGCTTGAAGACATCGGTTTATTTGAACTAAACGAAGCTTTTGCTTCCCAGTCACTTCAAGTCATTCGTTCATTAGAACTTGACCATAGCAAAGTAAACGTGAATGGTGGCGCGATTGCACTCGGACATCCGCTCGGTTGTTCGGGAACGAGATTAACACTCTCACTTATTCACGAAATGAAGCGTCGCAATGAGCAATACGGCGTTGTAACGATGTGTATCGGTGGCGGTATGGGTGCTGCTGGCGTGTTTGAATTACTATAAACCAAACTTTACTAGGAGGAATTTACAATGGCAGAAGCGTTAAAAACGAGCATCAAAGGCGGCGGGTTTTTACTAGAAGATGTTGAAACAACAGATGTGTTCACTCCAGAAGACTTTACAGATGAGCACAAGATGATCTCAAAAACAACTTCAGATTTCGTATATAACGAGGTTTATCCGGTCATTGACCACATCGAGAATCATGAATTTGATTACTCTGTGAAATTGCTTAAAAAAGCGGGAGAGCTTGGACTGCTCGGTGCCGACGTACCAGAAAAGTATGACGGAATTGGTCTTGATAAAATTAGCTCAAGCTTAATTACAGAAAGCATGTCACTCGCTGGCGGGTTTGGCCTGAGCCACGGTGCACACGTTGGTATTGGATCCTTACCAATCGTTTTCTTCGGAAATGAAGACCAAAAGAAAAAGTACTTGCCAAAACTATCTTCAGGAGAGCTAATTGCGGCGTATGCATTAACAGAGCCAAGCTCAGGTTCTGATGCACTCGGTGCAAAAACGACGGCGATTTTGAACGAAGAAGGTACACACTACGTTCTTAATGGTGAGAAGCAATGGATCACGAACTCTGCATTTGCTGATGTGTTTGTTGTCTATGCTCAAATCGATGGCGACAAGTTTACAGCTTTTATTGTTGAGCGCGACTATGACGGTGTTTCTACAGGTGTTGAAGAGAAGAAGATGGGGATTAAAGGTTCTTCTACTCGTACGTTGCTTTTAGAAGATGCAAAAGTTCCAAAAGAAAACGTACTCGGAGAAATCGGCCGTGGACACGTGATCGCGTTTAACATTCTTAACGTTGGTCGTTACAAGCTAGGTGTCGGCTGTGTTGGTGGTGTGAAGCGTACAATTGAACTTGCAGCAACATACGCAAGTGAGCGTAAGCAATTCAAGACACCAATTGCAAACTTCACAGCTATTCAAGAGAAACTCGGATCAATGGCGACAAAAGCTTATGCCCTTGAAAGCTCTATTTACCGAACAGGTGGACTTTTTGAGAAGAACCTCGGTGATCTTACAGATGAAGAGCAAGCAGACGGAGAAAAAGTTGCCAAAGCCATTGCAGAGTATGCAATTGAGTGTTCATTAAACAAATTCTTCGGTTCAGAAGCACTAGATTATTGTGCAGATGAAGCGGTTCAAATCCACGGTGGTTATGGCTTTATGGCAGAATACGAAGTAGAGCGTATTTATCGTGACTCTCGTATTAATCGAATCTTTGAAGGAACGAATGAAATCAACCGTCTACTCGTACCAGGTACACTTGTACGTAAGACGATGAAAGGTGAACTTCCATTCTTAGAAAAAGCAATGGGACTTCAAGAAGAACTAATGGCAATGATGCCAGAAGAACCAGGCGATGCACCACTTGAAAAAGAAAAATATATGCTACAAAACGCGAAAAAACTCGTTATTATGGGCGCAGGTTCAGCTGTTCAGAAATACGGAAAAGAACTCGACAAAGAACAAGAACTACTTCTAAATGTTGCTGACATGGTTAGCGAAATTTATAACATGGAAGCTGCCATTGCACGTACAGAAAAAGCAATTGAAAAGAATGGTGCAGACAAAGAAACATTAAAACTTCTTTATACGAAAGTACTTGTTGAAGAAGGATTACAAAACATTGAAGCGGATGCGAAAGAGTCACTTATCCACATGGAAGAAGGCGACACGCTTCGTACAATGCTTTCAATGGTACGTAAATTAACTCGTCGTACTCCAGACAACGTAATTAAATTGAAGCGTGAAATCGCTGAACGCATCGTTCAAGAGAAGAGATATGTAGTATAAGCAAAGTACAAGTAGCGTTCATCTCGGAAGAGATGAACGCTTTGTTTTTGGTGTGTTCACCATCTAGTCAAATCATAAGGAGGTAGGATATGGTTAAAGTCATAACACTTTGTGGATCAACAAAATTCAAAGAAGAATTCGAACATGCAAATGCGATGCTCACACTTGAAGGACATGCTGTTATTAGTGTAAGTTTCTTTGAACAATATGAAGGGATTAAAATTAGTAATGATCAATTAAGAATGTTTGAAGAAATTCATATGCGAAAGATTGATCTTGCTGATGAAGTTATGATTATTGACCCTACAGGGTATATCGGAGATTCAACGAGCAAAGAAATTACGTATGCGAATAATTCTGGCAAGAAAGTGACGTATTACTCGCAAGAGAGCTGGGCGGAGCGTTACTTATGAAGCAAAAGGAGTTCAACTAGAAAAGAGGTCTGTTAAAGAAATGAAATCCCCACATAAACGAGAAAAAAACCTCTCATAAAAGCTTTTATTTGAGGATTCTTGGGATATTGGGCTATAAATCGATTAAATCCCAACATACCAATGGTGAGCATAAGAGCAAAAATGTCTGCTTCGCGCATAAACTCGCCGTTAAGTGATCAGCAAAGTAGGTAAAAAGCAAAGCGCTGCTCACAAAACGTTATGCCGCACCTGAGGCAACCCGAAACGAACGGGTAAAGAGTGTTTTCTACACAAAACCAAATGCTCTGTTCTCTACAGATGTTAAGAAGTTCGACCAAATGGTAGAAAATCTGCTATTAGAGTGTTGTTAAAATTACAAACCTTCCGTACAATCACAGTAGACAACTGGTGGAGGTGGCTTATGAATACTACAAGCTTTGAACAAAAGAAGCAATTGCTAGCGGAGTTAGTGGCGATCCCGAGTATTACAGGTACGGAAAGTGAAAAGCTTTTTCCGAAACATCTATACAATCGTTTGTTGCAATTGGATTATTTTAACCAGCACCGTGAATACCTTCATTTAGGGGAGTCACCACAATCTGCTGAATTTCTTACTGCTTTGTACAAGCACGAACATGCGACGAAAACGGTCGTCATGATGAGCCACTTTGACGTCGTAAGTGTAGAGAATTACGGAGAACTTGATTCAATTGCTTTTGATATCGAACAAGTTACCGAATGGTTCCACAGTCATGAGAGTCAATTTAGTGGAAGCACACTAAAAGACATTCAAACAGGCGAATACATATTTGGTAGAGGCGCTATGGATATGAAAGCTGGACTAGTTATTCAACTTTCTATTTTAGAAAAAGCGATCAAAGAATCTTGGGCGATTAATCTCGTTTTACTTACTGTGCCTGATGAGGAAGTGAATTCAGCAGGGATGCGTGCTGCAGTCGAGCACCTATACGAATTGAAAACATCACACAACCTCGACTATGAATTGTTTTTGAATAGTGAACCGGTGTTTACACAAACGCCTGGTGACGAACAGTTTTATGTGTATAGTGGCTCGATTGGTAAAATCATGCCAAGTGTGTTTTGTTATGGTGTCGAAACGCACGTAGGAGAGCCATTAAGCGGGTTAACATCAACGTTTATGCTTTCACAAGTGACGAGTCAAATTGAGTATAATGAGCGATTTAGAGAGCAAGTTGATGGTGAAGAAACCCCACTTCCAGTGGCACTCTACCAAAAAGACTTACAAGAGTCCTATTCAGTGAAGACACCGTATCGTTCAACGTCGTTGTTTAACGTTTTCTTATTTGAGCGAAGTGCATTTGATATTGAAAAAATCTTTAGGGAAGAAGTCGGTGTAGCTGTTGAAACGTTAAATACACGGGCAGAACGTATAGGGTTACCTAAAACGACAGTTATGAACTTCGATGAACTGCTGATTTATGCTCAAGAAAAACACGGACAAGAGTTGGTTACAGAGTGGCAACAAGAGATTTTTTCAAATGAGACTTTTGATGATCGTGCGAAAGCGTCGATGATGATTGATAAAATATTACTTCGTTGTGATGAACTGGCTCCTGTTGTCATAACGTATTTTTCACCACCCTATTATCCAGCTGTTCGCTCAAAAAAAGCGGATATTGAACCACTTGTTGAATTGATTCGTACGACTTCACAGGAGCGCTTCAATCGGGATGTCAAACATTTAAATTATTTTAACGGCATTAGCGATCTTAGTTATCTTGCTTATAAGCATGCAAGAAATGATGCCTCTTATGAACGAAATACACCGGGGTTCAACTGGTCATACTCTATTCCTTTCCATCTAATGTCTAAGCTGAATGCTCCTGTTCTTAATGTCGGACCACTCGGAAAAGACGCGCATAAATCGACTGAACGCTTACATGTCAAAAGTGCTTTTAACGAAGTACCCCAATTAATCGAAGAAGTTTTGAGCAAAATGATTGAACAGAGTGGTGACTGAAACAATACGTCTTTGTATAAACGAGTAGCATTTTATCGTATAATGTAGAGGAATGTTATTTGTAAGGAGGCAATTGTCTTTATGCTCACGATGTATTCATATCCACCGTGTGGAACGTGCAAAAAAGCAAAAAATTGGCTTGATGCAAATGAAATCTCTTATCAAGAACGTCATATTGTTGAAGAGCCTCCAACACGTAAAGAGCTTCAAGAAATTAAAGCTCTAAGTGGTTTAGAATGGAAGAAGTTATTTAACACAAGTGGTAAGAAGTACAGAGAACTTGGATTGAAAGACAAACTACCAGATGCAGATGAAGATACGATTATCGACTGGCTCGCTTCTGATGGAATGTTAGTGAAGCGTCCGATTGTGACTGATGGGCATCATGCAACGGTAGGATTTAAAGAAGACGAATTCGAGAAACATTGGAAGCAGTATTTGGGGAATGTATCACCAGACATCTTAGGAAAATGGTAAGATAGCGTTACGGTTACTTATAAATGGGAGGTTGAAATCATGACAACGCCAAAAGAATTGAAGTATTCAAAAGAGCACGAGTGGGTAAAAGAAGAAAGCGGAAATTACCGTGTAGGAATTACAGCTTTTGCTCAAGATGAACTCGGGGATATCGTATTTGTTGAATTGCCAGAGGTCGGAGACGTACTTGATGTAAACGAACCTTTTGGAAGTGTTGAATCTGTAAAGACGGTCTCAGAACTTTACGCACCAATTAGTGGTAAAGTCGTTGAAATCAATGAAGACCTTGAGGATTCACCAGAGCTTGTGAATGAATCTCCATATGAGAAAGCATGGATGGTTGTTATTGAAGCAACGAAACCAGAAGAACTTGAACAGCTATTAACTTCAGAAGACTACGATCAATTGATTAACCAAGGATAAGAAGTTAGCGATCGCTCACCATGCGATCGCTTTTTCTTTGAGCATAAAAAAAGCCCGAAGCAAGGGGGAGCTTCAGGCGTGAAACGTTCGGTTAACTTCTGTGTGTTTAGTTTAGATGATCATATAAGAAAAATCTAGCTAAATCGTTGATTTAAAAGATAATATAACTGATTTCGACAATTTTCGCTGTTAGAAAGGAGACGAACAACAGATGGAACAAGGAATTAAAAGGGTTTTTTCTGAAGGAGACCATGGAGGCAATCCTTGCCGTGTTGTCTTAGATACCGAACAATGGACAGAGTTAGAAAAACAAACTTTTGCAAGTCATTGTGATGAAGATGTCGTTTATGTCGAGCGGGCTGAGACAGGCTCATATGCTCTTCGTTTCTTTACGAAAAAAGTAGAAAAAGCGTTTTGTTTACATGCGACAATCGCTGCGACGACAAGCTTGATCGAGCATTCGAGAATAGCTGGTGAGCATGCATTGATTGAAACGAAAGCAGGAGCAATGGCTGTTACGTGGAATCAAAACAAAGAAGTTCAGGTTGAGCAAAACTCGTTGAGTACTCAGGAAAAAGTGCCAACGACTCAAGACATCTGTGAAAGTTTGATGATTACTAAAGCAGATTTACGCGATGACTTACCTATTCAAATTGGATCAACTTCACGATCGAAGCTAATCATTCCATTAAAGAATAATGAGGTTTTACAAGCTCTAAATCCTGATTTTGATCGTTTGTGGGATCTATGTGAAGCTTATGAAACTACCGGCTTTTACCCGTTTGTAATCGAATCGAACGGTGAAGTTCACGCAAGACAATTCCCGAGTCGAGGAATGTTTAACGAAGATGCAGCAACCGGTGTGGCAGCATCCGCTTTAAGTGCGTATCTAATCGACAATGGAACAGAATCGTGCCAAGAAGGTTGGCATGCGTTTCGAGTTCATCAAGGGGAAGCAATGGCAAGACCAAGTGTGATTAAGGCAGAAGCGTACGTGCATTTAGGTAAGGTAACAAAGACGAGAATAACGGGGAGTGCCATAAATAGTGAAAAATAAATGATCTATTTCCCGGGAAATTGCTAGAAACTGAATCTTTAACGCATGTTGTACGTAAATATTAAGTGACAACATGTAGGGGGACAACAGAATGATGTATATTTGGATTTTGATTATGGGTTTAACAACGATCGAATTAAACCCAAAAGCATGGAAGTACGGTCTTAGACGGAATGCAAAAGCTTGGTTTGCATTTCAAGGTTTGCGTTACTTATTCGGTCTTGGAATAAGCATTTATATTATTTATTTTGGTTTAATTGATTTGTCTTGGAGCGGATTACTTAATTCCTTTGGGTGGATCTTAGCATTGAATCTAATGATATCAGGACTGTTTTTAGGGGCAGCAAAAGTGCCTCGTAATCCTGAAGAGGTCAAGCAACAAGCAAGGCTTGCCTTCACGAATGCGTCTACGACGATCGGTAGTATTTTATTTGCCGGACTATTGTTTATGAATGTGGTCTTTCCACTAACCGTAACAGAGCAACTGTCCAACTTAGGGAACATTGAAACGAGCGATGAACAAATCGAGTCAGTGACTGAAGAAGCTGTGCGTGCAGTACCACATACGTATGCAAGATATAAATCTGAGATTGTGTTTGGCAATATTGATAACTATTCATTTTACGATCTAGGAGAATCAAGCATTCAAAAGATTAACGATGAATTGTATTGGGTATCACCGATTGAATATGCGAACATTTGGCGTTGGCTAAGAGCAGATTCCGCACCTGGATATATTATGGTCAGTGCAGAAGACCCTAACGCTGAAGCGAGATTAATTAGTGAACATGATATGAAGTATGTTCCGAGTGCATTTTTTGGTGAGAACTTAGAGCGTCACGTTCGTCAGCAATATGAAGACGTTGTTTTAATTGGTTATTCTTTTGAGCCAGATGATGAAGGTCATCCTTATTACGCGTATTCATATGCGTATTACGATTACTATCGTACAGGTCCAAATGCAGACGGTGTCATTTTAGTTGATGCGGTTACTGGAGAAACAGAACGTTTTGATCTTGGGGAGCAACCAGAGTTTATTGATAATGCGATTGATTATCGCGTTGCGCTTCAATATGCTGATTGGTTCGGACGTTATAGCAACGGTTTATTTAACGCGTATTTCACAAAGGAAGGTGTTCATGAACCGACTAGTAATGAGGAAATGATTGGTGTTTTAGGTCCAGACGATGATATGTACTGGATGATTGATCATACGAGACCAAATCAAGAATCCAATACGATGGTTGGATTTACGATGATCAATGCGCAAACGGGAGAGGCGACCTATTATACAGGTTCTTCGGGTCTTTTGAATGCACGAGGAGCACAAGAAGTTGCCAATAAGTCTTTCATACGTGAACAATGGCGTGGAACTCAGCCTGTCTTATATTCTGTGTATGATCAGTACACATGGGTGATCCCGGTCGTCGATCAAAATGGTTTAATGAGAGAAATGGCGATGGTTCATGCAGAAACTGGTAACATTGCTCATGCCTCTTCACGAGAGGGAGCATTCCAAGAGTATCGTCAAATGCTCGCTGCTAATTTAGGTGCAGACGACTATGTCCCGACAGACGTATACGATGAAATGGAGATCAGTGGCAATGTGTATCGTGTGAGTGATCCGTTTAATAATCAATATCTCCAAGTGCTCGTTGAGGGAGAAAATCGTGTTCTAGAATTCGATATTACACAAACGGCTGATGCAGTTTTCATTCAAGACGGTGATGAAATTGAAGCGACAGTCGTCGATACAGAAGAGAATATCTTACAAGTTCTTTCATTTATTAATTTGACGGTTGAAGATGATTTCGGTGTTATTGAAGAGTTCGAGATTGAAGAGGAAGATGAAGGATCAGAAACAGCCGATGACGAAGAAGTAGATGTAGACGTAGAATCGTAAACAAATTCCTATTCTGACTATTTCCAGATGGCTTTTCAGCTAAGCTTGTATGTTTTACAATGATTTTCTGCTAAAAAGTCAAAGTTTCAGGAGGTCAAGATGAACGTTTACTATGCAACACCAGATGACGCAACAATCGTATGCACGCTCATGCATGATGCATTTGCTGAATATAAACATGAAACACCTTCTTCAAGCGCTTTATTAGAAACACCCGAGTCGATTCGCGAAGGATTGAACGGTGGAGAGAAAGCGTTAATTGGTATGGAGGGAGACGAACCGGTCGCAATGCTTCGTTATGTGATTGGTGATGATGATTTATATTTCTTCCGATTATCCGTGCCACCAGAGAATCAAGGGAATGGTTATGCCAAAAAACTCATCACAGCACTAGAAACTGAAGCTAAAACGCTAGGCAAACAGTCAGTATCATGCCGTGTTCGAACGGCAGTTGATCGCAATATGGTGTTGTACCAACGTCTTGGCTATGAAACAGAAGAAGTCGTCACGAAGAATATTCAAGGGGTTAACATCGACGTCGCAACCGTCAAAAAGCCTGTTCATTCTCTCGTTGAAGAGGGAGTTTACGTATAAAGTAGAGCTACATAAAACGATATTTTTCGTTTTGTGTAGCTTTTTTTATTGCTTTTATATAAATTATTATATATAAATATTTATATATCATAATTTATATATGAGGTGAAGCGAATGTGGACCCCTGCGTTTAAAGCAATCTATGTGAATCGATTGTTAACGATCTTTGCAGATGCTGTTTTGTTCTTTGCCTTACTTAAAGAAATGGAATCCAGGGTAAGTGACCCTTCAATGTTTACGTGGTTTTATGTTGCGTATTACGCACCTTTATTATTTCTCGCTTTACCGATTGGCTCATGGATTGAAGGGAAGAATTTGAAACGGGTCATTCGCTTTTCAAATGGTACGCGTGCAATCATTCTCTTTGTACTGACTTTATTTTTGCAAGCTTTTTCCCTACCCATCCTTTTAGTATTACTCATGCTATTAAGCATCTTTGATTTATTTTTCTTACCGTCAAGCCAAGCACTCGTTCCACAATTTGTGAATCATGATCATCGTCCGAAAGCAAACGCGTTATTCCAGATGTCGATTACAATCCTGCGAATCATTGCTCAAGCAGTGTCTGGAATTGTTTTAGCGCTTCATTTTCAAGTAGAATTACTGCTCATTGTTGCAATTGTTACTTTACTCATCGCAACGTTATTCACAATTAAGATTCCGAAAAGTCCCGCAACTAATCAAGGGAGTGAACGATTAATTGGACAAATTCGAGCGGGATTAAGAGAAGTTTGGTCTTCAAGACGGTTTCGGATGCTTTACACTTTCATAGCCATTGGAATGTTACTCGCAACGGCATTTGAGCTTATTCTTATTCATTTTCTAACTGACGAGCTGCATCTAGGCGTAGAGAATATGGCTTGGATCGGCATTTGTAACATTGTAGGTATTACGTTAGGAGCTTTTTTTGCACCGAGGTTGATGAAGCGTTTTGAACGTAAATGGCTGTTATTTCCTCCATTTTTGTTTTTAGCGGTAACATTTATAGCGGTTGGATTTGCATACTCTCTACTCGTACTCTTGCCGTTTTTTGTCGTTCAAGGGTTTGCACTTGGTCTATTTCAAGTGACGACGGTTACGTTAATTCAAGAATGGTCGAAGCCAGTGTATTACACACGAATGTTTACGATGTATTTCTTAGTTTCAAATGGAATGATGCTTCCTAGCATCTTGATTAGTGGCTGGCTCTTAAGTACACTGACGATATTAGAGACGGTATCGATTATGGCGACAATTCTCGTCATTACAGGAACAATCGGTGTGATTACTTTCCCGAGAATTGGGATCGGTAGAAAAGAGGAGAGAAGCATACAATGAGTTTAAGGCACGGACTACTTGGGTTATTAACGACGTGGGAAGCGAGCGGTTACGATATAAAGCAGGAGTTTGATGGGTTTGTTAGTGTGTTTTGGCATTCAAACCTTTCGCAAATCTATCCTGAATTAGCTAAGCTAGAGAATGAAGGTTTAATTGAGAGCAGACTTGTTACGCAAGTCGGGAAGCCTGATAAGAAGTTGTATCATATTACGGAGTCAGGTAAAAGTGAGATGGTACGTTGGCTTAGTCAGCCTCCAACACTTCCAAAACGAAAAGATCCATTCCTCATGCAAGCTTTTTTCATGGATCAATTGCCTCTTAAGGAAGTATTGTTTCAATTGCAAACCTTTGAGCGTGAGCAAAAAGAAAAAATTGAACAAATGGAGCAGTTCTTAGACTATACTTCGGCAAGCATTCGTGAACGTCAAGCCGTAAAAAAACGAATAGTTATGGCATCTGCAGTCTATTCGCACGCCATTCATCAAGAAAAGCTCTATTTAAATTGGATTCAATCAACACAAGCAATTCTTGAGAATGCCGAAGAGCTATGGGAAGAAGAAGAAATAACGTATGATGAATTTGAGCGGTTGTTTTTACAGTTTCATAAGCATAAAAATGACGGAGGGGTGATCGAATGATCGGAAAAAAAGTAGCATTCGTACTCGTTGACTTTCAAAAGGCGTTTGTTGAACCGAGCTGGGGGAAATTTAGTACTCCTAAGGCGGTTGATAAGGCAGGTGAGCTGTTGCATTGTTTCCGCGAACAAGGAGGTCTCGTCATACATATTCAACATACGAGAACCGATCCAGCTTCATTGTTTTACAAAGGGAGTCAGACCCATTCGTTTATGGAACAAGTTCTGCCTGTTGAAGATGAGATCATTATTCAAAAAGACGTTAACAGTGCGTTTATCGGTACGAATTTGGAAAGTGTTTTAAAGGAACATAGAGCGTCAGAGGTCATTATCGCAGGTTTTACAACGCAGCATTGCGTGTCCACGACAGTTCGAATGAGTGGAAATCTAGGTTTTAAAACGACGTTAGTATCTGATGCAACATCAGCAGCGGCAATTGCACCTTTTGACGCACAGACCATTCATGATGTTACACTTGCAACACTGCGTGATGAATTTGCGGATATTGTGACGACAGAAGAATTGTTACAACGGTACAGATAAAACCTTCGAGTGTTTTTCTCGGTGGTTTTTTGTATGGAATGACTTGTCTTAATCAACTGGACTTCGTTACAATTAATATGACTTTTCTGTATTGTTGAAACTTAATGTCATTTGCAAACGTATGTAGAGTAACTATGAAAAAGAGGTGATGAAATGGATTTTGGTACTGGAACATTGATTTTTGTTATTCTAGCAGTACTAGCTGCGGTTGTGGTCATATTCGGGATTGTTGCATTCATTTATGTTAGACGCAGATACAAAACCGCGCGTTCAAATGAAGCATTAATTATCACGGGTCCAAATTTGGGTGACCCAGAGAAAGATAATCGAATTTTCCATGATGAAAATGGCCGAAGCATGAAGATCATTCGTGGTGGCGGGCAACGTTTGAAATTCTTCCAAACGAGTACACCCGTTGATTTGAACTCCTTTCAAATTAAACTCACGACACCGAAGGTATATACAAGTCAAGGTGTACCTGTCGTTGCAGATGCGATTGCTTCAGTAAAGATTGCCGATTCATTAGACGGCATTGCAAACTACGCAGAGCAATTTCTCGGAAAGAAAGACACTGAGATTGAAGAAGAAGTGTCCAAAGTACTCGGTACAAATTTACGAGCAATTTTATCAAAGTTATCAGTAGAAATGATTAACAATGATCGTGAATCTTTTAGTCATCAAGTCCAAGATATTGCACAAGTAGAATTGGATAACATGGGCTTCACAATTACATCATTCGGCCTTGATGATCTTCGTGATGCGGATGAAGAAAATGGATACTTAGACAATTTAGGTCGTCCACGAATAGCTGAAATTCGTAAGAAAGCGGATATGGCTGAGTCCGATGCTGAGAAAGAAACACGTATGTACAAAGCGAAAAACGATCAAGAAGCACAACAAGAAGAAAACACAAGAAGCACTACAGTTTCACAATCTCAAAAAGATCGTGACATTAAAGAAGCAGAATTTAAACGTGAAACTGAACGTGCTCGTGCACAATCTGAGCAAGCGTACCAATTAGAGCAAGCAAGATTGAATCAAGAAGTGACAGAAGAAGAAATGCAAGTGCAATACATTGAACGCCAACGTCAAGTTACGTTGGAACAAGAAGAACAAAAGCGTCGTAAAGCTCAAGCAGACGCGGATGCATATGACATTAAAGCGAAAGCAGAAGCAGAAGCAGAGAAAGCGCGGATTGATGGTGAAGCTGAAGCATCGATTCAACGTGCTGAAGGTCTTGCTCAAGCTGAAGTAATTCGTGAGAAAGGTCGCGCGGAAGCTGAGGCAAAAGAGCTTATGGCCGAAGCGATGGAGAAATACGGTGAAGCGGCAATTATGGAAATGATGATCCGTTCTCTTCCTGATATTGCAAAAGAGGTTGCTGCACCACTTAGTCAAATTGAAGGATACAAAGTCATTGATATGGGTGGTTCTGATTCCAAAGGTGGAGCAAATCGAATCACATCAAACGTGACACAAACGATGCTAGGTGTTCAAGAGAGCTTGAAAGAAGCAACAGGGATGGACTTAAAAGAAATGCTAGAGAGTTTCGTCGCAAGAGGAAGCTCCACTGTAGGCAATTCAGTGCGAGAAGCACATCCTGAATTCGCAGCTTCGAAGGAGAGCGCTGAGTCCTACTCCGTTCATAAAGAGAAAAAAGACGATGAGCGAGTTGACGACAGTGAAAATGATGAATTAGATACAGGTGACGCCGAAACGATTGATCCATTTTTTGATCAAGATAATTCCAAGTCATAAACGAAAACAAAGTCGTCCGCTACGAGCTAGTCGCGGGCGACTTTGTTTTTGATTTGTTGTTTACGTTTGTTTAGCATGTCTCGCCATTCTTGGGCAAGGCTTTCTATTTGTAGAAGTTGGTTCACATCGCTAAGGTTTTCTCTCTCATGGTAATAAATTTCATTGCATCGTAAAATGTTAATTTTGATAGGAGGCTCTTCAAGTAGTTCAATCGTGCTATCTGCGAAAACGGTTCCTTCATGTAATACTTTAGCTAAATATCCTGTAAATCCTGTTCGTATAATATGCACAAGAAAATCAGCAATTCCAGTATGCTGAACAATGGTCCGACAAGGTGTTCGCGGTTGTGTGATTTGAATCATTGCGTCTCCAACACGGTAAATATTGCCTAAATATACTTCACGTTCTAGAAGGCCTGAAACGGTAATGTTTTCACCGAAAGCTGCTTTTGGAAGAGAAAGGTTAAATTGTTCTTCCCAATACGAATAGTGTTCGTGCGGGTAAAAGCAAACTGCTCGTTCTATGCCACCATGATGTTTCTTATCAGCGACATCATCACCTTTAAATCCGAGTTTAGTCAAATAAGCTTCATGTTGTGCTTCTTTTGCAATTGCGCTGATTACGTGCTCATCGTTTCCATATTTCAAGTTTTTTGGTAGAGAAGTGGAAAGGCGCTCAATATACATCGTGTCATTCCTTTTTTAGATACAGTATAACATTATCAGAAAAGATAGATAATAGTTGCTGATTTAATACGTACATTCCTTATCGAGTAGGACAAGGAATGTACGCTGTTATTCATTTCAGAATCGTTATCGTTTATGGTCTATAGTGAATGAATTTAGTAAAAGGTAGATTCAATATATTTTATGAGATGGAGATTCCCGCACTTGCATAGCCTTCGACAACATTCACTAACGAAATACCACTTGAGGTTGCAGATAGTACGAGTAGCAATCGCGTTTGTGGCGTGACTGGGATCGTCAAACCTGAAACAAGGTTATTCAACGTTTGACCTAAACTAACGACGCCAGTTAATGGAGGAAGACTAACACTTGCACCAGGAATTGCAGTAAATGTGTTATCTGGTGTGCTTGAACTAAAGAGCTGGGCATTGATCGTAACTGAGCTACCAATTAATGATAACGCTGCGGTTACGCTAAAGTAAGCTGATATAGCAGTAATTGTCCCCGCACGAGGTACCGAGAATGCATAGTTAAGCAAAATACCAGGTCCTCCACCGAGGTTGATCGTAGAACCAACGAGGCTAACCCCAGCTACTGAGCTACCAAAACCGACAAGACTAGTCGTTCCAACTAATCCCCCAGCAATTGTAGTTAATGTGGCAGGTGTACCAGATGCAAATGGAATAATCGCTGAAGAACCAGGGATTCCAGTCGACCCTGTGACCCCGGTAATCCCGGTAGCCCCCGTGACGCCAGTCGACCCTGTGACCCCAGTAATCCCGGTAGCCCCCGTGACGCCAGTCGACCCAGTAACCCCGGTAATCCCGGTAGCTCCTGTGACCCCGGTCGATCCAGTAGGTCCAGTAACTCCAGTAAGTCCCGTGACACCGGTCGACCCAGTAGGTCCAGTAATCCCGGTAGTACCGGTAACGCCCGTTGCGCCAGTAGGTCCAGTAAGCCCCGTGTCCCCAGTAACGCCCGTTGCGCCGGTCGGTCCAGTAAGCCCCAAGTCCCCAGTGACACCTGTAGCCCCAGTAGGACCAGTAGCGCCTAGATCTCCAGTGACGCCCGTTGCACCGGTCGGTCCAGTAAGCCCCGTGTCCCCAGTAACGCCCGTTGCGCCGGTCGGTCCAGTAAGACCCAAGTCCCCAGTGACACCTGTAGCCCCAGTCGATCCAGTAAGGCCCGGGTCTCCAGTGGCACCCGTTGCGCCGGTCGGTCCAGTAAGGCCCGGGTCTCCAGTGGCACCCGTTGCACCAGTCAATCCAGTAAGACCTGCGTCCCCAGTGGCACCCGTTGCACCAGTCGATCCAGTAAGACCTGCGTCCCCAGTGGCACCCGTTGCGCCGGTCGATCCAGTAGCACCGGAGTCACCGGTGGCACCCGTTGCCCCGGCAGGTCCAGTAAGGCCTGGGTCTCCAGTGACGCCAGTAGCCCCAGTCGGTCCAGTAGCGCCGGAGTCCCCAGTGACGCCCGTTGCTCCGGCAGGTCCAGTAAGGCCTGGGTCTCCAGTGACGCCTGTTGCGCCGGTCGATCCAGTAGCACCGGAGTCACCGGTGGCACCCGTTGCCCCGGCAGGTCCAGTAAGGCCTGGGTCTCCGGTGACGCCAGTAGCCCCAGTCGGTCCAGTAGCACCGGAATCCCCAGTGACGCCCGTTGCGCCAGTAGGTCCAGTAAGGCCCGGATCCCCAGTGGCACCTGTTGCGCCGGTCGATCCAGTAGTGCCGGAGTCTCCCGTTACCCCCGTAGCACCGGTCGGTCCAGTAGCACCCGTAGGCCCAGTGACGCCAGTACTACCTGTAGCCCCAGTAGCTCCGTCAGCTGGACCTGTAGGTCCAGTTGGTCCGGTTGGCCCAGTCGGTCCTGGTATATCGATGGTAATGCCTGTTGGTGGGCTTGTCGGTTGAGTTGGGGAAGTTGGAGTGGTTGGGGAAGTAGGGATTCCCGTTGGAAATGAGCCGGTACCACCAACGATACCGGGACCATTAATGAGATTATTGTTAATGGAAACGCCATTTCGATTTTGTCGATTCGCGTTCCATAGATGATCTGGTGGGTTCAATGTTATACCTCCGTTTAATGAATAATATTTCATGCACATCAAATGAGTGTTGTGTATGAGTGAAAATTCATATCAGTATATGTATTGAGCAACCAACGTGTTTATAAAAAAAGCTCTGAATCGCATTAGCAATTCAGAACTCAGTCATTACGCTGGTTTTTTGGTGTTTTTACTTCGAATAAAAAGTGCAATAAGAAGTGCGATGACCGCAAAGATCAATCCAAACGAAAAGCTTTGTTGAGCGCCAATCGTTGCAGCTTCTATTTGTTGTTCTGCACTAGGGTTTTGAATTCCAGATAGTGCATTGGTGCGTCCAGTTTCCATAATTGAGATGAAGATGGCAGCCCCAATTGCCCCAGAGACTTGCATGAGTGTGTTAAAGATTGCGGTCCCGTGAGGATAAAGTTCTTTTGGAAGCTGATTCAATCCGTTTGTTTGAGCGGGCATCATAATCATTGCGACAGATACCATGACGAACACATGTTGTAACGCTAGCACCCATTCGTCAACTCCCGGCGTTGAGAAGCGGTACGTAAACACAGTGATCACGAGCATAATTGCACCTGGTATTAGAATTGGGCGTGGTCCAACTTTATCAAATAGGCGACCCATAATTGGGGACATTGCACCGTTAATAATCCCTCCAGGAAGCATGATTAGACCAGTCGCTACAGCTGTGAAAAGTAAAGCTGATTGCATATACATCGGCAATACGAGCATAAGTGCGAACATCGTCATCATAACGAGCATAACGAGCACGAGTCCAAGTGCAAACATCGGAAAGCGGAATACTCTAATGTCGAGTAATGGTTCTTCCAGTTTTAATTGACGAACGGCAAACGTCACGAGTGATAAAAGCCCGATTACGAGTGATGCGATGACAAGTGGATCAGCAAGCGAACTGTCACCTTTACCTGCTGTACTAAAGCCGAACACAATTCCACCGAAACCAATTGTTGATAAGATGAATGAGAACACATCGAGTTTTGGTTTAGATGTTTCGGTTACATTTTTTAATACGAAATAACCGAAGACGAGTGAGAATAGTGCAATCGGAATTACAAGGTAAAAGAGCCAACGCCACGTTAAGCTTTCAATAATAAGTCCTGATACGGTTGGACCAATAGCAGGAGCAAACATAATTACAAGCCCCATCATACCCATCGCAGCACCTCGGCGCTCGACTGGGATTACGGCTAAGATCACGTTCATAAGCAATGGAATCATAATCGCTGTACCGACAGCTTGAATGATTCGTCCTATGAGTAGAAAAGCAAATGTCGGACTAACGCCGGCAATAATTGTCCCTAACGTAAATAACGACATTGCAGTTATAAACAATTGACGAGTCGTAAAACGTTTTATGAAATATGCAGAAATCGGAATAAGTGTACCGATGACGAGCATGTAACTCGTTACGAGCCATTGTGCAGTACTTGATGTAACACCAAGGTCTCCCATGATGGCTTGCAAAGCAACGTTAAGAATTGTTTCATTTAGGATTGCAACAAATGCACCTGAAAGAAGCACGGCCAAAATTGGTATAGGACGTACATCAGGAATGTCAGATTTTAAGTCAGCTTCTGTAGCTGAGTGAGCCATAGCCGTACCCTCCTTCTTTTAAACAGCAAGAGAAATCTTACCATGAGTAATTACGGAACGCAACAGTTTCGTAATTAAAACTCTGTAAAGATTGCCTTAACCAATTCGAAGGTGCTACAGTAAAAGGAGAAACATTAGGAGGTTGAGTTCGTGAGCATGGACGAGCAGGTTGTGAAAAAAGGTCGCCCACGAGACGAGAGTCGAAATCAAGTGATCTTAGACTCCACGCTAGAACTTATTGCGGAAAACGGATATGAAGCGGTAACGATGGATCATATTGCAAAAGCTGCAGGTGTTGGGAAGGCGACGATTTACCGGCGATGGAAATCGAAGCAAGAATTGGTCGTTGACGCGATCTCTTCCATAAAATCGTTTGAAGGTATATTAGAAGAAGTAGATGAAACAAACGGACTTGAGCAACAGATAAAACAATTGTTATTGTCGAGCTTTTGGTCAGAGGATCCAATTCATCAGAAGGCGATGGCGGCGATTGGCGCTGTCTTGGCAAATCACAAAGAATTGGAATATCGGCTGCAACAAGACTATTACCGCAAATACCGACTCGTGTTCTTTGCAATTTTAGACCCTTACGTTTACCCTGAGCGTACAGTCGGTTTGGAAACGCTCGATTTGATAGCTGATATCGGGCCTTCAATGGTGTACTATCGGGCGGTCGTTACGAAGAAACCAATTGATGAGCCATTTATCGAGCAAATTGTAAAGAAGATGATTATGCCACTCCTCGTTAACGAATAGCCACGCTACGAAGGTTAACGGGTAGTTTTACTATCTGAAATTTCAGTCTTGAAGTGGGAGTTGAAGCGTATGAACGTTCAAACGATTGAAGGTGTCACGATTGCTCATGTAATTCCAGAAAGTAAAGGTAGGAAAATGACTCCGGTTTATTTGTTTGCTGTCGACAATATGCTCGTAGATACAGGACCCTCGAATATGTATAAAACGTTGCGTCCATTTTTTGATGCCCAATCATATGATTTTATTGCATTAACCCATAACCATGAAGACCATAGTGGGAATGTAGCCGAATTAGCTAATCAACGTGAGCTGCCAGTTTATGTGCATGAAATTGGTTTGGAAGAATGTTTTCTCGAGACGCCTTATCCGTATTATCGTCAACTTGCCTGGGGAGAGCGTAAACCATTCCAACCGTCCAAGATGCCAGATCAACTCACTACATCTAACGCAACATGGGACGTAATTTTTACACCTGGTCATGCAAAAGACCATATTAGCTTACTTGATGAGCAAACAGGGCGCCTGTTTACTGGGGATCTATTTGTCACACCGAAACCGAAAGTGATTATGGAAGCTGAATCAATCCCAGAAACGTTACGTTCTCTAAAGAAATTGTTGAACTACGAATTTACATCGATATTCTGTTGTCACTCCGGGTACCATAAAAACGGAAAAGACATGATTAACTTGAAAATCGAGCATTTAGAGGCGCTCATTGCTCAAGTACATGAGTTAACTGATCTTGGACATTCTATTGATGAGATTGACAAGCTACTTTATCCGAAAACCTATCCAATCGAAACGGTCTCTGAAGGTCAATGGAGCTCTAGACATATCGTCTCGTCAATTGTAGAAGAACAATGATTAAGAACTTAGGTTATAAATCATGAAAGATTTGTTGACAGGTAATAAGCTGGGTGCTAAGATACAATCACAAACTGAATATCCTTATCTGGAGAGGTGGAGGGACTGGCCCTATGAAGCCCGGCAACCGGCAATTTTATTGCAATGGTGCCAATTCCTGCAGGATTACGTCGTAATCTTGGGAGATGAGACGGGAATAGTGAGAATACAACCTTTCTGCTCATCATATTGAGTCGATGGGTTATTTTTTTATTTCGTTCAAAGTTTACTGAATAGATATGGATAGTAGGAAATAAGTTTAGAAAAGGAGGTGCAGCCCGTGATTCGAATTAATGATGTTTCTAAAGTTTTTAAGACGAAGGCTGCATCAATTAATGCCGTTCAGAATGTAGACCTTAACATTGAGCAAGGAGAGATCTTTGGCATTATTGGGTACAGTGGTGCTGGGAAGAGTACACTTATCAGGTTATTGAACTTACTTGAGGTGCCAAGTAATGGTTCGATTAAAATTGCCGATTACGACATGATGGCGCTTAGAGGCAAAGAACTAAGAAAAGCAAGACAAGAAATTAGTATGATCTTCCAACATTTCAACTTGCTTTGGTCGAGAACTGTCCGTCAAAACATTGCCTACCCTCTCGAGATTGCTGGGGTGCCAAGCGCAAAACGCAAAGCGCGAGTGGATGAACTCATTCAACTTGTCGGTTTAGAAGGACGTGGTGATGCGTATCCGTCTCAATTAAGTGGTGGTCAAAAGCAACGAGTCGGGATTGCGCGTGCTCTTGCGAATAACCCGAAGGTGTTGCTTTGTGATGAAGCAACGTCTGCACTCGATCCGAAAACGACGAGTCAAATTCTAGATTTACTTTATGATATAAATCAAAAGCTAGGACTGACGATTGTTCTTATTACTCATGAGATGCACGTTATTCATAAGATATGTGGTCGTGTTGCGGTGATGGAAGATGGCAAAGTCGTTGAACAAGGTGCTGTACTCGACGTATTTCGTAACCCATCAGAGGAAATTACGAGAGCGTTTGTGAAACAAATTACAGAGAACGATGAATCACTTGAAGTTATTGAAGATCAATTGGATGATGCAAACGGTACAGTAGTGAAACTGACGTTTATCGGTGAACGAACAGAAAAGCCGTTCGTTTCTGAGCTCATTCGTGATGTTGATATTGACGTTAATATTTTACAAGGAAACATTGCACGTACAAAAGATGGCAGTTATGGAACGCTATTTATTTCATTAGAAGGAAGCGAAGACAAAGTAAAGGCAGCTCTCGCCTTCTTAGAGAATCATGAAGTACAGGCGGAGGTGATTACTCATGGATGAAGGTTTCCTTAGTAATGTGAACTGGGACAATATGCTTGAAGCGACGTGGGAAACAGTGTACATGAGTTCAATCGCGATTGTTTTCACGTTTATATTAGGAATTGCTTTAGGGTTATTATTGTTTTTAACGTCTAGAAATCAGCTCTGGTCTAATCCGGTAATTAACTGGATTACCGCAGCTTTTGTTAATATCTTTCGTTCAATTCCATTTATCATTTTAATCATTTTATTGATTCCATTTACGGTCGCAATCTTAAATACGATGCTTGGACCGCAAGCAGCACTACCAGCATTGATCATTGGTGCAGCGCCATTTTACGCAAGACTAGTCGAAATTGGACTTCGTGAAGTTGACAAGGGCGTCATTGAAGCGGCACGCTCGATGGGAAGTAACCAATTTCAAATTGTTTTTAAAGTGTTATTACCTGAATCAATGCCCGCATTAATTTCCGGGATTACCGTTACATCAATTGCCCTTGTTGGGTACACAGCGATGGCTGGTGTTATCGGTGCGGGAGGTCTAGGAGATCTAGCGTACCGGGATGGGTTCCAACGAAATAATGCAGATGTAACACTTGTAGCTACCGTAATTACACTCGTCATCGTGTTTATTTTCCAAGGAATTGGCGACTTGCTGACGAGAAAATTAGATAAACGATAAGAAGGGGAGAGAAGTAGAATGAAAAAGTTTTATACGGCAATTGCAGCAGGTTCACTCGTACTCGCATTAAGCGCTTGTGGAACGTCTGATGAGGATAATGGTTCAGGCGCTGAAGGTGACGCGGATTCAGACGTTGAGACGCCAGATGAAGATACGGATGAAGAAGCGACAAACGATGGTGAGAATGAACCACTCGTCGTAGGTGCTTCTAACATTCCACATGCTGAAATTCTTGAATTTGCTCAAGATCTTCTTGAAGAAGAAGGTGTTGATCTGCAAATTGAAACGTTTAATGATTACATTATCCCGAACCAAGCACTTGATTTCGGTGATTTAGATGCGAACTATTTCCAGCACATCCCTTACCTTGAAAGCCAAATCGAAGAGCACGGTTATGATTTTGTTAACGCAGGTGGCGTACACATTGAGCCGATGGGTGGTTACAGTCAAGAGTACAACTCTCTATCAGAGCTGCCTGAAGGCGCACACGTCATTATGAGTGATTCTGTCGCTGACCACGGTCGTGTCATTAGCTTATTTGAAGAAGAAGGCTTAATTACAGTTGCTGACGGCGTTGATCCAATTTATGCAACGATTGATGACATTGAAGATAACCCGAACGATTTCAACTTCGACCCTTCTTACGAAGCAGCGATCTTACCACAAGCATTTGATACGGGTGAAGGAGATGTTGTCTTCATCAACTCGAACTATGCGATTGATAACGATTTAAGCCCAGTTGATGATTCGATTGCTGTAGAAAGTGGCGATGATAACCCATACGTCAACGTCATTGCTGTAAATGCAGGTGATGAGGACGACCCACGCATCCAGACATTGCTAGATGTCCTTCATTCCGATGAAGTCGTATCGTTTATTGAAGAACAATATGAAGGTGCAGTACTTCCTGCAGAATAATTAAAAAGAGCAGTTCGTTTTTGAAAACGAACTGCTCTTTTTAATTGTCGAGATCAAGGATCATATACCAGCATAAAGTATGCATTATAATATGAAGAAAGTGGCATAATAAAAATGCTCATTAAATCTAGGATAAATATTACATGTGCATCGAAAAGATTTTATGCTATACTTTTTAACTTGTGACACCAATAAAAAAACGAACAAACATTTTCGATGTGTTTTAAAAGAAGACGTTGGGAATGTTTTTTTTGTTTTAAGGAAGGGTTTTTTCAGGATAATGAATTTAAAAAAGGTTGACTGGCCTGTTTTTGCAATAAGTGGAGGGATTCTCTTATTGTTCGTTATTGCGTCAATCATTGACGTTCAAGCAGTTAGTCAATTTGTTAATGTAACATTCGAAGCATCTGTCTACTATTTTGGTGGTTTCTGGCAGATCCTACTTCTTGTCATGTTAGGTGCTGCACTTATTATTGCTTTTTCGAAGTACGGTAAAGTACGGATTGGAAATAGGGATCAAGTTGAAATGAGCACATTTCGTTGGATCTCAGTTATTACAATTTCACTGTTAGGTGCAGGTGGAGTTTTCTGGGCAGCATCTGAACCGATGTATTATTTTATGGACGTTCCGCCGGTACACAACGACATTGAAGCTGCAACACAGGCGGCAATTGCTCCTGCAATGGCACAAGCATTTGTTAGTTGGGGAATGGGGGCATGGGCTGTACTCGGTACGACCGGTGCTATTGTACTCATGTATGCGGTCTATCATAAAGGGATGCCAATGAAACCTCGTTCTCTGTTGTATCCGTTCTTTGGTAAGCGAATTGCGAACCATAAGCTTGGGGCGGTCATTGATGCATTTTGTGTTATTGCAGTTGCAGCGGGTACTATTGGTCCAATTGGTATTTTAGCTCTACAGGTGAGCTATGGAATGGATTCATTATTTGCTATTCCTGATAACTTTTTAGTGCAAATATCTGTTATTGCCTTTCTACTTTCTATTGTTACAATTTCAGCGGTTACAGGAATTCACAAAGGAATTCAATGGTTAAGTAAAATCAATATTATTATTGTGTTCATCTTAGCGACTATTATTATGTTATTCGGTGCTGGGGCATTCATAATTGATACGTTTATCTCTTCATTTGGATTTTACATTAATAACTTTGTAACGCTTCACACGTACCGGGGTGACAATGAATGGTTAGGTTTTTGGATGTTGTTCTTCTTTGCATGGTTCATTGGATTTGCACCGATGATGACGATGCTCATTGCAAGAATTTCAAGGGGACGTACAATTAGAGAGATTATTATGGCTGTTGCTGTGATTTCGCCACTAATCACGAACTTCTGGTTTAGTGTTGTTGGTGGATCAGGGATCTTTTATGAGATGGAAAACCCAGGAAGTGTATCTGGTCCTCTTGATGAAGGCGGATTGCCTGCAGCAATTATAGCGATTGCAGAGCAGATGCCATTTGCTGTTATTATGCCGTTTCTCTTCTTGATTCTTGCGATCCTCTTCGTTATTACAACAGCAGATAGCATGACGTATTCCATTTCAATGAGTATGACAGGAGAAGGAAATCCTCCGAAGTTTATGCGTGTTTTCTGGGCAAGTATCATGGCGGTAGTAGCAGCAATTCTCATCTTTATTGGTGAAGGTAGTATTGATGCATTGCAATCGTTTATCGTTGTAACGGCAGTGCCGGTTGCACTCTTAATTACACCGTCAATCTGGCATGCACCAAAGATTGCGAAAGAACTTTGGCGCGAGCAAAATAAATAATGGAAAAATATGCATGAATTAAATCCCCCTTTTCCATACTAAGGATGAGGGGGATTGTTATGCCAAAAGATCAGAATTTCATTGAGGAAGTATTGCTTGATTATAAAGAAGGCATGGATTATGTTTCGGAACAATTGCCTCGGTTGACCCGGAAATATCACGCGTTTACAGAAGTGTGTTTTTCTAAAGGGAAGCTGCAAACGAAAGAAAAGCAACTGATGGCGCTTGCGATTAGTGTGGCAATGAATGATGACTATTGCATGGTTTATCATACAAAAATGTGTGTAGATGAAGGGGCGACAGAGGCTGAGATCCTTGAAGCGGTAGGTGTAGCAGCTGCTTTTCGAGCGGGACCTTCGTTAAGTCAGGCAGCCACGCTTATTCGAGATGCAATCGAGGCTTTTGAGAAAGAGCAAGATTCATCAAGTAATGATAATTAAGCAATCCGTTGAACAAATGCAATACATTGAAACCTGTAGAATAAACCTGCATAATGGGAAAAGAGAATCCAGAGCGGTTCTCTTTTTTACGAATACGCCCATGCTCTTGATGGAAGATTGAATTTGTTATAAAATAAGAATGAGAATAGATTGAGAATATGCTACCTATTCGTTGTAGCTTAAATAAATGGAGGTAGATTATGACTGCATCAACATTAACGATCAAAGACTTACACGTCGAGATCGAAGGTAAAGAGATCGTAAAGGGCTTTAACTTAGAAATTTCTGGCGGCGAAATCCATGCCATTATGGGACCAAACGGAACAGGTAAATCAACACTTGCTTCTGCAATTATGGGGCACCCAAGTTACGAAATCACAAAAGGTAGCGTAAGCCTTGACGGTGAAGACGTTCTTGAAATGGAAGTTGACGAGCGCGCTCGTGCAGGGATGTTCCTTGCTATGCAATACCCAAGTGAAGTAACAGGCGTTACAACTTCTGACTTCCTTCGTACTGCAATTAACGCACACCGCGAAGAAGGCGATGAGATTCCATTAATGAAGTTCATCAAGAAGATGGACAAAAACATGGAAACACTTGATATGAACGAACAGTTCTCTACACGTTACTTGAACGAAGGTTTCTCTGGTGGAGAGAAGAAGCGTAACGAAATTCTTCAACTTCTTATGCTTGAGCCGAAAATTGCCATCTTAGATGAGATTGACTCTGGTCTTGATATTGATGCACTTAAAGTCGTATCAAACGGAATCAACAACATGCGTGGAGAGAGCTTTGGTTGCCTAATCATCACTCACTACCAACGTCTACTCAATTACATCACACCAGATCACGTACACGTGATGATGCAAGGACGTATTGTGAAGTCTGGCGACGCTAGCCTAGCTCAACGTCTTGAAGCAGAAGGTTATGATTGGATTAAAGAAGAGCTCGGAATCGAAGATGAGCGTGTAGGACAAGAAGCATAAGAGACGGAGGTGCAGAATATGGCTGTTGAAACGAAATGGGCATTTGATCGTGAAACGGTTAAATCTTGGTCGGAAAAGCGCAATGAGCCTACGTGGCTTCAAGAAAAGCGTTTAGAAGCTCTTACAAATGCTGCTTCTTTACCGATGCCAAAGCCTGATAAAACGAAATTAACAAGATGGAACTTCTCAACGTTTGAGAACATCGATAGTGATCAACGTGCAATTGAGAGTTACAGTGATTTGCCAGGAGATGTTGCACGTCTTGCTGGTGAAGAAAGCAAAGTTAACAGTGCAATTATCCAACGTGACGGTAAAGTCGCGCACAAGAAAGTTGCAGAAGAGCTTAAAGAAAAAGGCGTGATCTTCACTGATTTTGAAACAGCAGTGAATGAGCACAGCGACTTACTTGAGAAGTATTTCATGGGAGAAGCTGTTCGTTCTGATGAAAATCAACTTACAGCTCTTCATACAGCGCTTGTTAACGGTGGAATTTTCCTTTACGTACCGAAAAACGTTGAAGTGGAAGTGCCATTACAAGCAATTTTCTGGCAAGATGATGTGAAGGTTGGATTGTTTAACCACGTACTTATCGTGGCAGAAGACCAAAGCCGTGTAACGTATGTTGAGAACTACGTTTCTTTCGAGAAAGAAAAAGCGGCTGCAAACATCGTTACAGAAGTGTATGTCGGTCAAGGCGCAGAAGTGAAGTACGGTGCTGTTGATAATCTTGAAAGTGGCGTAACGAGCTACATCGTTCGTCGTGCACACGTTCAAAAAGACGGCCGTATTGAATGGGCGCTAGGACAAATGAACGAAGGCAGTACTATTTCTGAGAATACAACGCATCTTCTCGGTGACGGTTCTTACGGAGATACGAAAACAGTTACTGTTGGTCGTGGAGACCAAGTTCAGAACTTTACGAGCAACATGGTCGGTCATGGTAAACACTCTGAAGGTTACATTTTGACTCACGGTGTAATGAAAGACGAAGCGTCTGCAATCTTCAACGGAATCAACAAGATTGAAAAAGGCGGTACGAAAGCACACAGTGAGCAAACTGGACGTGTACTCATGCTCTCTTCTAAAGCTCGTGGAGATGCAAACCCGATTCTTCTAATCGATGAAGATGACGTAACTGCAGGACACGCAGCATCAGTCGGAAAGATTGATCCGATGCAAATGTTCTACATGCAAAGCCGCGGTCTTTCTAAGCTTGAAGCAGAACGCTTAATCATTCACGGCTTCCTTGAGCCTGTTGTAGGAGAACTTCCAGTTGAGGCTGTTAAAGAGCGTCTTTCGGAAGTGATCGAAAGGAAAGTCTACTAATGTTTGACGTTCAGAAAGTGCGTGAACAATTCCCGATTCTTCACCAAGAAGTAAACGGCCACCCGCTCGTTTATCTTGACAATTCGGCGACTTCACAGAAGCCGATTCAGGTGATTGAAGCGTTGGAGGAGTACTATAACTCGAACAACTCCAACGTGCATCGCGGGGTTCATACGCTAGGTTCAAAAGCGACGGATGGTTACGAAGGCGCAAGAGACCGGGTACAGTCATTCATTAATGCAAAGAACCGTGAAGAAATTATTTTCACGCGCGGAACGACAACAGCACTGAACATTGTTGCTTCAAGCTACGCAAATGCAAAGCTTAACGAAGGTGATGAAATTGTCTTAACTCCGATGGAGCATCATAGCAATATCATCCCTTGGCAACAAGTTGCAAAAGCAACAGGTGCTGTGCTCAAATATATTCCACTTCAACCAGATGGCACAATCTCTCTAGAGGATGTTAAAGAAACGGTAACTGATAAGACGAAGATCGTCACTATGGTTCACGTATCAAACGTTCTCGGAACGATGAACCCTGTTAAAGAAGTTGGAGAAATTGCTCACAACCATGGAGCAATTATGATCGTTGACGGTGCACAAAGTTCACCGCACAAAAAAGTCGACGTTCAAGATTTAAATTGTGATTTCTTTGCGTTCTCTGCACACAAAATGTGTGGACCGACAGGAATTGGTGCTCTATACGGTAAGAAAGAACTTCTTGACGACATGGAGCCCTTTGAATTTGGAGGAGAGATGATTGACGAAGTTGGTCTTTACGAGTCAACTTGGAAAGAGCTCCCGTACAAATTCGAAGGCGGTACACCAATTATTGGGGGAGCGATCGGTTTCGCTAAAGCGATCGATTACCTTGAAGAGATTGGTCTAGAGAACATCGAAGCACACGAAAAAATGCTCGTTCAATACGCGATGGAGCGACTTGTTGAACATGAAGATGTAGAAGTGTATGGTCCTCCTGCTGATCAACGTGCAGGAATTCTAACATTTAACATTAAAGGTGTTCATCCTCATGATGTAGCAACTGTCCTTGATTCTCAAGGTGTTGCGGTTCGCGCGGGTCACCACTGTGCCCGACCTCTCATGAATTGGTTAGGGTGTACAGCAACAGCACGAGCGAGCTTTTATTTATACAATACCAAAAGCGACGTCGACGCATTTGTTGATGCACTTGTGACGGCAAAGGAGTATTTCGGAGATGTCTATGCAGAGTAATCTAGACACTCTTTATCGACAAGTCATCATGGATCATTACAAAAACCCGAGAAATCGTGGAGAGCTTGACGAGAATGATGCCTTGACGATTAACATGAATAACCCTTCATGTGGTGATCGAATTCAACTTCATTTACAAGTTGAGAACGATCAAGTTGTTGAGGCAAAGTTCACGGGTGAAGGCTGTTCAATTAGCTTATCTTCAGCGTCAATGATGACCGATACAGTTAAAGGCAAATCGATCGAAGAAGCGCTTGAAATTTCTGGGATCTTTTCCGAAATGGTTCAAGGTAAAGAGTACGACGATGAAAAATATGACCTTGGAGATATCGAAGCCCTTCAAGGGGTAACAAAGTTCCCTGCTCGCATTAAATGTGCGACCCTTGCTTGGAAAGCAATGGAGAAGGGCTTGGATGAGTAGTAAGACCATCACCAATCGGTGGTGACATTTGAAGGAGGTCTTTCACATGGCTAAGAAAATGCCTGAGATTGGCGAATACCAATATGGGTTTCATGATAAAGACGTTTCCATTTATCGTTCAGAACGTGGACTAACAGAAAACGTCGTTAGAGAAATTTCCAAGATTAAAGATGAGCCTGAGTGGATGCTTGAGTTCCGTCTTAAGTCATTGGAGCAGTTTTACAAAATGCCAATGCCACAATGGGGCGGCGATTTAACAGAGCTCGACTTTGATGATATTACGTATTACGTAAAGCCTTCAGAGCGTTCTGAGAAATCTTGGGATGAAGTTCCTGAAGAAATTAAGAATACGTTTGATAAGCTTGGGATTCCTGAAGCAGAGCAAAAATACCTTGCAGGTGTTTCTGCACAGTACGAATCAGAAGTTGTTTATCACAACATGCAAGAAGACTTGGAAGAACAAGGTATCATCTTTAAGGATACAGACACTGCGCTTAAAGAAAATGAAGACATCTTCCGTGAGCACTTTGCGACGGTTATTCCTCCAACTGACAACAAGTTCTCTGCATTGAACTCTGCAGTATGGTCTGGTGGTTCATTCATCTACATGCCAAAAGGTGTGAAAGCTGATTCACCACTTCAAGCGTACTTCAGAATTAACTCTGAGAACATGGGGCAATTTGAGCGTACACTCATCATTGCGGACGAAGGAAGCTCCGTACACTATGTTGAAGGGTGTACAGCACCGGTTTATTCAACAAACTCACTTCACAGTGCGGTTGTTGAGATCATCGTTAAGAAGGACGCATATTGCCGTTACACGACGATTCAAAACTGGGCTCCAAACATTTACAACCTCGTAACGAAGCGTGCGACAGCTGGTGCTGGCGCTACGATGGAATGGGTTGACGGGAACATCGGTTCAAAACTTACGATGAAGTACCCTTCAATCATCATGACAGGTGAAGGCGCACGTGGTAACGTCCTCTCTATTGCAATTGCAGGGAAAGGTCAACACCAAGATGCGGGTGCAAAAGCATACCACTTGGCACCAAACTGTTCTTCAACGATTGTTTCGAAGTCAATTTCGAAGCAAGGTGGTAAAGTATCTTACCGCGGAATCTCTCACTTCGGACGTAAATCTCAAGGGTCGAAGTCGAAGATTGAGTGTGATACGTTGATCATGGATAACGAGTCAACTTCTGACACAATTCCATACAACGAAATCTTCAACGACGACATCATGCTTGAGCATGAAGCAACGGTATCGAAAGTATCTGAGGAGCAACTCTTCTACTTGATGAGCCGTGGTCTGAGTGAAGAAGAAGCAACAGAAATGATCGTAATGGGCTTTATCGAGCCATTCACGAAAGAACTTCCAATGGAGTATGCGGTTGAAATGAACCGTTTGATCCGTTTCGAAATGGAAGGTTCGATTGGTTAATCAAATCATCCCTGGATTCAATGAGGGTTAATAATTTCGAGAGAGTTTACGTAGGCACTGCCTACGTAAACTCTTTTCGAGTAGAAGACGGACTTTTTAGTTCGTCTTTTTTTCACATCGGTATGTAGGGGGAAGCGTATGAAAAGGTGGTTTTTATTGATTATAAGTTTTATGCTCATCCCTTCTTGTGATGACCAAATGAGTTTTCTGCCTGGTGGGGGCACAAGTACGGGCAATCAAGGGGTAAACAGTACATATGAGATGAAGTTAGAACAAGAAGACGATTACTATCGTGCAACGGTTTCAATAGATATTCGCAATCATTCGAATGATTCATGGAATGAATTAATGTTTTATTTTGAACATTCCTTGCAACCTTTTGACATTGAAGTAACGGTTAATGAAAATGAAGCAGAGATGAGGCAAGTGCAATCATGTTTTGCGATTGACTTAGATGACTATATTCGTCCAAATGATCGAGCCGCTGTTGAATTATCGTATCGGTTTTATCCGGGAGAAGCGGGGAGCGTTCAAGCGATCCAACCTTGGTATCCTTTACTGGGTGATTATGTTCAAGGAGAATGGCAAGTGTTTGAATCAATCGACTCAAATAATATGATGGCTAGATTAACCAAAAATGATTATACGCTGACGTATGATTTACAAGGTAAACAAGTCATAACATCTGCAGGTGAAAGGGTGGACGGATCAACGATTGAGATTGAAGATACGGATCTTTTTTCTACTATAGTAATGCCTGATGAGATTGATAAAATAGAATCAACAGTAGGTGATACGGATGTTGTTTCAGTTAACGTTCATCCATCTGATGTTGACATTGCCTTAGAAAAAATTAAACAATTGGAAGCTATAATCGGTTCTTATCCAGGCAATCAATTGATTCTTGTAGAAGATGAACACCAGACCATGTTTAACTCGCCGGGAACTTTTGTACTTAGAGATAACATACAAGGAAGTGGTGAAAACGGTTGGAGCGCATATGAACTCATTAATCTTTGGTATAATCATCTCCATTTAGAAGATCCGCAAACAGATTTTTGGATTAAGAATGTACTAGATATGATGACTCTGGAAACGTATCATGGGAATTTCAGTGTTGAGGCTCTTCAATCACAAATGGACGAAGATGTGGGGTACGTTCTCCCCGTAAATCTTCATCGTGAAAATTATAATTACAATGAATTTCGCCTTTTTACTCAAGTACTACCGAGAGTAGCAATTTGGGAACTTATCGAAGAGAGTTGGCAAGATGATAATGTGCAGGAAGCTCACAAACAATTTTTGTCTGAATTCAGTCACGAGTTTATGGGTGAGAGAATTTCTACAGAGGATATGGCGGAATTTTTATGTGAGTACTTTCACATCACGGAAGAAGAACTACACAATTACATCGTAATTGAATGAAATGCACAACGCTCTCGTGATAAACTAGAACAATAGAGAGCGAGCGGTGATTGAGATGATTTATGTAGGATTAACGGGTTGGGGAGACCACGATCAATTGTATACAGATCAGACGAGAGCAACAGATAAACTTTCTACGTATGCGAGCTTTTTTCCGACGGTTGAAGTTGATAGTACGTATTATGCAGTTCAACCACATTCTACGTGGCAAAAGTGGATGGATGAAACGCCTGATAACTTCAGATTCATCGTCAAAGCATATGCTGGGATGACAGGACAGTTACAAGAAAAGCCTCCTTTTGAGTCGGAAGCAGTGATGTTTCAAGCATTTAAGGAGTCGTTACATCCAGTCATGCAGTCTGGGAAGTTAGCGATGGTGCTTTGCCAATATCCGCCGTGGTTTGATTGTACGAAAGAGAATGTCCAAACACTTCGGCAGATGCGAACGTACTTAGATGGCTTGCCTGTTGCGGTAGAATTCCGTCACCAAAGTTGGTATGAGGAACACTATCGACAGAAGACGATTCAATTTCTATCAGAACATCAGTTTATTCATTCCGTGTGTGATGAGCCACAAGCGGGTGTTGGCTCGATTCCAATTGTACCGATTGCGACAACGAAAGGAAAAACGCTCATTCGACTTCACGGTCGTAACCGGGCAGGTTGGCGTAAAGAAACGGCGGGGGCGAATTGGAGAAAAGTTCGTTATCTTTATGACTACAATCTAGAAGAAATCGATCAATGGATTAATTATGCCGAGCAGTTACACGCACAATCAGAGGACATTTATGTTATTTTTAATAACAACTCTGGCGGACATGCCTCTGATAATGCACGAACGTATATGGAGCGTGCGAATTTATCGTATGAAGGGTTAGCACCAAAGCAACTGTCCCTTTTCAGCGAAGAAGAGCGGTGAGAGTTTGAGTAAAGAGACCGTATATTTTTACCATACTAATGACTTGCATAGCCAACTGTCACAATGGCCGAAGATTGTCCACTATCTTGAAGAGAAAAAAAGGTTACATGAAGATCAAAATGAAGACGTTTTGTTTTTTGATCTCGGTGATCATGCGGACCGTGTTCATGCCATTACTGAAGCGACAAGTGGAAAAGGCAATATCGAGCTACTCAATGCATCGCCTGTTAATTATGTGACAATCGGCAACAATGAAGGGATTACGTTTTCTAAAGAAAGCTTAGATCACTTGTATGATCAAGCGGAGTTCGACGTGATCGTTGCGAATTTGTTCAATGAGAATCACATAAGACCACCATGGTGTGTGCCAAGTCGTGTCCATACGCTACAAAGTGGGACAACCATCGGCATGCTCGGATTAACGGCAGCGTTTTATCCATTTTATACAGAGCTTGGCTGGGTAATTGAAGATCCAATTGTAACGTTAGAACGAGAACTACCAGTTTTAAAACAACAATGTGATGTTGTCGTCTTGCTATCACACCTCGGTTATTTCATGGATGAACGGATCGCAGCGGACTATGATATTGATGTAATCCTCGGTGCGCATACGCATCATCGGTTAGATCCCGCAATAGAACTTGAAGATACTCTGATTGCACAGACGGGGAAGCTTGGAACTCATCTCGGTAAAGTAACGCTTCATATCGATCAAAAGAAAGTATTATCGAAAGAAGGAACACTTCAATCGATCGACGCTACTGCTGAAAGCTCGTTGGAAACAAATGCCGTGTTACAGCGTTTACAACAGTCCGCAGATGCATCGTTTCGTGAAGGGGTCGCCGTGTTAGACAGACCGCTTGATATTTCGTGGACAGAACCTTCAACGTTTGCGTCATTTTTAGTCGAACATTTACGGCAGTGGTGCAACACGGAGATCTCAATGATGCACAGTGGCATTATTTTAGCATCTCTACGTGAAGGAGCGGTTACGAAAGGTGATTTGCACCGAATCTGCCCCCATCCAATCAATCCATGTATCGTTGAAGTGAAAGGAAGCAATATTATAGCAGCGATCGAACGATCGTTCACAAGTAAGATGGTACATTTACCATTAAAAGGCTATGGATTTAGAGGGGTAAAACTTGGGATAATGGTCTTTGCTGGACTTAACGTTGAAGTTATTGAAACGACTTCAGGTGAATACGAGGTTCTTTCTATTTTAAAAGACGGAAGCCCTCTTCTAGAAGACAAATGGTATACGATTGCTGTGCCAGATATGTTAACGTTTGGGAATCTTTATCCTGAGATTGTGCAAAGTACAAATAAACGATATTTGATGCCTGAACTGATTCGCGACGTTTTGTTATGGGCGTTGATGAAAAACAACAAACAATGACGACTTGCCTATACGAAGAAAATAGGCTTTTCATAGACTACTAAGAATGACTGATAATCGATGAAAGGCGGGGGTTAAATGTTAGAGATGGAACCGGTAGAAATTGATGGGCAGTTGTTTAGTGCTGTTTCAATGAAGTTACCAAAAACGAACTTTATGGCAGTGACGAACAGTGTAGGGTA
The DNA here is from genome assembly GCA_012970285.1 of Bacillaceae bacterium JMAK1. Taxonomy (GTDB): domain Bacteria; phylum Bacillota; class Bacilli; order Bacillales; family Marinococcaceae; genus Geomicrobium_A. The sequence continues at coordinate 427,139 of JIBW01000004.1, forward strand.
CATTATGTGTGGGGCACTTGATGTTCAATTATTAAATGATAAACTAAAAGACCGTGGCATTGTCGCTGGTCGAGCAGTAGGCGTTAGAACGATTGATCAACTACTTGATGCACCACTTGAGTCGGTGACGATTGCTGCAGAAGAGTTAGGCATTACCGTCGGTATGACGGGCAGAGAAGCTTTATTGAAAATGAAATAATAGCATTTGCGCATCAATACAACACTCGTATTGGTGCGCCATCTATAAAGGGGTACAAACGATGAGTAAGAGCGAACAACAGTATTTAGACCTTCTCCAAGATGTATTAAACAATGGCGATAAAAAATCCGATCGGACAGGCACAGGCACAATTTCGGCTTTTGGTAAGCAAATGCGTTTTGATTTGTCTGAGGGATTTCCAATGCTTACAACAAAGCGAGTACCATTTAAACTCATTAAGAGCGAGTTGTTATGGTTCTTAAAAGGTATGACGAACATTCAATATTTGCTTAAGCATAACAACAACATTTGGAACGAGTGGGCGTTTGAACGGTATGTGGCAAGTGATGCTTACACTGGGCCTGATATGAAAGACTTCGCACTTCGTGCTGAACAAGACGAGCAGTTTAAAGAAGTGTACTTACGAGAAATGGCATCGTTTAAAGAACAAGTCTTAGCTGATGATGCGTTTGCGGCGAAATATGGGGAGCTTGGAGACATATACGGAAAACAGTGGCGTGCGTGGAAAACGACGACAGATGAGACGATTGATCAAATTGCTGACGTGATTGAAATGATCAAAACGAATCCTAATTCAAGACGTTTAATCGTATCTGCATGGAACCCAGAAGACGTTCCTACGATGGCGCTACCACCATGTCACACGTTGTTCCAGTTTTACGTCGCAGATGGCAAGCTTTCATGTCAATTGTACCAACGTTCAGCGGATTTGTTTTTAGGTGTTCCGTTTAACATTGCCAGTTACGCGTTGTTGACACATCTGATTGCAAAAGAGTGTGGCCTTGATGTAGGCGAATTCGTTCATACGATTGGTGATGCTCACATTTATACAAATCACATCGACCAAGTGAACGAACAATTATCAAGAGACATGAAATCTCTACCAGAATTAGTCATTCAAGAACAAGCTCTTGAGCGGTCGATTTTTGATTTTGATATCGATGATATTGTATTAAAGGAATATGACCCACACCCAACGATCAAAGCACCGATTGCGGTCTAAGGAGGCAAAGAACACATGCTATTATCGATGATTGTCGCACATGATTTCAATCGTGGGATTGGGAAAGACAACAAGATGCCGTGGCATTTACCAGCCGACTTTAAATACTTGAAAGAAGTGACGACCGGTCATGCCCTCATTATGGGACGCTCTACGTTTGAATCGATTGGCAAGCCGTTACCGAAGCGTCGCAACATCGTCATTACGAGTCAAACGGATTGGTCATTTGAAGGAACAGAAGTTGTCCAGTCGCTAGACGAGGCAATAGAGCGTTGCAAGGATGAAGAGGAAGCCTTTATCTTTGGAGGTAGTTCGGTGTATGAACAAGCAATTGATCGTGTCGAGAAAATCTATGTTACGGAAATCGAAGCGTCGTTTGAAGCGGATCGCTACTTTCCTGATTACAAAAACGGCGAATGGAAACTAACGTGGGAGAAATCAGGAACCGTCGATGAGAAGAACAAGTATCCACATACATTTAAGCAATACGAACGAGTAAACTAAATTATAATGGAATTCTCATGGTTGAACACGTCCCTTCCTGCATATACATCATGCTAGGAGGGGATTTTTGTATGGCGTTAAAACGATCAAAAATCGCGAAACCTAAGCAAAAAAAAGGTGGTCCACTGCCATTTAAGTACGTTTTCTTAATCTCAATCGGAATATTTCTTATCATGACAATCCAAGGTCTCTATTTCGTAGATAAACATATACGACCGTCGCTGATGTCCATTGCCGTTGTTGAAACGAAACGAATTGCACAGCACGCTGTTACTGAAGCGATTTCACAAGAGATGACTCATCAAGAAGACATGAATGATCTCGTCTTAATTGAGCGAAGTGAAAATGGAGACATCTCATCTTTGGCATTTAATGCACAAGTGTACAATCGAGTATTGTCTGATTCTACAATGGTCGTTCAAGATTACTTACATGAAATTCAGCGGGGGATTACGCAAGGTGATCCGCCGAGAAGTGTCGATGAAGAATATGATGACCGAGGGGTAGGGACCGTTGAAGACGGTGCCATTTACACAATTCCACTCGGGATGGCGACTGGCAATGCTTTACTTGCCAATCTAGGTCCTCGAGTTCCGGTTAGTTTTTCCGTTATCGGGGAGATTCACGCCGATATGGAAGAGCGAATTGAAAACGTCGGGATTAATAATACGTATTTGCGCATTAGTGTAGCGATTGATATGGACGTTCGCGTTGTGATCCCATTTGGTACTGATGAAACGAGTGTCACCTATTCCGTTCCTGTTGGTATGGTGTTTATCCCAGGAGATGTTCCTGATTATTACGGTCAAGGAGGGGGGATGCCTGTCCCGGCGATTATGCCAAGTGGTAATGAAGAAAGTGTCGAGATGCAAAGCCCAAATGCAGAAGAAGGAGGTGAGGAAACAAATCAATAACAATGAGTTTTGTTAGATTATTTTGACAAAATTCAACATTAATTTTATAATTTTCTATACAAATACAAAAGGGGGGTATAACATGGCTCGTGAGCAATGGGGAACGAAGGTTGGCTTTATCTTAGCTGCGGTTGGGTCGGCAGTCGGATTAGGTAATATTTGGCGCTTTCCCTATATAACAGGAGAATATGGTGGCGGTGCGTTTTTACTCGTTTATCTCGTGTGTGTCGCTGTTATTGGTTTACCTGTTATTTTAGCAGAATTTTCAATCGGTAAGAGGGGGCAGTTAGATGCTGTAGGTTCTTACCGTAAGACAGCTCCATCCAAGGTGTGGGTCGCTGGTGGTTGGCTAGCGGTTACGACTTCATTTTTGATTGTATCGTTTTACGCGGTCATTACAGGCTGGGTATTGCATTACATGTTTGGGTATTTAATGGGGTCTGTACAACAAGTGGAAAGTGGAGGTGTAGAAGGGTACTTCCTTGATACAATCGGAGCAACGTGGACACCGATCTTTTGGCTTGTTGTCGTAATGGCGATTATTGTCGGGATCCTATACTTCGGGGTTCAAAAAGGTATAGAGCTTAGCAGTAAGATCTTCATGCCGTTACTTGCAATTATATTAGTCATATTAGCAGGATACAGTTTAACATTAGACGGCGCATTAGAAGGGATGAGATTCTTATTCGTTCCTGATTGGAGTGCTCTTGCTGACCCATCGCTATATTTAGCAGCAATTGGTCAATCATTCTTTACGTTATCTCTAGGTATGGGGATTATGATTACGTATGGTGGGTACCTTTCTAGACAAACGGGTACGAATTTACCAGCAACAGCTCGTAATGTCGTTATTTTAGATACACTGTTCGCCATTGTCGTTGCGGTTGCCATCTTCGGTGCAGTGTATGCGATCGGAATGGAGCCTTCACAAGGGCCAGCACTCATTTTCGTAGTGTTACCAGAAGTGTTTAACCAAATGGCGGGTGCTGGAACGATCTTTGCCATTGCGTTTTTCTTCCTTGTGTTTATCGCAGCATTAACATCAGCAATATCATTAGCGGAAGTAAGTATTTCTGCAGCAATTGAACGTTTCAAAATTAGCCGCCAAAAAGCAACGTTAATCCTTGGTGCACTCATTACAGTATTAGGAGTTCCGTCAGCGTTAAGTCAAGGTGGACCGTTGTCAGAGTTTTTGATCTTCGGATTACCATTCTTAGATTTTGTAGACACACTGACTGACAGTTATTTCTTACCAATTGGTGGGTTAATCGTCGTCTTACTTGTTGGCTGGGGTTGGACGAAGAAAGCCACGTTGGATGAAGCAGATTTTAGAAGCCCAATGATTGCAAAATTTTATTTAATCTTACTTCGTTTTGTCGCTCCAGCGATGATTATCGTAATCTTAGCACTGAACATATTTGGCTCTTAACTAAGGACCTCGGTGCTTAAAAGCACCGAGGTTCTTTACTACATAAAATGGGGTGATAAAATGATTGAAATGATTGATAACTGGGCATCTGCAGCTGCTGATTTTGTCTGGGGATTGCCTTTAATTGTGTTACTTGTCGGGACTGGGATTTACTTAACTTTTAGACTAGGTTTTTATTCATTTACACAACTTCCATATGCATTGAAGCTCGTTTTTAAGAAAAACTTGGACAAAAATGCAGAAGGAGATATTTCACATTTCCAAGCGTTAATGACTTCACTTGCTGCAACCGTCGGTACTGGTAACGTTGCAGGTGTAGCTACAGCTGTCGTTGTAGGGGGGCCAGGAGCAGTATTTTGGATGTGGATTACCGCTTTGGTAGGTATGGCAACGAAATATTCAGAAGCCATACTTGGTGTAAAATATCGAGGCAAAAACTACCGTGGCGAAATGGCCGGCGGACCGATGTATTATATTGAACAAGGACTAGGTAAGAATTGGAAATGGATGGGGATGCTCTTTGCATTCTTCGCCGTTTTTGCCGCAATCTTTGGAATCGGGAATATGACGCAAGCGAACACAGCTTCAGATATCGTACAGAGCACATTCAACGTTCCTACGTGGATTACTGGAATTATTATGGCGATTTTAGTAGGACTAGTTGTTATTGGTGGTATTAAAAGTATTGGTCGAGTTAGCGGAATAATTGTCCCAATTATGATTGTATTCTATATTGTTGCAGGATTTTTTGTTATTGGTTTTAACATTGCAGAAGTACCTGCAGCATTTGGCTTGATTTTTACTGATGCATTTACTGGGCAAGCGGTTGCAGGTGGGGCAATAGGTACGGTTATACAGATGGGGGTCGCGCGGGGCTTATTCTCTAACGAAGCGGGGCTCGGTACTGGAGGAATTGCTGCAGCGGCTGCAAAAACCGATGTACCTGCTCGTCAAGCGCTTATTTCTATGACGCAAGTATTTATTGATACGATTATCGTATGTACAATCACAGGACTTGCACTTGTCATTGCAGACCTTTATACGTCGGGTGAAAGTGGTGCATCCTTAACAGCACTATCCTTTGATGCAATCTTACCGTTTGGTGGAAGTATGGTCGTTACGATTACATTGTTGTTCTTTATCTTCTCCACGATCATTGGCTGGGCGTATTTTGGAGAGAAGTGTTTGGAGTACCTAGTCGGTGGGAAGATCACGTACATTTATCGCATCGTCTTTGTGCTTGCAGTATTTGTAGGTGCAACGTTACCTCTAAATACCGTTTGGAGCTTTGGTGATATCTTTAATGGTCTTATGGCAATTCCCAACTTAATTGCTTTGATTCTTCTGTCTGGTGTTGTAGCAAAAGAAACACGTAAGTTTAAGGACATTAGAAAGTTAGAGCGTAGCTAAAGTGAAACGAGCACTTGTCTTCGGACTTGTGCTCATTTCCATTTTAGTATTTCACTTCATTTACATGCTTCACTAAAAACTGATTGTTTTCATACGTCACATATGTAACGCTACAATTTTCAATGTCGTCATAACTTCCTTTATAGTTAAACAAGCGAATTAGTGCACGTATAGTAAGCCCGTGCGACACAATATAAATGTTGTTAAAGTTTTGCGCCTGTGCATCTTGCACGACTGAATGAATTCCTTCTTGTAGCCGTTTCGAGTACTGCTCCCAGTTTTCCGCTTGTTGACTCGAGTCGATTGCTGCAATCGTATCTACGACAATATCGAGTGGTACATCCCAAAGCATGTGAATGTCTTTGTATTGATCAGGTAATCCCCGTTTTAGCGCTTCTAGCATCGTAATGTTGTATCCACCTTCAAAGCCGCCAAAGTACAGTTCACGTAATGCCCAGTTTTCATGGATAGTGATTTGTTGGTCGTTTTTACTATGAAATCGAATCAGGTTCGCAGTTTCTCGAGCTCTCCCGCTGTCACTCGTGTAAATGTGATCAATTGGCTCATTTACTAGTGCTTCCCCTAACGTTTTTGCTCCAGCACGCCCTTTAGACGTAAGTGGTGTGTCGGACCATCCTTGTACTTTGCCTTGCGTATTAAAAATGGTTTTTCCGTGACGAACTAAATAGATATTCAACGTAGACCCTCCTCGTTCGGCTTCTCTACGTTAAAGTATAGAGGAAGGTCAACTCTTCTGTCTTTCTTTTTGTTCCCATGAACGAAGTTTTGGGTACGGATCGAATGACCATTCTGTGTACCCGTTATCTCGATAAATCCCGTAGTGTAAGTGAGGTGGGAATTTTCCTTGTGTTCCTGGTTTTCCGTACCCAGAGCTACCTACACTGCCGATGACTGATCCTGGAGTAACAATGGAGCCTTCCTCAATATCTTCAGCAAAGCCGTGAAGGTGGGCATAATAATGGTAAATATTATCCAAATCCCGAATTCCAATACGCCATCCTCCATATTCATTCCAGCCTTTTAATTCAACCGTGCCGTACGTTGTTGCACGTACAGGTGTGCTATATCCTGCGAAGATGTCTGTACCTTCATGAATACGTCGGCCACCCCACCCGCGTTTGGCACCCCATGTGCTACGGTAAGAATAGTTGTAGTGAAGAGGAACTGGGAACGCGTTATCATGCAGGGCAATCGTTTGGAACTTCTCAAAGACGTTGGCATGTCCGTGTATGATTCGGACCGTCTGATCTCGTTGATAATGATCCCAAAGCGCAATTCGAATGTTTTCATCATCAAAGCCATACGTCGCTAATTTCCGAGCCATCGTATAGAGTAGATCGGCATCGTTATGACGATCTGCTTTCCCATCACCATCGCCATCGAGACCAACGCCGCCAAAAACACTAATCTGGTCAGCGTTTGTATCTTCAAGGTCTGGATTTAATGCACCGACCCAGTCTCGTGGGGAGAAGTAAATGGAGATAACACCCGTTGGTTTGTCTCTGTCATTTCTTGCAACATTTAAGCCCCGCTCGTAAGCATCAATTGCTGCGAGCCAGTGCCATGGAACTTGTGTAACTGTATCCATATCTTTATACAATTGCATGCGTTCAAGGTCAATTTCATCTTGTGTACGCTCTTCTTGTGCGTCTGCAATAGTTGTTGTTACGATAAATAAACAGATGATTAATAAAAAACGGAGGATTCCTTTTGAATTCATCAATTTTAACCCCTCTTCAACGATGTCTTCTTACTATGGAACAGATCTTACTTTTTATACTAAAAAGCATAACTTGGTACGTAAGATGACTCGTGGTAAAATTGGGAAGAAGGGTGTGATTAAATGAGCGAAAAAACTGAACACGTGCGAAAACCGGATTGGCTGAAAATAAAATTAAATACGAATGAATCATACACGGGCTTAAAGAAAATGATGCGAGAGAAAAACTTACATACGGTCTGTGAAGAAGCTCGTTGTCCCAACATTCATGAGTGTTGGGCAGTTCGCAAAACCGCGACATTTATGATCTTAGGAGACACGTGTACGCGTGGTTGTCGTTTTTGTGCTGTTAAAACAGGCCTTCCAACCGAACTTGATTTAGATGAGCCAGAACGTGTTGCTGATTCTGTAGAGCAAATGGGATTGAAACATGTCGTAATCACAGCTGTTGCAAGAGACGATTTAAAAGATGGCGGTTCGAATGTTTTTGCTGAAACAGTCAGAGCTGTAAGAAGAAGAAATCCTTTATGTACCATTGAGGTGCTTCCATCTGATATGATGGGTCTAGAGGAAAATTTAAAAACCTTAATGGAAGCAAGGCCGAATATTCTAAATCACAATATCGAAACGGTTCGCCGTTTAACAAAGAAAGTACGTGCTCGTGCGAAGTACGATCGCTCACTGCAATTTCTTCGTTATTCGAAAGAGCTTCACCCAGATATTCCGACCAAATCTAGTTTAATGATTGGTCTCGGTGAAACAGCGGAAGAGATTGAAGAAGTGATGGATGATTTACGCGCGAATGACGTGGATATTATGACTATCGGTCAATATTTACAGCCAACGAAAAAACACTTGCCGGTGATCAAGTATTATACGCCTGATGAGTTTCAACAGTTTAAAGAACTTGCGATGAGCAAAGGGTTCAAGCATTGTGAAGCGGGACCGCTCGTTCGTTCTTCTTATCACGCTGATGAGCAAGTGGATAAAGCGCAAGTATGGAAAGAGGCTGCGAAATATCAGAGTGAACAACAATTTAGCAGCTAAGTCGAGGTGAGATTCGTTGATTCAATTGAATAATCAACAGTTTGAACTCATAGAAGAGTCGCGCGAAGGATGGGACGAAGAAGCGTTTCAGAATCGCTATAGCGAAGTGTTAAACAAGTATGATTTTATCGTTGGAGACTGGGGACATGAACAATTGCGTCTCCGAGGTTTTTTTAACGATAATAACAAAAAAGCAGCTTTTGACTCAAAAGTGAGCACCGTTTATGACTATTTGTATGAGTTTTGTAATTTTGATTGTCCTTATTTCATCTTAAAGAAGGTCAAATCAGACAAAAAAGGTTAAAAAGGGAATCGTGCAATGCGTTTGCACGATTCTTTTTTATGGTTTACTAATGTTTGGTTTTATTTAGACGTGGGAATAGCTTTTTATATAAGACGATCAAAAAGGAGAGTCGAACGAACATGAACGTACTTGTAATTGGTGCAAATGGACAAATAGGGAAACACACTGTAGAAAAAATGACTCAAGATCATACATTTACCCCAACGGCTATGGTTCGTAAAGAAGATCAAATCAAAACCTTTGAAGAGATGAATGCCAACACTGTGCTTGCAGACTTAGAAGGATCAGTCAGTGATTTAGCTACAGCAATGAAAGGCATGGATGCAGTTGTGTTTACTGCCGGATCTGGCGGTCATACTGGTGCGGATAAGACCGTTATGATCGATCTTGACGGAGCGATTAAATCAATGGAAGCTGCAAAAGAAGCAGGCGTAAAACGCTTTGTTATCGTTAGTGCCATTGGTGTTTACGATCGTAACAATTGGATGGAAAAAGCTGCGTACTATAGTGCCTCTAAACATTATGCAGATCGCTTCTTAGAACAAAGCGGACTTGATTATACGATTGTACGACCTGGTCTGCTCACAAATGACGCAGGAAAAGGCAAAGTTAAAGTAGCTAAAGAAGTAGAACGTGGAGAAATTCCACGAGAGGACGTAGCCGAATCAATTCTAGCATCGTTGAAAGACGAGCATACGATTGGAAAAGGCTTTGATATGATTTCAGGTGATGAGAACATTGCTTCTGCGCTGAGAAGTCTATAATCACTATGAAAAGGTCATTAGGGTATAATCCTAATGACCTCAGAGTGTCGAAAAAGTGCTGTTCTTATATAAATGAAGTAGTATTGAAGTTAAACATTTTGCTTTTGTAAACTCAACATGCCGTATAAAAGCGGCTGTAGTGGCGAAGACGCCTGCGGGAGTAGCGTTAGCCGAAGATCATCGTGCGAAGCACGATAGCTAAGGCAACGCCCGTGGCAAGCGTAGCCAAAGAAGCCGCTTACTCATTTACGAGTACTCGTTTGGTACGTTTAAGTTTCTCAACAGCCTGAGGTCATTAGGGGGTATAATCCTAATGACCTTTTTTTTGTCATCTTATAATTTTGATATAGTAAGAACAATGAAAGAAGGTGGGATCATGACAAAACCATTATATTTACATCCAGCTTGGGAGCGGACAATTTCACAGCAAGACCTTGATGCAATTAAACATCGAGTGGAGCGTGGGGTTACCGAGTTGTTTACGGTTCTTTGGGTAGCGACCAACTATCGTAATGATTTACTAATTACGATTCTCATTCGTAATAACGAGCAAGAAGCGTTTACGCTAACGAACGAACCAATGGCATTGATGAATGAAGCGGAAGAACTTTGCAGAGAGACGTTTACATATCATGTGCCTCCGAACTGTATCATGCCTTGGACGTTGATCTTTGAGGACGCTGCGCACTACACATCTGTATGGACACACGTAAAAAAGGCATAAAAAAACGAAGCGCGATTAATCAGCGTCTTCGCCTTTACCTTCAGAGTGTGTCGGGTGAGAGCCAGGGAATTGTCGCTCATTTCCTGCATGTAGCTTACGGTTTTCATACGTAAACGCACTTGTTACGTGTTGACCTTCACGCCATGGCTCGCTCTTTCCTGGAGGTTCAACAATTGGAGAACCGTACGGTCCTTCTGGTAAATCTTCTCGAATCAAATCTTCTTCTTGTGATTGCACGTTTTGGAAGTCTTCGAATTCATTTGATTCGGGGCTGACTTTTCGATCGTTACGATCCATTGCACTCAACTCCTTACGTATAGATTGGACGAGCATAGACAATGTTATGCATCTTCCATGAGAGACGTGCGTCATTTATAATAGAATAGAAAGGATGATGAACATGTACTTTGTTGATCGAAAACTTATCTACGCACGATTATTATATATGGATGGTCTCTATGAGCATTATTTAACGGTAAATGAATGGCAACAAAAACATGATCAATTGGCACTTGAACGTATTGCTCAAGGCTACATTGAAGCGATGATTGATGTTGGGAATCAAATGATTGATGGATTTATTATGAGAGACCCTGGTAGTTATCAAGACATCTTAGACATTCTTGAAGATGAAAAAGTTCTCACAAAAGAAGAAGCAGCATCACTTCTTAAGGTGTTGAATTGGAGAAAAGTACTCGTTGAGGGCTACTTAAACGTAGACCATGGCGCACTTTCACAAACATTAACGAACGAGAAAGAAGCGTTGCAGTACTTCTCTACTCGTATAAAAACATACCTTGATCAAGAACTCGGACCAGTGAGCGCTTTTTTACCTGAAGAGGAAGACGATGCACGTTCTTGATTATGAGGGGTATTTGCTTGATTTAGACGGTACAGTCTATCGAGGTAATGAAGTAATCCCTGAAGCAGTTACGTTTATTAATTGGTTAATAAACGAACGCAAGAAATTTATGTTTGTAACGAATAACTCTTCTAAAACAGCTGAGCAAGCGGTGGATAAGCTGAACAGCATGTCAATTCCTGCTAAGCGAGAACACATTTTTACGAGTGCGTTGATGGCTGCTAATCATGTACAGCAAATGGCAGATCACCCCGTAAGCGCATATATCATCGGTTCGACTGGGTTAAAGGTCGCGTTAGAAGAGGTTGGCGTCATCGAACGAGATGTAAACCCAGACGTTGTGATTGTTGGAATCGATCGCACGTTTACGTATGAAAAACTCGAAAAAGCTTCGCTTGCTCTCCAAAAAGGGGCAAAATTGATTGCCACAAATGGTGACAAGATGATTCCGACAGAGCGAGGGTTCGTGCCAGGAAACGGCTCGATTGTTGCTGCAATTGAAGCTGCAAGCGGAGCACAAGCAGAAATTGTCGGCAAACCGAATCCAAGGTTTATCGAACAAGCTGTGTCCTTACTTAGAACCCCTCCTAACCGAACGTTAATGATTGGTGATAATTATGATACCGATATTATGGCGGGTATTCGTGCTAACGTTGCGACGTTACACGTCGATACAGGTGTCACAAGACAAGCAGATGTTCATGCTAAAGAGATTCAACCTACACATTTGATCCATTCATTTACAGAGTTGTTTTAGACTAGAAGCTTCTCGTCTTTTTGTGCTCATGTTCGATTTGCATAAGAAGAGTGAGAAGGCTTCTTTTTTTGTTTTGTATTTGGAAAAAGAGGTAAACCATTTCTTTTTCGATGAATGATCGTAAACATAAACAAAAGTAGTGGAATAACGTAACATACCGGTATGATAAAAAAGAAAGATCCATAGAAGTAATACGCGCTATCTTCAATTAAATTGGTAAACTCTGTTAGCGCAAAGTACATATAGATTAAACCGAGCGGTATGACAAGCGGTTTGTAGTTGTTCACTTTTGTTAGGAATGAAACGCCGACTGTAAAAATGTACAAGTAAAGCGCATTCATGAAATAAAATGATACAAAAAACATGATAAGTAACATTGACTCTAGGCGTTCAATAATGTCACCAAGTTCCACTCGCTGGCCTAGAGAAAACCCTGTAAAGAGTTTTACTTTTGTTAAGTCAGGGCCTAAGATCGTAATGGCCATAAATGTCGTTACGAACAGAAGAAAGCAACTAAAAAAATAAGCCAGATAAACCATTTTTTCAGCTTCGTACTTTTTTTCGATATTTTTCGGATAGAAGAATAGCATTAAGACAAGGTTTGTTGCGATAATCTTCGATGAAAAAAGAAAGACCGCATCGATGTATCGCATCGGTTCTTGTTCAAGTATTGGTAACAGGTATCGAATCTCTACATCGCCAAAACTAAAAATGGTAATTAAGATAAGGAAAGCGATAAACGGTACAAAGGAAATGATCGCAGCTCGTCCTAGCACTTCAATTCCCATAAAAGCACCGATTATAATGACGAACATGAGTGACGGGACAATGAATTCAGTCGGTGTATTTCTGAAGAAGTGCGTATTCATAAAGGCTGTGAAAAAATACGTATGCCCTGCACCATTGTAGAAAGGTAAAAGAAGAACGATCATCAACAATGCTTTACCGACAACGTTCCCAAAGACCGTAACGAGCATCTCTGGTAATGATTGGTTCGGGTACCAGCGACCGAAGAGGATGATCAAGTAGACAAACGGGAAAGCAACCACCATTGAAACAAGAGGAATCCACCACCCATCTTGCATGACACGATCTGCAAGCGTTGTTGGCATCGTTAAGAAAGTTGTTCCGACTAACATAAATGTAAGCAAAACAAAGAAGTGCGGATTTGTAATTTGAATTTGTGGTTGTGGCTCCGTCTTTGACATGATGGTGTCTCCTAATAATCGAAGTGAAATTGCTCCATAAATTGAGAAAGTGGAACTGTCAAGCGTGGAAATGGATAACCTAAAATATAAAGCGTCGATAATAACACGCTAATAGAAGTAAGAATGTAAAACGTTTTTTTTAGGTTAGGATCGTCATCTTTTGTTCTTTTTAGCTCTCGTTGTTGAGACGAAAGAGCGACAAAGTTGATGATGAACACCGCAAGTAATTTAATGATCATGTTTGTAATCCTCTATATTAAAGGTATTGTTTACGTCTCCAGATTCGACAACGTCAGCTTCTGTATTGATCTCAATGGTTGCTTGTTCAAATGCTTCGTACCAATCGTTTTTAACGGTCTTCCAGTATTTAGGTTGTTCTCGATAAACTTCGCGGCCGATCCCTGTGAAATCAACGTGTTCATTTCTAGCTCTCGTTAGTGTTTCATCAATAAGTTCGTTAATTTTTTGTTCGAGCGCACGGTGAATATACCCGTGTGATTCTTTTGATGTAATGTCAAGTTGATCGCAATTTACCTCAGAGATGGTTCCTTGTATTTCGGGATTGATCGAAACGTTAAGTCCGTCTCCTTCTTGAGTAATATCCATTGTCACGTTCGTAGCGTACGTTTCAACAACAAACGAGCCCTCTTGACCGTTAGGACACGGTAACGTTTCAGCGGTATCTTGAATATCACCAGTTAAATAGAGTAACCCTTTGGTTTCCTCTTCGGTTAACCAACCGACCAACTGGTCTTCTCGAAAGATTGCCATATCACCAAGTTGTAAAAAAGCAATTGGTTTTACTTCTTCAACGTTTTCGATTTGTTTACTAACGGTTTCATCCCCATTGATCGTAATGCCATTTAAATACGGATCAATTCCAGGACCGACAATTTTTTCAAACAAATCATCTAACGTCGTTGCAGTGACTAACGAGTAACTGTGTTCTCCATAACTAATCGAATTCATAATATGAATGGACGCAATTTCCTCAATAGGAGGGATAACAGATAATATTTCCTTCGCTTCATATCCTCTAGCAATGACAATTGGAAAATCAGTACGAATTTCATGATCACGATAAAAATGGTCTAAGAAGTTCGTTAAACCAGCTCTTGCAGCACGCTCGCCAATCACAACACTAGCTATATGCGAATAGTACCCTCTTCGAGGGGCTTTTTCAGTTAACTTACGAAAAGCTTCTTGAATAGTAGGCGCAAACGTTTCATAGTTTTGTGCACTTGATCGCCCTGTACCTTCCTCTTGTGAAGCGAGCTCACTAGGGTTAATGACTTGAACCGTAAGACGAATGGTCTCGTCATCGAGCACATCAATGCCAAGCCCTGTCACGACGGAAAGCTCTCTTAGTTCATATTGATCCCAGCAACCTGACAAGAGAACACTAACGAGGAGTAACAAACTACATAAACTAAGCTTTAAGAAACGCATGATTGCTCACTCCTTACAGACGCTTTGACGGTTTTGGTGTTTTTTGACGAATGGTACGGTCTGAAGGAATGAACCGCGGTCGTGTATTTAATAACCATTTAGGTAACCGAAAAATCGCATCCCCTTGTTCTTTTCGTATAAAAGGGGACATTCCCTCTAAGTATGGAACTCCATAAGACTTTAAGTTGCTCAAGTGCAAAAGTAGGATCATTCCAAATAAGAAAATGCCAAACAATCCATATACAGAAGCAAAGAGCAAAACGATAAAACGACAAATCCGGAATGGAACACCAATTGAATAGGTTGGAAAGACAAAGCTTGAAATCGCAGTTAATGCAACGACGATGACAACGGTCGATGAAATGATCCCAGCTTCAACGACTGCAGTACCAATGACAAGTGCACCCACAATGGCTAGCGCTTGACCTACAGGTAATGGCATTCGAATACTTGCTTCTCGAATAATCTCAAACAATAACTCCATAATCAGCACTTCAACAACAGTCGGAAACGGTGTGCCTTCGCTTTGAGCTGCGAGACTAACCATCAAGTTAAATGGAATTAATTCTTGGTGAAATGTCGTAACAGCGACGTAGAGACTTGGTGTAAATAAAGCAACAAAAATACAAGCAAAGCGCAACAAACGAATGAGCGTGCCAATATCTGCACGTTGAGTGTAATCTTCTGCACTATGAATAAATTCAACAAACGGTGCAGGAACAACGAGTGGAAAAGGGGATCCATCAATTAAGAGTGTAATTTTACCTTCTAATAAATGAGACGTAATAACGTCGGGGCGTTCTGACGAATAGACCGTTGGAAACGGCGTGAAAAATTCATCCTCAATTAATTCCTCCAAATCTCCACTTGATTGAATCGCATCCGTATTGATTCGCTGTAAGCGAGACTCTAATTCAGTTAGTATGGTTGGATTGATCACATCAGAGATGTAGGTAACCATAACTTTAGTTTGTGATCGCTCACCAAATGTCCAAGAATCAAAGCGTAAATGGGGATCTTTAATGCGGCGTCGAACAAGGGCCATATTTACATATAAGTTTTCGACAAACGCTTCCTTTGGACCACGGATGACATTTTCGGTTGTCGGTATATCTACTTGTCGTTCTTGTGTGAAGAGCATTTCAACGGCAAGGATGCGATCATATTGTTCCACAAACACAAGACTTAGGCCGTTTAATAACGCTTTTATCGCATCATCAATCGTTGTATGTACGGTTACATCCCCAGACTTCTCGAAGAAGCTTATGATTTCTGGCCACGTACGTTGTTTACCTTCAGGGAACAAGATCGTTTGAGTTAACAACGAGTTAATGTTTTGGAGATCAGCAAGTCCATCAAGATAGAGGATTGTGGCGTTTACTTTAGGTTCTTTGCCTAACGAAAAGTGACGAACGGTCACATCTTCGCTCTGTCCGATGATGGATTGAATCGTTTCTACATTAACGGTCATTGATGGGGATAGAGGATGCTGTTCGCTTTTTTCTTTAAAGCGTCTTTTTAGTAGTAGTGACATGAACATCCCTCACAAATTAGAACTATTCGTTAGAGTACCAATATGAGGGAGTTTTATGCAGAGGCTGGATAATGCAAAAGGTCTTAACAAACAAAAAACGAGCAACATGTCACGGATGACTGTTGCTCGTTTTTACATCATTTTAATCAGGAACATCAGCGCCTTCTTCAGAATGCGCGAGCCTACTTGAGGCGGCGGCTGCAATGGCACCGACAATATCATCAAGGAATGTATGGACTTTGCCATCATGATGATCATTTAATTTCTCGACGATGCCAGGCTTAATCTTGTCAACGTAACCGAAGTTTGTAAGTCCGATTGAGCCGTAAACATTTACAATTGCAAGAGCGATGATTTCATCTATGCCATACAAGCCTTCATCGGAGGCCACAATATCTTGAAGTGGCTGCCTTAATTTGTTCTCTTCAGCCAATCGATCAAGTTCAATTCCAGTTAATAGGGCGTTTTGGACTTCTCGTTTTGATAACACACGCATCACATTGTGTTTACACGTGGCTCGCGTTAAGTTGGTGACGTACGGTGCTTGGAGATCAAATACTAATTCTGTAATGTCGTCAACCTTTACACCACGTTCTTCGAGTCGTTCAATAGCAAGTTCTGTTGATAATGCTTTCATGTGGACTCAACCCCTTATCCTTCATAATCGTGTTCCTACATTCAGTGTGACGCTTGTATGATTATTATGCAAAGAAGAGTCATTGTCAAAACCTTAATATTTTGTCATATACATAAAGGTAGATATGGAGGTGGCAACGTGTTTGAGAGGAATATCTATGACCAATACGGTTTTCACTGTGATGAACGTTGGCATTTAGGAGCTTATGAAGGGTTTGAATCTGAAGGAAATTCGTACATTGTTACTCCTTACCCACGTAAAGAAGATAGCGTCTTAACCCAATTTGAATGGGCAAGGCAATTAGAACGCGCGGGCATTATAGATGTTGCAATGCCAGTTCAGACGATGGATGGAAAAGTGATTGCAAAAATTGATGGTGCTCAACAACTCATTTTCCGTTTACCGCAAGACGATCCGACTCGCAATGATCAACCCCAACAACCTGAGGCTTTTCAACTCGCACAAATTCATGAAGTGAGTCGCGGTTGGATGCCGAATGTGAAAGACCTTAATTTTCTAGGAAACTGGTTGCATATTTGGGAGACGAGAATGAGTCAACTTGAAAACTGGCATCAACAAGTGGATTCGAGAAGGCAAAAGAATGATTTTGATCGTCAATTTCTTTATACGTTTCCGTATTATTTAGGTCGTGCAGAAACAGCCATGCAATGGCTCGTTGAGGAAGGTCAAGAGCATTTATTGCAACCTTACGACGGATCAATTAATCACACAAGGTTCACACCAACTTCGTGGTTTGCAGGAAGTCCAACAACGACGCAAATCAAGCTACCATTGCAGTTTGTCTATGACCATCCTGCAAGAGATTTAGGAGAGCGGCTTCGATCGATTTATCGTCAAGGAGACGGTGAGGAAGCATATCGCTTTATTGATGACTATTATGGTGCGCAGTTTAGAGGTGGAAATAATGTACATTGGCCATTGATTGGAGCCCGCCTTTTGCTGCCGTTAAGTTATGTTGAAGTTGTCGAAGATCATTACATGAATGAAGGAACAAATGCCGAAAATCGTTCACTTGAAGCAGTAAATTTCGAAGAAGAATTAGCGGCTGAAGAGAAGTACTTGCGATTAACATCAGAATGTCTTTTAGAACATTTGCCTTCTTCTACGGCAGGTGCTTGGTTCACACGGAGAATTTTTGTGTAAATTTTTAAAACCCCCTTGTTATTTTCACGTATAGGATCTATAATGTCCATATTATGAAGACAATTGTTCGCGCAGAGAGAACAATGGATCGAACAGGGGTGGATTCGAATGGATAACAAACACATTGCAATTGGGCTGTTAGGACTCGGCACGGTAGGTACGGGGATTATGCATATTATAACGGAACACCAACATAAATTATGCAAAAAAACAGGATTGAATGAAATTTCCGTGAAGAAAGCACTTGTTCGTGATCTAGAAAAGGCGAACGGTCATGGATTTCAATCGGTTGACTACACGACGGATGGCTACGAAGTTGTAACAGATGAAGAAGTTCAGGTTGTCATCGAAGTGATGGGTGGCATTACCCTTGCAAAGGAACTCATTGAAAAGGCGTTAGATCAAGGGAAACATGTCGTTACAGCTAACAAAGATTTAATGGCGTTACACGGTGAGGAGTTGCTTCAACGAGCAAAACACAATCAAGTAGAGCTTATGTATGAAGCGAGTGTTGCAGGTGGCGTCCCAATTTTACGAGCGCTAAATGAAGGGCTATCATCAGACCAGATTACGAAGATTGTTGGTATTGTGAACGGAACGACGAACTACATGCTAACGAAGATGTCGAAAGAAGACTTAAGTTATGACGAAGCACTCAAGGAAGCCCAAGAGAAAGGCTTTGCTGAAAGCGATCCGACTTCTGATGTTGGTGGACTTGATGCTGCCCGTAAGATGGTCATTTTAGCCCGTCTCGGTTTTTCAACATCTGTACAGTTAGAGGATGTCTATGTACGTGGAATGACAGAAGTTACGAGTGATGATATTGAATATGGGAAGAAGTTAGGCTATACGTTGAAGCTTATTGGCCTTGCAAGCAAAGAGGACAGCAGAGTTGAAGTGTCAGTTGAGCCTGTGTTTGTGCCAGAGGAGCACCCACTTGCAACGGTTAATGACGAATTTAATGCGGTCTACGTATACGGTGATGCTGTCGGTGAGACGATGTTCTACGGACCTGGAGCAGGTTCTCTTCCGACCGCAACAGCCGTCGTCTCTGATGTTGTCAGTGTCATTCGTCACCTCCGTCTTGGCGTATCAGCGAATACAATTGAAGATTCTAGTACAACTTCACTTGAGATGAGTGATGAACAGGATGTTTCGGCGAAGTTTTTCGTTCGATTGCATGCAAAAGATGTCGCAGGAGCATT
Organism: Bacillaceae bacterium JMAK1; assembly: GCA_012970285.1. Classification (GTDB taxonomy): domain Bacteria; phylum Bacillota; class Bacilli; order Bacillales; family Marinococcaceae; genus Geomicrobium_A. Next base: position 446,015 of record JIBW01000004.1, read on the forward strand.
TGAATCGATTACGGCGGTATTCTCTAAGAACAATGTGAGCTTTGAGAAGTTAATTCAATCGCCATTTGAGCAAGGGGCGTTAGCTGAAGTCGTGATCGTTACCCACGAAACGACGCGCGGTGATTTTGATCAAACTTTAGAAGACTTGAAGCTATTAGATGTGGTTACGTCAATTAAGAGCCGATACCGTGTAGAAGGAGGGACAGCAGATGTCTTGGAAGAACAGAACCTTGCCCTCGTCTAATGAAGCGACGATGACGATCCGTGTTCCCGCAAGCTCTGCGAATTTAGGTCCTGGGTTTGATTCAATTGGTCTCGCGGTAAATCGGTACTTGTATTTAGATGTATGGCCAAGTGAAGAGTGGCTGTTTACGTCATCGTCCCCTCATTTAGAAGGCATTCCTTCAGGTAAGAAGAACATGGTCTATAAAGTGGCACGAGCCTTCGCTGCAACGAAAGGTTTGTCATTACCGCCTTGTCACGTTGACATGCGTTCTGATATTCCGTTAGCACGAGGACTTGGCAGTTCAGCAGCAGCGATTATCGCAGCGATTGAACTTTCTGACCAGTTGTTGCAAATGAATACTTCGAGAGAAGAGAAATTACGGTTTGCAAGTATATTAGAAGGGCACCCTGACAACGTTGGGGCATGTTTGTATGGCGGATTGACGATTGGAATGCATACGGAGAAGTTTACGAAGATGGTGGCTCAACCTTCTCCTGATGTTGATCTTGTTCTGATGGTTCCAAGTGTTGAATTGTTAACGAAGGAAGCGCGAGAAGTGCTCCCTGAAACATTACCTTATCGTCAATCGATTGAAGGAAGTGCTTGTGGGAATGTTCTCGTTGCGGCTCTTTTAACAGGTGATTTTTCACTTGCAGGTGAATTGATGAACAGGGATCGATTCCATCAGCCTTACAGAACGGGTGTAGTCCCAGGATTAACAGAGGCATTAGATGATGTGTTAGATTACGGGGTTTATGGAGCCGCACTTAGTGGCGCTGGTCCGACAATTTTATGCTTAGCACCAAGTGGAGAAGGAGAAGAGATTGCGAAGCGTATTCAGGAAGACTATCCAGATTATGAGGTAAGTGCAGCTAAGCCTTGTGATCACGGTTCCTACGTTTCCATTCCTCCTACAGTAGCATTAACATCATAACGAGAAACGGTTTCAATGTGAATCTACGCATTGGAGCCGTTTTTTAGTGGCAACTTGTTGAAGCCTAAATCATAGCTGTTCACCTTTTAGAAATAAGACACATACGATAAGAAAGCACAGTTACAGGGGGGAGTTTATGTATCGGTGGTACTCACCTTATCATTATTATCAACACCATCCTGCATATCGAAACTTTCCAGCAGTGGATACGACTATTTTAGAAGGTTCTGTAAGTGGTTTTCAAATTTTATTGCAGCAAAGCCAAGTGTTATTAAAGTCGTTAGAAAACCGAGAGTTTGCGAAACAACTCATTGAAACAGCTCAAAAAGGGCATCAACAACAAGTCGATCAAATGATCCACAATATACCAGGGTTCACATCAAGAGCGAACATTCAATATACACCAACGGGAATTCGGTTTCTTTTATTACTTCCGACAACGGTTGAAGCCATTGAAAACCCAGACTGTTGTTCCATGTCACTAGAATTAAAGTGGGGAACATAAAAAAAACCGCGCACAATGTGCGCGATTTCTTAAATAGAAAACCTGTTTGAATAGGTCTTAAAATACTTGTTCAATCTCCACAACGCCTGGAACTTCTTCCACTAACGCGCGCTCAATACCTGCCTTTAACGTAATGGTTGATGAAGGGCAAGTGCCACAAGCGCCCATTAGACGTACCTTTACAATCCCGTCTTCGATATCAACCAATTCAACGTCGCCGCCGTCGCGGAGTAGGAATGGGCGGAGTTTTTCAAGTACTTCTTGTACTTGGCCAGTGATGTCTACAGTTTCTGTCATCATAAACACTCCTTTCTTTATCCTCTATTATAATACCCATCTTCATAAAAATCCATGTTTAGGGTTATTTTTTTATGAATACGATGTATAGTGGAAGAATAAATAGTCAATGTTTGGGAGGGGTCGTTATGTCTATTGAGGTTGTCGTTTATGGCGCAGAGCGTAAGTGTGCCAGTTGTGTTAATTTACCTTCTTCAAAAGAGACGATGGAATGGTTAGAAGCGTTGTTAAATCGAAAGTATCCAGAGCAATCGTTATCGTTTGAATACATTGATATTGAAGCACCAAAGTCAGGGTACGAACAGCTAGCAAATGAAATTATAGAAGAAGATCGATTTTATCCATTTATCACGATCAATGATCAGGTAGTCGCTGAAGGGGATCCGAGAGTTAAGACGATTTACAAAACGATGGATACGCTTATTGATAATCAAAAAATCAGCTGAGAGGAATACTCCCTAGCTGATTTTTTATACACCACTGTGATATTTGTACATCCATAGCACACCGCTTTTAAGGATCCTCGCTACACGTCCTTTGACGGAAGCTTTGTCTCCCATAACTCCGAACCCTTGTTTCTTTCCTAAAGAGCCAAGCGTACCTTTTAATTTCATTTCAGACATCGTTTCAGGAAGTTCTTCTCCTGCCCATTGCTTCTTTAAGATCATCACAATTTGTTCACCTTGCTTTTCAGCAAGTTGCCCACTCGGTGCGTACGGTAAGCTGGCACAATCGCCAACAACAAACGTGTCAGGGTGATCTGGGATGTGATGGTGTTTCGTAAGGATAATATGACCTTTGCGGTCTTTTTCAATGTTTTCAATGTCACGAACGACTTTTACTGGTTGTACACCAGCAGTCCAGATCACTGCATCTGAAGCGATTCGTTCTTCGTGATTAAACAGTGCACCTTCTGCCACTCGTGTAATGTTTGAGTTGCTAATAATGTCCACTTCATGTTTTTCAAACCATGAGCTTACATACGTGCTAAGACGTAATGGGAACATCGGTAGAATCGTTTCACCGCGGTCAAACAAATGAATCGTTAAGTCTTGACGGCTTTCACGTAGTTCGGCCGCGAGTTCCACACCAGATAGACCAGCGCCAACGACAGAAACCGTTGCTCGTGGAGGCAAGTTACTAATCGCTTCATACGTCTTTCGTGTGCTTTCCATGCTTTGAATACTATGCGTATGTTCTTTTGCGCCAGGAACACCATGATACTTATCTTCAGCACCTAAGCCGATAACCATTTTGTCGTACTGAAGGATTTCAACTTCACCACGATCGCCCATAAGTGTAATTTCTTTGTTATGAACATCAATTTTATCGACATTGCCAAAGACGCGACGAACGTGTTTAGGAAATGGAACACGAATGTCATGATCTGATTCCGTACCGGCAGCCAGTGCATAGTATTCCGTTTTAATACAATGATAAGGAAGTTTATCAACGAGTATCATTTCATAATCTTCGGGGAGATCTTTTGCGCTCAATTGCTGCATGATCTTCATGCCGCCGTATCCGCCGCCCAATATAACGAGTTTTTTCATGTTACAGGACTCCTTTGGTAGAAAAATAGCACGTGATGATGGGCGACCAACGCATTTGCTTACTCGCCCAATTTGTCATTTATGTACAGGAAATATCATTAGATTGTCACACCTCTTAAATTATAACGATTCTATCTGTATATGACAACAATTGTAGTAATGACAATAAAAGATTGATTATTTAGAGAAGTTATACTGTGACTTCTATCACACGCTGTGCAATTGTATCCTCATTCATGAATTTTTACGAACAAAACTTAGAATGAATTGACGATCTTCTGCGTCCGAGATACGATAGCGTTAGGTAGGTGAGGACGAATGTATCCTCTTGTAGAATTTTGCATGTCGAATGTCGCAGAAGGCACCCATTCAGTTATGGAAGAGTTGTCGCGTGATCCGAATATTGATGTTGTAGAACGTGGTTGTCTCGGGCAATGCACGATGTGTAGAGACCATCGATATGCTAGAGTAGAGGGCAAGATTATTAAAAGCCAACAAACAGATGAGTTAATAGATGATATTTATCAGTATCTTGAAGAAGAAGAATGGCTGTAACGAATGTGTAGAGTCCGGAGTCTGAACGAGGCGACCGGACTTCTTTAAGGTCAGGGGGGAGAACGATGAGTAAAAAAGACAAAATCGTTCAAGCAGCGATTGAAGTGTTTAAAGAAAAAGGAATAGAACGTACGAAAGTTTCCGATATTGTGAAGGCTGCTGGCATTGCACAAGGAACGTATTACTTGTATTTTCCATCGAAGCTAGCGGTAATGCCTGCGATTGCTGATGTTCTCATTGAAATACTCGTTGCGGATATTCGTAAGGAAATTAATACAAATGATCCTTTTAAGACACAATTGGACGACTTAGTTGAAGTGATGTATCAACATACGAAAGAATATCGAGATGTTCATTCATTAGTCTATGCAGGTCTTTCTTCGACAGAATATCTGCAACAATGGGAAGAAATTTACGAACCATTTTACGAATGGCTTGGCGATGTGTTAGAGAAAGCGATTAAACGGGAAGAAGTACGACAAGAAATGAATGCCAAACGTACAGCGAAGCTTTTAATCGGCACGATTGAGACAAGCGCAGAGCAGGCGTATCTATACGATCAAACCGACGAAAAAGAAATCGATGAACAGAAAAAAGAACTTCGAACGTTTATCAACCAAGCTCTTGGAACGAAGAACGACTGACCATTCTAAAGGAGAGAGTTTACGATGAAGCTACTGCCTTTTGAGAATACGTGGCCGTATGAGAAGGTAGGCGAAGACGTTTACCTAAATGAATGTCCAGATTGTGGAGACAGTAATGTGTTAACGTTTTTGAAAACCGAACAATTACAAGATGCTTTTGATAGTGTAAAAACACAACTGATCATGCCGTGCTGCAATTACCGTATTACGATTTTGCAAGCGGATGAAGATTACTTTTGGACATCAGAACGACAAAGAAAATGAGGGTTCGAACATGAAGTTTACGAAGTTACACGGACTCGGGAATAGCTACATTTACCTCGATGGATTTAACGATGCAATACCGAGCGAGCAAGAGTTACCACAAACAGCGATTGCTGTTTCCAATCCATATACAGGAATTGGTTCGGACGGATTGATTTTAATTTTGCCATCTGAGCGGTCTGATGTGAGAATGCGTGTCTTTAATAACGACGGTTCAGAAGCGAAGAATTGCGGAAACGGCTTGCGTTGTGTTTCCAAATACGTTTATGATCGCGGCATTGTCACGTCCACAACGTTTACAATTGAAACACTCGGTGGAGAAGTTGAAGCCGAAGTTCACCCAGATGACGCGAATCAAGTGCAGATGGTTACGGTAGATATGGGAGTACCTAGACTAAATAAATCAGACTTACCGATGCGTGGTGGCACTGGTACAGAACAGACCATTGACGAATCGATCACAATTGGCGAACAACGCTTTTCAATGACTGGTGTTTCCATGGGCAACCCCCACATCATTATGTTTACCGATAACATATCTGAAGCACCAGTAGCAACACTTGGACCGATTATTGAGAAATCTTCAGTGTTTCCTGAAGGTGTAAATGTAGAGTGGGTTCAAATGGTTAGTGAACGTGAAATGCACTTTAAAGTATGGGAACGGGGAAGCGGCATTACTCAAGCGTGCGGGACAGGTGCATGTGCTGCGGTCGTAGCAGCAGTCTTAAACGGCCAAAGCAAAAAAGACGAAGAAGTAACCGTCCACTTACCAGGTGGAGATCTGTATATCACATGGTCTTCAAAAGACGACCATATTTGGATGCGTGGCGAAGCGGTGACCGTCTGTCACGGAGAATATTTAGTGTGAAACCAAGAAGGGAATGCCTTTCTTGGTTTTTTTATGTGGCTTGTGGGCTAGATGCGAGGGCGCGGATCAAGAGTGTAGGAGCGTGGATCAAGCCCGAGCGTACGCGTAGTTAGACAGAAGGAACCCGGACCAAGCCCGAAGAACGTATGGGAAGAGCGACCCAGCCAACCGTGCTTTATCAGCAAAACAAGCGTCACCCTTTCACCAACACGTAAGTCATATGCTGAACTTTGATTCGATGTATCGAAACGTCGTCACTCATGGTTCTAAATTGCATAATTTAGGAGTAGTGTATGCAATTTGAGGTGAGGGGCTAAGCGGTGTGAGTGAGGAGAATAACTATTTATCGTCGATTGTTCATTTCTTTAGTGAATTTCCAGAAGAGCCCCGCGTCTATTCCTTTTTTTTAGATGGGGTTTTTCATTGGATGGAAAGCGACTATATTATCGGTGAGATTCTAATTTCTTCTGAAGAAGACTTAAAAGAAGTTCATCAAATCTTGATGAGTATGACGCATACGGAAGAGAGTATTCATCGTTTTTTGGAATTGATGGCGAAAGCGTATGTGATGGCAAGATAATTCTGATAAAATTGACAATAAGCGCTTTCAAAGGTATGATGAATTCAAATGATGAACTGTTCAAGTCTTATGTTGCCTAGCCACGGTAATTCTCTGAGACTGACAGCCAGTTTACTTTTCAGGGGAGTAGACTGGCTTTTTGCTGTCCTCCTTTCAAAACTATTCATAATATTAGGAGCTGAGTCGTATGGATTTTCATTTAAGTGAAGAGCAACAAATGGTTCAAAAGACAGTGCGGAACTTTGTAGATAAAGAAATTATGCCGAACATCGCTGAGTGGGATGCGAACATGCACTTCGAGCGCAGTGTTGTAGATAAAATGTCTGAGCTTGGCTTTATGGGTATTTGTATTCCAGAACAATACGGTGGAAGTGGCATGGATTATAACACGCTTGCGATTGTCTGTGAGGAGCTTGAGCGTGGCGATACAGCGTTTCGTACAGCAGCGTCTGTTCATATCGGTTTGAACAGCATGACGATCCTCCAATGGGGTACAGAAGAGCAAAAGCAAAAATACTTAACACCACTTGCCAAAGGTGAAAAAATCGGTGCCTTCGGTTTGACGGAGCCAAATGCAGGGTCTGATGTAAAGGCGATGAACACGACAGCTAAGAAAAACGGCGATCACTACGTGTTGAACGGATCAAAAACGTGGATTTCACTTTGTGATGTTGCGGACACATTCCTCGTGTTTGCGTACACTGGCGACAAAAACGAGAACCATAGTGGGATTTCTGCATTCATCGTAGAGCGTGAGTGGGAAGGTTTTAGCTCAAAAGCGATCAAAGGAAAACTCGGTATTCGTGCCGGTAACACGGGTGAGATTTTCTTCGATAATGTGAAGATTCCTGCGGAGAACCTTCTAGGAGAAGAAGGTGAAGGGTTCAAAATTGCGATGTCTGCACTCGACAATGGTCGTTTTACCGTTGCAGCGGGAGCGTGCGGTCTAATCATGGCGAGTCTTGAGGCTTCTGTCGCTTATTGCCACGAGCGTAAAACGTTCGGTGTAGAAATTGGCCAACATCAACTCGTTCAACAAATGATTGCAAAAATGGAAGCTGGTCTTCAAATGAGTCGCCTGCTCGTGTTTAAAGCTGGTGAACTGAAAAATGCAGGCGTAAGAAATACGAGAGAAACGTCTCTTGCGAAGTGGCAATCGTGTAACTTTGCAAACGAAGCTGCAAACGATGCCGTGCAAGTCCACGGTGCGTATGGCTATTCAAACGAGTATCCAGCAGAACGTCTGCTTAGAAACTCAAAAGCACCTGTTATTTATGAAGGAACGAGAGAGATTCATACTGTGATGCAAGCGAAATATGCACTTGGCTACACAGAAGACAAACCTCTTCGCAAAATGCTGCCTGCGTGGCCGTTCGAAAAATCTACTGTACACCAAGACTAACGAACGGGAGGGAGAACGATGCACGACGCACTTAACGGGATCAAAATCTTAGACCTTTCGCGTGTTCTCGCTGGACCACTTGGAACGATGCTTCTCGCTGACTTTGGTGCTGACGTTTTAAAGATCGAACAGCCTGGTGGCAGTGATGATATTAGGCATTGGTGGCCGTTTACGAACAGTGAAAGCACGTATTATTTATCAGCGAATCGTAATAAGCGTTCCATGACGTTAAATTTAAAGCATGATCGTGGACGTGAACTGTTTTTACAACTCGTACAAGACGCTGACGTTGTTGTTGAGAATTTCAAAGCAGGGACGATGTCACGACTTGGGCTTAGTTATGATCGTCTTAAAGAAGTAAATGAAGACATTATTCTCTGCTCGATCACAGGGTATGGTCAAGACGGGCCGTATCATACACATCCTGGTTATGACCCGGTCATACAGGCGATTGGCGGGTTAATGGACGTAACCGGTGAAACCGACGGTGAAGCTACACGTGTAGGTACACCGGTTGTGGACATTATGACGAGTCATTATGTTTGTATGAGTGTTCTCGGTGCCTTAAGAAAACGAGATCAGTCTGGGAGCGGGGCACACATTGATCTTTCGTTGTTAGATGTTCAAGTGAGCTCTTTAGCCAACATTTCAAGTAGCTACTTGAATGAAGGGCACGTATCAAAGAGAGCCGGCAATGCTCACGGAAACATTACTCCGTATGAGACGTTTCCTTGTGCTGACAAACCATTGATGGTCGCAGCGGGTAATGATCGGATGTATCGAGCGCTTACTGAAGTGCTTGGTCGTCCAGAATTAGCGGACGACGACCGCTTTCTAACTAATGGTGATCGTGTTCAACATCGAAGCGAACTTCGAGAGATTTTAGTTGGGGAGTTTAAGCAAAAAGATGCGGATCAATGGGCAGAGTTACTTGCTGAGAAGAAAGTTCCTTGTGGACCGGTGAATAGTATCGAGCAAGTATTTGAACATGAACAAGTGGTACATCGAAATATGAAAATTAGTGCGCCACATCCAACGGTAGAAACGTATCATGGGGTTCGTAATCCAATTTTAGCGGATGGGCAAGTGTTGCCAGTTCGCTATGCTCCTCCATTATTAGGCGAGCAGACGTCAGACATTTTGGCTGAAACTTTTGATTTTGATCAAGAAACGGTTGATGAACTCAAAAAAGAGGGTATCATATAGGAAAGAGCGTTGGTTGACAACGAGCTGAAGGCTTGCTGCTACTTGGCAGGAAGTCTTCCTATATTTTTACGCTCATTTAGCACAAAATGACCAATGGAGGATATCACAATCATGTTTAATTTTGCTAGCAATTGGGACGAGACTTCTAAGGGAAGTGTCATTATTATTGGCGTAGGAGAAGGTGAACAAAGGTTACCTGATCAAGTACTTAACGCAAGTGGTGACTGGATCAAGCCGATTCAGAACAAGCACGAATCTGGGGGCATCCGTAGTAAATCTGGCGAAGTGACGTCATTTACGATCCCGTTTAATGAAGAGTTTAAAACGTTAATTTTCGTTGGAAAAGGTTCGTCAAAAGATCAAGACATCATCTCAACGAAAGAAGCACTTGGTAGTGGATTTCAAGCGGCTCATAAATTGAAAGAAACCAACATCGATGTGCTTTTGGATACGTTTATTGACCATACATCAGATACGGAAACGGTCATCTCTGCGGCTGCTGAAATGGCTCAAACCGCGACGTATACGTTTGAAGCATACAAAACGAATGAGCATGACACGCTTACTAGAACGTACACATTTTATTGTGAGGAACAAAATGACGAGGCAATCAACGTCGGGACAGCGATCGCTAAAGGTGTGAACTTTGCAAGAACACTCGTAAACATCCCCGCAAATGATTTAACGCCTGTTGCATTAGCAGGAGAAGCACGTGCGCTTTCTAGTCGTCACGATAATCTCTCATTTGAAGTGCTTGGCAACGAAGAACTTGAAGAAATGGGCATGCATGCATTGCTTGCTGTTAACCAAGGAAGCGATCAGCCTGCACAAATGATCGTATTACGTTATCAAGGTCTAGAAAATTGGGACGAGCCATTGACGTTTGTCGGTAAAGGATTAACGTATGATACCGGTGGGTATTCAATGAAGCCACCTGAAGGTATGAAAACGATGAAGTCAGATATGGGTGGTGCTGCAGCAGTTCTCGGTGCCATGGAGATTATTGGTGAGACGAAACCAGCGATTAATGTCATGGCAATCATCCCGTCTACAGAGAACATGGTAAACGGGAAAGCAATGAGACCTGGAGATGTGCTTGGAAGCTTTGATGGACAGACAATCGAAGTAACGAACACTGATGCAGAAGGCCGCCTCGTGCTTGCAGACGGTGTGTCGTATGCAAAACATCTTGGCGCTAAGAAGATTGTTGATGTAGCAACACTTACGGGTGCTTGTGTTGTCGCGCTTGGTGATGTGATCACAGGTGCAGTATCGAATGACGATGATTTTTATAACCGTACTGCGACAGCTGCAATTGAGTCAGGAGAAGGCATTTGGCGTTTTCCGACCCATCCACATTACTACAAGATGCTACGTCAAAGCGATGTCGCTGACTTGAATAACGCTCCAGGGCGACTTGCAGGTAGTATTACTGCCGGATTGTTTATCGAATCCTTCGTAAAAGACACGCCTTGGGTACACCTTGATATTGCTGGCACGTCATTCCTTGACCGTGTAACTCCGATGGGACCGAAAGGTGGAACCGGGGTAATGGCACGTACGCTTGCAACGCTTGCGAATCATGAAAGCCGTTCATAGGCAAAGGAGGACATTGCGTAATGGCTTTACAACATACTCGTTTTATCGCAGGTCACTCTAAATTGCCTCAAGGCATGGCTGCAAAAAGTGTCTTTGATACGTTAACGATTACAGCTGAAATTGATTGTAAGCACGGTGTGATTCTTGAAGCTTCATGTACACTCGCAACCGATCACGGTCGTCAATACATCCATGATTTATTGCGTGGAATCAGCCTTTCAGACGGTCCTGAAGAAGCAGAACAATTAATTGAAAAGCATTACCACGGAAAAGCTGCAAATGCCTTAGTAGCAGCGGTGAGAGATTTGCACCGCCAATTTGAAACGTTATGATGAACCGACGGAGCAACTGTTGTTGCTCCGATTAATTTTAGGTAAGAGGTGATCACTGTGCGTTACAAAAAAACGATGACTGCTGGAGAAGCGGTATTTGAAGTGTTAAAAGTTGAACAAGTGAGCCGTGTGTTTACAGTGCCAGGTGAAAGTTTTCTCGCCGTCTTAGATGCACTTGAAGGTCAAGATGAGATCGAAGTGATCGTGAATCGCCATGAAGGCGGCGCGGGCTTTATGGCAGAAGGTTATGCAAGTTTGACTGGTCAAGTTGGTGTTGCTATGGCAACGAGAGGTGTTGGTGCTGCGAACATTTCAATTGCAGTACATACTGCGTTTCAAGACTCTACGCCGATGGTTGTGTTCCTCGGTCAAGTGAATCGTTCGTTTAAAGGCCGTGAAGGGTTCCAAGAAGTTGATTTTGGTAAGAACTTTAATGAAATTGCCAAGTGGACGACGGAGATTGATGAAGCAAGTCGTGTTCCTGAGCTCGTTCAAAAAGCATTCCGTGTGGCTCAAACAGGACGCCCTGGTCCTGTTATTGTATCGCTTCCAGAAGATATGCTGTTTGATGAATCCGAAATGGTATTCGGTCCGCCAACGATGATCGCAGCCCCTGCTCCAGCAACGATTGAAGTCGAGGATTTTGCCCGTCGCTTTGCAAAGGCAGAACGCCCGATTGTTATTGCTGGTGGTGGAATCCATTCCGATGAAGCCCAAATTGCTCTTCGAGGATTTGTCGAAAAATTCAAGCTCCCGCTCGTTGCTGGGTTCAGACGGCAAGGCATTATTGATAATGAACACGAAGCATACATCGGACATATGGGGCTTGCAGCAGCACCTAAGTTAGTTGAACATTTTAAAGAATCGGATTTGGTTATTGCGATCGGAACTAGGTTGTCTGAAGCAACGTCGCAAGACTATACATTAATCGGTTGGGATCAACAACTTGTCCATATTGATATTGATGCGGATACGCTCGGTAAAGTGTACCCACCTGATCTTGGAATTGTCGCTGACTCCGTAAACGCTCTTAAAGCCTTTACAGAGCTTGACATTGATCGTGATTGGTCGAGTTGGCAACACGCTTGCCGTGAATCACATCGTAAACTCATGGCAAAAGAGAAAGATCCGAGCATTTATAGCCACGTCATGCAAACGTTAAATGAAGTATTGCCAGAAGACACCATCGTGACGTGTGATGCAGGGAACTTTGCGACTTGGATGCACAATCAATTAGTCATTCGGGATCGTTTCTCATTCGTCGGACCGACAAATGGAGCGATGGGGTACGGCATTCCAGCTGCTGTTGGTTCTAAAATCGCTTCTCCTCATCGACCAGTCGTTGCGTTTTGTGGCGATGGTGGGGCGATGATGACGATTCAAGAGATTGAAACGGCAGTTAGACATCAATATCCAATCATCGTGCTATTGTTCAATAACCAAAGTTACGGTACCATCCGTATGCATCAAGAGATGCATTACCCAGATAAAGTCGTCGCAACGAAACTTGGTGTGGTTGATTTTGCGAAGATGGCTGAGTCAATGGGAGCGCTAGGTATGACGGTTACTAACAAAGAAGAGTTCCAATCAACGTTTGAAAAAGCGATTCATGCAAATCAAACAGTACTGTTAGACATTCAATGTAGCGAAGAACCTTACGTTTCTAATGGTAAGACGTATGAAGATGTTAAAGGTATAAAAGCGTAAAGAAAAGGCCGCAAGCATTGCTTGCAGGCCTTTTTATATAGTTAAAACGTCTGTTCAATGTTGATGTCGGAAATTACATAGTGTTCGAGTTCCTCATCAAATGTAAAGACATATTCTTCGATAAATTGTGCTCGGTTGCCAGCGCCATCTTCAATGGACGACGTATGAACAGTGACGATACGCTCATGATCTTCAGGTACTGAGATATGAATGTCTTCTAAATCATTGTGTAGGAGTTGATCGACAATGGTGTAGTGATCCCAATTAAAGTCTTGAATGTAAGCATCTTGGTTGTATTGATGATGAATCGTTTCAGCTAAAGATCCGTCATACATCATTTTTAATTCATCTAACGGTCTTGCATAATCAGTAGTCATGACAACGTCCATTGTCTTATCTTGAACGTCAATGAGCTGTTCATAAATGAGGCTCTCGTCCATTTCAAACGTATCATGTGTAAATGTAAGTTCTTCTTCTACTGGTCCAATTCCTAATCCTGACGTTAATGCAGTCGAACCGATAAGTGCTGTCATCACCATTTTCATGATGATCGCTCCCTTCATTTTCCCATTAGTGGGTTACTAATCTATACCCTTCACATGCAATTCATAAACAATAATTATTATAATCTTTAATTTAGTTGTAATAATTGACTTGTTTTTGAAATGGAATGTGTACTTAGTTAGTACATGCTTTTTGTTGAGAAAATAGACTAAGAAATTAAGAGAATAAAATAGAAAGAAGCAGGAATTGAGTGTTACTTGGTGTGAATACAAAAAAAGAGGCAATCTCAAAGATTGCCTCTCGTACATTCAATTATACTTGCCCGATCAATTTCATTTCAGCAAGGTATTCGTCATAAGACATCTTCTTATCAATCATACCTTCAGATGAGAATTCGATAATTCGATCCGCAACGGTTTGAATGAATTGATGGTCATGTGAAGAAAAGAGTATAGAGCCTTTGAAGTCTGTTAGCGCGTGGTTAACGGCTTGAATGGCTTCAAGGTCCAAGTGGTTAGTCGGCTCATCAAGGATGAGTACGTTCGAACCACTGAGCATTAATTTGGAGAGCATACAACGAACTTTTTCGCCCCCGGAGAGTACTTTTGCTTTTTTGAGTGCTTCTTCACCACTGAAAAGCATACGACCTAAGAAGCTTCGAATAAAGCTTTCTGTTTGGTCTTCTGGTGAGTATTGACGTAACCAGTCTACAAGTGTAAGGTCGACGCCTTCAAAGAACTCAGTGTTATCTTTAGGGAAGTACGATTGGCTCGTCGTGACGCCCCATTTGTACGTTCCTTCATCTGGTTCCATTTCACCTGCAAGAATTTGGAACAATGTCGTTTTTGCCGTTTCGTGACTCCCGACAAAAGCGACTTTCTCGTTTGGTGACAGTGTGAAGCTAACGTTATCAAGTACTTTTTTGCCGTCGATCGTCTTTGATAAGTTCTCAACTGTGAGTAGGTCATTTCCAATATCACGGTCTGGTTTGAACGCAACGTAAGGTGTTTTACGTGATGACGGTTTAATGTCATTCAGTTCAATTTTATCGAGTGTTTTCTTACGAGACGTTGCTTGTTTGGACTTCGATGCGTTGGCGCTAAAGCGTGCAATAAAGTCTTGTAGTTCTTTAATTTGTTCTTCTTTTTTACGGTTTTGGTCTTTAGCCATACGACGAGCGAGTTGACTTGACTCGTACCAGAAGTCATAGTTTCCAACGAAAAGTTCGATCTTACCATAGTCAATGTCTGCAATGTGTGTACAGACTTTGTTAAGGAAGTGACGGTCGTGAGAAACAACAATGACTGTATTCTCAAAGTTCATTAGGAACTCTTCTAACCAGTGGATTGCTTTAATGTCCAAGTGGTTTGTCGGCTCATCGAGTAAAAGAATGTCAGGGCTACCAAATAGTGCTTGGGCGAGAAGGACTTTTACTTTTTCTCCACCTTCAAGCTCAGACATCTTCATATAGTGATACTCAGCACCGATTCCAAGACCGTTGAGCATTTGAGCGGCTTCGTTGTCAGCGTCATACCCGTTCATCTCAGCAAATTCGCCTTCAAGTTCAGCAGCGCGCATCCCATCTTCATCATTAAAGTCTGGCTTCATGTAGATGGCGTCTTTTTCTTTCATAATGTCATAGAGCCTCTTGTGACCCATAATGACCGTTTCGAGCACTTCATACTCTTCATAAGCAAAGTGATCTTGCTTTAGAACAGCCATGCGTGAGCCTTTTGCCATGCTCACATTTCCATCTTGAGATTCGATTTCTCCAGAAAGAATCTTTAGAAACGTGGATTTACCAGCACCATTGGCGCCGATTAATCCGTAACAGTTGCCTGGGTTAAATTGAATATTTACTTCTTGAAATAACTTCTTGTCTCCGTAACGGAGACCTACATTTTGACATGAAATCAAGTGTCATCTTCCTTTCATTACGTTAAACTCTCTATTTTCAATGGAGCAATAATCTCCATAAACACGCTACCCATTATCATACCATGATATGAAGTTGCAATCAAAAGCACGGTCAGGAAACCTGACCGTGCACTCTTGAATTTAGTACGTTTTAATAACGTTGTAGAATGTGTCTCGTTCGACAGGTACTTTGTTTGCACCTTTGATCATATGAATGAGTTCTTTTCTCGTAATTCCCTGAGACGTTAACGCGCCAACAGAGTGAGAGATTCGCTCTTCAATTAGTGTACCGTGGATGTCGCTTGATCCAAATGTTAGTGCCATTTGGGTTAATTGAGGTCCGATATTAATCCAATACGCTTTAATATGATCAAAGTTATCAAGCATAAGACGAGAAATTGCAATCGTACGCATATCATCAAATGCAGACGTTCGCCTTGTAAGTCCAGCATTTAACTTACGTGGTTGCATAGCAAGTGGAATAAATACCATATAGCCGTTCGTTTTGTCTTGTAATTGACGAAGGCGATCCATATGAATCAAACGTTCCTCATACGTATCAATGGAGCCGTAAAGCATCGTAGCATGTGTCTTTAAACCGAGGCCGTGAGCAATTTCGTGTGCTTCCAACCATTCATCCGTTGATGCTTTTTCAGGACTCATCTTCGCACGGTAACGCTCTGTGAGAATCTCTGCTCCGCCACCAGGAAGTGTGTCGAGCCCAGCTTTGATGAGTTCTTCAAGGACTTCTTTCATTGAAAGACCAGCAATACGTGCGAAGAATTCGATCTCTGCACCAGTATATGCTTTAACCGTTACATCTGGGTAATGTTTCTTCAATGTACGAATCGTATCTAAATAATAATCAAAAGGAACTTCATTATTATGACCGCCGACGATGTGGAATTCTTTGATGTTATCATTCCAGCGGTCGCTGACATATTTCAATAAGTCATCAGAATCCATCGTATAGGCGCCTTCTTCACCGGGCTTGCGTTTGAAGCCACAGAATGAACAGCTTGCTTCACATACGTTCGTTGGATTAATGTACATGTTCTCAATAAAGTAGACTTTATCGCCGTTTTTCTTTTCATTTACTTCATTAGCTAGTTGAGCAACCGAAAGTAGATCGGGAGTATCGTAAAGGATAAGACCATCTTCAATTGTCAATCGTTCACCGTTTCTGACTTTTTCACTAATGGCTGCAAGTTTAGGATCTTGTAGTAACGTAGCCATCGTTATCCTCCTTTAAAACGGGTCTCCGTTATAAAATGTAGTATTATTCATTTCTATCATAAGTAATGGTAATGTTTCTCTTTACCTATTATACGCTTTCCCTATCTTATTGGGAAGGGAAGATGACGGAACGGTCGTTTAAGTGGACAAACGCTTGGAAGTCAATAGATCGTTAAGTTTTTTTGCTTGGTCATCTAGTTTCTAGTAGAATAACAGTAGATTTACTAAAGATAGAGATGAATGCTCGTCATGAGCAAGAAAGGAGATCAACATGGAACAGGATCAACAGGAAATCGTTGAGCAGTTGGAACGGTTACGCTCGAAAATGATTGAAATGGCGAAACAGCATGGCATGGATCATCCTCTTGTATTGAAATATAGCCGAGAAATTGATCTTATGCACACAGAACTGTTAAAAGCATCTCATCAGGAGCTTACTGTTGTCTCGACATACTAAGCCCGTTGAACACAACCAATCCTCCATGCGATTCTCTGAACTTGCGATTCGTGACATACCATATTACAATAACGACAACGTAATCTTTTCGATTTACCCGAAAGGAGGAAGAGGTCATGATTACAATTACAGAAACTGCGGCAACGCAAATTACTGCAATGAAGGAAGAAGAAGGCAATTCTTCATTGAAATTACGAGTAGGTGTCAAAGGCGGAGGATGTAGTGGATTGTCTTATGGACTTGGCTTTGATGCCAATCAAGCAGAAGACGATACACTCTTTGAAGTGTCTGGCATTGATGTTCTCGTTGATTCGGAAAGTAAGCCGATCGTTCATGGGCTCGTGATCGATTATAAAGAGAACATGATGGGCGGTGGTTTCACGATCGAGAACCCTAATGCTATTGCCAATTGTGGATGTGGCGCCTCATTTAGAACCGCACAAAATGAGGGAACACCAGAAAATTGCTAAACATCAAATGGAAGCGATACGCTTCCATTTTTTTTGTGCA
Source organism: Bacillaceae bacterium JMAK1 (assembly GCA_012970285.1). Classification (GTDB taxonomy): domain Bacteria; phylum Bacillota; class Bacilli; order Bacillales; family Marinococcaceae; genus Geomicrobium_A. The sequence continues at coordinate 463,311 of JIBW01000004.1, forward strand.
AAAAAAAGCCTGGAATTTCCAGGCTTTTTTGCTTTAAAACATATGTGAACTGTGACCAGGTTGAAGTCTTGCTTTTGGATCGATGTAAGCTTTTGCGTTACTTACAGCTGTTGGCGCTTCCCCAAAACCAGAAGCAATTAACTTAACTTTTCCTTCATAAGAAGTGATGTCACCTGCAGCATAAATGCCTGGGATATTTGTTTCCATTCTTGTGTTAACGAGAATGCTATTTTTATTAATTTCTAGTCCCCAGTTTTTAATCGGTCCAAGAGATGACACGAAACCGTAGTTAACAATGACATCATCTACATCAATGATTTGTTCTTGATCGCCTTTGACTTCTTGCAAAACGACTTGTTCGATGCGACGCCCGTCACCGCGGAGTTCTTTAATGTCATACGGTGTGTGTAAGGTTACATCAGACTTGTGTAGCTCGTTGACGCTATGTTCATGTGCGCGGAACTTATCGCGACGATGAGTTAACGTCACGTTTGCTTGCTTTTCTAGCATAAGAGACCAGTCAACAGCTGAGTCCCCACCACCACAAATCAATACGTTACGGCCTTTAAAAGCGCTAAGGTTGTTCACGAAGTAATGCAAATTACTTCCTTCATATTGTTCAGCTTCTTCAACCGCTAACCTACGAGGTTGAAACGCACCTACGCCGCCTGTAATAATGATCGTTTTGGAATAGTGCACATCTTTATCGGTTTCAATGCGGAATGATTCATCTTGAAGCTTATCGACCGTGTTAACCGTTTGTTCCAACACGATTGTTTGATCAAACATTTGCATTTGTTCAAGCAGGTTATCGACGAGTTCTTGCGCACCAACTTTTGGAAAGCCAGCGACGTCGTAAATGTATTTCTCTGGGTAAAGAGCAGAAAGTTGGCCACCAAGTTGAGGCATACTTTCGATGACTTTTACTTTTGCTTGCCTCATCCCACTATAAAATGCTGCGAACAAACCTGCCGGTCCTCCGCCAATAATCGTAATATCGTAAAGATCGATAGAGTTTTCCACGACCTCACACCTCCAAGTAGTATAAAACTGTGACAACCTTTATAGTATACCATTGCTTGGGTTTTCCTGAAAACGGTTGAGTGTCTCTATTTGCTACAAAATTCGACTTTAACTCGTATAAATCAAACATTTGCATATTGAAATGTCGAGGGACTATAGCTATAATTAACAGTGTACATTTGTGAACGTTTAGTAACATTAATTTTTTTGTCTGAGTACGTGAATCAAATCACAAACTTAGTCACGAGGATTTATTAATAGATTGGAGATGTGAAGAAAGTGGCAAAGAAACCACAAATCGTCATTCTTGGTGCAGGATATGGCGGAATGATCGCAGCGACGAAACTTCAAAAGAAGCTAGGTTCAGGCGAAGCACACGTAACGCTTGTGAGTAAGCATAAGTACCATTATCAAACGACTTGGCTACATGAACCAGCTGCAGGAACGATGCATCATGACGATGCTCGTATTGAAATTGATAAAGTACTCAACTCAAACAGAGCGAACTTTGTTCAAGACACCGTAACATCAATCAACAAAGACGAGAAAAAAGTCATCTTAAAAGAAGGCGGAGAGCTTGCGTACGATTATTTAATTATCGGTGTCGGTGCAACTGCTGAAACCTTCGGTGTAGAAGGCGTCTTTGAAAATGCATACCATAAGTGGACCATTGACGGTGTACGTGAACTTAAAGATCATATTGAATTCCAATTTAGTAAATACCGTAACGAGACGGTGCATAAAGACGAAGACTTAACGTTTGTCGTTGCAGGTGCAGGTTTTACAGGGATTGAATTTATCGGTGAACTTAGCGAACGAGTACCGAAGCTTTGTGAACACTATGACGTACCACGTGAAAAAGTGAAAATGTACGTTATTGAAGCAGCGCCAAGTGCGCTTCCTGGGTTTGATCCAGAACTCGTTGAGTACGCGATGAATTTACTTGAGAACCGTGGTGTTGAATTCAAAATCAACACGCCAATTGCTGAAGTAAAAGAAAACCTCGTCGTTCTAAAAGATGGCGAAGAAATTCCTGCGAGCACTATTATTTGGGCGACAGGCGTTCGTGGAAACAAGCTTATTGAAGAATCTGGTTTTGAAGCGATGCGTGGACGTGTGAAAGTAGATGCTGATTTACGTGCACCAGGTGAAGAAGATGTCTTTATCATCGGTGACTGTGCGTTAATCATCAATGAGGAAACTGAGCGTCCGTTCCCTCCTACAGCACAAATCGCAATGCAACAAGGCGCTACAGCGGCTGAGAACGTGATGGCACTCATCCGTGGAGGCACAACGACTAACTTAAAGCCAGAAATCCTCGGAACACTAGCTTCACTTGGCGGCAAAGAAGCGATGGGTACAGTAAACGTATCGTTCCTTAAAGGAAGAAAGCTTTACGGACGTTCCGCATATTTCATGAAGCATATGAGTGATAACCGTTACTTAATGAAACTAGGCGGACCTCTTCTCGTACTAAGCAAAGGAAGAAACCCATTCTAAAATTGGTATTGAAAACTAACTCAGCTGCAACGGTGCGACTGGGTTAGTTTTTTGTTTGGGGCGAGTGATTTTTCGTCACGTCACAACGTATAAAACATATGGACAATGTTTGAACATCGTTCAGTTTATTGACGAGGGTGTTCGCCTTTTGTAAACTTAATGTGATATGGAGGTGAGCGGCATGGGAATTACGAGTTTGCCGCAGTTAGTCATTTCCATGATGTTGTTTTTAATTTTGTTTTTTGGAATTGGTTTTCTATTAAATATGGTACTTCGTTCAACGTGGATGATGGCGGTTCTTTATCCGATCATCGTCGTTTGGATTGTGAATTCGGCGACGTTTACTCAATACTTCACGAACCCGATTCAATCCATGTCAGCTATTCCAGCCGAGTTTGCTGCACTTAGAATTGCGGATATCGTTATTTTGGCATCCGGTTTTATCGGTGCAATTATTGCAGGGGTTGCGATTCGCATGCTACGAGTTCGTGGTTATCAGATGTTTTAAAAACATACATCGTGGAAGCATCAAGCATTGCCAGTTGGCAGTGCTTTTTTTATACGTGCATAAGCGCGTCTTTAATTGGGCATGCTGTCGTAAGTGAAAGAAGGTGACAGCATGCACTTGACGACTACCATTTTGCGACGAACACTGCTCGCACTACTCGTAGGCGCTGCCCTTTATGTAACGTACAACCAACTAACAGGGTTAACGCATAATGATTGGTATGAGTCGAATACGCTAGATACGAAGATTCACGAACAAGTGATTCAAGAGGCTTCTTCAGAAGGATTACAAATTAAAGAAAATGCTTCCGTAAGAGAAGCGGTAGCCCAGATTGAAGAATTTGCAAATTTTGATGCATTTCCGACGCAACGAGTCATGGCAACAGGCTATACTGCGGGTATAGAATCCACTGGAAAAGAGCCCGACCATCCTGCATATGGTCTTACATATTCCGGTGTGCCAGTTTCAAGAGATGTCTATTCAACGATCGCAGCAGATCCTGACGTGTTTCCAATTGGTACGGTGTTGTTTATTCCTGGATACGGATACGGCGTTGTTGCAGATACTGGTTCAGCTATTCAAGGGGAAATTATTGATTTGTATTATGATACCGTTGAAGATGTATTTGCTGAGTGGGGTAAGAAAGAAGTGGACGTCTACATTATGCAAGAAGGAAATGGTCAACTTAGTGAAGATGAATTTAGAGCTTTTCAAGAAAACCGAGCTGTTGATGGCTTTACGCCACCAGTTTAGTTCAAAAAAGCCGATACCTACATCAGTAGGTATCGGCTTTTTACTTAGAATAAAGTAGGTTCTAAAATGGTGTACACGAAGATTGCGAGCAAAATTCCGAGTAGTGCTCCGAAAAAAACTTCGATTGGCTTATGACCAAGTAGTTCTTTTAGTTCTTCACGTTTCTCTACTTCTTCTTTATGCTGCCAATTCTTTGCTTCATGCATGAACTTGTTAAAATCATTCATCAGTTGATTTAACATCGTAGCATGGTATCCCGCGTGTCTCCGAACACCAGTAGCGTCATACATAACAATGATTGCAAACATCGCGGAAAGTGCGAAAAATGTTGAGTTAAAGCCATATTCTAGGCCGATTGTCGTCGCGAGTGCGGTGACAGCAGCTGAATGGGAGCTAGGCATACCCCCAGTGCTTGTTATTAAAGAAAAATCCACTTTTCTCGTCGCAATAAATGCAATTGGGACTTTGACTAGTTGTGCAACGATAATTGCCGAGATCGCCATCCAAAGCGGATAATTATAAATAATTTCCATGAAGCTCAACGCCCTTTCTCATCTAAAAGCGTGGACGTTCTTCGAATCGAAGAAAACCCCGTATACGAACATTTACATATTATAACACAGTCAGTTCGCTCCTACACATGAGAAAGAAGTATTGATCCTGAATAGTTAAGAAAATTGCGAGGATAGTGGCCGCTTTACGAGTTGTGGCAGTTGGTGTGCGATGACAGCCGCCATAACTGTTAAGATGACGTCTTTTATGAAAGGTAACAACATCCAAAGCCACACGAGTCCGTAAGAGAATTCATCAGGTGCACCGAAACCGAGTTGATAAATGCCATACATCCAGTTTGTCCCGATCAAGTAGTTGGCGAGTAGCCCGACAAAGCTAGCAACAACATACGTTTTGATCGTCGGTTCAGCTTTTCGTTCAATGATTTTTCCGACGATAAAAGCAACGACGATAAAAGAAAGGATAAATCCAAAGGTTGGACGAACAAACATCCCTGGTCCTCCGTGGAACTGTGTAAACACAGGAGCACCAAGTAAACCAACAAGGGCATAAATTGTCATCGCCCAAGCCCCTCGTTTACTACCGAGTACAGCCCCTGTTAAAATCGCCATAAATGTTTGAAAGGTCACGGGTACCCCGAAGACGACAAGAAATGGAAAGAAACTCGTAATATTAGATGCGACAGCCATAAGTGCAACGAACATAGCAATAATAATTAGGTCGAAAGTTCTCACAGTTCCATCTCCTCTAGTTATGTATGGTTAGAACTATAGCGTGTCGCCTTTTTATTGTCAACCGAAATTAACATAAGGTTAACAATGGAGGTTCAAAAAAACGCTGAAAGGTAAGTGTGTCACTCAACCTCTCAGCGGATCGTGAGTTAGACTGTTTTCTCTTGCCGTGATGATTTAGGTTGTTTGTTATCGCTATTTTCGTGGGACAAAACGAGCTTCAAACAAATTGCTGCTACGAAGAACAGTCCTCCTGTAATAATAAACACCATCGGAATGCCTAACGTCCCTGCAATAAATCCACCAGAAACGGGACCGATCACATTTCCGAGAAAGCGGAAGCTTTGGTTGTAACCGAGCACTTCGCCTTGCATTGAAATGGGGCATACTTGGCGAATATAAGCTGTCGTACATGGAATTAGGCCTCCGACTGCAATTCCGAATAAGAAACGCAGTAGAATTAAATGCCACAGCTCGGTAACAAAGGCTTGAGGAATGAAGAATAGTCCCGACAATATTAACAGCACGAGCATGATTTTCTCATGACCGATTCTGTCCCCAATTTGTCCCCATTTCCTCGTTGCCACTAAGTTTCCCAGTCCAGTAACAGAAAACGCAAGTCCGGCCAAAAACGCGAGGTTTTCTGTTTGTGTCAGACTATCCACGTACAGTGCAAGTAAGGGTTGGACGCTAAAGTTGACGAGTTGGATCAACAGTGCAACGACCATAACCATAATAAGGACAGGCTTCGTACCGATATGATGAAGAACTTCTTTCCAGTGATAGCGTCTCCGCTTTTCGCCTTTCTCTTCGAAAATGACTTCTTTTACTCCGACGATGACAAGTATTGTCGCAAGTACGAGCACACTTGAAGTGATCAGAAACGTTAACTGCATTCCGACTGTATCGGCAATCATCCCACCCATGAGTGGACCGAGTAACCCACCAGAAACGGTACCGGTTTGAAGGGTTCCGAGTGTTTCTCCAGCCGTTCGTTTATCACTTTGAGCGGAGATTAATGCCATCGATGCGGGAATAAAACCTGTAGCAAGCCCCATAAATGCCCGCAAAACAAACAGTGATTCAGCGGATTGGACATACCCCATTAAAAACACACTAATTGCGATACCAAAACCAGTACCAATCAGAATTTTCTTCCTGCCAAAGCGATCCCCAATTCTACCCCATAACGGAGAAACGAGAAAAGCTACTAAAAAGGAGACACCAAACGTCAGCCCAGCCCATCGCTGTACTTCAGCTGGTGTGTATCCACCAAACGAGTCAATATACAGTGATAAGAACGGTAAAACCATCGTCATACTTGCTCCGACGAAAAGGTTCGCAAACCACATAATAGTCAAGTTGCGTTTTTTAACTTTGATGATAATCACCTTCGTTTATGATTGAAGTAAACCGTGTAAAAGAGAAGTAAAAACATGACGTGAAGGGATAGAAGAAGATAAAGACACGTGAAGATGCACTCTGATTTACAGAGTGTTGGTGAGTGTTCAATTTATTTCGCTTATCTAAATAATACATCACTCTGATAAAGTGAGTCAAAGACGCTGTTCGTGCTCCTATGTGATTAATGCTAGAATAATCTAGCCATTTCATTGAAATGCTCTTCTTGTTTAAGAATTTCTAACGTATGCTATAAAGAATAGGTAAGGGAGTGATTCAGTTGGTTGAAACGGCGGTAAAAGTAGTTGCTCACCGTGGAAGTACGAAAGGTTCAATCATCCAAGAAAACACACTCCCGGCATTTGAGCGTGCCATTATGTTAGGCGCCGATTACATTGAAACGGATCTACGAAAAACAGTGGATGGACAAATCGTCTGTGTTCACGATGAATCGGTAGAAGGGAAAAAAGTAAAGTATTTGACGTATGCTGCGTTAAGAAAACAAGGTGTGGCAAGGTTAGATGATGTGTTGCGATTGTGTAAAGGAAGAATTCGCCTTAATTTTGAGTTAAAAGAGCAACAGCTTGAAACGGATTTTGTGAGAATTGTAGAACAAAACGGTATGAGTAACGAAATTATCGTTACGTCGTTTGATTACAGTGCAATTCAAACGATACAACGTATAAATCCATTGATACAAACAGGAATAATTATTGGTAAACGAAATCGATTCCAAAGAAAACGCTTGCCGCTAGCTCATATCGATGTGGTGTGTATCCACTATTCTTTACTAAATGATCAATTTATTGATACCGTCAAAAACCACCGTTCAATGCTCTGGGTGTGGACAGTCAACAATCGTTCGGACATACAAAGATGTATAAAACAGAACAACATTGATGGCATTATTACTGATGAAGTTACGCTATGTCGGAACGTTGTCATGGATTATGAAACCTTCAGATAGGGCTCATTGTTACATATTCGCTTTCAATGCATAGGCTACTGTAGCGAATGACTGTAAAAAGGAGAGCCTTAATCCATGTCTAGACTAGAAGTATTTGCCGCATGGATGATTGTAACCGGTACGGTCTTTGAAGCCGTATCGGTTACGCCGAAGTTTCCAATAACTGATGAACAACGTGAATCATTGGAGACAGTTGGCGTTGCGTTACAAGCAGCAGGAGATACGATAATTTATGAACTCATCGAAGAATACAATTTAGAGAAGTTAGGAACGGGTTTATTTGCAATTGGAAACTTAACGATCTTACAAGGTTTATTACGCGATATTGATGATGAACAAATGACTAGATTTGATATGCAAGGGAATGCCATTCAAGCGTTAGGGGGCAGTATCATCTTGCCGGATTTGCTTCCACTTGAAAAATCTAAAGCCGAAATCCTTGAGTTTTATGGGTTAACCATTGAAGTCATTGGCAACGTGCTGCATGTGTTTGCAGGTGCCAAGAATTTGCGTGGTGAAGACGGAGATGGCGATACGCTAGATCTGCTCGGCGCTTGGGCACAAGTCGTAGGTTCAACGATGGGAGCAGTTGGCCTTGAAATCAGTTTAGTAGAAGATGAGATGAGTGAAATTGACAAGGAAGCCGACTTGCCTCAACAGTTAGAAGAAATGAAGGTGAGAATAGCGGCTAAATATTCATAAGTCACAATTCCAATATGCAAGATTGTATGATTGCCAAATGTTTTGTCCGTGTCGTAAACTTAATGTAATTGATGATTGGAGTGATGAGTAATGGCTTCTAGAGTCGAAAGCTTTGAATTAGATCATACTAAAGTAAAGGCGCCATACGTAAGGCAAGCTGGTGTTCAGCATATTGGGACGGATGGCATTGTTCATAAGTTTGATATTCGCTTTGCACAGCCAAATGTAACGAATCTAAATCCACCTGAAATTCATACACTAGAGCATTTGCTTGCAATTCACATTCGTGAGTATACCGAAGCATACGATCATATTGAAATTATTGATTTGTCGCCGATGGGTTGTCAAACAGGATTCTATTTGATCGTTGATGGTCCTGCACAAGTAACGGAGATTATCGACATCTTAGAGAAAACGATGACGAGAGGACTTCAATATGACTATGTGCCTGCAGCGACTGAGTTAGAATGTGGTCAGGCGAAATTACACGATCTTGACGTTGCTAAGACGTGGATGACGTATTGGCTAAAGCAAGACAAAAAAGAGTTAGAACAAGTCTTTTAAAGAGGCGAGCCGAATAGGCTCGTTTTTTCTTTTGTAAATTGTTTGTTTTTAGAGCTTTCAGAGTGCTCTGTACTTCATGTATACTTATGACGGAATAGATCATAAAGGGGTAATCACATGGCGAATACTGACATAGAAATTGCACAGCGAGCGAAGATGTTACCGATTGAGGAAGTGGCGAATCGTTTAACCATTCAATCAGAACAACTTGAGTTGTATGGAAAGTATAAAGCGAAGTTAGCAGATGATTTAATCGATCCTTCTACTGATCATAAAGACGGGAAACTGATCCTCGTCAGTGCAATAACACCAACCCCAGCTGGTGAAGGGAAAACGACAACAACGGTTGGTTTGGGAGATGCTTTAAACCATCTCGGAAAGAAGACCGTCATCGCATTGCGTGAGCCATCATTAGGTCCAGTCTTTGGAATGAAAGGTGGAGCCGCGGGTGGTGGGCATTCGCAGGCAGTTCCGATGGCCGATATCAATCTACATTTTACTGGAGATATGCACGCAATCGGTGCAGCGAACAATCTTCTAGCAGCATTGATTGACAATCATATTTATCAAGGTAATGAACTAAGTATTGATCCTAAAACGATTACTTGGAAGCGTTGTTTAGATATGAATGATCGTCAACTTCGAAACATCATTAGTGGTTTACAAGGTAATACGAACGGTGTTCCCAGGGAAGATGGATTTGACATTACCGTTGCTTCTGAAATTATGGCAATATTATGCCTTGCAAGTGATCGAGGGGATTTGAAGAAACGACTACAAGAAATTGTTATCGGATTTACATATGAAAAGAAAGCGGTCACTGCAGGAGACCTAAAAGCAGAAGGAGCACTTGCTACGATTCTAAAGGACGCTTTTAATCCTAACCTCGTACAAACACTTGAGAACAACCCAGTCATTATTCATGGCGGTCCATTTGCAAACATTGCTCACGGTTGTAATTCTGTTATCGCTACGAAAGCCGCTTTGAAACTTGGGGATTATGCCGTCACTGAGGCGGGGTTTGGCGCGGATCTTGGTGCTGAGAAGTTCGTGAATATTAAGTGTAGACAATCAGGGCTTCGCCCATCAGCAGGCGTACTCGTTGCAACAGTTCGAGCGTTAAAGATGCATGGAGGTGTCAAAAAGGAAGATTTAGCAGAAGAGAACCTCAGTGCAATTGAAAAAGGCATTATAAACTTAAAGCGCCACTTTACCAACATGCAACAAGTGTACGGCATTTCAACGGTCGTCTCGATCAACCAATTCCCAACCGATACAGAAGAAGAGCTTGCGCTCGTGCAATCATTATGTGAACAAGCTGGCATACGAGCAATTCGTTCGACCGGTTGGCGTGATGGAGGGAAAGGTGTTATTGACCTTGCTGAAGCGGTTGTGAACCTTGCTCAAAAACAAGAATCAACGGTCACGTTCACTTACAACGACGATGAAAGCCTCGAAGAAAAAGTTAAAGCTGTCGTAACAAATGTCTACCGTGGGAGTGATATTCAGCTTTCAAAGAAAGCGAAAACGAAACTCCATGAATATGAGCAATTAGGGTACAAGAAGCTACCGGTCTGTATTGCAAAAACACAATATTCATTTAGTGACGACGTGAATCTCGGAAGCACACCAGATCAATTCACAATTCAAGTTCGAGATGTAAAATTAAATAGTGGTTCTCGCTTTATCGTTGTAGTAACAGGCGCGATTCTGACAATGCCAGGATTACCGAAACGACCAGCAGCGGAGAACATTGATGTTGATGAAAATGGCGTAATCTCTGGCTTGTTCTAAATCGTCTGTTCGTAATAGTCGTCAGCTTCTTTTAACATTGAAGCAATAGCTAGTTGGTCTGATGGTGTCGTTGTCGCTTTTAGCACCGTATCCATAATTGAAATCGCTTGGTCATTCTCTTCTTTTGTAAGAGATGCAGACAAGTCAGACGGAATGAACAACTTAAACTTCCTCATATACGCATCGTTCGCTGTGAAATGTACACACATATTCCCGGCGATTCCACAAATTAATAAGGTCTGAACGTCTAGCTGACGCAGTAGTATTTCTAGCGGCGTGGCGTAGAACCCGGAGAATTGCGGTTTTAGTACAAAATAATCGTCGTCTTCGGGTTTTATCATTTCGTTAAATTCCCGTACATTAGACTGCTGTTGTAAGCAGTGTTTATACAAGTCTTTGAAGTCGCTTTGCCATCTGCCGTAATTATCATTTACATAAATAATCGGGACATTATAGGCTTTTAATTGTTTTTTTAGTATAGAAATTTTCTTGGGTAACTCTGAAGCGCTTGCAAGAAGGTCTTGGCCATCTTCAAATGAAAAATCATTGATCATATCAATAATTAGCATTGCCATTCTTGGCGATGATTGTTTCATAATTTCCTCCAAACATAAAATGGGATAACTATGATAAGATACGATTGTATGCGAATAACTAACCTCAGTATATAAGGGGACCTATAAATGAGTAAAGAGCAAGAAACGAGACTCCTTCGTATTCTCGAACAAAATGGGAGAATTGATACCGAAGTTTTAGCGAAAATGCTTGATGAAGACGTAGAAACGGTGATTCAAACGATTAACCGTCTAGAAGATGAACATGTCATTCTAAGTTATGCTGCAGTCATAAACTGGAACAAAGTCGAACAGGAAAGCCAAGTCGCTGCCATGATTGACGTAAAAGTCACGCCACAACGTGGAGTAGGCTTTGATGAAGTAGCCAATCGGATTCAACGCTTTCCAGAAGTTAGTGCACTCTATTTAATGTCAGGTACGTATGATTTATCGGTGATGGTTGAAGGCCAGACGATGGAAGGCGTGGCTCGCTTTGTCTCTGATAAATTATCAACACTAGATGCTGTGTTATCAACAACGACACACTTCCGCTTGAAGAAGTACAAGCATGATGGCATCGTCTTTGGTGAAGATGAGAAAGATCGTCGAATGGTGGTTTCACCATGAGCATGACCGCAAAAAAAACGAATAACAGATTATCCAAAGCAGTGACGAGCATTGAACCTTCTGGAATTCGAAAGTTCTTCGAGTTGGCCTCTACGATGGAAGATTGCATTTCATTAGGTGTCGGAGAACCTGATTTCGTTACTCCGTGGAACGTGCGAGAAGCATGCATGACTTCCCTTGAGCAAGGCTATACGGCCTATACTGCAAATGCAGGATTGTTAGAGCTGAGAATGGCGATTTCTGATTATATGGAAGATGCTTTTGATGTAACCTATTGTCCTGAAGAAGAAATTATCGTCACGGTCGGTGCAAGTGAGGCGATAGATTTAGCTGTACGAGCTACGGTCGACCCAGGTGATGAGGTGCTCGTCGTAACACCGTCGTTCGTATCGTATAGTCCATTAATTACGCTTGCTGGGGCAACACCAGTGCCGGTGCTCACAGATTCATCAACGAACTTCAAGCTAACCGCCGAGCGACTTGAAGAGGCGATTACAGATCGGAGTCGTGCGATCATTCTTTCGTTCCCGAACAACCCAACAGGTGCGGTGATGACGAAAGCAGAGCTAGAAGCAGTGGCTCATGTCATTCAAAAGCATGACCTCCTCGTTTTTTCAGATGAGATTTACGCTGAGTTAAGCTACGATGAGCCTCACACAGCATTTTCATCTATTAACGATATGAAAGATCGTACAATTTTAATCAACGGTTTCTCTAAAGCATTCGCGATGACAGGTTGGCGACTCGGATTTGTTTGCGCACCAAAAGACATTACTGAAGCGATGCTGAAAATCCATCAATACTCACTCATGTGTGCACCAACACAAGCACAACATGGTGCGTTAGAAGCACTTCGAAGTGGCGGAGATGAAGTGAAGAAGATGGTGGAAAGTTATTATAGTCGTCGAAATTATATCGTGAACTCTCTGAATGAAATTGGTTTATCTTGCCATATGCCGGGTGGTTCATTTTATGCATTTCCGTCAATTGAAGCAACGGGAATGGATGATCAAACCTTTGCGGAGAAATTATTACTTGAAGAAAAAGTAGCCGTCGTACCTGGATCAGTGTTCGGGGAAGGTGGCGAAGGGCATGTTCGTTGTTCCTATGCTACAGGAATGAAGCAATTGCAAACAGCCGTAGAAAGAATAGAACGTTTCGTTAAACGTCATACAAAAACCAACCTGTCTTCTTAATGAAGGCGGGTTGGTTTTGTGTTGTTATCCGAAAATCAAATAGAAGAAAACGATAATGATACATAGTGGTGTTATAAAGCGAATCATGAGTAACCAAATGGAGAAGAATCCATCTCCAAATTTGCTTCCCCTCAGTAATTCGTCTCGGAGTTCTCGTTTATTCATCTTGTATGCGACGAATAACGAGATAAGCAAAGCACCGAGTGGGAGGAGAATATTGCTCACGAGGTAGTCGACTGCATCAAAGAAAATCATGCCGAAGAAATAGGTTTCCGACAGTAAACTGTAAGACAAGTTCGAAGGGATCCCCATTGCAAAGATCAACAATCCGACGATCCACGTCATTCGTTTTCTAAGGTGCTCTCTTCCACGAATTAATGGCGTGACAATAATCTCTAAAAGTGAAAACGCTGACGTTAACGTTGCAAATAACATTAAAAGCATAAATAGGAAGAAGAACACTTCTCCAAATGCGAGCTGACCGAAAACAGCAGGAATAACAGTAAAGATAAGCATTGGCCCTTGATCAGGTTGCATATCAAACGCATAAATTGCTGGGAATATTGCCAGACCAGCCATGATCGCGATCAACACACTGAGAAGTACGACTGACCATGCTGAAGAAGGAAGACTCGTGTTGCGATCAAGGTAAGAGCTGTACGTAACCATAACCGAGACCCCTAAGCTTAATGAGAAAAAGGCTTGTCCGAGTGCGAATAAGAACGTTTCACCAGTTACAGCTGAAAAATCAGGTTGTAAAAAGTAGACCACACCTTCGGCTGCACCGTCGAGGGTCAACGAACGAATCATGAGTATGAGGAAGATGACAAAGAGTGCAGGCATCATATAAACACTTGCTTTTTCAATGCCTTTCTTAATGCCCATCTGTACGACTAGAATGGACATCACCATAAACGCGAGGTGTGCTATTCCTATTTCCCACGGGTTGGAAGTAATTTGGTCAAAGAGGGCAACATGGTCGCCGTCTGGTGGATTAGTGACATTCCCCGAAAAGCTCCGTATGAAGTAGGTCGTTATCCAACCTCCAACAACACTATAAAATGATAATAATAGGAAGGAAGCAATCATCCCGATAATTCCGATGAAATGCCATTGTCCTTTTGGTGCAATTTTTCGGTAGGCTTCAATGGCGCCTTCTTTTGTAGAACGCCCGAGTACAAACTCAGCAAGAAGTAAACTCGTACCGACAGTCATAAGTAAAATGATAAAGATAAAAAAGAAAAGTCCACCGCCTTGCTCTCCGGCGACGTAGGGTAGTCGCCAAACGGTACCGAGACCGATTGCTGAACCGGCTGCGGCTAATACAAACCCTACTCTAGAACCCCAACTATCTCGCTGCATGTATGTAAGAAACCTCCTTTTTATGATACGTTTAACAGTAATTCAGAAAACTTCTACGTGTCAACTGATTTTTATGCATAAAAAGATAATCCTTATATTCGAGTTACTTCCTAATTATATTTAGCAATTTGAAACATTTACCGTTAACTTCGCTTTGCCTGTTTAGAGAAGTTATGGTATGATTTATGAGTTAATAAATGATTAGGGGATGTTTGAATGTCTGTAACACAATACGAAGTTGGCAGCATTGTTGAAGGTAAGATTACCGGTCTTAAGCCGTTTGGTGCTTTCGTTGCCTTAGATGAGAAGAACCAAGGCTTGGTTCACATTTCAGAGGTCGCTCATGGTTATGTGAAAGACATTAACGAAGTTCTCTCCGTAGGTGAAGAAGTTAAAGTTAAAGTCAAGTCCGTTGATAGCGATTCTGGAAAGATTTCTTTATCCATTCGTGCTACTCAGCCTGCCCCTGAAGGGTCTGAGCAAAGAAGCGAGCGTCCACGTAACAACAACAATAACCGTGGACCGAAGAATTTCAGCAGCAACAACAACAAGAATCAAGGGTTCAACACTCTTGAAGATAAGCTGAAAGACTGGTTAAAGCAATCGAACGAGATCCACGCTGACCTCAACAAAAGAGCACGTAAATAACTGTCAACCCAATAAATTAAACCCGGACGACGCCTCGCTTTTCGGCAGTCCGGGTTTTTTTTAGAAATTAATGCCTTTCTGGCTCAGGGCTTCTTTCGATTTCTTCACTAGGCTTGAAGAGAATTGATAAGCTATATAAACCAGCAAGACCTACGATTGCATAAATCACTCTGGCGAAAGCAGCAGACTGACCACCGAAAATTGCTGCCACTAAGTCAAAGCTAAAAAATCCAATAAGACCCCAATTAATCGCACCGATAATCACTAAAATCAGTGCAATACGTTGTAAACCGCTCATCAAACGTCACCTCCTATCTCTACGCACTTAAGGTACATACATAGGGTGATGTATTTGATGTTTCGTTATGTACGATTAAAGCGGGAACTGTTTCCACATCAGTAAAGGAGGTTTTCGTATGATCACATTCTCAAACATATACGCGGATTCTTTTATTAAGTCGCACGAATATGAGCAACTTAAGCCGAACCTATCCATTGCTCACGAGCAACTTCACAATCAAACCGGTGTAGGTTCGAATTACTTAGGGTGGCTCGACTTACCTCTTGATCTCAATCAAGATGAGTGGGAACAAGTTCAAGAAAAAGCAAATGAAATTAAAGAAAATGCGGATGTGCTGATTGTCGTTGGAATCGGGGGATCGTACTTAGGTGCGAAAGCAATTATTTCTGCGCTAACGCCAACGTTTAAACGAAGCGATTTAGGGCCTGAAGTCGTGTTTGCGGGTCAACACCTAGACGGTGATTATCTTGATAACATGTTTGAAGCATTTCAGGATCGCAGTGTTTACGTGAATGTCATTTCAAAATCTGGAACGACAACTGAACCTGCAATCGCCTTTCGATTTATTAAGCGTTGGATGGAAGAACGCTACGGGAAAGATGCAAGCAAGCGAATTATAGCGACGACCGATGCAAAAAAAGGAGCGTTACGAGAATTAGCCGAAACCGAAGGTTATGATACGTTTATCGTTCCTGATGATGTTGGTGGACGCTATTCGGTGCTTACATCTGTAGGACTTTTACCGATTGCTGTTGCGGGGATCAACATTGTTGAGTTGTTAACTGGCGCGGAAGAAGCCAAAAAGCAGTTTGACGTGAATGATTTGGAGCAAAATGCGGCTTATCAATACGCGGCATTTCGCACCCTTTCATATAAAAAAGGAAAAACGATTGAGCTTTTAGCGACGTTCCACCCAAAACTTCACGAATTAAGTGAGTGGTGGAAGCAATTGTACGGGGAAAGTGAAGGAAAAGACGGGAAAGGATTATTTCCGGCATCTGTCCAGTATACGACAGACTTACACTCGCTCGGACAATATGTGCAAGAAGGCCAGAGAACGATGATTGAGACCGTTTTAAATATTCGCTCACAAAAGCGAACGTTACACGTACCGAGTGACGCAACGGATTTGGATGGACTCAATTATTTATCAGGTAAATCGCTGCACGATATTAACCAAAAAGCCGTACAAGGGGCGATGCTCGCTCACATTGATGGGCAAGTACCAACGAGTCTCATTGAATTGGATGCCTTAGATGCGAAACATTTGGGAGCACTCATTTACTTTTTTGAGAAAGCCTGTGCTATGAGCGGCTATATGCTCGGTGTAAACCCATTTGATCAACCTGGTGTAGAAAGTTATAAACGCAACATGTTTGCACTTTTAGGTAAGCCAGGTTACGAATTGGAACGACAAACATTAGAAAAGCGTTTGTGGGAATAACTCCCGTCTGATTTTTTGTATGAAATGGGCTACGTTTAGGGGAGGGTAATGGCAAAAGGAGGCGGCTTCATGATTGAACTGCGATCAGCCATTACCGATTTAACACTGAACATGCATGACCTAGAAAAACAATTACACCCGCTAGGTTTTGTAACAAGCGACAACTGGGATTATGATCACGGATATATCGATTATCAAATGGACGACTCTGGTGAAGCGTATCATTTTTTAAGGATCCCTTATAAGGCAATCCATGGTGAAATTGGTTCAGGCAATCCTGAGGTACAACTAGGGCAACCGTTTTTGCTGGCCCATCGGTATGAATCAGGGATTGAACATGATGGGATTACCGCTTATAGTGCTGTATATAACCAGTTTTCAGCACCAGAAGAAAAAGATGCGTATGTCGATCAAAAGTACATTCGAGACGGTGTTCTCATCCTAAAGGAAGTCGAGAATCGTCTCGTTCATTAGTCGTCCAAGGGAGAGGTACTATGGGAGCGATTCTTTTTGGTGCGGCCGTTTTTGTCGGATGGACCCTCATCGATTTAAGTAAACATAAAGAACTAAAGAAAGAAAATGTGCTCGGTTCCTTATTCGTAGCAATCATTGCAGCGATTGGCTGGGCCGTATTTGATCTTATTTTATAGGGCGGGGATGAAACAGAGCACCTCGCTTAGATCAACTTTGAACAGGTGAAATTGAAAGCATCGCTCACAAGAGCGATGCTTTTTTTAATGTGTAGCAAGAGCCGGGCGTGGTGTAGCAAGATCCGGGGTAGGTG
>JIBW01000005.1 GCA_012970285.1 Bacillaceae bacterium JMAK1
GCTAATCTCTCAAGCGCAAGAACTAATATACCATATTCTATTAACTAGAGTCAATACTTAATTTACTAGTTTTTTAGATGGTGGGCCTGAGTGGACTCGAACCACCGACCTCACGCTTATCAGGCGTGCGCTCTAACCAGCTGAGCTACAGGCCCATCTAATAAGATGGAGCGGGTGATGGGAATCGAACCCACATCATCAGCTTGGAAGGCTGAGGTTTTACCACTAAACTACACCCGCATATAAAGTTAAGGTCTTTAACTGGTCGGGAAGACAGGATTTGAACCTGCGACCCCTTGGTCCCAAACCAAGTGCTCTGCCAAGCTGAGCTACTTCCCGTAAAGATTGAACGGTTATAAGTAAGTCAATCAAAGGAAAAATGGCGCGCCCGAGAAGAGTCGAACTCCTAACCTCCTGATCCGTAGTCAGACGCTCTATCCAATTGAGCTACGGGCGCATGTTATGTTATGTCGGTTGTTGCTGTCGTGTTGTTGTCCGTTTCGACAAGAATTAATATAGCATAGGATTTGGACTAAGTGCAACCCCCTTTTCTAAATTCGATTCATTTTTTATTTAAGGACGGTTTTGTTTTTCTACTTTCTTCATATTATATATTACCTCTCTTGCAATCGAGCCTCTGTAAGAAAAAAGCTTCAAGGTCGAGTCATTACACTCAACCTTGAACCGTTTCTTCTACCATATGGACAAAAGCTTCATGTAACCGATAATCTGAAGTGAGCTCTGGATGAAACGAGCATGCTAGATAATTGCCTTCACGAACAGCGACAATCGTTCCGTCATATTCACTAAGCACAGTTACATGATGCCCCACTTCTTGAACGAGTGGTGCGCGAATAAAAATTGCTTCTACATCGTCACCTACATCTTTCACTTCCAATATTGCTTCAAAACTTTCCTTCTGCCTTCCAAAGGCATTCCGTTCTACTGTCATATCAATAAAACCGAGATGAGGATCTTCGTCGTTTGATAAACGTTCTGCCATCAGAATCATTCCAGCACACGTTCCAAACACTGGTTTACCACTTTCTCCAAATGCTTGTAAAGGTTGGAGGAATCCATATTGATTGATGAGCTTTCTCATTGTGGTCGATTCGCCACCTGGAATAACCAGCCCATCAATGTCCTGCAATTGTTCTGGCCATTTAATTTGCACGGCTTCACTTCCACTCTTTTCAAGGAAACGAACGTGTTCATCCACCGCACCTTGTAAAGCTAGAACACCAATTGTAACCATTACCAACCACGATCCTGCATACGTTCAGCTGGAGCAATGTTTGAGATTTCAATTCCTTTCATTGCTGTACCGAGATCCTTGGACAACTCTGCAATCAGTTTATAGTCCGTATAATGTGTCGTCGCTTCAACGATTGCCCGTGCAAATTTCTCAGGGTTATCTGATTTAAAGATTCCTGAACCGACGAATACACCATCCGCCCCAAGTTGCATCATGAGCGCTGCATCCGCAGGGGTAGCCACTCCACCAGCCGCAAAGTTAACGACAGGGAATTCACCAGTTTCTTTAATCGTAAGTAAAAGTTCGTACGGTGCACCGATGTTTTTTGCTTCGGTCATTAACTCATCGGTAGACATGTGCATGACTTGTTTGATTTGAGCTTGCATCTTTCGCATGTGACGAACTGCCTCAACGATATTCCCCGTTCCTGGCTCACCTTTTGTACGAATCATTGAAGCTCCTTCTCCGATTCTTCTTGCTGCTTCGCCTAAGTCACGTGCACCACAAACGAATGGCACGGTAAACTCTCGTTTATTAAGATGATAGACTTCATCTGCGGGCGTTAACACTTCACTTTCATCGATATAATCGACACCCATAGCTTCAAGCACACGAGCTTCTACGATATGTCCAATTCTTGCCTTTGCCATCACTGGAATAGAAACAGCATTCAATACGTCTTCGGTAATCGTTGGGTCTGCCATTCTCGCCACGCCACCTGCAGCACGGATATCTGACGGAACTCGCTCTAGAGCCATAACCGCTACAGCTCCTGCTTCTTCAGCAATTTTCGCTTGTTCCGCATTGATCACATCCATAATGACGCCACCTTTTTGCATTTGCGCCATCCCTTGCTTTACACGATCTGTTCCTAATTTCTTCTCCATTTCTACCACTC
Source organism: Bacillaceae bacterium JMAK1 (assembly GCA_012970285.1). Taxonomy (GTDB): domain Bacteria; phylum Bacillota; class Bacilli; order Bacillales; family Marinococcaceae; genus Geomicrobium_A. The sequence continues at coordinate 2,154 of JIBW01000005.1, forward strand.
CTTTGTTGAACTCTTATGACTTTTTCATTAGTATAAGTAACAACTGATATCATTAAAAGTGTCAGTTTCTACCCTTTTGATGGTGTCAGCGTATAGAAGGAAGGAGTTTATTATGGAAATCTTATGGTGCTCATTGGATCGCGAAAGTGATACACCGCTATATGAACAACTATATTTACATATAAAAAAAGAAATTGTCAGTGGCGCGCTTTTGTACGGAACAAAACTGCCATCAAAACGAAAGCTTTCTGATTACCTAAAGATTAGTCAAAATACCGTAGAAAGCACGTATGAACAACTCGTAGCTGAGGGGTACGTTGAAGTCGTCGCTAGAAAAGGCTTTTTCGTACAAGCATACGAAAACCTTGAATACGTAGACATTGAGAAAGATGCTGGTTCAATTGAAACGCTCATTGACGAAAAGATTCGCTATGACTTTCATCCAACACGCATCGATCCTTACCATTTTCCAATTGACCGTTGGCGAAAACATATGAAAGATACGTTAGATCATGATCACCTTCATCTTTTTCTACTCGGTCATCATCAAGGAGAACTAACTTTTAGAGAAGAGATTGCCCACTATTTGCGACACTCACGAGGTGTTACATGCGAGCCTTCACAAATTGTCGTCGGTGCGGGAATTGAAGTACTCATGCAACAACTCTTTCATTTAATTGGGCGTTCAAGAACATACGGTGTTGAAGATCCTGGATACCAATTAATGCGTAATCTTCTAAAGAACAGTTCGAATCATTACGTACCGCTTACTGTTGATGAAGAAGGAATCGTTGTTGATTCTATTTTTGACTCATCAATTGATGTTATCTGCACGACACCTTCACATCATTTTCCGTACGGAACCGTACTATCCATTAATCGTAGAAAGCGTCTGCTCCAATGGGCAAATGAAAAAAACGATCGCTATATATTGGAAGACGACTACGATAGTGAATTTCGATATAGCGGTAAAACAATTCCATCCTTACAAAGCATGGATCATTACGATAAAGTCATTTATCTCGGGACGTTCAGTAAATCCTTAATCCCCTCTGCGCGTATAAGTTATATGGTATTACCAAATGAACTGCTAAAGAAATACAAAGAAGTGTTTTCGTTTTATCATTCTACCGTTTCTCGAATTGACCAAGTTGTCCTCACTGAGTTCATGAAACAAGGGGACTTTGCCAAACATTTAAATCGTATGCGTAAGATTTATCGACGTAAACTAGACATTGTAGTACAAGAATTAAAACCTTATGAAGATCGATTAACGATTATTGGGGAGCGCTCTGGATTACATGTCGTACTCGTCGTTACGAATGGAATGACAGAAACTGAACTCGTTGATGCAGCTCTATCTCATCAAATTCTCGTTTATCCACTATCGAGATACACCGTTAGCTCTGAACCGTCTGATCCCCCGCGGATTGTACTCGGTTTTGCCGGTATACCCGAAGATGAACTAAAAGAAGCCGTTCAAACACTCTTAGTCTCATGGAACTATGAAAAAGAAGCTGATTTTCTTTAATCAGCTTCTTTTAATAAATAATCTCTTCTCTCGTATGTGTTTCATTTAGAAAAGCTGGATCAGGATCAAAGTAATCAGGATTATATTGAAAGTGGAATTCATCGTCTTGAATAAATCCTGCTCCCCATGTTGGATCCATTTCAAGCCACTCTCCATCAACAGACACATCAACCCAAGCATGACGTTCACCGGTTGATGTGACTCCCGCCACGTAATTGGCTTCCATATCAATTGCGCGTAATAGTGCAATCGTTAAAAACGCATAATCTTGGCAAACCCCTTGCCTCGTTTCTAATGTCTTTAATGCACTATCGTCCATTTCAAATGCGTTATTCTCTAATTTTTCAACATCATAAGCAATCGTCGTTGCAACATAATCGTAAATTGCTTTTGCGCGATCACGTTCGTTTTCAATCCCGTCAGTTAATTGATTAGCCAAGGAGATAATGGTTGGGTGATCCGACTCAATCCCAACAGAAGGCAATAGGCTTCTTAAATCTTGTGCTCCCTGTACATCATGAGTAAATATTGATGTCCCATAAAACACGAAGTAATTTTCCCCTTCTTCGTATGGATCTGGCACACTTACAGTTACGTCATATTCTCCTTCCCCAAACCGAAAATAAATCGTTCCTTTGAATTGATAATCTTCCACAGGCACATAATAATGCGCCTCAATTCCAGTTTCATGTTCAGTGGTGACGATCATATGGCTAATATCTTCACTACCTGATACTGCGGGATCAATTGTCCCTTGTATCTCATACTCTTGTCCTTCATGGTTTAAGGGGTCGGTCACTGCTGGAGCTTCAAGTGTTACTCCTCGCTCATAATATTGATCAAAGTGATCAATCGAGATTAACGGCTCATCTGTTGTACGATTCGCAATAAACGAGGCTGCCTCATAATAGAGATCGTCATCCCCTGTGTCGAGTAATACTGTAATTTTATGCTCACCTTCTCCGAATTGTAGAGGAATCTCTTCTTCGAAAGTTTCATTGTTGATCGGTACTAGAAACTCTTCTTGGTCTTGTCCGTAAGTAACATGAATTAATAGTAACTCTTCATTACTTTCGTTGTTCACAGTTCCTTGAACAGCAATACTCCGATCCGCCTCAAGGAAACCATTCATAGGTTCCTCAAATGTTAAATCATATTCTAATCCAAGTGGCGTGTACTCGATGTCGCGCTGACGTTCATTGTTGACATTAAGTACAGTTATTGTTGCCCCTTCATAGAATTGGCCTTCCTCACCTACTTGATTACTCGGAGCATAAATTCCTAATTCATATTCAGCTGCTCCGTAATGAAACTGCACATCATACTCAAAGTTTCCATTCTCATCAAACGTTGCGTAATAATTAAACACATCATCTTTATTGTCCACTGGTGTCACTTGAATCCACACGTAATCTTCCGAAAACTGAACATGTCTTGATATGTTACCTTGAATCGTTAATGCTCCTTCTGTAGCAAAGGAAGCATACAACGGACTTTGAATTGTAAGACCAACTTCATCTCCAAACCTTGTCATCGAAAGAGACGTAACATCAATTCCATGAGTTTCACTCAATTTCTGAACTTCATCAACGTCTCGTTCTTCAATTTGTTCGGAGCTCTCCTCAGATTCATCTACCATCGAATCACAACTGCTCAATAAACCTATAATTCCAACTACAGCTACTAAACTTCGAAAATGTTTCCACATCGCAGTCACCCGTTACGCAAAACTTTCAAACCTTGATTCGTGAAGAAATCTGATAGGCTTTAAAAGATGATTACTTTTACGGTAACAGGTTCCCCCCTCGCTTTATGAAGTTTGTGAGATTCACTACGCTATAAGTACTATCTTTACGAAAAGTTAATAAAGAAAGTTTCGCGATTTCATTGTTCTATTCCTTCTATTCCTGTATGCTACCTAACGTCAATAGAAACTTACATAAAGGAGGTGAACCCTCTGAATTCTTTCAAAAATCTACTACAAATCTTTCTTATTTCTACACGACTTGGACTTACATCATTCGGAGGTCCAATCGCTCACCTCGGTTACTTTCATGAGGAATATGTAAAACGGAAGAAATGGCTAGATGAGAAAAGCTACGCCGACCTCGTTGCGCTCTGTCAGTTCCTACCCGGACCTGCGAGTAGTCAAGTTGGGATTGGGATTGGTGTTATAAAAGGAGGCGTTTTCGGTGGCTTTCTTTCATTCCTCGGATTTACAATGCCTTCGGTCCTGTTGCTTATTCTCTTCGCACAGTTTGCGAATACGTTCGGGTTAACCGATGCTGGCTTTATTGATGGTCTGAAACTTGTCGCTGTCGCGGTTGTCGCACATGCCATCCTTGGCATGGCAAAAAATTTGACGCCTGACTTATCTAGACAAACGATTGCACTTCTTGCCCTCATTATTACGGTTTTAATTCCACATGCATTCGCACAAGTAAGCGTCATTGCTCTTGCTGCAATCGCTGGATTTCTCATGTTTCGTGATCCAACGGAAGCGACTAAAACGACAAGCTTTCCGTTAAGCAAACGATTTGGTGCTGCCTGCTTAACGCTATTCGTCGTATTGCTTGTCGGTCTTCCACTTCTTGCACAAGTAAGTAGCTCACTGTGGCTAGACTTATTCGATCGATTCTACCGGGCAGGTGCACTCGTCTTTGGTGGTGGTCACGTCGTCTTGCCATTACTGGAGCGCGAATTTGTAGCGACTGGGTTGATTACAGCAGATGAATTTCTAGCAGGTTACGGTGCTGCTCAAGCAGTTCCCGGGCCATTGTTCACGTTTGCCGCATACATCGGTACGGTCATTGCCGGAAGCCTCGGTGGTTTGTTTGCCACGGTCGCCATTTTCTTACCGGCGTTTTTACTGATCTTCGGTGTGTTGCCATTTTGGCAAAGCGTACGTCATCATGATAAATTACGTGGTGCTTTTCTAGGTGTTAACGCAGCGGTCGTTGGAATTTTGATTTCGGCATTTTTCCATCCTATATGGGTAACGAGCGTGCAGAATGGTTTTGATTTTGCCGTTGCTGCACTTCTGTTCTTTATGCTCATGTATTGGAAACGTCCACCTTGGGTCATCGTTCTTACAGGAATCGTTTTAGGAACACTCTTTTATTCATAATCCATCGATTCGTCATTCCGTACTACGGAGTGACGATTTTTTCGTTTTGTAACACGAATCGCTGCAATTCCTACAATGAAGAATAAAACAGAGCCGACAAGTCCAACCGGTCGAATTCCAATGACATTCGCCATAATCCCAAAAACAACGGTAAAAAAGATAATGGCTAGCGCTTCAACTAAACCAAATAAGCTCATAAACCTTCCCATTAATGATGTAGGAACTGCATTTTGATAAAACGTTAAATAGCCGGTATTGAGGAAGGTCACAAAAAAACCGATAAGCGTAACACCAATAATTGCTACGACTTGGTCCGTTGCGACATACAACGTCACATAAGCAACCGCCGTCATTACGGTGCCATAACCTATTAACGTTTCAACCTTCAGGGATTTCGCAAAGCGAACATTGATTAGCGACCCGACAATGATCCCAACCCCAAAGAAACTAAGTAAAAATCCATATTCAGCATCTGTGAGCAAAAGCTCTATTTTAGCGAATGATGCTTCAAGTGAGTCAATAGCGGTCATAAACACCGTCACAAGAACAAATAATCCATAGACGTAGAAAACATATACGGAACGTTTGCAATAAGAGACGACCGTTTTGATATCTGCTTGGATTTGCTCAAACCGGCGTGTTGATTTCGTACGTTCAATTGGTGCATCTACGACTGGTAGTAACAATAGCAACAGTGCCGAAAACAACAACGATGCACCATTCAGGTAAATGGCCATAAAAGGAGAACCCACAAAGAACAGAAAACCTGCAATTGCTGGTCCTAACATCGTTCCAGAAGAGTGAATAAATCCTCGTAGCGCATTAAATCGTTGGCGATTTTCTTTTGGAATTAACTTCGTAATATACACGGTTGAAGCTGGCTGAGAGATCGCGTTTGCAAGGTTCACAACAAGAACAACACAATAAATATAAATAATCGACGACAACAGCGGGATAAGTATAATCAGTGCAGCACGAATCACATCAAGCACAATCATTAATCTGCGAGTGTTCGTGCGATCAATGAGACTACCGGACCAAGCATTTGTGAGCAATGCAGCGATCGGCGCTAAAATATAAAGCAACCCGACAGCGAGTGGAGATCCGGTTTCTTGCAGTACAATTAAATTCAGTGCAATTAAATATACCCAACCACCAATATTTGAAACCCCTAAACTCATTAATAACAAAATCGCATATTTCCACATGGAACCGGCACCTTTCTTCACGATGTCATTAAACGAAAAAAACTCACCCCCAAGATTGTCGTCTTGGGGGCGAGTCATATCGCGGTGCCACCCCAGTTTGTCGATGTATTGCTACAAAGACCTCTTCAAGTACGGCTACAAACTTAACGTAGCGATACCCTATCTCAATAACGGGAGATTCCGTTGCATTATCATCCGAAGAATCCGATGCACAGCTCCGAGACTTGCTTCAACATGTTCACGATGCCTCCTTCTCAGCTCCCAGAGGTCTCTGTTCATCATTTCCATGCTTACTCTTCTCTTCAACGCCTTTACTTAAATTTCTTATTAGTTTAACGCCAACTCCTCATAGAGTAAAGTTATTTTTCTAAACTTTCCAAGAAAATCAACGTAGCTACTTTAGATCGTCTTGGGAAATTAAATCTGTAAGGTTTTAAAGGCTCCACACGAAGTAGTAACCCTTCATGACCTCGCCCTAAAGAAAAGAGCCTTGGTAAAAGAACCAAGGCTTCTTCAATACTTCAAACTGCAATTCACAGCTTTTAACTCGCTTCATTCATTCGATCTCGTAGCGTACTCGCTGTACCCGACAATAGTACTGCCGAAGAAGCGACTTGTTGCATGGTTGCACTTAACTGCTCAATGATTGCAGCAACGCTTTGGACACCATCATTTGATTGCTCTGCAATCGATGAAAGGTTTCTCATATGATTCGTTACTTCATTCATATTCGTTGTCACTTCACTAATCGCTGCGTTCACATCTTGAACGATATCATCCACTTCAACGACGTTATCTTGAACACTTTGGAATACCGTCGTCAATTGCTGATTCATGTTCATTCCTTTATCCACAGACTGTATGCCGTTTTCGATCACTTCTACAACGTGGCGACTTTCTGTACCGATCTCTTCGATGAGCGTTGCAATTTGCTCAGTCGCTCCGTTCGTTTGATCAGCTAACTTTCTTACCTCATCTGCAACGATTGAAAACCCTTTACCGTGCTCCCCGGCTCTCGCGGCTTCAATCGCAGCATTTAATGAAAGTAAATTCGTCTGTTCTGAGATACCGCGAATAAGGTTCAGAATTTCTGTAATCTGATCTGTTTTTACACCGAGCTTTTGAACGACTTCACTTGAACGTCTTACACCGTCACCAATAACACTCATTTGCACCGTAATATCTTCTACAGCTTGTCTGCCGTCATCTGTTTTAGAAATGGCATGCTTAGAAGCATCAACGACAAATTTTGTGCTTTCAGTGACTTCTTGCAAGCTAAATAACATCCCGTCAGTATAGCCATTCACTTCTCGAATCGAACCTAATTGTTCTTCATTCCCAGCAGATATTTGTTGCATGGTTGCTGAAATCTCTTCGATCCCTTGGCTTGTCTCACTCGTCGAGATTTCAAGCTGTGCTGCTACTTCAGACGTTTGCACCGCTTGATCTTTCGATTCGTTTGCATGTTCTTGATTCTTTTCATAGAGTTGTGATAACAACTTGTCGATCGGATGATCACTATCTTTTCTAAAACTAGCCATTGACGCTGAACCTTTTAGCACCTCTTCCATTTGATGAAAAGGCATAAAGAAACGTTTCGCTAGTAAATGTGCAACTCCCGTTACGACCACGATACTCGCTACAATACCGATCCAAAACCACGGGCTTGCAATTTGAATTCTCGGACTTAGGATTGCTGTTATCGATACAATTAATACAGGAACCATTACGGCTACAATAGAAACGAGCGTAACAGTCTTCACAAGCATCTGGTATGTTGTCTTCTTGTTAGACATTCAGTCCACCCCTACTCGTAGCTTTAATTTGCGGAACCGATAAAGGCTAACGCTTGTTCCTTGTTTGTAAACGCACGAACGTGCTCATACGTTCCTGCCGTTCTTGACAACCGATTTAACTGCATTTTTAACGTTGCGCCTGGAGCAATCGTTGCTGTTTTCTCGATATTTTGAGCGACCCAACCCATGAGCTCTCCCCAGACTTCATTTACTTCTGGTTTTGCCACTTGATTAATTTCACTGTTGTCATTAAGGAAGAAACGGACCGATGGCTTCATGAGTTCACTTTTTACATAATCTGCTTGTTCTTTTGCTTCTTCAACCGTAGTTGCCATTTCTAAGTATTTGAAGTGCAAGACGTTACCTTCAATTTTCAATTCTATGTTTTTCATTATTTGTTCTCCTCTTCGTAAGTTTCATAGGCTTCTTTAAAGATAAACAACGCATTGATACATTTTGGAAATCCTGCATAAGCCGTACAATGGTTAATCAGTTCAAGAATCTCTTCTTTTGTCACTCCAATTCGAAGTGCTGCACGAAAGTGATACGATAAACCCGTTCCAGGATCACCTTGTGTAATCAATGAAGATAACGTAATTAACGATCGTTGCTTTAACGATAATGCATCACTTGCATACACATCACCGTAACCGAATTCCACAGCGAGACGCGCAAGGCGTGGAGAGAATTCTTCTGCTGCTTTCATTGATTGAATGCCACGTTCTCCTGCAAGCTCCTGAATTTGCTTCCATCCTGCTTCGTTTTTATCCATGTTGATTCAACCCTTTCATTTGATCGCGTAATTGAGTTGGAGGTACTTCATCTTGACGTACCATTAGTTCAATAACCGTTGGCGTTGCTGCTTCTGTTAGCGCTGCTTTCGTCGCTTGTAAAACATCCTCCTCCGTGTAACAACGATGACCATGGCATCCCAAGGAGATTGCAAAATCTGCAATGTTCATGTCCTTTTTGAATGTGGATCCAACAGAACGACCAATTAAATTCTTCATCCCTTTATCAACCATATCGTGCATACCATTATTAAAAACAAAGAAGAGAATTGGTAAGTCCTCACCCGCAGCTGTTGAAAGCTCGGTTCCATGCATCATTAGGCAACCGTCTCCAGTAAACACGGCCATTGGCTTTTTCGGGTTTGCTGATTTCGCGCCAATCGCAAGTCCAATTGCATGACCCATCGCACCAAATACATCATCAAAGTAGAAAGTTCCCGGTTGTTTAATCTCAAAATGCTTGATTGCATAAAACGTATGACTACCGTCATCACCATAGATGACCGTCTCATCAGGGAGCGCTTCTCGAATCGCCTCAATCGCTCTCCCTGCAGCAAGTCGTTCTGTATGTTCAGGAAGCTCTGGAAGATCAAATTCATAGGTTGGTAGTTCTCGGTCAACCTCAACTGTAGGTTGGTGCTTCAGTAATTCCTTTAAGTTCCTTTTCGCATCACCTTGTACGAATAACGTTTTTGCAGATAATGATTTTCCGACAAAGGTAGGCTCAAGATCAAATTGAATGACGGTCTTTGGTTCATTGTCAGCTCTAAATCCTGCTGTAGACATGTCGCTAAGCTTTGAACCGATGACAACAAGCACATCGATTCCTTCGTTAACATATTGCAACGACACTTCACTACCACCGAGGCCAAAGCTTCCGAGAGAATACGGATGATTGCTCTTAAATGTCCCTTTCCCACCTGGAGTCGTCATGACCGGAATTTTACATAGATTAGCAAACGCTTCAAGCTCCTCGTAAGCTCGGGAGATGTGAACGCCTTTGCCTGCTAAGATTGCTGGTCGTTTCGCTTTTTTTAATTGAGACATCACTTCTGCTAAATTACTAGAGATCAATGTGTCTTGAACGACAGCATCTGACACATCCAAATACTCACTTTCTTCTAGCAATATATCCATTGGAATTGATAAGTGTACAGGACCTTTTGCACCTGTTAACGCTTGTTCAATCGCATGATGTAAGTACCGTTTTAATGTCTGTTTGTTTTCAATTTTTGCGCTAAACTTCGTTACTGGACGAAATAGATTAACAAGGTCAGCGCCAAAGCTGCTAGAGTCTTGGCACAAAGCTCTCCCTGATTCTTCGAGCGGTGGATGACCTGTTAAAAATAACACTGGAGCATTAAAGGCTTGAGCTTGACCAGCCGCTGTAATAAGGTTCGTGCCTCCAGGACCAGACGTTCCAATCGCAACACCAATGGTTTCATTTTCTAGCGCATAACCTGTTGCCATATATCCTGCACCTGTCTCATGTTTCGCAAGAATGAATTCGACTTGATGATCATCCATCGCAAAAATGAGCGGTGAGATCGGTTTTCCTGGAACACCAAACGCTTGGTGACATCCTAAATCTTTTACAAATTTCGCAATTACTTCTGATACTTTAGGCATGATTGCCCTCCATTTTATTTATACTAAATGCTAATGTCTGTTCCTTCTACTGCTTATACTACTTCTATATCGGTCAAATTACGACAAGTTAAAGTCCCTACGTTTTAGATTTTCGAATTATTCGTGACGAATCGAGGCTGAATGACTGCACACACTACAAAGGACGTAAGAACGACTCAATTCGTTAAATTTATTTGAATACTTTATTATTACAAGCCATAAATGCACGCAATATCCACAACAAAAAGTAGACTTCCACAACTTTGAAAGTCTACTTCTATAAAGTAATTACGTTTATGTGCGTTTTAAGCGCTGGACGGTTCCTAAGAGAAGCATCGCAAAAATAACAATCGAGACGACCCAATAATACGCCATGATTGTATTCCCAGTTTCTACTGCCAGGTAAATGCTCACAGGTAAAGTCTGCGTAACCCCGACAATACTGCCTGCAAACATGATTGTAGCACCAAACTCTCCCAGTGCACGTGCAAATCCTAACATGTAACCTGTCACAACGGAGCGCCACGCAATCGGTAACGTTACGTGCCTAAAGACTTGCCATTCCGATGCCCCCATTTGCCGGGCCGCCGCCTCGAGTTCATCATCAACACTTTCAAACCCATTCACGAGCATCTGAAAAATGAGCGGGAACGAAACAACTGCTGCTGCAATAACTGCAGCAATATATGTAAAGACAATCGGTTGATTGAATAACGCTTCGTACCATTTTCCAACCCAACTATTTCTGCCAAAGGCGACGAGTAAACCAAACCCAATAACAGTCGGAGGCAACACGAGCGGCAACATCAATACCGTTTCTACGAAGAGTTTACCTTTAAATTGCCTCTTTTTTAAAAACCATGCAAAGAACAACGCAACTAAAAACGCAAGAACACTTGCTAGAATTACAACACGTAGAGAGACAATAATCGGTGTCCAAAACGCTTCAAACATTAATTCACACCTTGAAATCCATAGTCCTCGAAAACTGCGATTGCTTCATCTGATTGTAACCAATCAAAAAACTCTTGTGCAGCCTCTTCGTCAGTAAGTTGTGCGATCGGATAGACGATCGGTGAGTGCGATCCCTCTGGTGCATGGTCAATGATAACAATGTCTTCCGAAGTTAGCGCATCGGTATGATACACAAACCCCGCATCAGCGTTGCCAGTTTCGACGTATGTGAGCACCTGTCTAACGTCGGAACCATATACGGCGTTTGGCTCAACTGTTGACCATAACCTTTCATTCTCTAGAGCTTCCAACGTATATTGACCTGCTGGAACCGTATCCGGTTGCCCAATCGCGATATTTTGAAGATCAGCATCAGCTAAGCTGCTCCAATCGTCCAGTTGAGATTCAACATCCGGGGTCGAAATAAGCGTTAACTGGTTCTCTAATAACTCAACAGATGCTCTTATATCAATCTCTTCATCTAATCGTTCAACGTCACTTAATGATGCTGATAGAAATAAGTCCGCCGGTGCTCCTTGAACGATCTGTTGCCGAAGTTGACCAGAAGAACCATAATTAACGACAAACCCCACGTCATGACTTTCCTTATATAAGTCTTGTAAATCATTAACCGCATCGGTCATACTAGCTGCAGCCATAATAAAGATCTCTGGTGATTCCTCGTCTACGTCTGAGGCCTCTCCACAACCAGCAAGCAAGAGTATTGCACTTATAAAGCCAATTTTAAATTTCATAGCTGCCCTCCAACACCTTGATGTCATTTTCTCAATCCTATTGGGGACAGTCCCCCGCTCAGGTAACGTATTAACGTACCGGGGGTCAGTCCCCCGGTAGAGTGACGCTTTAACGTCCTGGGGGACTGTCCCCCGATTGATTTTCCATTTCTTGAGTAATCTGCTCTAAATAGTCCGCTTCTTCTTGTGTAAACGTATTTGGAAAACGGAACTCCATTTCTAGAGGATTGTTATCGAAATGCTTTTGCATATCCTCTAGTTGTTTGCTAAAGGCTTCAAGATCTTCGACATTTTCCGTGAAGAGCTGCGTAAGCTTCGTAACCACTGCGAATGCCTCTGATGAACTCGCCGGTACGTTATTTGCGATTAATCGCTTCACCTCTGTTGAAATGGCTAACATCTCTTTGTCCCAACGCTCCCAATCTGATGACGGTACATCAATGAAGCTTTCAGCAACTTCCTTAGAGAGATTTTCTTTTGCCCATTGCAATTGATCTTCCATATGCTCTTCTTGAAATAAAATCGAAGACAATAGCGTCCATGTGATTGGATGACCACTATCGGTAATTGCTTGCGTTCGCTTAATTGCTGAAATTGCTTGGTCTATTTCCTTACGCTTGTTTTCTAGCAATTGTAACTGTAACGTTAACGAGTCCTTGAAATCATCCAATGTATCTTTCTCACTCGTTAGCAAGCCTTTAATGTCTTGAAGCGAATAACCGATAAATTTTAGCGATTGAACTTGCTGCAATTTCGAGAGCTCTTCTAATCCATAAAGTCGATGCCCCGCTTCATTGTAATTACTTGGCGTTAGAACCCCCACTTCATCGTAAAACCTCAACGTGCGTACTGATACGTTCGCCCGTCTTCCAAACTCACTGATTGTCAACTTCATGTAACGATCACCCTTTCTATTCGTTACATTCAGCTTAGCCGATCACGTAACGTGAGGCGCAAATAAAAATTCCAAAACGTCACTGTTGGGGACAGTCCCCCGCTCAGGTAACGCATTAATGTGCTGGGGGTCTGTCCCCACACTAGGTAACGTATTAACGCGCCGGGGGTCTGTCCCCACACTAGATAACGTATTAACGCGCCGGGGGTCTGTCCCCACACTAAGTAACGCATTAACGCGCCGGGGGTCTGTCCCCGGTGAGGGCTTGCTTGCAGTCAGCTTGCATCGTTTCGATGAGTTCTTGGACTGTTGGGATATCTTGTATTAGTCCGACGCCTTGTCCTGCCCAGCCAAAGCCTTGTTCATGGTCGCCTTTCTCGATTAACTTCAAGTTCGACGCACCACTTATGTACGGTTGCAGTGCGTTAAACTCTGCACCTTCATCTTCAAGTTCCTTGATTCGATCCGTCGCTTTCGTTCGTAATGCCCTCGCTGGTCTTTCAATCGTTCGTTTAATGACAATCGTATCCGCTTCGGTCGCTGAAAGAATCGCTTCTTTGTACGCTGAATGGGCGATACATTCTTGTGTCGCAATAAAACGTGTACCCATCTCAATTCCATCTGCTCCGAGCGCCAGAGCTGCAGCGTACCCTCTCCCATCAACAATTCCTCCACTCGCAAGCACTGGAATCGATACGGAATCAACAACACGGGGAACGAGGACAAACGTACCAACATCATCTCGCCCTAGATGACCTCCCCCTTCTTGCCCGACGACAATAATTGCATCAGCACCGAGCTGCTCTGCTTTTTGTGCTTGTCTTACCGCTGCGACGAGAACAAGCTTCTTGATGTTCGTATGCTTTACACGCTCAAATACGGACGTAGGATTCCCAGCCGTTACCGAAATTGCTGGTACCTCTTCTTCAATAACAACATCAAGTAACTCGTCAACAGACCCTCTTCCTAAAGAAAAATTAATCGCATACGGTTTCTTCGTAAGTTGTTTTATTTTCTTAATTTCTGCTCTTAATGATTCAGCATCCCCGAGGGACGTAGCTGTAATTTGACCAAGGCCACCGGCATTCGACACCGCAGCCGCTAATTCTGCATACGCCAAATACGCAAGTCCACCTTGTACAATCGGTACTTCTACACCAAAACGTTCACAGAAACGATTCATAGAAACAACCCCCAGAACAGAATAATCAGATTATATCATTGATTATACGCCTTCTTACACTCATAAAAAAGAAAAGAACGATGCAAGTAAGATTGAACCCTACTCACATCGTTCTTTCTATTAAACTCTTGCCGCTTTAACAAACGTAGCCGCATGATCTCGAAGGCCTTGCCAATCTTGTTGCTCTATCAATGATTTCTTTAACAGAGAGCCGCCAGCTCCTGCGGCAACAGCTCCAGCTTTAATGTACGACGCAATGTTCGTTTCATCAATACCGCCTGTAGGCATCATCGGTATATGACCAAGCGGTCCTTGAAGACCTTTAATAAAAGCAGGCCCTAATGAATCTGCTGGGAACACTTTCACGATGTCTGCACCATAAAGATACGCTTGCTGCGCTTCTGTTGGAGTAAATACACCTGGGATCACAATGACTTGATGTTTGTTTGCAACTTTGATTGTTTCTTCATCTAAAATTGGTGCAAAAATAAACTCGGCACCGGCATCAATGGCTTCTTCAGCATGCTCCCCATTAAGAACCGTACCCGCACCAATGATGGCACGATCACCGACAGCAGCTTTACATTTTTGTATGGCTTCATAAGCGCGATCTGAATCAACGGTAATTTCAAGCCCTGTAACCCCACCGTCAACGAGTGCCAACGCAATGTCTTCAATATGCTCAAAAGGTAGTTTACGCATAACGGCTACAACGCGAGATTCTAGTAATTTATCTATGTTCTTCATCGTTTCTCCTCCTAGCGTAATACATCACTGTTCGTTTTGTTTAAAAAAGCATCAACTTCTAAACGAGTAGGAAGACCTTCAATATCTCCTGGTGAGCTGACGACAAGTGCACCTACGGCAGCACCTAAATCAACAGCATCATGTAGCGTTTCACCTTCCAATAGCCCTACGATAACACCTGCAGCAAATCCATCGCCTGCACCGATCGGGTCTACAACTTGATCAACTGAATGACTCTTTACGTGACCGGAAATTCCATCTTGTTCTGCATAGTACGAGTGCGAGGCACCGCTTTTGATGACGATGCGTTTCGCACCATCTGAAAATGCCAGCTTTGCGATCTCTTCTTCCTCGCTTGTACCATACATCCACTCTGCCTCATCTAATCCAGGTAAAAACAAATCGCTTAAACCTGCCAACTCTCGCATTCGAATTCTTGCACGCTCTACTCCGTATTGTTCCATAATCTTAAAACGTAAGTTAGGATCAAAAGAAACATACAATCCTGACTTCTTCGCATATTGGATAGCCGTTGTGAGAACGTCGTCACACGACGAACTAATAAGTGGCGTAATACCAGTAATGTGCAATACCTTTGCATCGCTAAACAGTTGTTCTTCTAACTGATCACTGTTCATCCGACTCGCAGCAGAACCCGCTCTATAATAATGAACAGAACTTTCATTTGGACGTCGGAACTCTTTTATAAATAGGCCTGTTGGGGCTTCAGTTGTCGTTTGTACATAACTTGTGTCAACGCCTTCTCCACGAATTGCTTGTAATAAATACTGACCAAGTTCATCGTCACCAACTTGACTCATCCAACGAGATGAGTAACCTAATCTCTGAATTCCAATCGCTACATTGGATTCAGCACCTCCATGGCGTTTCGTAAACGTATGTGTATATCGAAGAGGGCCTTGTGATGACGCTTCAAAAACGACCATCGTCTCTCCAATGGTTATAACATCCATTGTAGCCTCCTAGCCTTTTCAATTCTTTCTATCTTTAAAGAACTTCACAAGTAATGGTGTAAATAAGGACAAAATTGCTAAAGCAATAAGCGTCGCAGCAATTGGTCGCGTAGCAAAGATCATTAAGCTACCTTCTGACATCGTTAATGCACGACGAAATTCACTTTCCGCCATCGGTCCTAAGATTAATGCTAACACAATTGGTGATGCCGGGAATCCGTGCTTTTTCATGAAATAGCCGATAATTCCAGCACCAAGGATCACATACACGTCAAACATGTTGTTATTAATCGCAAACGCACCAATCGTTGATAAGACTAGAATGATCGTAATCATTAACGTTTTCGGTACGAGCAATACTTTCGTAAATAAACGAATGCCGAGTAAGCCGATAATCACCATGACGATTGCAGCGACAAGCATCCCTGCAAACAAGGTGTACATTAATTCACCACTCGTTTGGAAAATTTGTGGACCAGGTTGAATCCCTTGGACAACAAATGCTCCGAGCATAACCGCCGCAACTGCATCACCTGGGATTCCAAGTGTAAGTAGTGGAACCATCGCTCCACCTGTTACCCCTTGATTTCCCGCTTCTGCAGCTGCAATTCCCTTTGGATTCCCTTTGCCAAAGAGTGCCTTATCTTCTTTCTTAGCAAAACGTTGGGCTTCATTATAAGATACAAACGCAGCAACATCAGCGCCTGCACCTGGAATAATTCCGATAATGGAACCTAAAAATGATGATTTCGTCATCGTAGGGAATAGCTTAGGCATAAGACGCCAATTCGTTTTGAGCAGTTTTGCGGCAACCTTCATCGGACCGCCTTTATCCTTAAAATAATCCTCTGCCATAATAAAAGCCTCTGACACAGCAAAAAGACCAATCATAATCGGGATAAAATTAAACCCTTCAAGTAATACGGGTTGATCGAAAGTATACCTAGGATAACTAGTCATAGGATCCATGCCGATTGTTGCAATTAATAATCCGACGACCCCAGCAATTAATCCTTTAACGAGCGATGCCCCGGCAATACTTGAAATAATACTCAAACCAAACAATGCGAGACCGAACATTTCTGGTGCACTAAAATTAAGCGCGATGTTCGCTAATTGTGGCGAGAGAAAAATGAGCATAAGAACACTAATAATTGAGCCGAACCCTGAAGCAATGACGGCAATATTCAAAGCCGTTCTTGCTTCACCTTGCTTTGTCATTGCATAACCATCCATCGCTGTGGCAGCAGCGGCTGGAGTACCTGGTGTATTTAATAATATCGCAGCTATGGAACCACCATAGATTGAACCGAAATAAATTCCAATTAGTAATAATAATCCTGGTATAGCTTCCATACCAAACGTAACAGGTAGAAACAGTGCTACCCCCATCGTAGCCGTCAAACCAGGTAGTGAACCGATAATGACACCTAACAAAACGCCTGTTACGAGTAAAATTAAAATCATGGGATCTGCTAAACCGAGAAAGCCTTCCCATAGATTCATACAAAGCCCTCCTTAATAAAGCAACCCATGAGGAATAGGAACATGTAGTAAATGTTCAAATGAATACGAAACAATTAACGGCAATAGAATAGCTGCGGGTACGATAAAGTACCAACGACGTTCTCCTAGAATAAGCAAGTAACCTGCTGTAAAAATTACTGTCGACACGACAAACCCAATCGGTTCAACAAGAAAGACGTAAACCCCAAATGCAATCATGATAAAAACAACATTTAGATTTAGTTTCTTATCTGTATCCGTTGGTGTTTGGAACGCTAGAATAATAGCAAGTACAAACAACAACCCGCTTAGTACTTGAGGAAAAAAAGCGGGACCTGGTGCTACCCCGCTCGATGAATTAAAGCTTTGTGCCATGATAAAAGCCGCAGCCGCAAAAACCATTAATAGTAAACTAATGATGTGGTTGGCGTGAAGTCTTTTCATACAGTTAGTCCCCTTCAACTAGTTTAAATCTAAGGAAGGAATCAGTTCTCCAAACAATGCATCTTGATCATTCATTAACTCTGTGAAACCAGCTGGATCTTCATAACGATAGCCTAATTGTAATGTTTCAATACGCTCGATAAAGTCATCACTTTGTGCTGTTGTAGCTGCAGCGTCCGCCAATACATCCACTACTTCATCTGGCGTGTCAGCAGGAACAGTAATACCTCTCCACGTACCGATGGATAAATCAATACCTGTTTCTGATAATGTCGGAACGTCTGGTAACGCATCTACGCGCTCATCAGCCATAACCGCTAATACTCGTAAGTCGCCATTTTCTACTTGGTTAATAACTTCTGCAGGACTAACACTTACCGCGTCAATATGTCCGCCTAATAGGTTGTTAACCGCAGGTGCTGCTCCGTCAAATGGAACGTGGTTGAACGAACCGTCAATTTCTTGTTCAAGTGCAGAAGCTGCTAAGTGCCAGATTGCACCTGTTCCTGAGTTTCCAATTTGTAAATTCTCACCAGAGTCTGCTGCGTCAATAAAGTCTTCGATCGTTTCATAATCTGAATCTGCATGAACCGTAATCGCAGCAGAATCTTCATTTAGAAGCGCCACTGGTTTAAAGTCTTCTTCATAACTTAATTCTGCAAGTCCACTATGTGGAAGCGTTAGCAATTCAACGGTTACAAGTGTCATTGAATGACCATCTGCACTACTGTTTGCACCTGCTTGCATTCCGACAGCACCGCCACCACCTTCACGGTTCGACACGCTAACCGACTCACCAAGTTCTTCTTGTAAGTTCTCAGCAAATGCACGAGCAACTAAGTCTGTTCCACCGCCTTCAGCGTAAGGAACGATAACTTCTAATGAATTCTCTGGGAAATTCTCTGCAGCCTCTTCTCCATTCGCTTCAGTTGAACTATCATCTCCACATGCTGCTAATGCCATTAGTGGAACAATCATCCCCATACTTAATAAGTACTTTTTCATTGCTAATACTCCCCTTTATTTATCACTTTTTTTAACTTTCAAAAACTGAATGTGCTTCTAAACCTACTGCATCGTTCCTCATTAAGGAACAATGTTCTTTATATGAGTTATAAAGTTTATTGATGACCTAATTTCTTTGAGATCTGACGGCATGAATTCGTTAATAGTTCGATCACGTGCTTAACTTTTTTATCGTCCATACGATCAAGCGGCCCTGTGACACTAACCCCATAGTTCACTTCACCTACGTGATTATAGACTGGCGCTGCGACACAACGAATCCCTCGTTCATGTTCCTCATTATCAATGCTATATCCTGCACCTTTGATGTGTGTAATTGCGTGTTTTATCTCTGTTTCTGTTGTGACTGTGTAATCTGTATATTTCTGTCGATTGGGTACTTGTTGAAAATATCGCTCTAACTTTGCCTCGCTAAAGTGTGATAGCAATACTTTCCCAACGCCTGTACAATGCATTGGAGCACGTCTACCCACACGAGAGTAAATCCGAATGGTGTTCGAATGTTGCTCAACTTTATCCAAATAAACAACTTCATAATCTTGCTGTTCAACAAGATGCACAATTTCATTCGCTTCTCTACTCAATTCATCTAGAAATGGTCTAGCAATTGAAGTAATTTCCATTTGCTTTAGAACATATTGCTGCATTTCTAAAAATTTCAACCCTAATCGATAATTTCCATTTCCCGGTTCTTGCTTTACATATCCGTGTGCTTCTAGACTACTTACAATTCGATGCACGGTGCTTTTTGCAACCCCTAAACGATGGGATAATTCTGTAACACCAAGACCGAAATGATGGTCTTTCAATAGGTCTAGTACACGCATAGCACGATCGATTGACTGTAACATATCTCCCCCTCCTGTTCTTCATTATGGAACGGCGTTTCACTTTTGCTAAGAGCATTATATTCTTATATGTAAGCGGTGTCAACGTATTTTTCATATATTTTCTAAGATACGAAATTACACCAGCTAGATCGCAAAAAAAAGCTACTGAAAGACGTTAAGTGTCTCTCAGTAGCTCAGCTATTACGCTACATCGTAGCCTAGTTCTTCAATGGTTTCTTTCAAATCCGCTTCTTGAACTTGATTTGAATCGAACGTTATTTGTACCGTTCCATTACTAAGATCAACGTCTACAGTTTCTACTCCAGCTTGTGTTCCTACCCCGCCTTCAATCGATGAAACACAGTGACCACATGACATACCTGTAACGTTTAATTGAATCGTTTTCATGTTATTTCCCCTCCTGCATTTGTAAGATCAAGTCGTCAGCATCCTTTTGGTTTCGCTCATACCCTGTATACACGACTGGTTTTTTAAATTTACCTATTAACCCGCTAGGCTTAAATACGAGACCTGGAACGACTCTTGATCCTGTAAGTTTTTTTAGTTCGTTTTCTTTTTCTTCGTTTTCACTTAGATCATGCTCAACATAGTGAACACCAGCTTGTTGTAACTTTTCTTTTGTTTTTGCACAATCGGAACACATCGGACGTGTGTAAATCGTTAAGTGATACATGCGACTTCCCTCCATTACTTTATTTCAATCACAAATGGAAAAGCAATCACGCCTGCATCTTGGTACTTAAACTCTGCCCAAAGCTTGTACGTTCCTGGTTGATCAAAATGAGCTTCAAATGTCGTTGCATCGTCAGAGGTCGGATGCACGTGAATAAATTGTTCAACATCCTCATCAATGACTACGACATGGCCTAGAGCCCCGAGGTATGGTTCAAGATTGTCGTAATCGGTATTAAACGTAAGGGTTGTCGTTTGTTCGGTCGTTTGTCCATCGATGTCCAAACGTACTTTCTTTCCTTGAATTTCTTTCTCAAGCTCGCGATCCGTTTCTAGACTTGCCTCGTCTGTCACTTCCTCACCGACTTGAAGTGAAATTGCTTCTGGGGCATAAGCAAAATCTTTCGGAGCAATGTCTACAAAGAGATTGTACGTTCCTGGTTGAAGGGAGTGTTCTACTTCATACACCCCTTCTGCAAGGCGTTCAGGATGAAGGTGGTGATACGCTTTTAGGTCATTCGAAACCGCGATGAGGTGCATTTCTTTCTCATGATTCACAGCTAGTTCAGGCGGTTCTCCATTTGGATCTTCTAACGTAAACGTAAGCGAATCTTCATTTTGTTCCACATTCACTTCTACTTCTGAATGCGTTGAATGATGATTATGATGGTCATGATGATCGTGATTGTCCATGAGTACTTCCTCCTCTTGAGTGGTGGCTTGAACATGATGATCTTCATGATCGCCACCATCTAAAATTGAATTACCCGTAATGACTGCGTAACCTACGATTACAAGTGTCAAATAAACAAGTCCGCTAATCACCCACGTACGTATTTTCATGATGACCGTTTCACTCCTTTAAAAGACATTCGCTGCAATCGCAAGGCGTTCCCAACGACCGATACTGAACTGAATGCCATTGCGGCACCTGCTACCCATGGAGCTAATAAACCTGCTGCTGCAATTGGGATACCGACTGAGTTATAGAAGAACGCGAAGAATAAGTTTTGCTTAATGTTTCTCATCGTCTTCTTACTAATAACAAAGCTGTCAGCGACACTATGAAGATCGCCGCGCATTAACGTTACGTCTGATGCTTCAATCGCAATGTCTGTTCCTGTACCAATGGCCATTCCAATATCTGCAACGGCGAGCGCCGGAGCATCGTTAATGCCGTCACCGACCATCGCGACAAATTTCTCGTTTTGCTGTAACTTCTTAATTTCTTCTGCTTTTTGTTCTGGAACAACTTCAGCAATCACGTCATTAATCCCGACTTGCTTTCCGATCGCTTCTGCGGTTTTTTGGTTGTCGCCTGTTAACATGAGTACTTCCAAGCCAAGGTCTTGCATCCGTTTAACAGCTTCGACGGACGTTTCTTTAATCGTATCTGCAACCGCTACAATTCCTACAACTTGCTCATTAATAGCGATTAACATTGCTGTTTTACCAGCTGATTCGAGGTGTTCCATCTCCTTGTTAAAAGCTTCAAAGTTTAGATTGTATTGACGCATTAACTTTCGCGTGCCGACAAAAATTCGTTCGTCATTCACAATTGCTTTTATTCCAGCACCTGGTAATGCTTCAAACTCTTTCGGGTTTTCAAATTCAATCTGACGATCTTCGATACCCGTTACAATTGCTGATGCGAGTGGATGTTCTGAGTTCTTCTCTGCTGAAGCCACTTTGCTAAGTGTTTCGTCTTCGTCTAAACCGTCAGCGAGAATGACATCCGTAAGTTCTGGCTCGCCTTTCGTAATGGTTCCTGTCTTATCAAGCACGACCGTCGTCACTGATCTCGTATTCTCAAGATGCTCGCCACCTTTAAACAGAACGCCCATCTCTGCTGCACGACCTGAACCAGCCATAATTGAGGTTGGTGTAGCTAGGCCTAGTGCACATGGACAAGCAATGACTAAAATCGTAATTAGTGGGACGAGTGCTGAACGAACATCTCCGGGTTCGATAATGAAATACCACGCAAGAAATGACCCAATCGCAATCAATACGACAACCGGTACGAATACCCCAGACACTCGGTCTGCTACTCGCTGAATGTCAGCTTTACTTCCTTGCGCATCTTCTACGACTTTAACGATTTGAGCGAGTGCCGTATCTTTTCCAACACGAGTTGCTTCAAACGTTAAACTACCGTTTTTGTTGACCGTCGAGCCAATAACGTTATCGTCTTTTTTCTTATCAACTGGAATACTTTCACCAGTAATCATCGACTCATCAATTGCAGAAGCGCCTGAAATGATGACACCGTCAACTGGGATTTTCTCTCCAGGGCGAACGATCACTTTTTCACCAACTTGCACGTCTTCCACAGCAATTTCTACTTCCACGCCATCGCGTACAACCCGTGCTGTTTTCGCCTGCATGTTAAGCAATTTCTCGATTGCTTTTCCAGTACGCCCTTTTGCACGTACTTCAAAGAGTTTCCCTAAAATCACAAGTGTGATAATGACAGCCGCTGCTTCAAAATACAATTCTGGCATGCCTTGCCCGCCACTAACTTGCCACTCGTACCCGAGGAAAATACTATAAAAATACGCTGTTGTTGTACCGAGTGCGATAAGCACGTCCATGTTCGCGCTTTTCCCTTTTAACGCTTTGTATGCTCCTACATAAAACTGAGCACCTGCGATAAATTGTACGGGTGTTGCTAACGCTAGCTGCACCCAAGGATTCATAAACATCTCTGGCATATAAAGAAACGATGTAAATTCAAAATGGGTAACCATCGTCCACAACAACGGAAGGGTTAGAATCGCTGCGAAAATGAACTTCCCTGTTTGATGACGAATCTCTTTTTCTTTCGCATCAACCGTTTCTTCTTTCGTTTGTTGCTCATGAAGGGTATAGCCAATCTTTTGGACTGAATCAATAAGCCCTTGTTTATTGATTGTGCCTTCGTTGTACTCAACCGTGACGTTTTCAAGTGCAAAGTTTACATTTGCTTTTGAAACACCATCCGTTTTAGAAAGCTTCTTCTCAACACGGTTCGCACAAGCCGCACATGTCATTCCTGATATATCAAACGTAATCGTCTCATGCTGAACGTGATACCCAAGCTTTTCTATTTTATCTTCAAAAGCCTGGACTTCTATTCGCTCAGGATCATACGTTACACTTGCCTTTTCTACGGCAAAATTCACATTGGCCTCATCGACGCCATCCATGTGTTTTAGACCTTTTTCTATTCGGTTGGCACAAGCGGCACATGTCATTCCTTGTATTGGAATTTGCACTTCTTGTTTCGCCATCGCTGTCCCTCCTAGTCACAACAGTTCACGTAATTTCTAGTCTTTCCTGCTGTTGTTATCTTTATAATACAATACCCCAGTAGGGTATGTCAACGGTTAATAATTGTTCACACAACCACTCATCTGTGCTTGCTTTGTTTGCGGGTCACAATGACACCTTAACTCCTCTTTTCTACTTCGTTTCTTCTCTGGTTTAATCCAACGATTCGTCTCAACACGGTACCATAGTACAGCTGCTCGAATGACAATATCAATTCCGATGGCTAACCACACACCGGCAATACCTAACTCAAATTGAATGGCTAAAACGTATACGAATACCGTACGAATTAACCACATTCCAACCGTCGTCAAATACATTGGGTATTTTGTGTTTCTTGCTCCTTGGAACGCTCCCGTTAGAATCAACAAGATCGCTAAAAATGGCTGGAAGAACGCTGCGATTTTTAATGCTGTTCCAATTTCTGCTTGAACGACTGGGTCATCTGTAAAAAAGCTTCCCATCCATTCACCGAAGATAAATAACAAGATCCCCATAAACACCATAAAACCCGCGGATATTAAGGCAATGAGCTTTGCATAGCTTTTCGCCTGTTCATATTGTTTCGCCCCAACGAGCCTTCCAACGATGATCGTTGCGGCTGCTGCAAATCCGTAAGCAATCATATACGAGAACGTTTCAATGTTCCCTGCGATTTGATGTGCAGAAAATGTACTCGTCCCTAAACCAACAATAAATCCGAAATAAACCACTTGTCCAATTCGCATCGCTAGACGCTCACCCGCCGCTGGTGCCCCTAACCCGAGCAAGTCTTTTTGATCTTGAAGGTTAAATCGGAACCTCTTCTTCTTTAGATCAATGGAATCATTCTTTCTTACATAGTAGAGGAGCATTCCTACCCCTACAACTCTCGCAAGAACCCCTGCAATTGCTGCACCTACAATACCAAGTGGGGGTATAAATAAAAATCCGAAGATCAACAAGTAATCAAAAACCATATTTACAACGTTTGCAATAATGACCGCCTTCATCGGCGATTTCGTATCTCCTGTACCCCGTAGAATACTGCTTAAAACAAACATTAGCGCCATTATAATTGAAGGGATCGCTAAAATTTGAAAGTAAACCGTTGCTAATTGTAGTACTTCTGGCTCTACACCTAACAAGCGAATAAGATTCTCTGCGAAAAATAGCGTTATTACACCAAGAAATAGACCTACAATTATTGCTTGAATTATTCCTTGTTGAGCAATTTTAGTAGCTCTTCGGTCGTTGCCTTCACCTCTTGCGTTGGCCATGAGTACGTTAACCCCGACACCAATTGCCATAAATACTGCAAAATAGATCGCAAGTATGGCATTCGTAACCCCAACCGCGGTGACTTCTTCTAAACCAACTTGGGCAACAAACAACGTATCAACAAAACCGAGTAACGTCTGAAAGAAGTTTTCAATAACTGCAGGCATTGCTAAAACGAGTATAATCTTGATTTTTTCAGATGTTCGTAAGCCTTCTTGTAACGTACGATCCGCGATACTCATGTTCGTTCCCTCCTCTGTGTAACTACATATTACTATACCCCCCTATAGTATTTCAAAAGAAAAGATTTCCTTTGATCGCAAACCATTGCTACTTCCTCTTAATCTCCATTTCGTTAGTCTTTGAATGCATAACGTAATTATTCGTCCTTTATGAGACACAAAAAAGCTACCTCAACAAAGATTTTTGTGAGATAGCCTATTTCTTTAACTTTCGTGCTTAACACGTTACGACCTCGAATCCCAATCGCCAAACCTTCTTGGATCTGCCCCACCTTTAATGGTGTTTTCGTTGTAATCAACGATTAGACTTTGAACAGCTCCGAAGTGAACAGCATTTCGAGAATTATCGACTGTGTAGCCATCCTCTTCTAGCGATTCTGTAACGTTTGTTGACAGCCGTCCTTCAATTTGAATCGTCGGATTATGAAGATCGTAATAAGAGCGATTTTCTTCAATCGCTTCTTCGATCGGTTGTTCAAACATTAGATGACGTACGAGAACTTGTGTAAGTGTTGAAGTAATTCGCCTGCCTCCAGAACTCCCAATTCCAATGATTGGGTAGTCGTCTTTGGCAAGAATTGTCGGCGAAATATAGCTAATCGGTCGCTTATTCGGTTCGTAACGATTCGGTGACGTCTCACTCACTGAAAAGTTGTCCAGTTGATTGTTTAAGAAAAAACCATCCACATATTTTCCAGAACCAAAAAAACTACTTAACGTATTCGTTGCCGACACCATCGTACCATCTTGGTCAACGATGACAAAGTGTGTGGTATTGCCATCTTTCTCTCCACCTTCAAGATCTGTTGGAAAGTCCTCATCTTCCGCTTTTAACGAAATGTCGTTCGCAAGTTCCTCAGCATATTCTTCTTCTAAAATCTCATTAAGAGGGATATCGACAAAGCGAGGATCGCCAATCATCTGAACCCGATCTTGATAGGCTTTACGCGTAATTGCCCCCGTCCATTTCATAAACTCTGCAGATTGGTCACTCCATCGATCGATGGAGAGTTCTTCAGCCATCTGTAAAGAATGTAGAAGCATCGTGCCACCCGCTGGTGGTGGAGCAGCGTACACATCAAATTCCGAAAAAGTTGCTTGCACGGGTTCTACAACATCTACTTCATAATTAGCAAGATCATGTCTGTTGATGGAATCTGTGTGTAATGCAACGCTATCCCCAATTGCACCGCTATAAAATGCAGATGGACCTTCTTCTTGAATAAGCTCGAGTGTTTCTTGTAAGTCCTCTTGTATCAACGTGTCTCCAACATCAATGGCACGTTCACTCGGATAGAATTGTTCTGCCGCTTCGGGTTCTATATAGCTGTATGCATTCTGAAGATGAGAATGAAGAGAGTAGGATACGTCAACACCATCACCTGCTAGTTGAATTGCAGGGTCGAGTAGGCGATTCATCGACCATGAACCATACTCTTCATGAACGGTGTCCATCCCAAGTACAAACCCTGGAACTCCAATTCTTGAATCTGGAATTTCCTCCTGGTCAGGAGCCACTTCTCGGTAATCATAAGTGACAGGTGACTCCCCTGCTGGATGAACGAGCATGACCCCGCCTCCACCAATTCCTGACGCTTGTGGCTCTAAAACACCAAGAGAATAAGAAACAGCGATCGCAGCATCGATCGCGTTTCCTCCTTGATTTAATATTTCCATCCCGATGGCTGTTGCTTCTGGATTATCAGTCGCAACGCCAAATCCGGGGCTTTTCCGCTTATTTTCGACTTCAAGGGCATCATAGTCCGTCGCTTGACGCTCCTCATCTCCATCTAATGAGTTAATAAAAAGGAGCAGAACAGCTATCAATAGTAGACATACGACGAATAAGCTCTGATTTCGGCTCGAAGACATACGATCACGCCCTTTTTTCCTTACATGAATACGAGTAAGATCATCAAGGTAACAATGAACCCGATAATCGAGTGCGTAGAAGCACTATCTTTTTGGTATTTAACCGTTTTGATACATTTTTCTTTAAACGTTAGTTGTGACATTTCTGTTCTCTCCTTAAATGAAGAATAGTTGGTATATGAATAAAATGCCGAACGTCGTCAAGCTTAAAAGAATTGTACTGCCCATCGTTGCCAAAAATCCCTGACGTTGGATCGTATTTGCAATTAGACCTGGCACAATTAATCCGATCGCTTGAAGATGTGCTACTTCTTGAGGAGTAAAACCAAAAAGCGTATCAAACCCTAATTTTAATAAGATTCCGGTTAAAAGCATGGCCGCAAATTTCCTGCGACCGTATAAAATTGTAAATCGGTTAATGACGTGCATGACGACAAGATACGTCGCGAAACTGATAAAAAGAATAGAAATTGCATACACTGGTGTTGCTACGACAAGTGCGATATACCCCGGTACGACTAAGCCTGCGGGTACGATGCCCGTTTTCTCAGCGAAGAATAAACTGAGTGTTACTCCGGCAACGAGTGCTACGGTTATTTCTGCGATATCCATGATCAAACTCCTTAATTACGTTTGTTTTTAATTGATTGCTGCAACTTTTTCTTCGATCGGCATTTGCATTTTCTTTAATTCATGAGTGAGCGGTTCTGCTGCACCGTGAATATTGCCAACACCGTAGATGACGGTTTCTTGAATGTATGGTTTGATTTCTTCGAGGATCTCTTCTGTTGAGTATCCTTCTAAGTTCAGGAGATGTTCTGTCGGGATGTTGCCGTTATTGTAGTTATCAACGATTGGAGCAGTCGTTTCCCCGATGATAACGAGCGTTCGACATGGAAGATAAGGAAGTACATCGTGTGCAAACTGTTCTGTTCGTTCATAGCGATCACTACGGCAATTCATAACAACAACTGCATCATTCGTTGGGTATCCGAGCGTTTGTACCCTTTCCCAAATGTTAATCGTTGACGTTGCGTCATTCGCTGCGAACCCGTTCACAAGAAACGATGGTTGTTTTTGATTCAAATCGAGTGGTGTAATTTGAAGAGAACCTGGATCTGGCCAAGCATTTAACATACCTTTAAACGCTGTTTCTTGATCAATCCCTAATGCATCAGCAACAGCTAACGCTAACGCTGCATTTTCTGGAAAGACCATATAATCGAATTGAAGTAAGAATGCTTCTGGAATTCTAGATGTATCACAAACGATCACTTTCGTATTGCGTTCTTCTGCAATTTCTTTGTACATCGGTACGTAAGGACTTTCATTCACGATCAAGTGACCGTTGTGTGGAATAGTTGCTGTAAATGCATAAGCGACTTCATCTAGCGTTGGACCGAGTAGATCCATGTGATCTTCAAGTACGTTCACAATCACGCCGATATTTGCTTGTAGCATTTTCTCTTGAAAAACGTTTTGGTAGTCCGGAGTAACTGCCATACACTCGCTGACGAGAGCATCGGCGTCTTCTTCCGCCACTTTTTTCATAACTCCTTTTTGTTCACCAATGTTCGGACCTTCTGGGCGGCGGACAATAGGATCTTCTTGATCCCTATACCAATAAAGCATTCGTGCTTGTGTGCCTGTCGTTTTCCCAACGGTTTGGTAATTCGCTTCCGTTAATACGCCTGTGACTAATCGAGTAACGGTAGATTTCCCACGAACACCATTGATGTTGATACGAACCGGAATGGCCTCAACATTTCGGTTATGTTTTCGATGTTCAAGAAAACCGAATACGAGTAAAGAAAGTAGACAAATGGTGATGATGAATAGCATAATTCGACTCCTTTGTTAGCGTTTATGAATGTATAGATTGATTAGAATTGCTAACACCATCCGTTAGTATAAAGGTGAAAAATAATGACACCATCACAGCAAAGTTAAAAACTGTTACGAAACGATTAAACGCAATTTTTATTATTTTATGTAAAACGGTGTCGAAAAAGCAAACGTAGGGATGAGGCACTATACGATAGGGTGTGATTTGGTCTAGCGAGCGAAGTCTTTCGTAGATTAAAGTAGTAAATAAGCAAAGCAAAGTCACAATTTTTATAGGAAAAAACGGCTTTAATCAAGCTGTTACGTAACTGTAATCTTACATGTAACTTATGTACTAAAACCCTGAATTAAGGTATTTTTACTCAGAAAAGAAATAAGCTCTATAAGACAAACGAGTCCGTGACCATAAAAAAAGCCTGCACGTATTCGTGCAGGACTGGAATGTGGTTCACTGTTTTGTAGCAGCAACGATGAGCATCATCGGACGACGAAGTTCATTATACATTTGCTCATTTAGTAACATTGATGATGGCGGAGACGGTTCAATCACACGATTTAACACCCATCCATTTTCTAATAACCCATTTAGATAGGTCGTTAACGTTTTATGATACTTCACAATCTTTTCTCCTAGGAAATTCGATTCTCTTCGACCTTCCTCAAAATAACGATCAACCGGAAAATGTTCAATCATTCCTTTATCGTTATACAACCACTCTTGGCTACCTTCAGCAGTAAACGTTGGATGTTCTACAGAGAATATAAATTGCCCATTGTTTTTTAATGCATCATATACCTTCTTCGCCACATCATTGAAAGAAGGAACATAATGTAGAGCCAACGAGCTAAGAACAACATCAAAGGACTTTGGTTTTAGCTGCAGGTCTTCGATTGAGGACTGAACGTACTGAATTGGTGCGTACTCGTATGACTTTGACTTAGCGACCTCGAGCATTTTACTAGACTGATCTACACCGATAACTTTGCTTGCTCCATTCTCAGCCGCGTACATGCAGTGCCACCCGTAACCGCAGCCTAAGTCAAGAACCGACTTCTCTTTAAAGTCAGGTAACACTTGTTGCAATGTATGCCACTCACCTGCTCCTGCAAGACCTTTTTGTGAGCGCTCCATCATACTATACTTCTGGAAAAAAGACTGCTGATCATATGGATTATTATCCAGCTTTCTTCACCTCTATTGCATGACTGTTCCTTCCAGTCATTCTTATATTCTTAAAATCTAACGAATTCTAGTTTGTTATTTCAGTCGTCTGTTTAGGCAGACGTTTCTTGTTCTCAAGATGATTACGTACGTTTAATGAGGCTACACTCGCAAGAAACAATATCACGCCAGCTGCCGCAAACGAAATGAAATGCGTTCCGAACTGATCATACCCCCAGCCCCCGAGCCAAGAACTAAACATTGCACCAACTTGATGACCAAAGTACGCCCATCCATAGAGTAATCCTACAAGCTTTACACCGTATACATCGGACAACATCGCTGATGAGAGGGCAATACTTCCTGCCCATACAAAACCTGCGACAATGACAACAACATACAATTGCCATAAAGATGCAACCATCACCAATGCGATTAGACCCATCCCTCTTACTAAATAAATGAGCGCGAGCAAATATTTGCGAGGCATTTTATCAGAAAGCGTACCTAAAACCAACGTACTTGGAATCGCAACGAGACCAATCAGACCGATTGCAAATGAAGCGGTCATTGCATCGAACCCGTGATCTTGTAACATCGGTACGCCATGTGTTCCGAGCAAATTCATGCTAAATCCGCAGGCAAACAACCCAAATGTAATCAGCCAAAACGGCGACGTTGTCATCGCTTCTTTCCACGTTAAACGAATGGCCGGCTTCCGTTGTGATGCTGAGTTTGGTTCTTTTGCGTCCAATTCATCGGTGTTTTCAGGAGCTTCATCACGGACGATAAAAATCGTCATAGGAATAATAATGACTAGAAACGCGACCGCAAACAAAAGAATGGTCGCTTGCCATCCAAAACGATTAATCACCATTGTTAACACTGGAGTCATAATGGCAATCCCTGCCATAGAACCTGTAGATAAATAAAATAAAGCCCGTCCTCGCTGCCTCGTGAACCACTTTGCAATGACTGGGGTGAGTGCGACTGGACTCGTAAACGCAAGACCTAATGACAAAAACACACCAAACGCCATAAAGAAATTAAACGGATGTGTTGCTAATACAGTCCATATGCAAGACACGGTAACGATTAGAATTCCTAATCGAAGGACAAAATTGGTGCTATAACGCTCGACTAAATAACCAGCAAGCGGCATTCCCATTCCGTAAACGATCATACCGACAGCGATCATTGTAGATAACTCTGTACGATCAAGGTTCAAATCTTCCATGATCGGAAGAACGAACGGCCCCATCCCCATTCTCATTCCAACCGTTAATAATGTAATGATTGTCGCAGCCGCAACGATATTCCAGCCAAAGTACCATTTTCCAAACCCCATCATTTCACTTCCCCAGCTATTCAATTTTATCTGGGCATGAAAAAAAGCCCATCTACTCCGGTAAAGTAAACTGGCTTTTCGTCATAGAGGATCACCATGGTTAGGTCGCATATGACTGAACAGTTCATCATGTAATAGGATCAGTATAAAGTTGAAAGCGCTTAACGTCAAATTCATCAGACTACTCTCGTGTGTAATCGACTACTTTCTAAAATTGTATCATTTGTATGAATATCCTTACCTTACGAAACGATCGTTGTTATATAAGATAACAATATATTTGACAATTCATACTATTTTATCTAACAATAGAACTATCCTATACCCTTGCTGAAGGAGTGAAGCGCAATGCCTGAAACACGCTTTAAAGTTGACCTTACAAAGAAGATGGACAAGCAAGCCGTACCCGGACACAACCGCTGGCATCCCGACATCCCTGCTGCCTTTAGCGTAAACCCAGGTGAATCCTTTCGAATGGAATGTTTAGACTGGACCGATGGGCAAATCTCAAACAACGATGATCCTAGTGATATTGAGCACGTTGATTTAGATCGCGTACACGTCTTAAGTGGACCTGCTCATGTGAACGGTGTCCAACCAGGAGATTTGCTCGTCGTTGATATTCTCGATGTGGGTCCCTTTCAAGATCACGAATGGGGCTTTAATGGCATTTTTGCAAAAGAAAATGGCGGTGGCTTTCTTGTTGATCATTTCCCAAATGCCCAGAAGTCGATTTGGGACTTTCACGGCATCTACGCCACGAGTCGCCACATTCCTGACGTGAAGTTCGCAGGCATTATTCACCCAGGTCTAATCGGAGTCGCCCCTTCACATGAATTGCTCGCTGAATGGAATCGACGTGAAACCGCACTCGTTGATGAAGACCCTAAGCGTGTTCCTCCTCTTGCAGAACTTCCTAACCCTGAAAGCGTTGTTCTTGGTACGCTTCAAGGAGAAGAATTCGATCGAGTAGCGAAAGAAGGTGCTAGAACTGTTCCTCCTAGAGAGAATGGAGGCAACTGTGACATTAAAAACCTCTCTCGTGGTTCTCGCATCTATTTCCCTGTGTTTGTTGAAGGTGCTAATCTTTCGGTTGGGGATCTCCACTTCTCTCAAGGAGACGGTGAGATCACATTTTGTGGCGGAATTGAAATGCCAGGATGGATTGACTTGCATGTTGATGTCATCAAAGGCGGAATGGACAAGTATAACATTCTTCAAAATCCAGTGTTCCAACCTGGTCCAATGGATCCAAACTATACGGAGTTTCTCACATTTGAAGGCGTAAGCGTTGAT
This sequence comes from Bacillaceae bacterium JMAK1, assembly GCA_012970285.1. Classification (GTDB taxonomy): domain Bacteria; phylum Bacillota; class Bacilli; order Bacillales; family Marinococcaceae; genus Geomicrobium_A. The sequence continues at coordinate 34,580 of JIBW01000005.1, forward strand.
AATACATCTGGCAAACAAAGCTATCTTGATGCAAATATTGCCTACCGCAACGCTTGTCTCAATGCGATTGATTACTTAAAGACAGTCGGCTATACGGCTGAACAAGCGTATATGATTCTAGGAACAGCGCCGATTGAAGGTCGAGTCGCAGGAATTGTTGACATTCCAAATGCGTGTTGTACCGTTTCCATCCCAACTGCGATTTTCAACAAAGATATCCTCCCGAAAAAGGATTGATAAACCATCATGATCTATTCATTTTCTTGTCCGTCGTGCGGACCATTTGAAGAAAAGCACACGTCATCACATGGCGACAAGACAAAGTCCGTATGTCCCGTTTGCACCAAGCCATCAAAGCGAATCTTCAAAGCACCGAACACATTCTCAATGAATGCCACTGTCAAACAAAAGGTCGACCAAGGCGCAACGCCAACCCTCACACAAAAAGATCAACTGCAAGGCACAAAACGCAAACAAAACAAGTCCACACCACGCCCGTGGCAAATTGGTTAGATCTGCGTACTTAGCAGATCTTTTTTCTTATTCTAAACACACGCATCTTTCATACATCCGTGATAGTAACGGTGAACAGTAGTGGCTTTATGCATCTAAAACTACACTATAACTATATAAATGATATTTCACTTCAAAGCCGACCGACCGATAGAGTGCAATCGCTGCCTGGTGGTCTGCTTCTACACAAATGGTTATCTCATCAATTGTTTCATAAGAAAAGAGCTCATTTAGCGCATGAATGATTAACCTTTTACCAATGCCTTGTTTTCTGAACGTTTCTGACACACCCACATACTCGATGTTTCCCTCACTATGCTTCGGGCTTGCTTCGAAGTACACATACCCTTGAATGCTAGATTTATTTTCTTTAACTATAATTAACTGGTTATCGTCATTTAAGCGATTCTGAATCGTTTGCGCATCATAATACGTGTTAGGAAATAGCTGATTATGAAGGTCTGAAAAGGAATCACTATACAGGTTCTTATACGGTTCTGCTTGGACTTCCTTCTTCTTGAAACTCTCTCGTTTTCTATATAGAACAAGATCTGAACCTCGTTCGATTCCTTTACGGTCGATCGCGAATTGTTTTACAAACGTATTTTCCTTATTTATAAAGAAAGAGAATTTACTTACCTCTTTAGGTACGTTTTGAATTAATTGATTCCATAACTCAACAGCAAGTCCCATCTCTTCTTCATGTATAAACGGTCCCCATACATCGGCAACTCCCCTCGGTAAATCAACATCTAAACCAAGTGCGCCGATGATTTCGTTCTCTTTGTAAGCAACCACAAACGAGTCTTCGAATGGCAAATCTGAAAAATCGTTAACGAGCGTATCATAAATTTCACTACTGTCCTCCCCACAAAAACCGATGTGATGTTTTGGTTGGTTGTTCATTGTTTCCAAGAAGTTAGAAAGCTCTCTTACAGACGCAGGCTTTGTCATATGTAGACTCACTTGAATCACCTTCTTTGATTTAATGAAATAGAGTTTGTTTATTTAGAAATATATCATGCCACTTTAAAACTAGTTCATGATACTCGTATCATCATTATATCAATTAGAGAAAGGGTTAGCTTTAAAAGATAACGTGGTTACTACCGTTAACCATTTCGAGTTGAGCCAATAAGGTACCATGCTCCCATTCATATAAAAAGACAAGCAGGCGATTCCCCGCTTGTCTTTATGTTCTCTTTTCGTTTTGGTAGTTAATCGTTTGGATCAGCGGGACCTTGATGCGTATAGGATCTGTTCCATTTAAGTCTTCATTGAAAAGGTTCACAGCATTTATCTGATTGTTGGAATATGGATAGTAATAGTAAGTACCTGTTTGACTACACATAGCACTTGTATAAAGTGTATACGAAGGTTCACCAGCTTCTATATCTGCTCCTCTAGCCACATTGCAATAATCAAGGATATGAATTGCATTTCGTAAGCCATCCATCTCTGTTATGGCTTCTTCAATGTGATTTCTAAGAAAAGCAGCTCTTACGAAACGCGAAGGTGATGAATAATCCCCTGGAATTCCAAAGTTACCACTTAACAGTTCTGGTGACTTAACGAGATGATAATCCCCCCAAATGACATCTTCACTCGGCTGTTCAGAAGAAAGTGAAGAATACTGATTTAAGTTAATAAGGTGCCATCGGAAATCTGGGCTGTTCGAAAACGCACCCACTAAATTATCATAGACTTTAAGTCCATCATCTGTACTTTCAATTACAACTGTATTTCTTTCCCGATCCGTAAAAATCCAATGCAGTGGAGGTGGTCCATCAGTCAGTTCAAGATTACTAGCCATTAAATTAATCGTCTTCAAATGACTAACAATCTCATCTGTAGAGCGAAATTGTGTTAATGCAAACAACATAAAGTTATACGCGGAGATGTTCAATTTATCTCTTCGTAACCGCGTGTTGAATGCTGCAAACCCTTCTAAATAGTGAACAACACCCATCAAACCGTGCTCATTTAACCCGTCAAATAATCCAAGTTGATCCTCTGTTTCTATGCCCATTCCAACAACACTATAACGGCTCATGATCGTACGATTCTCTTGTTGATTCAGCCATCTATATTTCCTAGGTAGCACGTAAACACTATAATCAACAGGTAAATCATAAAAATCAAGATTTCTCGATAAAAAATGATGCCCTTCTTTCGTATTGACCGTTGCCGACGTACACATGACTTGCATCACCACCTTGAGGAATTTGATACCTCCACTTTTTAACTTATGTCAAAATAGCTACGGTATGAACTAAATATAAGTGTAGTGAAACAAGCGTTCGTAGATTGGATTTTTTATTTAATGAGCAATCATCTCATGAACAATTTCCTCTTCACTCATCGTTGATGGATAATACGTTGGCCAATTCGTTACTTCATTTTTCTTTAAGCTGCTTGCGAAGTTCTGCATATTTTGTAACTACTTCTTGGCGCTTAAGTTCCTTAACGACTTTAGATTTTTTCCCAAATTACTTTTCTCCTCTCTGTTAATCGCAATTATTACAATTAACAAAATAAATAACTTTCCCCGGGTGCCAATTACTTTTTTTAATTATAGCTAAAAATCCTTAGTCAAAAATCCTTCACTTACATTTTAATAAGTGCTTTTAATGATGTAGAAAGAAGAAATTCAAGATACAAAAAAGCCTTCATTTCAAATTTGAAATGATGACAAAAGAAAAACTTCTTTGTTTTTTATTAAATTATTGATTTTATTATCTAGCAATATTTGTCTATACACAATTTACGAAATAAATTTGTGGTCAGCTGAACAATTTAGATAGAAAATCAACATATTCCAAACAGATTTCAGAAAAGTAATTGTAATCAAAATTCATATGATGTATATTAAAATTCATCACATGAATTCCAATTCAAGGGGTTGATGCTTTGACTTCCAAGAAGAGTAAGCGCTTTACTTTAATGTTTTCTGACCTGAAACAGAAGATTTTACAAGGTGATTGGGAACCAGAAGCTAGGATGCCTACTTTGGCTATCTTATCCGAGAATTACAACGTTAGCATGTCTACAACACGTGAGGTTCTTCGAGCTTTAGAAAATGAGTCTCTTATTAATATGTATCAAGGGCGAGGAACATTTGTTTCAAAACGTAGTGAACGACGAGAAAGCACTAATACCGACTTCAATGCTGATGAAATAGTTCAATTATTACATTTAAGTAAATATCGTAGAATGATCGAACCTGCTTTTGCTGAAAGTGCAGCAATTCAAGCTTATCAAGAAGAAATTGAGCAAATAATTGCTTCAGCTCAAAGAATGAAACAGCTAGCTTTACATGGGGAAAGTACAAAGGAAGAAGACCTCAAGTTTCACTTTTTGATTGCAAATGCTACACATAATCCATATGTAGCCGCTTCTTATAATGATCTTCAAGGTAAGCTAAGAGACGGTCGAGAGTTCACAAATGTTCCAGGCATGATTGAAAAAGCAGCACATTATCACAGTATGATAGCTGAAGCAATTCGTACAAGGAATGGTGGCCAAGCAAAACTTTATATGATGTCTCATATGGAAGCAAATGAAGCACATTTGTTGGCACAAATAACACAATAAACATAAATCATTTAAGTTAGGAGAGTACAAAATGTCTAATGTTACTTCTTATGGAGATAAAGGTTTCAGCGAATTTATTCGCATGGCATTTCAACGGCATTTAGGATATGATGAACAAGATTTTAGTAAACCTATTATTGGCATTGCCAATACATACAGTGAGATTAATCGTTGTCACAGCCATATTAAACCAATGGTTGAAGCTATTAAAAAAGGTGTAATTATGAACGGTGGGATTCCTTTGGAATTCCCTACTATTTCAGTTGGGGAAATGTTTACTTCTCCTACTACGATGCTTTATCGAAATTTAGTAGCGATTGATACCGAAGAAATGATTAGTGCACAACCTATCGATGGGGTGGTATTAATTGGTGGCTGTGACAAAATGGCGCCAGGTCAGCTTATGGGGGCGGCGAGTGCAAATAAACCAGCAATCTTATTTACTGGTGGTCCAATGAACAACGGGGAATACAAAGGACGCACCTTAGGGGCTTGCAGTGATTGTCGATATTTTTGGCAAGAATACAAAGCAGGTACAATTGAAGAACAAGAATTAAATGAAATTAATGCACAATTAGCCCCTACAGCTGGCCATTGTATGGTTATGGGATCTGCTAGTACAATTGCCGCTTGTTCAGAAGCATTGGGGATGATGTTGCCCGGTGCGGCTGCAGTACCAGCTACAATGAATGAACGACTTCGATTGGCTAAAGAAACAGGATCTCAAGCTGTAACACTCGTACAAAAGAATCTAACACCTTCTAAAATAATGACTCAAAATGCTTTTGAAAATGCCATTACAACTTTAATGGCAATTGGAGGTTCGACAAATGCGGTTATTCATCTAATTGCCATTGCAAGAAGATTAAATATTCATTTAACATTAGATGATTTTGAGAGAATTGCAGAAATAACTCCGATTATTGGCAACCTAAGACCCGCTGGAGAATACCAAATGCAAGAACTTTACTATGCGGGGGGTATCCCAGCCTTACTTTCTGAATTATCAACATTGTTACATGGAGACGAATTAACAGTTACAAACCATTCTTTAAAAGAAAACCTTAAAAGCGCATTTGTACGTAAAGAGTACCGGCATGTCATCAGAAGTATGAACGATCCTATATATTCAAGAGGCGGTATTCGTGTCTTAAAAGGTAATCTTGTGCCTTCAGGAGCAATTATTAAACCAAAATCAATACTTAACCCAGCACTATCCAATCATACTGGAAAAGCTGTCGTGTTCAAATCCCTGGAAGATATGGAAGAAAGAGTACAAGATCCGAATTTGGTTGTGGATGAGAACAGTGTATTAGTGTTACAAAATGCAGGACCTAAAGGTGCTCCCGGTATGCCTGAAGCTGGTATGATTCCCATCCCTAATAAGTTACTGAAGCAAGGAGTGAGGGACATGGTTCGAATCTCTGATTGTCGTATGAGCGGTACAGCATCTGGAACGGTTGTGTTACATGCGGCTCCAGAAGCAGCAGTAGGAGGAAACATCGGTTTAGTGAAAGACGATGACCTGATTCATATTGACATTGAGAAAGGTCTACTTGAACTGCTTGTTGATGATAATGAATTGAAAGAGCGAAAAGAAAGATGGGTGGAATTGCCGGTAGCTAAAGAACATTTACGAGGCTTTAAAAAGCTGTATCGTGATCACGTCTTGCAAGCTTCCGAAGGTTGTGATTTTGATTTTTTATTACCCGAAACTAAAGGTTTAGAAGACTAATACAATCTTGAAAGAGGGCTAATTATGATTGAAGTAACTTGGCTAATTGTCGTTTCTGTTCTAGCCATGACTATGCTACTTTTCCTGATTATAAAAACAAAACTCCAGGCATTTTTAGCTTTATTAGTTGCTAGTGTTTTTGTGGGACTGTCTGTCGGAATGTCTCCACAAGATCTTCTGGAGCATATAGAAGAAGCAATGGGTAGTACACTAGGATTTGTAGCATTAATTATAGGTCTTGGAGCCATGTTTGGTGAGGTTCTTCGAGCATCAGGTGGATCAGAGCGTCTAGCAATAACTTTAATTGAAAAATTTAGTGATAAAAACATTACATGGGCTCTAGGATTAAGTGGATTCTTAATATCAATTGCTGTATTTATTGATGTAGCTATAATTATTTTAGTGCCACTTATTTATAGTATCGCATTACGAACGAAAAAGTCCCTCCTATACTATGGCATTCCTTTGACTGCAGGGCTAAGTGTTACTCATACGTTTGTTCCTCCAACACCGGGCCCTATTGCAACCGCTTCCATAATCGGTGCCGATTTAGGGTATGTCATTTTGTTTGGAATCATTGCTGGGGTGCCTGCAATGATTGTAGCTGGTCCTTTATTCGGTAAGTTTATTTCAAAACGCATATTTGTACCTGTTCCTGAACGTATAGCTAAAGAAAACCCTACTTACGATATGTCTAAACTGCCGAGCTTTAGAAGTGTACTATTTATTTTATTATTGCCAATGATTTTAATATTAACAAATACAGTATCGGCACAACTATTACCCGAAGGCTTTATACTAAGAGAAATTCTTATGTTTATTGGGAATCCAATAATTGCTCTTCTTCTCGTTTGTTTATTAACCCTGTGGTTCTTTGGGACAAAAAGAGGTTTTTCTAAAGACGAACTTCAAAAAATCTCAACAAAAGCTCTTGAACCAGCTGGCATTATTATTTTGATCACAGGAGCAGGCGGAGTTTTTGGGCAAACTTTAATTGCATCAGGTATTGGAGAAGTATTGGCTGAAGGAATGCAAAGGATTAACATGCCTATTTTATTATTTGGATTTATTACTGCATCATTGGTTCGAATATCACAAGGCTCTGGAACAGTATCCATGATTACAGGGGCTAGCCTTGTTGCCCCGTTATTAGAATTCTATGATCTGGGCGAACCTATGTTAGCATTACTTGTTATTGCTATTGCATGTGGCGGTACAGCATTTTCTCATGTAAATGATTCTGGTTTTTGGATGGCCAATCGCTACTTCGGAATGTCTGTAAAGGATACTCTTAAATCATGGACAGTAATGAAGACACTTGTCGGACTGACAGGATTAACTGTTGTGCTCATTTTAAGTTTATTTGTTAGTTAAATAAGTTTATAAATCAACAAAATCTATATTAATAGATGAACTTCAATATGTGTACCGAAGATTTCATTAAGTAACCTACAGTTCGCAGGTAGAAATCATCCTATGTTCAAAAACGACCATTGAATGATCAATGGTCGTTACTTCATTCATTAATGAGCAATCATCTCATGAACAATTTCCTCTTCACTCATCGTTGATGGATAATACGTTGGCCAATTCGTTACTTCATTTAATAGTTCCTCACGGTCATCCCCCCAATAGAGATGAAAATGATGTGAGTCCGTTGGGGAAATCTCATGATCGCTGAACTGAATAAATTGTGGCATCTCTTCGTCTCCATCGTACTTCTCAAAAATAAATCGTACCCCTCGATTACCTGCCTCGTACGTTAGAATCTCAAAACCATCGTTGCCATACTCAGCTGTATACTCTTCACCTTCTTCAAAAAAGGTAAAGTGATCTTCATCAATGACGATGCGATCGACATTCGTTTCATAACCAATTTCATAATATTCTTTATACTCTTCAGCAGTCATGTTACTTTCTGCTTCATTCGCTTTATGTTCAAAAACCTCATCTAACGCACCATCTTGCAAATAAGGGTATACAGATTGCCAGTCTCCACTCCAATCTGATAATGAACGATCCTCTACATCGTCGTCATAAAAGAAGCCATCATAAATTCTTTGGCTTTCTTCATCATGTGCATGGCTGTGATCGTGGTCATGGTCATCGATCACAACTTCAAGTACAGGGGATTGAACATACGCTTCATGATCATCATCAAAAAGCACCGCTTTAATTTCTTGACCGTTCACCGTAGCCTCGCCCGTATACTGGTCTGTACCATGGTCGGGTACCGTTTCCCACTCAGCATGATCATCGTCTCTTGTATACCAATGCCAATGATCGTAATTAGTATCATCGTCATAATCTGCAATAAGTTCTACATTGTCTCCAGTGTGATAATGATCCGCCAATCCTTCAATGTCTACGTCCTCTGGTACATGTTGACCTGGATCTTGATGTTCATCGTGATCATGATCATCGCCATCATGACTTGCTTCTAGTTGTTCACTTCCATCCGATGACGTTGACTCATCACCATTTTCTGAAGCATCACATGCGACAAATAGTGCTGAAGCAGCTAACAGTGTTACGCTTCTCTGTATGTTTTTTTTCATGTTACGTTCTCCTTCGTTCCTCTTGTATTCTTTTGATTCATATGGCTTTTGCAAACAGCAATAAGTATCGGATATTAAATTATTACCAACTTGCTTTTTTAACTCCTGGTAGTTGACCTTTATGAGCTAATTCTCGAAAGGCAATGCGAGACATCTTATACTTTCTCATGTATCCCCTAGGGCGACCGGTAATTTCACATCGATTCTTTAACCTAGTAGGAGAAGAATCCCTCGGCAAATTTCTCAATGCTTCATAATCTCCTTTTTCTTTGAGTTTTCTTCGAAGTTCTGCATAGGTTGCAACCAATTCTTGACGTTTACGTTCTTTTACGACTTTAGATTTTTTTGCCAACTTGTTTAGCGCCCCTTCCTTTAATCGTAATGATTACGATTTAAAGACTAAATAACTTTTCTTCGCATGTCAATTACTTTTTTTGCCCCAGACTATTTATAGCTTTAAATTATAGCTAGAAAACCTTATCCATCAACCATTCGTCTACATATTAAAAAGTAATTTGAGTGATGTAGAAAAAGGCAATTCAAGATACAAAAAAAGCCCCCATTTCTAAATTGAAATGAAGACAGAAGAACTTTTTAATTGACTTGATATCGTTCTGTTGAAGATTTATGACATAGAAAACAGGAAGAAGAGACTCGACTTTTGGTTGAATTCTAGTGTATTTGTTTCGCTTCATCAATCCTCAGCTTTTAACTCTTTTAGCTGGGAACTTAACGTTTTGTAAATGATCACTCGTATTTGTTGTTTAAGGGCATTAAAGCAAACCAAAGTTACAGAGTATGACCCCCTTCAGTCTCAAATTCCCCCCTTTCATGACAAAACAGCTGAATCCTGTTGTACTTTCCACGATACTTAAAAACAAGTCATTCGCTGAAAGTTTACTATTCAAAGGAAGTGATGCAAAGATGTCTGGACCTAAAGATTCTGGATCAACTGTAAAGCAACCGAGCCATCCTCAGCACTCGTTACAAGGAAATACAGGTGGACGTTTGTTAGCTCCTGATCTAGCCCGGGGATTTATGTTGCTTATTATTGCTATCGCACATGCAACGTTGTGGGTGGTTGCAACTGAAACAACACAAATCGGTCGTCCTCTCGGAGGAACATTTGTAGATGATGTAACCAATTTCTTCAGTACTTTGTTCGTCGCTAACCGTGGTTTGCCTTTATTTGCACTTCTGTTTGGTTATGGACTCGCAATGATGGTAAGGCGACAAACAGAAACCGGGATGTTAGAAAAAAATTCTAAACAGTTAATAATACGAAGAGCGTTATTTCTTATACTTTTTGGTTTCATACATGCTGTATTTATTGGCGGGATTGATATTCTCTTCGTCTACGGAATTTCAACCTTCCTTATTGGGTGGATCTTGTTTAAGAAAGATAAAGTTCTTACTTATGCATTGATTTGTATGAGTTTGTTTTTTGTAATCGTTTTGCCTATCATATGGATGCTATTCGCTGTGATTACAGATATCGCTAATGTAGAAACCCCAAGTCGTGGAAGCTTAACTCCAGGGACTTATGTTGAAGCATTATTCTATAACGTAATTAATTTACCGATCGGTATGCTCGGACAGCTCCTCATGTACCCCATGCTATTAACTCTCTTGCTTGGCGTCTGGGCAGGACGGAAAAACTTACTGGATGCGAAGCTACATCGCAAATGGTTGAAGGGTATGGCTATAATCGGAACAGCCGTGTCGATTGTTGGTGCCCTTCCTTTGGCATTGATTAGTGTTGGCTTGTGGATAACAACCCCTCAAATGGAAGGATTCATGACCTTTTTGCAAATCATAACAGGTGTCGCTGGCGGACTAGGATATATGGGAATATTTGGGCTGATCGGATCATCTGTAAAGCAAACAGGACTCATCACTCGATCCCTCCAAGCATTAGGGCGTCGCTCATTGACCTTTTATGTTTTCAATGAAACATTGTTAGTCATCTTATTATCTCCGGTTGTTCTTGGTCTAGGTGCATCATTATACAGTACTGGTGCTTTACTAATCGCACTGTTCGTCTGGCTGTTAGGTTTAGTCATCGCAGCGATAATGGCAGAAAAAAGAATACCTGGGCCATTAGATTCCCTCCTGCGCAAGCTTGTCTATAAATAGTGTGCAAAAGCGTGATTCTTCATTTTGCGAAGAGCCACGCTTTCACTTTTGAGAACACCAGCTAAGTGAAATCTTGCAATTTTGACCGGTGTATTTTCATCTTCATTGTTTTCACATTCAGACAGATTCCCTTTCCAACTACGCCTGCGGAAAAAGGGGCGAGCCAACTGCCCTCCTACCAAGGGTAGAAGCATCCTCCCACAGTGGAAATCATGGATGATCTTTCATTCAACTTATATAGATGTTTTTCAGCCATCCTTTATAGCAATTTAGTTATAAAATTATTCGATCGATCAAATAAAATGCAAATATGTACATAAATTATAAAGGTTCATTTAGAAAGAAATATCAAAATCAGATCTTTGAGTCAGATGCTTTACTTAAACACCCTATTAATAGAACATGACCATTCCCGAACATTTACTATAACACCTTAAAATATGCTCTTAAATTCTTGGTGAATGAAACAAAAAAAGTCTTCATTCCCAAGTAAAAATGAAGACACAAAAAAATACCACTCGCACAATTGCGTTGGTATTGCTGAGGTTTGTATGGTGCGGTTGAGTGGACTTGAACCACCACGGGATTTAACTCCCACTAGGCCCTCAACCTAGCGCGTCTGCCATTCCGCCACAACCGCGTCTTGGTATAAATATGGTGCGGGTGGAGGGACTTGAACCCCCACGTCACAAGGACACTAGATCCTAAGTCTAGCGCGTCTGCCAATTCCGCCACACCCGCATGTGTGTAAATGTTACTTAAGGCAAACTGTAATTAAAATGGCTGGGCCAGCTGGATTCGAACCAGCGCATCACGGAATCAAAATCCGATGCCTTACCGCTTGGCTATGGCCCACTATTCCATTATGTTTACAAGGATTGGATTTTCTATAAATGGCGGGCCTGACGGGAATCGAACCCGCGATCTCCTGCGTGACAGGCAGGCATGTTAACCGCTACACCACAGGCCCACTTATAAAAATTCTCTCTATTAACTTCTGCAAATGCAGTGTTTCTTATTCACTCTTTCAAGTGAAAATGGTGGAGGGTGACGGGATCGAACCGCCGACCCCCTGCTTGTAAGGCAGATGCTCTCCCAGCTGAGCTAACCCTCCGATAAATGGTGACCCGTGCGGGATTCGAACCCGCGTTACCGCCGTGAAAGGGCGGTGTCTTAACCCCTTGACCAACGGGCCATGCTTGTCTAATTCACAAAGTTTCAATGGCGGAGAAGGAGGGATTTGAACCCTCGCGCCGCTTGCGCGACCTACACCCTTAGCAGGGGCGCCTCTTCAGCCACTTGAGTACTTCTCCGAATGGCTCCACAGGCAGGATTCGAACCAGCGACCTACCGGTTAACAGCCGGTTGCTCTACCACTGAGCTACTGTGGAATGTTGCTTGCTTGTCCGTTCATTTCGTAACAGGCAAGTAATATCATATCATGGTCGTTGTTGTTATGTCAACAACTTTTTTATGTATTTTTTGAAGTGTTGCTGTCGTTTTGTGTTTCTCTCTTGGCGACTTTTATAATATAGCACAGGCTATTAATTATCGTCAACGATTTTCATTAACTTTTTTTAATTTCCCTTTGCAGCGTCCGCAAACATACCGATTTACATCCATTTGTCGTTTGCGTCGATACGTTTGATTGCACTTCACACATCGGTAAAAGTATTTATACACCAACGGTTTGTACGTTCCAGGGACAAGGTTACAATACCTACTTCCCCCGACTTGACTCAACAATTTTTTGAAACTTGCATCTTTATGTTGATAGCCTTTTCCTTCTATATGTAGGTGATAATGACACAATTCATGTAGAATGATTTTCTCAAATTCTTCGATTCCAAAGTGCTCCAATTGCTTTGGGTTCATTTCAATGTTGTTCGTATGTAACAAATAACGCCCACCTGTCGTTCTCAAACGACGATTAAATGTGATCGTGTGGCGAAATGGTTTATGGAAACGATCATTTGATAACCGTTCCGTCCATTGTTGGAGTTCTTCATTTGTCATAACCACATCACCTTTCGAATTAACCGTCAACGTATACAAGCTAAACAACATATACTAGTGAAACGCCTTCTGTGAATTTGATTTTACCACAAGGAGGGGAAAAGAATCATGCCTTATTGGCTTAGAAAGCAGCTTGAAAAAGCTTATTTCGAAAAAAATCACCATGAAATTGTCATGCTTAATCAATGCTGGTATTCATACCTCAGAAAAAACCAAGATACGTTCTTTCAATCATAACAATGAAAGATAAAGAAGCCAAAGTTATCACAACTTTGGCTTCTTTATTAGGATTTGACGGCTTTTTTTGGCGTTAACATCGTGAGCGCGATTCTACCTTTTTTCTGATCAACTTGTTCTACCCAGACGGTGACAATATCCCCGACTGCCACAACGTCTTGTGGATTTCTCACGAAGCGATCAGCAAGTTTGGAAATATGAACCAACCCATCTTGCTTCACCCCAATATCAATGAAGGCCCCAAAGTCGACGACGTTTCGGACGGTTCCTTCAAGTTCCATGCCCTCTTCTAAGTCTTCCATAGCCATGACACCTGATTTCAAGATCGGCTTAGGCATATCTTCTCGTGGGTCACGATTCGGGCGAATTAACGCATCAAGAATGTCATTGAGCGTCATTGAGCCGACGTCTAGGCTTTCTGCAATTTCCGTGCGATTTAGCGATTGTAGTTTTTCCTTAGTGTCTGCCTTACCTAATGTTTGAACGTTAATGTTCATGTCTTTCAGTAATTTACGTGTCACGGTGTAACTCTCTGGATGTATGGGTGTTTGATCGAGTGGATCTTCACCTTCAATTATGCGTAGGAAACCTGCAGCCTGCTCATACGTTTTTGCACCAAGTCGAGGCACCTTCTTTAAGTCTTTACGCGTTTGATACTGCCCATTCTCTTCACGATACGTTACAATCAATTGGGCAACCTTCTGATTAAGACCTGCAACATATTGCAGCAAACTTGAAGATGCGGTGTTTACATTAACACCGACAAGGTTGACCGCAGACTCAACGACAAAATCTAAGCTACCTGAAAGCTTCCCTGCTTGTACATCGTGCTGATATTGACCAACACCAATTGACTTTGGATCGATTTTAACGAGTTCAGATAACGGATCTTGCAATCGTCTTGCAATGGAAATGGCACTCCGTTCTTCAACTTCTAACTGCGGAAACTCCGAGCGCGCTTGATCTGAAGCAGAGTATACACTTGCTCCTGCCTCGTTCACAATTAAGTAGTGCAGATCCAATTGCTCTTCTGCAATCACATCAGCAATGAACGCTTCCGTTTCTCTTGAAGCCGTTCCATTTCCAATTGCAATCATATCAACCTTGTACTTTTGTACCCACTGCGTCACTTTCTTCGCAGCATTTTGGATATCATTCCGAGGTGGTGTCGGATAAATGACGCTGGTGTCTAATACTTTCCCAGTACCGTCAACTACGGCAAGCTTACAACCAGTTCGGTAGGCAGGGTCTACACCGAGCACGACCTTATTGAGAAAAGGTGGTTGCAGCAAGAGCTGCTTTAGGTTACCTGAGAAAACTTGGATCGCTTTATCTTCAGCAGCATCTGTAAGCTCATTTCGAATTTCACGTTCAACAGACGGTGCTAGTAAACGTTTGTAACTGTCAGCGATTGCTTCTTTTACATAATCAACAGCAGGAGAACCGAAGCGTTTGATGATTTGCTTTTCCATTAATTCCTCAATTCGTTCCCGCTGAACATCAATCGTCACTTTCAAGACATTTTCTTTTTCCCCACGATTTACTGCAAGTACGCGATACGATGGGATGTTCTTAATTCTTTCTTCGAATTCATAATACATTTCAAAGACACTTTCTTCGTCTTCTGCATTTTTCTTCATTGACGTTTTTAACGTACCATTCGAATACGTGAATGTACGGATTTTCTGACGAATCGTTGCTTCATCTGAGATCCACTCGGAGATAATATCTAGAGCACCGGCAATAACACTATCCACATCTCTAAGTTCATGTTCTTCGCTTAGGTACGCATTTGCCTCTTCTTTAACATCAATCTCTTTAGGATGGTCGAATATTCGCTTAGCAAGCGGCTCTAATCCCTTCTCCTTTGCAATCGTCGCACGTGTGCGTTTCTTTTGCTTATATGGACGATAAAGATCTTCTAACGTTTGTAACTTTCTCGCCTCATGAATATTCTTCGATAACTCAGGTGTTAATTTATCTTGTTCGTCAATTAAGCGATAGACTTCTTGCTTTCGGTCTTCCAATTGATTCTCATATTGGAATAGATCCAAGATTGCTTTTATGTTTGTTTCATCTGCGTTACCTGTTTGCTCTTTACGATAACGAGCAATAAAAGGAATCGTATTGCCTTCTTCACTAAGTTGAATGATCGCATTCGTGTTCTTTTCATTTACCCCTGTGCTCTTTGCAATTCGGGATACAATCTCTTCTTGGCTCGTAGACTTGAACATGTCCATTGCCTCCTCTGACTGAGTTGCTATACTTTGTACTTTACCATATTTTTGAAAGCAAAAAAAAACGCAACGTCGCTCGCTGCGTTTCAGTGTACATACCCTGACACAATGGTCACATCGTCTTTATCTAGAGCCATCTCTTTTTTCAGCCGTTCAACGACGGCTGTTGGAGAAAGTCGTGAAGCTTGGAGTTCGTAGCGATGCATATGCTTTGAAACACCATCAGAATGTAAAAGGAAACCGACATTTTGCTTAAAGCTAAAATGATGGACCCGAGCTTTAAAAGCTCTGCCTGAGAGAAAACCAGTCGTAGGGATGATTCTCATGACGTCCTTTTGATCGATCATCAATAAACATTCAACATTGCCGATATTCCCACACGTAATCTGATTTAACTCATAATCGATTCGGATGACAGTTAGTACGACTCCACGCTCATGGGTTAGCGCTTGATTAACGTTCGCAAATATTTCTTCCATCGGAGCATCAAAGTGCTTCTCAATGACGTTCATCGCAAGTTCCGATGAACGTCTAGCACTTTTGCCGCTCCCTAGGCCATCTGCAAGAGCAGTGAGAAAGTAACGATCAGTTTCAACAGTAATGAACATATCACCACAAACTGGATTGCCGCCTTTTCCAGCTTGAAATGCTGCAGTTACAGCGTTCTCATATTGTTCTTCGATTATTTTTCCCATTCAATAACACTCCGATGGCTCAACACGAATGGATTCGCGTAGCTTTTGCAAAGCTCTTCGTTGAAGTCTTGAGACGTGCATTTGAGAGATGTCAAGCAAGTCGCCAGTTTCTTTCTGGCTCAAGTTATCAAAATACGTGCATTTAAGGATTTCCTTCTCGCGGTCAGTGAGTACAGCAAATGCCTTCTCAAGCAACAATTGTTGGTCTGTTTGCTCAAATCCTTCATCGTGACTACCGACCAAATCTAAAAGTGTAACGGCACTTCCTTCTGAATCAGCTTCGATCGAACGGTCAACAGATAATGCTTGATAACTTTTACCCATCTCCATCGTTTCTAACACTTCTTCTTCCGTCACTTCTAACCTGGCAGCGATTTCGTTAACAAGAGGCGAACGCTGCAATTCAGTCGTTAGCTCTTCAACCGCCTTCTTAATTCTGGGGCCGAGTTCTTTAATTCTTCTTGGAACGTGTACACTCCATGTTTTATCACGAATGAATCGTTTTATCTCTCCGACAATTGTTGGAACAGCAAACGATTCGAACGAACGATTAAAAGAAGCGTCGTAACGTCTTAATGCTGCTAATAGCCCGATCATCCCTACTTGGTAAAGGTCATCATCATGTCCTTGTCCTCGCGAAAACTTTCGAGCTAATGACTTTACAAGCGACTCGTAATGCAAGACGAGCTTCGTTTGAACTTCCTCGTCTGCGCCTTCTTGATATTGCGTTATTAAGTCGTAAATTGGCTCTTCAGCCTTAGTGGTTGGCTGTTGTTTCGACTCCATCGGCACCTTGAGCCACCTCATCCCTTTGAACGAACTTCTTCATTGTAATCGTTACACCATTATCTTGCGTAATTTCAACCTCGTCCATCAACGTCTCAATCAGGAACAGCCCAAGGCCTCCTTCCTGTAACTCCTCAATCGGCTTGTTAGCATCAACAGGCCCATTAGATTTAGCAAGCGTCTTCTTCTCCGTTCCTTCATCTGAAACTTGGATTTGAAGGTAGTCATTAAAGAGATCGAACTTCACTTTAATATCGCCACTACCGTCTTTGTAAGCATGATCAACGACATTCGTACATGCTTCCGCCATGGATACTTTAATATCTTCTATTACATCGTAAGAATAGCCTACCCGGTTCGCAATTCCAGATGCAGTTAAGCGGAGGATTCCAATATATTCTGCTTTGGCAGGTACGCTCATTTCTATGCTGTCAATCTTCGAGCTCATTGATTGGCCCCCTCCTTTTCGTCGATGTCCATAACCTCATCTAATCCTGTAATTGAAAAGAGTCGTTTTACGCGACTGTTTAAAGAAACGATCTTAAATTGTCCTTCGTGACTGTGCGTATCTTTAAGGGCGCCTACAAAAATCCCGAGCCCTGTACTATCAATATAATCTACACCTTCAAGGTCTACGACTGTAATTCCTTGATCTCTTGAAGTTAATTGAGACAATGCCTCTTTAAGTTGTGGCGCTGTATAAGCGTCAATCTCTCCTGCAACATACAATTTCTTAGCATTGTCCGCCTTCATATCCTCTGTTCTTAGTTCTAATTTCATGACGTTATTCCCCTCCCCGTTCAATCGTTCAAAATATATAATGAGTGCTAATTATCTTATGATAAATAAAAACGGCCTGAGGCCGCTGTTATTATATACCCATCATGTATTCTTTTTAAACTTCCTTCTTACTATTATTAAAGTGAAGTCGTCCCGAAGTTGAAATTCTTGCCAACGTTCTAGGTCTCGATAGACGTGATCAACGATTTTTTGTGCACTTAAATGCTTATATTTTCTAATGAGAGCCGTAATCTCTTCACGTTCAATAAACCGTTCTTCTGTACGGCATTCTGTAACGCCATCTGAAAGTAAAACGACAAAGTCACCTTCGTTCATTTCACGACTAAACTGACGATATTTTGCATCTTTAGAAATACCAAGTGCTAACCCTTTAGCATAGAGCTCTTCAAAGCGATCTTGCTGTTCACTGTAATAAAAGCCTGGTTCATGTCCTGCCCCACCATAATAAAAGACGTGAGACTTAGGATCATAACTGCCATACATCATCGTCACAAACATGTGAGAAGCAATGTTCTGTTCAATGGTGCGATTAAGTGTTTCGAGAAGCTCTCCTGGTTGCAAAATTGAATTCGGCATGCTGTCCATTGCATATTTGATCATTGACATGCAAAGTGCAGCAGGAATTCCTTTTCCAATAATGTCCGCAATGGCTACACCGATAAAGCCGTTTGCATCCTTAATGACGTGATAATAATCTCCACTCATCTTAGATGCTGGTACTGTAATGACACCAATATCAAGTTCCTCGACATCCGGAAGTTCACTCGGAAGTAGAGTGTGTTGCATGTTCGCCGCAACATCAATCTCATCTTCCAATTCCTTCTGACGATTACGAAGGATTTGATGCTCTCGATAAGCCATACCGTAGCCAATCATCACTTCCAGTAGAAACTCAAATGATTCTTGTGTCTCAGGCGGGATATCCGGATAGAGCTCCTGAATGACCTCGAGATGTATGCTAACGATTTCTTCAGGAGAAACTTTTTCTTCTAACACTTTTTTACTGAACTGTTGAGCATCGTATAAGCTTTGTTCGTTTTTCTTTTGCAAAAAACTAAACAAAATCTCTTTATAGCTCTGTTGTAGCGTTTCGTAAGTGTCCATCCCCGAACATCCTTCCTTCTAACGGAGCCACTTAATCGTCGTAATCGTGGTACCTTCTCCAGGGATTGACTCGATGTCGAATTCATCCATTAGACGCTTCACCCCTGGTAAACCTGCTCCTAAACCTCCAGAGGTCGTAAATCCATCAACCATAACATCTCTTAGGTTTTCAATTCCCGGTCCCTTATCACTAGCAACGACTTTAATCCCACGGGCTTTCCCGTTTCTATGATTATCACTAATTTCTTCTAAATCTATCTTGCCGATTTCAGTGTACAAGTAAATGTTTCTTGCAAGCTCTGAGATGGCTGTCGTAATTCTTGCTTGATCCACACTCCCAAAACCAATGTCTTTTGAAAGCTCACGACCTGCCTGGCGAGCAGAAACAATCCCCCATTCATTGGCTATTTCAATACAGGAATGGTTACTCATATACGTCAACCCCCCAATTCCTGTTGCAATCGCTCAAGACCTTGCTCCAGGTCAAGTGCTGTTTGCACTTCCTGAAGAGAAACCCCCATATCAATCAAAGTAATGGCTACTGCAGGCTGTATACCTGTCAAAACAACTTTTGCCCCCATCAAACTAGACATCTCAACAACATCACCGATCACTTTCGCGATAAATGAATCAATCATATCGACTGATGTTAAATCAATGACTACCCCTAGCGAGCCTTCTTGATGGATCTTATTTAATAAATCTTCTTGAAACTGCAACGCAGTTTGGTCATCTAATTCTACTTGTACCGAAATTAACAAGTAACGACCCAGTTTGAGTATAGGAATACGCATTACTTCAACCCTCCACCCGTAACAGGCTCTTCATTTGTAATAATATCGCGATGCGTCATTTGCAACGCTGTCTCTACACCCTTCTTAAGCGTGCTCTTTGTCGTGAAATTCCCAAGATCAATCCCTAAATTAACTATGGTTTGTGCAATCTCTGGTCGAATTCCAACGAGTAAACACTCTGCACCAACTAGCCTAACAGCCTCTGATGCACGAATAATATGATGAGCAACCATCGTATCTACAAGAGGCACACCTGTAATATCAATGAGCACGACTTGAGCACGATGTTCGATAATACCTTCTAATAAATTCTCCATAATTTGCGAAGCTCGCTTCGTATCAATCGTCCCAATTAATGGCATGACGACGATTTTATCAAAAACAGGAATAAGCGGAGCTGATAACTCCTTTAAAGCAACTTTCTGTATTGCTTTCACTTCTTCGTGGTTTTTCGCAAATTCGGTTGTTAAATCAGTAATTTGTTCATCTAACCAATCTTCAAGCTCACTAGATAGATCAACAAACTTATCCTTATCATAGTGTTTGGACAAGTCTTTCATAACAATGCGACGTAGCTTCTGCAAACTCATAATAAATTCACTAACAATCCAGCCATCGTGAATGAGTCGCTCTACAAAGCGCTTTACCACCGCACGCCTAGAATGTCTATCCATAGTAAGTGTATCGAAGATTACTGACACAAACTCATCTTTCATTTCATCCTGGATATATTGAGGTTTAATCGTAGATTCAGATCGGGAAAACAATAATTGATCAAACGATACTCTCCACTGCTCAATATAGTGATCTTTATTGTCGATCATATGTTGTAATACAATTGAACGCATAATCAGTCACACCACCGTCATTAACAAAATCTTGTCACCTGACAGAATTACGCACAGGGTACGCTATTTTCATTATTCCATTTTGTGCCCTTGAAAGCAACTCACAACTGCTGATTGTTTGTCTTTTTTCCACTAAGAAAAAGCTGCCATACGAAAATACGTTGGCAACGATAAAGAAACAATATAGAAATGGGATAATATCTACAATTGTAACGATAAAAATCACTGTATTAAATACCGCTGACTAACCTTCTCCCCATCTTCATTTCACACTCTTCCTCTAAGCCGAAAGATTCGGAAGCAATTGTTAAGTTAATGGTAGCCATTTCGATATAACCTTGTTGCATGTGTTCACGAACACCTTCAGCTTTGTGTTCGTACAAATATTTAGTTGCGGCTTGATGGATAAATTCGTTGCGTTCAAGGCCATCATACTTAATCATATTGTCCACCTCTTGCAATAAATATTGGGGAAGGCTAATCGTAATTTGTCTAGAACGATCATTAGACAATGTAAGACACCTCCAACACTATAGTTCCTGTAATGTCCTTTATCAATAATAGCATTGACTGCCTTTCATTGCAAAAGCATTACAGTACAGTAAATATAGTTGTACCTCTATAACCCATTCGCCACGACCTGCGTAATTCCTTCAAATTATGACATTGTTTTTTCTACATACAACCTAGGGACACGTTTAGTAATTAGACACGGAATTTCGTAAGTGATCGTGCCTAAACGATCAGCAACTTCCTCAATCGTAATTCGCTCATTGTTATCCTCACCAATTAATGTAACCCGTTGCCCGACGGACATTTCATGAGGAAGTCTTACCATCATTTGATCCATACAAATGCGACCAACAATCGGCAAACGCATCCCATCAATAATCACTTCTCCGCCGTTCGCATTACTACGAATCCAGCCATCCCCATAACCAATTGGAACCGTTCCAATCCACTCATCTTGCGTTGCTGTATACGTCCCACCATAGCTGATTTTACTTCCTGATTTTACAGGTTTTACATGTGATAAATGACTATATAATGAAAGCGCTGGAGCTAACGAAAATGGTAACTCCGCTTCTAGATCGGTTGCAGGTAACAATCCATACATCGATATGCCAAAACGAACCATGTTATAACAAGCATCTTTAAACCTCATACTTGCGGCACTATTTGCACAATGAATAAGCGGGATGTGTCTATCTTCACTTGTTAGTACACGAATCAGCTCATCAAATGTCTTCTGTTGCTCTTCATAATAGGAGAGGTCTAGTTCATCTGCAGTCGCAAAATGCGTAAAGAGCCCTTCTAACTCTAAGCTCTCTTCTTCATCAATCGTCGTCAAAACTTCCTTCACTTCTTCAATTGTTCTTACACCAATTCTGCCCATTCCAGTATCGTACTTCACATGCAATTTGAGAGATTGACCTCGTTCAAGATGCTCCATTGCTGAAACTAACCACTCTCGCTGGAACGTTGTAAGTGCAATGTCTAGCTTTGCAGCAACTCCGGCACCGCTTGCTGCGGTACGCCCAAGTACAACAATCGGCGCTACAATTCCCGCTTCACGTAATTCAATTGCTTCTTCAAGTAGTGCAGTTCCTAAAACCGTCGCTCCTCCAACGAGTGCGGCTTTTGCAACTTCAATGGCTCCGTGTCCGTATCCGTTTGCTTTTACCACCGCCATAATTTTGCGGTCACCATTGTGCAACCGATCTAGTGACGCTACGTTTTGTTTAATTGCTTCCGTGTTCACTTGAATCCAAGTTTCTCGATACAATTGTTCCATCGTCTGTTTACTCCTAGCGTTCGTTAGTTTATCTTCATTATGTGTACGCGTAATTGTGACTGTCAATCGTATATGTAGGAACTACGTTAAAAAAAGAGTCCACGTACGTGGACTCACCATTACTTTTCGTGCGTAGCTGTCATTGATCTGGCTACGGCTGCCATTTCATCGACGTGAAGCGTATCCGATGCAATGACAAACTCCACACCGTCAACCGACCATGTAAGTGAATTGTCAGTCTGAATACCGATCACTTCACCTAAGTCAATTGGATCTCCTGTGCCCATATCTCTAGTCATTGTTACGTCTGATGATGTGGACATAGATAACGGTTGCTGAATAATTGTAAATGGCTGTTCGCCTTCATAAGACATAATGACGCGAATTCCATCGTCTGTTTGAACTTCAGATGTTTCAGAGAGCTCAGTGTTTGCAGGCTCATACGAAGGCATAAACACACCAAACACATCTTCCTCTGTCACCTCATCTGTTGATACCGGGGCATCTGCTTCTTCAGGTAAATGACGGTCCATATCAAATTCACTGCTATCAATCGCAGGATTTAATTCAAAATCATGAAAAGCAACTTCAACGAGCGGTTCATAATTTTGATCAAACACCCGCACTGCGTGAGGCGTCAAATCGTCGTTTAAAACAATTTCTTGTTGTTGCAGGTTCTGATTTTGATAGTTCGTTACAGTCTCAAAAACATATTTGTCTTCTTCAATGGCAAAAGAACGCTCTGAATCACTCAAAATGTCGGTAACGAGTGACTCATACAAATACATTTGACTGTTGTTACTTGGCCAATCACTTTGAAAACGAAAGCTTTTGTTTAACGCAGGTGTCAATAGAAAAACACCTTCATCATTTCTTAAAATCATTTGATTTTGCTCTTCGTTCTCGTTTTGAAGTTCCACACGGTAATAACGATTCTCTTCGTTTTGAACATGAGCGATTTGAACATCGTATTCCCTAGGTTCTTGGCCCGTTTGCATCGTAAGCGATGCTGATGTTTGATATCCACTCATCGTTTGAAGTGTCTCACCGAGGTCTTCAACCACTTCTTCTTCTGATTTTTCTCCGCATGCTGCAAGTAAGGCAATCGATAAAAAAGCGACCGTACAAAAACCGAACTTCTTTTTCATCAAACCTCTCTCCTTTGTCTTCGATGTGACGACAAAGAAGGAACCTATCACATTGTAAAAAAAGAAATGTGGTAATAAAAAGTGACGAGTGTTATTCATTGGATGTTTAGAGATGGATTGCCTTTGTTCCGTCCGTTAGTCATCGTGATGAAGAAAAATCTAGATGTTCAGTACGTGTCTAAGTTACGTTTTGTTCAACCATCGTTTCATCACGACACCACCTCGCAATCTCTCGAATTGAGTTTCTAGCTTCCCACTCCACCACTCGTATTCACATGTTCTTACCAACATTTCAGGCCCCTCCTAACCGCATTACATCATATGAGACAACCTATGCGGTTATTCCAGCCTGTCTAAAAAACTTACGTTTCAATAATGACATTTGCGATTGCATAATGCTTACTGTGCGACACACTCAAATGCACTTGACGCGGTTCTTTGAGCTTTGTACAGACGAGCATCGGCTTCCCGTTTTCATTATTATTTATTTCAATATCTTGAAAGCCAATTGCAGAACCTATGCCTGTACCATATGCTTTGGCAAATGCTTCTTTCGCTGCAAAGCGTCCTCCTACATATTCAACCTTGCGTCTTTTTGATAATTGAGCATATGTACGCTGTTCGGTTAGTGTAAGAACACGCACGATGAAACGAGGTTGACGTTCAATCAGCTTAGAAATTCTCTCTAGTTCAACGATGTCAATGCCATTTCCAATAATCATCGTCGATCCTCCTAATCGATTCATTCGAATGAATGAATCACAATATGATAAGATTAATTACGATTCTTGTACAATTGAGGTGGCTGTATGTTCGTTCGCAATGAAACTTTCAATACGTTCAGGCGCAATTATCCGATCGTAACAACGTTAATTGCCATTCACATCGTTTTATTTTTACTCGTTTTCCTTGGTCAAATCGGTATTTTCCCGCCAGGGATTTGGATCCAGCATTTGGGGGTCGGACTTAACTTAGCGATTGCAGAAGGACAATGGTGGCGACTAATCACACCGATTTTTCTACACGCTGATGTAATGCACATGTTGTTTAACTCGTTTGCTCTCTTTTTGTTTGGTCCACCGCTAGAGAAGATGATCGGTCGCACTCGATTTATCAGTTTTTATCTTGCTACTGCGATCATCGCAAATATCGTAACCTTTATTCTTCAACCGCTGTACTATAGTCACGTTGGTGCATCTGGTGCAATCTATGGGTTACTCGGTATGTACGTTTACATGATGATTTTCAGAAAAGAACTGATTGACGCAAGCAGTAGACAGATCGTTACAGTCATGGTTGTCATTGGCGTGATTTTAACATTTCTTAATCCGAGGATTAATATACTTGCCCACATTATTGGCCTCGTAGCAGGAATGGCATTAGCCGCCCCTTTTCTACGAAAAGCAAGGAACTTCTTTTCGATCCCCCTTGTTCGCCCAGAGAGAAAAGAAGGAAGCGACATCGGATTTGATCCGAATCGTTGGAATAAGAAACGACGAATGCCCATTAAAGGGTCAACCGTCATGAATGTTGTTGGAATCGTCTTTATCATTCTAGTCGTGATTGGCTTACTTTCAAACTTAGTTTAGGAGAGGTTGCACATGAAACGAGCGGCAATCATATATAACGAGCACGCAGGTCAGGCAAATGATCACCTAAGCATCGAAGAAATTAAAGAGCGAATTGAATCACACGGTTTCCGATTAAGACTTTGTCCCACTTCAAAACCTGGTGATGGTAAACGAATTGCACAGGAAGTGGGTAAGGACGTTGATACGTTGTTTATTTTCGGTGGTGATGGGACGGTTCATGAATGTATAAACGGCGTCCCTCCATTACAAGATCCACCGAATCTTGCCGTTTTGCCAGGCGGAACATGTAACGACTTTGCCCGAACCTTAGGCATATCAATGAACCTCGAAGAGGCCATTGATCAAGTATGTACCGGAACGACCAAAACGGTTGACGTCCCGAAAATGAATGACCGTTACTTTTTAAATTTCTTTGCCGTCGGTTTAATTGCTGACACGTCTGAAAACATTAACGAGGAATTAAAAGCAACGATCGGCAGGTTAAGTTACTTTTGGAGTGCCCTTCAAACCGTTACCAACCCGACTCAGTATACGTACACGTTAACGAGTGATGACCTTCATCTAGATGGAGAAGCGGTTCTCATTCTCGTTTCTAACGGAAATTACATCGGTTCCATCGGATTACCTGCACAACACGAATTAGATGACGGTTATTTAAACGTCTACATCGTTAAAGAAGGTGGGCTTTCCTTAGTGTCAGCCTGGAAAGAAGCCAAACTTAACGAACAATTCGACGAGAATGATAACAACCTCATTCACCATCAGCTGAAACACTTAACATTGCATGTCGAACCAGAAGGTAACGTAGACATCGACGGTGAAGATGGCGGGAAAACCCCTGTTACAATTGAATTAGGTGCCAAAGTTACATTCTGCATCCCTAATGAATCACAGTAAACACTGAGCAAATTGCTCAGTGTTTTTTAGTGAAACTCGATTGGACCGAGGTAATTCGGCGCAACCGGTGGATTCAACGTATTCGTTAACGTGTAAGGACCAACATCACGAACATCTTGCTCTTCAATGCCTTCGAACTCAATCTCGCGATATCCATAATCTGCTGCAGTTAACAAAACACCTTCAACAAACATAATTAGTTCATGTTCATTAACATCCTCAAGACCGTCGTAAGCAAGTGCAATCCGCTCTTCATCGATTTCAGTTACGGATTCCAAATCTAGTTCTTCAGGAATTACAGAGAAGTATCGGTCGCCTTGTTCTTCTAATTCCATGCGTTTTAATGTCTCTTCAAAACTGAGGTCATCTTCTCGCTCAACGTCCAAACTTTTTCCTGTGACAAGGTAAACATATTGATCTTCAACAGGTAATAAATAATACCCGTTTGCTTCGTCTCGTTCTTCAGTAGCTGCACTCAACACTTCTTCAACTTCACTCGGTAAATCTAATGCCGCAAACGTTTCAAATCGACTAACTTCTTCTAACGCCTCACGTACTCGGTCCATGCTTCCTTCTTGAATTAAGCGTTGAATTGGCGAATCCCTTAAACCAAATTGCTCTGGGTCTACCCCATCAAGCAATGTATCAATCTCATCAAGGATACTTTGTTGATCAATCGTAAATGTCACATTCACGACCGTCTGCTCATCTGGTGCTAGAAATGGCAACGTATACATCCCGGGACTTTCTGAGCTTGCAGCTAGCGGGTAATCGTAATGATCCCATTCATTTGACTCAACGTCATCTTCATTTGTTTCTGGTGTCTCCTCTTGACGTTCATCATGTTCTTCATAATTTTGTTCAGGTTCATGAGGGACAATCTCTTCTGGTTCGTCCGAATCTTCTATTGAATGTTGCGCTTGGTCTTCTTCTCTGTCAGTGGCACTAAACTCTTCTTCTTCTTCGTCATTCGTAATTGCAAACTGTTGATCTTCATTTTGATTTCCCCCTTGTGATGATAACTCACTTCCATCTTGAAGGAGAGGAAGTTGAGAAATCACAATGATTGCAAGTAACAACACCGCAGCTGAAGACATACCAACAATAACTGGTCGACTAAAACGATCTCGCTTCGGGCGATTTGATCGTGTCATCGTTCCTGCTTTTACACTTTTATATATATCGCTCTTGTTTCGCTCATCTTCTACACCGCGAAGCTTTTCTAACTTCTTAATTACTTCTTCGTCTTCATATCCATTATGACTCATACTTCTCTTCCTCCTCTCGCAACGTTTTCTTCAGTTTCAAAATGGCACGATGTTGAGTCGTCTTCACTTTACTTTCAGACCATCCTAATGCCTCTGCTGTTTCCTTGACCGTAAAAGATTCAATGAATCGCAAGATCAAAACTTGCTGCTGATCTACAGAACATTCACCTAGAGCACGGTAAGTAATCTCTAGCTCTTCTTTTGCAATTGTCCTTTGCTCGGGCAAAGGTTGATGATCTTGGATGTCAATTTTTTCATCAGAGACGACCATGCCGAACCATTTCCTTTTTTGACGATTTTCTTTTCTAATATAATCAATGGTGACGTGTTTTGCGATTGAAAACAGCCACGTCTTTTCATTACTTCTTCCATCAAAACGATCATATGAGTGAAATACTTTTATATAAACATCTTGTACGAGTTCTTCTGCAACATGGCGATCTCGCACCATGTAGAAAATGAACTGGAACAATGATTGATGATATTGTTCATAAAGGCGGTCGAACGTTTCATACACGATTACCGTTCCCCTTTGTAGTCGTTATTTAGCTTATCGAGTTACATATTTATTCCGTAATTTTTTATTATGACAGAAAGCACGCTACCCATCTTACTCGGCAACGTGCTCATTTTTGTATTATGAAAAGGCGAGGACGAAGACCCAATAGCCAACAGCATATAGAGCAACAAACATTAAAATGCCTGCTAACCATTTTAGGTTCGATCTACGTTGATTCATAAATTCACCTACTTTAATTACGTTCGCTCATTATTATAGCATGTTTCTTTTTTTACTCGTTCGTAAAAAAGTGAAAAAGAAGTGATTTTTATTACATATATAAAATGACAAGTACAGGTTATCTTTGACAAAGAATGACATTTAAAACTAGAATATGTGGAGAGCTACATAATAAGGAGGAATTGTGGAATGAAACGACCGATTCAATTTTCTGCAGCAGCTTTACTTACTGTAGGAATGTTAAGTGCTTGTGCTGAGGATGATCCTGCACCGGCTGAAACTGGTGGAGAAGACACAACGACTGAAGAAACTGAAGATGAAGACACTGATGATGACGAAGAAACTGACGACGAAGACATAGATGAAGATGTAGACGAAGATGTAGACGAAGATGAAACGGATGTTTCTGAAGAAGAAGCTGGCGATGAAGATGAAGAAATTTCTGAATCTGATGATGATACAGCAGCTGATAATGACGAAGCAGAGATGATGGAAGAAGACTTTGAACTCGTGTTTTACGACGATCAAGTGTTAGAAATGTACACAGAAACACATACGATTAGCGGCGAAGGTCAAGAAGGATTATTAATGAGCGCATTAGAACAATGGTTGGCTGGACCTGAACATGAAGCACTCGTCTCGGTTACCGAAGATGAAGATGTTAGCGTACAGTCTGTAGAAGACCATGACGGTGTTGCCCATGTTTCTTTTTCAGAAGAATTTGCTTTTCTTAATGTCGGTTCTGGATTAGAAGTAGGCATTATGAATCAAATTGCTCACACTGCTCAACAAGCAGGCTTTGAATCTGTACTCGTCTTAATTGACGGTGAAAGTGCAGACACGGTATTCGGTCATGTGGATTCATCTGAACCTTACACACCAGACACTGACTTAGACTCTTATGAGTCAATTGAAGATTAATAACGATCAATTAACAAAGCGTATGGTTACTCCAACTGAGTATAACCATACGCTTTGTCTTTGCTTTCTTGGCTGTTTAACCTTCATACATAGTTCACCTCGCCTTCCTTCAAAAAATACCAGAATAACTTTTCCTTTATTGACTCTTTTAGACACTTCGCCTAATTATTAGGAAATATATCTTAGATAACATTGATGTAATGCAAATGTAACAAAGAAGCGCAATCACTGTCATGACAACGTCAAAGAATTCACAATAGGCCTTTGGATTCTTTTTCCTAATGCAACAACGACAATGACTTGTTATGGTAACACTCGTACAAATCACACAGGAGGTTTTACGAGTTTATGAGACGCTTAAAATATTTCCTTATGCCACTCGCATTTTTCTTTATGTTTACTAATACAACTCAAGCAAGTTCTGTTCATACCGTAAGTGAAGGTGATTCCTTATGGAGTATCGGAGTTGATTACGGAATTTCAATGCAAGAGATTCAAGATTTAAACGGTAAGCCTGATACGAATCTTGCGATCGGTGAACGTTTGCAATTACCAGAATCAATTACCGATGAAGAATTGGATTTACTCGCTCGCCTGATCCACTCTGAAGCACAAGGTGAGCCTTATGAAGGTAAAGTAGCCGTTGGTACTGTTGTACTCAACCGTGTTGCAGATGACCGTTATCCAGACACGATTACAGATGTTATTTATGAAGTAGTCAATGGATATTATGCATTCAGCCCTGTACTTGATGGAACGATCTACGAACCAGCAGCGGAAGAATCTCAGCTTGCTGCGCGTGAAGCATTAGCATTTGAAGGCCAAGGTGAAGGATCAATTTTCTTCTACAACCCAGACACTGCGACGAACCATTGGAATGCTACTCGTGAAGAAACAAAGCGTATCGGTCAACACGTATTTGCTAAGTAATGACTAAAAGCCATTTGTCTTTTGACAAATGGCTTTATTTGTATTCACTTGCTTCCCAATACGTAAGACGTGGCCACGTTTTATGCCACTCTTTCTTAGCAATACGCGCTTCATAAATCGGCATTAGCTTTTGATTCCCGAGAAAAGCAGGGGTAGGTTTCACATAGAGCTGAAATGCATCTAACAACCCATGAGGTGCTGCGATGCTTAGCTTGTCGTCTTTGTCTAATGTCACACCGAGAGCTGTAGCAGTCTCAGGGAACTTCGACATTGCATCAATCGAAGAAAGGTACGGCTTCACACCGTTTCGGTCATGCATCCTTACTTGGTTTTTGACAGACCAAGGAAGATTCGGATGGATTGATCGAAGACGATCTTCCAGTTCATGATCAGCTCCCTCACTTATCCGTTCTGTTCGTCTATCAAAATGAATGACATCAATGTCAGCTAAAGTCGTACGCTTTGAGAACATATGTACAGAATCCCAAACCTTCGTACGAACAAACCCTGCACAAACCCACCAATCATGCAATTCCAGTCGACGGACAGTTTGAAGGATATCGATCATCCACTCATCACGTTCAATCAATCCTTTCAATTCTTGTTCATACATCTAGCAGTCGCCTCCTAATTAATGAATGGTTACTTCCAAACGTAATGATTTCGCATACGGTATTCAATGAGCCGTAATTTCGTTATAATGAAAGAAAAGAATAAATGGGGTGGGAATTTGGCGTCACAAACGCATGTTTTTTCAAGACGAGAAGAGATTGCAAATGCAATTACACATGGTGTTGGTTCACTGCTCAGCATTGCAGGTTTAGTCTTACTCGTCGTGTACGCTTCCATCAACGGCACAGCCCTTCATATCGTAAGTGCTGCTATTTTTGGGGCAACAATGACGTTGCTTTATGTAAATTCAACTTTACTACACAGTTTTCCTAAGGGGAAAACAAAAAACTTATTCGAGATTTTTGATCATTCCTCCATTTACTTGTTCATCGCTGGTACGTACACACCGTTTCTTTTTCTTGCCCTTGAAGGAGCACTAAGTTGGACTTTGTTCGGCATTGTTTGGGGCATTGCCCTCATTGGCATTACGTTTAAAGCTTTTTTCGTGAAACGGTTCGTATTCCTATCAACGATCTTCTATATTGGTATGGGTTGGATTATTGTTATTGTGTGGCAACCACTAGCCGCAGTGTTACCGCATTCAGGCATGATGCTTTTACTTGCTGGCGGGATTTTTTACACAGTCGGTACGGTGTTTTACGTATGGCGAAGCTTCCCTTATCATCACGCAGTATGGCACGTATTCGTAATTGCAGGATCGATGGCACACTTTTTCGCCGTCTTCCGCTACGTTCTACCACTATAAACGCAAAAAACCGAAGCCATTTGGCTTCGGTTTTTTATTACTTATTTTGTGTTAAACATTTGCGTCCAGTATGATCCGTAACTTCCACCTTCAGCGTATCCAACACCAATGTGTGTGTAATCAGCATTTAAGATGTTTTCGCGGTGTCCTTGAGAGTTCATCCAACCATTAACAACTTCTTCTGGAGAACGTTGACCAGCAGCAATGTTTTCTCCTGCTCCGCGGTACTCAACACCATAATGGTCCATCATGTCAAATGGTGATCCGTAAGTTGGGCTGTCATGAGAGAAATAGTTGTTGTCTCTCATGTCTTCTGATTTCACTGTTGCTACTTCGTTTAATTGCGTATCAGCTTCAAGTGGTGCTAATCCGTGAGCCGCACGCTCTTCATTCGTAAGATCAATAACTTCTTGAACGAATTCATGTTGATCTACGGATTGATCTTGATCAGATCCTTCATTTTCTTCTGGCTCGTCTACTTCCGGTGCTTCTTCCTCATTACCTTCAGTTGGCTCGTCTACTTCTGGCGCTTCTTCTTCGTTGCCTTCAGTC
>JIBW01000006.1 GCA_012970285.1 Bacillaceae bacterium JMAK1
TTGGCTCGTCTACTTCTGGCGTTTCCTCTTCGTTGCCTTCAGTTGGCTCATCTACTTCTGGTGCTTCTTCTTGCTCTGTATCTTCTTCTAATTCTTCTTCAATCTCTGGGCAATAGATGTTGTATTGTTCTCTTAAATACGTTGCAAACTCTTCAAGCTCTTTCATAGAATGAGAGTTTGAGTACGTCTTCCATTCACCATCCCAAAGACCAGCCTTGTACACGATAACATTTTTATGGTGATCCGAGCTTTGGCTTTTCGGTTGCTCCTCAGTTTGAGCAAGTGCACCCGTAGGTACGAGTAGAAATGCGGATAAAGCGAATAAGTATTTTTTCATTTCTTCCACCTCCGACACTCATTATGCCGAGTGTATAAGGAGTTGAAAAGGGTCTATTTCAGGTTTTCCGCTGGCAATATTAGGTATGCAATGTAAATATACGTAGGAACATTTCATAGAGATTTCATTCGTGTCAGTGACATAATATTACCAACGATATTCCATTAAATTGTGTAACAATCCAATTACAGGGATTGGATAAAAATCCCTGTAATTCAAGGCTTCTGTTTATGATATTCTATGTTTTCCTTTCGTTGATCACCCTAAACAAACAAAAAAAAGCGGTGCTACGCACCACTTTTTTTATAGATCATCTTCAGTATCTTCAACTTCACCCGCTGGATCTTCACCTGCTGGGTCTTCACCTAGTGGATCTTCACCTTCCATATCTCCACCACATGCTGCAAGCATTCCTACCGCAAAAACTCCAGAGAGCATTCCGTACAATAGTTTCTTATTCATTGTATATTCTCCTCCTTAAAATAGTTGCGTTTTTGTTGTTGCTTACTTGATTAATACCCACTTTAACAAACAAATATGCGCTTTGTCAGTGCTTTTGAAACTTTCCCACAATGGTTATAGTTTTCTATAAATTCAAACGTGATTCCTAGACATTTTTACCACAATGCCAGTAAGTTACTCAAAAGATGTTTAAAGCTAGTGGATATAGGGAACCGTTCATAATGATATTTTTTTCTGACTAGGGGGGAAGACAACTTGGAGTATTCATTGTCCACATTACAAAAACATTTAGATGAATGGTACGAGGATGCATTACATGAATTCCATTCGCATAACCAAGGAGACCTTGATGAGTTTCGGGATGCGATTAAACCTTACGCAACAGACTGGTTTAACATTATTATTGGTTCAACATCTGTCGACCTTAATACATGGTCAACGCAATTTGTGAACTTCTGTATAGGT
This sequence comes from Bacillaceae bacterium JMAK1, assembly GCA_012970285.1. GTDB lineage: Bacteria > Bacillota > Bacilli > Bacillales > Marinococcaceae > Geomicrobium_A. The sequence continues at coordinate 1,265 of JIBW01000006.1, forward strand.
AAGCGATTTTCTTCAGATTACTTGTTGTTGTTATTTCGTTCTTTTCGTACGGCCTTTCAACAATTACTCGTGAAAAAAGTTGAAATGAATATCCTATCCTCTAAGCAAGCGTTCGAACTGATCATTGATGTTGCATCCAGGTGGGAAGAACTATTCGAAACTGTCTGTCGTCAATACATGAATTTTCAAGTTCATACGATTGAACTCACTCGAAAAGAGATGTATGCCGTATCTATCCCACTCGTTCCAGTTTGGAAGGGTGTTGCCGTTCTACCAATCATCGGTGATCTTGACGATGAACGATCGAATTACTTGCAAAATCAAACCTTAAATCGTGCAACTGAATTAGGTTTAACTTGCATTGTCATTGATTTATCTGGAATTAATTCGATTAATACGTGGTTTGCCCAACATTTATCGAACCTTATTCAAGCTTTACGGCTACTCGGAATTAAAGTTGTCCTTTCAGGAATGCGCCCGGAGCTTTCACAAACAATCGTACGCCTTGGTATTCATTTCAAAAACACACTTACTTACTTAACTCTTGAACAAGCTCTTCAATCCATAGGACCTGCAAAACTAGACGAAAACCGTTACAATTAAAAGAGAATCGACATCAAGATAAGTAGGTGAAGTCAATGAAAATGGTAGCAATTGATATGGATGGGACGCTGCTTCACTCTGATCGACATATTTCCGAAACGACTTCAGAGACGATTAAGGAACTACAGAAAGGCCATAAGTTTGTAATTTCAACGGGTAGAAGCTTAACAGATGCGATGAACATTGTCGCCGATGCTGGAATTGCGGCAGACGGATTCGTTTGTGGTAATGGAGCTGTTATTGCCGACAAAGACGGGAATATCCTTGAACGTTTTAGTATGGATGTTCCAACTGCAACAAAAGTCGCCCATTGGCTTAATGATCATAAATTTTATTTTCATCTAGGAACTTCCGAAGGTCATTATGCTACAAAAGATGCGTACCAATTCTTTTTGAACGACCTTGAGGCTTACGGAGAGTCGCACTCAGATGCAACGAAACTTAAACAAGCGATTCGAACACAAGCCGATCGTCAAATTCAAATGATGGGCCTGAATTTATTACCCACTCCTGAAGACATTCCAAAGCATACATTTATTCCTTATAAATTTCTCGTCTTATCACTATTCCCAGAAAAGCTCGAGGATATTAAGAATGCATGGGAAGGTCATCCTCACATTGAATTTACAACATCAGGTACAGACAATCTTGAAATCATGCCACCGGATGTCGATAAAGGTCGCGGTATTCGCTTCATGGCTGACCATTTGAATATTGAGCACCAACATACGGTTGCCATTGGTGACAATTACAATGACGTGCCAATGTTTGAGGCTGCTGGTCTTAGTATTGCTATGGGAAATGCTGACGATTACATTAAGAGCATTACTGATGAAACGACAGTTCATCATAATGAAGATGGTGTCGCAAAAGCAATTCAGCGTCTTATTCTGTCTTAGAACCTGGCTCTTTGAGACCAGGTTTTTTCTTATGGACTAAACGTTCAGTAGTCTTATAGTAAGCTTCTTTACTAACTTTACAACGTTTTAACTAGGTTCTTAATACATAAACGATTACACTGAATGTATTCTATTAAAGCGAGGAATCAAGTAATGACAAAGATTGTCTTAGAACATTTGTACAAGTATTACGAGAATGACCTTCCTACTGTCAAAGACTTTGATTTACGTGTACAAGATGAAGAATTCATTGTTCTTGTTGGTCCTTCAGGATGTGGAAAATCGACAACACTACGTATGATTGCAGGGCTTGAATCAATTAGCGAAGGATCGCTTTATATCGACAACATATTGATGAACGAAGCGCCACCTAAAGACCGTGATATTGCTATGGTCTTCCAAAACTATGCACTATACCCACATATGAATGTCTTTGATAACATTGCATTCGGTTTGAAATTAAGAAAATTCAATAAAGATACTATTAAACAAAGAGTGCATTCCGCTAGCCAATTGCTCGGGCTTGACGGTTATTTAGATCGAAAGCCAAGAGCTTTATCAGGAGGCCAACGACAACGTGTCGCTCTCGGTCGTGCAATTGTTAGAAACCCTAAAGTTTTCCTTATGGATGAACCACTTTCAAACTTAGATGCTAAGTTACGTGTACAAATGCGTTCAGAAATTATGCAACTTCATCATCAATTAAAAACGACGACAATTTACGTTACACATGACCAAACAGAAGCCATGACGATGGCAAGTAGAATTGTCGTTATGAAAGATGGCATCATCCAACAAATCGGTACACCATCTGAAGTCTACAATTATCCAAGCAATATTTTTGTTGGCAGTTTTATCGGGTCACCATCAATGAATGTTGTGAAAGGCAAATTACATAATGATTACTTTCAAGTAGGCAATGAGACGTTCATTAAGGTACCTTCGGAGATTTACCGTTCGTTACGACACTATGCAGACCAAGAGATCTTACTCGGCATTCGTCCAGAACACATGAGCTTTGTAGATTCAACTGAACGTTCAGTTTCTCACATTGATGCAAGGATAAACCTCATTGAGCTGACAGGCTCTGAATCCGTCATTTATGCACAAGTCGAACACCATGAACTACGAGCAACTATAAAACCATCCCATCATCTCAAACGTGGTGATCGTATTCAATTTGAAATTGATATGACTCACGCTCATTTTTTTGATACCAAGACAGAACAACGAATTACTTAACCCTATTATTAACTGCAAACAAACAAGCTGGTGCCTCTCATTAATGGGCACCAGCTTGTTTGTTTAAAACGGAACGTACTATGTCGTTCCGTTTTCTTTATTCGTTACTGTTCTAATTCATTTACCGTTTGGCGAGCAACTTGAATTTCGTCTTCAAGCTGTTTGAGTTGTCTCGTAACAGGTCGTACATTCCCACCAATGGATTCGATCTTTTCTAGATCACCTTGCACACGGGCATAATCCGCTTTTAAAATTTGTAACTGCTGTTTTGCTTCATCAATTGTCATTGTGATCACCTCAATTACTTCTTTAAACGTAACATCTTTCCAACCGCTCGGCAATTGCTTCCAATGCCTTTGTACGAAACTCAATCCGTTACAAATAAGGATACTTTTTCAAACCCTTGTTCACCGATTCTAACAAGCCCTTTATCTGAAAGACGAATGTCTGGAATTACGACAAGTGCTAATAACGACAAGGTCATAAATGCGTAGTTCATCGTGCAACCTGCTTGAGCTAAGTGTTCACTAATTTCTTTTGATTTCGCTGCAACTTCTTCGAATGGTGCATCCGACATTAACCCAGCTACTGGTAAAGGGAGTACCGTTTCTTCATCATGAGTTCTTACGACAATTCCACCTTGCATTGCACTCACTTCATTTGCAACAGTTGCCATAAGCTCGTCGTCATTTCCAATGACCATTAAGTTATGGGAGTCGTGAGCAACCGTCATCGCCATCGCTACTGGTTGTTTAAATCCAACACCAGAAAGTACCCCGATCGCTTGATTACCGTTTTTACCATGTCGTTCAATGACAGACATTTTACACACTTCATCGGACAATACGAGTTGGTCATTTTGTACGTTTAATTCAAGATGCTTTTCTTTCGTATCGACATGATTTTCGCGCACGCCAATCGTTCGAACCGTTACTGTCCCATCGCTAATTGGAGCGTTGATTTCGAAATCTTTAGCTTCTACAGTGCGGTCAAGCTTTACGGATTGAACCGCTGATTGTGGCCAATCAAATGAAGGCAAATCAACGACCATTTCATTGTTCTTTGCAACGACAGTACCTGCTGCAATCGTCGTTTCAACATTAATGTCATTTAACGACCCTTCGAGCAATACCATATCCGCATAGCGCCCGGGTGCTATAACACCTACGTCATTAGATAAACCGAATCGTTCTGCAGTATTAATCGTTGCCATTTGTATGGCTATAACCGGAGGAACGCCTTGGGTAATCGCATGACGGATTACGAAGTCCATGTGGCCTTCATCAACGAGTGATTCTGGACTTCGATCATCTGTAACGAGTACCATTCTTCTCGTATTAATGTTCTGTTCTGTGAATGCTTTAATCGTCTCTGCGACATCATGCCACGCAGAACCTCGACGTAATTTCGCGTATTGACCGAGACGAATCCGTTCAATCACATCTTCAGCGGTCGTACACTCATGATCACCACTAATCCCAGTGCTCACATATGCGGACAATTTCACATCGTCACTTGCAGACCATGTGTAGTGACCGTCAGCAACTTTTCCTGCACGCAACGTTTCACGAATTTCTCCGAGCATCTTTTCGTCGCCATACACAACACCAGGGAAGTTCATGACTTCACCGAGTGCGACCATATCGTCTCCCCACGTAAATGCCTCGGCAACTTCATTCGGTCCAATTTCAGCACCATTCGTCTCAAACTCAGGACCTGTCGAAGGGACGCAAGAAGCGACTTGCATATATGCTGCCATTGGCGTTTGTCGTGCTTCTTCCAGCATTAACTTTAGGCCTCCAAGCCCGAGCACATTTGTGATCTCATGGGCATCGAAAAATCCACCGGTCGTTCCTTTCGATAAAACAGCACGTGCAAACTGTGTTGGTGTAATCTGACTGCTTTCGATATGGCAATGTCCGTCTAAAAATCCTGGAGATAAGTATTTTCCTTTTGCATCGATTACGAGCGTATCGTCACCGATCGTATGTGAGGCGTCTTTTCCTACATAGGCAATTCGTGATTGATGAACAGCAACATCTCTTCCTTCAAGTAGCTCGCCTGTCGTTACACTGACAAGTGTTGCATTTTGAATAACAAGCGTTGCTTTCATTTCCCCTCTAGCTGTTTGATTTAACTCCACAAGGCACTCTTCTTGTTTCTGGCGCTGATACATTCCTATTCCTCCTCATAATCTATAGACTACACTTCAATGATTACGTTGCTAATTGCTGACGTACATGCTCAACAGAAAACGTCATCACCCACTCTTTAATCTCTCGGTTATGAATGACAAATGTCGATAACGAATAATGAATGGGTCGTAATGCACGATAAAATGCCATCGATGGATTTTCAACAAGTGCTTCTACGACAAACGATGTATAGCCCTGCTCATAAAAATCCTCCATTGCTCGTTTCATCAATGCCTTTCCGATTCCCTTCCTCTGTACGTCTTCCAATAAGTATAAAGCATATACTTGTGCATGTGCCCGAACATTTTTACTTCTTCCTATTGAAATGAATCCGACAATTTCACTGTGATCATTACTTGCAACATAGGTTACTTCTGTTCCAGCTTTAATTCTACTTTCCCATAGAACTGCTCTTTGATCTACCTGTAAGCTATCAAGAAAAGATGTCGGAACGATTCCTGGATACGTCGTTTTCCAACTATTAACGTGTACATGAGCGACCTGTTTTGCGTCTTCTAACTTAACTTCTCGAATGTGTACGTTCATTTAGACAGTCCCTTCTCATTATGTGCTCTACAAAAAAGATCATTCATCCTCTAAAGCTCCAAAGATCAAAACGATATTGGTTTTTTATTATCTTTAGTCTATAATAAAAATGAAAATTGTAAATCAAACCACTAGAGGTGTCGCAAGACTGAGAGGGGCTTTTATAGTCCTAACTCTTGGAACCTGACCTGGGTCATACCAGCGTAGGGAAGTGGGAACGGTTCCTCCTTGTTACGTGTTTCATTGGGACCTGTATACCTACATCCCCCTGTGGCAATAACAGAAAGGGGATTTTTTTGTGCAAACAAGAACGTTAATTATGGTAGAGATTGCTCTCATGACTGCATTAGCACTTATACTTGATCGGATTGAATTTAGTGGTCCATGGGTAATGGGAGGATCGATTACACTTGTTATGTTGCCGATTTTTGTAATGGCATTCCGGCGAGGCGTTAAAGTCGGTGTGGCAACAGGTTTACTCGTCGGTACGCTAAAACTTGTTCTCGGTTCATCGATCTTTCATCCTGTCCAGGCATTGTTAGATTACCCAGTTGCCTTCGCAGTCGTTGGGCTTGCAGGATTGTTTACGCTTCGTAATACTAAAGGAGAACTTGCCATAAAATGGGCAATTGTTGGACTTTTTGTCGCAAGCTTCTTACGTCTTTTTGTGCACATCATTTCAGGCGTTATTTGGTTTGGTGCATACACTCCTGAAGGATGGAATGTATGGATTTACTCAATTGTATACAACGCATCTTATATCATTCCAGCTACGCTTATTACATTTGCCGTCATTTTCTTAATTAGTAAAGCACAACCGAGCTTCTTCAAGAAAGCTCTACCGGCATCTAAAGTTGATAATCCTATTGCTTCTTAATTCTGTTGCTACTCATCGTTGATGAGTAGCTTTTTTTCGCATGATTTAAGGAAGATCAGGCAAGATAAGCTAGAGATGTAAAGAAAGGAGTCACTTATGAAAAGGATTCTTTTTGCATTCTGCAGTTTGCTTCTTTTGTTTACGAGTGGCTTCACTGAAGTTCAAGCAAAGTCAAAAGAAGAATGGCAAGACTCTGGTGAAATCGTCTGGAATGTAGCAAGTGAAAGAAAACTAATTGCCATTACATTTGATGATGGTCCACATCCGCTATATACACCGTTAATTATGGATGTGCTTAAAAAGCACCAGGCAAAAGCAACTTTCTTTGTAATCGGCAAACATGCAGAAAGGTATCCAGAACTTTTACAGCGAGGAGTTGAAGAAGGACACGAAATCGGGAATCATACGTATGAGCATGTCGGTATGCAAGGAATTTCTAATGAATTGTTTCTGCAACAACTCGATAAAACCGAACAAGCTATAATCGCTGCAACAGGAATTCGTCCTGTATTCTTCCGCTCTGTCGGTGGCTATTATGATGACCGGCTCATCACATTAGCTGCAGATGAAGGTTACCGAACGATTATTTGGTCGTGGCATCAAGATTCAAGAGATTGGAAACGTCCGGGTGTAGCCAACATTATTAACAACGTTGCACCTGGCTCTCATCCAGGTGATATTGTTTTATTCCATGATGCTGGTGGAAACCGATCTGAAACCGTAAAAGCACTCGATAAAATTCTCGATCAATTGGAAAAAGACGGGTTTGAATTTGTTACCGTAAGTGAGCTGTTGCTTCATAGTGGTTATGAAGGCATTCCTTCGGAACTCATCGGGTTGTAACATAATCAACCGTAGACGTACTATGAAAATCACCATACAAAAAGCAAACGAGTCATAGAGAATCGTTCGCTTTTTGTTGTTCTAACATCGTTAAAAATGCTTCGACTTGAGGCAACTGTCTATATTCTTTCTCAAAAACAACCCACGTTTTCCGCTCCGAGTTTGGAATAAGCTCTACCCGATACCGTTCATCTAAATCTTCTACACTACATGCTGGCAAGACCGCCGCCCCAACACCGGCTAACGTCAAAGCTTTACACGTACCAATGTTGTTCACTTCAAGCATTCGCTCTGGCCATACGTTATATTGATTTAAGATTGCTTTTCGAACATTCACATGGTAGCTCGGTTCGGTTTGAAAGGACAGGAATGGCTTCTGTTGAAGAACTTCTGTTGCTGTCATTCCTGTTTCTTTATAAACGAGTGCTAACGATTCCGTAAACCACGGTTGTACTGCCATTCCAAGCAAAGGCTCATCGCCACGCACAATCGTAACGTGATGATGTACGACGTCATTTAATAAGTCTTCACTTAATCCCGTTTGCATTTCAATTCGTACTTCAGGGAACGTCTTCATGTAATCTGCAAGTACGGTTGGTAAGACATATTGAGCGACTACTGAAGAGACGCCTATTTTTAAGGAACCTGCGACGTGATAGTCAACCATAGCAAGCTGATCTTTCGTTGTTTGAACCGCTTGAAGTTGTAGTCTCGCATGTGCAATGACAATTTCACCCGATGGTGTCGGCACAATACCTGCACTCGTTCGAATAAACAACTCTTGTCCCCATTCATTTTCTATCGTCTTTAATCGCTGACTAATCGCAGGTTGTGAGATAAACAAATGAGACGCAGCTTTTTGCATGGAGCGGTATTCGTCCAACGCGACGAGTAATTGAAGGTCTTTCACAGGATGTCACCTCGCTAAAATGCTGCTTTATGCTAAATTCATATCTTCATTCAAACCTATGTATATGTATCTAGAATGAAGCAATTTAATAACATCTACCTGTCCTAAACGTATGCTTCTATTAGAATCAAGCATAAAGGCGTGCCTCGTTAATGCTTAACGAATCTTGATTCAAGGAACGCCTTATTCTTTTCAATCGTGAATTTTCTTTACTCGTCCAACCTGTCCATCGGTTAAGCGTACTTTAATGCCGTGGGGATGATGGTTCGACTTTGTAAGTAATTCTTTCACTGTCCCTTGTGTCGTCTTCCCTGTTCGTTGATCGGCTTTCAATACGATATCTACGAGTTTACCAGGTGTAACGTCTGAGCGCGTTTTGCCATCCATGTTCATTCCTCCTTCACCCACATATCGTATCATGAATTGGAGGAGTGCTGCCTGCTTACATATTCCTCTAATGCCTCTTGCCACGTTCTAGGCTTTGGAAATCCATTAAGACGTAGCGCTTGATGCGCTAACACGGAATAGTATGGCCTGGGAACATCGTTCATATGAAGCTCCCTACGTTGTATTGGACGAACTGGAACGTCTAGCTTTGCGTATTGAATAATTTCTTTTGCCCATTCAAATCGTGAACAGCTTCCTTGGTTTGAAAAATGATATGTTCCGTATGCTTTCGTGTTCATGAGCTGTTGAATAAAACTCGCGAGATCATACGTGTACGTCGGCGTCCCGATTTCATCACTGACGACTTGCAACTCTTTCACTTCACGAGCTCGCTTAATGATTTTACTTACAAAATGATGACCATCTTCTCCATATAACCACGATGTACGCACGGTATAAGAACGTGGATGGAAATGGGCGATCATCGACTCGCCGGCCAGCTTTGATTGACCGTATACTGTAAGTGGATTCGTTCGATCAAATTCTGAATAGGGCGTCGTTTTATCCCCTTCGAATACAAAGTCTGTACTAATGTACACGAGCCTTGCACCAACATCGTTTGCAGCAATCGCTACATTTCTCGTTCCGTACGTATTTACTGCATAAGCATCGTCCATTTTCTCTTCGGCAGCGTCTACATTCGTATACGCCGCCGCATGAATAACAACATCTGGCTTTTCTTTTGTAAAGATCTGATAGACTTCTTCAAGCATTCGAACATCACACCGCTTACGATCCATCGGCACAACATTATAGCCTGCAATTAGCAATTGTTTGACGAGTGCATTGCCCAACTGACCGCCCGCACCGGTCACGAGTACTTTATGGATACTCACGATTTATCCCCTCTTTCAAGGTACCATTCAATTGTTTCAACGAGACCTTGTGCAAACGTCGTCTGAGGCTGCCAGCCTAACTGTTGTTGAATCTTAGTCGCATCAATTGCATATCTTTGATCGTGCCCTAGTCGATCTGACACATAAGAAATGTTTGAATGGGACAAGCCAAAATAGTCGAGAACGTGTTTTGCGACTTCATTGTTCGTCCATTCATTCGTACCGCCAATATTGTACACTTCACCGATCTTACCCTTTTGGAGAACGAGTAAAATGGCTCGAACATGATCTTTTACGTACAGCCAATCACGTATGTTTTTGCCATCCCCATAAATCGGTAACGACAGTTGTCTGCTAGAGCGCTGGATTAACGTCGGCAACAATTTCTCCCCATGTTGATGGGGACCATAATTGTTGGAGCATCGTGTAATGTTCACCGGTATACCGTGTGTCTCATAATACGATCGCACGAGTAAATCTGCCCCTGCTTTACTGGCCGAATAAGGATTATTCGGCTGCAAAACGGATTGTTCGGTAAACAATCTCAAGTCATCAAACGATAACGATCCGTATACTTCATCCGTTGAGATTTGTACATAGCGGATGCCCCCACATTTTCTTGCTACTTCAAGCAATGAATGGGTGCCTGTAATATTCGTACGTAAAAACGGAGCACTATCTTGAATACTTCTGTCGACGTGAGATTCTGCAGCGAAGTTCACGATCGCTTCAATTTGATGATCGTGAACCAGTTGTAGCATCGTTTCATGATCACAAATGTCAGCTTGCACGAACAGGTATCGACCGTCTTTTTCTACTTCTTGAAGATAGGAGAGGTCTGCAGCATACGTTAGACGGTCAACATTTACGATGGTGATTGATGGATTTTCTTCGAGGGCATGAAGAATAAAATGACTGCCGATAAAACCCGCTCCACCGGTAACTAAGACATTCATAATCATCCTCCTCGTTCATGATCAATGATCGAGAGCAAATACTGACCATACGCGTTTTTCTTTAGGGGCTCTGCCAGTTTTCTTAACTGTTCTTTAGAAATGAACGATTTTCGATAAGCAATCTCTTCAATACATGCAACTTTCAAACTTTGTCGTTCTTCAATCGTTTCAATGAAAGACGATGCATCCAGTAACGATTGATGTGTTCCTGTGTCCAACCAAGCAAAGCCACGACCTAATTGTTCGACGTGTAGCTTACCTTCTTCTAGATAACGTTGGTTCACTGCTGTAATCTCTAATTCACCACGAGCGGATGGGGTAATTTCTTTTGCATATTGAACAGCCTGTTGGTCGTAGAAATACAACCCTGTGACGGCAATCGAAGACTTTGGTTGCTCGGGTTTTTCTTCAAGTGAAACCGCTTTTCCAGTCTGATCGATTTCAACGACCCCAAAGCGTTCCGGTCGTTTTACTGGATAGCCAAAAACAATCGCACCTTCCTTCAACTGCGATGCACGTTGAACAACACTCGAAAACTGACTTCCGTAAAAGATGTTATCTCCGAGTATTAACGCTACAGAATCTCCGTCAATAAAAGACTCACCTAAAATGAGTGCCTCAGCAATCCCCTTCGGTGCTTCCTGTACTTTATACGTAATGTTTAATCCAATGGAAGAACCGTCTCCAAGCAACTGTTCGAACCTTGGTGTATCTTGCGGTGTACTTATAATTAATATTTCGCGAATATCTGCGAGCATGAAAACCGACAACGGATAATAGATCATCGGTTTATCGTAAACCGGTAGCAATTGTTTCGAAACGACACGGGTGAGTGGGTAAAGTCGTGTACCATCTCCACCTGCTAAGATAATTCCCTTCATTGCCTCACTCTCCCCCTGTTCGTTTAAGTTGGAAAATGACTTGGTGCATTTTTGCAAATGAAGTTAATTGGCCGAGATGAAACCCATGCTTAATACCCGCTTCTGCAACGTCTTGTAAAAACAAGTTCGTACGCTCATCTTGGTCCACTTGCGTATACGTTTTTAACTGCAATCGAAATTGATCACCAGCAAACAATTGATCAACACTATAAGGGGTGAAAAAACGGACATGCTGTGCATCAAGCATTCCCGATTGTGCATACGTCCATTGACCTTGTAACAATTGCATGATGACTTCCCCGTGGCTTACATTCGGTACGCTACAAACGAGTACACCACCAGGCTTTAGAATCTGACTGATCTGATCAATAAATGTCCACGGATCTACGACTTTTTCAATCACATTATTCAGCACAACAGAATCATAATCCGAAGAAAGTTCCGTAAAGTCAATCTGATCGTAACTGTCTGGAAGCTGAACATACTCGAAATGACTTTGTGCCATTTTGCCGATGATTTTACGTTCTTCGATTCCATGGATCACAACATCATTATTGCGATTGCGATAATCAAGCCCCGTTGCGCCTGCACCACAACCGATTTCAAGCACCTTGCGACTGTTTGTTGCGATTAAATTAACGAGTTCAATTCTCGGGAACATGAACGTCGTAATATCGGCTCCCCATTTATCGATAAACGTTTGCTTGTTTCGAATATACAGATCATAGATATCAATGTCTTGATTCGCTTGAAAGGTCGCATGACCGTGATGATGTACGAACGAGTCTTGAACAATCTTTAATTCATAACCTTTTGTAAACATTTGAGTTGATAAATCATCATCTTCAAATGACCCCATCGTATAGCGCTCATCAAACCCTCCAATTTCGTCAAGTAGATGCTTCTTAACGAGCAAACAGAAGCCTACAAGCCTAAGAACACGCTTCGTCTCTCCTTTATATTGATTGCAATGTTTAATCGAAAATTCATCCAGTTGTTCAATTACTTCATAATCAACACTAATCAACTGCGCCCCAGAGACGTAATTGCTCATTGGACCTACCATTGCCACCTGATCTGATTCATGCAAAGCTTTCCGCATTGGTTCCAACCAATTCGGAGTTAACACGGTGTCATTGTTTAAGAATAAAACATCTGTCCCGCTTGAGGCTTTAAGTCCTTGATTGCATCCTTTTGCGAACCCTTGGTTCGTTTCATTATCAATAAAAATAACATCCGACAACGATTGAATGTATGCTTTCGTTCCATCGCTCGAACCGTTATCTACAATGATTAATTCATAATCGTCTCGCTTCGTATGTTCATAAAGACTATCAATACATTGCTTCGTTTTATCTAGTTCATTGTACGTAAGCACAACAATGCTCGTAATCATTTAAACACCTCCGTTTGTTATTCTTATGTGAGGTGCCCATGAACGTGAAACCATCTTTACTTTATATTTTTCTCGCACGCATGACATATTGGTATGCACTTCCCCGTTCAACGAGCGTTGACGTGTCAATTCCAAACTCTCCGCCGACTGCTTTTAGACGCTCTAAAAATTGAACTTGGTTCCCTTGAATGAGAGGAATATATTGAAACGCTTCAAACACATATCCGTTTTCTACAAACATTTTATGAATCTCGTTCATAGTAAAGAAACGCATATGGGTTTGATCCATTAACCCCATTTCCGCATACGTGAAGTTTCCCCTGAGCAATTCTTCAATAATGGAGACGTGGCTAATGTTAGGAATGCTTGCACAAACGACACCACCTTCATCTAAATACGGATGGACTTTACGTAACACGTCCCATGGGTCGACTAAATGTTCAAGTACATCACCAAAAACAACGACATCGAAGGTTTCATCTGGATAGGGCCACTCCTCTTCTTCGATGTTGCCAAAGTAAACACGGTCTAGTACTTTTTTTGCTTGAGTAGCGGCTTCCTTGAATGCCTCAATCCCTGTCACGTAGGCACCATTCCGCTCTTTTAACACCTCACCTAACCTACCTGATGAACATCCAATATCAACAATCCGTTTCGCCGTTTCCGGAATTAAATTAACGAGAACGGTATTGTATGATTGATAATACGTTTCGTCTTTTTGATTATAGAAATCACTCAAATCTCGCGCCTCCTCGCCACACTCACGTGCAAATGCTTACCATCCTTAGCGTATGAATCGAGACGTTGTACATATGTATAAACTTTGCTACAAAAAAAAGCTCGAAGATCGATATCGATCTTCAAGCTTTCATATACTCAAATGTTCCTTATAAGCAGCATCTAATTGTTCAGCCGTTAGCTCGTAAAGTTGCTTCCCATCAACCTTGTATACTTCCAACTCTAACAATTCCTTCATAAGGGAATCTTTATTCATTCTTTGATCAAACTGAGTCATCCGTGTTCGACCCTTTCCGTATATATTCTGTATGGACTTGAGGGCGTATTAAGTTAATTAACTATACCCTAGAAGTTGGAAAATCAAACACGAAATTGAAGAACAATGCGTAGGCTATTGTATTACCTCATACATTTACAGCTTGTTTTAGTTGCTTCCCTGGTTTAAAAGCAGGAGACATGCTCGCTTTCACTTCAATTTCTTCACCAGTTCGAGGGTTGCGTACTTTTCTTGCATCACGTTTCCGAGTTTCAAATTGTCCAAAGCCAATCAACTGCACACGTTCTCCATTCTGTAAGTTTTCCGTAATCGTCTCAAAAATAGCATTGACCGCCGTTTCACTTTGCTTTTTCGTTAACTCACTTTTTTCTGCTACAACACGAATTAAATCAGCTTTATTCATTTTTCTGCCTCCTCATTTTTTCCAATGTATTCCTAGTTTTACAATCTAAACTGTCATTTATACATTGAGAGGCCAATTCTTTGATTTATTTAAGGAGGTTATCTTTTGGATGATCGAAAAGAAACTTCGTATATTCATGGTGGTCGCGATCAAGATAACGACCCTTTCGGAAGCTTGACCTCACCTCTTTATCAAACAAGTACATTCTCATTTGATAAAGCAGAAATTGGCGAAGCTCGCTTCGCAGGTCTTGATTCAGGCTATGTGTATACGCGAATGGGCAATCCGACAGTCACGCAATTCGAAGAACGTATGGCTATTGCTGAACAAGCAGAGTGTGCCTTAGCATTCTCTTCAGGTATGGCTGCAATTTCTTCAGTACTTTTTACACACGTAAAAACCGGTGAACATATTCTTGCTTCAGACGGCATTTACGGAGCAACGTACAGCCTATTAAAACAAATGAAGGAACGAAATAAGGTTTCATTTACGTATGTAGACTTTAACGATCTCGAACAAGTCGAGCGAAAACTAAAGAAAAAAACAACCTTATTGTTACTTGAAACACCGATTAATCCTACAATGAAAATGTCCAATATTACAGCCGTTTCAGCATTTGCTAAAAAACATGGCCTATTACTCGCTGTTGATAATACATTTGCTACCCCTTATCTTCAGCAACCATTGACGTTAGGCGCCGATCTTGTTATTCATAGTGCAACGAAGTACATCGGTGGTCATGGTGATGTGATTGCAGGTGTTGTTGCTGGCTCTCATGAATTAATAAAGGATATCCGATCGTACGCACAAAAAAATATTGGCGCTGTACTCAGTCCCTTCGATGCATGGTTATTGCTTCGGGGTATGAAAACACTTGCAATCCGTATGGATCGTCACTGTGCCAATGCTAAGAAAATTGCAAGCCGATTAACTAAACACCCAAAAGTAAAGTCGGTGTTATTTCCAGGTGATTCATCATTTAAAGACTATGAATTAGCGCGCAATCAAATGAAGAACAGCGGTGGCATGATTAGCTTTCATATCGACGGTAACAAAGATGATGTCTTTACATTTCTAAATGAACTTAAAATGATTCCACTTGCAGTAAGTCTTGGTGACGCTGAAACACTCATTTCACATCCAGCCTCCACTACCCACGCAAGTATTGCATTAAACGATCGTAATCGTATGGGGATTACCGACTCGCTCCTTCGACTTTCTGTTGGACTTGAACATTATGCCGATATTTGGAAAGATCTTCGCCAAGCTTTACAAAAGATATCATAAAAAATACCCTTGTTCTTAAAGAACAAGGGTATTTCGATTAACTTAAGCGGACAATAGTCAGACTTGCACCTTGACCACCTTGTAATACTGCTGCTCCAACTAATCCAAACAATTGCAATGTTACTACATCCCCTGCAGCTAAAGGAATAATTACATCTGCAGATGCTTCTGTAAGTGCAACTGTTGGTTCGACCGCAGATTGAGGAACTCCTGCGCCATTAACGGTAATTTGAGAGCTTAAGAGCAAACCGACTGTATAACGTAAGCTATAACTAACTAAATAGTTACCAGTCTCAGTAATTGTGAACGTCTCATTATCACCACTAACCGTAACATTGCTCAAACTTTGACCGTCAGGTAATGGAACATTCGTCCCTCCAAGAAGGACAGCGATCGTAGGAGCTGCTGTATTCGCAGCAAAACCAAAGGTTTCAGTAGGCGCTACGCCACCCGTTGGACCTGTCGGGCCAATGTCTCCTGTTACCCCAGTTGCTCCGGTTGGACCGATATCTCCTGTTGCTCCAGTTGGACCAATGTCTCCCGTTGCTCCAGTTGGACCGATGTCTCCCGTCGCTCCAGTTGGACCGATGTCTCCCGTTGCTCCAGTTGGACCGATGTCTCCCGTCGCTCCAGTTGGACCGATGTCCCCTGTCGCTCCAGTTGGACCTGCGTCCCCTGTTGCTCCGGTTGGGCCGATGTCTCCTGTCGCTCCAGTTGGACCTACGTCTCCTGTCGCTCCGGTTGGACCTGCGTCCCCTGTTGCTCCGGTTGGACCTACGTCTCCTGTCGCTCCAGTTGGACCTGCGTCTCCTGTCGCTCCGGTTGGACCTGCGTCCCCTGTTGCTCCTGTTGGACCGATGTCTCCCGTCGCTCCAGTTGGACCTACGTCTCCTGTTGCTCCTGTCGGACCTGCGTCTCCTGTTGCTCCTGTTGGACCAATGTCCCCTGTTGCTCCTGTCGGGCCAACTTCACCTGTTGCTCCAGTTGGGCCAGGATCTCCTGTCGGACCAATCGGACCCGTTGGACCTGTAACACCCGTAACACCTGTAATTCCTGTAATTCCTGTGATGCCAGTTGGTAACGTTGGTTGTGTCGGTTGTGTTGGTGATGTCGGGAACGTTGGCGATGTTGGGAACGTTGGGAATGTTGGGATCGTACCTCCACCAACAAATCCTGGTCCGTTAATTAAATTGTTGTTAATTCTAATTCCGCGAAAACCTCTATTATTAAATGGATTTCCAAAAGTCATGATTCCACCTCCATTGAGTAAGATGCGATCTCGATTCATCCTATTCAGATGGAGGCAAGCTGGTACCCTCATTTACCTATTTATGTTCGACTTGGGTTAGCCTTGTTGTTCCGATTGTTCTAGCTCTTTGAATATTTTCCGATTATAAATGACACTCTCATGATCTGGCATCGTTTCTGCCGCTTTTTCGTTCGCGACTTTTGACTTTTCAAGATCACCAAGTCGGAAATAACAAACACATAATTGCAAATGCGGATACCATGTTGAATACGCATGATTCACGAAATTTAACTGGTCACCTTCTCTTGACTGAACAGCGAGCTGATACCAAAAGAGCGATGTTTCAAAGTCTTGTTTTTCTTGAAAATAATTGCCGATCATGCAACAACTTTCTGGTCTTGGCTCTTTATAGTTTAACGTTCTTAGAGACTGCTCCAACGCTTTTTCCGAATCTCCCAACGCCAAATAAGAATGAGTCATCGCTTGACAAGCACGAATCTCATCTTCTACCCATCCTTGTTTCGTCTGTAAAAACTGCTCATAGCGGTCAATCGCATCTTGGTGCCTTCCTTTTTCTCTAAGTTCATTGGCATAATAAAACGTATCTCTTGGCGTAAAGGGTTCTTCATTTGCCAACATCTGCTCATAGATCTCCAAGTTGCGATTAGAATTCGTCGGCTTCGTTTTAACTTCTTTACGATGAAATACCGCCACATCAGAGGTGAGTATGTTTCCACCCACTTGTAAAAACTCGTGAACAGCACCTTCCCACTTAAACCCACAAGCCCGTTTGACGATTCGATGGCGACGATACGTAAACATTGGTTCGCCGTTTGAATCAAATGATAAGTGGTATTTCATCGATACCGCATCTATGGACTCATTAAGCTCACGTTTTAGTTTTTTTAGCTTTTTTTGATCTTCTTTACTGAGCATATCATCAGCATCTAACCACATAATAAACGGTTTGGTTGCTTGATTAAACGCATAGTTCCTAGCTTTTGCAAAATGATTTACCCATTCGAAGTCATAAACTTTATCTGTATATTTTTTAGCAATCTCTTTCGTACCATCCGTTGACCCAGTGTCTACGATAATAATTTCATCCATGTAATCTTTCACAGATGATAAGCACCCATCAAGAACCTCTTCTTCATTTTTTACAATCATGCATAAACTAATCTCAGCCATCTTCGTGCCACTCCTCCCAAAAAGAAAGGTATTTGTGGCATCCTATGTAAAAACAAAAAACCTGTGCTTGTGCCTAATAACAAACCCCACGCCAAAAAACATCCCATGCATGATCAAACCGTTGCCTAAAATCCCTCTCATCATAAATAAAACTTTCCGTAAACAAACCGTCTAGAAGGCAAAAATAGCTTGCAATAAATTGCTCTTTCGATAAGTGATGAAACTGCTTTTCATCAATGCCACGGTTATACAGTGATATTAATAGTGCATCCATTTGCTCATCACCATCGCTAACAATGGCTTTTACTTCTTTATGAATTGCCATCGGAGGGAAAATCATAAACCGTTTGTACATCATGCCTTCGTGTTTTTTTATAATAAATTCACAACTTCGCTCCAATGATTGACGTACGTGTTGTTCAAAATCCCGATATGTAACGTTTTCAATGCTGTTCCGCAATTCTTCAATTAACTCGTTCATCACTTTTTCAGCAACAACTAAATATAATTCATCTTTATTCTTAAAATGATTATAAAGAGACGGTTTTTTAATGCCTACATTTGTGGCAATTTCTGATAGCGTCGTTCCTTCATAACCTCTTGAAGCAAACGCTCGCATCGCTTCAAATACAATTCGTTCTTTCGTTGACACAATCACCAGTCCCTTCCGATTGAATTTCAATAACCTAAATGATAAACTAACTATCGTTAGTTAGCTACCTAACTACTATGCTTTACACTTTGAGGTGAACATGATGAACAAATGGTGGCTCGTAATTATTGCTGCAATCTTTGAAGTTGGCTGGGCTACTGGTTTGAAATACGCAGATAGCTTCGGAACGTGGACGTTAACCGTTATTGCGATTGTGATTAGCTTTTGGTTACTCGTGCGAGCTGCGACAATACTACCAACAAGTACAGTATACGCAATCTTTGTTGCCTTAGGAACTGTCGGTACTGTTGCCGTTGATTTGCTGTTCTTTAACGCTCCGTTTAACCTTTGGATGCTCGCCTTTATCGCTTTATTACTCATAGGTGTTATTGGATTAAAAGTGGTCACAGGCAATCCTAACGAAGAAGAGGAGGTAAAACGATGAGTTGGATCTTCTTAATCATAGCTGGGTTGTTTGAAGTCGTTGGTGTTACCGGCATACAAATAATCACGAAAGGCGAGCGCAAAAAAGGATTCCTCGTTCTTATTATTGGTTTTGCCATTAGTTTTACGTTACTAGGAATGGCGATGGAGGAGATCCCCCTCGGTGTGGCTTATGCCGTTTGGACCGGGATTGGCACCGTTGGAAGTGCGCTAGTCGGGATGATGTTCTACAATGAATCCAAAGATCGAATGCGTATTGTTTTTATCGGAATCGTTGTTGTTGCAGTGATTGGTCTTCGAATTGTGTCTTAATTTTATAATCATAAAACGAAAGAAGACGTTCAAGATATGAACGTCTTCTTTTTATTACGATTTCGTCTTACGCAAATTTTTCGCTTCTTTTGACATGACCATAACCAAACCGATCATCATAAGTAGCATAATCACTGAGAACGGCAAGGCGGCGATAATTAATGTATTCTGCAAGGCTTGTAGTCCTCCTGAATACAAGAGTACTAGTGCGGTTGCTGATAATAACACACCCCAAATGATTTTCAAGCGGTTTGGAGGGTTGTTAGAACCATTCGTTGTAAGCATTCCAAGTACAAACGTAGCCGAGTCAGCTGATGTAACGAGGAAAACGAATAATGCAAAGATCGTAAGAATCGACATCAATGTACCAAAACCGTATTGATCAAAGGTTGCGAACAACATCTGTTCTGTAATGTAATCAGAAATCATTGCTGTTCCATTGTGCTCAAGGGCAATTGCAGCTCCACCAAAGACAGAAAACCAAATAAATACGATGACAGTAGGAACGAGTAGAACCGCGGTAACAAATTCACGGATCGTTCTTCCTCTTGATACACGAGCAATAAAGATTCCTACAAACGGAGCCCAAGCAATCCACCAAGCCCAATAAAACAATGTCCAATCATTAATCCATTGTCGATCTTCCTCATTATGTGGTGCAATTCGAAAACTTAATTCTGGCAGATTTTGAATATAGCTACCGATCGTATTTGTAAACAAATTAAGTACGTACATCGTAGGTCCAGTAGCCAATAACAAGAGGAATATGACTGCAATCACAGACATGTTTATGTTACTCAATACTTTAATACCTTTGTCTAATCCGTTCCATGCAGACATTAAGAACAATACGGTAACGATTGCAACAATCCCAACTTGCAACCAGAAGCTCATGTCCCAATCAAATGCATAGGCCAAGCCCCCATTAACTTGAGTCGCACCGAGCCCAATCGTCGTAGCGACACCAGTAACCGTCGCGAGTACCGCAATAATATCTGTCGCTTTCCCAATTGGTCCGTTAATCTTATCTCCGAAAATCGGGTGTAACGTAGAACTGATTAATCCAGGTCGATCGTGCCTAAAGTTAAAGTAAGCCAGAGATAATGCCAAGATACAATAGACTGCCCAACCGTGAAGTCCCCAGTGAAATACCGTAAACATAATGGCATTGTTTACAGCCTGGTCTGTACCGGTACCCTCTGCACTAACTGGTGCTTGAATCGCATAGTGACTAAGCGGTTCAGCGGCTCCAAAGAAAACGAGTCCCACACCCATACCAGCACTAAATAACATCGAAAGCCAAGACAACCGGCTAAACTCCGGTTTCTCATCCGGTTTACCAAGTTTCATTTTTCCCATCGGACCAAACATTAAGTAAAGCGTAACAATTAAAAACATCGTTACGAGAATCAAATAGTACCAGCCAAAGGTATTGCTAATAAAATCCTGAGCTGTAGCCGTCCACGCTTCCAATTGATTTGGAATAATTGAACCAATCAATACGAGCACCAAAATGATAATTCCAGAAATAATAAATACACTGTCGATTCGTTTCAATCGATTCATTTTTTTTGCCTCTCTTCTAGTTGAATGCTCTTCTTATTCTTTCCACAACTCTTCTTTCCTATGAGCAAATAAAAGTTAAAGAGCATCTGTTCACTTACTTACATACGATAGAAAAACGGTGTAGGGAGGAACGAGATTGATTTCTATAAAAACTTCTGAAGAAATTGACAAAATGCTCATCCCTAGTCAACTCGTGGCAAAAATGCATCGCGAGCTAAGACATTTCTTGAAACCTGGTGTAACGACAATGGATGTCGAACATTTCGTAAAAAGGTTCGCAGAAAAGTTTGGTGCCCGTTGCGCACAAATTGGCTATTTAGATTATCCGTATGCTACGTGTAGTTCCGTCAACGATTGTATCGCGCATGGATTTCCCGATCATACACCATTAAAAGATGGTGATGTGGTTACAATTGATACGGTTTTCGATGTCGCTGGCTGGAAAGGTGACTCAGCTTGGACATATTGTATTGGTCGTACAACTCCGCAAACTGATCACTTAGTATATGTAGCAAAGCAATGCCTATTAAAAGGGTTAGAACAAGTAAAGCCAGGTAAGTATACCGGCGACATCGCACACGCCATTCAAACGTATGCCGAATCATTTGGGTACGGGGTCGTCCAAGACCTCCTTTCACATGGAATCGGTCGTGAGATTCATGAAGAGCCGTTCTATTCACATGTCGGTCAACCAGGGACTGGAACAGAACTAACACCTGGGATGGTCCTTACTGTTGAACCGATGATTAATGAAGGAACTCCTCTTTTCTTCATTGACGAAGACGGGTGGTCCGCTCGCACGCTTGATGGTCTTAATTCAGCTCAATTCGAGCATACCGTCGCAGTAAAGGAAAATGGTGTCTATATCTTAACCGATCAAGAATCGTAACCGTTTTATACTAATGCTACTTCTTACCCTAAAAGATAACGTCATGAAACCCAGTAAATGAATTCTCATCAAATTTTAATGAACAGCTCAGGTCATCTTCATCTCCTTTGGGTACTGTATGATTACAACCTCAAAGGAGAGATGATCCATGAAAAAACAAACATTTGCTTTTAGTATCCTCGCGAGTTCATTGCTCGTTGCAGCATGTTCAACAGGACAAGCATTAGAAAATAATCAATCATCGGTCGATCGCCAAACTGCAATTAATGCTGGTGATGACTCAAGCTCAAACACAGAAGAAAACCAACCATCGTCAACAAGTGCAGAAATCAGCACAGACCAAGCAAGTCAAATTGCTACCGATTTACTCGGCGGTACAATTGAGAAGATTGATCAAGATGTAGAAGATGGCATCACAGTCTATGAAGTTGAGCTTTATAGCGGCCAAGAAGAATTCGACGTTGAGATTGACGTAGCGACCGGAGACATTCTGAACATTGACGGGAATTTATTAGAAGCTGAAAACACAGTAGATGTTAGCATCTCTAAAGAAGAAGCTGAAGACATTGCCCGTAACCAAACAGGTTTAGCTGACATTGCTCAAATTGAACTTGAAATGAAAAAACAATCCTATGTATACGATATTGAGATGCTCTCAATCGATGATGATACCGATATTGTCATCGACGCTAACAGTGGAGACATCTATTCTATGGATGCTTCAATTGCAACACAAGGAGCTGATGCGTTCAAAGACGCCAATCTAATGCCTAGAGCCGAATTAGAATCAACCCTTGTCGAACAATTTGGTGAAGACTTAACGATTAAAGACCTCGATCTCGACCGTGAGGATGGAAAATTTATGTACGAAGTAGAAATTATAGCAGATAACGTTCGGTATGAGCTAGTGGTGGATGCAGAAAATGGAACGTTACTCGAACAAGAAATCGATGATTAAGAAACAGAAAGAGCCTTGCATGAGAAAGTTTCATGCAAGGCTCTTTGTATTAGCTTTATTTTGAAATTATAAACTTCGAATACCTTTTAGTAACCTGCTTCTTCTTCAGTGATGGTTACGCCAGAAATATCAAACACGCCGTTTGATAGTTGGAGGAAGCCATCCACATTGTCAGCAATACCAATTCTGAAGTCGTCGTGAACGGTGAAGATTTTTGGCGCTTCATTAATAATGATTTGTTGTGCTTCTGCATACAACTCAACACGCGCGTCTTCGTCTACTTCAGAGCGAGCAGCTTCTAAAAGCTCGTCAACTTCTGAATTGCTATAGAACGTTCGGTTACCAGACGCTCCATGCTCTTCTGTATGATACAGAGAGTACATTCCATAGTCCGCATCACCAGTTACCGTTGTCCATCCTAAAATAACCATGTCATGCTCACCATTTGCAGATGCATCAAGTAAGGAGCTCCACTCACGTTGATCAATCGTTACATTAATATTAAATTCGCCCAATTGATCTTGAATGATCTCTGCAAGTTGTACACTTAATTCATTCTCTTCACGTACCATTACTGATACGTCAAACCCATCTTCATAACCAGCTTCATCTAACAGCTCTTGAGCTTCTTCTGGGTTGTATTCTAATGGCTCTAATCCATCACTATAGCCAAACACTAGAGGGTTCAATGGTCCAATTGCTTCAGAACCATACCCTTCATAAATAGCGTCTACGATTGAAGATTTATCAATGGCCTTCGCAACGGCTACACGAACATTCACATCATCAAATGGTTCAGACTCATTGTTAAAACCAATATAGTCTAGGCGCAGACTTTCGACCGATAAAACGTCTGCTCCTTCCATATTTTCAATTTGACTCATATTAACTGGTTCAATATTTTCTGCGACGTGAACTTCACCTGTATCAAGTTGACCGATTCGTGTCAGTTGCTCTGGAACAACTAAATACGATGCCGTATCAATTACCGGTAAGTCGCCCCAATAATCT
Source organism: Bacillaceae bacterium JMAK1 (assembly GCA_012970285.1). Taxonomy (GTDB): domain Bacteria; phylum Bacillota; class Bacilli; order Bacillales; family Marinococcaceae; genus Geomicrobium_A. The sequence continues at coordinate 24,873 of JIBW01000006.1, forward strand.
TCGTTTCTCGTTAACAGAATCTCAGTACCTTGATTCCAGTTCTCTAATTGAAATGGTCCTGTACCTACAGGCTCAAGGTCAAGGTTACGCTCACCATTCTCTTCTTCTTCAATTGCTTTGGGGCTAATCATCCCGCCACCATCATGTGCAAGGTTTGCAGCAAGTGGTGCAAATGGATATTCTGTCGTTATTTCAACTGTATAATCATCGATAACTTCAATGTCTTCAATCATTTCATACATAAAAGCTTTTGGAGAAGCAACATCAGGATCAATGACTCGTTCAAGTGTTCGCTTAACCGCCTCACCATTAAACGGTTCGCCGTCTGTAAACGTCACATCTTCCCTAAGAACGAACTCCCATGTTAATTCATCAACTTGTTCGAAGCTTTCTGCTAGCTCCGGTATTAATTCCATATTCTCATCATGATTTACTAATCTCTCATAAATGTTCGTTCGAACGTGAGAAGAACTCGTGTCATTCGATCCATGTGGATCAAGGTCTACTGCATCACTCATCATTGCAAGTCGAAGGTCCCCGCCTTCAGTCGCAGTACTAGTGTCACCTTCTGCATCACCGTCAGTTTCTTCACCACCAGCATCTGTATCCGGTTCTACCGCGTCTTCATCGACCGACTCATCGCTTGAACATGCTGCAAGTGCGCCAACAATCGTTAGTGCTACAACCCCGCTAGCGAAACGCTTTTTGAATTTTTTCACTTTTAACCCTCCTAGTAACTTTCCCACAAAGTGATCATGACTATTGTAGCTTTTTCTCTTTATTCAGACAAGCATGTATTTTAGCATATTTACTAAACTAAATAAAAATGCAGGAATAATCCTGCATTTTACCGTTCTGAAAATAATTCCCATTCACCATCTTGAATGATTACATACACTTCTCCGTGTTCAGCAGTTCCAAATAAATCAATCCCTAAATCCGCAAAGCGTTCTACAACTTCATCATGGGGGTGACCATATTCACTATCAACACCCGCTGAATAAATTGCCACTTCAGGATCAATCGCTCGTAAAAAGTCTTCACCATTTGACGTACTTGAGCCGTGATGACCGACGTGGAAAACATCTGCATCTAACAACTCCTGTTGTTGCATCATGTTCTCTTCCGCTTCACGCTCTGCGTCCCCTGTGAATAGAACGGACACCCCGTCGTACGTCACACGCATAGCAAGCGAGCCATCATTAAGATTACTCGTTAATTCATAAGGGTTAAGAACCTCAAATTCGAATCCACCGATCGTTGCAACATCACCAGGACTTGGTTCTTCATACGCGGCTTCACTTTCAAGAACTGCATCAATCACTCGTTCATACGTTGCAGATGTATGTTCTTGACCGTTCATCCACACTTCTTCAACTTCATAATTCTCTAAGATTACGTCTGCTTGCCCGATGTGATCGGCGTGAGGATGAGTTAAGATGAGCAGATCGATGCTCTGAACATCATCAGCCTCTAAATAGTCCAAGACAGCCGGATCGTCATGTCTTCCCGTATCAATTAAAATCGTCGTATCCTGATCTCGAAGTAATGTACTGTCCCCTTGACCGACATCATAAAAGACGACTTCTGCACCTGACATTGACTGTGCTTCTTCAGTAGTTGATTGATTCAACCCAGTGTCACAAGCTGTCAACACAATGAGCAGCAAGAAACTAAACATCAATTGTATTACCCTCATTACTCAAACCCTTCCCTTTTAACTCTTATTGAGCATAATCATACAGGCGAACGAACGTTTGAGTCAATCAGACATTTGCCCTTCGTTTCATCTGGTGGCAAAATAGAAGATAGGACTTATTTTCATAACGGAGGGCGATTATGACTACGATCGAACAAACACTAGCAGCAAAGCGTGAGCAACACTTAAAAGAATTGAGTGACTGGCTATCCATTCCAAGTGTGAGCGCGCTATCTGAGCATAAAGAGGACATGACAAAAACGGCACAATGGACGGCTGATCAACTAACAACGATTGGTCTCAACAATGTAGAGATTATGCCTACGAAAGGACATCCCGTTGTTTATGGCGAGTACTTGCAACACGAAGATAAACCGACTGTGTTGATTTACGGTCATTATGACGTGCAACCTGTTGACCCGATTGAACTGTGGGATACACCTCCTTTTGAACCTGACATCCGCGACAATAAAATCTATGCCCGCGGAGCAACCGACGACAAAGGTCAAACGTTCATGCACATTAAAGCTCTTGAAACACTCAAAGCTGTTCATGGAGAGCTTCCGATCAATGTAAAAGTCATGATCGAAGGTGAAGAAGAAATCGGAAGCCCGAACCTTGATGCTTTTGTTGAGCAATATAAAGAAAAACTACAAGCGGACGTACTCGTCATTTCAGATACGACGATGATCGAAAAAGGCAAGCCAACCGTTTGTTATGGACTACGAGGATTAGCTGGATTACAAGTCGATCTTAAAGGCGCTAAAGGCGACCTTCACTCTGGTCTCTACGGTGGCGGAGTACAAAACCCTCTTCATGCGCTAGCGTCTCTCATTTCAAGCATGCACGATGATAAAGGCAGAGTAAGTGTTGAAGGTTTTTACGATAACGTGATCCCATTAACGGATGAAGAAAAAGCAGCGTATGATGCGCTAAATTACGATGAATCTGCTCTCAAAGACGAGCTAGAAGTTCCAGAGTTATTCGGAGAAGAAGGTTACTCGTTTCTCGAACGCACGTGGGTTCGACCTACCCTTGAGATCAACGGAATGTACGGTGGATTCCAGGGTGAGGGAATTAAAACGGTTCTTCCATCCGAAGCGTCAGCGAAAATTAGTTGCCGCCTCGTGCCAGGGCAAGATCCTGATGACATTGTTGAACGTTTAGACGCCCATATTGAAAAACATATGCCAAAAGGGGTTACATTTACGACTACGCCTTTTGACAAAGGTAAACCATTTGTGACGCCATATGACCATCCTGCAATTCAGCGTGCAGGTGAAGCGCTCGAAGAAGTATACAAAGAGAAAACCGCATACACACGTATGGGGGGGTCCCTTCCAATTGCTGAGACATTTAGCGAGATCCTAGACTTACCGATCGTACTTATGGGCTTTGGTCTTCCTTCAGAGAACTTCCATGCTCCGAATGAGCATTTTCATTTAGAAAACTTTGATCAAGGACTGCGCGCTATTTGCAATTACTACGAGAAACTAAGCAAAACAGCATTATCATAATTAAATTGAAAATCTAAAGAAACGCACACTCTTATTTAAAAAAAGAGTGTGCGTTTTTAGTTTGACTCGATCATTCGCTGAACATAGTGAGAAATCATCTTTTTACTTTGATCTCGGTTTATTTTATTTGGTTCGAGATACAAGTTTAAAGCCATTCCATTAATAAAGGCATATAAACTCTCTTCTTCAAGTCTTGGATCATGACTCGATAAATACCCTTCTTTTCGCAGAAAGACAATGACATCTTTTACACCCTTTTCAAGTCCAACATGATCTAGGTCAAAATCTTCTTGAGTTTTTCCGTAAGCTACAAAAGCAAACCACACTTCCATTTCAAGTCGAGTGTCTTCATCTGTCGGTACAAATTCTAATAAATAAGCAACAGCTTTCTCAATCGGTGCTAATCCCTTTTCATTCACCCTCTCTAAACGGGAGATAAAGCGCTCTTTCACGAGGTTTAATGCGAACACATAAAGACCTTCTTGTTTAGAAAAATAGTGCCGCAAAGCGCCCTGAGATAGCCCCGCTTCTTTTGCAATATTCCTCGATGTGGCATGTTGGATTCCGTACTTACTTATCAATTCCCAAGTCGTTTCTGCAATAATTTGTTTTCGTTTCTCGTGATCTACAATTTTTGGCATGTACCTAGTATACCATCTTTTTAATTCACTTGAATTAAAAAATTGCTTATTCGAGAATTGCGTGTTATCTTTTATTTAACTCACTTGAATTAAAAAGGAGTGTTGTTATGAATGACATCATTGTTCAGTACCAGTGGGAAGTCTTTATCGCGATCGAGATCTTAAGTTTTTTATGTTTATTATTATTCGGATATATTCGATACAAACTAAAAAAACCACAGTTATCACAGGGGTTTCTTATCGCTTTTATTGTATTAACAGGGTTTGAAGCAGTACTTGCGTGGTATGTGTTTGCAATTACGGATGAGATTGCTGCTTTCCAAATCATCGTTTCCTTGTTTGTTCTCTATGCACTAACATTTGGAATATATGACTTTAAACGGTTAGACCGATGGATGCGAAAGAAGATTGATGCAGATCAGCTGTTAACAGCAAGAGACTACGAAGAAATGGCAAGGCAAAAAGATCCGACTGTACAAGCGAAGTATTACCTTGTGACATGGATCACACATGTTGCTGTCTTTGTAAGTGTACAAGTCCTATTCTTTGGGTTGAGCGGGTTAGACATTCACGACTCTGTCGCCTATTTAACTGATTTAGATTGGTTAGGTAGTGAAAACTACGAAGTAACACCGTATGATAATCAAACCTTTCATTCCGTTTCAATGATTTGGGGTATCATACTCGTCGTCGATACGATTGTCTCCGCTACGTACGTTTTCCAAAAAAAAGATAAGAATAAGCGAGGCGCATAACCATGTATAAGTTTTTTCATGTTCTATTAATCATCGGCATCATTCTTACCGTCTTTCGCTTGATCGCTCAGCTCGATGCATTTCCGACATTTCCTGGAGATGACCTTTTTGACCAATTCTCTGTGCCTTCCATCATGATTTTGATCGCAGGAATCATCGGCACATCTGTATTAAAACCAAAGAAAAGTGAATAAGCGCGAGGAATTAGAATAAAAAATTGCCTCAGTTCGTCCATGTTAGTGGTTCACTTACATGTTGATCGACTGGGCAATTTTTTTAATTTTGTCCACAAGGACAACTCTCTAAACAGCCTGCATCTGTGCTTTTCGTTTGTGCACAACCTTTGCTAAGACAATTCCGAGTTCATATAGTAAAATGAATGGAATCACTACAAGAATATCTGTCAAAAAGTCAGGTGGCGTAATGAGTACAGAGATACATAGCAAAGCAAAGTAAGCGTACTTTCTCACTTTTCCGAGTGAGTACGGGTTGAGCAATCCAAAAGATGTGAGGGCCATAATGATTAATGGAAGCTCGAATAAAAACCCTGCAGGAAGAGTTGCCATTAATACGAAGGAAAAATATTCAGAAGCGGTAATCATCATATCAAAATGAAGTTCTCCGAGTTCCGTTAAGAACGCAAACGCTAACGGATGGATTACAAAAAACCCAAAGCATAACCCAATAATAAAACAAACAAAAATTGCCGGTATGTACTGGAACAAGATACTTGCTTCTTTTGTGCTAAGGGCAGGCTTCACAAAACGCCAAGCTTCAAATGCCAAATAAGGTGCAGAAAAGCCTAACCCTAGTACGCCAGCAAGTGTAAAGTACAATTTGATTGCATCTAATGGACCAAGCATCACAAGCTCTCGATCTCCAATTAAGAGATCCATATAAAACCTCAACGCGAAAAACAACACAATAAAGATAAATGCATACACGAGTAATGAGCGAAGTACTGCCCCTCTTAACACCGTGATGTGTTCTAACGTTGGTTGTTTTTCTAGTGATTCAGTTTGAGACATTGTACAATTCCTCCAAACGTTCAATCAGTCTCCTCATAACTTACCCATCTCTCTTTATTGACATACGAAATGAGGAATAGTTATCCTCATTTACGTAAAAACTGGAATTGAACTCAACTATTGGAAGGATGTTACAACCTATGACAGCAACAAAAATGGAGCATCAACAACTGCTCAACCTCGTCAGTGAATTAATGACTCTTGAACATAGTGCCTCTTTATTAAAATGGGATCATTATACTCACGGTTCTAAGAAAGGGCTACATACACGTGCCAATGTGATGAGCCAACTTGCAGAACGTACACATACGCTAATGACCGATAAAAGCAACGCAACAATGCTTCAGGAAGTCGTCATTGAAGAAATTCCTGAAGCGATGCGCCCGACCGTTCAGTATTTGCAAAAAGAAAGTACGAGACTAAATAAAATCCCAAGAAAACTCTATACTTCTTATGAAAAAATGGCGGCCAAAGCGCCTGCACTTTGGCAAGAAGCGAGACAAAAAAATGATTTCTCCCACTTTCGACCGCTCTTTGATCGCTTTGTCATCTGGCAAATGGATCTTGCTGATGAACTCGGATATACATCGAACCGATATGACGCCATTCTAGAACTTCGTCAAGAAGGATTAACGACGGCAAAACTCGATCAATGGTTCGGACGAATAAAAAAAGAATTAACGCCGATCGTGCAATACGCCAAAAGCTCTGATAAGAAAATCAAGACTGGTTTCCTTTATGAAGATGTTGATGCGTCAACACATCAGTCGATTCTTCATGATGGCCTAGAGCGATTAGGTTTTGATTTCGAAGCTGGGCGAATGGATACTGGGCATACTTCAATGACCGTCGCCATCCAACCTGATGATGTTCGAGTTGCTTTTCCTTTCGCTACTTCAGAACTAAGAAATGTATTCCCGAAATTGTTCAGTGAAGCAGGTGAAGCAAGCTTTTCACAAAACTACGAAACACTGCTTCAAGGAGAAACGGATCCTTCAACAAAACTTGCTCATCGCTTGTTATTCGAGAAATTTATCGGAAAGAGCGCAGGCTTCTGGCAACTCAATTATGCTGACATCCAGAAACAACTTGCTCCAACCTTAGACCATGTATCCAATGAACAGTTTTACGAAGCAATGAACGCGGTTGATTTTACGATTGTGAAATCAGAAGCGAGCGAAGTTATGCAACCACTTCACCTTCTTATACGCTATGAAATTGAAAAGGCCGTCATTAACGGCGAAGTGGCGACGAAAGAGTTGCAAAACATCTGGGCTGAGAAGTCTGGAGAGCACTTAAGCTTATTAACACCACACGACTTAGGTGGAATTTTACAAGAAGATAACTTTGCTACTGGTAGCTTTGGTTCACCAGGGTTTGAACTACTCAGCTATATGAACGCAGCGAGTATGTATCAAAAGCTGAATCAAGAGACGAAGAGCTGGCAGAGAGAAGACGTACAATCTTGGTTACAAGCAAACGCCTACACAGTAGATGGTCCGTTCTCTCCACAAGCACTTCGTACACAAAATGACCTCTCCGCTTACTTGAAAGTAATGGAAGAGCGATTTGTCCCTCTATACCAAAACTAATAAAAAAACCGAGCCGCAACGTCGCGGCTCGGTTTTTTTACCCTTTTGATAAAATGGGTTGCTTTGATTCTCTGTAAAACCATCCTCGTGAAAATGCCATAAACATGAGCACCGAACTAAAGACTAAAGCGCCAATAATGTACACCCATCCATATCCCATCACGATAAATACCGGAGCGATGGCAATCGTCAGTATCTCAAACGGAATGATCCCAAGATAAGCAATCCCGTAATCTTGTAACGTCGTCGTTTTCACTTCAGGATCAACAATTCGTAGCAACGTAATGCCTAGACCTGTCGTTCCCGTCGTCCATCCCCAATTAAAAACTGCATTCTCAAACCAATGATCTTCAAAAGCACGAGGTGCTAACAACCGATAACAAAAGTACATAAATGCAATACCGAAAATTAACAGAATTGCGAGCGGGATCGCATAGGCACCTACGACAGCTAAATTAATTGAAGCAATACCGAAGATTACGATTAAATCTGCACACGTTCCACTTATACGATCCACGGTTCGTTTATCGACATATTGATCTGCCTTCGATTTACGTAGAAATAGTTGAACGAGTAATCCGACTAACAATGTGAAAATAAACAGTTGAATCGAGACCGTCGGGAATATAGCTGTAACGAATTGCTGAAGAACATATGAAATGAGCAAAATGCCGCCTAAAAACGCGATATGAACGAGCAAAGGGTCAACAGAGTTCGGGGAAAATGTTATTTCTCCTAGCGATTTACGGTTGTCTCGTTCAATCAGACCGGTTCGCAATTCATTTGGCAAGCTTTTATAATCGGTGACAAATGTACCGTGACGCTGTTCTGTCCCTCGCTTAATAATCATCATGCCACCGATAATGGCGACTAACATGCCGACAGTTGCCGATGCATAACCTAAAGACGTAGCATCTGCCCAACCGAGCTCTTGGAATGAGTGCCCTAGCGCAGCCGCACCTCCATGACCACCAATAAACCCAACACCTAGCATAAATCCAAACCCTTCAGGTGTTGAGAAGAGCGGTCGCAATAGAACGTCAGCAAACAATAATCCAATCCCGTACACCGCTAAGAACGTAAAAGCACAATAGATCCACATGTTACGAATACGCTTGGAGGCTTTTTTAAATGATACTTTTGCAGCTCCAAGTGGAATCGCAGCAAACACGAGTGCCAAGAAAATTGCAGGGTAACTTGCAATCGCATCGGAAAACGGCAAAATTCCAAATCCATTTGGACCAAATGTAAGGGCGAGTGCTCCCGCAATAAGTCCAGCAGGTAGAAACATCTTTTGCAAAACTTTCACTTTTGATCGTAGCCATACGCCGATTAGAAGTAACAACGATAGCAATCCGAAATCAAAGACGAGGTCAATTAACGTCACTTGCTCCATCATTGTTTAATCTCAGCACTTAACTGCCGGTACGTACGTCCAACGTGGTGCTCGGGTAGTTGATCATAGCCAAATAGGTTGTTTCGATAGGTCCCTTCTTCGTAAGACGTTCTGACAAGCCCACGCTCTTGCAAAATCGGAACAACATCATCAACGAATTCTTCAAATGTTCCAGGTGAGACGCTATAGGCGATATTGAATCCGTCCACGCCCGTCGTCTCCATCCATTCTTGCATTTGATCTGCCACTTCTTCTGCTGTACCTACGATCACTTTCCCACGACCACCGATACTGACAAACTCCGAAAATTCTCCTACTGTCCACTCATCGGCATTTTGATTTGTAAAACTTGCAATTGAAGAGCGCATCGCTTCATTTTCAATGTACTCCACTTTATCTTCTTTCTCATATCCACTAAAATCAATACCAGTCCAACCACCAATAAGTGCAAGACTGCCTTCATGACTTACAAACTTTTTGTATGACTCACGCTTTGCATCGGCTTCTTCTTTCGTTTTGCCGATGATGGGTGTCAATAAGGAAAGAACTTTCACTTCGCTACGATCTCTTCTTGCAAGCTGTAGTTCCTCGTTAAGATCATCAACATAACGTTTCGCAAGATAGTCTTCCGGAACACTAATAAATACTAACTCGGCATGCTTGGATGCAAACTGTTTTCCTCGTTTTGATGCACCTGCTTGGAACAGTACAGGGGTCCGTTGTGGGGAGGGTTCACACAAATGTGCCCCAGGTACTTCATAGTGCTTGCCGTAATGATTGATATCATGAACTTTGTTAGGATCTGCAAACCTTCGATTTTCTTTATCGTTTTGCACAGCGTCGTCTTCCCAGCTGCCTTCCCATAACTTGTATACAACTTCTAAATATTCTTCAGCAATCTCATAACGTTCGTCATGCTTCACTTGCTTTAGTCCAATGTTTCTTGACGCACTTTCTAAATAACTTGTCACGATGTTCCAACCGATTCTCCCGTTCGTTAAATGATCAAGCGTAGACATGCGCCTAGCAAAGATATACGGATTCTCATGCGTTGTTGACACCGTTAAGCCAAACCCTAAGTGCTTCGTAACTGAAGCCATAAGTGGCACAAGATAACTCGGGTCGTTTACTGGTGCTTGTACCCCATGTTCAATCGCTGTATTTCTCGACCCATTGTACACGTCGTACGTCCCCAACACGTCAGCCAAGAAAATACCATCAAAGAATCCACGCTCTAACGTTTTCGCTAACTCAATCCAATAATCTGCCGTCTTATAAGAAATTGATTTTTGATCATCTGGATGAGCCCATAATCCAGGGGATTGATGGCTTGCACAGTTCATATCAAACGCATTTAAATACATTCTTTTTCTTTGCTCAGTCATGTCAGGCACCCCTATTCATATAATACTCACTTGAATAGTCGGTTTAATGGATAAAAAGAATACTGCTTCGATTCGAAACAGTAAAAATGACTAAAAGTGAGGTGGTGATTATTCAATAGGTTACGACTTCTTAAATTAATTGTCAATATATATAGAAAATTTAAATACAACATTTTTCAGAACGTGACTGAAGTACCCCTACCAATGTGTAAAGATAAGAAAATTGCTTCATCCGTGACGCAAAAAGGTGAGTACGGACTTATTGCCTACTCACCTTTCTGACCTTATTATGATCGTAGCCACCGATTAAGCTTTAGAATCATCTGTAGGGTTCGACTCAATTTTAGTCGGTTGTGCCGGTGTAGAAGAAGGTTCATCATCCATGAGTTGACTCGTTGACCGTTTAAACTCGGTAATCGTCTTCCCAAATGCTCCACCAATCTCCGGCAGTTTCTTGGGTCCAAAAATCAAAATGGCAAGCAACAAAATTAAAATCAAACTAGGAATCCCAACATTAAATGGACTCACGTCCATCACCTCCTTCTCCCTAGCGTACCCATTTTCTGTAAGAATACTATTCCTGTACATCATTTTCCCCAAATAAAAAACCTTCTATTTGAAATAGAAGGTTACGTGCATTATTGTTCTGAAACGTATTGAGCTACGTTCTCTGCTTCTTCACCAGTTACGATATCAGCTGGCATTCCTCCAGGACCTTCTTCGATCGCTGCAAGTACAGAGTCAACGTCCATACCAGCGATTTCAGGGCCTGATGCACCTGAACCTTGGTCTCCATGGCAAGATAAGCAGTTTGATTCATATAAGCTTGCAGCTTCTTCAGCGTCGTATGTACCGCCAGCTGTTTCTTCGCCTTCTTCACCAGCGTCGTCTCCGCCGCCACATGCAGCAAGTAGCATAGCAGAACCAGCCATCATAATTAAGAATTTCTTCATAACCTTGTTTCCTCCTCGAAAATCGCATAGATTGCTTACATATCTTAGCATAAATTTGTCAAATCAAACAACACTTTGCTCACGTGATCACTTAATCTTTACAATGCAAACGTTCGATCAAACCTGTTACAGCCAAAACCCCAACTCGTAATACGTTTTCGTCATAATCAAACTGTGGATGGTGGTGTCCTTCCTTAAGTGGTGTGCCGAAAATCATATATGTTACTTCACCACCGTCTTCTTTCACTGCTCGCATCATATGAGTAACATCTTCAGAAGCACCTATAGAAAGTTTGGGAAGTACTTTATTAATCGTATCGTACTTTTGTGCAACATCTTCTAAGCGGTCAATCCATACGTTATCGCACTCAGCTGTTGTACCTTGTCCAACTTCTTCAATCTCAACTGTCGTTCCATAAAGATCTGCTGAAGCTTGTGCGATCTGCTTAATTTGTTCAAACATATAGCGATCTAACGCTTCGGTTTCCCCACGAGATTCTCCTCGTAGAAATGCATGGTCAGCCGTTACGTTACGACCTGATCCCGCTTCCAGTGTTCCAATATTGACTCGTGTATCTCCTGCACTATGCCTTGGAATTGCATAGGCATGTTGCGAGAAATTAGCGGCAGAAAGTAATGCATTCTTTCCTTCTTCAGGTTTTGCACCTGCATGAGACGCTTTCCCTTTAAACGTCATATCGAATTTCGTCGTCGCTAAAAACCCTTCAGTAGTGGCAGCTACAAGTCCAACTTCTTCATCTGAGATACCGATATGCCCTGAAAGGAAGTTGTCTACATCGTTTAACCACCCTTTCCCAACCATTGCCTTGGCACCTCGACTGCCTTCCTCTGCAGGTTGGAATAACAGCGTAAACTCTCCAGACAACTCATCTTGATGGCTATACAAATAGTGAGCAACACCTAAACCAATACTCGTATGTCCATCGTGCCCACAAGCATGCATAAACCCATCATGAATCGATTGAAATCCTTCTGCTTTTGGGAGATGGTCTTCAGTAGCTTCGAAAATTGGCAGTGCATCAATATCGAAACGCAATGCGGTATGTGGTCCTTTTCTTCCTGTATCTAAGCGTGCTACAACACCAGTATGACCTCCACTCATCTTCTCAATGAGTGCTTTAGGGACGTTGTGTTCTTTTGCACGCAACTCAGCTTCTTCTAATTGTTCAACGTTTGGAACGCCACTTCTAGAAGAAGAATCTACCGCATCTTTTCCTATATATAACGTAAATCCTAGACGTTCAAGCTCTTCTACGATCTTTGCTGTCGTAACGTATTCAGTCCAACCGACTTCAGGGTATTTATGAAAATGTCGCCTCCACGCAATAAGCTTCGGTTCTAATTCATTTAACCATCGTTCCATTGTTCCACTCCTCAGCATTAACGGTGCTGTTCATAATAAATCATTTCAGCACTTTTCTTTAATTTATCATAATTTTCATCCGAGAGGGGACCTAGTTCTGATGTAACACTGTTTTCTAGAACTTGTTCCGCAGTACTCGCACCAGCTACGACCGAAGTAACTGCAGGGTGATGAAGTACATATCGAATCGCTTGTTGTGACGGTGTCTCTACATCACTAATGGCACGTAGAGCATCGGTCACAAATAGAATTCGTTCCTTACTATGACCTAAAAATCCATCTTCACTGACTTTCTCTTCCACTCGGTCTGTTAGCAATCCTTTTGCCACTGCGCCTCTTATGAGCACACCAATTCCGTTTTGGTGAAGTAACTCTAAAAGTTCCTCCTCTGGTCTTCGGTCGAGTAAACTATATTGCATCATAACACTCGTCATCCCAGATCTAAGGTACTCACGAATAAGATTCGGGCGTATTGAAGAAATTCCAAATTCTCGGATGTATCCTTCTTGCTTTAATTCTTGCAACGCCTCAATTGACTCATCGATTGGGTCATCAATTGTTCCACCATGAAGTTGATACAAATCGATGTAGTCCGTTCCTAAACGTTTTAAACTATTTTTACAAGCTTCTTTTAAGTATGCTTTTGACGGATCCCAAAACCACCCGTCTTTTCCTTCCTCAAAGTGATTCCCACCTTTTGTTCCAAGGATCAAGTCACTTCTTCTTTCCTTAATTAACTCTCCGACCATTCGCTCATTCTCACCAAAGGAGTAGAGGTCCGCGGTATCAAAATAGTTAATTCCTTTTTCCATAGCTGTTTCAATAATTCGTTTCGATTGTGTAGAGTCATTAGGTAAACTCATCGTACCCAATGAAATCTCACTAAGTTCAATCTCTGATTTACCTAGCGTTCGTCTATTCAAGGTTATCCCTCCAACAATAGTTTCTTATTCATCCTGTACCCGAAATTGTCGTAAATCATACATCCCTTGTAATCGTAAATCGAGTCAAACTTATCGTATCGTGCAAAATTCTTGAATGTGTATGCCCATTCAGTTTATGATTATACTGAGAACAAATGAAGGAGATATGTGTATGGAGCAGACAGATCGCCGCCTTGCATTATTGCTATGGTTTCGGCTCGCACGCTTTTACAATCACAACATCCGTCAAACGAACAAGAACTTAGATGATTATGACCTTTCCACTGCACAATTCGATCTACTCGTGCAAGTCGGTGCTCATCAGCCCATTACACAACAAGACTTAGCAGAAAAGCTTATTGTCACGAAAGGCAACATTACACACCTTGTTAAGAAGATGGAGACCCGTGAGCTAATCACTCGTAAACAAGAATGGAAAACAAAGTATTTATCGTTAACGAATGAAGGGTTAGATTTGTATCATCAAGTTGTGCCTATGCAAGAAGAGTTTCAGATGAACCAATTTTCAAGTTTATCAACCGATGAACAAAAAGAGTTATTACGCTTACTCACACGCCTTCATAAAAGTGACCCATCATCAGATTAAACTCATCATGATGGTTTTGAATGAGCATACTAACAACAATTACGGATAAAGGAGTGATCTCAAATGAAACACATTTTTCAAAAAGGTTCTAACGAACACGCACCTGTTTTACTCCTCTTACACGGTACTGGTGGCGATGAGAACGACTTGCTTCCATTAGCGAAAATGATCGCACCAGATTCGTCAGTATTAAGCGTTCGTGGAAACGTAGCAGAAAATGGTATGCCACGATTTTTCCGTCGCCTTAGGGAAGGCGTGTTTGATGAAGAAGATTTGATCTTCCGCACGAAAGAACTGCATGAATTCCTTGATAATGCTGCTACACAATACAACTTCGATCGTTCCAACATTGTCGCTGTCGGATATTCAAATGGAGCCAATATTGCGGCGAGCTTATTGTTCCATTATGAGGACTCACTAAAAGGGGCTAGCCTTCATCATCCGATGGTACCAAGAAGAGGAATTACACTACCTTCACTTAAAGATACACCGATCTTTATCGGAGCAGGAAAACAAGATCCAATTTGTCGTCCTGAAGAGACAGAAGAACTGACCAACTTGCTAAAAGAAGCTGGAGCAGATGTAACCTTACATTGGGAAAATGGTGGGCATCAGCTTACTCAGTCAGAATTAAATGAAGCCATTGAATGGTTTACTAAGACCTTTTAATCAAGACCGCCTACTCAACGTTTGAGTAGGCGGTTTCATGTTACAATGAGGAAAAAACATGACGAGGATAACATGCTTAACACAACACCAACCAAACGTGCTCCTTATGTATTGGCCGTCATTGCAATCTTAATCGTTGCACTGAATTTACGACCTGCCATTACAAGTGTGGGGCCCTTACTTATGATGATTCGTGACGACCTTCACTTATCACATGTTCAAATCAGTTTTATGACGGCTCTGCCTTTACTTTCGTTTTCACTTTTATCTCTTTTCGCCCCTAAATTATCGAGATCATTTGGTCTTGAGCGAATGATCTTCATCGGTCTTATTCTCTTAATTTTAGGAATGATCGTTCGTTTCATGCCAGTGAATGAACTTCTTTTTATCGGGACTGCATTAGTAGGTATTGGAATTGCTTTATGTAATGTCTTAATTCCTGGTTTTGTAAAAAAGACATTTCCGTTAAGAATTGGGTTATTTACGAGCTTGTATATGACTTCTATGGCCGTGTTTGCAACGATCGCTTCTGGCGTCAGCGTTCCACTTGCGTTAAACGTAGGACTAGGCTGGAATTTAAGTTTATTCATTTGGGTCGTTCCTGCTTTTTTGGCACTGATTTTTTGGTTGCCACAACTTCAATACAAAACAAAAAACCAAATCAAAACCGTGCCTACCGTAACGAAGCTTTGGCACTCAAAGCTCGCTTGGCAAGTGACCGCGTTTATGGGTTTACAATCGATTCTCTTCTATAGCTTGATTACGTGGTTACCCGAATTATTAATGTTGAACGGCTATCATTCAACAGAAGCCGGTTTCTTTTTAGCTTGGATGCAAATTTTCGGGATTCCTGCAACGTTTATTGTTCCAATTATCGGTGCTCGTCTTTCTGATCAACGGAAAATCGTACTCACATTAGGCGTACTCTATGCAACAGGTTTTCTCGGCCTGACTTTCTTTAATAGTTCTTTGTTTACGACTGGACTTTTTATCGCGCTCGTCGGCATTGCTCAAGGTGGTGCCGTTAGTTTATCATTTCTACTTTTATCATTGAGAACGAAAACCGCTCAAGATGCGGCTTCACTTTCTGGCATGTCGCAAGCGGTCGGCTATTTGTTTGCAACAATTGGTCCAATTGGATTTGGGCTTTTGCTACAATCCGTTCAGCTACCAGAGCTCACCTATATGCTCTGCCTAATCCTTACGATTGTCTTATTAATTGTAGGTCTGTTCGCTAGCCGAAACAAAACGGTCTAAAAAAACGATGAGGGGGCTCCTCATCGTTTTTTCCTTTATTGTTGTACAATTCTTCCTTCAACATCAGGGATTTCTTCTCCAGAGCGAATGTAATCAATAAGAATCTCACTTAACAATTCACCCGTTGATAAGACAATTTCTTGATCTTCAAACATCGAATAGCCATCTCCACCAGCTGCTAGAAAATCGTTTGTTCCAACGAGATACGTTTTTGTCGTGTCTAACGGCTCACCATTGATCTCAACAGACGTTACACGCTCATAAGGAGCTGCCTCTGGATCGTATTGTACCTTCATCCCAGAAACGTGTAAAAACCCACCGTTACTTTCAGGATAAACACTGAGTGATTCCTCTAACGCTTCAACAAGGATATCTCCTGTCATTTCTTGAGCTTCAACGAGGTTAATAAACGGAAAAGCATTCATCACATCATGGATCGTCACGTCACCTGCTTCGATGCTATCTCGAATTCCTCCACCGTTCATAATCGCTACATCAGCATCTGTACGTTGACGCATCGCATCTGTAATTAAGTTGCCCAAGTTCGATTCTTCACGTCGAACGACCTCTCGGTCCCCTTCAAGACGTGTATCAATGGATCCGATCACTTCACTTAATGCTTCATCAACTTCAGTCACATACTTTTCTACGAGTGCTTCCGTCTCTGGATGCGGTTCAATATGATCATTAACGTCGCGAATTAATTGACCGTTCATCGAAGCTAGCTCATCTTCATAATAGTAGAAGTTCACAACACCGACTGCTTTTGTATGCTCGTGGGCTTGTGCGATAAATGTCTGATCTTCATAAAATGGTCGCTCAACTGCTGTATGACTATGTCCACCAATGATTAAATCGACACCTTCAATTTCTTCTGCTAAGGTCTGGTCTACCGAATGACCGGAGTGCGTTAACAGAACGACATGATCAACTTTGTCTTCAATGGCCTCTACTTCACGCTTAGCAATCTCTACATCATTATGAAATGTTATTCCTTCAACATTACTCGGATGTGTTCGAATTGGTGTATCCTCTGTTGTAATTCCAACAATCCCGATTTTTTTGTCAGCGAGTTCTGCGATAGAATAACGCTCGACTAATGGCTCTCCGGTTTCATCAACGATGACATTGCTTGCAAGGATCGGAAAGTCTGCTAGGTCACTTAATTCTAATAAACGATTATAGCCATAATTAAATTCATGGTTCCCAGCAGCCATCGCATCGTAGCCGATATGATTCATAAGCTCAACCATCGCTTGTCCTTCTGTATAATGAACATGATTTGTGCCATGGAATGTATCTCCACCATCAACGAGGAGAACGTCATCACTTTGCTCTTTAATGTGCTCATAGATTGTATGTACTTTTGCAAGACCCATGACACCTTCATCATCGTTTTGCATGACTCTTCCGTGCATATCATTTGTATGTACGATTGAACGTTTCGAAAAGCGCTGGTCTTGTCGTTCTAGAATCGCATCAACTTGGTGAGGAGCAATGTTTTGGTTCGGTCGCATATAACCATTGGTGTACCCATTCATAATGCCATACTGCGCTACAGTCGCCAGTGCCTCACTCGCAAAACTTGTTTCAGAGACATCTTCAAATTGCAAAAGCGTTGATAAATCATCTGCTTCTAAATTCATTGCACGTGTCATAAATAACGATGCGTGTGCTCTCGTTACGGGATCTTCAGTTCCAAAACGAGTATCCGTTCGTCCTGTTGTGATTCCAAGTTCCACTGCGGCTGTTACATAAGATGCATATTCTTCACTTACGTCTTCAAAAGCAAGCGTTGACGTATCATAATGATCGACTTCAATGTCCATTTCATCCATCATTTTTTTGAGAAAATCACCTCGTTTTACTTCTGAACCTTCAGCAAGCTGTGGAATACTTAACATCGGAACTGTAAGTAAGGCTGCTAACCAGAACTTCTTCATGTTTCCCACCTCCTATAGAATTACTTTCATCGTAGCAAACTGAGCAAATGCGACAAGAGTCGTGCAAGAAGTTTAACAAGAATACTAACTAAAACTTACAATTCTATAAGAAAGACCCACATTCTTTTACATCGAATGCGGGTCTAAGTTCTTACTTAAGATGAACGATGATGTCGTTCTTTATTGTGTGCACGACGTTCTTCTTCACTACCAAGAATAGGTTCAAGGTCATCTTGTACACTTTCTTCAGCCAATGAAACACCTGAACGGTAAGCAGCGCGACAAATGAGATGCCCTGCAACCGGTGCTGTAAGAAACACAAATACAATACCTAAGATTAACCTAACACTATAAACTCCTTCAGATAACCCAAAGAAGAGAAATGCTCCTATAATGGTTACGAGAACTCCAAGAGTAGCACTTTTCGTAGCTGCGTGTGAGCGGGTGTACACATCTGGCAAGCGGATTAAACCAAAAGCGCTAATCAATGCTAATGCAACACCTATAAGCACTAGAATGGAGACAATGATTTCAATCATGCTTTCGTTCAATTGCTACACCCCTCTCAATAAACTTCGAAAATGCAATCGTTCCGATAAAGGCGAGTATACCAAGCAATAGAATTGCCTCAAGATATGCCGTTGATCGCATATAAATAGAGAACACTGCAATCAAAGCAATTAAGTTAATCCCGATAGAATCAAGAGCAATAATTCGATCTGGCATTGATGGACCTTTATATACTCTATACAAAGCAACCAAGATGGCGAAGGAGATTAACAACAACGAGATCAATAAAATAAGATCAAACATTATCTTGTAACCCCCATAATCGCTTTTTCAAACTTGTCTTTAGATCGTAACGCCATGTCACTTGAATCTGGAATGTCCATGGCATGCATATAGAATGTCTTGCCGTCTTCTGAAACTTCTATAACGACTGAACCAGGAGTTAGCATTAAGAGTAATGCTAACACTGTAATCTCTAAATCGGTTTCTAGTGTCGTTTCTAATGTAAAGATCCCTGGCGTGATATTCAGCTTCGGACGTAAGATTTGTCTAGTAATTAAGATGCTCGAAGAAATTAACTCACGGATAAACAATACTAATAACGCAATGAGCGCCCATATCCTTCTCAGGTAGAACGGTTGATCAAAGAATCTGCGTGTCATCCAGATGAGTAAGAGGCCGAGCAAATAACCTAAAGTAAATGTACTTATACTCCAATCATCTTGCAAAAACATCCAAAGCGCTGCGATAAATAAATTTAATAGTATTTGTACAGGCATGCTCTCACCTCTCTTATTCCCCGTTCGGCATTACTGCATCGATGTACAAGGAAGGATTGTTAATGACTTCAGCAGCTTCCATAATGTAGACGTTCACGAATTCTGCTCCGAGTCCCATTCCAATAACAATGACTGTAAGAATTGCACTCGGAAGGAGTGTACCTTTCGTTGACATCTTCTCATCCTCAACGGTCAGCTGATTTTCTCCCCAAAATCCGTTAATAAAGATTTTGATGACGGAGTAAAGAACCATGAGGCTCGTAATTAAACCTACAGCAGCAATGATATAAAACCCTTCACCAATTGCCCCTTGTAAAACGAGAAGCTTTCCAATGAAGCCACTCAGTGGTGGCACTCCTGCAAGGGCAAGTGCCGCAATAAAGAACATCCAACCGAGTGAAGCGTGATTTCGAATCATTCCGCTCATTTCACGTAACTTATCTGTACCCGTCAGCCCAATCATCACTCCACCGAGTAAGAAGAGAAGGGCTTTTACGAACATATCATGAATCAAATAGAAGACCGATCCAGCAATCGCTGTCGTCGTAAAGACTGCAAAACCTGCAATCATAAACCCTACCGCGACAACAACGTTGTACGCCAGTATCTTTCTAAGGCTCCAATGTGCAACGGCTCCAATTGCCCCGATGATCATCGTCAGTATACCGAGCCACGCAAGCAGTTGATGTGTAATCTCTGGTTGGTGAGGAAATACAACCGAGAACACACGGAAAATCGAGTAAATCCCGACCTTTGTTAAGAGCGCCGCAAATAGAGCCGCAATTGCCATCGGTGGTGCACCATATGAACCTGGTAACCAGAAGTACATGAGTAGGGCAGCTTTTAATGAAAATACGAGCATTAAAAAGATCGCGACAGTTGTTAGAAGACCATCTTGCCCTGCTTCTGATACACGAATTGCCATATGTGCAAAATTCAAGGTTCCTAGCATTCCGTATAAATACGCAATCGCAATGAGGAACATCATCGAAGACACGATATTAACGAGTACGTATTTAATCGATTCACGAAGCTGAACTTTCTTACCTCCAAGAGCAATTAACACATACGAAGATAACAACATAACTTCGAAGAATACAAACAGGTTAAATAAATCTCCTGTTAAAAATGATCCCATAACACCGACAAGTAAAAATTGGATGAACGTATAGAAATAATACCGTTCCCGTTCTTCACCAATTGTACGAAACCCATATAACAAACAACAAATCCCAACTATGACTGTTGTAAATACGAGTAACATTGCGAACATGTCGGCAACTAGGACAATCCCGTAAGGCGGCTCCCAGCCCCCTAGATTTAACGTCATCGTGCCTTCATTCAAGACACGTTGAATGATAATCGCTGCGATGACCCCTACAGCCAACAAAGAAAGAATGCTTAACCAACGCTGGGCAGAGATGCGATTTCTAAGGAAGATAAGTAGGACGCCCGTAAGGAGTGGAATTAGCAATAATAAAATAATGATATTATTCATCGTCAATACCCCTTAGTTTATCCATATCGTCTGTTCCTAGTTCTTTATACGCTCGATACGCCAGTACCAAGAAGAAGCCAGTCGTTGCAAAGTTAATCACGATTGCGGTCAAGATCAACGCTTGCGGAAGAGGATCGGCGTAGGAGAGCGCTTCAATGTTCGTAATCGGCGGCGCTCCTTCTTTTAAGCCTGCGGTCGTAAGCAGTAGCAATAACGCTCCGTGACCAATAACCGCCGTTCCTAAAATAATTCTGAGTAAGCTTCTTGACATGACTAAATACGTACCAGCGGTTACGAGGACACCTATTAGAATAGACATTAGTATTTCCATAGTTATACATCCTCACTAATACTTAAAATGATTGTGAGTGTCCCACCAACAACTGTAAACAACACACCAAATTCGAAGAGAACAGATGTGGCAAGCTCAATCTCCCCGAAAAACGGGAAATCAACATACTCAAACGTATGACTGAGGAAAGGGAAACCGAGTAAGATCGACCCTAACCCGGTAAGCATTGATACAGAAACTCCGACTCCAATTAACGTGCGATAGTTAATTGGGATCGCTTTAGAAATCGTATCAATATCATAAGACAAGTAGAGGAGAACGAGGGCAGATGCAGCCATGAGCCCTCCGATAAATCCTCCACCTGTATCATGATGCCCTGCAAAGAAGAGGTAGAAGGCGAACGTGAAGATGATGAAAACAACAATCTTCGTTACCGTCTGCAAAATCACATCATTGACTTTCATCCGTTCCCCCCCTTTTTTCTAATCGTAATCGCACGAGTGCGTAAACACCGAGACCTGCAATGGCGACAACGACAATCTCAAGGAACGTATCGAACCCACGGAAGTCAGCGAGAATTGCGTTAACCATATTTGCTGCACCAGCAAGATCATAACTATCACCATAGTAGACAGAGATCGGTTCAAATAAGTTATAGCCATTCACACTTAGTGCAAGTAACGTGACGAGTGAACCAATTCCAAGAGCGACAATAAAGTTCCCGATTTTGAACTTCTCGCCTTCTTCTTCACTACGACCTTTTAATTTTGGTAAGTGATAGAAACATAACAAGTAAAGTGCAACAGATACCGTCTCAATGGCAAGCTGAGTTAAAGCTAAGTCTGGTGCACGTAAAATGATGAAGAACAACGCGACGACATAACCTAGCACCCCGACAGATACAACTGCTGTCAATCTTGATCGTGTGGCCATAACGAGTACCGTTGAACCGAGTAAAACGAGTGCTAATACAATTTCAAACAGACTAATCGACGCTAAGTTCTCTGTGTACAATGTAAAGTCGGTCAATAAGAAATAGCTTCCACCAACAATTAAAATGATGGTTATAAAGATGTACATCAAATAATCGCGAATATAGCCAGTCATGTGCCAATCAATAACCTTATGAGAACCACGTTCCATCCCACTAAGACCATGCTTGAACCAATTGTTCAAGTGCATCCATTGCGGCATATGGTTGTACAGTCCAATCCAACGATTTAACGTTGCAAAGAGAATCAAACCTACTGCAACAACTGCCATCGTCATAAATAGCTCTGGCTCAAATCCGTGCCACCATGAAATCGCGTAGTCATCAAAGACCCCCGCCGCTGATGGGATGATCGATGCGACCATTGGTTTTAACGCATAATCACCTACGACGTTCGGGAAGAAGAAAATCGCCAAGACGAGAAAGCCTAAGATTGAAGGCGGAATGAGCATGCCAAGTGGTGCTTCGTGCGCTTTCTTCTCAAGGCGCTCTGGCTGGTATTTCCCAAGAAACGTCTTATAGACGAGAATAATGCTGTAAATAAACGTAAATACGCTTGCAATCCAAGCAACAACTGGAATGATTGCACCATACGTTGACATATTGAAAATGTCTAAGCTAGCTGCACTTAACGTTCCAGTAAAGAACATCTCCTTACTAATAAACCCATTAAACGGTGGAAGTCCAGCCATTGATAAACTTCCGATAACAGCGAGTGTAAACGATACCGGCATAATGGTCATTAGGCCACCGAGCTTACGCATATCACGAGTACCTGTCTCATGGTCAACAATCCCGACAACCATAAACAAGCTTCCTTTAAACGTTGAATGGTTAATCAGATGAAACACAGCTGCAAGTACGGCATATGCATGTAACTGTACGCCTTGATCACCTGGATTGAAGTAAAGTGCCGCCGAGCCCATACCGAGTAAGGACATAATTAAACCGAGTTGACTTATCGTTGAAAACGCAAGTAATGCTTTTAAATCACGCTGCTTAACGGCATTGAGTGATCCCCAGATTAGGGTGAATAGACCGACAAACGTGACGATCCAGAACCATTCTGGTGTCCCACCAAACGCAGGTGTAAACCTTGCAACAAGATAAATCCCTGCTTTAACCATCGTTGCAGAGTGCAAGTAAGCACTAATTGGTGTTGGTGCTTCCATCGCATCTGGCAACCAAATGTGAAACGGAAATTGTGCAGACTTCGTAAATGCTCCAAGCAATAGAAGTAACATTGCAGGCAAGAATAAGTCGTGTTGTACGAGCAAATCACTTTGAGCGATGACTTCTCGAATGCTAAATGTCCCAGTTATGTTGTGAATCATAATAATGGACGCAAGCATTGCAAAACCACCGAGTACAGTAATTAGCATCGCTTTTTGTGCACCAAACCTTGATTGCTTTCTTTGATACCAATAAGCAATGAGTAAGAATGATGAAATACTCGTAAGTTCCCAGAACAAGTAAAGTACAATCATGTTGTCAGAAAGGACGACCCCAAGCATCGCTCCCATAAACATCATGAGATACACATAGAAATTGTGTAACGCCTCTCGTGCTTTAGATAAATAATAAATTGAGTAGATGACGACTAATGCACCGATCCCCGAGATAATTAGTGCAAAAATCAATCCTAGTCCGTCCACAAATACTGTAAAGTTTATATCGAGGTACGGGATCCAAGGAATTTCATAAATCGCTGTTCCACCATTTGCAAGCATTGGCAAATACGTTGCCAAGTATCCAAAAATCAAGACAGGAACGACTAATACAAACCACCCTGTATGTATCCTCGGAAAAGCTTTATATAATAGAGGTATGAATACAGCAAATAATAAAGGTAAAACGATCATTAAATGTACCCAAGACAATGAACTAAAACCTCCTTGTGACTTTCATTCATGTAAACGCTCAAAAACTCTCGATGAATTTAACTTTCCCGAATTTAAAAACGCTTATTACGAGAACAACAACCTCTCGAAAATATTAGCTGGAAATGAATAACGTACGGGGGTAATTCCGGGTGGATTATGGGATTAAGGGACAAAGCCCTTAAATGTGTCAGAATTTTCTCACACAAAGGCACGGGTTACGAAATGCGCTGTAAAAAGCCGAAAGACTTTCGACTTTTTTTCACTCTACTTCAATTCACTCGATAGCAATTGTACTCATAACAATAGTATCAATGCAAAACATCTGCTCGTCGAACACCCAAACAGATTGTTTTCCTATGCATATGTCATACAGAGTATATAATAAAAATAACAGCAATGCACGTAAGTTGCTGTTATATAGGTAGTTTGTTGATGAATTGTAACAATTGAATCATATATAAACAGCATGAAATTACCATTAATTACAGGTATTTTCTTTCTATGACTAGGAAATTTTAAAAATATGTGAAAGACCAATTGACATCTTAAATCAAACAGGAGTAAGCTATACTATGCAGAATTATGGTGCGGCCTTTTGCCCCCATTCGTAGAGGTGAATAAGAGATGGATCAAGCAATTCAGGCTAAAATGGACGAAAGCTTGCTTGTTTGCGTTTATCATGGCCCTAACGGCGAACGTTTAATTCGAAGAGGGGCTAAAATCGCACAGAAGTTAAACTGTCCATTTTACATTCTAACCGTTGACTCTTCCCCATTAGATGAGCTAGATCATGAAAAAAGCCAATATGTTGATTATTGGAGAGAGCTAGCGAAAGAAGTCAACGCTTCAGAATTTATTATTAAAGACAATGAAAAACGACCAACAACCAAAGTTATTTCCGAAGTTGCACGTGAAAAACAAGTCACACAAGTGATTATTGGTCAAACGGCAAAAAGTCGTTGGGAAGAGATTACAAAAGGTTCTCTAATCAACACATTGCTCAAAGAACTTCCATTTGTCGATCTTCACATTATTGCTGTCACACGCGGACTTAAAAATTATCAAGAAGAACACTTTGAAAAAGGTGTGCGTGCATACCTTATCCGGTCAGAGAGTAGCGCAGGATATGAACTTACATTTAATCATTCTGTGAAATGTTCTTATGAAGGCATCTTCTTCAAAGAGGTCGGTACAGACTTCAATAATGGAATCTTTAAGTTTATGAAGGATAATAAAATGATCGAAGTTCACGTAACCGACGACCAAGTAATTCCTTCTGAAAACTTTCTAAAGAAAGAATAGAAAAACCAGGCGCCTTCTTGGCAAACCTGGTTTTTTCTTTTTATATATCTGGATAAAACGCTCGTATGTCCATTTCGGCTTGATCTGTGTGAACTAGATCTGCAAGCAATTTACCTGCATAAGGCCCCATCGTTAAGCCTGTCGCCCCAAAACCATTTGCCACATAAAATGTACGTGCCTCATCGAGTGGTCCAAGTACGGGTTTATTCTCAGCACTAATTGGTCTAAATCCAACTCGCGTCTCAAGCCATTCATATTGATCAGATCCTGGGATCAACTCAGAAGTTACCGACAACACCTCGTGCAACCCACCTGCAGTTACTTGATCAGTTAACCCTTTCCCATCTTCTCTCGTCGCTCCAACAACGATCCGCGACTCTTCAAAAGACAAGATATAGTAACTCGATTCAGGTTGGATGATTGGCCAATCACTCGTCTCTTCACCGTGCGCTTTCAAATGAACAATCTGACCACGTTGAGAGCGAATTTTATGTTTCGGTCTTACTGGCAATTGAAGCTCCTCCAGCCATGCCCCAGATGCCACAATGACTTTGCGCGGTGTATAGACTTCACCATTGACTTCAAGTTTTGGATCTTCACCTTTTGCATTCAGAACATTCGCCGTACCGTTCACCCATCTCACACCAAGATTTTGGGCAGACTGTTGCATCGCAAGCTGCAGTTTCCTTCCATCCACCCGCGCACCTCCTCCAACGAACACTGATTCGTATTGTTCATGTAGTGGTGGAAATTTCTCCTTCGTTCGTTCTTTACTTAAACGCTCTAACGTTCCGATACTCGGATTTCTTTTCTTCTCATCTGATAGCTCTTCTTCTAATTGTGAAAGGTAATGATCATCGGTTGATATTGCAAGCGTTCCAACTTTTTTATAACCCGTATTGCCAAACCCTTCTGCTTCAAGCTGTTTTTGTAATGTTTCATAATACGTAGCTCCTCGTGTTGAAAGCTCGTATCCTGGAGTTTTTTTATTTCGCTTTGTTACCCAAGGACAGACAATTCCCGCACCAGCATCTGTCGCTCTACCTGATCGTTGATCATCAATTACTGTAACCTTTTCACCGTGATGAGCGAGATGATACGCAATGCTCGTGCCAATAATTCCACCGCCGATTATTGCAATTGACATGCTTTCTCCTCCTAATTACAGTCATTATATCTCTTTTATTATGATTGAAATGTGACCAATCTGACTACAATAACGTCTAAGGTTGTGATCATACGCACCGCTATATGTCCATGTACATAGACTAAATAAGCGGCTACTTTTCTCTTTTAAAAAGGGTTCAGCCTTGCTATTATGTAAGATAGGCTTACGCCCACAATCTAACACTAAAAGGGCATTGAATACAAAAGGGTGAATGACATGACGTCTACTTCAATTTATAAAGCGTTACAACAAGCATTACCTGAAACTAACATACTCGTTGATGAACCTTTAAAACACTATACACATACACGCACAGGGGGCATTGCTGACTATTTAGTGTTGCCATCAACTTATGAGCAAGCAAGTGCGGTTGTCACCATTGCACATCAAGAACAAATTCCACTTACATTACTCGGCAACGGATCTAACCTGATCGTACGTGACGGTGGAATCCGCGGAATCGTTCTACACTTTAGTCACTTAACGGCCGTTGAAGCTGACGGTACGAGAGTGACTGCGCAAACTGGCGCACCCATTATTGGCGTCTCTCGTCGTGCACTCGATGAGAAGTTAACGGGCATGGAGTTTGCTTGTGGCATTCCTGGTTCTGTTGGAGGTGCGCTTGTCATGAACGCAGGTGCATATGGTGGAGAAATTTCTTATGTACTTGAGTATGCAAAACTTCTCACTCGTGAAGGAAAATTAATTACCCTTACGAATGAAGAACTTGAACTTGCCTATCGAAGCAGCATTATTTCGAAAGAACAACTCATCGTCTTAGAAGCTTCATTCCAACTAGAAACAGGCGACTATGAAGCCATTAAAGCGAAGATGGATGAATTAACGTATTTAAGAGAATCAAAGCAACCACTCGAATACCCTTCATGTGGAAGTGTCTTCAAACGTCCTCCGAACCATTTTGCTGGAAAACTAATTCAAGACAGTGGTTTGCAACAATCTCGGGTAGGAGACGCTGAAGTTTCAGAGAAGCATGCTGGATTTATCGTCAACCGAGGAAATGCGACTGCAACTGACTATGTGTCCTTAATCAAACACATCCAAGATACTGTTCGTAAAAAGTTCAACGTTGACTTGCATACAGAAGTAAAAATTATTGGAGAAGACTAAGCCGAAGGGGCTTAGTCTTTTTTGTACGGTGCTTGTTGATAAAGGTAGTTCGGTACTCGTTGTACATCTTCATAAGATTTATGGAAAACGTGTGTCGTTGCTGGCGATAAGGGTGGGATTAGCCACGTCCAATCGCCCGTCACTTCCCGTCCTGATTTTTCTTCCAATTGTTCAAAATGGCGAAATTGCTTCGCTGCTGTATGGTGGTCGACAATGGTGACTCCTGCCTCTTTAAATGACTGAAGTACAGCTGCATTTAATTCTACAAGTGCACGATCTTTCCAAAGTGTAGAGTCATGATTTCGCTCAAACAAAAACACATCAGCAATGTCAGGAAGCTTATTATAGCGAAAGGGATCCGCTAAGTTTCTCGCACCAATTTCAGTGCCCATATACCAACCATTAAAAGGTGCCGCCGGGAAATCAATGCCACCTGCCGTGAGTTTCATATCTGAAATGATCGGAACGGCGTACCATTTTAGCCGTAATTCATTAAATGCTTCATTGTCTTGATGCTCGATCCTTACTTCTTTAACAAGATCGGCAGGAATCTCTTTTAATCGTGGTTCGTTATTTCCGACTTGAACGACAAGAGGCAAAATGTCGTATTCGCTTCCCTCTCCTTGCCAGCCGAGCGACTCACATAACTTCGTAAATGGCACAGAATCCGGATCACCTATAATTCCTTCTTTGCGTTCATAACCTGCATAACGAATAAGCTGATGGTTCCAAATACGAACTTCGTATTGTGACCCCTGTTCAGGGAAAATCGTTACCGTCGAACGAATACTACCTTCATTTGTTGCAGAAACAATATGTTTAAACAAATAAGAAAAAACCTCTTCTTCGGACTGAACCGCTCTCGCATCAACGACAGTTAGTCGATCCCAAAACAAGCGACCGATGCAACGGTTACTATTTCGCCAAGCAACTTTAGCTGCGTACGACAATTCATCCGTTGTTAAATCATAACGACCCGTTCGCTCGATTTGTTCGAACACTTCTTGAAATCGAACGTCGAAGTACCTCGATGATTGTTGATTGTAATATTCTTTTAGGAATTGCCGAGCGTCTTCGATCATCGTCTTCCACCTCATTATTCACGTTGCTTTTCCTATCTTTACATACTTTTCATTGACATACAAAGTCTTGCAACCTTTCACCTTTATTGTCGTATTTTCTATTGGATTACGAATGGTACTTAACAGTACTCAATGAATCGCTTACAATATAAGTGAGCTCCTCAAATAAAGGACGTGTGATCAACATGAATATCGGTTTCTTTCTATTACCAAAACAAGAAGTAAAATACTTAAGCCCAGATGCAACAATAAGACAGGCTATAGAAAAAATGCGTCATCATCGCTATACTGCTGCTCCTCTCATTAATGGCGATGGAAAATATGCAGGGACGATCACCGAAGGGGATCTACTTTGGGTCATCATGGATAATCGCGAGCAACCTCTAGACACCATCATGAACCTACGTCTAAAAGACATTCCACAACGAGTTAAAAACATCCCCATCTATATTAACGCGGAAATGGAAGATCTTATTGCGTTATCTTCTGACCAAAACTTCATTCCTGTTATGGACGATTCTGGATACTTTATCGGAATCGTACGACGAAGAGACGTTATTAAATATTGCTCATCACAATTATTTAACAAAAAACAAGAAGAGAACATCTAATGATCATGATGTTCTCTTCTTGTTTTTATTGATATTGCTTAAGCGTATGGTATAGCTTTAAAGCGTGGCTAATTTCGCCTTCTACTTTAAGTTGCCCTGTCATATAAGCGGTCGTAGGATTCCATTCACCATCGAGCAATTTATGAAAGTTCTTATCGCTCATCTTAAGCACACAATCCGCCTCACCTGGAACCGGGTTCGACTCCACTTCCACAACCCCATCTTTGAATACAATTCCGTATAGTCCTTCGGTTTTTAATTCAAAATGATATCTCCTTTGCAAATCTTCAATATGCTTAGGATTTTCATTCATTTGATCCGCTAATTGTTGGATTTTCTCTTCTGTTGCCATCTGCCACTCCCCTTATTCACAATGTTACATCTTTCTCCATTGTACTGAATGATCATTCATTTTAAAAGAGGAGGCTTACGATTTTTGTTCCTGACTTTTGGCAATCGCTCGTTCACGCAATTTATATTTCTGAATTTTTCCGGATGCAGTCATCGGATACTCGTCAACAAAGTACACATCTCTTGGCACTTTAAACGGAGAAATCTTGTTATAGCAATAGCTTCTTAAATCGTCTTCAGTAAGTGATGTATGCGGTTTCAGAAGAATCCATGCCGATACTGCTTCACCATATTTCTCATCAGGCACTCCAACGACTTGAACGTCTTGAATTGCAGAGTGTGTGTACAAAAATTCTTCAATCTCCTTCGGATAGATATTCTCTCCACCACGAATAATCATATCTTTTAGGCGACCGGTAATTTTACAATACCCATCATCATCCATTACTGCTAAGTCACCGGTATGAAGCCAACCGTCTGGTTGTAACACCGCATCCGTTGCCTCTTGATTGTTGTAATACCCTCTCATAACATGATACCCGCGAGTACAAAACTCACCTTGTTCTCCACGTGACACTTCTTTATCTGTCCCAGGTTGAACAATTTTCACTTCAACATTTGCTAGTGCCCGACCAACACTCTCAACACGTAAATGTAGCGGATCGTCCACTTGCGTTTGCGTACAAACAGGAGAAGCTTCCGTCTGCCCATAAGCGATCGTCATTTCCTTTAGACCCATTTTGCCTACAACGCCTTTCATCACTTCAATCGGACAATTGGATCCTGCCATAATACCTGTGCGAAGCGTACTCAAATCATATGTCTCAAAACCTTCAACATTCATTTCTGCAATGAACATCGTTGGTACCCCATGTAAGGCTGTACATTTCTCCTTCTCCACCGTTTGCAAAACCACTTTAGGGTCGAACTCTTGAATTGGCACCATCGTTGCTCCCGTTGTCACACATGCGATCGTACTCATCACACAACCAAAGCAATGAAAAAATGGTACTGGAATACAAAGACGGTCTTCAATCCCTAACTGCATACGGTTTGCAACATTATACCCGTTGTTAACGATATTACGATGAGTCAACATAACGCCTTTTGGAAACCCCGTCGTCCCAGACGTGTACTGCATGTTGATGACTTCATCAGGTTGTAGTGTATCCATTCGTTGTTGCAGCTCATCGTCGGTCACCGTAGTTGCTTGCTCTAATAAATCCGCCCAGTTATACATTCCTGGATACCGCTCTTCACCAAGGTAGATCACTCGCCTTAAATGTGGCAACGTTTCAGAATACAACTCACCTGGAACGGATGTTTTTAGCTCTGGAACAATTTCATACAACGTATCAATATAAGACGTTCCTTTGTATTCATCCATTAAGAGTAACGTCGTTGTATCCGATTGCTCTAATAAATAGCGAAGTTCAGCAGAGCGATAATTCGTATTGACCGTAACTAACACAGCGCCTACTTTGGCAGACGCAAATTGCGTACTGACCCATTCTGGAATATTAGAAGCCCAGATGGACATATGTTCACCCTTCTCGACCCCGAGACTCATAAGCCCCTTCGCCACAGTTCGACAATGTGCTTCAAATTGTGAATACGTATAGCGTAATCCTCGGTCGCTATAAACGAGTGCTTCTCGATTCGGTTGTTCGCTTGCTGTGTCTGTAAGAATCTGACCGAGTGTTCGCTCAATTAATTCAACCATTCAGCTTCACGTCCTTTGTAGAGATAGAGTTGTAGTGTACATGTTCTAGAAGAACAGTGTATTTCCTTTTAACAATTGCCCTATCACTTGTTAAGAGAAAAGAAGTCATTACGTTGAATGCACATTTATCGATCATCAGGTTCACTGTGAATTGAGGGCACAGTAGGCGCTCACGAGTAGAGTAAGGGGAGGTTTCCACATCATTTATCCTGCAAAAATTGTCTTGTTTTAGACTATCAACGATGTTAACTTTCTAATGGACTAATTTGGAAGGAGCTTTTAATATGGATATTAAGTTTATTCTTAAATTGATTTTTGGAACGGTCACTACGGCTTTCCTTTCGTTATATACGCTTTTGTTTGGCCTTAGTTTTGAACATGTATATATAATTTTACTAAGCATTATCGTAACTATGAGTTTCTTAACTTATAAAGAAATAAAAAAAGATCAGTCAAAATCATTATAAAGAGCGATCACCGAAAAACTATCTAGATTAAACAATGGATATGTATTGTGATGGATGATTATACGTTTTCTGTTAAAAAAGCTCCTTCCAAAGTTACAGATCTACTTTGAAAGGAGCTTTACTCATGTTAAATCGTTAACCCGAAGATTTCAGCAATTCCTCGCGCATGTCCGAGTGCAATGGATTGTAAAAACGCATCATCGGTTAACCGTTCCGCATCACTTGCTGTATCGATAAACATGTTCTCAGTAAGAATTGCTGGCATAATTGTTTCTCTTAAAACAGCAAAGTTTGCCGCTTTCTCACCGCGATCCGTGACATCAATTTCTTGTATGATCGCTTGGTGAACCGTCGTTTGATACGTGGCCGTCTCGGTCGGCGCTGACGTATAGATAAACGATTCAAAGCCTGTTCCTCCACCGGCATTCACGTGAATCGAAACAAAATAATCCGCACCAAAGTCATTAGCAAGTTGCGCTCGTGCCGATAGTCCAACATCACTGTCATCACTTCTCGACAACTGCACCTCTACATTTGCATCAGCTTCTAGCAAAGCTCGAAGTCGTAACGACAAATCTAACGTAATATTCTTCTCTTCTAAACCGTTCGCAACCGCTCCAGGATCATTCCCACCATGACCCGGATCAATAAAAATTCGAACCATTTGATCATCTCCCTTCAGTATATAAAGAGAGAAATCCACACCCATTTACAACGTATCAATAAGAAAAAGGCACTAGTCTTCTTCTTTTGTCCCTACTGGATTGTCATTAAACGAGGACCATTCACTCCAACTACCAGGGTATAACTTAACATTATCGATTCCAGCTTGGCGCATTCCAATTACGTTCGCCGTAGCAGACACTCCAGAACCACAATAGACGATGACTTCCTTCTTCTCTTTCAGCGATTTATAAATATCTTGCAATTGCTCTTTGCTCTTCCACTTTCCTGCGTCGGTAATGTTTTCTTTCCAAAAAAGGTTCAGCGCACCAGGAATATGCCCAGCTTGTTGATCTAGTGGCTCCACCTTGCCTGCAAACCGTTCAAACGCTCTTGCGTCGACAAGACAAACGTCTTCGACGTCTTTTTTCTGTTTGACTTCTTCCATCGTCGCCACCAGATCAGCTTGAATCGATGGTGTGAACGAGACAGGTTCAAGCTCTGGCTTTGTTGCTGTCACAGGATAACCTTGATCTTTCCAAGCAGAATAATTCTCATCAAGAATTGACACACGTTGTTGACCAACGTACTGAAGTAGCCACCACAATCTTCCTGCCATTGAACCGTTCTGATCATCATATACGATGACATGTTTCTCCTCGTTAATACCAGAACGCTCGAGAAGTTGAACAAATGATAAAACATCCGGTAATGGATGTCTGCCACCTTCTTGTTTAGACTTCGTCGCGTCTGATAGATCCTTTTTAAGATCGAAATGAATTGCTCCTGGAATATGATCAACCTTATACTCTGCTCGGCCCTTGGCTTCATCCATTAAATCGAACCTCGCATCTGCAATTACGATTCGACTATCATACAAGTGTTCATGTAACCATTCTTTCGTCACGATGTCCTGTGTCTTCATTAACGATCCCTCTTTTTAAATTTAGTTACTGTATATAAAAATACACTACCCGTTTAAAGGCAGTGCTTAAGCTTCATCCTTGAAGTTATTTTGTAAAATCAATCCACTAAAACTTACACCAGCAGCAATAAGAATAACAATGATTAAACTCCAATGTGCCTGTGTGCCGGGAGCCTCAAGCATGGAAAAGAATGCGATTGCTACTGCTACTGCACCGAGACCCATGCCAGACATATACAGTCGTTCGCCGATTCTGCGCAGTGTGAACACCCCTCTTTATTATCTAACTTTTCAATCTTTTTTGCAAGCATGAACTTGCTGAAAGTTCTTGTTTTTAGTACGCTTAAAGAAAATAAAAGAGAAGGTGACAGAATTTGCAAACTCGACTACAACAACTTGAAACCTTTGCACAACAACAAAACGTAGACGCTGTACTCGTTACATCAACAGCCAACGTCTTTTACTTAACTGGTTTTTACTGCGATCCGAAAGAACGGTTTTTAGGATTACTTCTTTTCTCTGACGCTCGAAAGCCAATGATCATTTGTCCAAATATGGAGATGAACTTAGCAAGAGCTGCAGGGTGGACAGAGGATATTAACGGTTATGATGATACTGAAAATCCATTTGATAAGTTCCCATCACTTTCGTCTTTAGCCATTGAAGAAGAACACGTCACCGTCGCTCGCTTACGTAAACTTACAAATACGCATAAAAACATCCAAACGACGTCGATTGACAACGAGTTGCTTGGCATGCGCCTCCAAAAGAACGAAGAAGAAATCGAACTGTTACAAAAAGCCGCTCATTATGCTGACAAAGCAGTAGAATTCGGTGTTTCCGCCCTTAAAGAAGGTGTCACAGAACTTGAAATTATCCAAGCCATTGAATCAGGGTTAAAACAAGAAGGCATCTCAAAAATGAGCTTTGACCCTGTTGTCTTGTTCGGCAAGAACGCAGCCGATCCGCACGGAAGTCCAGGTACAACCACCTTAAAACGTGGCGATGCAGTCTTAATGGACCTTGGTGTTTATTATAAAGGATATGCTTCTGACATTACCCGAACGGTCTTCTTTGGTGAACCATCGAAAGCACATCAAGAAGTCTACGAAACGGTTCTTGCCGCAAACGTTGCTGGTATTAACGCGTGCCTAGTCGATGCACCCATTCAAGACACTGATCACGCCGCTCGCTCACTCATTACAGAAGCAGGTTATGGCGAGTATTTCACCCATCGACTCGGCCACGGGCTCGGTATTGAAGTACACGAAGAACCTTCCATGCATGGAAAGAACAGCGAACTTCTACAAGAAGGAATGGCGCTAACCGTTGAGCCTGGTATTTACTTACGAGAAGATATTGGCGTACGCATCGAAGACGACATTATCGTCACAAATAATGGCCCGCTCGTTCTTACACAATACCCAAAAAGCTTACAAATCGTATAAATAGAGCCTTACGATGCTCCGTCCAATGTAGAGACTTCATCACGTTGGACGGAGTTATTTGTTGGGCGAACTTAAAGCTAGGTTAAATAACCTTTTTGTCATGATTCAAAAAGGCATAACTCATTACGAGTTATGCCTTTAACCAAGTACAACATTCTGTCTTATCGAAACCCCAACTGTTTTAAACGACACGTTCAAGTTCGCTTAGCTTTTAACCGCTGCAGGCAAAAAGAACGCACGTAACTCTTGCCAATTGTCTACTCGCTTAAACCTTGAATCGTTGACATTGTGAAACGCCGTGTACATAATACTTTCGCCAGAGAACGACTCAAGTTTATCCGGGTGGTCGTCAACGAGGTAGTCTGCGTGAATAATGCTCTTATCGCCACAGAAGACGAAATTTTGCGGATTTAAAAATGGGAAGTGTTCGCGAAGCCAATAAAATTTCTCCGAAAACGAAGTTGGGACTTCCATTGCAGCAGTCGCAATAAAAATCTCGTAATGCTCATGGAGCTCTTTCATCACATCAATGGCATCAGGCATTACTTCTAGTGATGCAAAGAAACCTGGCTCTTGTAAAATTTCATAGATTTCTTTCGTATGATGCGGACGAAGCGCTCGTAGTTTTTGTGCTTTTAAATCATGAACAGTCAACGTGTCTTCAAAACGCTCATTGTAGCGATCGAGAAGTTCAGAAATGAGATCGGCCATAACCTCATCCATATCAAAGGCTATTCTTTGTTTCATCTTTATCACCCTCCGTTATCTTCTATTGTATCTGATCTTCTTTAACAGTTATATTAATTGGTTCAATGTTTAGTTGTTCTTAACAACATTTACAAAAAAAGAAAGCTCCGACCGAACACTCGGTAGGAACTTTCATTACGTATACAGTCATCACGAAGATGTACTGTGTTCATTCAAGTCATCACGATGCATTATGAATAGCAATTCCTTGAAGCCAATGAGCTCCAAAACCATACTAAACATGTTAGGCAATCATATCAATACAATTAAGTATTCACCCCGTACATCTATCATATTGAAAATGATTCTCAATGTCAATTTATTTTCGCGATGAATAGTTCCACATCTACCGTTACGTTCAATCGTTCAAAGCTTTGTAACACTTGTTTTTTTTCATCGGTCGCATCCCAAGATGCAGGTGTCATATCAATTAAAGCGGGGATATGTTCACGTTTCACTTCAATCTGTTGGTAAACTGAACGCTGTTCCAATACTTCAAACCGTTTTGCGTAATTCGTCATGGCATCGGCCGTGTCAAGGGATCGCCCTTTTTCACCGTACAATGCATCTCGAAGCTCTTGTAAATACCTCTTTCCAGGAATCGCCTTAATAATTACCCCACCAGGCTTTAAGACTCTTGTAAACTCACGACTATTAAGTGGTGAAAAAATATTAAGTACGACGTCAATCGACTCGGTTGCGATTGGTAATTCTTCTACATTTGCGACCGTCCATAACAGACGATCCATTTGAGTCGTCGCAAGTGCAATTCCTTCTTTGGAAGAGTCCAGCCCTACACCGACGCTCGTTTGGAATTTCTCAACAATCTGTCTTAAATGGCTTCCTTCGCCACAACCAATATCAAGAATACTTAGCTCTTCTTCTCCTACATGTGTTGTGATGAGCACTTCCATCTCATCTAGCACTTGCTGGAACAACCCTAAGTCATAAATGGCACGCCTTGATTGAAACATCTCTTTCGTATAGTCACTGTCCATTGGCTTTTTCAGCAAATGAATATAGCCTTTTTTGGCAAGATCAAAGGAATGTTGCTTAGGACACACTAAGCTCCTTTCATGCACCTCAACTGCTTCAAAACAAATTGGACAGCGAAAAAGTCCTGCGTTTTTTTGATAAAGCTCTGCTGCAATGTCTATTTTCTTCATGATTCACCTTCGTTCAAACGTTTGAATCATCATATCACATGTCTTTACACATGAAAAAAAGCAGAGATCAACTCTGCTCAACGTGTAGAGATCGTCCTGATTTAAGGATTCGATTCGTCTATGTGGGGATTATGCTCGTTTCACCTTCAATTGTGATGCAAAACCCCAACATATACGCGATTATAGAAGCATCTTGTGGCTTACTCAGCCATTTCAACGTTGTTTTTTTAGCGGCTAATTTCACGTAAATCAGGCTTAGGAACAATCCCTTCGTCCGCTGCCCGAAGGAGCAATTCACGAATGGCTTTGTAGCCATCGTCCCCTAAGTCTTTCGTAAATTCATTCACATACAGATTAATGTGTGAACGTGCGACGTCTTCACTCATTTCTTGAGCATGTTCCATGACATAGTCTTTTGAAGAATTAGGGTGTTCAAATGCATAGTCAACCGACTGACGAATCCAAGACTCAATCTTTTCATGATCAAGGCCTTTCTTCGCAATAATTGCCCCTAATGGAATTGGTGCACCTGTGTCTTCTTCCCACCACTCGCCTAAATCGACCAGTTTGTGTAAGCCATATTCTTGGTACGTAAATCGTGCTTCATGAATAACTAAGCCTGCATCAACAGTTCCTTCTTGAACTGCTGGCATAATGTCATGAAACGGCATGACGACAATTTCTTTTATGTTAGCATCGATTTTCTGACGTGCCCATAATCTGAACAACATATATGCCGTTGAACGATCACTTGGCACTGCTACACGCTTCTCGGATAGTGTTTGTGGACTTGTTGCTTCTTTCGTAAGCAGAAGTGGACCACAACCACGCCCAAGTGCTCCTCCACTGGACAACAGTTGATACTCGTCTAGGACGTATGGAAGTGCCGCAAAAGAAATTTTCATCACATCATGATCATGAGGATCTCCATCAATCGCCCACGTGTTCGTCACGTCAATGTCTGCATAGGAGACGTCAAATGTTGGTGTATCTTCTATAAGCTGATGTGTGAGTGCATGAAACACAAACGTATCGTTTGGACATGGTGAATAGGCAATTTTCATCGTACAACCTCCATCACTTGTTTCAATGAAGCTAATGCTTCTTTGATTTTCCATTTATCTCGCTCGCGTTTTCCTATGTAATTCGATATTGCACGAATTTCAAGGACAGGTACGCCAAATTCTTTCGCTGCAGTGGCAACTCCAAAGCCTTCCATTCCTTCTGCTACTGCATCGTCATACCTTACTTGCAATCGCTTTGCTTCTTCATCCGTACCTGTCACCGTCGATTTCGTAATGATCATACCTAAATGTACATTTTCCAATTGCTGAAAACGATTCACTTCTTCTTCTAAGCAACTAACCGTTGATGAACCAAACCCAAGCTCTTCAACAGGAATAAACCGCTCTCCTGTATCGGCCCCTAGATCACCAGCCTGTATGGTCGTTGAAACGACAATGTCTTCCAATTGTACTTTCTCTCTAAATCCACCTGCAATACCTGCATTAATTACGAGGTCGTAGTTTTGTTTTGCTAGTTGAATGGCGGTACGAGTAGCTGCTTGAGCGGGACCTACACCTGCAAGTTCAACGGTCACATCTGCTTCCTCACCAATCCCTGCCTTTACCGCTTCTCGTTCAGCTTCTACTGCAGTCATAATTAAGATTTTACGCATATGTTCTCTCCTAACTCATTGCCCAATCCTGTTGCCAGCGCTTTGGCACATCAAGCCCGGCATGCTTTAATGCGACATAATATTGTCCTGTATGAATTCCTTCATGTTGAATAGCGGTCGATATCAACTCAGAGACTGCCATCGTTTCATTTCCAAACTTCACTGACATCCGCTCTGAATACATAAACGCTTCCGCTAAACGCTCACTACTTGCTTTAAGCATTGTCGATACGTCAATGTCATCTGGAATCGGCTTACCAGGAAACACGACTTCACCAGTAAACAAAGACCTTCGGTACACTTCCCGAACTCGAATTAAGTGGTGAAACCACTGCCTTGGCGTACCTAAACTTTCAATTAAAATTGTATCATACCAATCGGTTGGAATAACGTGTGCGAGCTCATCGTTAAGTGAAGCTGCATACGCATACCCCTCTTCGGTCATCACGTTTATCCCTCCATTTCAAAATAGCTTGAGACTTGACGTAACGTATCGGTTGCTTGCTCGATCTCCTCTTGAGAAAGATCTTTATGAGTGATCAGACGAACCATTTGAGGACCAAACGTATTGGCCTGCACGCCTTCTGTATATAAACGATTTACAAACTCTTGTGCAGTACATGATAACTGAGTTGTTTCGAGTAACACAATGTTCGTATCCACCTGGTTGCTCACTGTAAGTCCTCTTATTCCTTCCACCGCTTTTGTGATTAATTGTGCATGGTTGTGATCATCTTTCAACCGCTCGACCATACTCGTTAACGCAATCTTACCTGGTGCTGCGATTACTCCAGCCTGTCTCATTCCACCACCAAGGCGTTTACGCCATTTTCTTGCTTTCTTAATAAAATCTTTGTCTCCTGCGATGATAGAACCGATCGGCGCACCTAGTCCTTTGGACAAACAAACTTGAACACTCGTAAACGGCGCCGATAATTCTTTTATATCGATACCTAAAGCAACACTTGCATTAAACAGTCTTGCCCCGTCTAAATGTGTCGGTATGCCATAACGCTTTGCAACGTCAGTCATTTCTTTCGTTTGCTCAGGCGTAATGATTGCTCCCCCGTGGCGATTGTGCGTGTTCTCAATACAAATAAGTCCGGTCTCCGGTGCGTGGACATCTTCTGAGCGAATTGCAGCTTCCAAATCTGCTTCGGCGATGAACCCTCGATCACCTAAAATCGTTCGCGGTTGCACACCGGCAAACGCTGAGATGGCTGCTCCTTCATAATGAAACAAATGACTTTCTTGTTCCATTATTACTTCGTTACCTGGAACGCAGTGAGTGAGCACTGCAATTTGGTTGCCTTGTGTCCCACTCGTAACGAGCAACGCGGCTTCTTTACCTAATAGTTCTGCTGTATATTCTTCAAGATCATTCACGGTCGGGTCTTCCTCGTACACATCATCACCAACAACTGCATCGACCATCGCTACTCTCATCGATTCTGTCGGCTTTGTTACGGTGTCACTTCTTAAATCAATCATCGTAACCCTCCTCACTTTTGTACTCATTATACTCAAAATCATCAGTAAAATCTGCGTTTAACAGGAAGGTTCTGCTATCCATCAAGATTGTCGTGCATCTTGGGTCGTTGTCGTTTATAATGCACTAATGGACAAAAATGATAGTTAGGAGTCACGCGTATGGAGTTTGGTATTCTTGCACTCTTGCCACCAGTTGTGGCTATTATTCTTGCGATCCTTACACGTAACGTCGTACCTGCATTGTTTGCTGGTGTATTTGTCGGGGCGACGATGATAAATGGTTGGAACCCTCTGCTCGGGTTATATGCTAGCTTTGAGCAGTTCATTATTCCAGCACTTGGCGATGAATGGAACGCAAATGTATTAATTTATTGTGGACTATTCGGTGTTTTAATTGTCGTGTTTCAAACGACAGGGGGCGCACAAGCGCTTGCCAATGCATTTGCAAATCGGATTCGTTCACGTAAAGGGGCTCAAGCCTCGACGGGATTGTTAGGAATTTCTCTTTTTATTGATGATTATTTTAATGCTCTTACAGTAGGTAGTGTGATGCGCTCAATCACAGATAAGCTGCGCATTTCTCGTGAGAAATTAGCGTATATTGTTGATTCCACGTCTGCACCGACTTGCCTACTTGTGCCTGTATCAACATGGGTCGTCTACGTAATGGGACTGATCGGAACCGAGTTTGTTCGCATGGACATCGATCAAAGCGAATACCTCATGTACCTTGCAACAATTCCATTTAATTATTATGCGATTCTTGCTATTTTCACAGTCTTTATCGTTATTTTCTTACGCTTTGATTACGGCCCGATGGCAAAAGCTGAACTACGTGCTGTCAAAACGGGTAAGCTCATTCGTGATGGTGGACAGCCTCCTGCAGCAGATGAGATTACAGCCGCACAACCGGCTACAGATACGCCAAAAATTCGCAACCTTGTCGTGCCAATGCTCGTATTACTCGCACTCATTCCACCACTTTTCTTATGGACAGGAAACTATCCAGAGAACAGCTTTGTTGTTGCCATTGGTGAAGCAGACGGTGGAATGTCAATTCTAATGGCTGCATTTGCAGCAATTATCGTTGCATTGCTCATGGGTGTATCTCAGAAGATGTTCACATTTATAGAAGCAATTCACCTTGTGATGAAAGGGATTAAAGGCATGATGCTCGTCTTTGTTATCCTAATTCTCGCTTGGTCTATCGGTTCAGTATCTGCTGAAGTTGGAACCGACCAATTTCTCGTACAGCTCGCTGAACAATCCAGTCTAACACCGGCGTTATTCCCTGTTCTTATCTTTATTGCAGGAGCAATTATCGCATTCACGACCGGAACTTCTTATGGAACATTTGCGATTATGATTCCTATTGCCATTCCACTTGCTGTTTCAATGGATATTGCCTTGCCATTAGCTATTGCTGCTGTTCTTAGTGGAGGGATCTTCGGTGACCACTGTTCACCGATATCGGATACGTCAGTATTGTCATCTGCAGGTTCTGCCAGTGACCATATGGACCACGTTAACACACAGCTTCCATATGCGATTACAGTTGGAATTACCGGGATCATCTCATTCTTTATTGCTGGTGTTACCGGTACATGGTGGATTGCCCTACTCACAGGTCTTGTCTTAACGACACTTGCCGCCTATACGTTAACCAAACTTTGGGGACAAAATATCCCAAGCTATACACCAGAATAATAAAAAACCCCGAAAGACTTAACTGTCCTTCGGGGTTTCGTCTATGTTTGAGAGTGCTTGTAGCAACCGTTCAGGTAAAGCGAACTGTTTTTGATCGACTTGAAGTGACTTCATCGATTCACGCGCATAGTATTGTTCCTTATGCTGTTCAGATCTTCTATGAAGACCTTCCATACGCGTATCTAATTGCGCTGCAATATCTGCCACTTCTTTTAATTCATGGCGCATGTCGTTCGGTACGACTTCTCCAAATTTGTAAAAGATCTTATGCTCAAGGCTCGCCCAGAAATCCATCGCTACGGTACGGATCTGAATCTCGACTGCGACATGCTCAACCCGATCTGACATATAGACGGGTAATTCAGCAATCAAATGCAAACTACGATAACCGTTCTCCTTTGGTTCTTGAATGTAGTCTTTCACTTCAACGACACGCAAGTCTTGGTGCGCACTTAACATGTCTTTAATTTTATAAATGTCTTTTTGAAACGAACAATTGATTCGAATGCCTGCAATATCATTTAATTCATTACGAATCGTCGCCAAGTTTAATGGCAGCTTTTTTCGTTGTGCTTTTTCTAGAATACTTTCTGGTGACTTTAATCGCGTTGAAATGTGCTCAATTGGATTATAGTCATGAACATATTGGAATTCCTCTTGCAGTATGTTGATCTTCGTGTCCATCTCGTCCAATGCGAATTTGTACGTCATCATAAACCGAGTAAGTTCGGTTTTCATTTTCTTTAAAACAGCTGGATCGACTGGAAATGTCTGTTGTGAATGTTCCATTTAGCTCGTCCTCCTGTTACTAGAATAATGTTCTCCCCTCGAAAGTTCAACTTCCTTATTGACGCATGCTTTATCGAGCACTACACTTAGAGTGCTTTACGAGCGATGAGGGGGACAATATGGGACAGCTTTTTACTAAGATTATGGCGGTCATTGGCATTCTATTTCTTGCATTTCTCTTTACTGTTGTAGGGAGCATTACGCTTCTAATTACGGGTCAACCGCTTTTCTATTGGTATGTATTTCTAGGAACAATGGTCATACTTTTCGCACTAATGATCAGTACATATTTTGACATGTTTACATCAAAAATTCGATGGATTGGACTTGGAACATCACTAGTACTCGCGCTATTAATCGTCGGAATTTTCGAATTCGACGCATACCAAACCGCACAACTTGAGACCATTACAGACAGTGAAGTGGACGTCTCAATTTACCAACCGTTTACTAATAACGACCGCCTTGCAACATTACATGAAGAAGCATCATTGTCACTTGAGCAAAACCTTCCAATTCTAGATGGTTCAACAGCTCTTTATCCGGTTTACGCCGCGTTCGCTGAAGCTGTTTATCCAGAAGCAACATATGATCCGTACTCAAGCGCTGTACGCATGACTAATACTCCGACCGCGTTTGATGACCTTATTTACGGTGACGTTGATATCATTTTCACTCCAGCACCTTCAGAGCAACAACTACAAACAGCAAAAGAGCAAAGCGTAGAATTTAAATTAACACCGATTGGAAGAGAAGCGTTTGTCTTTTTCGTAAATCGGGAGCAAAACGTACATTCCCTAACACTTGAACAAATTCAAGATATTTACGCAGGAGAGATAACCAATTGGAATGAAGTAAGTGATGAGAGCGGAACGATACAAGCCTTTCAACGTCCAGAAGGTAGCGGCTCTCAAACCGCCTTGCAACGACTAATGGGCGATCGAGCGCTTATGGAGCCACCATCAGAACAATTAATCAGCGGCATGGGAGGCATCTTACAAGAAACATCGGATTACCGAAATCATCAACATGCGATCGGCTTCTCATTTCGCTATTACGTGACAGAAATGAACAAAACAGACGGCATTCGCTTACTTGAAGTGAACGACGTTGAACCATCAAAAGAAAACATTGCAGCTGGGACGTATCCGATTACAGCTGACTTTTATGCAATTACTCGTCAAGGAGAAGAAACAGACGAAGTACACCAACTAATTGAATGGATGACAGGGCCCGAGGGACAAGAACTAATTGAAAAAACAGGTTATGTGCCACTCGTTGAAGGAGAATAAGTAGAATGAATCGGATGCAAACACCGATAATCGGATCCCTAAGCTTGTTTGTTGCAAATGCTTTACTTTTTGTCATCGTATCGTTAACTTCAATCCTATTGGCGACCTTCTTGTTTCCGATTATGTTGCTGATTGGTGCCGTTGTTGGAATCATAGCAAGCGTTCGCGTTTGGTTACGATTCCGCCGTCAATGGCAGCCTTTACCGACAGCTAGGCGTCTCGTGATGGCGGTGGCAGGAAGTAGTTCGTATCTAATGATGGTGGGGATTGGCGTGTACGTCTATTCAATGATTGCTTATGACCCTTACTTTTCCATCGATTTATTATTGTTAAGTAGTTTGTTTACAATTCCGATCGTTGCTTTCTTTTGTTCCATTTATTTTACGACGTTTAGACGATTTCAAATGATTCCAGTAGTCCTCGGAAGTATCGCAATGATTGCAACTTCAATTATGATAACAAGTTACGTCACAAATCCAGTATTACACATTCAACGTACAGGGCTTACATTAGGATCGTATACCTTATATGAAGAGATCTCAGAATACGATCACTTAGTTGAAATTCCAGATGAAGAATGGTCACAAGGAACACGCATTTATGCGGATACGATGGATGAAGCAATGGATCGACAGCTAACGATTGTGACGAATAACAACGATGTGACGAGTATTTATAGTTCAGTAAACAGTGCCCAAACAGAACGTGGCATTGGTGTTTACAACTACTTTGATGAGGTTTTTAAAACGTACGGACCTGTACGTCTCTCGTATGATCATGAAATGCTCGTTCATTCAGCCACCTATGAAGACGACCAGCATCGACTTACGTTTTATGCAGGAAATAGCTCTGTGCCTGACATCATTACGAATGTTCAACTCGAAAAAAAGCAAAGACCATAATGGTCTTTGCTTTTACTATTCTTGCTCATAATCAAGTTCAAAGTCTTTCACATACGCTTGCGGTGTCATAATTGCTTTGCCGTTAAATTCATCAAGCGGCTGTTCGTTTTGTACACGCTTTGGTGTATCTGGGTTCGCGAGTGCTTGTCTAGCAACTCCGATAAAATCAGCTTGGTCTTGCTCAAGAACACGTGATGCTTTCTTTGGATCACCAAGCTCACCACACGTAATAATTGGCTTATTGCTATACGCCTTCGCAGCTTCAGCCATCGTTTTTGTACCTTCTCCAAATCCAGGTGTGGAAGCATCATCATCAGAAATGTGGATATAGTCGACACTCGTTTTCCCGAGT
Organism: Bacillaceae bacterium JMAK1; assembly: GCA_012970285.1. Lineage (GTDB taxonomy): Bacteria > Bacillota > Bacilli > Bacillales > Marinococcaceae > Geomicrobium_A. Next base: position 69,567 of record JIBW01000006.1, read on the forward strand.
TCGTTAAAAATGATCTTTGCATCATCTTCGCCGCCTGGCCACTTGTATGAACCGTTTGTCGCTTTGAGTTGAGAGATACGAATACCGAGCATCATCGTATCACCAACCGCTTTGCGAACGTCGGCAATGATTTCTTTTAAGAAACGAACACGGTTTAACACACTACCTCCATATTCGTCTTCTCGGTCATTACTCACTTCCGACAAGAATTCATCCAGCAAATAACCATTTGCGCCGTGAAGTTCTACGCCACTAAAGTCTGCTTGCTGTGCGAAAAGAGCCGACTGCACAAATCCCTCTCGCACTTGCTTCATTTCTTCTACAGTTAACGCTTTTGCTGTAGGGAATGGCCCACTTCCGTAGTAAACTTCGACCTTATCTGATGGTGGCGAGAATTCCGAAGGAGCGACCGTTTCGTCTGTATAATAGTTTCCTTGTGTTTGTGCACCACCGTGCATAAGCTGTGCAATCATTAAAGCACCATGATCTTTGACGCTTTTAACGATCGGTGCCCATGCAGTTGCATGCTTTTCAGTCGCTAGACCACCTTGGTAACGATACGCTTGACTATGCATTGTATCAGGGTAGACCCCTTCAGTAATGACCGCAGCAAAGCCTCCCTTTGCGAAGCGCTCATAATACTTGTGCATTCGTTCATTTGGTGTTCCGTCTTCTTCTGCGCTTACACGCGTCATCGGCGCAACAATATATCGATTGCTTAAAATATGATTTCCTATTGTTCCTTGCTCAAATAACTTGGACACTACTCATCACCTATGCTTTCATTAAGGTTCTACTACACCCTTACCTGATTCTATATTCTTTTAAACCTCTCTAAACTGCTTTGCACGTAGGAACACGATGAACCAAATGAGTAATCCTGCGACACCAAGACCAAATAAGACGAGTTGAACAGATACGCCTGTTGCAACGAGTCCCGTCACAAGACCGTATGAAACTGGGTCAAACCCATTCATAGCTAGAAAAATAATACTCATCACTCGACCCATAATATGGCCATCTGTATTCTCCTGAGCAACTGTAAAGAACGGAATATAGACGAACACCATTGAGAAACCGATGAAGAAGATAAAAATCGTCAACCACGTTAAGCTAGGCACGAGCGCAAAGATGATAAACAAGATGAGGGAAGCGAGCAAACCATATAAGGTCATCGCACCACGACGTCGTTTAATCGTATACGCACCAAGAATAATACTTCCTAGAAGCATCCCGACCCCAAGACTTGCTTCCATAAAGCTCAAGTTCAATGGTGAACCACCATGTGTATCAACAAGAAGAGGAATCGCTACGTGAAGCGCACCGAACACAAAGAAATTCAAGGTAATTAAGACGACAAGTCCGATTAGTAAAAAGTTCGAACTACGGACATAATGAAAACCATCTTTCAAATCTTGTAACGGACTTTGAGAAATCCTCTCTCCCACTGCTGCTTCTTTAATTAGCGGTGGAAAAATAAAGATCGCTGAGAAGAACACAAGAATTGTCGCAACGAGAAAACTTCCTGCAATACTTACCGTTTCCATCATTAAGCCTGCAACAATCGGACCGATAATAAATGAAATTTGGTCTGCACCTTGGAAAACGGCATTTGCTCGTTGCAATTGCTTTTTCGCAACGATCTTTGGAATAAGTGACGTACTTGCTGGACCAAAAAAGGCATCGAGCATGCCAAATAGGCCGGCTAAAATTAATAGAATAGTTAACGTCAAATTGTCATTTGCCACAAACAAGTACAAAACAAATAAAAGAACCCCTTGAGTTAGGTTCGTAATAAACATAATCGTCGTTTTTTTATATTTATCAGCAACAACTCCACCAAAAACCATCATAACTAAACGGGGAATGGTCGCTGCCATTAATACTAAACCGACTGCCATTGCCGAATCCATCTCTGTCACTGCGAACCACGATACAGTGGTCAAAAACATACTAAAACCAACAACAGCAAAAATACCCGCGATGAACATTAATACAAACGTACGATTGCGCATTAAAGGCATTTCTTCAGGCATCATTTTCACTCCTTACTCTTTACACAGACCGAACGGTCGGTCTATACTATATGACAGAAATCGATTACCGTCAAGGAGTAGATTTTATGAAAGAACAAAGTATTATTCAATCAGCTAAACAACTCTTTATCGAAAAAGGCTTCAAAGAAACATCGATGAACGACATCGTTAAAGCTTCGAACAGTAGTAAAGGCAATCTCTATCATCATTTCAAAAACAAAGACGCTTTATTCCTTAGAATCCTAAAAGAAGACAATCAGTTGTGGTCCGAAGAATGGCACAAAGAAGAACAAACTTACACGACGGCGGAAGAGAAGCTTTTTGCGTTTGCGGATTATAACGCCAAAAAAGATGCTTATGATCCTCTCCGCGTTGCTGCTGGGGAATTCTATGCACGAATGGCTGTGTCCAAAGAGATTTATGATCAGGTTATAGAAATTAATGATCAATACAACCGTTGTTTTGAAGATCTACTTCGACTCGGTCATGAGCAAGGTGAATGGACAATTGAAGATCCTGCTGAAATTAGCTTTTTAGCTGGAGCATTTTTTACCGGGGTTGAAATTTATATGAGTGAAGAATCCATCGAAGACCGTATAAAAACGTACCGAAAAGCAGCTTCGCTTATATTGCGAAGTTTATAATTCGCTGATCACAAAAAACTCATAGGCCTGCTCGACCTATGAGTTCATGTTCGTCACGATTCAATTGTAATCGTTTCAATGATCGGTACTTCACCTTCAACAGGTGTCTCTCCAGAAACCTCAGTGGCTGCAATGTCATCGACGACATCCATCCCACTAATCACTTCTCCAAATGCAGCGTACTCACCATCTAGGGATGGATGATCACCGACCATAATGAAGAATTGTGAACTCGCTGAGTTTGGATCTGGTGTTCTTGCCATTGAAATGACACCTTCTGTATGATCCAACGGGTTATCAAAGTCATTGGCAGCAAATTCTCCAGCGATCGTGTCTGGTGAACCTCCTTGTCCTGAACCTTCAGGATCTCCACCTTGGACCATAAAACCAGGTATGATGCGATGAAACGTTAAGCCATCATAAAAACCATCTTCTGCGAGTGTCACGAAGTTCTCAACCGTTTCAGGTGCGTTATTCGGATATAACTCAAGAACAACTTCTCCGCCGTCTTCCATAACCATAATTGCCTCAATTGCATCGCTACGATCCACTTCGGTGTCCGTTTCAGCTGAAGACTCTTCAGGTTCTTCTTGATCAACTTCATCTTGGGCAACGTCTTCGTCACCTGAAGATTCATCAAGACCTTCTTCCTCTGCAGTACCACAAGCCGCAAGCACTAATAATGGTGCGATCCCCATTACTTGCATCCATTTTTTCCGCACATTACTCACCCTCATTTGTCATTAGATCGTACGCATCTATTCTATCAAAAATTTGATAGAATAAACGTGAGGTGACCGCATGTTACGAAAAATTTTAGTTTTTGTAGTACTTTTAACGCTATTCTTAATCGCTCTTCTTTACGGAGAATCATTCGCTGTTTGGCTGGATGCCGGTGGTACAGAATCTATTCTACTCACCGCATTAATTGCGACATTACTTTCCCTATTCCCAGTCATTCCTTACCCAATTATCGGTGGAATACTAGGTGCTATATATGGACCTTACCTTGGAAGTCTCGTAACTTGGGTCGGATCATCACTTGCTTCGATCGTCATGTTTGTATTTATTCGTTATGGTTATCAAGACCTCGGCCAGCGAATTCTAAATCGCTATACGACACTTTCTAAGCTCAATTTGTTATTTGAGCGTAACGCCTTTATGACGATCTTCTTAACACGACTTATTCCGATCGTCCCTTCCATTATCGTGAACGTCTATAGTGCATTAAGTCGCGTCGGTTTTCTTACGTATACAATTGCCTCATCGATTGGAAAAATCCCTTCTATGATTCTATTTGCAACAGTAGGAAGTACGATCGTAACGAACCCCCTCGGTCTTATTTATGTTGCAATTTTCTATGGATTGTTCCTTTTGCTCGTCTATGCAGGCTACCGTTTTTTCGTCCGCTACACTTTGAAAACATGAACACGCTTTTGAATAAACGTGAAGATTTGATAACAACCATATCCAATGATCGCTCCTGCAGTATTTAAGATTAAGTCATCCACATCCGCTACTCGAAACGTAAACGAGAACTGATACAATTCAATACTTAATGAGAACAAAATGCTAATTACGATCACTCTCCAAAGGGATCGTAATTTCTTAAAAAGATAAGGTACAAAAAAACCAAACGGAACGAACAGAAGAACATTTCCAATTAGAATTTTGATCGGATCTATGACATCAGGGCTAAACACTCCAATTCGATAGATACTTCGAATTGGAATGAGGTTGTAATGCCTCCCACCCGGACCATCTGGACCTAATGAAGCCCCGTAGTTCCATGCAAACATCGTAATATACACAACAAACAATATATATAGGCTAAACACGATCCATACAAAACTCCGATTCATACTTACCCACTCCACGAATGAGATTGTACACTAGCCTATGCTTGGCAACCTCAACTCATGTGCATGGACAAAAGACAAACCGACCTCTCTAGATGATAGAGAGGTCGGTTTCATTTCTACAAATTATCATTTTTATCGAGCGTTTCACGCCAACGAATTAAATCGTCAATCACTTCTTCAAATGGCTTGTCAAACGGGTAATCCTTCATTGCCATCGCCTTCTCTTGCTCAGACATACGAGTCCACGTATTCTTAAGCTCCATACCTTCTCGCGTAAAGTTCACAAGTTCATATTTAAAACTACTCATTGTACTCACCTGCTTTCACTTTGATCTTGTCTTTTAGCATTCATGTACTCTTCTGTATTACGGGTTTGACGGCGGATCAGCATAAAAGCAAAAATCCATAACAGAACGAGTAGACTCGTTACCGCAATACCAAACCCTGTCACCTGAAACGTCATCGCATGATACACAAATAATACAATCGTAAGAACGAGACCAAACGCATTCACAATGTTGAGCGCACGTAACTCCTTTTGCTCTGGAGCAGATAATGGCTCAACAATCAAAAAGAAGATTGAACCCATCACCAGAAAATAACTACCTAGTAAAAACAAGAGTGCATCCGTTTGTACATACACTGGATTAAGTAACGTCAACAAAACGAATACGAGCCCGAGCAACATGAGATAAAACCCACCACGCAACGTTAATGTGCGCTCGTGTGTAGTCTGCTCTCTTGGTGTCTCTGTCATCGAATCACCCCGATAACTATTACATACCCAGAAACAAAAAACGTTAAAACGCCTATTCTGACGTTTTAACGTTTTCGTTCACTTTATTCTCCTGTTAGAACCATTAAGAAATGCTTCCTTTTTTCAATCGTTCACGCACGAGATAAAGTGCTGGAACGACGAGTAATGTCAGAACTGCTGAGAACAGCGCACCTGATACGATCGTAATTCCAAGCGGTTGGAAGAGTGTACTATTTCCTAAAGCGACTGGCAATAAGCCAGCAATCGTCGTTAATGACGTGAGAACTACAGGTCGGAATCGTTGTTCAGCAGCAAGAATGACTGCATCCCGAGCACCTAGCCCTTCTCTTCTTCTCTGTTCAATAAACTCAATTAAGACAATCCCATTTCTTACAACAATCCCTGCTAAACTTACGCCACCCATGAGCGACATAAAGCCAAGACCTGTCTGAGTTATAAATAGTCCAATCATCGCACCTGAAAAGGCGAGATAGACACCACTTAAAATGATAAATGGAATACTGATGGAATAAAATTGAATGAGCATGACGATAAAGATCAGAAACACAACGACGATAAAGATTTGACCGATTTGAATGAACACGTCAGTCCGCTCTGCCGTTTCGCCTCCGATGTTAATCGCAACAGCGTCATCTTCTAAGGTAGCAATCTCCTCTTCTACTTGAGCAATAATGTCATCAGCGCTTGCATCCCCTGGAAAGGCCCGTACAGTAATCATACGTTCTCCATCTTTTCGTGGAATTCTCGGCTGAATTGACTCTTCATCAATCGTTACGAATTCACTTAACGCGACTTCATCCGTCATTCCTTCAAGCGTCATCGTCTCAAGTAGTTCAAGTTCGTCTCCTTCAATATACACTTGCCAATCGAGTAGTTCACCATCAACGTCAAAGTCACCTAGTGGGACCCCTTCGCCGATCGCGGCGAGCATTTCGCTCACTTCACTCGCAGTGATGTTGTTGTCTTCTAATTCGTCTCGGTCCAGTTCAACTTGATAAGAATTAACAGCTGTTCCAACGTCATCATCAACATTGACGACCCCTTCTGTGTTTAGAAGAATTGATTGTACTTCACTGCTCGTATCCATTAAATCTGCAATCGAGTCACCTGAGATTTCAACAGCAATTGGTGCTCCTACTGGTGGTCCTGATTCAATAATGGATACTTCATAGGATTCTAGTTCTGGAAACTCGTCAGGCAGCTGTTCGCTCCAATAATTCATTGCTTCACGTGCTTCAATATCTTCTTTATTTATATAAATAAGGAAATTGACGAGGTTCTCACTTTCCTCTCCTCCTCCTTCGCTACCAAAAAGTCGAGGAATGTTCGTACCCGTAAAGCTTGAGACCGAGTCAACGAAGCTTTCGTCAGCGAGCCATGCTTCAACCGACTCCGAGTACTCTTCACTTTCTTCTAATGGCGTACCGTTTGCAAGTGTGGCTTCAATAAAGACTTCCTCACGGTCCGAATCTGGAAAGAACTCAATCGGAATGAATGGAATCAATAGGAAAGCAGCTGTACCGATTGCCAATCCACCAAACGCGACAAAAAATGGTCGCCTTACGACTCTTTCCATAATTTTAGTTCGATAGCCCGCTGATGCTTTTTCAAACCATGATCCAAGAAGTCCTGCAGGTTTACGTTCTTTATCTTCAGGTCGTTTCTTCTCTCTCCACAGTCGATAGATCGGTATAATTAACAAGCTTACGAGCGTTGAAGCAATAATTGCTCCGATGAGCACGAGTGGTAATGGTCGAATAAATTCCCCAGCGCCACCAGGTAAGAACAAGATTGGGAAAAACGTGAACACAACCACAATGGTTGATGTGACAACCGACCAGAACACTTCTTTCGTTCCTTTATACGCGGCCTCTTTCGGACTTTTCCCTTCACGTAATTGACGCTCGATGTTGTCGTTTACGACAATACCATCATCAACTAGAATAGCTAGTACGATAATATAGCCAATTAAAGAAATCTGGTTTAGACCAACACCTAAAAACGGCAAGATGATCGAACCGATACTTAATGAAATTGGTATAGCGATTGCGACGCTCAGTGCAGACCCAGGACGTAAGCCGAGTGAACAGACGAACAGTACTGCAGCAACTGCAATAAGGAAAGAAATCGCTAAGTCTAAAAAGAGTTCAGAAACTAAGTCCGCTTGTGTGTACAACAAATTCGCTTCTGTGCCAGATGGCAAGGCCTCATTTATTTGATCGACAAAAGTGTCGAGTTGAGCCTGTGCTTCTGGCACACTGCTACCGGAAGCAAGTGTGAACGTTAAGGCTATTGAGGATTCGCCTTCATAATGAACGGACTCCTCTTGTTCCATCCATTGAACTGTCATTTCGCCGACATCTTGTAAGCGTAACAGTTCACCTTCATCGTCAACGCCAATCGGAACCTCGTTCATTTCCTCAATGGTCGTGTAATTGTTCAAATCAACAGGAAAGACTTGGTTATCATCTTGCCATTCACCGATTGGTGTTAATTCAACTTCACCGTTTAATGCGCCGATTACTTGTCCAAAAGTTAGACCGTTTTCTTCTAACAAGTCTGCATCTAAGTTCACAGCAACTTCTTGCTCTACTGAACCTTGGACATCAAGGCCGACAAGATCTGGATAGCTCCGGATGTCATCAGCAGCACGATCCAACACATCTTCAATCGCAGCGCGCTCTTCTTCATCAGAGTATAGGATATGATATGTAGCTAACCCTTGGTCGCCTACACTCGTATTGAAACTTGGACTCATACTCGCATCAGGAAACTGCCCTGACACACTCTGAATACCTTGACTGAGCTCATTCCAAACGACCGAAGTGTTCTCGACACTTTCGTCGAGTTCAATCGTAAGTAAAGAAAGCCCCGGTGCAGACACCGATTCAAACGATTCAATCTCATCGTATTGTTGCAATTCGCTCTCGATTGGAACGGTAATCTGTTGCTCAATTTCTTCCGCTGTACTTCCAGGATAAACCGTCGTCACCTGACCAATAGGAGGTGAGAATTCTGGAATCTCCCGCTGCGGCAATTGAGAGAAACTGATCGCACCGATGATTGTAAGCATTAGAAAGAATAATAGCGTGATCTTCGGTCGATTAATTAACCATTTCATAAACTTCCCCTTTTCTTTTTCACTTATCGCAAAAGTATACCCGCATTTTGTCCATAACTAAACCTTTTTCTAGTAAGCCTAGAGTATATGACGAATTCATTCGTTTATTGATCATCTTCTACGACTCGGTAAATGTACCCGTCATTTTTCGTTAAAAGTTGTTCCGCTTCATTCTTGGAAACTTGTAACAACCCCATCACAATCGCTACCTTTGGTTTTTTTCCAGACGATAAAAAGAGTAGATCTGCCTGTTGTTCATCACAGTCTGTTGCATATTGAATCATCGCTTTACTTCTATCAATAAGTTTCTTGTTTAACGGTTGTACGTCCACCATTAAGTTCTCATACACTTTACCTAATTGAATCATCGTAGCCGTCGTAATCATATTCAACACGAGCTTTTGTGAAGTACCTGCTTTCATTCGTGTGGAACCCATCACCACTTCTGGTCCTACATCAATTGCAAGCACATGATCACCAAACTGATGTAGTGGCGCATTTTGATTATTCGTAAAGGCGATCGTTTTAGCACCTAATTCTTGAGCTTTTTTTAAAGCGCCAATAACGTAAGGCGCACCACCACTTGCTGTAATCCCCATCACCACATCTGCTTTCGTTATGTTACGGCTAGCAATTTCTTCGTAGCCGAGCGCTTCATTGTCTTCTACGTTTTCTACGGCACGAAAAACCGCCTCATCACCACCTGCAATAATAGCTTGAACAAGTTCTGAATTTGTCCCATACGTTGGTGGAATCTCAGAAGCATCCAACACACCAATTCTCCCGCTCGTTCCCGCTCCTATATAAACTAAACGTCCACCCTTGTTCATTTGGTTAACGACCGTTTTAACAATCTCAGCAATCGTTTGGAGATGATTTGCAATTGAGAGGGGGACTTGTTGATCTTCAACATTAATCGTTTCTAGTATTTCTTCGACCGATTGTCGATCAATGTTTTCTGACCGTGGGTTACGTCCTTCAGTACCGAGCTTAGACTTCTTCATTTGTACACTTCCTTTACAATTAATTTCCATTACTTGTACACATGTATCTATACCGAGTGTTATCCAAGTTCATAAGCTAAACAGAGGTGATGAACGGTGATCCATGAATTACGACTTAGACCAGACCTTTCAGGGTACAACATCGGAAAAGGAACGTACGCTGCAACGAACTTCCAAGTTTTTTCTTGGGGAGAGGGGACGAAACTTTCCATTGGGAATTATTGCTCGATCTCAAGCGATGTAAAAATACTGCTTGGAGGGGAGCACCGAAGTGATTGGGTAACTACGTATCCTTTCCCTGTCCTTTATCCACCTGGACAGTATAGTGGCCATCCACAATCAAAAGGAAACGTAACGATTGGACATGACGTATGGATTGCAATGGGAGCTTCCATTTTGTCAGGGGTTACCATTGGCAATGGTGCAGTTATTGCAGCCTTTAGCAACGTAACGAAGGACGTTCCTCCTTATGCCGTTGTCGGTGGCAATCCAGCTAAACTCATTCGTAAACGTTTTGATGATAAAGTCATTCAAGAGTTAGAACAAATCTCATGGTGGTCATGGGATGATGCCAAAATCTCTGAAGCCATGCCTTATTTATTAAATCAAGATATTGAGCGTTTTATTGAATTGTATAAATAACACACGAAACAAAAATCTGCTCAGAACGATGTGCTCTAAGCAGATTTTTTTTACTCTATGTTCCACGCCCCGTCACTAGAACATCTTATGCTGAGAATAGAATTAAGTTAAGCGCAGCAACGAGAACGAGAATCATCGCAAATCGGCGCACCCACAATTGATTGGCGACTGCAAACAACTTCAAACCAAGAATCGTTCCAATCACAACTGCAACCGTTCCGATTAAAAAGTATCCGATAAAATCAACACTAAAATCGCCATTGATCGCATGTAAACTAATTGAAAATGTACTGACAAGTAACGTCACAAACTGAACGTTAGCAAGGTACTTATATTTATTTGATGCAAATACCATCAGAAAATAAAAGACGAAAAACGGTCCACCTACACCAAACAATCCTCCAATAAACCCACCGAAAAAACCAAGCGTTACAGTCTGCACCATTGTCACGTCTTGATATTTTGGACCCGCTGATCTTTCTCGAATAAACATAAAAACGACCATTCCAATTAAAAACAAGCCTAAGTATAGCTGTAAAATATCTAGATCTCCGTAGTTTGTGAGAACAAAAAAGGCTACGACACGCCCTAAAAGCGCAAAAATAAAAAGCTTTCGCACACTTTTCCATTCAATATATTGGTAGTTTTTTATAATGACTGTGACCGCTGCAATAATAAGTAAAGAAATAACGAGTAACGTACTTTCTTTTACCGTAAGAAACAGCGGCAAAAAAGCCATCATAACAAGCCCAATTCCAAATCCACTAATCCCTTGAACAATAGCTCCGACGAGTACAATGAGAAATATGATCAAAAACTCAATCATGCATATCAGCTCAAATCTGTGATGTTTTCTTTATTTTAGCATAGAAAAGATTCCTAACCTTTCACGTTAGGAATCTTTCATAAAGTTATTCGTATGTGTAAAATCCTTGCCCGGACTTTTTACCGAGTCGTCCTGCCTTTACGTATTTCTCTAAAATCGGGCACGGTCGATACTTTTCACCAAGTGCTCGGTGTAAGGCATTCATATTTCGAAGTCGGCTATCTAGACCAACAAGGTCTGCTAGTTCAAGCGGTCCCATCGGATGATTAAGACCTAGTTTGATCGCCTTGTCAATATCTTCAGCTGACGCCACACCTTCCATAAGCATATTCATCGCTTCGTTTCCGATGAGACAGTTCATTCGACTCGTAACAAACCCAGGGAACTCATTGACGATTACCGTTTCTTTGCCTAGTTCACGACCAATCGATTCAATCGTATTCACGGTTTCATCTGACGTATCTAAGCCACGGATAATCTCAATTAACTTCATGCGATGAACCGGATTAAAGAAATGCATCGCAATTACTTTATGTGGCCGACTCGTATTCGCACCAATTTCCGTTGGACTTAACGTTGATGTATTCGTTGCTAGAATCGCATGGTCCGGCGCATGTTCATCCAACTCTTTGAAAACAGAGAGCTTCAGACTCATTTCTTCTAACACTGCTTCAATCACCACGTCGGCTGACTCGACTGCATGTTGCAACGAACCGTTGTACGTTATCGTCTGCAAACGATCTCGTTCCTCTTCATTCAGATAACCACGTTCAAAGCTCTTCGCGCCTAAACGTTCAATTTCCACTTTGGCGCGTTCAAGAGCCTCTTCATACACATCATATAATTGAACAGCAAACCCTTGAATGGCTGCGGTATAGGCAATGCCTCGCCCCATCGTTCCTGCTCCAATGACCGCAATTGTACTCATGTTAGTACACTTCCTTTTTCAGTAACATTGCCATTCCTTGACCACCACCGACGCAAAGCGTAGACACACCGTACGCTTCATCAGAACGAATCATTTCATGCAACAATGAAATCGTAATTCTAGCACCTGTTGCACCGAGTGGATGCCCTAGTGCAATTCCTCCACCGTTACGATTCACATCCTTTTCCGGCAATCCAAGTTCGCGAATGACCGCCAGTGCTTGAGAAGCAAACGCCTCGTTTAATTCCCACACACCGATATCTTCTTTTTGAAGTTTCGTACGAGCGAGCAGTTTCTGGACAGCAGGTACAGGAGCAATTCCCATCACGTTTGGTGATACACCAGCTGTCGCCCAGTCAACGACCGTCGCTAGTGGCTTTAATCCGAGCTCTTCTGCTTTTCCTCTCGGCATGAGCATCACTGCAGCGGCGCCGTCGTTTCGTCCACAGGCATTTCCAGCTGTTACACTACCGTCCTTTTTAAACGCAGGACGCAAGCTAGCTAACTTCTCAAGTGTCGTTTCTCTCGGATGTTCATCGACGTCGAACGTAAAGCTTTTCTTTCGTTCTTTCACTTCGATTGGAATGATTTCGTCTTTAAACCGACCAGATTCTATCGCCTCTTTGGCACGTCGTTGGCTTTCTAACGCAAATGCATCTTGGTCTTCACGGCTAACATTGTACTGCTCAGCAACGTTCTCAGCCGTCATCCCCATCCCTAAATCTTTGCCGTACATTTCTTGTGGTTGTTGTCCCGCTTCTAAATTCGAGTCAACGAGGTGAGGGTTGCCTTCTCCATATCTCGAATTACGCAAGTAAATCGGAGCCTGACTTAAGTTCTCTGTCCCTCCAGCTAGGATGACTTCAGCATGACCAAACGCAATCTGTTGAACTGCCGAACCAATCGCTTGCATACCTGAAGCACAAAGACGATTGACAGTAAACGCAGTTGCTTCTTCCGGCACCCCTGCTCGAAGGGCTGCAACTCGGGCGACATTGGATGATTCTGTCATTGGTCGTACTTCACCCATAATCACTTCATCAACGTGTTGATGTTCAATTCCACTCTTCATAATAGCGCTTTCAATAACAGCAGAGGCTAAATGACCACTGTTTACCCCTTTAAGACTTCCACCTGCACGACCAATCGCAGTACGAACTGCTTGTACAATGACGACATCTTCTCGTATCATCTGATCCACTCCTTCATCTACTTTTATCGTTACTACTTTCATATCTACGTATTATGTAAATGGATAGTGTGAAGTGACTTCCAGCTAATCAGTTAGTGTGATTTATACGTATCTCATCATCACGTACCCTCCGCTTTTGAAGTTACTCTACACCCTTCTATCCTTAGCTCATTCGTTCATCACCGTAATAATGATTACGGTTACATTGATTATAACAAAAAAATGAAAGTTCTGAATTGATAACTTTCATCTCAACGCAAAATACTATGATTTAATACAAAAAGCGACTGCTCATTTATGAACAGTCGCTTTTATTAATTGTTTTCAACCGGTTGAGCATAAATCACATAACGTTCTGGTGCAGCACCTAATAAATGAAAGGGATAACATGTGGATAAGGTTAACACTTCCTCACCCATTTCTCGAATAATCGACGTGTCATCTTTGTCTACGATCGTATGCGAACGCATTTCATATTCAAATGTACCATATGAAAGTTCAACGATAAATACGTCGCCAACTTCAAGCTCTCCAAAGTTCTTAAACACGGTATCCCGATGACCTGACAGAAGAATTTGTTCCCCCTCAGATGGCCAAGCTGTAGACGTAAAATGCCCTACACCTTTCGCGAGCATTTCTTCTTCTGTCCCTTCAATGATCGGTAATGATACGTCGAGCTTCGGAATGGTTAGTACACCTACAGGCTCCCCAAGTTCAGGTTGGAATGCTTCCACCTTTTCAATCTCTTTTGACTCTTCTACCACTTCAGCAGCACGACTAATCGCTTGGTCCGTGCTCACTTTCGTTGTCATATAGTCGTACGTTGCAACACTCAGCAATACAACCCCAACGATGATGAACACAATACTGACTACTCGCCTCACGATTCTGGCGTTGATTTACGACGGAATCTCATCGCCACTCCTGCAAGTAATGCGAGTAATCCAGCAAAACCAACATTGTACATGCTAGTAGAAGTATCTGGAAGCTTCTCGCCCGATGTGCTCGCTTTAGACGTATCACTTGATTTCTTCAGCACCGGTCCAGCCTCTTTTTCAACATGCTTTACTTGTGTTACTTCTTTCACAGGTGATTTTTCAACTGGCGTAGTTGGTGTCGGTGGTGTCACTGCACCACCTTCATTGCATTCTTCTTCAGGTATTTCGATCCACCATTCATCGTCCAGGTACCACCAAATCAAATCAACAATGTAATTGAGCCATTCGTCACTAATGTGGTCGAGCCACATCCAAATCTCTTCTTCAGATAATGAATCAAGGTAAGCGATCCACTTCTCTGCGTCCGCTTCTGTAAATTCAGTTGGAACTGGTCCTGTCGGAATCCAAAATCCATATTCCACTTCAACAAATTCCCACTCACCATCAAACGGCGGCTTTGGTTTTGTTTGATCTTGATCTATTGGTGTTCCCGCTTCTACTTCGTCGTCTACGACTGGCGCTTCCTCAACGGGTTGTTCTTCATCAACATGTGGCACTTCCTCAACCGGTTGTTCTTCATCAACATGTGGCACTTCTTCAACTGGTTGCTCTTCATCTTCAGTTGGTACTTCTTCAGTTGAATCTTCCGTGTCGCTCTCTTCTTCATCTACAACAGGAAAGTCAACTTCCGCTTCCTCGTCTAAGACAAGTTGCTCATCTTGATCTGACTCTAGAACAAGTTCTGTACCTTCACCTTCTTCAACTTCATGAACAAGTTCAACGTCAATGACTTCTAATGCAAATTCGACGTCGTTTTCTAAAACCGTTTCTTCAATGACGTTTACCTCTTGCTCTACAGTTTTAGACTCTGCTTGTGCCAATCCATCTGTGACAGCAAATGATGTTGCTGCAAGTGCCGACAACGCAATAACGTTGCGTAAATGACGACCCTTACGCATCCTCCCCGTATGTAACCTACGTTTGTAATCCACACCGCGAAGACTGCTTCTTCTCATCTTCTTTTTCCTTCTTCCCATGAGTTAGTGGTACAGAAATGTAAAGCTGATCTTAGTATAATGATTTTCCAAAAAAAGTCATCCTTTTTTAGAAAAATAAAAAAATACATTTTTATTAAGATGCCGGACGCTTCGCAACAGGATTTGGACGCTTTACGACATCCATCATGTTACGAAGCGTCTTTTTCGGACGTTTCATACGTACTGAGACGCTTTATGACACAAAGCGTACCTTCTTAAACGAAACATACTGATAATCGACATAGCCCTCGTATACTAAACGTAATCAAGATACTTCATCACTTAAGGAGCGAATTTACAATGGAACTTTTACAAGACTTTATTATAAATCTCATGGAAATGAATCCTTTATTGCAACACCTTGGGATTGCTCTCATCGGAGTCATTCCATTTCTAGAAGGTTTTTTCGGATCATTTGTTGGGTCGTTTATCGGTGTGTCGGCTGTAACTTCTGCAATTGCGAGTTTCGTCGGGAACTGGATCTCGGTTATGCTCGTCATCATCCCGTTCAACGCACTGTTCACTTGGTTACGAAAACGGAATTCTGGTAAAAGTGGCGGATTTATTCAAGGACGTGCTAAAAAGGCACAAGAGACGTACGAAAAGTACGGTGTTCCAGGTCTTGCAATTATTGCCCCTGCGATCGCATCGGGTCATATTGCAGCATTTATCTCCCTTGCTGCAGGCGCTGATAAGAAACGTGTGATCTTCTGGCATACAATCAGTATTCTTCTCTGGGTAACCGTCGGTGCTGCATTTGGTGGGTTTGTTGGAATCAACTAAACACGGTAAAAAACCACAAAGGGTCGTTCCCTTTGTGGTTTTTTAGTTTAAAACGTTGGTCATAGACGATATACTGAACGAGATATAGATTGGAGGCCTTAGCATGTATACGATGACAGACTTAGAAATCGTTCAACATGGTCACGTTGTGGTTCCTTCTTTTGATTTAACCGTGAACGAAGGGGATTTCACAATCATTCATTGTAGTGCAAAACAAGGGAATGTCCTTCTTAACTTTTTACATACTCAACGTCAAAACACCGATCACATAACATTCAGTCAACAAAAGAAGATCGGTTACTTTATGTTAGAAGACACCCTTTATGAACGACTTTCAGTGTTTGACAATCTCGCATTCTTTCATAACATGTACAATTCAAAGACTGATTTAAATGAAATCTTATCTACTTGGGGGCTTACGTCATTCCAATCAATGCGCTACCTAGATCTAGATGATTCTATTAAACGACGTGTATTAATTGCCCGGGCAATCGTTCATGAACCTTTAATTGTCATTTTAGAAAATCCATACATCGGTGTAGATCACGAGACGAAACAATTAATCTCAAACAATTTAATCCTTTATTCCAATCGAGCGAAAGCTGTTCTTCTCACATTATCTGATTATGACGTTGAACCATTCAGCATCGGTCGACAATATAAAATGACGAATACGACGCTTGTGGAACTCTCAAGTGAGGATGCTCTTCCAACTCCGTTTAAGAAGATTGCAGCGAAGCAAGCAGAAAAGACATTGCTGTTTAATCCTGAGGAAATCGATTATATCGAAGCGATTGATGGGGAGTGTTTGCTATATGTGAACGAACAGTCTTACGTTTCTCCTTTTACACTCCAAGCACTTGAGCAGCAACTAGTACCGTTCGGCTTCTTTCGAACACACCGTTCATATCTCGTCAACTTACAGCGTGTTCGAGAAGTCATGCAATGGACGAGAAATAGTTACACCGTCGTTATTGCAAAATACCCGGACGGCGTTCCACTTGCTAAAAGCAAATTGCCTTTACTTTATGAAACGCTCGGGATCGCCCTGTAATTTCACGTCCGATTGTGCACCATTCGCATTGCTCTATGCACCACTCACCGTAAACTTAATGCTAGTCAAATCATCTTCCCCCAAACTGAACGTGAAAGGGATGATGGTATGAATTCAATTATTGAATTTGAAGATGTACACAAACAATTCAAAGAGAAAAAGGCACTCACAGACGTAAACTTCTCTATTAAAAAAGGAGAAATATTTGGCCTTGTCGGTCCTAGTGGTGTAGGTAAAACAACGACGATTAAGTTACTCACCGACCAATTAAAGCCAAGCGAAGGTGCCATCCGTGTATTTGGTGAAAGCGTAACGGGCAATCATACTCGATTGCTTAGCAAAATGGGCATTCTCAGTGATCGGAGTGTGCTCTATGAACGATTGAGTTTGTACGACAACTTACGTTTTCTAGCTTCTCTATATGACCGACCCGTGAGTACCATTGAAGACATCTTGGAACACGTCGGATTAGCCTCATCGAGAAAGGCCGCCTACAAAAATTTATCAAAAGGGATGAAGCAACGAGCGAATTTAGCTGCAGCGCTCATTCATGCTCCCGAAATCTTAATTCTCGATGAACCGACTGCTTCACTTGACCCGAGTGCAAAAGCAAATGTGCACGCGTTTTTACGTCAACTCAATGAACAAGGTTCAACCATTTTTCTAACGTCCCACGATATGAACGAAATCGAATCACTCTGTCACCGTGTGGCATTTATGATCGACGGTACGATTTATCTTTGTGACGAACCTGCTCAAATCCGTAGCATGTACGCTGCACCGACGGTTACGGTGACATTTGCTGACGGGAACGTTGAAACATTCAACAATAGTTATACGGGAATGACGTCACTTCGAAACGCTATTGAAAGTCGTAAAGTACAATCCCTCCACAGTGACGAACCTTCATTAACCGATATCTTTTTAGACGTAACCGGGAGGAAATTTGCATGAGCCTATCGATGAGAAGAATTTTTGCAATTGTACGTAAAGATCGTAAAGACTCGATGAAAAGCGCGAATATCGTCCCTGTGTTGCTAATCCCCGTCGGAATGGCACTGATGTTTGCTTACGTGATGCCAAGTGATCTAGACATGATGTTTGAGATGTACGTTGGTGTAATCTTGCTAAACCTTTTATTTATCTCTGGGGTTGTCCCCGCCAACTCGCTTGCGGAAGAAAAAGAGAAAGGGACACTCCGAATGTTACTTTATACCCCAACAAGCATCGCAGAACTATTAATCGGTAAAAACATTCACTATTTCTGTTTATCACTCATTGGGGTACTTCTGAGCTTACTCATTCTACAAGTTCCAATATCGTGGGGTTATTTCCTCGTTGCTGTGATTCCTGTCGCATTTTTTTGCATTGTATTATCTTCAACGGTAGGACTTCTCGCGAACAATAATGGACAGATCATGATCACACTCTTTCCAGTTATCATGGGTATGTATTTTATTTCTTCGATGGCTGATCTGTACAATGTAGCCTTTATTTATACAATCAAACGCTTTCTACCGATCGAGATCTTTTACGATGCCTTTTACGTTAGTTATTACGGTGGTTCATTCCCGTGGTTTAGCTTAGTGGTGACGCTCTGTTGGATTACCGTTATTAGTATTATTTTCGCAGTCGTATATCGAAAACAACGATACACGTAATCATCTACTATTTCCTAGGAAATAATTTAGCGTTGTAGGTTAGATTTGATATTTAAACGTATAAAAGCAAAGGGGAAATTCCCTTTGCTTTTATACACTTAATTTCCTGCGTATACCTTCATCGCATCACGCATCCACTCAGCTAAGCCTGGTCGAAATTGATCAATGTTTTGTTGAAAACGCTCATCACTAACGTACATTTCACCAAGACCTGCGAATGCTTCTTTCGAATACGTGCCAATTCGATTCAAGTAGTTGTACCACTTCTCAATCGCCACTTGTGCCTCTTTCGACGCTGGGTTGTGTTCCATCGTCTGTGCTAACTCACGGTAAATGTCATTCATTTCTTCTTGAAGCGCTTGTTCTTTTCCTTTGATCTTCGCGTTGCCTTCATCTACAGCCTGATCACCGTACAATTCTCTGGCTTCAGCTTCATACGGATCACTTTCGCTAAATTTAAACCCTTTAAAATGACGTTCCTCGGTCATATCAAGATCTCCTTCTCGCTCCCCGAGTGTCTCATCGATCATCTCAATCATTCCTTGAATGTGCGTGACACGGTCGCCCAACAATTGCTTTTGCATACGTAACGCGTCACTACGTGAGTACGATGGATCACTCATGAGGGATTTAATTTGTTTCAGAGGGAAGCCCAGCTCTCGAAAGAAAAGAATTTCTTGTAAGTGCATTAAGTCTTTTTGTGAGTACAGTCGATATCCCGATTCTGTTGAACTCTCCGGTGTTAACAAACCGATGTGATCATAATGATGAAGTGTGCGCACACTAACACCAGTTAGCTTTGAAACTTCTTTCACTTGCAGCATTGCATTCCCTCCTTCACATTTGACGATAAGGGCTGACGTAACGTTAGAGTCAACACTTCATTTTTAAAACTTAGTTTGCCTCTGCATAGGAGCCGAAGAACAACGTTGCTCCTGTTGGCTCATGTTCAATTAGAAAATAAAACGGTCGATCTGCGGTGAAAAGGACCGGAGGCGTTATCGATGTACTTGTTTCCATAACAGATACAGCAGTCACCGCAGCTGCTTCTGTGCCTTTTTCATCGATTTCAATGATTGCTCTATGGATAACATCATCTATCGAATAATTACTTCCACTACCTTCAAACATGTTATTTTCCATATAATTAAAGATTGTTTCCATACCTAAATGTTTCAATGTATCGTTTAAATTATATTCATTGTCTAGTTCAATCGTTGGGATTTGCACATCCACTTCTTTCGTTGACCAATCGCTACTGCTCATAATGTTAGGGATTTCGTGTAAAACATCTGTAAACACTCCCTCCCCTGGCAACACAATGGTCATCGACGTCTCTTCATCAGCATATGGAAGTCGGACCGCTTGATATTGTTCACCCTCCACATAGCTAAAAGCATCAACTCGGTTCATCCATTCAACAACGGCTTTTGATCCATCAAGATTTGTAAACTTCTCATTAGATCCTTCTAGTAACGTGAACGGATCTTGCCAATTCCCATAAAAATACGTCGCATTAACGAGCAGTGCCACGATTTCCTCAGATAATTCATCTTCAAATAGGCGATTGATTTTACCGCTGGTTTTATCCTTCACCCAATCGTTAATTTCTTTAACCCCTGTTAATTCCCTCGCCTCTCCATAGAATGCGTCCTCAATCGTAGTGACGTAAGGTTCAAAGAATGTTACATGTTCTTTTGCCCAGATTGAATTTGCAATGCCAATCTCAACGTCTCGATCTATTGACAAGTAGGTTAACCAGTCATGAATTTTTCTATTTTCTTCTTCACGATCAACATCCTTTAACTGGAGTGCTTGATAGATTTCTTGTTCACTGTTCCCACTCGTCCCGTTTGCGACCATCATTAAGCTTAAATAAATGCTGAACGGGGACAGAATGTGATTGCCTTCATCTTCGTGTTCTAATAGTTGCACCGCAAAATCAAGTTGGTGCTCTTGCTCTAGCGATTCTTCCAATTTCGCATTGGCTTGTTCGCTTGATTGTACGCCACACCCAGTCAATCCGGCCATTAAAGCAACTCCTCCAATACTTGTCCACCACTTTATAAGACGACACCCCTTTATCATACTATTCGTTCTTTTTGGTATAATCGTTACAATGAACGTATTTAGGGGGACCACATGTACAAATCCTATGGAGAATTATCAACAGCTGTTTACGAAAAAACAAAACCGATTGGCAGTTCCATTAATGGTGACATTCCATATTACATCTCACGCTTACAACATATTACTTCACCGATTCTAGAACCCGCTTCTGGTACTGGACGCATGTTATTTCCACTGATCGATGCTGGATTTCAAGTCGTCGGTGTTGACACATCTAAAGAAATGCTAGATCTTTGCAAGTCGTATGCAACGAAAAACGGATACGATCCTACATTAATTCAAGATGATGTTACGACTGTTCAGTTGCATCAACAATTCGGTGCTATCGTCTTACCAACTGGCTCCTTTTCGCTACTCACTTCTCGTGAGCAAGCAAAAAAAGCATTGATTAACTTTTATCATCACCTTGAAGCAGGTGGTAAACTCATTATAGACATTATTTCACCTGGTCCGATTGAGGATGATCATACGGTTTCTCACATCCATCTAACTAAAGAAATCGGAATCCGGATGACAAGTACACTACTTTCGAACAATTGGATTGAACAGACATTTACGAAAGAAATTGTTTATGAGAAGTGGACAAACGGTGAAAAAACCGACACGGAATTACAAACGCTCGCGATTCGTTGGTATGGTGTAGAAGAATTTCGTAGCTTTTTGAGCGAAGTGGGCTTTATGGACATCGTTGTTTCAAGCGACTATACTTATCAACAACCTGCGCATTGTGACGCGACTACCATTACATTTGAAGCGAAAAAATGATCACTTCCACTGTGAATAAGTGTATAACCGTTGGGACTTATGCACATATTCACGTTGTTGTTAACATTCCCACAACTAGAATGTTCTGTTAACACTGGTTATCCACAATAAATCCCCCATGTCGGGGGATTTATTTTTTATGGATTTGTTGCCCAGAGACCTGCTGTTTTAACAAATACACGAGGATGTAACTTAAGCTGCGCTACGATCAGCTCCGCTAAGTCTTCAGGTTGCATTGCTTTTTCAGGATTACCATCTGTTAGGCCATTATCGACCGCTAGATCCGTGGCTACTGTACTTGGAGTTAATGCAGAAACACGAACGTTGTGTTTACGCACTTCAAGCATAAGTGATTCCGTTAAGCCCATCACAGCATACTTCGATGCACTATATGCACTCGTTACAGGCGCACCTTTTGTACCTGCTGTGGATGAAATGTTAATAATGTCACCTGCTTTTTGCTCAATCATCGCTGGTAGTGCAAGTCTCGTTGCGTTATACACACCGTTCAGGTTGACGTTAATAATTTCTTGGAACTCTTCTGGTGAAAGCTCTAAGAAACCACCAAATTTTCCAATACCCGCATTGTTAATTAGAATATCGATTGTTCCTAAATCATTCGTAATATGATTGAACGCTTCTTCCATCTCGCTCAGATTGCTCACGTTTGCAGTAGCTGCACTTACGTTCACATCATACTGCTCAAGTTCTTTTGCGACGTTTTCAAGGTTTTCCATCGAGCGTCCAATCAGCCCAACATGAATGCCTTCTTTTGCAAAAGCAATCGCCGTTGAACGACCGATTCCACGACCAGCTCCTGTAATGACAGCTGTTTTACCTGTTAATTGTTGCATTAATCTCACTCCCTATGTCTTTAATCAAACACTTATTATACGATGCACAGATGAAAATGTCTCGTCCTACGCTTATTGAGGATCCGTTGCCCAAAGCTCTGAATGTTTCACGAACATACGCGGATGTAGCTTTAACTTCGATACAATCACATCGGCTACGTCTTCTGCTTGCATAAAGTGCTCCGCTTCCTCATCGGTTAAACGATTTTTCCCGCCACCAAAATCTGTAATAACACGGCTAGGACTTAGACTTTGTACACGAATTTTATGCTTCCGCATTTCTTTCATTAACGATTCTGTAAGCCCATGCAGCGCAAACTTCGTTGCACTGTAAGCACTTGATCCTTCCGTACCGCGTAAACCTGATGTGGACGAGATGTTAATAATGTCCCCGGTACGTCGTTCAATCATGTGTGGCAATACTGCCTGCGTTACCCGAAGCACTCCTTTAACGTTTACCTCATAGACTTTGTCCCAATCGTCTTCTGTTAACTCCATGAACTTGCCGTAAGCGCCAATACCCGCATTGTTAATTAAAATATCAACCGTACCAAATGTTTGTAACACTTCTTGGATTGCTGACTGAACAGTTGACGCATCTTTTACATCCATTTGAATGGCAAGCGACTGAACACCGTAAGAATCGATCTCCTTTTGCACACTTTGAAGGTTCTCAATCGTTTTCCCTAACAGCGCAACGTTGACACCTTCACGCGCGAGCGCAATAGTAGTCGACCTGCCAATCCCACGACCTGCACCTGTAATCACTGCGTACTTTCCATTAATCGTTTGCATAAAACAGCAACCTCCTTCTCTTTGTGACCATGGTAAGTTAACTTGCTGTACATGTCCATTGATTGAAACTACAAGCTTCGCTCTTGCACCCGTTGCCCCCGCTTGCTACACCATCGCCTCCGCTTGCTACACCATCGCCGCCGCTTGCTACACCACCGCCTCCGCTTGCTACACCATCGCCCCCGCTTGCTACACCACCGCCCTCGCTTGCTACACCACCGCCCTCGCTTGCTACACCCTCGCTTCCGCTTGCTACACCCTCACCCCCGCTTGCTACACCATCAGCCCCGCTTGCTACACCATCGCCTCCGCTTGCTACACCACCGCCGCTGCACCATAAAAAAAAGACTTGCAACGACAGTTGCAAGTCTTAGGAACGTGAATGTTGTAGTGCTCTATAGATTCCGATGAATAGGTTAATTTGAGCTAGACTAAAGAATATAATCCAGAGCAAACTGCCAACGTACATGATGAATGCGGAAACTGCGGTTAAGAGTAGTGCTGAAATCATCGGAAATAGTACGGTTTTGTCTTTAAGAATCTCTTTCATGCCAAACCCCTTATCTTATTGCCAAAGCTTGTAGATCGATTGCGTTCCACTGTCTGTTTCGCCCTTTTCAGCGAGTTCATCGTAGAGCGATTTCACAAGTGCGAGCCCGGGTAAGTCTTTGTCCATCGCTTCCACTTCTTCTAACGCAATGTCCATATCTTTAATAAAATGTTTTACATAAAATCCTGGTTCAAAATCACCATTAAGCATGCGAGGTGCGAGGTTGTTTAATGTCCAACTGCCACCTGCTCCTTTTGAAATGGTGTCTAACACTTTCTGTTGGTCGAGGCCTGCTTGTTTGGCATAACCGAGCGCTTCTCCTGCACCAATCATGCTTGCAGCAACAGCGATTTGGTTGCACATTTTTGCGTGCTGTCCGCTGCCTGCAGGTCCGTGTAATTGGATGTTCGTTCCCATTAATTCAAAAACCGGCAACATCTTCTCAAACGTCTGCTCCGAACCACCAACCATTATTGTTAGTGTACCATTCTTTGCGCCAACATCGCCACCTGAAACGGGCGCATCAAGTGCTGAACAACCCCGTTCTTCAGAAGCCTTGGCAATCCGCTCAGCTAGAGATGGTTTTGATGTAGTCATGTCAATTAACGTTGTTCCTGATTTTGCTGATTGCAATAATCCATTCTCTTTGAAATAGACGTCTTCAACATCTTTTGGATAGCCAATCATCGTAATGATCACTTCGGAGCTTTCCGCAAGTTCTTTGAGTGAAGATTTCCACTGTGCACCATTTGACAGTAGCTCATCTGCTTTTGCTTTCGTTCGTGTAAACACATTTATCTCATGACCTGCTTTTAGAAGATGATGTGCCATACTTCTTCCCATTACACCAATTCCAACAAAACCTATATTCATAATACCCCTCCGATTCTTTTTATTCGGACTTCTTTATGTAAAGAGGCAAAGCCTCTTCATCATGTAACAATGATTGGTTCGTCTTTTGTGACGATAATCGTATGCTCTTTTTGAGCTACAAATCCTTGTTCTTTCGTTAATAATGTCCAACCGTCATCTTTTTCATAGATCTCTTCTGCTTTTGTCGATACGAATGGTTCGTATGCAATTACGGAACCTTCCGTAAAGAGTGAGCGATCCCAAGGGATATAGTAGTTGTAAATATGGTCTGGTTCATCTCGTAGTGAAGAGCCTACACCGTGGCCAGTTAAGTTCTTAATCACCGTGTACCCGAGTTGCTTAGCGGTACGATTCACCGCTCGACCGACACCGTTCATCTTCGATCCAGCTTTAAACTTCTTTAATCCTTCATCAAAAACAACATCGGTCGCTTTTAACAGTTTCTCGAGCTCTGGATTTGAAGTAGTCCCAGCAACGAATGACTTACCTGTATCTACCCAGTAATCGTTATACGCCCCTGAAACATCAATGTTAACGAGATCACCGTCTTGAATTTCACGACTCCCTGGAATACCGTGAGCAACTTCTTCGTTGACACAGATGCATGTGTATCCTGGGAAATTGTACGTACTAATCGGTGCAGAAATCGCTCCGTATTTCTTAAACATTCGCTCTGCAATTTCATCGAGCTCTTTTGTTGTAATACCAGGCTTTGTTTGAGCAATCATTTCATCACGTATTTCAGAAATGACCTTCCCTGCATCCTTTAAGCCTTGGATGTCTTTTTCGCTTGTTGCTATCATCGTCTAGACTCCTTTAAACTTTGTACTCTCATTGTATCCCCTATGAATTAAATCAACAACTGAAGCAAACAGAGAAAGAGCATCCATTTCATAAAAAAATGGATGCGCCATCATTAAATCTGTTCGTAGACAACGTCTGGGTCGGGTCCTCTGCGCTCATCGCGATTTAATTGATCGATGAGCATCATGTCTTCTTCAGTTAAAACAAAATCGTAAATATCCGCATTTTCTTCAATACGTGCGGGTGTTTTCGACTTAGGGATAATGACCGACTCTTGTTGCAAATGCCAACGCAACACAACTTGCGCCGGACTTTTATGATAGCGATTTGCTATTTTTTCAATAACGGGGTCACTTAAGACATTCCCACGCCCTAACGGACTCCACGCCTCAAAAACAATATCTTCTTCCTCCATATAATCCTTGAGTGCATATTGTGTCAAATATGGATGGCATTCGACTTGATTAATTACAGGCTTTACATTCGCCTTCGTTTCGAGTTTTTTGAGGTGGTCGATTTGATAGTTACATACACCAATTCCCCGGACCAATCCTTCGCCCTCGAGTCGTTCGAATGCGCGCCACGTATCATGAAAATGACGTTTACTCGGCCAATGTACGAGTAACAAATCAACATAATCAAGCTTCATCTCTTCAAGTGAATCATGAAATGCACGTAATGCTTGATCGTATCCTTGGTCGTCATTATGCGTTTTTGTCGTAATAAACAGATCTTCTCTATTCACCGAGCTATTCCTTAATTGATCTGCCATTAAGCCTTCATTCTCATACAACTTCGCTGTATCGAATGAACGATAACCTACATCTAGTGCCTTTTGAATGGCAGTCTCGGCATCTGAAGGTTCGTTAATGAGATACACGCCAAAACCGTGCTGAGGCATCATCAACCCATTGTGAAAGCGAACAACGTCTTTGATTGAATTACTTGTCATTAACTAACCCTCCTAGTGAGTATGATCACACGTTTATTATATCCTGAACGAGCGTGACATTCAAAGAAAGTCATGAGACATCAATCATCTCAATTTCGACTAGGGTTTTCGAAAACGTTAACTTGTAAACCGCTGGCATTGGCATGCTTTTCCATGATTCAAACGTAAACGTCGAATCAAACGCTGAAAGGATTAACGTAAGGAGGTTTCCGTGTGTAGCAATTGCGATCGATTTATTTTTGAAAGATTGAACAAGTCGTTCCGTTGCAATTCGACCTCTTTGTTGTGCTTGTTCATTGGATTCTCCGTTTCCATAGTACAAATCCGGACTCTTCCATAAAGCCTCAATTTTCTCTTCGAAGTCTCGTTCAAAACCAAGTCCACTTTCTCTTTCACGAAATTCTCCTTCTAGTTGAACAGACAGTCCTTTCTGCTCTGCTAACAGTTCAATCGTTTGAATAGCTCGACGGTACGGACTTGAGACGATCACGTCTACTCGGATTGATGCAAAACGTTTTGCTACCGCTTCGCTCTGAATAAGCCCAATGGATGACAACGTTCGGTTTTGTTCATCTTCCGAATAAGTCGCATGCGCATGCCGAATAAAGTAACAACTTGTACTCATCGTCCCACCTCCGATTTGTCTTTCATTGCACGTCTTAGCTATAAGTATGATAAACTATTCAAAAAAAAGATAGTTCATCGCTCATTAGGGAGTGGCTAACGATGAAGATCATACCCATCCAAGTAAAGACCGAGCGAGCGCTTAAAAGTTTTAACTTTTACCTCGTTCAAAATAATAACGATCTCGTTTTAATTGATGCCGGATATGATACAGAAGAATGTTGGAATGGGCTGCTACAAGCTCTACAAAATCATCAACTACATTTAACTGACATTACTGCAATTGTGCTAACACATCACCACCCAGATCACGTCGGGCTCGTCAATCGCATCCGTAAACAAATTGACGTGCCATTGTATGTTCACCCTGAATCTGTAAAACGCCTAACTCGGGAGCCTAAATTCATGGAGATGCGGATTAACTTTTACAAAAGGTTATATCAACAAGCGGGCTGTGGAGCATTCGGGGAGAAACAAATCGATCGCTTACAACGTTCTAAAGAGACGAATATCGGCCATCGGATTGAAGGCGAACTGACACTGATCGATGTGGCGAAACCGTTATTCGACTTTGACTTAGTTGAAACACCGGGGCATGCTCCAGACCAGATTGCACTCCAGCATGACAACATGCTTATTTCTGGCGACTTATTAATTCAACACATTTCGAGTAACGCGTTAATTGAGCCAGACACAAATGGTAACCGTTTGTTTACGATGCAACAACATATTCATTCCTTACAAACTGTCCAACAACTAGACGTTCAAACTGTTTACCCAGGACATGGTTCTGTCATTACGAATCATCAAACGCTCATACACGAACGACTCCAAGGAATTCAACAAAAAGCAGAGCATCTACGAGAGCTAATGCTCCAAAAACCGATGTCAGCGAATGAGTTGGCAATTACTATGTACCAAAAGCGATATGAATCTCAGTTTCCTCTCGTTATGTCTGAGATCATCGGACATCTCGATTATATGGAAAGTAAAAGTATGACTATGAAAACAGAAAAAGACGGTATATTTGAATTTGAACCGGTTTTTGATCACGTTAAATGAATGAGCATTCAGTCAAAACCACTATTTAAAAAAAGCATCCCTTTTCATAAAGGGATGCTTTTCATTAACCTTCTAGTACTTTTAATGATTCGCGGTTGAACGCTGGTAAGTCATCTGGTGTACGACTTGTTACGAGATTTCCTTGGCATACGATAACTTCTTCATCTTTGAAGATTGCACCTGCGTTCTTTAAATCAGGAACGATCGGTTTTACGCCAGTGACGGTTCTACCTTTTAATACGTCTGCATTAATGAGCAGTTGTGGACCGTGGCAAATCGCCATGATTGGCTTACCTGCGTCAGCAAAGGCTTTCGTAAATTCTACGAAACGATCGTCACCACGAAGGATGTCTGGTGAAAAGCCACCTGGCAACAATAGAGCATCGAATTGTTCCGGTTTTACCTGATCAATTCCTTTGTCGATGGTAACCGTCGTATCATTTTGCTTACCCGTTACTTTATTGCCTGCCTCTTTCTCAATCGTAATGAGCTCATGACCGGCATCCTGAAGATTCTTCGCTGGATCTGTGTATTCAATATCCTCAAATAAATCTGTAATGAGTACAGCTACTTTCTTACTCATGAGAGAAACATCCTTTCAAATCTAATTGTGTTCTAGTAAATTGTTTCCCATTTCTATGGCTCCGTAAACATCTCACTAAGCATTCCGTAAATTGCTATACTGATATATTAATCACTTTTCATCATTTTACAAATTGTCTATCATTTTATTGACGGATGTTGTCGTTTACATTATTGTTAAACTATACCTAATGAGTATTAATTGGTTTCACTGTAATACTTGTCGGATTACTTTACAATGATACGAAAGGAGGAGCCCTTTCACTTGCTGAAATTTATAGGAAAACGCTTTTTGTGGATGCTTGTAACGCTTTGGGTCATTATCACAGTTACTTTTGTTCTTATGCGATTTGCTCCAGGTAGTCCACTAGACGTAGATGATGTCGGTATGAGCGAGCAAGCACGAGCAAACATGATGGCCCATTATAATCTAGACCAACCGGTTATCATGCAATATTTTAATTATTTAAAAAACGCAGTAACCTTCGATTTCGGTCCTTCAATGGTTACACGTTCAAGAGAAGTCAGTGATATGCTAGCGAGCGGATTCCCAGCTTCATTACAACTTGGTTTAGTAACGCTAGTACTGGCAGTTATTTCAGGAATCATTTTAGGAGTATTGGCTGCACTTCGTCACAATAAAATGATCGACTACGTGACGATGTTCATTGCAATTATTGGGATTTCCATCCCCAACTTTATACAAGCCATGTTATTCATTCAATACATAAGCACTCAATTTGACTTTTTCCCTACAGCACAATGGGGGACTTGGCGACATGCGATTTTACCAGCTTTAGCACTTGCATCTGGACCGATTGCAATTATAGCGAGGATGACTCGTTCTAACATGCTTGAAGTATTAACAGAAGATTACATCAAAACTGCAAAAGCTAAAGGTCTCTCTAATTTTCAAATTGTTGTAAAACATGCATTGCGCAATGCACTACTCCCCGTCGTCACCATTCTCGGTGTACTCGTAGCAAGTATTTTTACGGGAAGTTTTGTCGTGGAACGGATTTTCGCTATACCAGGCGTTGGTCAATATTTTGTCGAGAGTATTACAAACCGTGATTATCCGATGATTATGGCAACAACGATTATTTATAGCACAATCTTCATTATTATGATGTTCATTGTTGACGTTGTGTATGGAATTATTGATCCCAGAATTCAATTGCATAAAAAGGAGGAATAAACAATGGAAGATAGAAGCCAGAAAAAATCGGCCTCTAACGTTCCTGATGAATGGTTTGTTCCTCTGCCTAAAGAAGAGCAACGTGAAACGGTTCATCATAAAGGAGATAGTTATTGGCGTGATGTCATGCAACGCTTGTTTGCAAACAAGCTTGCGACTACAGGCTTGATTTTGATCTTTTTACTTACAATCATGGCCATTATCGGTCCTATGCTCACTGAACATACGTATCGGTCACAATCTATTCTTAATAGTAATACAGCACCTAATGGAACCTATTGGTTTGGAACAGATGAACTTGGTCGTGATGTGTTTACCCGTGTTTGGTATGGCGCTCGGGTGTCACTCTTTATTGGTCTTGCTGCTGCTTTGATTGAATTTATCATTGGGGTCGCTTATGGCGGAATCTCTGGATACCGTGGAGGTAAAATTGACAATGTCATGATGCGTATTGTCGATGTTCTTTACGGACTACCATACCTTCTCGTCGTTGTCTTACTCATGGTAGTTATGGGTCCAGGCCTATTCACCATAATTATTGCCCTATCAATCACAGGTTGGATAGGAATGGCACGTCTCGTACGAGGACAAGTTCTTCAATTAAAGAATGCTGAATATGTACTTGCTTCACGTGTACTGGGAGGCAGCAACAATCGGATCATTCGTAAGCACCTTCTCCCAAACACTTCAGGTCCAATTATCGTATCAATGACGCTAACCGTTCCAACTGCAATATTTGCTGAGGCATTCCTAAGCTTCTTAGGACTTGGTGTACAAGCACCAGTTGCAAGTTGGGGAACGATGGCAAATGATGCATTAGGTGTTATTCAAACGGGTTATTGGTGGCGATTGTTTTTCCCTGCATTTTTCATCTCATTAACGATGTTTGCCTTTAACGTCTTTGGAGACGGTTTACGTGATGCACTAGACCCTAAAATGAGGAAGTGAGCAAATGGCTGAAGCAACAACAAAAGAATTACTGTTAGAGGTTGATGACCTTCATGTCTCATTTCCCACTAAACGAGGTGAAGTGCAGGCCGTTCGAGGGGTAAGTTTTTCCTTATCTAAAGGTGAAACATTAGCCATTGTTGGTGAATCGGGATGTGGAAAGAGCGTAACTGCTCAAAGTCTCATACGTCTCGTATCCACACCTCCCAAGTCTGGAAGTATTCGCTACAAAGGTGAAGAATTAACGACCAAAACAGAAAAACAAATGCAAAAACTACGAGGACTTGAAATGGGTATGATCTTTCAAGATCCGATGACTTCCTTAAACCCCGTCATTACAGTCGGGGAGCAAATCCGTGAAGGCTTACTAAGACATCACAAGATGCCTAAAGAAGAAGCAACGAAAGAATCCATAGAAATGCTTCGTCTTGTGGGTATCGCTGATCCTGATAAACGAATGAAACAATATCCACACCAATTTAGCGGTGGGATGAGGCAGCGTCTAATGATTGCGATGGCACTCGTTTGTAAACCTGACATTCTGATTGCCGATGAGCCAACAACCGCATTAGACGTTACTATCCAAGCTCAAATCATCGAATTGTTCCAAGAGATTCAAAGAAAAACAGGTGTCGCAATTATCATTATCACGCATGACCTAGGCGTAGTCGCTCAAATTGCTGATCGAATCTGTGTCATGTATGCCGGTAAAATCGCTGAAACAGGTACGAGCTACGAGGTTTTCAAAGAGCACCGTCACCCATACACCGAAGGCATTTTGAAATCTGTTCCTAGAATGGATGGTAATCGTGATGTTCCACTTATACCTGTACCGGGTACGCCACCTAACTTGATGAATCCTCCAGTAGGTTGTCCCTTTTACATGCGGTGTGATTATGCGATGAAAGTGTGTAAAGAGGTCGCTCCACCTAGAACTGATTGCAATGAATCACATTATGTTCATTGTTGGTTACAAGATGAGCGAGCTCCATCTATACAACAGCTACACTCATAAACTATTATTTAGGGGGAAAGCACATGAAGAAGAAATGGTTCATGCTCATGTTTACGCTTATGCTAAGCATGGTACTCGTACTCGCTGCGTGTTCTGACGAAGGAAGCGACAGTGAAGAAGCAGATGATGAAACACCTGACACAGAAGACGAAGCAACAGGCGATTCTGAGGCATCTGACAATGTAATTGTATTGAATAATGAATCTGAACCAACGTCTCTTGATCCACCAATCGGTAACGATCAGTATTCGTATGATGTCCTAAACAACATGGGTGAAGGCTTGACGCGTCTTGCTCAAGATGAGGCTGTCCCAGAGCCAGCAATGGCAGAAGATTGGGATGTATCTGAAGACGGACTTACGTACACATTTAACCTACGTGACGGCATTACGTGGTCAAATGGCGAACCAGTTACAGCTCAAGACTTCGAATTTTCTTGGAAAAGATTAGCTGATCCTGATACAGCTTCTCCTGCTGCACAGCATTCATATTGGATTGCAGGTGCTGAAGCATTCAACTCAGGTGAAGGTGATGAAGAAGATGTTCTCGTTACAGCAATCGATGACCAGACACTTGAAGTAGTCATGGAGAACCCAACAGAATTCTTCCCATCAATTACAGCAATGCCACAACTTTTCCCTACTCATCAAGAAACCGTTGAGAATGATGAAAACTGGGCAGGTAGCATTGACACGATCGTATCCAACGGACCGTTCAAAATGGTTGAATGGGATCATGATGTACGCATTGTTTTGGAACGTAACGAAGATTATTGGGATGCTGAGAACATTTCATTAGATGGTGTTCAATATGAAATGGTTGATGATCCCTCAACTGCATATCAGTTATATGAAGACGGCACACTTGATATTGTCAACATGCCTGCCGATATGAAAGAAACGTTAGTCGAAAGCGATGAAGCATTCGTTGCACCTCGTGCTGGAATTGAGTTCCAACGTTTTAATGTGAACGAAGAACCATTCCAAAACCAAAAGATTCGCCAAGCGTTTAACTATGCAATTGATAGTCAGATCATCGTAGATCGCATTATTCAAGGTAACGAAAACATTGCTGATGGCTTCGTTGCTTATGGGTTCCTAACACCAGGCGGAGATGATTTCCGCGATGTGGCTGAAAGTCACTATCCTTATGATCCAGAAACAGCCCTTCAGCTTCTTGAAGAAGGTATGGCTGAGGAAGGTTACGATGAACTTCCAACTGTCACGTTGTCTTACAACACATCAGATGAGCATAGCATCGTTGCACAAGCAATCCAAGAAATGCTCGTTGAGAACTTAGCTGTCGACGTCGCGCTTGAGAACAGTGAGTGGGCGGTGTTTATGGAAGCACAACAAGGTCTTGAACTTCAATATTCCCGTTCATCTTTCTTAGGTGGATATAACGATCCAATTAACTTCCTAACGAACTTTACGACGGATAATCCGATGAACCGTACTGATTTTAGCAACGAGGAGTTCGATGCGTTAATTGACGCGAGTTACGAAGAAGAAGATGCCGATACGCGTTTTGATCTACTTCTTGAAGCTGAAGCATTATTAATGGAAGAAGCACCATTTGTACCTTTATACTTCTACAACCATACATTCTTGTACAAACCAGAAGTGAATAATGTCGTTCGTCATCCAGTAGGTTTCGTTGAACTTAAATATGCAAGCTTAGACTAAAGCGAATAGGTGCCCAAATGTGGGCACCTTCTTCGTTCACAGGTAGGTGAATGCAGTGGCACAAGAAAAATTACTAGAAGTATCGAATTTAAAGAAACATTTCACCCTTGATAAAACTCAAGTTGTCAAAGCTGTTGACGGCGTTTCTTTTGACATTTATAAAGGTGAGACACTCGGTCTTGTCGGTGAATCTGGTTGTGGAAAGTCTACTACGGGTCGCACGATCATTAATCTCTACAAAACGAGTGACGGTACAATTCGGTATAAAGGCAATGATGTTGAATTGTTACGCGGGAAAAATCGTAGGGCTTTTTATCGACGTGTACAGATGATCTTTCAAGATCCTTATGCATCATTAAACCCTCGTATGAACGTAGCCATGTGTATTGCTGAAGGAATGGACATTCATAAGGTACACAGTAAAAAAGATCGTCTAGAGCGTGTTTATCAGCTACTCGAAACTGTTGGTCTCCAACGAGAGCATGCCACTCGTTATCCCCATGAATTTAGTGGTGGTCAACGGCAACGAATTGGGATCGCACGTGCGTTAGCTCTCGATCCAGAATTCATCATTGCTGATGAGCCTATTTCTGCACTTGATGTATCCGTTCAAGCGCAAGTCGTTAACTTGATGAAAGATTTGCAACGGGAGCGCAACCTCACGTATTTGTTTATCGCGCATGACCTTGCGATGGTTAAACACATTAGTGACCGAATCGGCGTGATGTATTTAGGCAACATCGTTGAGCTAACAACGAGTGAAAAGCTTTATTCAGATCCACTTCACCCTTATACGAACGTACTTCTTTCAGCGATTCCAGTACCAGATCCGGTTGTAGAACAACAACGCGAGCGCATCATCGTTGAAGGCGAAGTTCCGAGCCCGGTGAATCCACCGAGCGGTTGTGTCTTTCGCACTCGCTGTCCTGAGGCGATGGATATTTGTGCGACCGTAAAGCCTACTTGGCAAGAAGCGAAACCTGGTCACTTCGTTTCATGTCACTTGTATGAAGGTAAAAACCAATGATTGCTCCGTACTGGCACGAAGAGACGACCATTCAAGAAATTCATACTGCCTTTCGGCATGGACAATTAACGTCACAGAAGCTTGTGATGTATTACCTTGAGCGAATCGCTCTTTATGACCAAGATGGTCCTAACATTAACGCCGTACTCGATGTAAATCCGGATGCAATCGCGATCGCTAAAGGACTCGACATTCAATACGCTCAGTCTGGTTTAGTTGGACCTTTACATGGCATCCCAGTTCTTCTAAAAGACAACATCCAAACCGGCGATGCCCTTTCAACGAGTGCTGGGGCTTATGCTTTAAAGGACTGGAAAGCAGATGAAGATGCCGCGCTCGTTAAAAAGCTCCGTGCAGCGGGAGCCGTCATTCTAGGAAAAGCAAACATGACAGAACTTGCTCATCGCATCGGTCGCGAAGGTATGCCGAATAGCTTTAGCAGTCGAGGTGGTCTCGTACTGAACCCGTATGGTCCACATGAGTTCGATGTTGGAGGAAGTAGCTCTGGGTCTGCAGCTGCAATTGCAAGCAACTTTGCTGTTGTGAGTATCGGTACTGAGACGTCAGGGTCACTAGTCAACCCTGCAACACGTAATTCGCTCGTTACGATTAAGCCGACGTTCGGACTCGTAAGTCGTGAGGGCGTGATTCCACTATCTTATTCACAAGATGTTGCTGGTCCGTTGACACGTACAGTTGAAGATGCGGCTATTCTTCTAGATGTCATTGCCGGTCGTTGTGAACAAGATCATGCGACACACGGCATCCCTACTGACGTGTCCAATTATAATGACCATCTTTTAATCGACGGTTTATCACGCAAACGAATTGGGGTGTATCGCGGGAAGGTTCCTGATGATCTTGCTATACACGTCGACGAACATCGCTTCGAAGCCGCCATTGACGTGTTGAGAAAACAAGAAGTTGAAGTCATAGAAGGCATTACAATTCCAGACGTTGAAAAAGAAATTCCTAGTTTATTACGTTATGAAATTAAGCATTCCCTAAACACCTTCTTTAAGAAAGCAAAACCATCGACAGGTTACAACAATTTCGATGAGTTTCTTACTACATACTTCCAACACGCTCGGTTACAACCTTACGGTTTCGATAGTTTTATTAGTGGAACTGACCGTAAAGAAGAACTAGCAAACTCCGAATGGATTATGCAAAAACTACTAAACCAAGGGTTGCACGACGAACACGCCATCGAAAATGTGATGAAGAACCACGCACTTGATGCGATTGTCTTCCCTAGCGCCGCTGGTTTTGCAGCCGCCGCTCGCGCAGGCTTACCTTCCATTTCAGTACCTGCGGGTTATAAAGCGAATGGACAACCGTTTGGCATTACATTCACAGGGCCTATGTTCCAAGAACGAGCATTAATTGAACTTGCCTTTGGCTATGAACAAGCCACACAGCATCGCAAGAAACCATACTTAGAGTAGGCAGTACGAAAAGCCGACCGGGGAATTTTCCTCGGTCGGCTTTTTAATGTTCCATATTCTCAATCCCGCCTTTAACCTTACCTTCGTTCAGAAATTGATTCATCGTTTGATAGACCATTGTTTGTGGATGATTCTTCAAACAAATTGCATAATAATCTTGATAAGCCCACTCAACACCAAGAGACACTTCGACTAAACTCGGTTCATTTACTACACTTTCTTGAGGTAGAAAGCCCATCCCTTTTTGTTCAATAATGATTTGCTTTGCTAGATTTCCATGAGAGACTTCGACCGGTGACTTCTGATGCTGAATGCCGTGTTTTTCTAGCCACTTTTGAAAAGGAATGCCCCAACTAACTTTGATGTAACGTTCATCTTGAAGTTTCGTTAAATCAAAGTCTGCACCAATGTCAACTTCAGTGTGACGATATAACGCATAATGGTGACGTCCCAGATGCCAAGCACGAATGGCTTTCGCTCTTGGCAGATTAAAGACGATCCCATAATCAATGCGTCCATCTAACACGTGTTGAATAATAGCAGGTGAATGATCCGTCGTAATCTGCACGTGTAGATTCGGAATCTTTTCATGCAAAGACAGCACTCGACGTACTGGGAATGAATTCCAAGTAGATTGCGTTACTGCGATTTTTAGTTCTTGGCTATGCGTGTGTTGCGTTGCGATTTGTTTCGTTTTTTCATAGAGGTTTAATTGTTGTTGCATGAATGGCAGTAGTTCTAGCCCTTTCGATGAAAGCCGGAGATCACGGTTGTTTCGGTCAAATAGACGAACACCATAGAATTCCTCTAACTTTGCAATCCGAGAGGTTACGGTTGATTGCGTAATATGTAAGAACGCAGCTGCCTTTGTAAAACTATTCAATTCCGTAACGACGAGAAACGTTTTTAATTGGTCATAATCCATCCCATTTCACCTCATTGAAATCATCGATCATATGGATTCAATTATTCATGTTGTGAATAACTAAAGCAAGGCGTACGATTGAGGTAACGAACGAGAAAGAAGTGACCATCGTATGCCGTGGACGATTTGGAAAAACTATGGACCTTTTGTTTTTGCCCTTTTAGCGATTGAATTTTTTGTAACATTTACGTTTTTTATGTTCGTCCCGTTCATTTCACTCTACTTAACTGGAGAACTTGGTTACTCCTTGCTTTTTGCCGGTGTTATTCTTGCTGTTCGATTGGTAAGTCAACAAGGAGTTATGCTCATCGGTGGATACTTTGGGGATAAGTACGGACATAAAAAAATGATGATGATCGGGTTTTTATGTCGAGGTGTAGGATTTGCAGGTTTAGGTCTCGTTGAGACACCCCTTGCCCTCATTGTAATGGCGATAATTGGAGGTATCGGGGGAACGTTCTTTAGTCCTTCATTAAAAGCCGTTCTCGTCTCGAACCAACCGAAATCTGAACATAAGACATTGTTTGCTTATTCCAACATTAGTGCAAATGCTGGAACGATTATCGGTCCTTTGTTTGGCACCTTGTTTTCAGTAACTCAATTTCCGCTGTTGAGTGTTATTACCGGTCTCTCATTTGCGTTGATGAGCTTCTGGATCTTTTTAGTACCGATTCGGTCTATTCAATCCAAAACCAAGCCTTCTCTTATGCTTGGTTTAACTGAAATTATCCACAATCGTTCCTTTCTCCTCGTTGTGGTTGCTTTAATCCCTTTTCACTTTATTTATCAACAACTTTTCCTCGTCTACCCTTTGATTGGGTTCACGTTAACCGGTTCAGGGGGATGGATTTTTACCGTTCTAACGTTGC
Organism: Bacillaceae bacterium JMAK1; assembly: GCA_012970285.1. Classification (GTDB taxonomy): domain Bacteria; phylum Bacillota; class Bacilli; order Bacillales; family Marinococcaceae; genus Geomicrobium_A. The sequence continues at coordinate 107,179 of JIBW01000006.1, forward strand.
TTGTCGTTGCCTGTCAAATGACGGTCACCCGTCTGTCTGAGCGCTTAAGCATGGTTCGTTCTATTCAATGGGGCTACTTAGCCATGGCATTAGGCTTTATACCGCTATTCTTTCATTTACATGTGATTACCGTCATCGCCTCATTAATCGGAATCGCACTCGGTGTCATGCTCATTCAACCAACGTTCTACTCCTATACCGTTAGCCAAGCTCCTACAGAACGATTTGCTTTGTATATTGGTTTTTCAAATTTAGCCATGGCCATTGGTGGCGCACTTGGAAATATTATCGGTGGTAGCCTCTACGAATGGTTAAATTCGCTTCAGTTACTATCAATTTATTGGGTAATTTTTGCGATATTCGCCTTCCTTCCGATCTTTCTCTTACAGCGAATACTACGAACAAGTAAATCGCCAGCAAACTAACGAAAAAAAGAAGAGCTGATATGAATATCGGCTCTTCTTCCACGTACTTAAATACTCAAGTACCCTCTCATATTCTCCTCTGTTAACTCTTCTCTTTCACCTTCATAAACAATGCGCCCACGGTCCATCACATAAAAGTAATCCGCTACTTCACTCGCAAAATCAAAGCTCTGTTCAACGAGTAGCATCGTCTTTTCATTGTTTTGCTTTAAATCTTTAATGACATCTTGAATATCTTGGACAATGTTCGGTTGAATTCCTTCTGTCGGTTCATCAAGTAAAATCATGTCTGGATCTGCAACTAACGTGCGAGCAATCGCTAATTGTTGCTGCTGACCCCCACTTAAATCGCCACCTTTTCGATTATGCATATCTTTTAGAATTGGAAAGTAATCATAAATCTGGTGATCGTGTTCAATGTTTTTCTTCTGGTCTTGCCGTGCCTCCAAGCCGAGCTGCAAATTTTCATGAACCGTTAGTGCAGAAAAGATTTCTCTGCCTTGAGGGATATAACCAATCCCGTTACGCGAACGCCAAGTTGGGGATTTGTCATTAATGTTGTCGCTCTGGTAAGCAATTTGACCATGATTTGCTTTAATTAGCCCCATTAGCGTTTTAAGTAAGGTTGACTTCCCCACTCCGTTTCTTCCTAGCAAACAGACGAGCTTTCCTTTCGGAATCGTCAAACTTACGTCTCGAAGAACGGCACTTTCACCATACCCTGATTCAATACGATTCAGTTCAAGCATCGAGATCACCTCCGCCCTAGATACACTTCTAAAACCCGTTCATTCTGTTGTACTTCTTCCATCGAACCATCGCATAACCACGTACCTTCATGCATAACCGTAACTTTATCTGCAAACTTTCTAACAAAGTCCATGTCGTGCTCAACGACAATTACTGCCCGATCTTTTGCAATTGTTTTTAAAAGTTCCCCTGTCTTCTCTTCCTCTTCTTCCGTCATCCCTGCGATCGGTTCGTCGAGCAAGACTAACTCAGGTTCTTGCATCAATACCATCGCAATTTCAAGCCACTGCTTTTGACCGTGGGCAAGCGTTCCTGCAGTACGGTTACTTTCTTGTTCCAATCCAATTAATAAGAGCATTTCATGAATACGATCTTTGTCCTTCTCTGACAACTTGGCGCGAAGGGTATGCCAAAAGCCTTTTTGCTGTTTCATCGCAATTTCTAGGTTAGACATGACTGACAATGATGGAAAAATTGACGGGGCCTGGAACTTACGCCCGACTCCTTTACGAACAATTTGATATTCATACAACTTGCCTAACTCAATGGTCTGTTTGAACAACACATTGCCAGACGATGGTTTCGTTTTTCCACACAACACGTCTAGAAAGGTCGTTTTCCCTGCCCCATTCGGTCCGATAATAAAGTGCAACTCACGATCGCTTAATTGAAAGCTAAATTCATTGATGGCTTTTAGCCCTCCAAACTGTACGATTAACTTCTCAGATTGAAGAACTGTTGTAGAGCTTCGTTTCTTCTTTTCGATCTTTTCCATATTTCTTTGCCCTCCTGCGAGCTTGGATTGTTGCAATGATTCCCATAATCCCTTTAGGCATAAAGACGACAACTAATACAAATACAAGACCGATGAAAAACAGCCATGCGTCCGGATAGGTTTGACTGAACCATGTACTCGCACCGTTTGTAATCAATGCACCTATGACAGGTCCAATTAACGTTCCTCGTCCACCAATGGCCACCCAAAGCACCATCTCAATCGAAGGAACGATTCCCATCATTGACGGTGTAATAATCCCTACTTGTAATACGAAAAGCATTCCCGCAAGACCTGCAACGCCAGCCGAAAAGCTATACACAATTACTTGATAAACCGATGTATTATAGCCGAGAAAACGCGTACGATTCTCTCCGTCGCGAATCGCAATTAATACCTTTCCAAACCGGCTGTTCACAAGCTTATAGCAAATCAGAAAAACTAGGCCAAGAAAAATCACTGTCGTCCAATAAATCATTTGTTGTGTTGTAACCGAGTTCAATGAATACCCAAAAATTGTATCAAACCCGGTAATCCCATTCGTACCGCCAGTGTATTGCTGTTGACTAATAATGAGCGTCGTGACGACGATGACAAGTGCTTGAGTCAAGATCGTAAAGTAAACACCGGTGATTCGATTTCTAAATGTGAAATAACCGAGAATGCCTGCAAACAACATCGGAACCGCAATAGCTAAAACAATGGCTACGATGGGATTTGAGAAGATCGCCCAAAACCAAGGCAATTCTGTGATCCCATTCCACCCCATGAAATCTGGAATTCCACCACTTTGAAGGGTCAAATACATCGCCATTGCATAAGCACCAAAGCCGAAGAAAATGCCGTGACCTAGACTTAAAATACCAGCATAGCCCCAAAGAACACCAATGCCTAACGCCAAAATCGCATAAGCCAAAAAGCGTCCGAGTAAATTCAAATTAAATGGGGCCAGCACAAATGGCATGACGAGCAAAATGACAAATCCTAAAATGACTAACGTCTTTTTGGAATATAAATACGACATCATATTTTCCTTTCCGCTCTAATCCAAAGATCTTGTTTTCATAGAAAAGAGTCCAGATGGTCGCCATTGCAAAAATGCAATAATCAGCGCGAAGATTAACACTTTCCCCATTGATGCATTCGTCCAGTATTCAAAAAACGTATTAAAGACGCCGATGCCTAGCGCACCAATTACCGTACCTGTTAATGCCCCTACACCGCCTACAACAACAACCATGAACGCATCGACAATGTAATTTAAGCCAATTGTAGGGCCAATCGGACCAATTAACGTCAACGTGCAACCAGCAACCCCAGCAAACCCTGCTCCCATTGCGAACGTTAAAGAATCGACTTTTCTTGAAGAGATGCCCATACACGTTGCCATTTCACGATTTTGCATAACTGCACGAACCCGACGCCCTTGCCTCGTTCGATATAAGTAAATGAATAGACCACCAAGACAAACGATGACAAGGCCAATCATAAACAAACGACTAAACGGCAAGTACAGACCAAAAATCTCTAAACTGCCTTGTAAAAAGCTCGGACTTTGAACACCAACATTTGGTGCACCAAAAATCGTACGAATCAATTGTTGCAAAATGAGACCTGCACCAAACGTTGCCAACAAACTATCAAGTGGTCTTCCGTATAAATGACGAATCACGGTAAATTCAAGTAACATTCCAATTCCAGCAACGATAATAAACGCAACTGGGATCGCGAGTATGAAATACCAATCAAAGAACTGCTCTGGTATGTACTGCACAAAAATGACTTGCATCAAATACGTCACATAAGCTCCGATCATAATTAAATCACCATGAGCCATGTTAATGACACGCATGAGACCAAACGTGATTGCAAGCCCCATCGCAACGAGTAACAGTACAGAGCCAAGGCTTATTCCATTAAAAATTTGCATCGCAACGCTACTCATAACATGCACGCCTTTCTGTCGATTAAAAGAGACGAAGGGAAATCTTTCCCTTCGTACTTATTGAATGGCTTCTGCCCAGTCATAATTCTCCAAAAATGGATCTGGCTTTACCGGTTCTCCAGAATTCCAAACCTCTTCAAACTGTCCATCACTTTGAACTTCACCAATTCTTACCGTTTTATAAACATGCTGATTATCTCCATCAATCTCAACTGGGCCGTTCGGTGCATCAAACGTAATGCCCGCTGCCGCTTCTCTAACTGCATCTGTCTCCGTCGAGCCTGCTTCCTCGACAGCTTGTGCCCACAAATACACCATAAAGTAAGCAGCTTCAATTGGATCTCCCGTTACACGATCCTCACCGTAAGCTTCTTTGAAGTTCGAAACAAATGTTTCATTCTCAGGCGTATCGGTTGTCTGATAATAATTCCAACTAGCCAAGTGACCTTCTAACACTTCTGCGCCGATTCCTCGAATCTCTTCTTCGGCTACGCTCACTGATAGTACAGTCACGTCGTCGGAAGTAATCCCTGCATCAGCAAGCTGATTGAAAAATGCTACGTTGCTGTCTCCATTCAATGTGTTAAAAATAACGTCCGGATCTGTGTCTCTAATGTGTGAAATAATCGTGTTGTAATCGGTATGACCCATCGGCGTGTATTCTTCTCTTACGACTTCGCCACCTAGATCATCTAATTGTGCTTGGATAATTTGATTTGCAGTTCTCGGGAACACATAATCTGAACCTAATAAAAAGAAAGAATCACCAACGTTATCAAACAACCACTCTACAGCCGGAACAATTTGTTGATTCGGCGCGGCACCGTTATAGAAGATATTCGGTGAAGACTCCATTCCTTCATATTGCACTGGATAGAACAACAGTCCGTTGTGTTCTTCTACGACTGGCAATACCGCTTGTCGACTTGCAGATGTCCACGTACCGAAAATTGCTGCGACATCATCTTGTTGCAATAGCTTAGACGCTCGCTCAGAGAAGACCGGTTCGTCGGAGGCACCATCTTCAACAATAGGGACAATTTCTTTCCCTAAAACGCCACCATCTTCATTAATCTCATCAATCGCTAACATGACCGCATCTCTGACAGATGTCTCGCTTATTGCCATCGTTCCACTTAATGAATGAAGCAATCCAACTGGAATTGAATCCTCATCAACGACAACCTCTTCATTATCCTCTGCTGATTCAGACTGCTCGTCCTCACCTGCACTCGCTTCTCCAAAGCCTGTATCCGCTGCCTCTTCTCCAGTGGCACATGCACTAAGAATGAATGCAGCCGAGAATAAAGCGATCCCCCATTTATATTTCTTCATTATTTCCTCCTTCAAAGCGTTAATCTAGTACGGTTAACAATACTATAGTATTCTAAATAGTTTCTATATTTATGTTATATTAGCTTACATAGTATCAATATAAAAAAAACAAGCCTCGCTTCGGATAAGCAAGACTTGTTTTCTTCTCTTGAGTACAGTACTACTCTTTATCGTTATTTGGTTGTGATTCTTGTTGCTTCGACAATAGATCGCGAATTTCTTTTAGATAGACTTCACTTGCTGGTGGTTCTTCTTCCACCTCTTCCTCAGCTTCTTCCGCCTCAACTCTTCGTTTAATAAGCTTGTTCGCAACTTTTACGAAGATGAAAATGGCTACAGCGATAATGAGAAAGTCAACGATCGCTTGTATAAACATGCCGTATTCTACTTGGGCATCGCCAAATTGGAAGACGAGAGTTGAAAAGTCAACACCACCGAGCAACACTCCGACGAATGGCATAATAATGTGATCAACAAGCGAACTTACAATCTGTTGAAAAGCAGCACCAATAACGACTGCAACTGCGAGATCTAGTACATTTCCTTGTGCAATGAATGCTTTAAAATCTTTCCACATATTGTTCCTCCAAGATGCATATCCAGAGCTCCCTACTTATGACGGTCACCATAAGAGAAAACTCAAAGTTGTTCAATTGCCTTAGTGTACACCACTTTACTGTTGACTATCAATAATGGCCATCGTACAACGAGATGTACAAATTAACTTGTCCTCTTCATCAACGATCTTAATCTCCCAAATCATCGTCGTTCTTCCTTTATGTACGGGCACTGCAACCGCAAAGACGTGACCGTCTCGCTTACTTCGAACGTGGTTCGCATTAATCTCCAGGCCTACAGCCACTTTCTTTGTTAAGTCGATGTTAATGGCAGTTCCAACCGAAGCTGCTGTTTCTGCGAGTACGACTGAAACACCACCGTGTAAAATCCCGGCAGGTTGATGCGTTTTCGGAGTAATCGGCATTTTCAAGACGAGTCGATCAGGATCCGTCTCAATAAACTCAATATTTAATTCGTCAATAATTGTACCGGCAATTCTTTTATCGATATTTTCAAAAAAATCCACAGTCACTTGCCTGCACCACCTTAATGTTTTCTTTAGTCTACCATAGTTCGACTCTAATCAACGTAAAATGACCGGCAGATGCCGGTCATAATAACAATGAATCTAAATTAACACGTTGAACCGTATCGGATACTTCTTTCGAGTCGATCACCTTACCTGACTCATCGATTGTTTCAACAATTCCTTCGGGAGCATTTGATTCTGTTGCCGTATGTGTTCCCTCTTCATATTGATTCGGCGTTACCGAACTCAATGCTAAATAAGAGGTTAGAAAGCTAACAGTTACGATCTTCACATGAACCACTCCTTCAAAGCGATTACTTATAGTGTACACGAAGAATATGGAGAACATCTGTAGATCATCTGAACAATTCATGAACCTTCTGTATGTTTCCAACTTGCCTCATTGACTGAGGAAGCTTTGGACGGTTTCATTGAATAAAGAAGCGTGTGAATACGGCAAACTATGTCCTGCCCCATCGATCATCATCGTCTTTACGTGCTCGTTTTCATTCGAAATCTGCGCCATTGTTTTCTTTATCAATCTGTTTTCTTTCGCCCCTGCCATCACGAGGATCGGAAACGGAAGTTCGTGCACGTTCGCCGGAAGCTTAAATCGACTATTCTCATAGATGATGTTTTCCAGTAGCGATTTAGTAATTGAATGAGTATCGTTGAAATAACGCTCAAAATCCGAAGTTGGGACTTCCAGTTGCTTTGCTTGGATTTTTGCAAAGGTTCGATTTCTACTTAATGGATGCATCATAGCAGTCGCTTTTGCTATGAACGTCGGAAAAGGAAGCGGGGATGCTAACATACTGACTAATACGACTTGCTCAAACCGTTCAGGTTGTCTGCTTACTAATGATAATGCCACTTGTGCACCGAGTGAAAAGCCAATCACACTAATCTGTTCAAAAGAAACTGTGTCTAGCTCCCTTAACAATTGATCGACAGTCTCATCAATCGAAAAATACTTCTCCTCGTTCTCGCCGTGTCCAGGAAGCTTTGGTGTCCACACCGTATAGTCTTGTTCAAAAAACTTCACTTGTTCGTTCCACATCCACGAGCTCATACCGCCACCATGTAAAAATAAAAGCAAATGACGTTTATTTTCCATTATTCCCCTTCCTTTCAACTAGATTGAGGGTTAACACATACAAATGAAGGGAATGACAGTACTACTAGTCACTAGGGGGACGTAGACATGTCATGGCCCGCAACGATTTTTTTGGGGATTTTAATCGTAAACATCTTCTTCGGTCTCATAATCATATTTCGTGAACAAAAGAGTGCACAAGCAACGTGGGCCTGGTTAATGGTCCTTTTTTTCGTGCCAGTGATCGGGCTAATCATTTATTTTGTTTTCGGTCGTGAACTTCGGAACAGTTCATGGAACGAAGACTCACTTTTCAAAACGAATGCACTTCTTCTCCATCAACGTGAAGAGATTCAAGAAGAGACACTGTACCGGAATTCACCAAGCATGGATGGATTAGAAAGTCTCATTTATATGCACATTCACCACAGCCATGCACCACTTACGTATGCACAATCCGTGGACTTATTAACTGATGGTGACCAGAAGTTCGAATCACTGTTCAATGACATCCGTGAAGCAACCGATTATGTCCATGTGCAATACTTTTCCATTAATACCGATGAACTTGGATCAGCCTTTGTTCAGCTGCTCACCGAAAAAGCAAAAGAAGGCGTGCAAGTGATGTTGTTGTATGATGGACTTGGCTCGTGGAAAATGACGAATCGGTTCTTGAAAGATTACTTAAACGCTGGTGGCAAATCCCGAGTGTTTTTCCCACCACGTTCAATGTTCACGTACGGCAGTTTAAATCATCGTAACCACCGAAAGCTTGCAATTATTGATGGCTCTGTTGCTTATATCGGAGGATTTAATATTGGTGACAAGTATAACACTGACGATCGCGGGCTCGGCTTCTGGCGCGACTCGCATTTAAGACTTACAGGAAGTGCTGTGCATCATTTGCATGACCAATTTATTTCTGACTGGAACAAAGGTCAAAAAGAACCCGCCCCTGAATTTGAGAATTATGAAGTTCCAGTCTCTTCATCCTTAAAGGGCGGCGTGCCAATGCAAATCGTCGCAAGCGGGCCGGGCTTTGAGACGGACCAAGTAAAAAACGGCTTTATTCAAATGATCCAACGGGCGAAACGTTACATTTACATTCAGACTCCATACTTTATTCCTGACTTTGGATTACTGGATAACCTACGAGTTGCCATTATGAGTGGCATCGACGTTCGAATCATGATTCCAAACAAACCTGATCATCCGTTTATCTACTGGGCAACGTATTTTTATATCGGTGAGCTTCTCCGCCTTGGTGCGACGATTTATATTTACGATAAAGGGTTTCTTCATGCAAAAACGATGGTCGTTGATGACCGGATTAGCACACTCGGCACAACGAACATGGACGTTCGAAGTGTTAGCCTGAACTTTGAAGTGAATACGTTCATGTATGATGAGGAGACGGCAGAGAAAATGCGAGAGACGTTTCAAAATGACCTCGTAGATTGTCATGAATTAACTCTTGAAGAATATGAACAACGTTCCAACTGGATTCGAATTAAAGAAAACGTCGCACGGTTAATCTCGCCACTATTATAAAAGAAGCCGGTTTTGCATAAAGCAAAACCGGCTTTTTAATTACAATTGTTTCTGGATGTTAGTAAAAGCTAATTCTGTATTGATGATCTGATTACTAAATTGATAATCCCCAGTGTGATACTGTTGCAACGCTGAAGTATCCTTTAGAATATTACCCGTTAATACACAAAGTGCCGTTTCATCACGATCGATGATTTGTCGGTCTACGAGTTGCTTTAACCCCGCAACGGTAGCAGCAGATGCAGGTTCACATCCGACCCCACTTTGATCAATCACAGCTTTTGCATCGAGAATCTCTTCATCGGTAACTGCAACGGTAACTCCGTCAGTTGCATGCAAGACGTTCTTCGCCTTCTTCCAACTCGGTGGATTTCCGATATTTAATGCACTCGCGACTGTGTTCGGATCGCTTTCAGGAATAAACTGTTCAGCTTTTTGGTCCATCATCTTATGAAACGGACTTGCTCCTTCTGCTTGTACGATTGCAACACGTGGTAATCGATCAATAAATCCTAGGTCATACAAATCCTTTAATCCTTTTCCAAGTGCAGTACTGTTGCTAAGTGCGCCACCAGGAACGACAATCCATTCCGGCAATTGCCAATTTAAATACTGTGCGATTTCAAAAATAATGCTCTTCTGGCCTTCGATTCTAAAAGGATTAATCGAGTTACATACATACAACCCTAACTCTTCACTATGTGCTTGTAAAAAGTTGATGCCTTCATCGTACTTTCCTTCTGTACTAAATACCTTCGCGCCATACGCAAGTGTCTGCATCACTTTATTCATTGAAATATTCTTATTAGGAACAAACACGTATGACTTGGAACTTGCCATTGAACTATACATCGCGAGTGACGATGACGTGTTCCCTGTTGATGTACATGTAAATTTGTCATAGCCCAGTGACTTCCCGTGGGAAACCGCAACGGCCATCCCATTATCTTTAAACGAGCCACTCGGGTTCTCACTTTGAGCCTTTAAGTAAACAGGTTGGTTTAAACCGACATAGTCTTTTACCGAGTGAACGTTATAAAGTCCTGTATTACCTTCGTACTTCGTTACCATATGTTCTTCGGCTAACTCAGGAAAGATCAATTCTTTATATCGCCAAACCCCACTTGCGTAAGGTGTCATTCGCTCTGATAATCGCTCATTGAACGTTTGCTTTAATTGCTCCGTATCAACTTGTTTAAAATCGTGCACAATGTCAAACAACCCACCACATTCACACTGGTATTGGAACTGTTCCATTGCATACTCTTTGTGACAATCCACACATTGTAATTTCATGATGATCCGCTCCACCTTTATTTATCCTTTACTCTAGAATAGTGAAGGATAATATAGAAAGCAATGGATATTTTCTGAAATCTTATGACTCAAGGGACTTTTGCAATTCAATCTTTTCTTGTGGTTCATGGAATTGCATACTCGTGTTGTTACTTTCAATACTTAAACTAATGACTAGAGCAACAATCAATGAAATAATGGCTAATTTCTTGTTCATGACTTTCTCCTTCATTTCGCTCTCAATCAGTAGTCGTCGTATTCTGGATAAATGTTACAAAAAACCGCTGAGAAAAATCTCAGCGGTTTTGTTTATTTCGTATCATCTTGATTATTATTGGTTTCTTCATCACTCTCATCAATTAATTCTTCTGGCATCGTCTGTTCAAACTCTTCACGTTTCTCTTTAAGTTCTTCTTTAGATTCTTCTAAGAAGGTTGGTTCGTATTCTTTATGCTTGCTTTCTAGCCTGAGAATATCGTACTCACCACTTAACGCTTTGAGTAAAGAAATTGCCATCAGCAATACGACAAAGGTGAACGGGAACGCGGCGATCAACATGGCCATTTCTAAAGCTTGAAGTCCGCCTGATAATAATAGCGCCGCTGCTGTTGCAGAAAGAATAATACCCCAGATAACTTTGATCTTCACTTGTGGGTTCAGTCGACCACCAGTCGTTAACATCCCTAAAACAAATGTCGCTGCATCCGCTGACGTAATGAAGAATGAAGAAATAAGGAGAATTGCAATACCCATAATAACAGGACTCCAAGGATATTGTTCTAAGAAAGCAAACAGTGCTACTTCGTTTCCTTGTTCGCTTACAATGTTATAGAGTCCGCCATTTAATGCATTGTCCATCTCAATACCTGCAATACCAAAGATTGAGAACCATACTGCACTAAACAACACTGGAACGGCTGTAACACCAATGACAAATTCGCGAATGGTACGTCCTCTTGAAACTCGTGCAATAAATGTACCTACAAAAGGAGACCAACCGATCCACCAAGCCCAATAGAACAATGTCCAGTCATTTAAGAACTCACGCTCACCTTCAAAAGCGTTCATTCCAAGCGTCATACTTGGGATGCTCTGGATATAGCTTCCGAGCGTTGTTGTGAATGCTTCAATCATTTGTATAGATGATCCTAAGATGAAGACTAAGATCATCAATGCGATAGCTACAATGATGTTCATCCAACTCAAATAACGGATTCCTCTATCGACCCCTGTTGAGGCTGATAGAATGAAGATAACCGTAACGACTGCAATAACGATCATCGTCGTCATCGTACTATTTGTAATTCCATCAAACGTATAGCTTAACCCTGCCGTAATTTGCGTTGCACCAAGTCCAAGTGACGTGGCAATACCAAAAATCGTTGCAAACACCGCTAGTACATCAATACTATGACCAAGACCACCTTGTGCACGGTGACCAATTAATGGTGTAAAGGCTGAACTAATAAGTGCGGGTGCCTGATGACGAAACTTGAAGTAGGCAAGAGTCAGGGCAACGATTGCATATGTAGCCCACGGATGGAATCCCCAGTGAAAAAGCGTGTACCTTGTTGACTCTTCAGCAGCTGCTACAGTGCCGGGATCAACGGATGGCGGGTTGTGGAAGTGTGTTAGAGGCTCGGAAATACCAAAGAAAACAAGTCCTACACCCATTCCTGCAGTAAATAGAAATGCAAACCATGTAAAGTAACTGTATTCCGGCCTTTCATCAGGCCTTCCTAAGCGAATGCGTCCATAAGGTCCAAAAACGAGAAACAATGCGAGTAACACAAACAACGTTGTCGCAATAATGTATACCCAACCAAAGTTATTCGCGATTAATCCATCAATAAATCCGAGTACCGTTTCAACATTGTCTGGTAAGAATACACCCCAAAGGATGAATACACCGGCAAGTGCGAGCGATACCCAAAAAACGATGGATAGCTTACTGTTTTTCATAAAGTTTGCTCACAGTCATATGTAAATCATGACAGCGAGCTTACCACCTTTCCTGTCACTTTGATTTGTAATACGAATGAATTATGTAGTACTTAAATATTAATTCCCACACTACGTTCATTCTTAAACTTGTTTTTCACGATTCAGAGGAATCATCTTTGGGAAATTGCTCGCGATACCTCTGTATTCGTTCCGGTGCGAACCAACCATTCTAGAGGTCCAATTGAAAAAAAGCGTAGCCATACATGTGAACAAATAAAACAAACAATCACGATTATGGCGCTAGTGGTAACAGCTTGTCCTAACGTGATTAAATCACTTGGGGACAATAACAATAAAAGGATGGATTGGCTGATATAAATCGTAATTGGCATCTTTCCAATCGGAATAAGAAAACGTAAAACATTTGAAAATCGTACGATCAAAGCAATATACAAACATGTAAAGATTGGCCAAAGCATAAATGAACGCTCAGCAAATGCTACATGTGCTAAAGGTTCATAAAGCTGAATTGGAAAGCTCGGTGCGATGGTTTCTAAATAGATGAAAGCAAGTACTGAAAATAGACCGGTAATTACGACCAAACGAGTGACAATCGTTTTGGAAATCCGTTCAAAGATCCGATACTTTCCAACTGCTAGCCCTAAAATCATGAGAGGCAGTGGTAATAGAAATTTAGCTGTTGTCACCGTTGCCGCAACGGTCCCGATTATGCCTACGGTTAGGAGCAACGGTTTTGGTAGCCTTACACACGGTAGTAAAACGATGCCGTACACCCCATAAAGCAACAACACGTCTCCTGGATAGATCATCATATGCATCATCCCGAGCAATACAAGAATACTTAAGCGCTTGGCATACCTTAGATACAACGCATCACCAAGCACTTTCTTTCGATCAACAAATAAGAAAACACTCAACCCAAACAACAACGAAAAGATTGATATGAAACGCCCTTCCATTAAGATGAGTACTGAACGTTCCAACCAAGCATGTAGTGGTTGGTCCGTGTACATAAATTTTCCCTGGAAGAAAATCATCATATTCACAAAAGGTAAGCCACAAAGCGCAAACCCACGAAGTTGATCGACGACGTCAAGGCGATAATGCACGGTGTGACCTCCTTCTACTCTTCTTTCTTCGGTTCAATGTGCACGTGGGCATGCTCAATCTCGTGTTCTGTTTTCAAGTTCGTTTCCACTCGTTCGGCAATCTCATGACTATCTTCTACCGAAAGATCAGGGTCCACTTCGATGATGACTTCTGCATGAACTGCACTACCAAGTTTCCTTGCACGAAGCATCCGTAATCCTTGCACATGGTCCAGCTCCTCAATTGTGTCACGATAATCCGATAAATGCTCTTCATCAAATCCATCCGACAACGAATGCGCAGCATCTTTGAAGATGTGCCAAGCCGTTCGACATATGACTAGACCAATAAGCAATGCCGCTAAAGAATCGACCCACCCTAAATGAAAGTAAGCCCCCAGTATTCCGACAAACGCACCAACACTCACATAAGCATCAACACGATTGTCTTTCGCTACTGCCCGTAATGCCTGACTGTCGACACGATTAGCTAGTTTCGTGTTATACATTGAGACGAAAAACATAATAAACGCGGCACCAATTGCCACCCAAGCAGCAATTAAGCTCGGTGACTCGGTCCTCGTTTCACCGAGCAATGACGTTCCTGCTCCCCACAACACCTGAAAGCCGACGAGCATAATGATAAACGCAGCAAGCAAACTTGCAATGTTCTCGGCACGAAAGTGACCGTAAGGATGGTCGTGATCAGGTGGCTTTTGGGAGATACGAAGTCCGACAAGTACAGCAACTGACACGACAATATCTGCTGCGTTATTAAATCCATCGGCAATTAAGGCTTGTGATAAGAAGAGATAACCAATCACCAACTTTACAGAGGCTAAACTTAAATATGCGAAAATGCTAACCCAAGCGCCACGCTCACCTTCACGCAAACGTTCATAACGGCCCATTCGCGCCCTCCTCTCTAAACACTATCTATATGCATACAGATTACATTTAGTTTGAGGTAAACTTTGATTTTTATTCATGAGACGAATGGCGATCTTCTACCGCATAAAAACAGCGATGACCACTCGGGTCATCGCTGTTTCTTATTACACAAACGCTTCATATATAAGCCGTATAGACATGACAATTACTGTCACGAACAATATCCATTTTATCCATTTAGACTGACTTGACATAATAATATTACTTCCGAGCAACGCCCCTGAAGCATTTCCTAATGCGAGGACGAGACCTAACCACCAATTTACTTCACCGTTTATACCAAATACGAGTAAGGAAACAAATATGTACAAACCAGTAATCATTACTTTCACACTGTTAGCATGAATAAATGATAACTGCATAATAAGCATCGCCGTTAATACGATATAAAAACCTGCGCCAACTTGAATAAACCCACCATAAAATCCTATTGCGAAAAACGCAATCATTCCTAACACTTTGCGATTGCTCGAAAGCGTGACGTCAGGCGCCTGCCGTTTCGAAGGATCCCAGACAATAAACACAATCGTTACGATCATCGTAATTGCAAGAATAAGTTGAAACAGTGCATCACTAATTGAAACAGCTGCCATCGCTCCAAAAATTGAACCGATAATTGCAGGCAATGCTACAATTGAGCTAACTTTCGTCTCCAGCTTCCCTTTACGTTTAAATGCGAGCACTGCACTCAGACTTTGCACAACAATCGCGACTCGATTTGTTCCGTTCGCTTCTGCAGACGGTAGACCTAGAAAAATTAACATCGGCAGCGTCAACAATGAGCCACCTGCTGAAACCGTATTAATAACCCCCGCAAAAAAACCGACAACAAAAATAATGATATACGCCCACAACTCTAATTCCACATGCATCCCTCATCACACTCTAGCTGTATCATCACTATACCATATGAACACAGCTTACTAAGAGCGCCTTCTCCTGTTGTACGCATCGATCGTGCCAAGTTCTTTATTCATTAGAATTTCCATCATCTTCAAATGTTTACGTGTAACGACAAGATCAAGTTCGGACCAAGAAATCATATAAATAAAATAAAAAGAACCAATTCGGCGAAACGTAACCATTGAGTCTGGAAATAAATCAAACGTTGCACGAATTTGTCCTTTTCGCCAATAGCCGTACGAGAGCAACTTCACGAGGACCACCTCGTCCATCCTTTTCCCGATTACACAGGTGGTTAAGCTCAACATTTTGGATTCCGTAAGCAACTTTGTTTATAATGTAGTGAAAGATGTGGATTGGAGGCAATTGCTTTGAAAGAAATCGACAAACAAGACGTTCAAACGATCATTGATCGTTATGCAGTGAAGAACGTTTATTTACACTTAGAAACAACAAATGGCGCCTATGCTTCTCATTTCGACCAATCATTTTTTTCAGCCAGTGCCTATATACGAAATGCTTCTGTTTCGTACAAGCAAGGCAAAATTCAAGGACAAGGACCGTACCGCGTTGGTCTAGAACTTGAGATTGGTTGGATTTATGCTGAAGGCTTGACGCATTACGTCATTAATGAAAATGACGAATTCATTTTGATGGGACTTAATTACGAAGGCAAGATTGCCGTAACCCTACAACTATCAGAACAACCATTTCAGCATAATTAAAAGGAGCTTAAACCTATGTATGATGAACGACACGTTCTAGTCATCTTCCCCCATCCAGATGATGAAGCGTACGGAGTGAGCGGGACCATCGCTGGCCAAATTGCAAAAGGTACGCCTGTTACGTACGCTTGCTTAACGCTTGGTGAAATGGGGCGGAATGTCGGTAATCCACCAATTGCAACGCGAGAATCACTTCGCGAAATTCGTAAACGAGAGCTCTTTGAAGCGGCAGAATCGATGGGACTTGAAGACCTTAGAATGCTTGGCTATCGTGATAAAACGTTAGAATTCCTCGATGATGGAGTATTAAAGCAACTCGTCTTAAACCTGATCGATGAACTTAATCCAAGTGTTGTTATTTCATTTTACCCAGAACACGGCGTACATCCAGATCACGACGCGACATCAGCGGCCGTTCGCGATGCCCTTGCAAAGATCGACAGCGATAAGCGTCCTCGTTTTTGGGGGATCGCAATTACAAAAGATAACCCAGAAATTGAGTATTCCGTGAAACCTTTTATCAATCAAAAAATCAGTACGATTAAAGCGCACGACTCACAGTTTGGTACAATGTTCCGTGAATACGAAAAACGTTATCTCGATGGAGAACAAGAAGTATCTGAACGACTCGAAAATGAGCGCTTTCATGTCTATTCATTTGATGACGAATAGTATCCAACCTTTGGACTGTTTTTACAGCCAAAGGTTTTCTTTTTGTCGATTAATCATTATGTTCAACGCCCGTCATGACGCGATTAACTGTATAACTTTCTCATCTTTGTCATGATTTGTCGTAATATGTCATTCGATTAGGTCAAGGAAATACAAGAGATTTGTTGAAACTTGTTAGTAAGACCGCTAACTCGAGTAAGGAAGGTGTGCTTTATGTTTAAATGGGTACCTTTTAAAGAGCAAAAGCATATTGAAAAGAAATTACTTAAGATCATGAAACGACTTAAAATCAAAGAATTTGATTTTAATTGGGACCGCGCTGGCTGTACAATCGTTTTTACATACGGTGAACATGACTATAAAATGGAGCACTCTGTCCAAAAAGCGAGACGCAAAGGCATCATTTTAAATCATGGACTCGATTGTCTTTCAGAACTGACCTCTTCGCTCGAAATGCTGTCAGAAATTATTGATCGTGGTAATTATGACTTAGAAACGTGGATCCGTGGGATGCAGGAACCAGCAGGAATAACCGAACTCAATGTCATTCGTTCAGATCAAACCGCTTATGGTGAGTAATGAACGCTAACCCTTTTGTTTTAAAAGAAACGAATTCGGAAACAGTAGGACAAAAAGGGGTAGATACATGCGTTCCATTACGATTACCGGTACCATCCTTATTATTACTGGTTGGTTTACACTTGTAGAATTTGATCATCTGTCTGAAGATGAACGAAAACAACTGCTTCACAAAATAAAAACAAATGTTTGGCTCGTCCTTTTAATTACGCTCATGCCGCTCGGAATTGTCCTTAACGTTATTGGTACATGGCTTTTGTTTCCTCCACTAATTATCACTGGCGCCACATTCATTGTGTTGCAAGGTATCATCGTTAGTGTGCTCTTTATGAAACGCAAGCGATGGAAGGGGATTTTGCTCTTATCAGTCATCGGTGTTCTCGCAATCTTTATGTATCTTCCACTCTTCATCCATTGAATCTTAGTGACGCTGTCAGTATACTAGGTTCAGCAACTAGAGGTGATGAAAGTGGAATTTACAATAAAGTTTCTATCTTTTTATGTCATTACGGTCGAAGGTAGTGGTGATGACGCCATTAAACGTTTTGAGCATTTTCAAACGTTTGATACCGATGCTTTTGAAGAAAGTGAACTGAAAGACTTCCTCGATGGTGAGTTAAAGCGAATTGTAAATCGAAAAGCCGAGCACCATCCGAAGTCCGAACAAACCCCAACGAAGATCGGTCGTTTTATTACAGAAGCAGACTATCCGCTCGATTCGAACCCGAACTATGCACTCTTCCAAAAAACATTGCGAGCAGAGACGTCTGATGTATTCAGGCAACATAGTGACGAATTTGTAAAGCTTTATACGGAAGCATCTGCCGTTCGTGGTGGGGTCTTTCTCGTCATGTCAGCCGTCCCAAAGAAATATTACTCTGATGAGTTTGTGTTCATTCTAAAGTGTGACTTCGAGCAAAAGGTAGCGAGTGTCACCGATTCCTCTTCGCTACTTAAGAAGATTGAGTACGCAATTACGACGAAGAACATGAAGTCCATCCAATATCCGTTCATGATTGAAGAAGGAATGGTACAAACCGCCGAGCTGAAAATCCACCAATCGTCGCACGCTCGCTACTTTCAGGACTTCCTCGCTTTCGTGCAATATGGTGACAGCGTTCCAACCCTTCTAAAATCAACGGTAAAAGATATGATGACAGAACATATTTCCGAAGCGTTTGATGAAGGCAGTGAAGAAAAAGAACAGTGGGAGCGCTCACTTGACGAATGGCAAACGAGTGATCAGCGCGAAATTACTGAGCAACTATCAACACATCAAGTCATTGAAGCTTCCGCACAAATTGTTGAACAAAACCCTGATGCGGAAATTCGCATGAAAATCGGTGAGACTGAAATCAAAGGGCCGTTAGCGGAGTTTGGAGAATCCATTCATTTAGCTAAAGTAAATAATCGCTATATGCTAGTCGTAGAGTCCGATCATTTATCGTTCCAAAAAGGGGCAACGCCCATCGAATTCTACAAACCTGAAGATCTTGTATCGCTTATTAAACGAATCCAAGAACGTAGTTAAGCCACCGTCTATTGCGGTGGCTTTTGCCATAACGCTAATCGATGGGTGAAATCCCCTAATTCTACTTCAACAAAGCCATGTTTTTCATAAATCGGTAACGCGGCACTTTCTTTAAATACATAGAGACAGAGGTTCTTATTGTCTAGTCGCTGATGTTCAATAATCGTTTGCAATACGTGCTTCCCGATCCCTTTCCCGCGGTATGCTGCATGAATATAAAAGTGTTTAAGTTCTGTGTCATACTCTTCATCTGGATGAAGGGCAACGCATCCGACCCATTCATCGTTCATATATAGCAATTTCGTATAGACTGCTTTAAAACTTTTCCGAAAGAAATCTTCTGTACGTTTAAGATCAAGTTCATGTCTCTTAAAATCATCAATCATGGCTGTCGTTCGAAGGGTAACCAACCGTTCAAAATCATCGTTCCTTGCTTCTTTGTATCTAATCATATATGAACCTCCGTCTTCACATAGTCGCTTAATTCTAGTTGCATCGTTTCGAATGTTAACGAATAATTATGATAACGATGAGGGGAGACAAACGTGTATGAATCTACCTGTTGAATTGATAAGATCACAAACATTACCTGCACTTTTTCTAGATGTTGACGCACTAAACCGTAACCTCACTGCGATCGCAAAACGAAGTCAAGGGAAATCGATTCGCCTCGCCACAAAATCGATTCGTTCGTTGCCTTTACTTAAACATATAGTGAACTCTTCACAAACCTATCAAGGTGTAATGTCTTATTCTGTAGAAGAAGCAAATTGGTTATACACAGAAGGCATCGATGATATCCTAGTCGCTTACCCTTCTACAGATCGCCATGAACTTCATAAGCTCACGCGTCACATGAAAGCTGGGGCGAACATTACCGTTATGGTGGATGATGACGAACATCTCTCTTTTCTTCAAGCAATTGCTCACAATGAACAAAGCCACTTCTGGATTTGCATTGACGTAGACATGAGTACGAATTTTAACGGATTTCATTTCGGTGTGCGACGTTCTCCTCTTCGCACGGCAGAGAAAGTTGTACAATTCGCGAAAAGGATTCAGAATTATCCTAATTTGAAACTCGTCGGTCTTATGGGTTATGAAGCGCAACTTGCCGGTGTGACCGATTACTCCGACCATCTTATCAAAGATTTTGCCATTAAACGATTTAAAAAAGCAAGTGTTAAAAAGGTGCATACGAGGCGGCAACAAATCATAAAAGCTTTACGTAAAGAAGGCATTGAGCTTTCCTTCATCAATGGTGGCGGCACGGGTAGCTTAATGACAACTGCACAAGATGACTCTGTGACTGAATTGACGGTCGGATCTGGTCTTTATCAACCAACACTATTTGATCATTATTCATCCTTTCAATACGACCCGGCTCTTTACTTTGCACTTCCCGTCGTACGAAAACCTACAAGTCAAATTTATACGTGTCTAGGCGGTGGTTATGTTGCCTCTGGTACACCAGGAAAAGATCGCTTGCCATCCCCTGTATATCCAGAAGACGCACAACTACTCTCATTAGAAGGGGCAGGGGAAGTCCAAACCCCAATACACTGCACATCAACTACACTTGCAATTGGAGATCCGGTTATTTTTCGTCCTGCTAAAGCTGGTGAGGTTTGTGAGCGTTTCACATCCATTGTACTGATCCAAAACGAACAGATCGTCGGTCACGTTCCAACGTATCGAGGAGAGGGGATTTGTTTTCTATGACATCATTAGTACGTTCAAAAACGAACACTTTCTATAACTGGGCTCAAACCTTTCATAGTGAACCAACAGATTGGCTTTATCCTGAATCTGTTGCTGATGTGCAAGAGATTATCAATCAGTCACGCATGCAAAAGCGGACGATTCGGGTCGTAGGTGCTGGTCATTCATTTACACCACTGGTAGCAACGTCTGATTGCCTCATATCCCTTGAACGATTAACAGGCATCATTTCTCTTGATGACAAAAACGAAACTGTAACCGTTCTTGCAGGTACGAAACTCTTTGACTTATCTGAACGGTTAGCGATTCACGGGTTCTCGTTAGAAAATTTAGGAGACATTAACGTACAAAGCATCGCCGGTGCAATTGCCACAGGGACTCATGGAACGGGGATTACGTTTGGTTCCATCAGTACACAAGTCGATTCGCTCACAATCGTTAAAGCAGATGGTTCACTTTATACACTACGGTCACACGATGACGAGTTTGCTGGTGCAGTTGTGTCACTCGGAACGTTTGGCATTGTTGTGTCTGTTACACTTCGGGTCGTAAAACGCCCGATCTATCATTATGAAAGTGCTAAAGTACAATTTATTGACTTGCAAAGAGACTTGTTCCAATGGATTGAAAGACACCAACATTTTGAGTTCTTCCTCTTTCCTCATTCAGATACGGTTCACGTCAAAACGATGAACCCTTCTGATCACGGTCCAGAAGACATTACGAAACATAAAACGACGAGTCTCGTTGTAGAAAACTATTTGTTGCAATGCGTGTCTAGTGTCTGCAAAACATTCCCAAAGAGCAGTAAGTTTTTTAGTCGTCTCTCATCTAATGCTGTTTCAGAAACCTCACTGCACGCACCAAGTGATGAGTTATTTTCTACAGCGAGAAACGTTCGATTCGTTGAGATGGAGTATGCGGTACCACTCGAGAAATTACCGCAAATTCTTGCCCACATTCGTACAGCGCTACACACGTCTAACTATAACGTTCACTTTCCAATTGAAGTTCGAACGGTAAAGGCTGACCAATTATGGCTCAGTCCGTCTTATGAACGCTCTTCTGCATACATCGCTTTTCATATGTATTCTGGAACAGAATTCCGCCCTTACTTTAAGGCGATGGAAGCGATCATGGATACGTTTAATGGACGTCCCCATTGGGGGAAATTACACACAAAATCATCCAACCAATTACGCGTTCTATATCCAAGGTTTCAAGACTTTCTTCAATTGAGAGACGAATTTGATCCTGATCAAATGTTTTTGAATAGTTATTTACGTGAACTGTTTTATCACTAAAGAAATCCAGTCCTTTCGAGATCAATGCGGAAGGACCTTTTACTAATTAAAAGAAAATTCATTCATTCCATGCTATACTCAGATCACCCTCTACACGACCACGTTTCTTTCATCCTTTATCCAATCCATCAAACCCTATTGAGGTGATTCCAATCGGACTTGATATGTACCTTGTCGTAGAACGACAAAAGAACAATAAAAACGTTCATGAAGAGTTGATCTATTGGCGGAAAGCGAACTACATTCATCGTTGGTTTATTGAACACGTGCAATCAAATTGCGATGATTGCAAACCGTATCCAGTAACTCGGACTCAACTGCAAGCGTTAATGAATCAATGTGAACGAACGCTCCTCCACCACGATCAACCTGAATGCCACCTCCCCACCCTCTACGGTCCGTTCTTCGGTTCAATGGACTACGATGATGATTACTTCCTTGACGTTCACCGGACGAAAGAATTATTACACGTAATTCTTACCGCCTTCGTATTCGAAGAAGAACCACGAATCTTCTATTACAGCAGTTGGTGATTTTCCTTGTAAGTGATCGCTTTTTGAATAAACGATACGACTTCCTTTGTCATCGGATAAAACATGGCACCATCTGCCTCTAAACGAACAGCTTCCCATGCATTTTCTAAAAACGCTTCATCGCTCCCGAACATGCTGTACACGTGTTCCATCCAACGTGTTGCAAGTTGTTGTGCTAGTGCAGAGTGAGGCGGCTCATTTACGTGTTTTTTCACGTCTGCAATGAGCGTCAACCATTCCGTTCGCTGCTCGTTATCCAAGTTAGCCGTCAACATCTTTTGTTTTTGTTGGTCGTCTAAGTAGCGATCTAATCGTTGTTTAAGTTCTCGTTGATCTTGTTGGAACAGCTTCATAACTTGAAACAGCAATGACCAGTTCATCTCTTCGTCTGTACGAATGGAATGATGCATACTTTCAAGGGCCTGTTCAACCCTTTGCAATTCAGCCTTTTGCTCACGTACCAGATGGAGCTGTTTTTCTAATGAATTGTAAATCGATTCTGTTCCATCGTCGATGATGAGCTTAATTTCATCTAATGAGAATCCGAGATATTTTAACGAGACGATTTGTTCAAGCCTTATAATTTGAGGTTCATCATAAAGCCGATGGCCTCCTTCCGTTCTAGAAGCAGGTGAAAGCAATCCAATTTGATCGTAATAGCCGAGTGTTCGTACGGTCACACCCGTTTTCTTTGACAGATTACCGATCGATAACAATCCCATCTCTCCTCTTTTTCTGGTAGTATAGATGCACGCAGAATATCGATTTCAAGAGTTTTTAATAAAAATGCAAATGAAACGACCCATATGGTAATGCTATGATAGCAATAAAGGTTGTGTAGAGGGGCTTCTTCTATGAATCAATGGTACAAAATAGATAACGCTGGCAAAATGTTTCATGCTGTATCGGAGCAAGCCAATTCTTCGGTTTTCCGGATTTCTATGATTATGACAAGTGACGTCAATGCCACTCATTTACAACGTGCACTTGATGACGTCATGAAACGCCTGCCTATGTTTGCTGTCAAGCTAGGCAAAGGGTTGTTCTGGGATTTCCTCGTTGAAAACGATCAGAAATTACTCGTTCAACGGGAAAAGAAATACCCGTGTGCACCGATTGATCCGATTGAAACGAATGGGTACTTACTTCGAGTGGTTTATTACGATAAACGACTTGCCGTCGAATTCTTTCACTCAATGACTGACGGAACCGGAGCTTTAGAATTTATTAAAGCGCTCGTTTACTATTATTTGATGCATTCAGGAGAAACGGTAGAACACGACGGAACCCTTCTTGATATCGAAGATGAACCGAGTCATTATGAAATTGACGATAGTTATCAAAATTACGTCACGAAACATAAAAGAAAAAAACCAAAAGAGACACACGCTTACCAAATTCGCGGTGAGCACATTGAAGAAACGATTGTCGTACATGGGAAGCTTAAAGCAAGTGACGTTCATCAACTCGCCAAATCTTACGGCACAACCGTTACGGCCTTCCTTACTGCGGTGATGATTCATGCGATTTACAAAGAAAAATTGAAATATCGATTTCGTAAAGAAGAAATTAAACTAGCCATCCCTGTTAACTTACGGAGCTTTTTTCCTTCAAAAACATTGCGTAACTTTTTTGCAGTCGTCAATGTCGGAATGCGCGTTCACGATAAAATGACCTTTGAGGAAATCATTGAGGATATTACTTCACAATTACAAAGTAAAGCACGTAAAGAATCGTTACAACAAAGCTTAAACCATCATGTTCAATGGCAAACGATGTTGGCTGCTCGGTTTATCCCAATCTTCTTGAAATACCATGCTATTCGTTATGGCTATAAAAGTTATGGAGAACGAACAAAATCCATGACGTTAACGAACATTGGGAGAATTGAGCTTCCTAAGAGCATGCAAGAATATGTTGGACATATGGAAATGGTCATGTATCCAACGAGAAAGAGTCCGATTAATGGAGGCATGGTTGCCATCAATGATAAACTCGTCATTTCCTTTGCACGCACCATTAAAGAAGCAGATCTTATTCGGGCCTTCTTTCAAGAATTAACACAAACGCACAACTTAAACGTTCACGTGTATTCAAACGATGGCAGGTGATTCGATGGAACATCATTGCTCCAATTGCAACATCTATACAAAGCAACAAAGTTGCCCACTTTGCAAACGGCAACTTTCATCAGAGCAAGACGAAATACCAAGTTACCCCGTCTATGTATCGAATCTAGCACGACGTAGTTTTGCACAACGGATTGTACTCTTTATCGCTATTTTTATTATTAGTACGTGCATTCTGATCAACTTGTTAACGACACCTGATGAAATTTGGGTATTTTACATTATTGGACCTGTCGTCTATGTTGTTTTACTCATCAATCATACGATTCTTTCAAGGGCGCACGTTGGCTCCAAATTAATTTTTCAAGTGATCGCTTTATCTGCCATGCTCGTTGTTTTAGATGCTGCATCAGGCAATACGCGTTGGTCAATTCATTATGTCATTCCATTTCTCGTTACGTTATCGACGTTACTCGTTACCCTCGTCGTTTTAAGAAAGCCGATGAAATGGCGCGAGTATCTCGGCTATATGTTAACGATGGTCGTTTTAGGGTTTCTACCGGTTCTACTGTTCGTCAGTTCATTGTCGTACGTACTATGGCCAAGTGCGATGACCGGATTATACGCGCTACTTACATTAATCGGAATGGTCTTATTTGCAAACAAATCCATGAAAAACGAAATCGTTCGTCGCTTTCATTTTTAGGAAACGTTATTTTTGTTTTCGGACGTGCATTCGAAACAACGCCATGACGACCTCGTGGGCGGTCGCTTGCGTTCGAACATAGAGGAACCAAGGAAGACTAGGTTCATACTCGTGAATAGCAATGATGCACGTCTGATCATCGATGACTTGTCTAAATTCCAAATAGCCCTGGCCTCTTTTTTTGGCAAATAGCCCTCCGCTAATGTGGAAAAACATTCGACCTTCATCGCTATGCTCTTCTGAATGCCTCAAACATAGCACCGGAATATGAAGCAAATAGATTGTTGTCTCTTTGTCTTCGCACGTCGTTGTTCTTAGAAATGGGCTCCCAATCTCTTCTAACCAATGGATGTAACGATTAGCAGCCCATGCTGCATCACGATGCTCTGGTAACTGAATTCGTTGAATTGAACACACATCGGATTTTTGGTACGTTCCAGCCTGCTTCACGACGAGCTTTTTCGTTGTCTCACTGTTCAAAGACATGTCACTCATTCGTGTTAACCGTTCTGGTTGCGAAAGCAGCGACTGGATGAGGGCACAGATAATTGGTTCAGGCGGTACACTTGGCGTGTTTGTCAGAACCCGAATCCACATTTTTTTAAGGTGAGGAGTGGTTTTCGACAACTTCCGTCTCTTTAGTTTCGTTTCAATCATAACTTCTTTGTAAGCAAGCTCTTCACGACTTGAATGTACCAGCCTTTTTGCGCCAGCGATCCATCCCGCTTGTACAGTTGTTACGCCGATTCCATACGACGTTAGCACATGTTCGATTTCTTGTCCTTGACCATCTCCACTAACGCAAACGATCTGTTTAATCCCATTTAACGCCGCTGCTTGCGCCACGTTGTCAGCGAGCACTACATCTAAATCATCATCCTTAGCTTGGATTAACCGAGCGGTAGGTCCCACCCTTTGAGTCAAATACACCACAACATCAACGCCTTTTAATGCACGCTTTACTTCAGTAAGGGAAAACAAATTCGCTTTACACCACGCAATGCCTTCACCACCATCTTCTTCTATGGTCCTATCTGAAACGACGACAGTCTTTCCACTCTTTTGTACACAATTCAACAGATCATACTTTGTTGCATCAGTTCCCCCGATGATTGCGACGGTTTTTTCTTTCATTTTTTTCACACTCACAATCTATAATAACGTTCATAAAGAAAAACCTGTTGAAGAAAATTCCAACAGGCTTCTTTAACCATTAAGTTAAGCGTTCTTGTACGTCCATTTCCGCCATAGCGTTTCCATCGGTCCTTGCTTAAATTTCTTCAAGTAAAGTGTACTAAATAGAATTTGCAAGCCGAAAACTGAAACTGAAATAACAAGGCCAATAAAACTTCCTACTTGGTTGAATAACCCAAGACCATAACCGTGGAAAATGAATACAAAGATTAACGTTTGCATCAAGTAATTCGTAAGCGCCATGCGGCCCACTGCTGCAATTGGTTTTAACATTGCTTGACGTGATTCTTTTCTTAGCAATAACACGAATGCCGACACGAAGAACAGCATCAATATTGGACCTGTAAACATGCGAATTCCGGTACCTAATCCGTAACCGACACCTGGTGGAATTGGGAAGAAATCATGAATCAACGCAGTCGTTAACACAGAGAATAAAATCCCACTCCAAGCTGTGTGAATACAAATCTTCTTCCATTTCCCTACATGTTCTTCTACGTTATGGAACATTCCTGTCTTACCGAAATAAAGCCCGAGTAAAAAGAGTGGTAAGATTGTCGGAATAACCATAAAGACGTTAAAGATCATCAGAAACGATTCTGGCAACCGATGAAGAAGAATCTCGAAATAATTACCATTCGCCATCACTTCATTGGCTTGATCGCTACCGACTTGATATTTACTAGCAAGCGCTCCTTCTCCAAGGCCAAACACAAACCCTGCACCTGCTGTTAAGATTGCATAGAAGAAACTACTTATAGCGAGCATAAAAGTTGCCCAAAGCAAAATCGTTTTCGGTTGTCTCGAAATAAAGAGCAGTAGTAAGAATCCCGTTACACCATACGTAAATAAGATGTCACCGTGCCAGAATAAAAACTGATGTAACAAACCGATAATAATTAAAAACGTCAGTCGTCTAGAAAACAAGCGATTGGCATTTAAATCCTTCTCTAATGTTCTAGAATAAAAAATATAAAATCCTAAACCAAATAATAATGAGAACATCGGATAAAATTTACCTTCAACAAAGAATGTAATAAACAATGAACTTAACGCGTCCAGCGTAGCTTCTGGTAACCCACGCCCTTCAATCATCGTCATCATATCTAAATCTGCTAACGTTTTGAAATGCATCATATTCGCCATCGCAATTCCTAAAATGGCAATCCCTCGAATGATGTCTAACGTATGTATACGGTCTTGCTCAGCAATGCTTTGATGTTTCAACTCATCTCCTCCTCTGTCTTTCTTTATTATACGTAATCCAAGTAGAAAAAAGCAGGTTTTAACAGAATTTTAAAAAAGGGTTTTTCTCGTTCTTGTCGAAAAACGTCTTAAGAACCCTTTGACACACTAACGCAATCCATGAATACCGAAGAATAAAACGTGCAAACTAAACGTTCATTTACAATTGATAGAAGCAGTGAGGGAGGATTCTATGGACATCAAACAAGAAGAGGGTCGTCATTACATCGAAAGTGACGACGGTGCGCTACTCGCTGAGATCACCTATGTTTCAGCAGGCGAAACGAGGGTAATCATTGACCATACGTTTGTCGCTGAAGAACAGCGTCAAGAAGGGCTTGGCGCCAAACTCGTTGCTTCAGTTGTCTCCGATATGCGAGAAAAAAACAAAAAAATCATCCCGCTCTGCCCGTTTGCAAAAGCAGAGTTCGAACGGAATAAAGAGTATCAATCATTGCTTGCCAACTAAACGAAATGTGGTGAAGTCTGTGTCAATCATTCAATTGGATCATCGTTATGATGACATGTACCGTAACCTTCGCGTTGAATCAATGCAAACGAGTTTTGGTTCTACGACATCCGATCCTGAGTCATTGGATGCTGCTGAATTAGATTTACGTGATTATAACCGCTACACATTAGGTGCTTTTCACTCTCAGAAGTTGATTGGGTTCACATCGCTTACGATTCAACGGAACAATGAACTGCGGCGTCACCGGGCATTGCACCAAGCGGTGTATGTCACTCATCCTAATGAAGGACAAGGCTATGGCACAAAACTTGTTCAAAGTGCAATTGCTATTGCTAAAAGTCATCCTGCCATTGAACAAGTGCTCGTTTCCATCAATGCGAATCAATCTCACACGTTACGATTTTACGAACGGCTAGGCTTTACGATTTACGGAACTGAACGCAATGCCATAAAAACCGTTGAAGGTCAGTCATTTGATGAACACCTTCTTATGTTAACGCTATGAACCGGGATGCTTTTGCATCTCGGTTTTATTGTTTAGGAAGAAGCCGTTTCGAATTTTGCACGAATCTCGCAAACGTTAAGTTCATCTTCTGAGTGAGTCTTCCCTAAAAACGACAAACCAATCGATAACCCTTTCTTCCTAAGACCAACAGGAATCATAAGTTCTAAATAGCCAATAAAAGCGTCTAATTAACTCGCGATAAATGGTTCACGCTTTGCTTCTTAGTTTACGAGGAGAGTGGAATGGAAATGCTGATCATACGTTTGAATGCGTTCAAGATCATAGGAAACAAGTGTAGAACTCATTACATCTCCTTGATCTAGCTGTCATATTGTTTTTGTTCAAGCACTTTCAGATCCACAGCCTCGGCATTATCCAGTATTTGTATAATGCTCTCTCTTTTTGACAACCGACTCGCTAAACTATACCATTACTTAAAGAATACAAGTAAGAGTTGATGGAGGAAACCAGTGTTTTATTTTATTGCGATTGTCCTATTGTTTATCGCTTCAAGCTTTTTCTCAGGAAGCGAAACCGCGCTCACTGCAGCCAATAAAATTAAGATTCAAGCACGCGCTGATGCCGGTGACAAAAAGTCACAACGATTATTGAAAACTGTTAAAAATACAGAAGAATTTATTGCGGGTATATTAATTGCAAACAACATCCCGAACATTATTTTGCCATCACTTGTGACGATCGTTGCATTAGAATATGGATGGAATGTTGGAGTTTCAACAGCTATACTCACCGTACTTATTATTATCTTTGCAGAAGTTCTTCCAAAATCTGTTGCAGCCGCATACCCAGACCGACTAGCCTATGTCGTCTATCCAATCACACGAACGATGCTCATTGTATTAAAGCCTTTTACGATTTTTCTCAATGCCTTAACGAGAGTCGTTATAAGGATGCTCGGACGAGATGATGATAATCAAGCGAGCTTTTCTAAGGAAGAAATGCGTACGATGGTTGACATCGGACATGACGAAGGAACCTTTAAGAATGAAGAGATGCATCGACTAAAAGGCATGCTCGACTTCGAGACGTTAAATGTCGCAGATGTTATGCAAACCCCTCGGATCCACATCCAAGGGATTCCAGCAGACACAGACTTCGAAACAGCACGAAGTATATTGAACGAAAATCAATTCAGTCGTTATCCAATCTATGATGGTGACTTGGATCATATCGTCGGCGTTTTTCACACGAAGTTTTTTGTTGCGTGGACGCTTGAACCCGACAAGTTGATCAAAGAATTCTCTGATCTAAATCCTCTCTACGTCTATGAGTTTCAACCGGTTCAATGGGTGTTTAAACAAATGCTTCAAGAAAAGAAACACTTTGCCATTGTTCATGATGAGTATGGAGGTACAGAAGGTATCATTACTCATGAGGACTTGATTGAAACGATGATCGGGCAAGATATTGAAGATGAAACGGATCTTGACGATAAGCTCATCGGGAACCAAACCGAACATGAAATCGTCTGTGACGGCAAGATTACACTACGCCGATTAAATAATGCGTTTAATACAAACATCCCTGAAGGCGAAGACAATTTAGCCGGATTCATTTTGAACAAACTCGGCTATGTACCTGAAGTTGGTGAGTCTCTCTACCACGAAGAGCTCACGTTTGAGATTCTATCTATTGTTGATAAACGAATTGAAACGGTCCTCATTACGAAAGAAGAAGTTGAGGATGACGACGATGACCACTCACAATCATAACCGTTTCCTGTAAAGAAATCTAAATGGCATAGCTCATAATGAGCTATGCCATTTTCTTCGTTTTGAGGTGGCTAGAACTCGGGGCGTCGACTCCCTGCCTCATCAAAACCGCTTCCGCCAAAGCTTGGCGGAAGCGGTTTTTTATCTTGATTTATGGTAACTGCTTTCTGCCTTTTGCTGTACAGTGTCGAGGTCATCACCGAGCCCCGCCATCATCACTGCAACGTAGCCTCCTTCAATTAAAGGGGCATCCGTGATCGAGATTGTACGATCGGGATTCATTTCCATAAGCATTTCCGCATTCATTTTTGCGCTTCCGATGTCGTATAAGATGAGCACCTCATCATCTTTCGGTAATTCATCTAAAGCCAGTTGCATTTGGTCAATACTCGTTCCGATTTCACCATCTTCAAGTCCACCGGTAGCTACGATCTTCACTTGATCATTGCCTTGTTGCAACAATCGTTTTGCTCCTATTGCAAGTTCACGAACGTGCGAAATAAGAAAAATTGATACAGCTGACATTAGTTCCCACCCTTTGTCATCGTTTGTACGAGTGCATGGAAAAGATAATAACTTGAAACTGCTCCAGGGTCGAGGTGCCCAACAGATCGTTCTTTCAAGAGCGCTCCACGTCCTCGTTTGGTTTCTAGTTGTTTCGTTCCGTTCATTCCATCTTGTGCAGCTCGTTCTACTTCTTCCCAATCGGTCCCTTTTTCTTGTACCACTTTAGCAACCGGATCCCAGACGTCTAACAATGTTGCATCACCAACAGACGCTTTACCTCGCTGGGCAATGCCTTCTGCTGCTTTTGTTAAGCCGTCAGCCCACGCACCTTCTTCAGATTTAAAAGCAGCGCCAAGACGCATAAAACCAGTTCCGAACAACGGACCTGAGGCGCCACCGACTTTGGATACTAAGGTCGTTCCGATCTTTTGCATAACCGCTGATATGTTTTCTTGTTCCCAATTCGGAAATTCATCAACGACCGCTTGAAAACCTCGGACCATGTTCACGCCATGATCGCCATCACCGATCGTTTGATCAAGCTCTGACAATGTTTCTTCGTTTTCTTTTATAAGTGAAAGTGTTGCTTCCATCCATTGTTGCGCTTGATTTCTGTTCACTGTGAAACCTCCGTCCATTGAATGGTTGTTGCTTTAGACTGTAATAGTGAGTGAAGCTCTTCATCGATGGCAAACAACGTTAGTGATATGCCAGCCATATCTAAACTCGTCATATAATCGCCTACGAGCATTCTCTCGACGTGGACGTTGTTCTTCTTTAGAATCGATACCGTATCGTTCGCGAAGACGTATTGTTCAAGTAATGGCGTACTCCCCATCCCATTGACGAGAACATATACCGGTTTCGTTACATCGACTTCTTTCTCTATATGCGACACGAGCAACTCGGCAATTTCATAGGAAGTGAGTACGTCTTCACGGCTCATCCCTTGCTCTCCGTGAATACCAATTCCAACTTCCATTTGCGTATCTGATAATGCAAAACTTGGCTTTGAAGCTGATGGTAATGTACATGCTTGGAGCGCAACGCTCATGCTTCGCACATTCGAAATGGCCCGCTCTGCAACTTCTTTGACTTCGCTTAATGAAGCAAGTTCCTCTGCTTTTGCTCCAGCAACTTTGTGGATCAATACCGTACCGGCGATGCCTCTTCGGTTCTCGACGTCATCTACAGCGATATCATCGTTCACGACGACCATCGCCGTTTCAATGCCTTCAGCCTCTGCCATTTCCATCGCCATTTCTGCGTTCATTACATCACCGTTGTAGTTTTTGATGATTAATAAAACGCCGCTTCCTTGGTTTGCTGCTTGAATCGCGGCGAAGAATTGATCGGCTCCAGGGGAAGTGAATACCTCTCCAGCTATTGCCGCATCAAGCATTCCTGTTCCTACATAACCGGCGTGTGCAGGTTCGTGACCACTGCCACCACCACTTATGAGTCCGACTTTGTTTGGTATCATTTCTTTTCGAACGATGACTTCCGTTCCTTCAAGACGTTTGATAAGATTTCCATGTGCTGCCACTAATCCATCTAGAAACTGACTAACAATTTTAGTAGAATCATTCATGAGCTTTTTCACTTTATCGCCACCTCACAAAGGTTTTGCTAAATTATCTCACTACTTTTTCATTACCTCAATTGAAACTTCTAAAACTTTATCGAGAATTTTCCGAAACTATAAATGATGCCTTTTTTAGGGGGAGAAACTATGAAAATTGCTACAGCAGTCGTGAAAAAGGCTGGTTATGAAACAGGGAAAAGTATTGTTGATGACGTCACCTTTGAAGTTCATGAAGGTGAACAAATCGGAGTTATTGGCCCAAACGGGGCGGGGAAGAGCACATCGATTAAAGCGATGATCGGCCTTCTTAAAGCGAAAGAGGGAGCGATTTATTGGGAAGATGGGCATTCACGTTACGCTTATGTGCCCGAACAACCGATCTACTATAAAGAGCTTACATTTTATGAACATATTACCGTTGCATGCAGCTCATTTGAGCTCGATGAAAAAAAGACGAGGGAGTCCGCAGAACGTTATATCGAGCAATTTGAAATGAGTGAAGTGAAACACCATTATGTCGAAAGCTTTTCCAAAGGAATGCAGCAAAAGGCGATGATTATTATTGCTCTTGCCATTCGTCCTAACTTATACATCTTTGATGAACCCTTTATTGGCCTCGATCCAAGGGCGACGCGCGTCTTACTTGAAATCTTACAAGAAGAACGTCAGCGAGGCGCTGGAGTCATTATGTCAACTCACGTTCTTGATACTGCAGAGCGGGTATGTGATCGATTTATTCTCATTCATAAAGGGAGCGTTATTGCTCACGGTGACTTACGTGTCATTCAAGAGACCGCTAGCCTTCCTGATGCTACTCTGTTTGATTGTTTTGATGCGTTAACGAGGACGAAACCATATGACGCCTAAATCATTAGTAGCCGAGCGTATAAAAACTGAATGGCACGAGAAAAAACAACTTTGGAAGCTCGTCTATGATTGGACCGTCATCTTGTATATCGTTCTTCCTGGAGTAATCATCGGAGGATTCTTATATTACGATAACTTATTCGATCCTGTACCGTGGATGCGCACAATTCCCCCTGCAATTTTAGGATTCTTTATTTTCTTCGCAATTGTCCCTGGACAGTTACGTTACTATTACCGGGAAGCAGATCAATTGTTTTTGCATCAACAAACAGATTGGATGCGCTCAATAAGACGTTCTGGCTTAAATTTCTCACTTTTTCGAGACAGCTTAAGGATTGCGCTCGTATTCTTGATTGCATTACCCTTCTTTATTGGCGTCTATGGATTTAATCTCGTCGAACTCTTGCTCTTATATGTACTTACTGTGTTACTAAAACAAAGCCTTCGGATGGCTGAGCGAAGAACACTTGAAGTGTTTCGTCAACCACTTCGATCCATTCTTTGGTATGGAGTGCTGATCATCACAATCGGTGGTTATATGACGTTGTTTCACTTTATTTCCTCACATACGATTATGATTAGCTTAGTAGGATTACTTTTAGTCATCGTCTATGTTGTACTCCGGAATGAACGAATCGGACGGAGTAGCCACTTCTTATTACACATCGCAAAAGAAAACGAAGCGCGGTATATGGCACTCGATCAAGTGATGCGAATAGGTGGCCAAACGGATCCAAAGCCATTATTCGAGCGAAAGAAACCTTGGGTTTTGTTTCGTCGTTCTCAATTTATCTTCCGTTCTGAAGGCGCTTCAAAGAGACTTGCTGAAGTTTCGATCAAGCGGTTACTACGCACGCCCCATCAACGGAGGCTCTATATCGGAATGACGATGCTTCCCGCTAATGCGATGCTTCTGCTTCCGGGAGGTCCTCGTATTGCCATTACGATCGGTGTGTCACTCATGGTGCTGTTTATGGTGCGTGGTTGTATTGCTCATAGCTTAGAACATCGTTATTTATATCAATTTCGTTGGGACGAACTCGATGCATTTGCAAGCGAAAAGCGTTCAACGTTCATTTTACTTATTCCGTTTACTGTGATCTTTTATGGTTACTTAGGGGCTTCGTTTTTTGGGCTTGTTGGAATTCTTCCTTTTAGTCTAGGTGCGCTACTTGTATTATTCGCTTTCACACGTTAAACCAGCGGGGGACTGTCCCCGCTGGTTTCGTTATTTGAGTATTGATTTGTAGATTGATTCGATTTCTGCGAATTCCGTTTCTGTCTGAATGTGGTTTGAAAGGCCTGTTACTTTTGCAAAAACGATGATCGCTTTATCCTGCGTAGTTGCGTACGTCCCTGACTTTAATTGTTGTTGAACTTGTTTGGCTTTACCGTATGCTTTTTGTCCTCGTTTTGTGAGGATGTTTTGTTGAATCACGTACGACCACGTAATGAGTGCAATGACGATATACGCGATACCAACCGCAATAAACCAGTTACTTTCAGCAAACATGAATACAACACCACAGCTTGCTAACAACAATAAGAATATCGTATGAAACACCGTATAGCCCGACTGTCGCCGAAAGTAACCGAGCCGAAGAATCGATTCTTGATATGCTTTTCCTTCTTGTAGCAATCGCTGCCTAAATTCACGCTTTACGCGGTCGTTATTGCGAAGCGAAGCGCCTTTTGTTTTCGGGGTAAACGATTCCCCGTCCTTAAACCATAATGATGCAAATGGAACTTCATACGGTTCGAGTTCATCTTCTGCAACGAGATGGTACGTGTCACCGTCCTTTTGCACCGTTCCTTTTCTACATAAATCAAACAACAATGCATCTTGAACCGTCGCTGAGAACAACGGCTTCCGCTGAGCGACGAGCCCATAAATGTACGGATTTGCTAACGTTCCTTCTTGAGTATCCACGTTCGGTGATTTACGCAGCATAATGAGCGTAACCATTAAGTAAATGAGGTACGCTGTTCCTGTACCAAAGAACAACCACCCAATTACTTGATTTGAAAATCCATCAGCCGCCGATTGTGCCCCTGGTAATGCACATCCAGTAAGTAACATCATCGTGCTGAGCAGTAATACAATTCCTCGCATGTCGGTCTATCTTCCTTTCTAACGGTTCGCACGTGAGAAACTTAGCGTAGCGAGAACAATTAAAACCGCAGTAAAACCGATAATAAACAGCACTTCACCTAATGGTGTTACCGGTATTCCAAAAAAGTCTAAATCAAGTCCCATTTCTACGTACACTTCTCGACTTAATTGATCAACATCAATCATAATATGTTTCATTAAATCAACGCCATAAGTGACTGGATTTAATGTGACGAGTACATCAATCCAAGCTGGCATATTGTTGAGTGGGAACAATGCCCCCGATAAAAAAATCATAGGCATCACGATGGCATTCACAACGAGTTGAAACGCCTGTGTAGATGAAATAACACTGGCAATTAATAACCCGAGCGATGCAAATGCACAAGCGAGTAAGAACATTACCGGTAACAATACGAAAAAGGAAACAAGATCAATTGTAACCCCTAACAACGGCATTAATAAAAACAACAACAACCCTTGCATGACTGCTACCGTTGCTGAACCTAACATTTTCCCAAGTGCGATACTCACTCTTGAAACTGGAGAAACGAGAATCTCTCGCATATAGCCAAAATCACGATCTTGAATAATTGAAAGTGACGAGAATACAGACGTCATTAACAGCGTCATTGAAACGATGCCAGGAAAGATAAACGCTACGTAGTTAAAATCTAAATCTCCACCTGCAACGTTCTGCATTAACGATTCCATCGAACCGCCCATACCTACACCAAACACAATCAATAATAAGATCGGCATCGTCATTGAGCCGAATAAGCGAGCACGATCCTTAAAGAACTTCATGACGTCTCGTTGCCATATGGCAATCATGCCTTCCATCACACCACCCCCTTAATCACGGATTTCTCTTCCTGTCATCGAAAGGAACACATCATTTAATGTCGGTTTTCGAATATCAAGTCCTGTAACGGGGGTTTCTAACTGTTTCATAAACGTTGAAACAAACTCATCACTATTTTTGACTTTTAACGTAATCCCTTCTTCATGCAGTGTCGCTTCAATAACTGAGAACTTTTCATTAATTTCTTGGATTGCCGCTTGATTGTCTGTCGTTTGTAGCTCAATGACGTCACCGCCAAGTTGTGCTTTTAGACGTTTTGGCGTATCAAGAGCAATAATCTCTCCGTGGTCCATAATTGCAATTCTGTCACTAATTTCTGCTTCATCTAAGTAATGCGTCGTCAAGAACATCGTCATGTTTTCTTTTTCTTTCAGCTTCAAAATGTACTCCCAAATGTGTGCTCTCGTCTGGGGATCAAGCCCGACAGAGGGTTCATCAAGGAACAACACTTTCGGGTAATGAAGAAGCCCACGGGCAATTTCTAAACGCCGCTTCATTCCTCCTGAGAACTTCTCCACTGTCTGATTGAGATTGTCGGTTAAATCAACGATGGCCAGCACTTCATCAATCCGCGCTTTTCGTGATTTCTTCGGTACGCGATACAGTTTGCAATGCAACATCAAGTTCTCTTTTGCAGTTAACTTCTCATCTAACGTATTCTCTTGAAAAATAATGCCGATGCTCTCTCGTACTTTGTTCTTTTGTTTCGTCACATCGTAGCCATTAATTTTCACTTCACCACTCGTTAGTTTTAACATTGTTGAGAGGATATTGATCGTCGTACTTTTCCCAGCCCCATTTGGTCCGAGAAATCCAAAGATTTCTCCTTCCTCTACTGTAAAACTACTTCCTTTAACGGCTTCAAATGACTTAAATGACTTACGAAGTTCCTTCACTTCAATCATGCTGATCAATCCTTTCGTTGAAACCAATCCGCACGCTCATCCATATGAACAAAAGGAAGATCGGTATCTACAATTCCTTCAAGCTTTGCAAGAGTAAGGTCGTTTCCTTCCAACCAATCTTGAAAATCAAACGAATACGGTTTTTGATTCCCGCCAATTCCGATGCTTGCTCTCATTTTCTCTGGCTCATACAATGACGTGTGGATAGTTCCTGACCAACTCGTATACTTGAGTGAGAATACATCTTCTTCTGGATTATTCAAGAGCTGATACGCTTCTTTTGGCGAGTTCACACCTGAGTTTTTCATAAGATCTAATCGGCGCATGGAGTCGTCCAAGTTGAAACGATTTTCTTTCGTTTGAATCTCGAAATGATTCGTACACGCGTCCGCCGACCTTGCATTCACACCACGAGGAGAGCTTTCTACAACGACCATACCATCAGTTTGGTCATAGACGATGTAACTAAATGAATGGCGATGTGGAATTTCTTTTAATAGCTCAACAGCTTCTGTCACGTCCGCACATGTCTCAAGCATTAGCCTGCCAATCATCGTGCAAATGAACCCATCTCCAGGCTTTCTCCGATTCGTTAAGTTGTACCCAATCGCCAATCCTTGCTCATTTAAACCGTCCATTCTACCGGTAATTCGTTGACTCGGTCCAATTGTCGCGTATCCTTTATCATTTGGGGCAAATAACACATACCTTCCATCATACGTTTTCGGATGATAATCGTAGTTGCGCACGAAATATCCTTCACCTGACATGACAGAACAACCAGAGCGGTCTCCGTTCACACGAAAACCCCCAAACTCTTGCAATACCTTATCAATTGACCATCGCAGTGAATCTTGTAATCCTCGTAACTCTTCCCAAATTTGCGGTGCAAGTTGTTGAAACATCGCCTTGGCTTCATCTACATCGATTTGAAAACGAGGCTGGCGAACTTTCCATTGATTCTCGCGATTTTTCAATGTTAAAGATTCTCTCAAGCGCTCACCTTGCATTACGCCGAAGTCATAATGGTTCCCTCGAAACTGAATGACATCACTGTATACACGCTTCATTTATATAGCTCCTCTTTACACAACATCTTGTCTCTTATGAATGGTAATCCCACCAATTGAAAGTGCCAAAAAGACAATGGCACCTACAATAAACGTAATGATTGAGACAAATAAAGGCACTACCCCTACAACATCTTCTAAGAACATACTTGTAATGGCTGTCACAAACGTCATACTCATAACGGCTAAGAAAAAGACGACAAACAAGACAATCCATCTCAGAATGCCTTGAGGCATCGTTTTCGACACAGAAACCATGAGTGTAGAAACAATCATAATCATGACAAAGGTAGATACTAAGTAGAACACATACGAACCATCAATGGTGATACCTGAAATTAGTCTTGCCACATTTTCGAAGACTAGCCAGAGCGAACCGTAAAAGGTCAATGATAAGACTCTTCCATAAAAGATTTCCGATCGACGTAACGGCAACGAGTACATAAACCGATTCACACGGTTTTTCTCTTCCGTTTGAATGAGGGCAATGACCATTACATACACGATAATTAACGGACTAACCGTATTGTTAACAACACTAAAAAAACCTAGAACAAACGGTATAATAATGATTAATGGTAAGCCTGACCTCATCAGCCACACTTCTAGCTTAAAGACGCTAATCAATCTAGCTCACCACCTAAGTAGTAATCATGTAGATCTTCAAGGCTAATCACTTCTTTGGTGTCTTCTTCTTTCGGTACAATACGTCCGTTCTCATCCTTTGAAAAACGTCCCTTTAATTCTTCCACTCGACCGTGAGCAAGTACTTCTCCCTCATCCATTAACCAAACCGTCTCCGCAAGCTCTTCCATATCAGATAGGATATGCGAAGAAAAAATGATGGTCGTTCCTTCTGATTGAGCTTCTTTTAACAACCGTACCATTTGTCGTCGAGATTTCGTATCGAGCCCTGCGGTCGGTTCATCTAAGAGGATTAACTTCGGTCGATGAGCAAGCGCCATCGCAAAACCTGCTTTCATTTTCATTCCTCTAGACAATTTCTTTATTTTTTTATTCGGATCAACATTGTAGAGCGCTAACATGTCAAGATAACGGTCTTGGTCCCAATGTTTATATTGCTCGTTTAAAAATTTACCGAGGCGTTTGAGTTTCATGTCATCATACATTAACAAGTCGTCGAAGACGAACCCGATTTCTTCTTTCCACACGCCTACTTCATCAATGTGGACGCCATCATGATAACGCCTGATCTCCCCTTCGCTTGTCGAGATGAGACCGAGTACAAGTTGCATCATCGTTGACTTTCCAGCCCCATTATTTCCAATAACTCCGAGGATTTCTCCTTGTTTAATCGATACGTCAGGAAGTGTGAGCGTAAAATCACCCCGACTTTTTCTCACTGATACAAATTCCAAATGCGTGGTCATTTGTATACCTCACTTTCGATTTTCTTACTCTATTGAACCGTAAACTTCATTGACAAACAAGCGTAAAGGGTTATGATCAACAGATTAGGAGTATGACAAACAATACATAAGAGAGAGGTTACTTTATGAAAAAAAGCTATGCACTGATTACATCAGGATTGGCGATTGCGCTCGTTAGCGCATGTGGTGACAATGAAGGAAACGAAACAACAGAAAACACTGAAACAGAAACGAGCAGCGAAGAGCTCCTGATCGGATTTAACAACTATGCTGAAAGTATCGCGAAGGCTGAATTGTTCGATCGCTTACTTACTGAGAAAGGCTACGACGTTTCGACTTCGCAAGTAGAAAAAGCTTTTTTATTTTCCGGACTGGAAAATGATGAGATCGACCTCGGTATTTCTGCTTGGTTACCATTTACGGATCAGCAATTTTTAAGTTTCGATTCTGACAACATCGATACTCATGAAGAAGGGTTGCTTTATGAAGGTACAGAAATGGGGCTCGTTGTTCCGGAGTATATGACAGACATACATACTATTGAAGATTTGAACAACTACGTGGAGGAATTGTACGGTCAAATTATCGGCATTGACCCCGGTGCATCGCTTTCAACAATTACAGAAGAAGAAGTGTTAGATCATTATGGACTTGATGATTTCACCCTTCAAACATCAGCAGAGCAATCGATGATTACAGCACTTGATACAGCTTACAACAATGAAGAACCGATCGTCGTAACGCTATGGAGCCCTCATTGGACGTTTGGAGAATATGACTTGAAATATTTAGAAGACCCAGATCAAGTTTATGGTGAAGGTGATAATATTTACTATATGACTCGCCCTGGTTTGGACTCCGAAATGCCAGAGTTAATTGAATTTCTCAACCAAATCCACTTTACAGATGAGCAACTTTCAGATTTACTCGTATTACAAAGTGAATTAGGCAATGAAGCAGCTGCCGTAGATCAGTGGATGGAAGATTATGCGGATGTTGTTGATGAATGGATGACTACCGAATCATAATAGTAAAAACGCTTGTTACGGTGATCGTGACAGGCGTTTATTTATGTTGGCTCTCCGTTACAAAAGTTACAAAAATTAAGTATGCTATACTAAATCACAGGGGGAGAGACTACATATGAAAAAATTTCACGTATTAACAGCTTCAACTCTAGCGATCATGTTACTTACAGCATGTGGAGATGATTCAGTAGACCAAGAAGAAAATGAAAACGCTTCGAACGACGAAGCTACTGATGAGAGTGCTAGTGGTGACATTTCAATCGGCTTTAGCAACTATGCAGAAAGCACTGTCATTTCAGCACTTTGGGGAATTCTCCTCGAAGAGCAAGGATATGATGTAACCTTAAATCAAGTTGAAAAAGCCTTCCTATTCTCAGGTGTAGAGAACAGTGAAATTGACCTCGGTTTTGCACCGTGGTTGCCTTTTACAGACCAAGCTTATGTTCAACTAGATTCAGAAGTCATTGATGTTCAAGAAGACGGTGTGCTGTATGAAGGAACCGAGATGGGACTTGTCGTCCCTGAATATATGGAAGACTTGAATACAATTGAAGATTTGCAAGATTACGTTGACGAGCTTGAAGGGACGATTACCGGAATCGACGGCGGCGCTTCTCTCACACAAATTACCGAAGACGAAGTAATGGACCATTATGGACTCGATGACTTTGAACTTCTCACTTCATCAGAACAAGCGATGGTATCCGCACTCGATACGGCTTACAACAATGAAGAGCCGATCGTCGTAACGCTGTGGAGTCCCCATTGGACATTTGGAGAGTATGACTTGAAGTACCTTGAAGATCCTGATGCCGCTTACGGTGAAGACGATGACATCTATTATATCGCTCGTAACGGCCTACAAGATGAGCAACCAGAAGTGATTGATTGGATTAATAATAGCTACTTTGACGACGATCAATTATCCGAGCTATTACTCTATCAAAGCGAAGAAGAAAACGACGAAGCCGCTGCTAAACGTTGGATTGAAAACAATCAAGACTACGTTGACAGCTGGTTTGAATAAGCAATCATGACCCCGCTCAAAAAGGAGTGGGGTTCTTTTCATATACGAACAGTCTTTGGAAATTATAGCAAAACTACATTAGGTGCATT
The DNA here is from genome assembly GCA_012970285.1 of Bacillaceae bacterium JMAK1. Classification (GTDB taxonomy): domain Bacteria; phylum Bacillota; class Bacilli; order Bacillales; family Marinococcaceae; genus Geomicrobium_A. The sequence goes on from JIBW01000006.1 coordinate 148,783, forward strand.
AGTCTGTTTTAGCATTACCGTTACATGAACCCTCGTTCGATCTTAGCTGTCGCTGAATAATTCTGAAATGAGCTTTTCTCTGTTATCTAAAAATGCTTTTGTAATTTGATAGTGATCGGTCTCTTCATACCCAATCTTAGAAATGTGATTGTCATCGAATGATAGAATATCTGCATCAGGATACCCTAATAAAATTGGGGAATGTGTAGAGATTATGAATTGCGAATTGCCCTCTGAAACCAAGTCATGCATGATTCTCAAAAAGGATAGTTGCCTTGTCGGTGATAAAGCAGCCTCTGGCTCATCTAACAGATAGATGGCTTTCCCCTTAAAACGATGTAGAAATAAAGATATAAAAGACTCCCCGTGGGATTGATGGTGCAGGGATCGACCACCATAATCTCTAAAACCGACTTCATCTACATCATCAATATGAGAGGCAAAGTTATAAAAAGATTCTGCTCGAAGGAAAAAACCGTTTGTCACTTTAGGCAACCATGACAGCCTGATATAGTCACCGAGTACAGCTTCTGAAGCATGAACATCATAGTTATTGTTACGCCCACCTCCAGCCGTATTGAATTCACATACGTCTGCAATAGCTTCTAACAATGTCGACTTTCCAGAACCGTTCTCCCCCACTAAGAAAGTTATATTTTTCTCAATATTTAACTCGTGCAGATTTTTTATGACTGGAATTGAAAAAGGGAAATTATTAAACGACGGAATCGTTGCTCGTAATAAGCTAATTTTCTTTAAGAACATTTATTATCACCTACGGCAAGATTATCATTTTTTTCGTTCATTGTGAAAGTACGATCGCAGTCTTATGAAATGAAACAGATCTACATACTTACAACCTCTTCCTCAACATAATCATGACATCGCCCGATTCATTTGTATGTGTTCCTGTAATACAAAATCCTGATCGAATGTTAAGAAGTAGCATGTCGCGCCATCGGTTCATCGTCTTCGTCTCAACGTGTGCAAACCCTCGCTTCTTCAACTCTCGGTGCTGTTCCAAAAGCAATTGTTCCCCGATTCCCCTTTTGCGTCTCTCTGGATGAACACCGCCTAACCAGCTATAAAACGTAGACTCGTTTTGAGCGTATCCAAGCTTATAGCCAATCAACTCTTCTCCCTCCCAAGCCATTGTTGCGACAATTTCTGGTTTGTAGCGAAACTTCTCCACGATGTTGTCACTATCAAAGATTTGCTCATGTAAATCGTTTAGCCTTTCAGGATTAATCTGTGTACTCGTTACAATGTTCATCGGCGTTCTCCTTTCTAGGTATACAAAAGAAGCCGACTAGCGGTGACGCTTTCTACACTATATGCCCGCCAATCGTGCTTCTTAAATTATTATGCTTGTTTTAATGTTTACGAATGAACAGTACTTTTAAATAACTTCCTTCAGCGTACGCATTTGTTGCTTTAAAGTCGTCGGGTAATCCGAACTCTTCTTCGATCGTGTACGTCGAGTTTTCTGCTTTAAAGGCTTGTTCCACAAAACGTTTGAACTTATTCATCGGTACATTAGCTGCGTTTGTTGACGCAACAATGGTTCCACCGCTTCTTGTAATTCCGATTGCTTCTTGCAAAAGTCCTTTATAATCATTCGCAACGCTGAACGTCTTCTTCTTTGATCGCGCAAAACTTGGTGGATCGATGACAACAAGGTCATACGATAAGTCTTTTTTGAGTGCATAAGAGAAGTACTTGAATACGTCCATTACAATGATTCGTTCGTTTTCAACTGGGAGCCCATTTACGAGAAATTGTTCTTCCGTTTTCGCTCGACTACGGTTTGCTAAGTCAACACTCGTCGTCTGTTTTGCTCCACCAAGCGCCGCAGCAACCGAAAATGCCCCCGTATAGGAAAATAAGTTTAAAACTTCTTTTTCGTAAGCGTACTCATCGCGAATTTTCTTACGAACATCTCGTTGGTCAAGAAAAATACCTGTCATCGGTCCGTCGTTTAGGTTCACCGCAAAATGCATGCCGTTTTCTTGAACGAGCATCGGGAATTCTCCGCGTTCTCCGGTTACAAAGTCATCTTCACCCTCATATTTACCGTCCGTTGCAAAACGTTTTTTCTCATAAATACCGACAGGTGCAACGACTTTTTGCAATGCATTTATAATCTCGGATTTAAACGTGTACATGCCCTTGCTATAAAACGTAACAACGCAATGCCCTGCATAAACGTCAATCGTTAATCCACCAATGCCATCCCCTTCGCCGTTAAACAATCGAAAGGCTGTTGTCTGTTCGTCCTCTCGAATGGCTTCACGGTCGTTGAATGCTTTTTGAAGGGCTTTTGTAAAAAACACATCGTTGATTTGTGTACGTTCATCTTGCGTTAGAATCCAACCGTGACCAATATTTTGTTTGCCATAATACCCCCGACCGACAAAACGACCTTGTTCATCTTGGAACGTAAGAAGTTCCCCTTCATTCAAATGATAATTTTCAGGCCTAAAATACGTTTTATATATGAGAAAATTCCCTTTGCGAATTGATTTTACTGCTTCTTCGTTAATCTGTATTGTTGTTTCCATAAGTCTATTCACCTCGAATTGACATTATAGCATAGCGAATCAGCGTACTTCACATCACAAAGTATCAAGTACTTTTTTTCGTGCAGTAGGGACAGTATTCATACCCTTTATCAAGACATGGTTTTAGCTCGTCTTCATGATACGCCCCTTCCCTCCCTTTAATTGGGCTATTGTGAAACTGACACTCATCTCTTACGAAGATTGAGCGATGAATGCTCTTGTTTGAATGATCGCTTAAACGAATGCTATTTAAAACTTACACTGTTCAACCCATCATTCCTCATCTAAACTAAATGCAGGAGATGATTTTCATGCATGATCAACAAACAAAAACGTATCATTTCGCGCTTAACACCCAACGTGAAATCTCTGAAACGCTTAATCAAAGTACAGATATTTATGAAACGTTGCAAAGTTCTTTAGAAAAACTTTTGAAAATGATGAATTTAACGACAGGTTGGATTTTCCTCGTCTACGATGAGAATCAGTATGAACTTGCCGCTCACCATCAACTTCCACCTGCTTTAGATGAAGATGAACAAACAGTCATGAGAATGGATCAAGGCTGTAGTGATTGTTATTGTCTCAACCGCTACAATGAGGATCGTCTTACAGAAGCGGTGCAATCCATTCGCTGTGCACGACTAACAGATGCAAAGAAGCTGAACCCAAACGCTGATACATCAGGCCTGACTCATCATGCAAGTGTTCCCCTCACCATTCGCGGTGCAAAAGTTGGTTTATTAAATTTAGCAACTCCTGGCATGAGAGAATTCAGAAACGATGAACTACTTTTACTCGAATCGGTTGCCTATCAAATTGGAGCGACTGTTGAGCGAATTCGTCTCTACAATAAGCAAAGTGACATGCTCATTACGAAAGAACGAACTCGGTTAGCACGGGACTTACACGACTCTGTAAAACAAAAATTATTCGCTCTTTCCTTAACAGCAAAAGGAGTGGAATCATTAAGTAAAGACGTTCCTACTATTCAAGAAGCCGTCAGTGACATCAGCACGCTATCTCAAGAAGCACTCTTTGAAATGCAAAGTCTCATTTGGCAACTCCGGCCTGAACATGAAGAAGATTCCGTATGCGATGCACTGGAGAAACAGGCCTTGCGTCTTGGTCTAAACGCCCACGTTCAATGTGCTTGTATTTCTTTAAACGAAACGGTTCAACAAACTTTCATAAAAATCGGCCAAGAGGCGATTTTCAACACATACAAACATTCGGAAAGCGATACGGTTAAGATCGAACTAAAAACACACGGTGAAATCGTAAGGTTAACGATTCAAGATAAAGGGATCGGTGGTGCACTTACGATACCTGGACGGTTCGGGATGAAAAGCATGCAAGAACGTGCCACGCAAATTGGTGCTACGTTATCCGTAGATAGCCCAACAAACAAAGGCACAAGAATCGAAGTCCAACTTCATAAGGAGGTTGCTTGTATTGAAAACGACTGTTTTACTCGTTGATGACCATAATGTCGTATTAAAAGGAATGCGGTTTTTTCTCGAGACGAAAAATGATATTGACGTGATTGGTGTCGCAAATGACGGCGAAAAAGCCTACTCACTTGCTCTCGAAACGAAACCAGACGTCATAGTGATGGACGTGATGATGCCAAAGCAAAATGGCATTGAAGCAACAGAACAATTAAAACGACAGCTACCAGAAAGCAAAATCATCATCTTAACAAGTTCACTTGAAAAAGAGCATGTTATTCCTGCAATTCGTGCAGGAGCAGATGGGTATCAATTAAAAGACATCGATCCTGACGATTTGTATCAAACGATCTTGAACGTTGCTTTAGGTAATACACATGACGCTTTACACCCTCAAGTGGCTAGACAACTTATGACACATGTCGCAAACGATGATGATTCAACAAAGTTCGCACAATTAACCGTACGTGAAGCGGAAATCTTACGGCATGTTACACTCGGCAAAAGCAATAAAGAAATTGCATCTGATTTATTCATTACCGAGAAAACCGTAAAAACACATATGACGAACATTTTCTCGAAGCTTGACGTTCACGATCGAACACAAGCCGCGATCCTCGCGTTAAAAAACCAATGGTATACAGACATTCAGACTTAGGTCTTACATTCATGTAAGACCTTTTTTGTAGCGTTATTTTAGTCATCAGCACGATGTGATTTCTTTGATTTCCTAAGAAAATAAAAGGAGAACATCAAGGAGGCAGATGACAAATGAATTGGTTAAGAGCTTGTACGATGAATGAGTTGGAAAAAGATCGAGTGAAAGTTGTCAAAGGTGGAATCGCCGTCTTTTTACATGAAGATCAAGTATTTGCGATCGATAATCGTTGCCCACATATGGGCTTTCCTTTACATATGGGGAGTCTTAAAAATGGAATCTTAACGTGTCAGTGGCATCACGCACGTTTCGACCTTTCTAGTGGTGGAACGCTCGATCCTTGGGCAGATGATTTAATCAAATACGATGTAGACGTTCAAGATAGAATTATTTATGTAGATGTTTCACGGAAAACCGATGATGTAACGACTTATCATTTAAATCAGCTACAAAAAGGGTTAGAACAAAACCTTAGCTTATTAATCGGAAAAGGAATTGTTGGATTGTTAACCCATGACACGAAACACGTTCAAGATATTTTACATGCCGGGATTCGCTTCGGAACAACGTCTCGTCATGCAGGCTTCGGGCGCGGCTTAACGACACTCGTTGCGATGGTAAATGTTCTACCGAAGTTATCACTACGAGTGCAAGTTCAAGCGTTATACCAAGCACTCGTTATGGTTGCAGAAGACGCGTCAAATGCAAAACCAAAACGAAAACTTTCCCCATTAACAACAGAAGTCGAGACGAACGAACGCTGGTATGACTGGTACACCGATTGTATTAACGTCCGAGATCCGGAAGGTGCAGAACGAATTTTGCTTTCCGCTGAAAAAACATTATCCAAAGAAGCATTGTCACAACTCGTATTCCGAGCAGTAACTGAGCATTATTATATGGGTGACGGACATGTACTTGATTTTCATAATAAAGCCTTTGAAGCCTTAGAGCTGTGTGATCCTAAGTATCACTCTGACATTTTGGCATCCTTACCCATCATCGCAACGAATGCTGAACGAAGCGAAGAAAAATCTCGTTGGCGCGCACCCGTCGATTATTATGAACTCGTCGAAAGCGCACTCCAAGAAATAGATTCAACACCCGTAAACGTCATCACGTCAACCTTTGATGAAGCAGACTTTTTAGCAACGTTACTACAGGCCCAAGATGGAAGTTCCATTGACGTGCTAAAAAACTACTATATTCAAGGCGTCCCGTTATCTAAACTAGCACAGATTATTACGTTAGCAGCAGCAACGCGCATCGTTCATTTTAGTACACAAAATGACTTTGATGATTGGAACACCGTATTGCATACGTTCTCCCATGCCCATGCTGTACATGCAGCTTTACTAAGGTTTGAAGATTCAACATTGATTCGCGCATTGATGCATACTGTCGTCAGTCTCTCACTTGATTCCTTCTTAAACATTCCTGCTGCAAAACGACCGAAACCAGTGCGACTAGAAGACGACAAGCTTGACCACTTCTTAGATCTCTTTGACACACAACAGCCGGTCGAAACTGCTTCTTCTTGGGCATTAAATTATTCTCATCAACACCGTGATGTACGTCCCCTCTTTGCTACGATTGGTGAAGCGATGCTCCGTGAAGACGCAAAGTTCCATACACTGCAAATGTACGAAGCCGCATGTTTTGAATACGACAAGTGGGACAAACAAGATGTTCCATTTGCAAAAGAAGCAAAAGACACCCTTCTCATCGCCTTAACCCGCTACGTTGCCGCCCACTCCCCGACGCCAAGAGAGCTGCCACGTTTTGCCGATATTGCGTGGCGATTGCATCGTGGTGAGAAAGTGTTTGAACAAGAATGAAAGGTGGAGTAAGGATTATCCTTACTCCACCTTTCGCTTTAGCGTTATTAATCATCTTAAGTTTATTTTCATTCAATTAGAATTCAGTACTGAAACTAGTAACCTTAAGATTGCAGAGGCTACACAAAATATAGGTGTTAACAATAAGAAGAGCAAAGGCGTGTAGTCAGCGTTAAGCATACTTATCGCTACGATTATAACGAAGGCTACAATGGATAAAACAATCGGTCCTTTAACCTTACTTAATTTAACTACAAAAAAATTAGCGGGGGCGATTACAAACATCGTCACTAATGCAATGCTAAAAAAGAAATGATTATGTTTAGAATCCATTCACCATGTATAGCTAGAGTAACCTCATCAATATAACCTTGTAAGAACCCTACAAAAACTGCATACAACACACTCACGACGATTGAAGTAAAGGTCATGTCTACATACAACTGTTTTACTTTCATAAGAGCACCCTTTCTGATTACTAGGGGCTTTCTCGTAAATAAAGACCGTACATGAACTTGCTTCGTATGAATTAACTTTGAATTTCCAAGCTGTATGTTTGATTCGTCTCCACTTCCGAAAAAATAAAGTGAGTGACCGTTTGTGCGATTGGGCTAATTTCATCAATAAATTGTTCTGCATGCGCAAACGTTTCGAACTGCATTTTAAGCATATAACAAGCATTCCCAGCAATTCGGTAACAGAATTCTACGTTGGGGAGTTTTTCAATATAACTTTTAAATGCTTTGTAGTCGCCATTTTTTATTGTTGCTTCAATAATGCATTGGATCGGCAATTTCATTTTTTCATAGTCAACGTCTAACGTATACTTCTTTATTACTCCGAATGATTCCATTTGCCTCACTCGTTCTGTCACGGATGGGGAAGATAGGTTCACTCTTCTCCCTAACGCACTCATTGATAAGCGACTATTTTTTTGTAATTCATTCAAGATTCTCCTGTCAATATCGTCAATTTTCATTTTAGACGTTTCTCCCCTATAATCATTAATTTTACAAATAATAATGCCAATACTCATTGTGAATTTAATTAATTCTATTCGTTTTATTCACTATAATTTAATTTGACTATAACAAGGGGGAATGATTAATGGCAAGAATTGATGAATCAACATTCGGGGAAACTCCTTTTCAAAGATTGCTTGGACATAATCCAGAGGTTATGAAACGTTGGAATCAATTAGATGGTGCATTCGGAGGGCTGTCGTCTAAACTCAGAGAACAAGTACGAAGAACGTTAGCTCAAAGTAACGGCTGTGACTATTGCAAAGCTAAAGGAAAACCAGACCCCTTAGAGTATGATGAAAAAACTTCTATGGCAGTGGGGTTTACAGAAGTCTTTTTGAAACAAAAGGGGGACATCGCTAACTCAACCTTTGACGTATTAAGAGATTCTTTCTCAGCAAAGGAAATTAGTGAACTGTGTGCATTTATTGCTTTTACAACCGCCTCCCAACATTTTGGAGCATTAATGAAATTGGAGCCAAACAATAGAGGTTAGCTTTAAAAACCCCTACACGTTAACGATGTAGGGGTTAACAAATTTAGTTACGTTTCTCTTAGGGGCGGTTTGATGTTACGAGATTAGTTCAAAGTACAATAACGCAACTCCAACTATAAACATCACACTAAAAAACACCGCGATTCCTATGAAAATAGTTGACCTGACTTTTTTTGCTAATAGCTTATTTCTATACCACTTAACAAAAAGAATTGCAGACAGCACTAGGAAAAGGAGTGATTCCAAGATTAATTGAATGACTATATTCATCATTAAAAAGCCTGATAAACTAAGCATAGGTATGACAATTAACCCAAATGCGAACCATAAAAATCCTTCCAACCTAAACAGCTTTTCAAACCTTTCTTCGTATGCAGTCATGTAATTCCACCTTAGTTCAGTACATTAGTTCCTTTTTAATACATTTACCCCAATTAATTGACCATCAATCTTACAGACTTCTTATCGAATACCGCATTAGTTATTAGTAAACTGGGGTATTGTGTAACATAGCTACCATTTCATTCTTAATCAAGGAGGAGTTATATGTATTTGTATCATGTATATACTGACAGAGACTCCGCGACTAAGAAAATTCACAATGCATTAAAGAACTGATCATTGTTTCAACTTTGAAAAATCTTTCAGAGTAGATCGATCTCCACCCTTTAAGATTAAAACTTCTTAACAAAATACACCCTACTAAATTAACAGCTACTATCTTCTTTACGACCTCTATAAACGAAACTTAAATTGACACTCTGTAGCTGTTCTTGATTTAATTTCGGAGGTGTTAAGATTGTCACATAGCTTGAGTGAATTCATCTATGTCAGTTCTTTTATTTTAGCCCTAGTTGTTTTTTTACTACTATTTATCACAAATAATGCTTATACTCTCATTATTTCCGGGATCTCCTTAATGGTTGTAGGTACAGCTATTTTCTTCATCTTCATTTTATCAGCGGGTAATGCTGACACTTTCGGAATAGGAATTGCTGGTCTAACTGTATGGATCGTATCTACAATTGTTTCTACTATTGTAATCATTGTCGGTGCCATAAAAAGTAACAAAAGTTCGCATTAGTTACTTATCCTCTTAGGCAGACATCCTTTATAATTATCTTTTCTGAAATTCATGATTGAAGTGTAAAAACCATTGCAAGTGGGAATGCATGTGGAACAGGAGGTTTTACACATGAAAGGCATTGGAATTAATCATTACGGAGATGAACGTGAACTTACCGTCGTTGATCTACCTGACGTTACAATAGGCGCAAACGACGTGCGCATCTCGCTACGAGCAAGTGGCGTGAACCCGATCGATTATAAATTACGTGAAGGTTACTTGAAAGACGCATTGAATTTCCAGCCACCTCTCGTACTTGGATGGGATGGAGCTGGAGTTGTTACGGAAGTGGGAGCTTCTGTTGATACATTTTCAGAAGGAGATGCGGTTTACTTCCGTCCAGAGCTAACTGAGTACGGGACGTATGCGGAAGAAATCGTTGTTGATTCTTCACTCGTACAACCAAAGCCAGAAGAACTTTCTTTTGAACAAGCAGCTTCTCTACCACTCGTTGGCTTAACGAGTGTGGAAGGGTTAATTGATGTTGCCAACGTTCAAGCTGGACAACGCGTGTTGATCTTAGGAGGTAGTGGCGGTGTTGGTACCGTCGCCATTCAAATGGCTAAAGCTCTCGGCGCACACGTCACGACGACATCAAGCTTTAAGAATCGTGAATTTGCGAGCGCTCGTGGCGCAGATAAAGTCGTTGCCTATGATGAATATGAAGTAATTCAAGGAGAATTCGACGTATTGTTTGATGCGGTTGGCGGCGCTCCTTATCACAAAGCGATTTCCCATGTGAAAAATGGCGGTATTGCTGTAAGCATCGCAGGTGGCGGTAGCCAAAATGATGATGTGAAGAAGATTGAAACAGAGAAACTAATTCAAGTTCATAATATCTTTATGAATCCGACTCCGAATAAGATGAAACGTCTTCATGAATTTGTAACGAAAAAAGACGTCTATCCGGTTCTCTCGCACACGTATCCGATGACGGTTGAAGGTGCTAAGAAAGCGCATATTGACAGTGCTACGGAACGTACGACAGGGAAAATTGTACTCGTTCGTGAACAAGATGCACCAGTAGAATAACGAAAACGGGAGCCGTAGGCTCTCGTTTTCTACGTTCTTGACGAGGGCATTAGGCATTGCTATGATGACAGTACATTAACCATACGAAAAAACTACTAGGGGTGCCCTTTTGGGCTGAGATGAGTACTAACTCAAACTCTTGAACCTGATCTGGTTTATACCAGCGGAGGAAAGTAGATGATGCAGCGTTTTGTTTGACTACCTAACAAGACCATTCTGCCGTCCTTTTCTCTAAGGGCGGCTTTTTTGTATTGAGGAGTTGAAATCACCATGAATTGGCATCTAATTACAGATGAACAAATCCCTTTTCACATTCAAGTACGTACACTCAAACAATGCGCGAAAGAAGTTGAACTTCTTCACGTTCGCAATCAACATGCATCACTACAACGATTACGTCAACAAATTGAACACCTTTTACGTCTTGGCTTCACGAAACAACAACTTCTTTTAAATCACCATTCCGAAGCCGCGATCGCTTGGGGATTAGGTGGTATACACCTTAAAGAAACGCAGCTTGATCAGTTGCACGCCTTAAAAAAAGCACATCCAGCCATGACGATCGGTGCTTCAGTCCATGATTTAGATGCCGCACAATACTGCACAGAACATGGAGCTGATTATGTATATGCGGGACATATTTTTGATACACCTAGCAAACAAGACACACCTGGACGAGGGTTAGATTTCTTACAAAACATCGCATCCAATGTATCTGTACCCATTTACGCGATTGGAGGCGTGACAACTCATAACGCCGCTCAATGTCTTGAAGCAGGGGCACAAGGCGTTGCGGTCATGTCTGCAGTGTGGCAATCAGATTCTCCAAAAACCGTAGCACGTCAATTTACGAAAGGTGAGCAATGATGAACCAACGAGGATATGACGTCATCATTATTGGAGCAGGAATTATCGGACTTTGCACAGCATTTTACAGTGCCAAAGCTGGGTTACGCGTCGCAGTTTTAGACCGTTCCATCCCAGGTAGTGGAACAACGTCAAAGGCAGCAGGCATGCTCGGCATACAAGCTGAATTCAGTTCACCAAACCCGCTCTATCATTTGGCCAAAGAAAGTATCGCCCTTTATAAGACACTTACTGATGAGCTTTTAGAATATCAGACGACCTCTTTTGGTTGGACCAGATCTGGAGCCGTCAAACTAGCTTTCAATAATTCTGAGCACAAGCAATTATCCGTCATCCAGTCTTGGCAAATGCAACATGGTGACACTGCTGAATTGCTTGATCAACAGTCTTTGCAATTCCTTGCACCAGCCGTCAATAAAGAGGCACTTGCAGGTTTGTATTTCCCAAATGAAGCTCATGTACAGCCAACACAGGTCGCAAGAGCCTTTGAGCACTCATTATATGAATTAGGCGTAGACCTATTTCCATATACGACTGCTACTTCCGTCTCAACACACCGTGTGACTACACGTACCGATACACTTTATGGCGAACAGATTGTCATTGCTACAGGTCACGAATCTTTCGCAAACATCCCTTGGCCTGTAACACCAGTCAAAGGAGAGATTATCAAAGTACGACCTCGTCGACAATTAAGTAAACAAACGATTTTTTATAATGGCTGGTACGCTGTACCAAAACCAGATGGTGAATGGCTACTCGGCGCGACGTCAACGCATAGTGAAGACACGTCTATTTCCGTAAGTGGCGTCTTGGAATTGCTCACGAACATCCAAGCTTGTTTACCTGACATTAAAGATAGTGATATTACAGCGATGTGGTCTGGAATACGTCCAAAAAGTACAGCCGATTCGCCTTTCATATCGCCCCACCCGACACTACATGGCGTGTGGTTAGTTGGTGGACATAACCGTAATGGCATCTTGCTCGGTCCAATAACTGGAAAACGTGTCACAGAGCACTTGTTAGGCATTAAAGTGAATGATGCATTCACATCAATAAAGGTAGGTGAGCACCATGAATATCATCATCAATCAGAAAAATCACAATTTACCTGATTCAGTATCAAGCATTCAAGAGTTGCGTCGCCATTTCAATCTGCTAAATACGAACGTCATGATTGAACACAACGGCGTAGCACTTACCGCAGACCAACAAAGCCACATTCAGTTAGAATCTGGTGACAAAATTGAAATTGTTCGATTTGTAGGAGGAGGATAATAAGATGTTACACATTGGGAATTACTCATTTAAATCGCGATTATTACTCGGTACAGGGAAGTATGAAGACGGACAAACACAACAAGAAGCGGTGCTCGCTTCAAGAACCAACGTGCTCACGTTTGCATTAAGTCGCATTGACCTAAACAACATTGGTCCAGATCCGATTGAACACTTGTCTCGCGAGAAATTTACGTTATTACCGAATACAGCAGGTGCCAAAACTGCCGATGAGGCTGTTCGACTTGCACGCCTTGCCCGTTCCTCTGGGATTTGCGACATGATTAAAGTCGAAGTAATTGGAGATCCACCCACATTGCTTCCTAACCCTGTGGAAACGTTAAAAGCTACAGAAATTCTCTTAAATGAAGGGTTCACTGTACTCCCTTATCTCTCTGATGACCCGATGCTTGCAAAGGAAGCAGAGGCACTTGGAGCCCACGCAATTATGCCTGGGGCTTCACCAATTGGAAGTGGTCTTGGAATTGTTAATCCGTATAACCTTCACCTCATCATTGAACAATCAAAAGTACCGGTAATCGTTGACGCCGGCATTGGCGCTCCGCACGACGCTTGTGAAGCCATGCAATACGGCGCAGACGGAATACTCCTAAACAGCGCTGTGGCAAAAGCAACTGATCCTATAAAAATGGCGAATGCGATGCGGTTAGCCATCCTTGCGGGTAGAGAAGGTTATGAAGCAGGAAGAATCCCCAAAAGTAACGTAGCAACCGCAAGCAGTCCTCAGGAGAACTGGGCAAACTCATGAACAAATATGTGAAACAAGAGCGTTTCCACGGGATCGGGCAGTTAGGACAAAAACGGATAAGAGAAAGTCACGTTCTCATCGTTGGCGTCGGTGCCCTCGGTTCAATGAGCGCAGAGATGTTGGCTCGCGCTGGAATCGGGCAGCTCACCCTCGTTGATGGGGACTTCGTAGAAGAGCATAACTTACAACGACAACTCCTCTATACTGAACTTGACGCCAAAGCGCATCGAGCAAAAGTGAAAGCAGCAACAAAAAGGCTTCACGAAATCAATTCTGAAGTTAAGATCACAGGGGTCTTTCATTCACTTCACAACGAGAATGTTCAACAATTACTGCAAGGTATTGATGTCATCATTGATGGCACAGATAACTTCGAAACACGATTAATCATTAATGATGCCGCTTATAAATGGGGCATTCCCTGGGTGTATGGCGGATTGTCCGGAAGCTACGGTCTGAGCTTACCATTTATCCCGAATCAGTCCGGACCTTGCTTCCGTTGTCTTGAGTCCTTTCTAACAGACGATGAAGATTGCGACACTCACGGAGTGCTCGGAATGACCGTGCAAATGGTTACCGCTCAGCAAGTGACAAGCACTTTAAAAATCCTTACTGGCGACAAAATTCAACCATCCATGTACAAATTTGATTTGTGGGAAAATGATACGAGGTACATTACTGTTCAACCGTTGCAACAATCCACATGTCAAACGTGTGGTAATGACCGTACGTACCCTTCATTACGTTCCAATCAATCCAAGCGACACATCCAGTGGTTATGCGCATCTTCTGGTGTTCATATTCGCCCTAAAGAAGCACAGTCTTTACAACTTCCGTCGAGTCGTTGTAGCAATCATTCATGGACCTATCGTCCATTTTCAGATGTTTGCATGCTTCGCAAAGCAAATCATCAAGTGATGCTGTTCCAAGATGGGCGAGCGACGATTCGTGGTGTGACGACGACAAATGAAGCAGAATTGCTGTACGATGAAGCACTTGCCTTCCTATATGAACAAGTCTAAATAACAAAACAAGGCAACAACAAGACTACGACTTGTTGTTGCCTTTATTATACTTTTCGTTTGATTTTATGAATGAGCAGCTTCCCCATTTACAACAAGATCTAACTTGCCTGTTTCAGGGTGAATAACGAGACCGTGAACGGGTATATGCTCTCCTAATAGCGGGTGGTTCTTGATGATTTTGACACTGTTCCGCACACTATCTTCAACATGTTCAAATCCAGTGAGCCACGTGTCTAAATCAATGCCAGCATTTTTTAAGACGTCGATCTTTTCTTGAGACACACCGGATTGTTCGATAAGCGTATCCGGATGCAATTGCGCCATCCCACAATCATGATGACCGACCACATAGACTTGCTCTGCTCCTAAGCTGTTAATTGCAACAAGGATGCTTCGCATAATACTTCCGAATGGATGAGAAATGACCGCGCCGGCGTTTTTGACGATCGCTGCATCCCCGTGAGAAACATTCATCGCTTGTGGAACCATTTCTACAAGTCTCGTATCCATGCACGTTAAAATGACAATTTTTTTATCAGGGAACTTAGACGTATTAAACGTCTTAAAGTCTTCATTGATAACAAAGTTGCGATTATGTTCTAGTACATTTTCTAAGTGTGACATCGTGCACACGCCTCCCCACATAAACTCAAAATCGTTTCTATTAGGGTACACCTAAATTAAACATTTGACTATGATCGATTTATCAATTCATTAATCTTTGTCATAATATGGCGAATCAAAAAAAGACGACTTAGCGTGTCATCACCTATTGCTAGAAGAGCCCTTTGTTCCACTGAGTCGCTCTACAATTGGCAATACCAAAGCCCAAGCTACAAATGTTCCAAGAAATGCAGAGAAGCTTGCTAGCACGTGAACGCTGCCTAATTGAAACTCTGTAAAGATTGCCGTAGAAACGCCAACTACAATCGCAAACCCGATCGCCTTTATCAAACGTTTATTCACTGTCAATCACCTCGTTATTGGATTATCCTTATCCTACCTAAATCCAACAACGTACAGGTACAACGGTGCATAAGAAGTTCTTATTAACGTTTGAAAGACTTCATTTGCAACATGAAATACACAGTTGTAAAAGCCAGACGGTCTCAGGTCTGTTAGTTAAGCAACCATTCAAACCAGCGACCATGCCCATCAGTTTCTCCCATCACATGTGTTTCTTTTGAACCATCGATGTAGGAATCAATTCGCAACTTGGAATCTCGCATATTGTTGTATACGTGAACGAGGTTTCGACTGGCACCGAGACTGCTTACAGTCTCTTCTAGTTTTTGTTTTAATGACTCATCAAACTGATTGGCAACATGAGTATGAAAAACACAAACCGTGGAATGTGAAGGGCATTTTTCGACTAATTCATTTAATAAAGAAACACCGTCTGCCTCAATGAATTGCGCTTCTTGAGATTGAACAACTTTGGCTGCCCGTTCAAACAACGCTCTTCGCTCTTCGTGTTCTGGCCATATTAGAGCATCTAACCAAAGACGGTCTTCTTCTAGACTTACATCATTTATATGTAAATCGACACCAATTCGAGCAGCGACTGGTGGCGGTATGCTCGGTAAGTACGTAGGGTTAATGTCTCCACTTTTTACGCTGGACGTAATAAGTACTTCCGCAAATGGATTCCCGTATACAAGGTCCGTTTCATATGAATAGCGATACTGATCCCAGAATAGTTGCAACCCTGCGCTCGTGCCTATTTCAATGCATGAAAGTGGCTCCTGAACTTTTTCATAAATATAAGAGAACACTGGGTATAAGTAAGCACACCGACGAACTTCATTCGTTTGAACTAACTTTTCGTGTAACAGTGTTGTTATTTCACTTTCATACGTTTCACAAAAGCTCTTAAACTCGGTAAACGTGTGCCCATCAATAGGCTTTGGATCGTTCGTAACACTCGCATAATAGTCACCCACAGGGTGTTTAATTCCCTTTAATAACAAATAATGTACAGACGCAAAAAACAAATTCGCAACCGGTTGACCCTTCTGTGCTTTGGCACTTAACGTCAGCAAGGAATCATCCTTTGCTACAGCAAGAGCCAACTGTTTATATAATTCACTTGATTGCTCGCATTCATCGATGGCGAACCTCTCAAAGCGTTTCTTGTACACCGTCACATCCATATGAAAGCCTCCTCACAGATTCATAACTTATTCTTCTCTAACGTCACGATCAAACCCTTTAATTCATCTGCTCGGAACTTTCTTCATATTAAGCTTTCTTTTGGATAATGTAACAATTGTCGACCAACTGAAACCCTACTTTTGGATAGTAATCCATAGCATCTTTTGAAGCTCTAAGGATGAGCGTAACGTTCTCTCCGATTTGTTTTTTTGTCTCTTCGATTAAGGCGCGTCCAATGCCTTTGGCTTGAACGTGTTGATCAACGGCCAAATCCGATAGATAACAACAGTAGCTATAGTCCGTTAAGCTCCGGGCAATGCCAACAAGTTTCTCCCCGTCCCACGCGGTAATAAGTAAATTGGCATGTTGGAGCATTTGGTCCAACCGTTCAAGATCGTCAATCGGCCGCTTAATTCCTGATGCTGCAAATACCGCTGCAAGTTGTTGTGACTCGATCGGTTCATTTACTTTAAATTGAATCATATGTACACGCTCCTCTTATTCGATGTCTTTAGGATACTGATTACACCTTTTACTGGAAAGAGCCACTTTGTTTACAACGCTACGTGCCAATAACAACTTGACAACAGTTCTATACATTGAGATGATCAGCCTACCGAACGGTAGGGAGGATAATCATGACTGCACTAAAAATTCGCAACGTTGCTTTGCAACATTTTGCCAATCTTGACTATGACTCGGTTTCACTCCAACAAATTGCTGAAGATGTAGGGATTCGTAAAGCATCGTTGTATGCACATTATAAAAACAAAGAAGACATTTTCTTTCACGTGTTAGATCATGCTATGAAACAAGGAAAGCGAGCAATTGTAGCGTTTTTTGTTGATCACAAAGACCAACCATTACAAACAACGGTTCATTCTTTTTTCCATTGGTTTATGAAAGAAAGTGATCAAAGCTTAGAGTTAAAACTCATGATCCGTGTTTTGTACTTTCCACCAAAACACGTGTCTTGCGTTTACTATACGAAGCCTTTTCTAACTGATTTAGAACGGTGGTTTGCGCGCTATATCGTAGTTAAACAGCGTGACGAACAACTTCACTTCTCATCACCTGTAAAACACATCTCACTTGCGTTCCTAACCGTAGCAGAAGGTTGTCTTATTGAATTCTTTTTCGCTGAAAACCCGCGCTATGAGGAGCGTGTTCAAGCCATCTTGCCAGTCTTTTTTCACGGCATTCAAAAGGGAGGTTCGACAATGAATGAACACAACGGTTCAATATAAAGGCGTCGTTACCGTTATTTTGGCATCGGCGTTTTTATTTTCATTTAGTCAGTTTTTATTGATCACTGCATATCCGACGATTATGGATGAATTTAATGTGAATGCCACACAAGTGCAGTGGCTAACGACGGCATTTCTATTAACGACAATCATCCTCATTCCGATGACTGGATACCTATCAAACATATTCCGTGCTAAAACTCTCGTAATCTTTTCTTTACTCTGCTTATTCATCGGCACGCTTCTAGGGGGATTAGCTCCAAACTTTGGCACGCTCATTATCGCCCGCGTCGTGCAAGCCATCGGGGCAGGCATTGTCTTACCGCTCGTTCAGACTATATTGTTAACCGTGTTCCCATACGAGCGTCGAGGGTTTGCGATGGGATTATTAGGTGCGGTAGTGAATGTTGCTCCCGCAAGTGCACCGTCGATTTCTGGTATTGTCATTGATCTTTTCAATTGGCGGTCTTTGCATTGGATACTTCTTCCTCTCATTGCTTGCACATTAATAATCGCAATGGTTCAGATGAAAAATGTCTTGCCGATGAAACGCGCGAAGTTAGACCTCTTTTCCATCGTGCTTTCAGCCATTGGCTTTGGTTTTTTTATCTTTGGATTAAGTATGATTAGTGTTCACGGCTTTGCGAACACGTTTGTCATCATTCCAATTGTAATTGGACTTGTCTCGCTGATTATTTTTATTAAGCGACAGCTCAAGCATTCTTCGCCTGTATTAAATTTGGCATTGTTCAAGCATTCAACATTTCGTCTAGCTATGATTTTAATCTTCATTAACATGATGCTTCTTTTATCTGCAGAAACGATCTTACCGATGTTTGCACAAGATGTATTAGGAACAAGTGCGTTTTTATCCGGATTTGTCCTCGTACCCGGAACCATTCTACTTTCAATTATTACGATTATTAGCGGAAATTTATATGATCGTTATGGCGGGAAAACGATTGTACTCATTGGTTTTAGCTGTACGGCAGCATCATTACTCTTACTTAACACAGTAACAATGGATAGCTCACCGTACTGGATTATGCTTCATTTTTGCTTATTTATGGCAGGGTTTGGATTAACGTTAATGCCCCTTGTTACCGTTGGGATGAATGCTTTAAGCCAAGAAGACATCGCTCATGGTTCTGCGATTGTTAACACCGTACGTCAATTCGGAATGACATTCGGAATTATTTTCTTATCAACCATTATTAGTGTTACAGCAAGTAACATAAATGCGCCATACGACGTTGGTGCATACTGGGGAACAACGTTAGCTCTCATCGTTATGGCATTGCTCTCATTGCTTGCGCTCACACTTACGATCTTCTTAAAAGAACGTCAACACCCTCGTTAAATCTTCGTCTCGTAAAAATAAAAGTCGAAAGGAGTCGGCAGTGTTGTTCGTCGACCCTTTTTACGTAAATTACAACTCGAAATACGTAATCTGAATAGTTGAAATGTAACCGCTTTCACTATATGATAGAGATACTCCTTGTTCTAGGAATGTGTTGAGTTGCTTGCCGAAAGGATGGAGAAGGATGGATACACGTAAACTCCGCTACTTTAAAACGATTGCCGACGAGAAGCAAGTAACAAAAGCAGCGAAAAAATTGCATATGGCTCAGCCACCGTTAAGCCAACAGTTGAAGTTGCTTGAGAATGAACTGAACGTGTCACTGTTTGAGCGTCATGGTAGATATTTAGAGTTGACCAGTGCCGGCAAAGCTTTATACAAACATGCATGTAAGATCTTACAAACGATCGATGATGCTGTACTTGAAACGAAAGCTATTGAGAGCGGTAAACTTGGCATGTTAAAAATTGGTGTAAATAAATCTTGCTTTTCTTATATGATCCATCCTATCCAAACACTTCGTCAGATTTATCCAGATGTACAAATTGCTTTACGTGAAGGGGATACGTATTCACTGACTGAGCAGTTGCATCAAAGGGAGATTGAGCTTGCAATTGTACGATTACCTGTACAGCTTGAGCAAATCTCTTCGGTCTCACTACCATCAGAACCTTATGTGTTAGCCATTGCCAAAGATTGGCCTGGATTAGCCAGAACGAAACAGATGAGCATGAAAGACCTCAAAGACCTACCACTCTTATTACTTCATCGAATTAGTGGTACTGGCCAATACGAGAAAATCGTAAATGAATGCAAACGACATGGTTTCGTGCCTAATGTTGTTTGTGAATGTCCAGATGCCTCGTTGCTCATTGCTCTTGCTGCAGCGGGAACTGGGGGCACAATTATCCCGAAATCCTCATTGTTTGCGTTTCATTCTGATGCTTTAGCTATGATTGAACTGACCGACATTGAAATTCAAGCCGATGCCGCGATGATTTGGTCTAGTGATCGTTACGTATCAAAGCAAGCTGAACATTTCATTACAATCGTTAAGGAAGGAATGGGGGAAATTGGACGTATTAGCCAAACTGAAAACAAGTGATTCGTTCATTCGTTTCACTCGAAGCGAATACATTGATGTAGACTTGATCGATTTACCCATTGCCCAGTCAATGCATCGAATCGCACTACATCCCGATCGCCATGACCGTCATAACAACCCTACAGTCACTTTACATGAAGTACAAAGAGAGCATTGTGTCGCTCATCGTGAGATACTAACGATTCCCATGACTGAAACAGAAGTGTTATCTCGCCCTGGTATTGGAATTGTTTTTGATCACGAACCTAAACTTAGAGGCAAAAAAGCACTAAGAGAATCTCTGTTAGGCGCAACGATTGTGAACGAATTCCATTGCCAAGCGCCATTGGCGAGCGGCTCACTAGTAGAGCGCTCAACGTCCTGTTATGCGTGTTCAATCGGTCCTTGGATCTCGTTAGAACAGATGAATGTTAATCATTCAACGGTTTATACGTATCGCAACAAGCAGCATATGCATACTTGGCACCCCGCTGAGATGATTGATGATATTTATAAGGTTCTCGAGCAGGCAACAAAGCAAACTCACATCCAACATGGAGATCTCTTTATGTTAACTTCGGACAGCTATGCTTCCCCTTGTAGCTTTCTCGATACAATTGATGTAACGATCGATGGCATTGGTACTCTTCAAAACTCATTTCAATTCCTTGCTACACGAACCAATAAAAACCGTTATCTTACAGAGTACTCCGAGCAATAATCATTCAATACCACTATACTTTTGTTAACAATCCCCGTTCTACGCAGAATTTTTTTATGAATTCTTTTTCACCGTGATGCTCAAAATCAACCGTCATCGTGTCACTTTTTACGTCAACAATTGTCCCGATACCGAATTTCTCGTGTTCGATAGTCGCATTCGGAAGAAGATCTTCATGTGCCACTGTTGTACCCGCTCGGTGTGAATTCGTCACTGTAGAAGGTGCGATTAACTTCTTAATTTGTGGGAGGAACGGAGATTCCTTTTGGACGCCACCTGACGATAACAATTCAAGATTTACCCGAGCACGCGTCATGCCAACATAAAACAAACGAACAGCCTCTTCCATTAACTTCGGATCATCGTTGTCTTCTTTCGTTGGAAGGATATCTCGGTTTAAATCAATCATATAAACGCGATCAAACTCGAGCCCTTTGGCGCGATGAAACGTTGATAACGTAGGTGCGTTCTGTCCTTTATTAAATTTTGACTGTTTCATTTTAGCTTCTAATCGTTTCAGACGCTCAGCGAACCCTTTTAACGTCTGTTCATCTTCAGCAATTTCCTTTAATGCATCAAGAATTTCTTTTGCGCGATCCACATTTAAACCGAGGCGTTCACAGCGCTGTTCTAACGCTTTACGGTATCCAAGATCGTCTTCAATGACTGTAATGGCAGCACTTGGAGAAAGTTTATTGATCTTATCAAATGCACGCTTTGCTTGCTTTAACTTACTCACTTGGTAAGCTTCTAACTTCGTATTTTGAAGTCTTGCAAAGGCACATTCTCCCTTACCTTCTTGTACCAACCATTTCATTTGGTCTTTTTTCATGTACGCATTAAACTTCGAATAAATCTGTTCTAATACATCAACCCGACCGGTGTGGTACGAAAAGCGCATAAAGTTAAGAATATCCGTCGTTACCCAATGACGAAAGAATTTCGTGTCAATTTCTTTCATATAGAAATCCATGTCTAAACGATCCATTGCATTAACGACAGATACCGCTGAATTATTATTGCGATAAAGTATTGCCACTTCGTTACGGTTCTCTTGTTCTTTCACCGCATCCATTACATAACGGACTTTCGCTTCACGCTTTTTAAAGTTTTGTACTTGAATTGGTATTCCGGTGTCATTTGCAGTGTACATCTCTTTTCGGTAACGCTCTTTATTACGTTTTATGAACGTATTTGCAACTTGTACAATCGTCTTTGAAGACCGGTAGTTCTCAGTCATCGTAAGCACTTCACCGTCTGGATAACGGCTTTTAAATTCGAGTAAATGACCGACATCAGATCCTCTCCATTGGAAGATCGATTGATCGTCATCTGCGACGACACAAAGGTTATCCTGAGGCGATGCAATCTTCTCAACGATCTTGTGCTGAACGAGTGAGTTATCTTGACTTTCATCGGTTAATACATAATCGTATTGCTTTTGAAGTTTTTGTAATATCATTTTATCGTGCAATAATGCCTCATACGCATAAGTGAGCATATCATCGAAATCAAGAAGTAACGTCTGATCGTCATAATTACGCTTCCATTCTTCGTAAGCAATATAAATGTCTTTCGCTTCCTTTAACGAACATTTCACTTGTTGTAACTGGTCTTGTTGAATCATGCGGTTTTTCACATAACTAATGTACGTAATCAGAGATTCTAGCTCATCCTCGGTTATTTTCTTTCCCGTTTTGGTTGTGAATAGTTGCTGTAAAGCCATTCGTTTATGAAGCCAATGAGGCTCTACATCCCCTTCAATTAAGCGATAGTTCACATTCTTTTTATGAAAGTATGCTTTAACGATTCGATAAGCAAAACTATGGATGGTTGAAAATTGAACAGGTCGATTTACTTTATCGTGAAAAAACTGTTGAAAACGCGCTGCCATATCTTCTGCTGCTGCCCGACTAAATGTAACAGCCATAATTGAATCGGGCTTAACCTTTTTCTCAAGAAGCAAATAACCGATTTTCATATTCAACGTCGTTGTTTTCCCTGACCCTGGGGAAGCAAGTAATAGTAATGGCCCCTCCGTTTTCAACACGGCTTGTTTTTGTATGTTATTTAATAAAACACCTGTCGATTGTTCCATTTGTTTAAAGTAATCCACCACGACAATGACTCCTTCATATACGTGTGCTGCTTCTATCACGAAAAGCAGCACAACCAAAAAAGATGACAGTCTGATGTCATCTTTTGGAAGCTTACTTACTTATCATTTTCTTTTGTTCAACTGCTGTGCGTAAATCTCGGTACACTTTGCCCTCAACACGAATGCCAAGATTGACCATCGTTTGAGCAACTTCTGGGCGTACCCCACTCAGAACTGCTTCAACACCAATTAAACGTAATGAGTCCATCACTTTGAAAATTTGTCCGGCAACCATCGTATCAACGACACTTACACCAGACAAATCCAAAATCAACGTTCGAAGTTGCAAATCTGCACTCTTCTCTAGTGCATTTGACATAAGGTATTGTGCACGCTTCGTGTCAACTTCACCAATGATCGGAATGACACCAATATCGTTCGTCAATTGAACGACTGGTACAGAAAGCTCATCAATGGCGTACTTGGCAGCTTCGATACTGTTATGGAAGCTCTTCATATACGAACGACTAACAATTTGCACGGCTTCATCGACAACCGCATTGAATTGAGAAATGATGTGGTAAAAATCAGAGAAAGACATGTCTTGCTTAGCTGCCTCATCACGGATAATCTCACCGATCGTATTACGATAATACGCAATCTCGTGTAATCCAACATCAAGTGGTAATTGCACCTTTACCAGTTGCTCGGATAATTCATTTCCCCATTGACGAATGTCATCAATCGAGTGATTTAAAGAAGTTGTAAGTGACTTCGCATAAACCTCAACCAACTGGACTCTCCATGGAGTCAGTTGCATGACAATCGTATTGTCACTCACATTCTCATATTGCGGAGGCATGGCAGCCAATTCTTCCTTGCGGCGTAATACCTCATCCATAATTGGCTCTAATTCTTTTATCTTGGACATCGCTTCGCACCTTATCCTTTATAGATTCCTATCACTACTTTACCAAAATCTTTAAGCAAGAAACAGGAATTCATTTGGAAATTTTCATTTTAGGCAATTACATAGTAGAAAACAACGTTACTCTTCTGCAGATTGAACGATCACAAAGCCTTTTCCTTGAAACTCCATCTGTAAACTTTCTCCACTTCCCCGCCCTAGGAATGTACGGTAGTTAATGTCCGTACGAATGTTAGGCTCTAAATTTCCTGACCATGCCACAGTTGTGCTCGGGTCGGTCATAACCGGCTCTTCTTCTCCTACTTTTATAGTTAAAGGCTCATAATGCGACGTAATCGCAACAAGTCCTTTTCCTTGTAAGACGACGTAAAACAAGCCATTTGACATCATGCCAGCAACACGGCGCATCATTTTAATGTCCCATTCAATACTCGGTTCAAACGCTAATAAATCGTTACTATTAACCGCAATAACATCGTCATTGAGCTCAAGTATGGTCACTCGTTTCCCTTTGTCTGCTAAATGTAATTGCCCTTGACCGGTAGCTTTCATAAGCGTACCGCCTTCACTCGTAAATGCTTTTTTGAACATTCGACTCGTGCCGTGCTCTAAAAGACGCTCACGCTCAAACTTAATGGAACCCGTATAAGACACCATCGTCCCAAGCTTGGCCCATACCATTTCTTTAAGGTTCACTTCAAGAATACGTGGTGTTTCCAATTGAAAGTATTCATCGCTTTGTTCTTCAACCTCAGTCGCTTCAATAAACTCTTTGATCGAATATTTACTCATTTCAACGTTCCCCTCTCCAATATCTATCTATATCCTTTACTTGCCAATTAAAAACCAATTTCACTCCAAAGATACGAAATTTTGAAAGAAAATAGAGATTGAAAAATCAGATTCCTTTTGATAGAGTTTATCTTTGTCAACATCGACTCGCCATTAACGAAATAATGTAAGCGATTTCTATTCTAGCATTGGAAGGGGATATTGTCTTGAAAATGATCACTCGAAGTACCGTACTCGTATTGATTTTTGTGCTCCTCGCTAGCTGTGTTTCAACCGAGGAACAAACTCATGCAGAGGAAGAAGCATCAAGAACATTCGTGCTCTCATCACTTGCAAGTACGCAAAATGGTGCTTGGGAAGGCTTCTTTGTTCCGTGGATGAACGACGTTGAGGAACGGTCTGATGGACGAATTACATTTGAAATCTACACCGGTCAAGAACTCATTGCTGGTAGCGAAGAACTTCTTGCACTCCGTAATGGAACGATTGATATCGCCGCCCCCCTTTGGCCTCAATATGATCCAGCACGCTTTCCACTTACTGAAGTAACGATGTTGCCTCTTCTGGACTCCGACACTGTTATTGCCGCTAGAGCTTATGCAGATTTGATTCACTCAACTGAGCCAATTACCCACGATGGTCAAACATTTACAGAACTCGAATACGGTAATAAAGGATTAAAGGTTATACCCCATGCACCAACACAACAGTACGTCATGTCAACAAAAGACCACCCTCTTGAGAGTATAGACGATTTCAGAGATACTTCTCTTCGTTCTCCTACGCGAATTCACGAGATCTTTGCAAGCAAAATAGGCATTAACTCTGTAAGCATGCCTTCTACTGACATGTTCGATGCCATAAATCGCGGTGCATTTGAAGGAGCATTCTTTAGCGTTGCAGATTGGACAGGGTATGGAATGCAAGAAGTATTTACCTATACACTGGAAGGCATAAATCTCGGACACTTCTCCACACTTTGGGCCATGACAGAAGAGAACTGGGACACCATTCCAGAAGATCTCCAACAAATCATGGAAGAATCAGCAGCTGAACTTATTGATCATGGAGGTGAATTGTGGGAGGCTCGCTCAGATGTCATTCGTGAAGAGGCGCTTGCTAATGGAGCTGAATTTGTACACGTGGATGACATCGATGATGATGCAAAGGAATACATTGTCGATGGCATGATTGAAACGTGGTACACGTGGATTGATGAGCATGAACAAAATGGATTGCCTGCGCGAGAAGTAGCCATCCTTTGGCGAGACCTTATTATTCAACATGGTGGCGATGTTCCCGATGAAATTAAAGAGCTTTCCGTTGAATGATTTACGTGTTAGAACAAAATCATTAATTCACGCAACATGAAGCCAACAACTAATAATTCATTTTTGAATTTCATTTGCATTTTTTCACCACCATATGGCAGTTCTTTTTCTAGTAGCTTCTGTCAATGACTGAAAACATCGCCCCCTATTATCTTGGTACAAAACTTGCAATTACTAGATAGCAAGTAATGTAAGCGCTTTATTTACTGAGGGAGGTACAATGATGCTTCGACGACAGGGGAGTATTCTACTCATTTCTTTGACATTAATTCTAGCAAGCTGTGTGCAAGTTGACGAAGCAACGACAACAACGGACGGTGAAGAACCGATCGAGTTAACGATCTCTTCTCTAGTGAGTTCTCAAAACGGATGGTGGCAAGGATTCTTTTCACCATGGATGGAGGACGTGGAAGAGCGAACTGATGGAAAGGTCGTATTTGATGCATATACGAGCCGAGAATTAGTGCCAACGAATGAAGAGTTACAAGCGCTAAGAAATGGAACGATTGATATTGCTGCGCCACTTTGGCCGCTCTATGACCCAAAACGGTTTCCACTCACTGAAGTGACAGTGTTGCCTTTACTTGAATCGGATACGGTCATTGCCGCAAGAGCTTTTGCAGACCTCATATATTCTGAGGAACCAATCACAGATGATGGAAAAACGTTCACTGAACTTGAATACGGAGAGAAAGACTTGAAAGTGATTCCCTATTCACCAACTCAACAATATGTGATGTCAACAAAGGATTACCCTTTAGAAACGGTTGAAGACTTCAGGCAAGCGTCGCTTCGCTCCCCGACACGAATTCATGAGATTTTCGCAGGCAAAATCGGTGTGAACTCAGTAAGCATTCCTTCAGCGGATATGTTTGATGCGATTAATCGTGGCGCATTTGAAGGTGCCTTCTTCAGTGTCGCTGACTGGACAGGATACGGGATGCAAGAAGTGTTCAATTATACGCTAGAAGGTATTAACCTCGGTCATTTTTCAGGGGTATGGGCCATGACTGAAGAAAATTGGAACTCGCTACCTGAAGAGGTACAACAAGTCATGATGGATACCGCTGAAGATCATCTCGATGGGAGTGGCCAGATATGGGAAGATCGCGCGATTGAAATACGAGAAGAAGCGTTGAACAAAGGAGCAGAATTCGTTCATCTTGAAGACATTGATGAGGATGCGCAACAGTACCTCATTGGAGGCATGGTCGATACGTGGCACACGTGGATTGATGAGCACGAACAAAATGGACTACCCGCTCGAGAAGTTGCCATTCTTTGGCGTGACTTAATTATAAAGCACGGCGGTGATGTGCCTGACGAGATTAAAGCCATTGAATAACAGGGGGTGTACAACATGTCGATTGAGATTTTCTATTTAGTGATCTTCGCTTTATTTTTGATTTTCCTACTTCTCGGTATGCACATTCATACGGTACTGCTTAGTATCGGTGTATTAGGCATCATCATTCTTGAAGGACCTTCATACATCACAACGTTCATGCAAGTCGAACCGTACCGAGTTATTGCAAGTTATACGTTAACGACGATTCCGTTGTTTGTTTTGATGGCGCAATTTATTGTGCAATCGAGAATTGTTAGTGATTTGTATTTAATAGTTTACAAACTTTCAAAAGGAAAATCAGGTCTTCTAGGTGTCTTATCTGTCGTTATCGGAGCCTTTTTAGGTGGGGTGTCAGGTTCAACAACCGGATCTTCTGCAGCTCTCGGACAAGTTGCCGTTCCTGAATTACGAAAACATGGCTTTCGTGATGATATTGCCGGCTCTACGATTGCCGCTGCCGGATCACTTTCTGGAATTATCCCTCCAAGCATCGTCTTAATTTTATACGGTGTCGTTACAGAAACACCGATTGGCACATTATTCATCGGAGCAATCATTCCTGGGATTCTCATGACGATTGTTATTATTCTCGTGATGCTCTTCTTGTACAACCGCGATATTAAAAAGCATTCCGTTGAAATTCAAAACGAACCCGCTAAAACAACGGAAGACGTCTCGCTTTCTAGAGCGTTAATTGTAATCGGGATCTTCCTTGCTATTATGGCTGTGATCTTCGGGGGAATTTACTCTGGTACGTTTACGCCGACTGAAGCTGGCGCAATTGGAGCGATACTCGGCTTACTTACTGCGTTTTTCTTAGGAAAAGTAAACAAGCAATTTTTTATAAATTCGTTTTCTGGAACAATCAAGATTTCATCCATGGTACTTCTTATCATGGTTACAGCACAAATCTTTGGTCGTTTTATTACGATCTCCCAACTACCACGGGAATTGATCGGATTTCTAGGTCCGTTAATTGAATATCCTGTATTAATGCTCGTGTTCATTTGTTTCATCTACTTTGTGTTATTTATGTTTATTGAAGGTGGTGCAGTCATTATTATGGCAACACCAATCCTGTTACCGATTATCCAAGAAATGAACGTTGATTTGTTATGGTTCGGAATTTTAGTCTCTGTTATTTGTACGATCGGTCTACTTACTCCACCTGTTGGCTTGAGCGTATTCGCCGTCTCTGGTGTTACTGGTATTTCCATAGAACGATTGTTCATTCAAACGAGCATATTCGCTGTTGTACTCGCCATCGTCGTTTGTGGACTGATGATTGCTTTTCCACCAATTGTCACATGGTTACCTAGCTTAATGTAGGAGGAGATTCTAAATGAATGCTGCATATAAAGGCATTGAAAAAATTAAGTTTATCGGGCTTATCATTAGCGGCGCAGCGATCTCATTAATGATGATCCTCATTGCGCTTGACGTTCTGTTACGTACCGTGTTTCAACTGCCAACAGTCGGAAGTTACGAAATTGCACAATATTTCCTTATGCCACTCGCGTTTTTCCCAGGGCTCGCCTATGTGTACAGCTCAGGCATTATGCCAAGACTTGAAATGCTCGTTCAAAAATTCAAAGAGCGTCAGCAATACATCATTTCCATCGCGCTCGTATCATTGGAATTGATCCTCTTTCTGATGCTAACAATCTTTGCTTATCAGTACGCTTGGGTCGGCTTTGTCGAAGGTGTAGCGTTTAGTATGAAAGGTGCTGTCGTCCCTTATTATCCCGTCTTATTCGTAATTCCTGCCGGTTTCTTATTGCTTACAATTGAGATTTTCTTCGTTTTACTCCGAAACATCCAAACAAAAACAGCTCAACTTCATATCTCAACAAATAACGCGAAGGAACCCCCTTCCATGTAGAAAAGCATCGGCACTTATGTGTCGATGCTTTCTTTACGTAAAGACTGATTTAAAAGTAAAAATAAAATAGCGACAAAAAACATGAGCACTGCCATCACAATCCAAGAAGCCGAGTAACTTCCAGTCAGATCCGCGATTAGCCCAAACAATGGCGGCCCTAAGATGACACCCCATGCACCAATACTCGTTGAAAACCCACTAGAGAGCCCCGCTTGTTCCTTCGGCACAATTTCAGTTGCCGCATTCATCCATAACCCGTTATATCCCGCTAAACAAAAACCGAGAATAAAGATGATAAGAATAAGAATTGGTACACTCACCCCAGCGGATAAGGAAGCTAATGTCACGAAGCCAAATGTAGAAATGATCGCAATGATACAGAGAATAATCATCCGATTGCCTTGAAACAGCCGATCACTTACGATCCCCCAAATGACACGTCCTAAGGAACCTCCAACTTCTGAAATGACTAACAACATGCCTGCGAACACGATGGAGACGAGTAAATGATTCGTCGCATACAAAATGATGTATGTATTTAATGACATTTGGCTAGCGCTTAACGTCATAGCCCCAATTGTTAGTAATAGCAACCGACGATTTGAAAACATCGATAACAGCTGTTTCGAAATCCGGATATTCTTCGTTTTTGGCGTAGAGACAACTGCATCACGATAATAGAAATAACAGATGAGCCCACCGATAATTAACACGAGTGAGGATACGAACAGCACGGGTCGCCAATGAAACATTTCTGATAACGGCACGAGTAGAAATGCCGCCAACGCTGATCCGACCGTCACACCCATTTGTTTAATACCCATCGCCGTTCCCCGTTGCAAAGAATCGAACCAATATAAGATCCCCCGCGTAGACACTGGATGATACGCCCCATAACCAACTCCGCCAATCGCCATCAAAACGAGTACGAGCCAAAATGGGGTTGCAAATGATACTAATGAAAAACTAATCCCTAACACAAGTGTAAGGACGAGTAGCAAACGCCTCGTCCCAACACGATCAACAAATACACCAAAGGGAATGGAAGCCACAAACTGACCAAAGAACAACGCTGCAGGCAGCATCCCAATTTGTGCATTCGTCAACTGTAGCGACTCGCCAATAAACACGCCAAGTGGTGAAACCCCGCGCCCAATAAACGCAATTAAGATTTGGGCGATGAGTAACCAAATGAGCATTCGCCACGGATTCATCGGCTTGCCCGATGCTGACTGAACATCTTCATCTCTTTTTCACCTCACGAATGGCCACCCGCCTCAAACGAGTGGTTAATACCCCCGTTCACTTTTACTCGTCTCTTCTTCGAAACGTTCGTC
The DNA here is from genome assembly GCA_012970285.1 of Bacillaceae bacterium JMAK1. Classification (GTDB taxonomy): domain Bacteria; phylum Bacillota; class Bacilli; order Bacillales; family Marinococcaceae; genus Geomicrobium_A. The sequence continues at coordinate 179,191 of JIBW01000006.1, forward strand.
ACTAAGAAAAATAGTGAACAGAGAAACAATAAAGCCTGCTAAGAGGGAAAATCCCCATAAGCGATACTGAATAAAAACTTCTAAATCGTCTACTCCAGCAATTATATACGGCAATATCAATAGATACATGGTAAAAGTTAATGCCGCCATTACCGTAATCGGCAACATTTTAATAATAAAATTTCGGTTATATGCCACTCGCCATACCGTAATAAAAAAAGGAGGATGATGAACCCATGCAAGTTGGAACACCATAAGTGGCGTAAGGAAGACCCAAATAAATAAGTAATAACCTATGATTTCATAGACCTCAATCCACAGTGGCAACAAATGGAGAAATACTAAAAGGATGAGACTGAACACTAAATCAAGTTTTTTCTTTCGCACGCGCTCTCCCCTCTCTTCAACTTCAGTTACACCACGATTTCTACATACACAATAAAGACATATTCATTAGCTTGAATCATCTCTTGCAATCCTTCTTCTTCATACCAATTGCTATTCATCTGTGAGCTTGTGAAGTTCACAAATAATGGGCTACGCTCTCCAATGACAATTTCTTCTGCAACGGCGGCTCCAAGTCCTTCTTCTGTGCCTGTAAATGAGGCTGTTCCTTTATACGTTCCTCCGACTTTCTCTTCATCCATCGTACGAATCATTAATTCAATCTCACGGTCAATGCCTGTTTCTAAGTCATTAAAAGCAAGCATCACATCATCATAATCGCCAATTGAACGATCTTCACTAAGTCCGATGGCAATAGATCTAGTTAGATCATCCACAATCGAGCCGTTCTCCCACACTTCATAACTTAAGGCGATTTCTTTCGTATCCGCAGGCAAATCTTCAGCAGAAAACAGTACATGTTGATCCAAAATCATTGGTAGATAATAGTTCTCTTCTGCCGTCTGTTCCCGAGGTGACACGGTTGCTTCTTCTTGTTCAACTGATTCGCTGTTGCAAGCGGTCAATACGATAACAACAGCCAACAAAAACCAATAACGCATCGTTCACTCTCCTCCATCTCGATAATTCATAATAGTATAAATTCATTAAGCGTATTAAAAAACTGCGGTATTCTCATTCATGCTACACCCTTTTATTAACAATTCATAGACCATCCATAGAAATCCTTTTGCATGTTAACCATGATTAACATGTGGACAAGTTTGCACATTAATTTAGATGATGTTACACTAAATTGACCAAATGAACGAAACGGTCAATAATGTAAGGAGAGATACGATCGATGATTGCGAACAAGCGTCAATCCATTATGGATGCTGCCAAACATACCTTCTCCTTATTCGGATATAAAGGGACAACCGTTGCTCACGTAGCAAAGATCGCGCACGTTGGAAAAGGAACCATTTATACGGAATTTACGAATAAAGAGCAACTGTTTGAAGCTGTCATGGATGAGTTAATATACGACGTTGAGTTGCAGTTTCATAACATCATGCAACGTGACGGCAAAACATTAGATTTATTGCACGAAGCACTCTACGGCGTCTTACGTTACCGTAAAGAACACAAGTTGCTTGCCCAGCTTACTGAAGAAGTTAGCGTTTTCGGGACACAGGAGGCTCATATCGCGATTGCTCGCGTTGAAGAGCTCATTTTGAAACAAATTGAGCGCGTCGTTGAACGGGGAGCAAATCGTCGCCGGTTACTCATAACCAACCCTAAAGTGACCGCATTTACGATTTATAAACTGTACATGGCGTTTATCGTGGATTGGGAACAAAATGAACCGCCATTAAGTGAACGAGAATTATACGACGTTTTCAAAAACCATATTTTTGACGGCATCGCTATTCGTCAACCGTAGTAGCGATGTTTTTTTACAATAAAATGACCATTTTAACAAATTGGTCAAATAGTTTTGGAGTGAGGGTATGAAAGGATTTTTAAATGAATGGAAAGCCATTCTTAAAAACAAAAAAATGAGCATCGGCATTCTTGGAATTATGGTCATTCCAGTTTTGTACGGTGGCTTATTACTTTGGGCATTTTGGGATCCATACGGCGAAATTGAAAATTTACCTGTTGCGATCGTTAATGAAGATACAGGAACACAGGTTGATGAAGAATTTGTCCACGCAGGGGATGAATTTGTTGAGACGCTCCTAGATGATGAATCATTTCAATTTGAAATAACAGATTACGAAACTGCCCAACAAGGGTTAACTGATTTTGAGTATTACTTTTTTGTTCATGTACCAGAAGATTTTTCTGAGCACGTCACCTCTGTACAACACGACGATCCTGAACAAGGTGTTCTTTATTATGAAATCAATGAAGACATGAACTTCGTCAGCAGCCAACTTGGTTCACAAGCCATCACGCAAATGGAACATGAATTATCCCAAACACTTACAGAGTCTTATGTCGAAGTAGCCAATGATGCATACAGCACGCTAATTGAAGCCGTTGTAGACCTTCGTGACGGGGCTCTCGAAATTGCGGATGGCACTGATTCTGCTTATGACAATATGCAATCGCTCGTGAACGGTCTTTCCGATTTAGAAATTGGTGCAAATACGCTTCACGACGGCATTCAAGAAGCCGCACAAGGCACCAGTCAACTTAATGAAGAAATCGCTCAGTTTAACCATCGGTATGAAACGAGTGATGAGCGTAACCAACTCATTGAACGACTGGATACATTGGAACACGAAGTACAACAAGCGTTGCGTTATTTGGAAAGTGAAGACTTTGCAAATCTGAGGCAGTCTTTACAGTCACTCGAAACAGAATGGCAAAACGTACGGGAGACACTTCATGACGCCCAATCTACGTGGAGTGAATGGGAACACACACTAAACGAGAATCAACAAGCAATCACAAATGCAAGCAACCTTCTCGAACAAATTGAACGTATGAACGATGGTTTACAACAAGCCAATGAAACGGTTAATGATCGACTTTACTTGTTAGATGAACAGATCGATCAGTGTGAGAGTGAAGAGGAAGTATGTGCACATTTAGAAGAGCTATCGGATTCACTTACGCAGTTATCCACAGACCTAGAACAACAGACAACGAATGTGGATACAGCTGTTGATTCTATTCGTTCAACGTACGATGAAGCTTCAACTACGCTTGTCGTCGGTCAACAAGAAATCTCCGCTTGGGTTGATGATGTTAATGCGAGTTTTACACAGCTAAATAACAGCTTACCTCAAGAGCTTGGCACAGGTAACTTACAGCAGATGGATCTTTTTGATGAGATTACAGCAACGCTTTATACGCTTGAACATGCGTTATCTCAGACAGATGCAATCATTGAAACCATTGAATCTACTTTAAATGAAGCAACTGAAGCAGTTTCCGAGCTGCATGCTGGGCTTGAACAACTCGACGAAGGCTCTGATGAGCTTTCTTATCAAATGCACCAAGCCAAAAGTGGTGGTGAAGAAATTAAAGAAGGAATCCAGGACTTAGATGACGGAGCACATGAGCTTCATGAACACTTGATTACTCTTTCTGATGTCTTGCTTGACTATGAACTCAATGAGAATCAACAAGCGTTATTAAGTTCACCTGTACAATCCGCATCTGAAGGCGTCCAACAAGACTATTCTTACGGTGAAGGGCTTGCTCCTTACTTCTTGTCATTAGCACTTTACGTAGGAGGTCTTACCTTATCGATTATTTATCCATTTCGAGACCCGCTAGGCGCTCATGAGAACGGTTGGCAATGGTTCTCTGGAAAGCTCGGAGTCGTATGGACAGTAAGTACGGTACAAGCGGCCGCATTGCTCGCCGTCGTATTCTGGGGCTTAGATTTGAGCATTTCAAATCCGATTTTATTTAGCTTGTTTTTATGGTTCTCAAGTCTTGCGTTTATGGCATTAATTTTGATGCTCGTCGCGATCCTTGATAACCCTGGTCGTTTCATCGGTATTATCCTTCTGATTATCCAACTTGGAGGAAGTGGAGGTTCATTCCCAGTTGAACTCGTACCAGCACCTTTCCAATGGGTTCACGAATGGTTACCAATGACGTACACAGTTCTCGGCATGCGTGCAACTGTTCATATGGACCGACCTGAACTTTTGTATGATACGTGGCCACTTGTCGTTCTGATGGTCGTAGCACTTGCGCTCACGTACTTGTATTTCCACCTTAAAATGAAGAAACAAGACAAAGAAAAGGATTCAAATTCACTTGAAAATCAGCCCGCCTAACTGAGCGGGTTGTTTTTTTATCACCCACCAAATGTTTTTTACTGAAAATACGATGTTTTATTCCAATTTAAACAACACTACATTTTTCCCATTTATATTGAAACCTTCTTACTGTATGATTGGGTTTTGTTATGGTCGTATTGGTCTAGGATCGGTACACACGTGAAGACGTAATCTTTTAGGAGGATTTTATGAAGAAGATGAAGCTTTGGTTATCGTTGTCCACATTCGTCGTTGTTCTAGCCGCATGTAATGATAGTGATGCTGACACGAGTGCAGAAGGTGAAGACGTAGAAAACGAGGCGGAAACTGAAGTTGACGCTGATGAAAATGCTGCCGAAGAAGAAGCTACAGATGCTGACGGTGAAGCCGAAGAAGTTATGCGACTTTCTTATGAGGCGATGGAATCACTTGAAAGTTATCGTGGTGTCATGGACATTGCACAAACAATTTCTTTCGACGGTGAAGAAATGCCTATGGACTCAAAAATTGAAATGGACGTCATGATGGACCCAATGATGTTCGCCCAAACGATTACGACTCCTGACCCGATGACAGGTGAAGAAGTGGAAATTGAGCAATACATGGATGAAGACGGTATTCTTTACATGTTTGAGCCCATGATTGATGAGTGGATGAAGATGGATTTACTCGGAGATGACTTAATGAGCATCGAAGACTTAGAAATGTCGCCACAAGAACAACTAGAAATCCTTGAACAATTCACAGAGAACATCACTTTGTCTGATGAAGGCGATCAATATGCACTAAGTGTTGAAGGCTCAGGTGATGATTTAATTGAGTTCTCTAAAGAAATCGTCGCTACGCAACAAAACGATGAGATGATGGCTGAACAAATGGAGCAATTATTCGAAGAAATGACAATTAATACATTTGACTATGTTATGTACATTAACAAAGATACGTACTACCAAGAAGGCATTGAAATGAACTTTGAAATGGAAATGACCGAAGAAGGCGAAACCATTTCAATTAATCAACAAATGAACGGGACGTTTTCTGACTTCGATGGAATTGATAACATTGACATTCCAGAAGAAGCAATAGAAAACGCGGTTGATATTGAAGAATTCCAAGCTCAGATGGAAGCTGAAATGGAAGCTGAATTCGAAGATATCGAGCCAGAAGAAGAAGCTGATGAAGAAGAAAGCGACGACTAATATTAAACCCCTGTGCGATCACGCATAGGGGTTTTTTCGATTTCAGTTCACGTTACTCTTCATCCTCATCGTTAATCACTTTGCACAAACGAATGACTTCATAGATGGCATTCATCTGCAGTCGATTTCTCTCTGAGATGTACTCTCTAGCTTGTTCCGCTGATTGCTTAGCCTTTTGCACACTATGGTGCTCCACCGCCTGAATGATTTCTTTCATTTGATCGATAAAAAAGACCGTCTTACGCATCGTCCGTAACAATAGAATTTGACGGACGTGGGTAGACTGATAAATACGATAGCCATTCTCAAGATTACGCTTCGGTGTGATCAGCCCTTCTTTTTCCCAATGGCGAATTGCTGACGGGAGGACATCAGTAATTTCGGCCACTTCTCCGATCGACATCTCTTCTTTCACGGTACCTTTTAGCGATAGCGGTAGTTCAGGATTTCGAAGCATTTCCAACGTCTGGTCGGTCGTCATTTTTTCATATTGAAGATCGGCTTGCGCTTTATTCATGCGCCAAAACGCTTGATCTTGATTGCCGTTCTTAATATCAAGTACCACTTCGCTCGTCAATGCATGTCCGAATGCAGGAAACATCGCACGCAAACAGCGAAAATACGCCAAATGAACGTCCGTATATTTGCGATAGCCATTTTCAAACCGTTCAGGCTTCGGAACGATTCCCCACGATTCATAATGTCTTAGAGCACTTGTACTCACCCCAACGATTCTTGCAATCTCAATTGGTTTATACACTCTCATCTCTTCATTCCCTCACTTAAAACCTTAAAGTACCATGACAATGTTCTTATTATATAGTAAGTAATTTATCGTTGGAAGCTTTCTACTTGCATCACTGTTATATGATTGTTCTTGCACATAAACTTCTAGGAGGTCTTAAATGAGTAATTCAATCCGTATTGAAGGCGCGCGAGAGAATAATTTGAAGAATATTACTCTCGAAATCCCCAAAAACCAATTCATTGTCGTTACCGGCCCATCAGGGTCAGGCAAATCAACACTCGCTCTCGATTTGTTGCAACGAGAGTGCCAACGACAATATTTAGAATCCAGCGGTTTATCCGCAGAAGCGATCCAAAAACCTAAAGTCAATCGCATGGTAGGGTTGTCACCATCTATTTCAATTGGGCAGCACGTGACAAACCGTAACCCTCGCTCAACAGTAGGAACTGTCACGGACCTGTATACGTACCTTCGTCAAATCTTCACACAAAAAGGGGAAAGGCGATGTACTAATTGTCATCAAGCCATTCCTCCACGTGCGAGTGGTGACCAAGATTCGACTGTTACATGTCCTCATTGCAACGCTTCGCTCTCAGCATTAACAAAAGCAGATTTCTCATTTAACACATTAGAAGGTGCCTGTCCGACTTGTACAGGGCTTGGAACAGTTGAAAACATCGATCCCACTCTCGTTTTCGAGCAAACTAAAAGTCTTCGTGAAGGCGCTGTAACCTTTTGGCATAATTCCCTCATCGATCATTATGTGAATTCAATTGTGAATGCTAGTAAGCACTATGATTTAACCATTACTGGGGATAAACCTCTTCAAGATTATTCCGAAGCAGAGTGGCATCTTCTTTTGTATGGCACAGATAGCCAAACTTTTATTCAACATTTCCCAAGTGTGAAACCACCGAAAACCGTTGCAAAAGGGAAGTTCGAAGGAATTATCACTGGCATGTGGCGAAGGTACCATGAAAAAGACGGAAAATCTTCAGAGTCTGCATTTTTCTACAGTCATACATGCTCAAGCTGTCACGGCGAGCGGCTACGGGAAGAAGTACGACATGTCACTATCCAAGGAAGGCGTTTGCCGGATTTGTCACTCGCTCCACTTCATGAGTTACTTGATTGGATCAATGGGGTGGAGAAGATTTATGAGGAAGCTGAAGAAGAGCTTTTATATACAGTCACAAATGATTTCCGCATACGATTACAACGGATTATTCAAGTCGGACTTGGCTATTTAACCTTAGATCGACAAGCGATTACCTTATCAGGTGGAGAGTCCCAACGACTAAAGCTGGCATCAATTTTAGGCTCCGGACTCACTGGTGTCCTTTATATTCTCGACGAACCTACCGCAGGTCTTCATCCAAAAGATACGACTGGATTAATTGCGATTATGAAAAAGCTGCGAGATTTAGGAAATACTGTACTCGTAATTGAACACGATCAACTCGTCATGCATGAAGCAGACCACCTCATTGACATTGGTCCCGGTGCTGGAAGAAAAGGAGGAGAAATTGTTGGGCAGGGAACCGCTCAACAATTGATGCATATCCCCTCTTCACAAACGGGAAAGTTGCTAAAACAAAAGCTTTCACTTCCTGCAAAAAAACGAGATGGAAACGGAAAATACGTAACCATTACAAACGCCTCTGCAAACAACTTGAAAAACATCACTGCTAAAATCCCACTCGAAACGATTACAAGTGTTACCGGTGTATCTGGTTCTGGAAAGTCTACGCTTGTTTTTGATGTGCTTGCAAAAAACAAAGGATGCGAACACATTGATGGGCTAAATGAAGTAGACAATGTCATTCAAGTAGGACAAACACCATTAACACGCATGCAACGCTCAAATGTGGCAACTTTTATGGACTTATTCACATTGCTACGTACTCAGTTCGCTGCACAGCCAAAAGCCAAAGAACTTGATCTAAAAACGAAGAATTTTTCGTTTAATACTGCTGGTGGTAGATGCGAACAGTGTGAAGGACTCGGACAAGTTGATGTTAACCTAAGTTTTTTATCCGACATGAAAGTTACTTGTCCAAGTTGTAAAGGCCAACGCTTTCAAGAGCATGTCCTCTCTGTACAATTCAAAGGACATTCAATCGCTGATTTCCTTAACCTTAGTGTTGAACAGTCACTTACGTTTTTTGAAACGAAAAGCAAGATGAACACGTTACTGCAACTTCTCATCGATGTTGGTCTAGGCTATCTCAATTGGGGACAAGCACTAACCACACTCTCAGGTGGAGAAGGACAACGATTGAAACTTGCAAAAGAATTGAGCCAAGCAAAAAAAGGGCATACACTTTATTTGCTCGATGAACCGACAAGTGGTCTACACATGACGGATATTAAACATTTGTATATGCTACTTTCCAAACTCGTTGATGCGAATAACACCGTTGTTGTCGTTGAGCATCATACGACGATAATTGAAAGTAGCGACTGGGTAATCGACCTTGGACCTTTTGGTGGTCATCAAGGAGGAGAACTCATCGCCTCAGGGAAACCAGACGAAATCGCAAAACACCTTGAATCAGTCACTGGAAAATTTCTTTTTCGGTAACGATCATAACCCCCTCTAGCCCAAGGCTTGAGGGGGTTAAATTAAAGTAGGGCAGACATGCTCGTTACTGTAATGGTTCATTTAGAATCGGATATCCATCACCAGGAACATTGTTAATGATGACTTCACCGTCCTCCTTTACTAACACTGGAAAATCGGTTTGAATAGGAGCAAAGCCTACAGGTGGTATAGCTTCTCTGATAACGTATCGTCCAGGAAGTACATTGGAGAATCTTGCAATACCATTGAAACCGCTAATCTGAATTTCTTGAACTGCCCCTTCATCATTTATTAATTCAAAGAACGCACCTGATAGCGTCGTGCCGTCAACACTCAATTTCCGTACGAAAAATTCAAATCTAGCCCTTTCGTTCGTTGCTACAAATTCAGACAGTTCCACTTGCCCGACGGTGATTGTTCCATCATTGGTAACGATGACTTCAAGGGGGACATTGTTGTCAACATACCCCGGTGGGGAAGCAATTTCTAGCAACTCATAACTTCCTGGTGGTACGACACCGAAATCCACGAGCCCACTAGCATTTGAGGTCACGGTACGAACAGTGCCGAGCGCATCAGTTAGTGTGTACGTCGCGCCGCTTAATGGTTGCCTAGTAGCGTTGTCTACTTTTAAGAATGCCAGTTGAAAGACCGGGACATTTTCAAGCGTCAATTCGTTCGCTAACACACCGTTCATATAAATCTCAACGGCAGACTGGATCGTAATGGTTACTAAATTAGTTGTCTCTTGATACCCTGGCAAACCGATTGTTTCTTCAAGTTGATACACGCCAGGTAATAAATCGCTAAAGCGCACTTCTCCGTTTGCATTCGTTACTTCTATTGCTATTTCAGCATTGCCTTGGAACAACGTAAACGTTACACCTGCTAGCGGCAGCCCTGTCGTTACGTCAATTTTCCGAATCAAAAACGATGCGAATTGTTCTTCAGGGGGACTGGACTCAACGAACCCGGGTCCATTTATCAAATTGTTGTTGATTTGAATCCTTCTTTGTCTACCTCCCATTGTTTCACCTCTTCATTGTTTACGATACATTATGCAGACCCTTGTCTTCTTGGCTCGGCGTATAACAGAGGGCGAATTGCACAAGAAAAACTTAACTTTGTTTCAATGCTTTTCATTTCGGGAACTTTATGTAAAAGTAGAAGAGGAAATCAACATCAAAGAAGGGGGGCGGATTCCGTGGATCTTATCACCATCATCGTCATCGCAATCATGGTCATCTTCGTTTTCCCACTCGTAATGCGAGGCGTTGGCTGTTTAATTCGTTCCATTGCTAGTTTCGTTTTAATCGCTGGTGCGATTGTTTTGTTAACGACATTCTTATAGTCGATGAATGTTGTTCGAACATTTACTAAGAGTGACTGCAATGATCGATCTACAATATAGTTAAATTCAAAGAAAGACTCTCCTTAGCTAAAATTGGAGAGTCTTTCTTCATCCTCTTGTCGTTCATTCCAAATCCTTTAATAAGTACAGCACCATCGTTTTGTACAACAACCTGGAAAAGCTCCTGAACAGGAGTTAAATCTAGCTAAGCTCTCCTACATAAAACCCAATAGTCACTACTTCGCTGTTACCACGAAGCGTTTTCCACTTGCCCTATCAAGCTTGCACCTTCCTGTACTTTTCTTGCACCACCCTGCTTCTCCTCTTGCTACACCCTGCCCTCCTCTTGCTACACCCTGCCCTCCTCTTGCTACACCCTGCCCTCCTCTTGCTACACCCTGCTCTTCTCTTGCTACACCCTGCTCTTCTCTTGCTACACCATGCTCTTCTCTTGCTACACCCTGCTCTCCTCTTGCTACACCCTGCTCTCCTCTTGCTACACCATGCCTTTCTCTTGCTACACTGTGTCGCACCCATACCATACCGAAAAAAGCGAGCCCGTCTATGGTAGACGGGCTCGCTTAGAATAGGCACTATTAATGGACCGTTTTGTGAAGTTCATATCCTAAATTAGAAAATGCATCTGCTAGATTTTGAACGTAACCGACTTCTAATTCAAACAATCGATTATTAATGTACGAGTGTTCAGCAAGGCGAACAGGTACACCGGACAACATCACTTGGACACCCATTAGCTTTAGTGCATTCACAAGTCTTTCAAGTAAAGTTATGAATGATTGATCGGTTCGATTCATTTGCGACAAGTCAATCGCAATGTATTGAACCTTTTCACGTGCAACGTACGTGAGTGTTTCTTCAATGATCATCAATTCGCGTTTTTCATTAATGTTTCCTTGTAATGCCAATACGGCTAATTGATCTGACACAGGAATAATTGGCGCGCTAAGAAGTTTCATATCTTCATACGCTTCATCTAGTTCAATCATATAACTCAGAACGCCTGCAACCGTCTTCATAAACTCCACTTGCTCAATAGAGAAGCTTTTCTCATTACGGTCCATCACACATAATGTCCCGAATGGCTGACCGTTTTTACGATGTAAAGAGACTCCAAGAAATGCTTTGACTTGGAATTGCTCTGTAACCGTTCGATCCTTCGTTTCAACATCAGTGAACAAGTTTGCGATTGAACGCATTTGCTCAGGGTTTTCCAACACGAGTTTACAGTTCGAGTCTTCATAATTAACGACTACATCCGAAGGGACAATTTCTTCTGTTTTGTTATGAGAGTTGAGTACCGTCATCACATTGTCATCTCTTCTAGCAACATACGCTGTGTTCACTCCGAGCTCTTCGACAACTAACTCAAACAATTGATTTGAAACATCTACAAGTGATTCATGTGGATTTGGGATCATACGAACGTCGAACTCCTTAGAATAAGTTACACACAGTATAACACTTTATACTTCAACTGCCTTTTTAAACGTTTTGTTTTTTTCTTCATTCTTGAAAAATCATACCGGGCTCCGATCACTAGCCCTTTTTCACCCCTGTGCATCGACGTTCGATTTCTTTTGCTTATCCCAATACGACTTTTTCCATTGTGGTTTTATGATTCGGTAAAAACCTATTGTTAGTAATGGTAAGCCGAAGATGGCAATCATTGCGTACGCCATAAACGTATATCCATAAGCAATCAGATCAATAATTCCAACTTGCGCGAGCAAAAAGGCTGACACGAGCGTTCCGACTGAGACAATCGCTCGCTTCTTGCCAGAAAGTGGTGCCTTCCCGAACTCTTCGAATTGCTGGTCGACTCGTGTAATAAATGCATGGATCATCCCCGTCGCCGTTTCGATCAATGTCCATCCGACGATAAAACCGAAGATAATCATTACCCATAGCCCGTACCCATCAAGCATCACGAGCCACGGAACAGAAGAACCGAGTACAGCTTCATCTGGATAAAATCCTAGTAATGCAAAGTAAGTGAGGAACCATGGACTTGTCATTAAGAAACCTGCAATAAGTCCAGACACGATCGTTTCTTTTACTGATTTCTGACGTTTTACAGTAAAGAGTGCTGCTGGGTAAACGGCCAAGTTGTACCCGACGTAAATGACTCCTGTCCACAACACCATCCAAATGCTAATCTCACCGGGGATAAAACTCGTATCGCCTGTACGAAGAACTTCAGCTGCGTTTTCCCACGTTGAGGAAATCACGAGGATGCTAAAGAACACGTAACCAATCATGAGCGAGATCGTTCCTATTGTTTTGAACTTCTCAATGAGCCGGTCGCCGTAGAAGTTTAACCAACCGACAAGTACCATCATCACAACGATTCCAACCCAATTTGGAATGCCCATCGTCTGATTAAGTATTTCCCCTGTTGCCGATGCAACGATTGAAATAATTAAAACGGCGAGCAAAAGGTAGACGATATCAAACAAAAACCAAAACGGTCCGATAAGCTGCTTCAGAAGCGACCGATAATCAAACACTTGGAATTTTCTTGCCATTTCAAATGTAAGAATAGCCATCACAGAAAACCCGATAAAAATCATTACACCCGTAATCCAACCGAGCGCCCCAAACCCTGCACCGTATTGCACAATTTCCCGACCGGTTGCATAACCGCCACCGATCAATACACTTTGAAGCAAGATGGCCGGTAAAAAATACCGGCCAAATCCCCCATCCATAACTGAAGCTCTCTCTTGTTTTTGAGCCAACGGGTTCTCCCCCTTAAGATGTCTGCATATGTACTGTTGTTAGTTTAGCTCAATGATTGAACGATCAATCGTAAATTCTTCAAGTGTTTCTTCATCAATGTCATAGCCAATTCCCGCTTCAGTCGGAACTTGAATGACCCCATTTTCAACAACGACTTCTGGTGAAATAATGTCCTTATGCCAATAGTTTGCTGAGCTAGCTGTATCTCCTGGTAAAATAAATTGCGGCAACGTTGTTAATGCGATGTTGTGGGCACGCCCGATTCCAGACTCTAACATGCCTCCACACCAGACTGGAACATCTTGCTCTTTACAATAATCGTGAATTCGCTTTGCTTCAGTTAATCCGCCAACTCGACCAATTTTTATGTTAATAATCTTGCAGCTTCCAAGTGCGATTGCCTTTTTCGCATCAGCCAAAGAATGAATACTTTCATCTAAGCAAATCGGCGTTTTCATTGCTTCTTGCAGTAAACGATGATCGATAATGTCATCATGTTCAAGCGGTTGCTCGACCATCGTTAAGTTTAAGTCATCCAACTGCTTCAAATGATCAAGATCTTCAAGCGTGTATGCTGAATTTGCATCTCCCATCATTTGAATAGTTGGGAATTGCTTCCGGACTTCACGAAGCACATCGATGTCCCAGCCTGGCTTGATCTTGATCTTAATTCGCTTATACCCTGCATCAACATGTGATTGGACCGTTTCAATTAAGTCCTCTACTGAATCTTTAATTCCAATACTTACACCCACGTCAATTTGTGTTGCATCGCCACCGAGTACTTCTGCCAACGGTTTATTCTGTTGTTTTGCATACAAGTCCCAAACGGCACCTTCAACAGCTGATTTCGCCATATTGTTACGTCTAATAAACGCAAATCGTTCACTCACTTGATCTGGGTGTGTGATCGGTTTTTCTTGTAACGCCGGTACGAGAAACTTTTCTATGATATGTACGTTCGTATCAACCGTCTCCTCGTTGTACCACGGACTTGAAAACGCAACCGACTCCCCGTAACCGACCTTTCCATCTTCATCGCGTACTTCTATAATTAAAAATTCACGATCAGTAAATGTTCCAAAGCTCGTCGTAAACGGAGCTTTTAACGTCATGTTAAGTCGTCTAATTGTTACTTGTTTAAGGTTCATTGTACCGCCCCTATTTTGTCAGTTTGTAGTAGGTCGTCTCGTTGTTAAGATCATTTTTAACACCGGTTGCAACGTAGCCCGCTTGAAACAATTCCACGAAGTGCTTTTGTGTTTCGAATCGCCACGCCTTTGCAAGCTCAAAGTTCTCTTCTTTGATTTGTTGGAAGTTACTCGGCACAGCAATGTAATACGGTTCATCTGAATCCCGGTCAAAAGGGCTGTGCTCTATAGGATGACCATTGGTATTACGTAGTAGAAGATGAGTGTCACTAATTATGACTTCTTCATCAGTCATTGACGTCGTTAAATCCCATTCAATAATCATTCGATCCGTTGGAAGACCCGTATTAAATTCATCCGCCATCTCGCCATAATGATTGACCTTATAATGAGCACCGACTGCTCGAAGCTTTTGAATGTTTAAGTACGCATTTGGTGTTTCTAACGGGTCAAACGTCCACGTAATTTTTTTATAGCCTCGTTCTTTAGCAAGCTCCGCTTGTCTTTGCTTCATCAATACGCCAATACCTCGTTTACGATAGGCCGGAAGAAATCCTAACATGTGAGAACATAAATACACGTCCCCTTCTACAAACCCTGGAAAGCTGTACAAAAAACCAATCATGTTATCTTCATCATAGGCACCGAGAATGATGCCGCCGTTTTTTAGTACCGTAAACGTTTGATGGACTTGTAACGGCTCCATTTGCCAGACCGCTTCTTCCACGTCCATCATCTCTTCTAATTCTTCCATCGTCGTTAATTCTCGGATGGTAATCATGCCTTGTTCCTCCTAAATGTCTACCGTAGTCATCGCTTCTGTTAGGATTTTAATTGCTGGCTCCATTTGTTTATGATCAAATGTCATATGAGGGTGGTGTAACCCTGGAGATAAATCGCAACCAACCCCTAACATCGTCGCTTTTAATTCGGGATTTTTAATCGTGTAAAAATGAAAATCATCGCCTCCGGTCGTGACTAATCGTGGCTTCAATGATTTTTGTCCAACGCTCGAAACAATTGCTTCAGATAACGTTTGCTCCGCTTGAGTAGAAATGACAGCTGCTGCGACATTTGCGCTCGTTGTTAATTCTATCTGTACATTATGTAACGTTTCAAGTGACGACCTAAAGCGTTCAATATGAGAAATCACTTCTTCCATCGTCTCATTCGTTTGTGCACGAACGTCGATTGAGAACGTTGCGCTACCTGGAATAATGTTCGGGCTTTTTCCTCCGGCGTGGAACGTCGTTAACTTCGCTGAGTACGGGTGCATCGGATTAATCTGCATTGAATTTAGCTGATGGAACAAATCCATACCGACTTGAATGCTATTCGCTGTTAAATGTGGCCTCGCACCGTGGGCGTCTTCTCCACGAATCGTGCCATGAATAAAGCGAGCAGCTCCGTGTTGAATCGCTGGCGCAAATTCACCTGCACGTAGTTCTTGGATCGGTCTAAGGTGCATCCCGAACAAGACATCTACATCATCAACGACACCCTTCTCAATCAATGCTAGTGCACCTGTTCCTTTTTCTTCTGCTGGTTGGAAAATAAACCGGTACGTTCGATCAAGGGATTTTCGTTCATGAAGCTCAAAAAGCACACCTAACACAATCGTCATATGAGCGTCGTGCCCACACGAATGATTTGGTCTCCACTTACCATCTACTTCTTGATAAACCGCATCAATATCTGCACGCAGTGCGACAACCGGGTCGCCACTACCAATATCGACAACAAGACCTGTAACATCGTCAAATGTCTTCACCTTCATGCCCGCTTCTTCAATTACTTTCTTCAGATATGCTGTCGTATTTACTTCCTCATAACTCATCTCGGGATTTTGATGCAAATAGTCAAACATCTCTCGCAGTCGAGGTCTACGTTGTTCACCCATGATTGTCACATACCCTTCTCAACTTTCGCTTTTTTCTGATAAATATAATGTCTATCTTACCTCAATTATTCATTCTGGTAAATACAGTGCTATACTTTTGTTGAATAATAGTTTACTGGGAATACTTTTGATAGGAATCCATAAGGAGGAACATTGCAATGAGTAGATTAATGGAAAACAAAGTTGGTATCGTAACTGCAGGAGGAAATGGCATCGGTCGTGCAAGCGCACTTCTTTTCGCAAAAGAAGGAGCAACTGTCGTCGTTTCAGACATTAACGAAGACATGGGGAAGGAAACCGTACAGTTAATTAAAGACGCCGGTGGTGAAGCAACTTTCTTCCCATGTAATGTGGCAAATGAAGAAGAAGTGATTCAACTCGTTCAGACGACGGTTGAAACCTATGGAAGACTAGATTTCGCTCACAACAATGCTGGTATTGGAGTACCTCAAGCGAAAATTGTTGAATCAAAAAGCGAAGACTGGGACCGCGCGATGGACGTCACAGCAAAAGGCACGTATTACTCGATGAAACACGAAATCCCTGCCATGTTAAAGTCTGGAGGAGGCGCAATCGTAAACACTGCTTCCACTGCTGGTCTACTTGGCGTTGAAAACATGGGTGGCTATAGCGCGTCAAAATGGGCGGTCAATGGGCTAACAAAATCCATTGCACTAGAGTACGGCAAACAAGGCATCCGAGTGAACTCTATCTGCCCAGGAATGACGATGACCGCAAGCGTTAAACAGTGGGAAGAATCGGCTCCCGAACAAGCCGAACACGTAAAAAACGCCATTCCACTCGGCAGAATTGGAGAAGCTGAAGACCAAGCTCAAGCTGCAGTCTGGCTCTGTTCAGACCGTGCCGCTTATATTACCGGTGTGAACTTAGCTGTTGACGGTGGACAAACTGCGCAATAAACAGACCAAAAAATCCCTTCTACGTAGAGCACGACAACGTTGGAGGGATTTTTTATATAACTTGAACCATTGGCTTTGCTCCAATAACGAGTCCGTTCAATTTACGTTTGAAGCGGTTTGACATTCGTGACAGTAATGGACCGTGGATAAAAAACGATAAAAATCACAACGATCAGAAGCAAGTAAAGGATAAAAGACCAAAACGGCAAGGACATCCATAAATTCATTAAACCGTAAACGATTAACATGATGAGCGGGAAAAAAGTCCACACTTTGTTGCGCTTGATTGACTTCGCACTTAAGAATTGTAGTTCATCACAATAAGGACAGTTCATTCCTAAATCCACATCAATAGCACTCGTTCTTACGATCGTTTGTTTAAGATGCCAACGCTTGTTACACGATTCACAACGGGGCACACTGCTCACCACCTCTATTTGTTGCCTCAAAACTTAACGATTTGCTCTTTGAATGATCTCTTTCACTACTTCAGATTTCGCATCCGCATAATGTTGAACATGTCGCCATGTATGCTTTGATAATTCTTGCTTTTTCTGTTTATACAGTAGGAAATCTTCTTCATTTGCACGTAGATGATCACGAAAAGCAAGCATTCGTGTGGATTCCTCACAACCCTCACTGAAGACATGAAGATTTACACCTTCGTCGTTTCGCTTTAACATTCGATGTTCATACCAATCGGGTTCACGTATGATGAGCTTATAACCAACAGATTCTAGCGCCTGTACATAGCCCGATTCTTCAGCTGAATCGTGAACGACCAAAATGATATCAATAATCGGCTTGGCACTCATTCCTGGGATTGACGTTGAACCGACATGTTCAAGCTGAACAACCTCGCTCTGTAGTGCACGATGAATCTTCTCTTCTTCTGCTTGATATTGCGTTGGCCATGTAGGGTCGTACTCCTGTAAATCAATCGTGTTATTGTGAAGCTTCCGCTCGCCAACTGTGATTGCTTGCAGCTCCTCATCACTTCTTACATTATCGTCCATCGACCAATCTCCTTATTTACGTTTAGCAGAATTCTTCATCGG
The DNA here is from genome assembly GCA_012970285.1 of Bacillaceae bacterium JMAK1. Taxonomy (GTDB): domain Bacteria; phylum Bacillota; class Bacilli; order Bacillales; family Marinococcaceae; genus Geomicrobium_A. Next base: position 197,037 of record JIBW01000006.1, read on the forward strand.
TAACGCATCGAAATTAAACTCAACCTTGCCTTCTTTTAATGTCAGACCCGCTCGGAATGATTTGCCTGCCTTGCTTTTAAATCCCCTAAGCTGACTCGTGCTTCCTTTTGTTAGCAGTCGTTTGGCACTCGCTTCGCTTAACGTTTTTTTTGCAATTGTTTTTGGTAAGACGAATTTACACTTCGTTTCGCGGTAACCAGAACATCCGTACACTCGACCTTTACTTATGACGGGTGAGCCACATAGTGGACAAGGTCCGATCCCTTCTGATTTCGCCTCTTGCATGAGTGATTCCTTTTTAAACGTGACTTCTTTTAATGACGTAGGAGCATTATGAATCAATTGATCAATAAATTGATGGATATTCGCAATAAACGTTGTACCTTCTTTTTCCCCTTGCCCAATTTGGCGCAGGAACAGTTCCCACTCCGCGGTCATATCGGCTTTACTTAATAAATTCCCTTCTACCGCTTGGCAAAGGATTTTTCCTTTTTCAGTAACGGTGACTTGGTTTTTTGAGACGGTAATGTACGTACGACTTTTAAGCGTTTCAATAATACTTGCTCGTGTCGCTCCAGTACCGATCCCTGTGACTTCGTCGAGTATTGCAGTATTCTCTTCATCTTCAACATGCTTGCCCGCTGACTTCATTAATGGAATTAATTGACCCTCTGTGTACAGTGACGGTGGCTTTGTCTCGTCGGCTACCGTTTTCATGACCGTTTCGACTCGTTCACCGACCTCCATAGCTGGTAGTGATGGCTCTTCTTTTTTTTGCCGTGGTGACAGTAACGCTTTCCAGCCTTTCTCACGATCAACTTTTCCTTTTGCATGTAAACGAAGTCCATTTAGATCGACTTCAACATTCGTTTCCTCGAACTTATAAAGTGGTGCAAACATCGCAAGTGTCGTAAGAACAACTTCTTTATAAATGTTCTGTTCTTCTGTTCGTAAAGAAGCGAGTCTCTTTTCAGTAGGAATCGTCTTAGTTGGAATAATTGCGTAGTGTTCCTGCACTTTCTGATTGTCCACATACCGTTTTCGTGGATGAAGAAAAGCCGGTTCAAAATCGACACCCATCGTTTTCATGTACGCTGACAGCTTTGACTTCAAATACGAGAATTCAGCACTCGTAATGTGATTACTTTCCGTACGTGGGTATGACAAAAGCTTTTTCTCATAAAGGCTTTGCATCACTTTAAGTACCTTAGACGGACTGTACTTCCATTTACGGTTTGCTGTTGCTTGAAGGGTCGCAAGGCTGTGCAAAACAGGAGAAGGTAGTTGCTTATCCTTTTTATTTAGTGTAGCAATGCTTCCTTCATTCTCACGCTCAATTCCATGTTTTTCGTACAGTGCTAGCACTTCTTGTTTCGTCTTTAAACGCTCTTTATACTTCGCTTTAAATGTTCCATTATTGGCGGTAACATCCGCTGTAATTTCAAAGTACGGTTCTGGCTTGAAATTCTCAATTTCACGTTGACGTAAGTAAATTAAGTACAACGTTGGCGTTTGTACACGCCCAACAGAAAACGTGTCATGAACGCCTTGTTCCTGCAATAACAGTGAATACAATGGGCTGGCATTCATTCCAACGAGCCAATCACCAATTTGACGAGCTTTCGCCTCTTCATATAGTGATACGTACTTTTCTCCAGGTTGCAAGTTGTTAAACCCTTCACGGACAACATCGTTTTCTTGAGAATTAATCCACAACCGTTTAATAGGTACAGATTTCTTCACAGACACTTGATCGATAATTAACCGGGCGATATTCTCTCCTTCTCGATCAGGGTCTGTCGCAATGACAATTTCAGAAGCTTTCTTTAACCATGTCTTTACGATTTGAAATTGCTCTTGTTTACTTCTCGGTACTTGGAACTCTATTTTCTCCGGACGAATGGGTAAGCTCGCCAAACTCCAACGCTTCCATTCTTTCTTGTAATAGCCTGGTAAACAAAGTTCAACGAGGTGACCGATTCCCCACGTTAAAACCGCTTCTCCTTTAAAAAAACGATCATCTTCAATGAGGATGTACCCTTTTTTCTTAGTTGTCTTTGAAAATACTGCCGCATAACTCCGTGCTTGGTCTGGTTTCTCTGCCAAAATTACCGTCGTCAAACGTATTCCTCCCTGACGTGACACTCTATGTTGTCATTATACTAGACTGTTAGTCGTTGAAACATCTTAATTCAAAACAAAGCGGTGGTAACTCATGGAGTCGCCACCGCTTTAAACCTGTTATGCAAAATTCATAAACTGTGCAACCATTAAAAACACGACCGCTAACAAATACCAGACGAGTAGCAGTGGCCAAATGAATTTCACCCATTTGTCCCAGCCGACTTTAGCAATCGCAAGGGTTGCCATAAAGTATCCTGAAGTTGGGTAGAGAATGTTAGCGAATCCATCACCAAATTGAAAAGCAAGCACCGCCGTTTGACGAGTAATACCAACAAGATCTGAAAGCCCACTCATAATTGGCATCGTAATGACGGCTTGTCCACTACCTGAAGGTACGAGAAAATTAAATCCACCTTGTACAATCATCATGAATACCGCAGTTAATGCCCCTGGCATCGCACTAACAACCTGACTCGTTCCGTTTACGATCGTATCTAAGATTTGGCCTTCTTCCAAAGTGACCGACACAGCTCTCGCAAAGCCAATGACCAGCGCACCGAGCAAAATCGTCTTAAAACCGTCATTAAACGTCTCTGCAATTTTATTAACATTAAGCCCAGTAATTAGGCCAATAACGATACCGATCGTTAAGTACAAACCTCCAAGTTCGCGGAAGTACCAACCCCACTGAATGAGTCCAAAGATCATGAGTAGAATTCCTGCAAACAGCACAACGATTGCAGCCATCTGCCGCTTCGTCGCTTTCACTTCTGTAATATCATCGCGACCGACAAACGTTTCATCAATGCCGTCACCGTATACGAGGCTCTTCGTTTTGTCTTGTTTGATTTTGCGTGCATAGCGGCTCACGAAGATAATCCCTATTGTCGTAATGATAAGAAAAATAAGTGCACGATACTCGTAACCAGAGTACAAAGGAAGCTCACTCACTTCATGTGCCACTCCAACCGTCGCAGGCCCCGTAATCGCAGCCGTAAATCCTGCTACGGTACTTACTAATACAGCCGCAAGTGCGGTTAATCGATCAAAACCTAATCGAACCATAAGTGGAATGACGGCTGGTGCAAACACAATTGATAACTCAATGGCACTCGTAAATGTTGTTAAAAGCGCCAATGGAAACATTAATACGGCAATAATCATAACTGGCCGATCATGAAATGTTCTCCCTAATTTACTTACTCCAATATCAACGAGTCCACTGCGTTCTAAGACCGCAAACATCCCGCCAATCATCAGAACCCCAAAGATAATTTCACCAGCGGCTATGAGCCCCGATGGAACAGCAATCATTAAATCAAAAAAAGATAAGTACGATTTTTCTACCTCAGTAAAGGTTCCGGGGATTAACACTTCCGTACCGTTTTCATTTACTTCGCGATCAAACTGACCAGATGGCACGATAAATGTCGCAACAAATGCCAATAGTAAAATCGTAAGTAAGATCACATAAATATGCGGGATTTTCAGTCCACCTTTTGACTCACCTTCATTTTGCTCGCTCATTGTCTCTTACCTCTTTTCTGTAAACGGTCGTCTTGATGTTTTTCCACCATAATTGAAACTTTCTAAAAAAACTTAGTATTTACTATACCAGTAAATCGATGTTGTTAACATACGACAAAAAGAACTACTCGCAAAAATGTTCACGAGTAGTTCTTTTTGAAGATCTATGCTCTTTGAGTTGCGATTCCGTATACGTCTAGTGTTTGCCGTATTTCTTGTTGTAAAGCTTCTGTTGGTAAATCCATCGGCAGTCGTAAAACGGGCTCAATCTTCCCCATCATACCGAGTGCCGCCTTCACTGGAGCGGGGTTTGTATCTTTAAATAGTACATCATTTAACTGCATCAGTTCAAAGTGTAAATCTTGCGCACGTTTTATGTTTCCTTCTTCCCACGCATCGTGCATTTCTGCAACTTTACTTGGTAACACGTTTGCCGTCGCGCTAATTGAGCCTGCTCCACCGATCGCTAGCATCGGGTAACAGAGAAGCTCAATGCCAGAGAAGAGTAGGAAATCACGTCCACACTTTTGTAATACACGATTCACATGTTCGAAGTCTTTGTTCGACTCTTTTGCACCGATGATATTCGGACAATCTTGTACGAGCCTAGCCATCGTATCAACTTCCATATTTACCGCAGTTCGTCCTGGAATGTTATAAATGATAATTGGAATGGAAACAGAATCAGCAACTGTCTTGAAATGTTTGTATAGCGCATGTTGATTCGGTTTGTTGTAATACGGGACGATGACCATCGCTGCGTCTGCACCCATTTCTTCCGCTTGCTTCGTTAAATACATCGTTTCATCGTGGTTCGTTGAACCTGTTCCTGGGGCAAATGGAACCCGGCCATTAATCGTACGCATGGCGTTCTCCATCACTTGTATTCGCTCATCAATCGTTAGAGAGCTTGGTTCACCAGATGTTCCTGTGACTGAAATGGCATGAGTACCATTGTCGAGTTGGAATTCGATTAATTCAGATTGCTTTTCGAAATCAATGTCATAGTTTTGCTTAAATGGCGTGACAACGGGAGTGATTGAACCTCTTAATCTTTGTTTAATGTCCGCATAATCCTTCATTTGATACGCCTCCTATGTCAGAAAAATTAAAACTTTAAAGTGATTATATATATAATCATATATGATTTCAATACTTTTTCATCATAAACGATTGAAATCATATATGATCTTCTATACAATTTAAGCTATGAAACGAGAAAAAAGCTCAAAGAGCACTCAAGCGTATGAAGTAATGAAAACGAGAATTCTAGACGGAACTTATGCTCCAAAGGAACGAATTATCATCGATCAAATTGCAAAGGAAATTGGCTCAAGTCACATCCCTGTAAGAGAAGCAATACGTCGCCTCGAAGCGGATCAATTCATTGAATACCGAGCCAATGTAGGCGCCGTTGTTCAATCATTAAACGATGACGCATACAAAGAAACATTAGAGTTACTCTCTATACTTGAAGGCTACGCGACCGCCATGAGTGCAGCATCGTTAACAAAAGAAGATCTCTCTCATCTTCAAGATTTGAACAGCCAAATGAAAGAAGCGTTGCACACGTTCAATTTGCAGATCTTTGGACAGTTGAATAAAGACTTTCATTATGTCATTTATGACGCTTGTCCCAATGAACTACTCGTCAAATCGATCAAAGACGCGTGGGACAAATTAGACACGGTGCGTACGAGAGGATTTCATTCTTTCCCATTGCGCGCCAACGATTCAGTTCTTGAACACGATCAATTACTGGAAATGCTCGAACAAAAGCAGCCAATTGAACGTATTGAGAAGTTCGCACGACAACACAAACAAAATACGTTACGTGCTTCTAATCAAACGTAGAGAAACGCTTGAATTGCTCTACGTTTGTTTGGAAACGTCGAACACAAAGGAGCGAGACACTTTGGCTAAGGCATACGGTCGTATTCAAGGAAATGCTCAAGTTCAGAACCTTTGGCTTCAATCGTCTTCATACACGGGGATTTTTGCTACAACGACTGCACCTCTTGATTGCCCTGTCGAAGGCTGTGTATATGGAACAGCATTAAACTATCAAGGCGAGCTAGCTAAGCTCGGTCCGAAGCTTCACGAAAAACCCTACCTTGCCCCACCTAAAGCTCCTATTCTGTACATTAAACCAAAAAATACATTAATCGCCCACGAAACACCGATTCCATTTCCAGAAGATTCTAACTACCTAGAAGTTGGTGCAGCGTTGGGGATTGTATTCAAAGAGCAAGTCACGAACGTCTCTCCCTCAGAAGCATGGGAGAAGATTCTCGGCTTCACAATCGTTAACGATTTATGCGTTCCCCACGATAACATCCACCGCCCCGCTGTGAAATACAACGCCCGGGACGGTTACTGCCCGATTGGACCGTGGATTGTAGACCGGGATGATGCCCCCAATCCCGATTCCGTAGCTATTCGTGTCTATGTTAACGATGAGCTTCAACAGACAAGCAATACGAAACAGCTTGTTCGAAATGTCCGCCAGCTTATTTCTGATGTGAGTACGTTTCTTTCATTTAATCCTGGAGACGTGTTGCTCGTCGGCACCCCCGAAAATCGACCACTCATTCAACATGGTGATACGGTTTCAATAGAAATTGAAGGCATCGGAATGTTGACGAATACGACTGCCGTTTCTAAGGAGGGTGTTCAATGAAACGAGCAAGGATTGTTGTCGACGGTGCGATTCACGAAGCCGTTGAATACGGAGAACAGTTACAATTACTAAACGGTCGACTTGTTGCTAAGAGTGACGTTCAATGGCTACCTCCTGTTGTTCCAGGAACTGTTTTTGCCCTCGGTCTTAATTATGCGGACCATGCCAAGGAACTTTCATTTCAAGCACCTGAGGAACCACTCGTCTTCTTAAAAGGACCGAATACATTCGTTGGACATCACGGGAAAACCGTCCGACCTGACGAAGCAAAACATATGCATTATGAATGTGAACTAGCAGTAATTATCGGCAAACAAGGGAAAAACATCCCCCGCTCAGAAGCGTTTGATTATGTCGCTGGTTATACAATTGCAAATGATTACGCCATTCGCGATTACCTAGAAAATTATTATCGTCCGAATTTACGTGTGAAGAGTAGAGATACATGTACACCGATTGGACCTTATCTCGTTGATGCATCTGACATTCCAGATCCAATGAATCTAACACTCAAGACGACTGTTAACGGGACTGTGACACAAACTGGTACGACCGAAGATATGGTCTTTTCAGTACCTGTTTTAATCGAATATCTTAGTAGTTTCATGACCTTAAACAAAAATGATATCATCCTCACTGGAACGCCAGAAGGGCTTGCAAAAGTATATGAAGGCGATCAGGTGATAACAGAAATTGAAGGTCTCGGACAGTTGCACAATACGATCATTAGCGATCGTTTAGAAAGGTAAGGTGCTTATGCCACATTTTATCGTTGAGTATACAGATAACCTTAAAGAAACGGGTCAAATTCGCGAATTATTAATGAAGGTTAACACCGTACTTCGCAACCGTTCAGATCTTTTCCCAATTGGAGGTATTCGCTGTCGAGCAACGATGGTTGAGGATTATGTGATTGCTGACGATCTAGAAGACGATGCCTTCGTACATGCAACACTAAAGATTGGCAGTGGCCGGACTAATGAAGAGAAAACCGAAGTCTGCGAGGCAATTTTCAAACAACTAAGCGACCACTTTCAGCCGTTATTGGACACCCGTTACCTTGCCCTCTCTTTCGAGCTGCAAGAATTCGCTGGTGCGGGCACGTACAAACTGAACAATATTCATACTCGGTTTAACCGTTCAGACTGAACACTACGTTCAGTCTTTTTTTATGCCCACATCACATATTGCAATTTCAATGCCACAATATTTAATTGCAGCCCCCCTCCTTTTTCAAAACGCTTCTGTGACAATGGTTCATTACTAACTATATTTTTTTCGTATCTTATACGAAGTTTAATAATATTTAACCTATGTCTATCAACATGCTATATTGAAAGCGTTTACAAGACATTGCAGATAAAGGAGGCCATTCATGTCTACGCTACGAAACGATGTGAGTGAAGACGGCAAAAAAGTCATCCAGAACATTTCAACGATCCAACAATATATAAACGGTGAATTTGTCGATTCATCGAGTCATCAAACGTTTACAAATTACAATCCCTATACGAACGAGCCGATTAACGAAGTGGCTTCTGGAAATGACCGTGATATTGAGATCGCCGTTGCCGCTGCAAAAAAGGCTTTCAATGGGGAATGGGGAAACTTACCTGTCCAAAAACGAATGGTCTATTTGAATAAGATTGCGGACCTTATTGATGAACATATTGAAGAAATTGCTCCCCTTGAATCCTACGACACTGGCTTACCGTTAAAACAAACGAAAAAAATGGTCGCACGCGCTGCACAGAATTTCCGATTTTATGCAGAGATGGTGTCATCACGACTCGTCGGTGAAGTCTACCAAGTAGATGATGAGTTTCTAAATTATACGATTCATAAACCTGTCGGTGTTGCTGGTCTCATTACTCCATGGAACGCACCGTTCATGCTCGAAACGTGGAAAATTGCTCCTGCTCTTGCAACAGGGAACACCGTCGTACTAAAGCCTGCAGAATGGTCACCACTTACAGCGAATCGCCTCGCTGAGATTATTCATAAAGCAGGTCTTCCAAAAGGTGTCTTTAACGTCGTTCACGGCTACGGCGAATCCGCAGGTGCTGCACTCGTCAGACATCCCGACGCCCCTCTCATTTCCTTTACCGGTGAAACGAAGACGGGTGTAGAGATTCAAAAGAACGGTGCCGAAGCGATGAAACAATTCTCAATGGAGCTCGGTGGAAAGTCACCGATCATCGTTTTTGAAGATGCGGATCTTGACCGAGCACTTGATGCATGTACGTGGGGCATTTTTTCCTTTAATGGTGAGCGCTGCACAGCTAATTCACGGTTATATGTCCATGAATCTATTGCAGAAGAGTTTATCGAACGACTCAAAACGCGCGTCGACCACATCCAAGTTGGCGATCCGTTAGACCTTCAAACCGAGGTCGGTCCTCTCATTCACCGTGAACATTATGACAATGTGAAACAGTATTTAAAGATCGCCACAGACGAAGGGGCTGAACTCTATCAAACGACGGTTCCTGATGAATTACTACAAGGATGCTACGTTCCCCCAACACTACTCTTAAATGTTGAGCAAGACATGCGTGTCGTTCAAGAAGAAATCTTCGGCCCTGTTCTTTCAGTCATGACGTTTCGTGATGAAGCCGATGTTATTGAAAAAGCAAATGCGGTTCGATACGGATTAGCCGGCTACGTATGGACAAAAGATTTACAGCGCGGTCACCGTGTTGCACATGCCATTGATGCAGGAATGCTTTGGGTAAACTCACAAAATGTTCGGGATTTGCGTACACCTTTTGGTGGCTCCAAGCATAGCGGAATCGGCAGAGAAGGCGGTCACTATGCCTTTGAATTTTATACCGAAGTTCAAATTATTCATGTTGCTATGAGTGACCATCACATTCCTCAATTCGGAAAACCAACGACAAGGAGCTGATCAGATGCCAGCTAAAACTGGAGCACAATATAAAGAACGGTTAAAAGAAGCTCGCAATAACATATTTATCGATGGATCTCGTGTCGAGGATCCTACGACCCATCCAGCGTTTAAAAACGTCATCCAATCGATGGCAAACTTGTACGACCTTCAATACGATCAACAAGATGAACTCCTTTACACATCACCAACAACTGGAGCACCTGTAGGCATGACATTCCTTCAGCCAACATCTATCGATGATCTTATTCGCCGTCGTAACGCCATTCAAGCTTGGGCAAGAACATCCGGTGGCATGATGGGACGCTCACCTGATTACTTGAATGCTGAAGTGATGGCGATGGGGATGAATAACGAGCTGTTTAAAGAAGCTGATCCGATGTTTGCTGACAATGCCCGTGCTTATTATGAATACGCCAGAGAAAATGACATTAGCCTTACTCATACACTCATTCATCCGCAAGTGAACCGTGAAAAGGCACAGCATGAACAGAAAGATGCCAATATGGCCCTTCATCTGGTCGAAAAGAAATCCGATGGCATCATCGTAGATGGCGTACGACTACTAGCAACCCAAGGTGGAATAACAGATGAAATTCTTGTCTTCCCTTCCACCGTAAAGCCTGCTGGGGAATTAGATGATCCATACTCGCTCGCATTTGTCGTTCCTAATAATACTGAAGGTTTATCGTTCATAAGCCGTGAATCGTTCGACCAAGACAAATCAACCTATGACCACCCGTTGAGTAGTCGCTTTGAAGAAGGTGACGCAATCGTCCATTTCGACAATGTATTTGTACCGTGGGAAAAGGTATTTGTATGTGGCAACTCATCAATTTGCAATCGTACGTTCAAAGACACAAATGCAGTCGTACACATGTCACACCAAGTTGTCGCTAAAAATGTCATTAAAACGGAATTTCTTCTCGGAACCGTTTTAAACATCATGGACTCGATTGGCATTGATGGCTTCCAACACGTGAAAGATAAAGGGACCGAAATCATGCTTACACTTGAGACGATGAAGTCTCACTTGTACCGCTCTGAACAAAATGCAACACTCGACCGTTCAGGCACAATGACGCCAGACTTTGAGGCTTTAAACGCTGCGAGAAACTATTATCCACGAGTGTACCCTCGTCTCGTAGAAATTCTACGTATTCTTGGGGCGTCGGGTTTAATGGGGATTCCGAGCGAAGCCGATTTTCAAAGCCCTGAAATCGGGATGATTGTGAATCGTGCACTTCAATCGAAGAACCTTCAAGGTTACGAACGTGTGCAATTGTTCCGTCTCGCTTGGGATATGACATTAAGTGCATTCGGCAGTCGTCAGATGCATTATGAATATTACTTCTTTGGAGATCCAATAAAGATGGGAATGGCTTATTTCGATCAGTATGATAAAGAGCCTTACAAGCAGTACGTTCAAGACTTCTTGCAGCAAACGACTGCAGTGAAACCTAACTTTTCTTAACGAGGAGTGATCTGATGACAAACCCTAACATTATCCGTGCGAGTCGTGCCGTATTGCATGTCACAGACTTAGACCGATCCTTTGCCTTTTACGATGCACTTGGATTTATTGAAACCGCTCGGGATGAAAACCACCTCTACCTGCGGGGACTTGAAGAACATAACCATCATAGCCTTTGCCTAAAAAAAGGCACTGACCCCGTGGTCGAGGTGATCAGTTACAAAGTAGAATCTGAAAATGATTTAGAAACACTGGCGAAGCTTTTTAAAAAACATAATCGTGACGTCCGTTGGCTTCAAAAAGGAGAGCAAACCGCGATGGGGCGAGCCCTGCGTGTGACTGATCCTAGTGGACTAACTATTGAATTCTATCATGAGATGGAAACCGTTGACCGACTACTGCAACGATATGACCTTTATAAAGGGGCAAAAGTACAACGAATTGATCATTTCAACTGCATGGTTGAAGACGTAGAAGCAGCTCACAACTTCTACCTTCGTGAACTCGGTTTCCGTTGTTCCGAATACACGGCTACAGAAAACGAGAACATCTGGGCCGCATGGTTACACCGTAAACCTAGTGTACATGACGTCGCTTTTATGAATGGATTAGGTCCTAGACTTCATCACGTTGGTTACTGGTTAAAAGACCCGATGAGCCTCATTGATGCGTGTGACGTGCTCGCTTCAATCGGTTATGGTCCGAACATCGAACGTGGCCCTGGTCGTCACGGATTATCCAATGCCTTCTTCTTATACTTGCGCGATCCTGATGGCCACCGAATTGAACTGTACAACGGTGATTATTTAACGTCTGACCCTGACTTTAAACCGATTCGTTGGGATCTTGATGATCCAAGACGCGCAACGTTTTGGGGTCATGAAGCCCCAGATAGCTGGTTTGAGGAAGCGTCTCACTTCCTTACTTTACAAGGCAATCAAACGGTATCACTTACGGAGCCTAAGTTAGAAAAGAAAAAACCGACATTCATCATATAATTGCCTATCACTCATTTAGAAAGGAGCCCTCGCTATGATGGACGATCATCTGTTTCGAACAGCGATGAGTAAGTTTGCGACAGGAGTGACTGTTATTGCAGCCGAGCACGACGGTGAGATTCATGGCATGACCGCAAACGCCTTTATGTCTGTGTCACTCGACCCGAAGCTTATTCTCATTTCGATTGGTCATCACGCCAAGATGCGTAAAATGATTGAGTCGTCAGGCACGTTTTCCGTGAATGTACTCTCTCGGGAACAAAGGGATACATCAATGCTTTTCGCAGGCCAAAAACAAGCGACACAACCATACTCATTTAATACATTCGCAGATTTACCCATTGTTCAAGAATCTCTTGTTTCGCTAGCATGTACCGTTCATAACACCCATCGTGAAGGTGATCATACCCTCTTTGTCGGAAATGTCTACAACTTGCTCATTAATGATCAAGCTGAACCTCTTACATTTTATAACGGTCATTATAAACACCTTCAATTTGAAGGAGTATAGAATTACCTTTTAACTTTTTTTGGGAATTTAGAAGGAATTAAGACATTTCCAGAGAACGAAAAGAAGTAGACGTTGTAATTACAGCGTCTATTTTTAATGAGGTGATCGATGTTGAATATTGTTAAGGCACACTACATATTGAATATGAAGATCTTACTTAAAGAGAAACTCCCGCTACTTTGGTCGACGGCTCTTCCTGTAATCTTTCTTTTCATTAATGGTCAATACGTTCAAGATACGATGTTTTTAAACTTCTTTTGGGCAATCATTATTTTTGCCTGTTACATCTTTGGGGTAGGACTACAGGCAGTTAGGCTGCGAGAAGCAGGATTATTAAAAACGTACTTTTCGATCAACCATTCACGGATGTTGTTCTTTATTTCGCTCGTTCTCACACAAATGACGTCAGCCTTCATAAGTATGTTGATTCTAAACAGCATCGCCGCATTGTTCTTTCCAGTTAATTTTCTTGAGGCAATGATGTATTCGACCGTCCTCATCGTTCTCACACTGCCCGTTGCTTTTTTATCAGCGAACCTGACGATGCTTCACAAAAGTAGCTATCAAACACTTAGTACAGTGATCGCAGTCATTTTCTTCGTCTCGCTGTTTACACTCACGATGGACAACGTGATTAATTATGTTAATCCACTCGTATATCTTTCACAGTTATTATTTTTACAAGGTGTTTATGATTATCTCGTTTATGTGATCATATCTGCTATTTGTATGGTTACTGGTATTTACAGCTTGAGAAATTACCAAGTAAATTCTGTCATGAGAAGGTGAATCATTTGATTACCGTTCAAAACTTGTCGTACAAAGCAATTGTAGAAAATACGAACGTCACCTTTGAACCCGGTTTGAATTATATCTACGGTTCAAATGGCTCTGGAAAATCAACTTTCCTCGATTGTTTATCAGGAATCAATCACACGTATTCAGGAACGATAACTGGTAACGATGACCTTGTTTATATGAACCAGAATTTGTATTTTTCAATGAAACTTAAAGTAAAAGACTATGTACAATTTGTGTTAACACTTGATCGTGCGAAACATAATGCCAAAGATTATTTCTCCTATCTAGAGGGCCTCGGCCTTAAAATGTTTGTAGATGAAGCGTGGAACCGGGAGGTATCTTTATTGTCTGGTGGGGAACGCCGCAAACTGTTTTTCGTCACGACGTGTTATCTTGATCGTGAATGGTATATATTCGATGAGCCATTCTCTGGGGTGGATGAGGAGGGTAAAACACTAATCACCTCAATTTTTGAACGTTTAGACGCTCGTAATAAGGGGATTATCTTTACTTCCCATGAACATGTTCAATTCGAACACATCGATTTGAACATGTTTACACTGCAAAACAAACAAATCTTTGAGACTCATCCGCAACAAATAAGTACGTTTACTTCATAAATAAGGAGCCATAGGCAACTGCCTGGCTCCTTATTTCGCTAAACAATTATTCATTAATCCAACTGTCGACTAAATCACGATTTTCCTCAATCCAAGTAGCTGCCACTTCTGCTTCATTGTCGAGCTCTTGTTGTAACGCTAACAATTCAGAGATCGTTTCATCGTCGAAATAGCTATTGTTCATCCACTCTACAACTTCCGGGTGCTCTTCTGACAACCCATTGCGTGCCATATAGTAGATATCGTCTGGTTCACCAAATGTATCATCTGGATCTTCAAGGTACTTTAAATCATACTCTGCAAATGTCCAATGGGGATTCCAAAGTGTAACGGCGATCGGTTCTTCATTTTGATATGCAGAATCGAGCTGTTGAACCATTGCCACTTCTGAAGATGAAGACAACGTAAACTCATCTAAACCGTAATGAGGCATCACTTCGTCTTCTGTAATTCCCATCATAGCCGCACCGGGATCAATTCCGGTAATCGTACCATCAAGTTCATCATAGTAGTCTTGGAGATCAGCAATCGTATGAATGTCTTCCATATATGTAGGAACTGCTATGCCTAATGTTGCTTCTTCATAAAGTACAGCTTCTTCTTGAATCTCGATCTCCTCAGAATCCTTCTGTACATAGGCATCATCTGTAAACGGTAACCACGCAACAAATCCTACATCAAGGTCTGCTCCAGCAACCCCTTCAAAAATAAATGCCTTCTCAAAGGAATTTAACGTAACATCATATCCTTGTTCCTCAAGAATTTGTGTCCACAGATGGGCAAATGCAGTCGCCTCAGTGTATGTCGTATGACCTAGCGAAATTTCCTTTGAATCTGAACCTTCCACTGATTCACTTCCACTTTCATTCTCACCACAAGCAACTAGGACTGTTGTTAGAGCAGCTGTTGTCATAAACGCTGACATTTTCTTCATGTTGTTCCATCCTACTAATATGTTTAAAATTCATTAGATAAAAGAATAAAGCAATTCTCGATATAGTGAAAGAAATCCAGCTTACATTCTCTTCTAGAAAACCTTCCCAAGTTGACATCATCGGGTTCAGTCCATACAATTTAAGTAATTGAATGGGAGGTTTTTGTTTGTATAACTTATGTTCATTACTGGGGTGTAAACGTTCTTAATACGCGTTTTTATTAAGAACAAATGTTAACTTTTTTCCACTCAACGTAAAGGAGAATCATTGTGAAGATTTCCATACGAGAGGAACACCCATCTGACGATAAAGAAATTGAATGTGTTATTGAAATGGCATTTCGACACGCAGAGCATACGGATCACCAAGAGCACAAGCTCGTCGCAAAGATTCGTGAGACCAATGCGTATCAACCTGATTTAACGTTTGTTGCAGTTGATAACGAGCGTATTGTAGGGCACATCGTGCTATCTAAGATTACGATTAAAAACGACAATGATCATGCTGACTCCTTAGCACTCGCACCTGTTTCTGTCTTACCTGTTTATCAAGGTAGGGGTATTGGTAGCCAGTTAATTCAGCATGCACTATCGAAAGCAACTGAACTTGGTCATCAATCGGTGATTGTTCTTGGACACGAGGCGTATTACCCAAGGTTTGGGTTCACTCGTGCAAGTGACTGGAAGATTGTTGCACCATTTGACGTGCCTGATGAGTCCTTTATGGCAATTGAATTACAACCAAACGCATTGCAACACGTGCACGGAACGGTTCATTACTCACGTGCATTTAACGAATAGAAACGATAAGGGGAATATTTATGTTACTGGCGGTTCTTAACTAATCCAGCAATTGGATACGAAGCATACGTTTAAAATTGCGTCTACTAGGCGCTTCTTTGTCGTGCGTATGTTTCCTTGTTAAGAACTCGTTCTATAACTCGCGTACCTTACCGACAGTTTGTGTGAAGACCAGACTGTCTAATTGATCGCTGTGAACGGTTGTTCACAGCGATTTTTGTATATACTGTGATCAATCGTTCCGGCGATCTTCAACAAGATCTTAGGAGGATATAAAATGAACAACCAAACATTAGACGTCTTAGGCTATAACAAAGTCATTCAAGACATTATGGACTATGCAAGAACAGAGCGTGGGAAAGAAACGATTCACCAATTAAAGCCAATGGTTAACGAACGACGAATCTCTCAGTTACTCACTGAAATTGAAGAAGCGATTGAAATCTTAAAAATCAGCAGTAGTGTACCGATTCACACGGTCGATGACATTGAACAACTCATCACTCAAGGAAAGAAAGGATTATTCATTCGAGCCGATCAGTTCTCTCGTATTCTGTCATTCCTTGATCATTGTACGAAGTTAAAACGATTTATGAAGGATAAAGAATATGCTGCACCAACTGTAAGTGCATATGCTTTTTCTATTGAAGATGTAACAGAACTCGAAGAAACCATTTCGTCATCCCTTCGCAATGGTCGCGTCGATGATTACGCATCGAAATCATTAACGGACTTAAGAAGACAACTCGGAGAACTTGAAGATCGCATGAAAGCACGAGTACAAGACCTCGCCCGCGGAAAAAAGTACGCATCTTATTTACAAGATACCGTCGTGTCTGAACGACAAGGACGATTTGTTTTGCAAGTCAAAAAAGAATACAAAAGCAAAGTACCAGGAACCGTCATGGACACGTCCGCTTCTGGTTCCACGGTCTTCGTTGAACCTGCTGAGATTTCTTCAATTCAAGAAGAGCTCAACCTTTACAAAATGATGGAAGAAGCGGAAGTTGAACGGATCCTTTTTGAACTAACTGCTGAGTTCTTGGATTATGAGCATACGCTAATGCTCGCGCTTGACGTGATGCACAACTATGATGTTCTTTTCGCCAAAGCAAAGTACTGCCAAGCAATTGACGGAACAAGACCAATTTTAACTGATGACAAAACGATGCATTTAAAAGAAGCTCGTCATCCTGAACTAAAAGACAACGCGGTACCCCTTTCAATTGAATTCGGCGAACAAGAACGAGCTCTTGTCATTACAGGACCAAACACAGGTGGAAAAACGGTTACGTTAAAGACTGTAGGTTTGCTTACTGTCATGGGTCAAGCAGGATTATTAATCCCAGCAAAGAGCGGTAGTAAAACGGGGATTTTCCAACAAGTCTTCATCGACATTGGTGATGGACAGAGCATCGAAGACAATTTAAGTACGTTTAGCTCGAGGCTCGTCTCGATTATTCAAATTCTTGAGCAAGCAAACGATCATTCCCTCGTCTTCCTTGATGAGCTAGGTTCAGGAACAGATCCAGCAGAAGGAATGGGCCTTGCGATTGCCATCCTTGAGCAGCTATATAAAAAAGGAGCAACGCTGTTCGCAACGACTCATTACAACGAGATGAAAACATTCGCAGAAGGAGCGGAAGGCTTCATAAACGGCTCAATGGAATTTGATTTAGAAACCTTAAAACCAACCTACCGTTTACTTCTTGGTGAGAGCGGTAAGAGTCAAGCCTTCGAAATCGCCTTAAAGCTCGGTTTACATCCACAAATTGTCGAACAGGCACATGAACGAGCTTACAAAGAAAGTGGCCATTATAAAGAACGCTTTTCTTCTGAGACATTAAATAAAGACGCATTAAAACGACAAATCACGATCAACCGTTACGCCGATTACAAGAAGAAGAAATTAGTTGGCGACGTGAAACAGTTCGATCAAGGTGACAATGTGAAAATCCAAGCTTCAGATGAGATTGGCATTGTCTACACGGGACCTGATGAACGTGGCAATTATGTCATTCAAGTTAAAGGTGAAAAGAAAACGTACAATCATAAACGGTTAACACTTTATATCCAAGCTGAAGATTTGTATCCCGAAGACTATGATTTTGATATTATCTTCAAAAGTAAGTCGTATCGGAAAATCAAAAATGACTTGTCACGTAAACATGTAGACGGATTAACTCTCGAAGACGAAGACTAGCCATGTAAAAAGACGAAGCGGCAACACTGCCGTTTCGTCTTTTCTAGTTAATCTTTGTCGGTTGTTGAAGGATCGTCTTCATCGTTCTTTGTGGATTGTTTTTTAACAACAAGTTGTGGCTGATTCGTAGAAAACTGATTTCGTTCCGACCTGAGTGACTTGATTAGTGAAAAGACCATCATGAGTAAGATAATCGAGAAAGGAAAAGCAGCGATGATCATCACATTTTGTACTGCCTGAAGCCCACCACTATAAAGTAGGGCAATTGCTGTGACAGAGAGCACAAGCCCCCAAACGAACTTAATCCCATTCGGCGGGTTATTCGAGCCGTTTGTTGAATGCATCCCGAGTACAAATGTTGCTGAGTCTGCAGATGTAATAAAAAACACGGCAATGAGTACAATCGTGACGATTGACGTTATCGTGCTGATCGGCATCGTACTAAGCATTCCAAACATCATTTCTTCATTCGTTAATGAACTTAAATTGATGACGTCATTCAATTCCAAAGACATTGCCGTTCCCCCGACGAATGAAAACCAGATAAACCCTACAATCGACGGGACAATTAAAACAGCAATCGTAAACTCACGTAATGTACGTCCTCGTGACACCCGGGCAATAAACGTTCCAACATAAGGGGACCATGCAATCCACCACGCCCAATAAAAGATCGTCCAATCATTAATCCACTCCCTAGCATCTGGGCTACCTGGAGCTATTCTAAAACTGAGCTCAGGTAACGTTTGCAAGTAAGTACCTAATGTATTCGTGAACAAATTCAACGAAAACATCGTTGAACCAAAAGTTGCTATAAAAATTAGCAAAATTAATGCTAGAATCATGTTGAAGTTACTAAGTATACGAATTCCCTTGTTCAATCCAGTCATCGCTGATGTTAAGAATAAAACCGTGACGATGACAATAATGATCGTTTGAATCCAAAAATTAATCGGCAGATCGAATAGATACGAGATCCCACCATTCATTTGAACGGCTCCAAAACCAAGGCTTGTCACAATCCCTGTAACGGTCGCCACTAGCCCGAACCCATCAATAAACTTTCCTTTTAGACCACTCGTGTCCATAAGTGGAGACAATGTTCCACTAATCAAGCCCGGTTTTCCCTTACGGAAATTAAAATAAGCAAGGCAGACAGCAATAATGGCATAAATCCCCCAAGCATGAATTCCATAGTGGAAAAACACAAATCGCATTGATTCACGTGCGGCTTCAATCGTTCCTTCTTCCACGGTCGGTGAATTAATCGCAAAGTGTGACAGCGGTTCTGCTGCACCGAAGAAGACAAGTCCAATCCCCATCCCGGCACTAAACAACATCGCAAACCATGTTAAGTACCCATACTCTGGTTTGTCATCATCTTTTCCGAGCTTAATTTTTCCGTACGGACTAATAATAATAAATAAACAGACAAGCGCGAAGAGCGTCACGGCAATAAGGTAATACCAGCCAAACGTACTTGAAATAAACTGCTGAACCGTTGCAGTAATTTGTTCGAGTTGAGTCGGTAAAAGAACTGCGGCTAAAATGACGACTAATAACGCCCCTACAGCCCAATAAAACACCGGTTGTATTCGACCATATGCTGTTTTCATAACAATTCCTTCTCCTTTATGTTACATTCCTTCTTCTAGTGTGGTCCTTCTCTACTTCGAACATGTACGTTAACCATTATGTAACATTTACCTTCTTTTACTAGGATGTGGCTTGGAATTAGATTATGTACGTTCATTTATTCAATACCACATTGACCTTCTGCTTTTGTTACTATAGGCTGTATAGTGCGTTTCATTTTGTGCAACACTAAAATGGAAACTTGTCCCACCTACTACACGATTCCATACGGAGTGAACAAATGCTTACATACAAAGATGCGTGGAAAGTCATCGACTTTTGCGAAGAACAAGGGTACGTTACCCATAAAGAGACGTTACGACTTGAAGTTGTCCGCTCAAAAAAAGAAATTAAGAACTACCCAGAACATATTCATGAAGACCTACAAAGAGTAGGTGGTGTGAGTAACATCGATCCTCAAAGCTTAATCAGCACGATTTACTTATACCCCCATCAGGTTGCTGAAAATGTAAAAGCACACGGCCACCATTCTAAGGTTGCGACGGCTGTAACGGTCCAATTGCTGCTTCATGAAATGCGCCACCACGTGCAACGCACCGACTTACGTAATTACGGTTGGGAGTTGCAACAAGATTATCAGCTTTATCATGAACACGACCGAGCGAATGATCATTGGACTGAAAAAGATGCCGATGCTTTTTCTACAAACCTTCTTTACGACCATGCAACTGAACTTGCTAAATTGCTAAAAGTCCAAGAAGAGCGCATGCAGATTTATGAAAATCGTGCCCACGATGCTTTTCCTGATTTTGACCGTTTTAAAGAACAGTACCAACAGATTCGCGAAAAGATCATTGAGTTAAACAAACAGGAAAACGCCTAAAGTTAGGCGTTTTCCTGTTTTAAATTTCAGCAATCGTTGCCACGTAAAAGGCACAAGCTTCATGGATTTTCTTCACTTCACAACTTTCATTGTTCATATGTGCTAATTTGTATTCTCCAGGACCAAAACCAATTGTCGGAATTCCTTGTGAAACTGGCGTAACCGCATTTGTGCCAAAATCCCAAAAATCAAATGCTGGCGGTTTAGCAAATACTTTCTCATAGGCGTTGATTAAATGTCTTGTTAGTGGATGATCTTCAGTAATTTCCCACGGTTCATGTAGAGGTTCATAGTGAATGTTCGCACCTGTCCAACTCGTGCGATGCAAAGAACCGATTTCCCACACTGCGTCCAACCCGTTCACGATGTGGTCCATCTCTTTTTTAACCGTCTCTTCACCTTCTCCGAGCACTAACCGGCGATCGAGATAAATTTCACACTCAGAAGGAACGGCATTTAACGACGCACTCGTGCTTGATATATTCGATAATACGAGTGTGCCTGACGCAATTTCATTACGCATCAATTGATGATTTTGCTCTTCTACTCTGCGGATGACTTCTGCCATTTTATAAACGGCGTTGTCTCCTTTTTCAGGAGCAGAACCGTGGGCAGACGTGCCGAACGTTCTTACACGTACTTGTGCTTTCCCCCGGTGACCTAGAACAATTTTGTTATCTGAAGGTTCGCAAATAATCATATAGTCGGGTTTCGTTTGAGGAAAATCGTTAAACAAATGGTTTAAGTTCTCACCATCACAAAACTCTTCATCAACGGTGCACGTTATGTAGACGGTCTTTCCATTCAGTAGTTTTAAATCTTTCGCCACTTTCGCAGCATACAATGAAGCTACAATAGATGATTTCATGTCTACAGACCCTCGTCCGTAGATTCTGCCTTCTTTAAGTTCTCCTGAAAAAGGAGGCACAATCCATTCGTCTTCCTCATGCACTTCAACCGTATCCATATGAGAATCTAACATGACAATTTTGTCGCCATCTCCAACACGACCAACAACGTTCCCGATCGAATCAATCCATACTTCATCAAAACCTAACGATTCCATTTTTGTTTTGATATTGTGCGCCACTTGCTTTTCGTCACCCGAAAAACTTTTAATTCGAACGAGTTGCTGCACATAGTCGAAAATCTCTTGTTCATATTCCTTTAGTGCATCAACTAACTTCTTCATTTAAGACTCTCCCCTTTCCTTTGCGAATCACAAACCGTAAGCGTCGACCGTGTAATCTTGACGCCCCGCTGGTCAGTTATGAATGTTTTCCTTCCCAAACGACGTCACGATACGTTTGAACATCGGTATCACCCTCTGTATTGATGAGCAATACACGTGAAGCTTCATTAAGACCGATCTGATCTTTGAGCGATTCCAACTCCCTAGTGTGCAGAAGTCTATAGATTAGCCCTAATGTAACCGCGCCTGATTCTCCTGAAATCATCCGTTCATCACCTGCAATCGGATTGGCGTACATTCGCATCCCGAGTGCTGCCACAGCATCCGTACATGAAAAAGCACCTTCGGCAAGCTCTTGAAGCAATTCAAACGCAATTGTGCTCGGCTCACCACATGCGAGACCCGCCATAATCGTTTCCATATCACCATCTACAATGGTCCGTTCGCTTTGATTTTGAAATGATAGATAGTAACAATTCGCTTGATCTGGTTCTACGAGTATGACTTTAGGAGCCTGATCTTCATAAACATTCGTTAAAAAGGTTGCAATTGCAGCCGCAAATGAACCAACACCCGCCTGTAAAAACACGTGACTAGGAGGTTTCTGTCCACTCCGTGCCAACTCGTCAACAATTTCATATGCAATCGTCGCATAGCCTTGCATGACCCTTAGTGGAATTTCTTCATACCCTTGCCACGCGGTATCTTGTACGAGGGCATAGTTGAACTTCTCGGCAGTATCTGAGGCCATCCTTACTGCATCATCATAATTAACGTCAGTAATCTCTGCGCTTGCGCCTTCGGTTTGGATCGCTTTTAGTCGCTCCTCCGAGGAGCCTTTGGGCATATAGACGATTGATTTTTGACCAAGTTGACTTGCTGCAAAAGCAACTCCCCGCCCGTGATTCCCATCTGTTGCTGTAATAAACGTCAGTGGTTCCTGCTCATTTGCCATCACACATAGGTCGCTAAATGTGATCTCACTCAAGCTTACATCGAGCGCATTGGCCAACTCTGCGCTAACCGCATACAACCCACCAGTCGCCTTAAACGCATTTAAACGAAAGCGTTTCGACTCATCTTTTACGAGTATTGACTCCACACCTAGTTCTGTTGCGAGTTGTTGCAATGAACATAGCGGTGTCGGCTTGTGATTAGGAAAACTAGCAAGAAATTGAGTCACTTCTTCAATAGCCTCTTTCTCGAAATGTCTGCTAAATGAAGATTGTATCTCTCTTTTTTTATGGTTTCGTTCATAATGAATACCCATCGGTCTCCTCCCTTATTAATATGTAATATATTAATTTATTCATTATTCGTCAATCACTTGACGAATAACAGCTATTACAACGTGACAATTCCTCTGAACCCTCTAGAACCATAATAAGAAGAAGCACCGTTATGATAAACAAACACCTGACCGTAGCGATAATCGCAGAATAATGCGCCACCAAGTTCACGTACCGAAGACGGCGTTTCAATCCAACTCGACGTCTTCTGATCAAACGGTCCATATTTTTGGAGATTTCGGTACTCTGATTCAGTTAGCAATGTAACGCCCAACTCCGCTGCTAAATCTTGTGCAGTATTCTCTGGTTGATGCTTCTTACGCGCTTCAAGACCAGCGCGATCAAAACATACACTTCTGCGACCTTTTGGGCTCTCTTGTGAACAATCGATAAAGTGAAGCGCTTCTGGTTCCTCTTCAAAAGTCACCAAGTCAGGCTCGCCTTCTGTTCGTTCCATTTCATATAAGACGAAGAGCTTCTCTGGTTGTGCTTCTAATTTCGCGACAACTTCTAACCATTGCCGCTTAGGATGGCGGTGCATGTTTTTTTCAAAGCGACTTTTCAAACTTGCTAAAAGCTGTGCTTGTTGTTCCTCAGTTAATTGTTTGTTTGACACAATCATTCCTCCTTTATACTACTTATCGTTATTATCTTCTATTCTTTTATGTAAGGCTAGTTCACTTTTGTCATAGTATAAGCCAAATAACGTTTCGTAATCGTTTTGAATTCTTGCGCTTATAGCCAAGAAAGTAGACCGTACCAAGCACATGTACTATGATAATAGTGAATTGAAAGGGTGGAGGTGTGATTGTGGAACAGAGGGCAAGCGAAGAGCAATGGCATGCGATTAATGAGTGTAATCAAACGTATGATACGATCTTTTACTATGGGGTGACTTCTACGAAGATATTTTGCCGACCATCTTGTCATTCTAGGACGCCAAAACGAGAAAACATTCGCATTTTCACTAGCGCAATTGCTGCAGAAAATGACGGCTTTCGCCCGTGCAAACGTTGTAAACCAGACTTATCCGAACGTCCAGAATCCACATTAATTAACGAAGTAACTCAACACTTGGATCTTCATTATATGGATTCGATTACACTTGAACAATTGGGCGAGCATTTTCACGTAAGCCCTTTTCACTTACAGCGAACCTTTCAAAAACTTGTCAGCATAAGTCCGAATGAATATCTCACTAGACGCCGCTTAGAAGAAGCGTCTCAATTGTTACTACGTACAGACCAACCAGTGAATAGAATTGCTAAGACGATCGGAATGCCTAACGCAGCACATTTTATTACTCGTTTTCGTGACTATTACGGACTCACCCCAAAACAATATCGAGAAAAGCAAGAGTAAGGAGCGATTCATCTTGAATACTTACACACATCAAATCCAAACACCCTTAGGACAAGTCACTGTATCAAGTGACGGTCACGCACTGACAGGATTGTGGTTTGACGGGCAAAAGTATTACGGCAAAACATTAGGTAATCACACGATTGAGAAGTATGACTTACCACTGTTTGCTCAAGTTGAAGCTTGGCTAAATGACTATTTCTCAGGTCAACAACCAACGCTTCATTTCGAAGTTAAACCTGCAGGTACTGACTTTCGTAAAACCGTTTGGAACGAACTTCTTTCCATTCCTTATGGTAGTCTGACGACATACGGTGAAATCGCCCAAGGTTTTTACGAAACGCTTGGCAAAAACATGTCGGCCCAAGCAGTCGGCGGTGCCGTTGGACACAACCCCATCTCCATTATTATTCCTTGTCACCGTGTTGTAGGTTCAAATGGGAGCCTCACAGGCTACGCAGGTGGGATTGACGTCAAAAAGAAACTGTTACAACTTGAAGACATTGACCTCACTCCTTTACACGAACCAACTAAGGGTACAGCACTTTAGAAAACCCTCATGACAACTTCCATTTCTTTAACGTCAATGAATAAAGAAGTAATGAACTCCAAATCAACCCAAAGGCAAGCCACTCCATAAACATAACTGTGCTCTGAAAAACAAAAACACCTAGAAGAAATACAATGGTCGGTGTAATATATTGAAAAAAGCCGATCGTTGTTAGCGTGACCATCTGAACACCTTTTGAAAACCACAACAACGGCAATACCGTAAGTATACCTGCCAACACTAGTTTCAAGGACACTTGCAGAGATGATCCGAAAACCAATGCATCCTTTGTATAAAAAAACACCAAAATACCAATCGCCACAGGAGTAGAGATCATCGTCTCTACTGTCATCCCTACGACTGAATCGAGTTTGACTTTTTTCTTGGCTAATCCATACACTCCTGATGTTAACGCCAGCAGTATTGCTATAAAGGGAATGACGCCTAGCTCATACGTCATTACAACCACTCCTAATAGTGCCAAAGCAATCGCCATAACCAAACGTCGATTTAACCGGTCATGAAAGAAGATTACCCCTAACAAAATACTAACAAGTGGTGTAATATATAGCCCCAGACTTGCTTCAATTGCAGCTCCATTCATCATCGCGTAAATAAAAACAAACCAGTTCGTACTAATTGCTATCGAAGCGACAAATAACCGAGCCAACTCCCTTTTGTTTGTATGCACCCCTTTAATAAAAGTATTAAGTATCATTCGCTTACTCGGAATCACATAAACAATCACTACGATTACAACAAAGCCCCAAAGTATACGATGTGCCATCACTTCAAACTCATTAACTGGATGAAGCTGATTCCAATATAGCCCGAGCAATCCCCACAATAAATACGCAGCTAGAACATACAAGTAGCCTCCCGAAATCGTTTGATCTGTCTTTAACTTTCGACGCCCCAACTGAGATTCACTCAAACTCTTCTTGTACCTTTACTGACAACTGTTGGTCTAACATTAATTGATAGAATGTCAGGTCAAGCCAACGTCCAAACTTATAACCAACGTTTATCATGGTTCCGGTACGTTCAAAATTGAACTTTTGATGCAACAAAATGCTTCCTTTATTCGTTGCATCAATCCCAGCTATCATCGTTTTATAATTATCGTTTGTTGCACGATCGATAATAGCTTGTAATAAGTTCGTTGCGACTCCTTTTTGACGATGGTTTACGTCCGTATAAATCGAGTGCTCAATAGTATATTGATAGGCAGGCCAATCGCGAAACGCTCCAAATGTCGCAAAGCCAGCAATTTCTCCATCTCGTTCACAAACGAAAACCGGATATCCGGACTCAAGCTTTAGGTTATACCATTTTTCTCTCTCTGCAATTGTCTCAGGCCGATAACTATAAACCGCTGTTGTATGTAAAATTGCATCGTTATAAATCGCTAACATCCCTGGCAAATCTTCTTTTCTAGCTTTTCGTATCATACGTAACACTCCTTTTTTCTCTTCATCTTTATTTGTATTTCTAGTGTATCCCCTGCTTATGTAATCGTAAAATTGAAAAAAATCATCACCTGTTATAGTATTAAGTTATAATAAATACTCTCTAATAGGTGATTCGTTTGACGTTACAACAATGTCGTTATCTTATTGAAATCGCTAAATATCAATCACTTAATAAAGCTGCTGCTGCACTTTATGTCACTCAACCTAGTCTTAGCAAAGCAATCCGCAACCTTGAGATGGAACTATCCATCACAATCTTTGAACGAACGAATAAAGGCGTTTTATTTACAGAACAAGGACGTGAACTTCTTTTTCACGCCCAGAAGTTAGTTGCACAAGCAGAGTCTGTTGTCTACCAGTTCACTCAAAAACCAGGAACTCCATTAAAATATGCAATTTCTTCGCAACACTATAGTTTTGCGATCGAAGCGTTTGCACGTTTTATGCAACTGTTTAATCAAGAATACGAACTTTCAATTCGTGAAGGAAAAACGACAGATGTGATTGATGATGTCTATACTAGCCGCAGCATTCTTGGTGTAGTTTCCATCACTGACTTGAATGAGCACTTTTTTGCACGTTACTTCACATCTAAATCGTTAACCTTCCAGCAACTTGAAACAGTAAAGCAACATGTTTTTTTGCGTGAAAAACATCCACTTGCCGCACAAGCAACCGTCCATTTAGACGACTTGGAACCTTATCCTTACCTCACCTATCAACAAAACGATATGATGTTACATTTCGCTGAGGAAACCCTGAACTTACATGATCGAAAACAACTCGTCTATTTAAAAGACCGCGGAGCGATGAACAACCTTCTCGCTCATACGAATGGCTTTAACCTCGGCACCGGGTGCATCGTTAAAGGTTATATGAATTCAAATATCACCTCTCGACCTTTAATCGGAGGGTCCAGCATTCGTATTGGTTACATTAAACGAGACGACACCGTCTTTTCGAATGAGATTGTTCAATTTGTAGATGAGCTTACTCAATCATTGCACCATTCTCTTCCTAAAACAGATTAGAGCAACTGCTCATAAATGCAGTTGCTCTAATCAAACATTATTAACTACTACATTCACATGAGGTAATCAGAGGTGCATTCCCTACTTTTTAGACTTAGCCTCACATGGGCAACAATGGACTCTAACACGATTTGTAATGATTTGCCCATCTCCAGAAGCGCCACCCGTTTCTCGATAACGAGCAAAGAGAACAATATCTCCAACAGTTCCTTCTGGTATGACTGTCACTTGATTACCAAACTCGTCAAACCAACCAATAAATTCAAATCCTTCAACTGGCCCAGGGTTACGTAACACAATTGGCAGATCTTCCGGACGATAACTCGTTGGATTAGGATTGTTATTACCTAAAACGCCAATATACGTGATTGTATATTGAAGTGGCGAAGGGTTAAACACCAGTACAACTTGATTGTCGAGTAGTTGAACCTCCCAATCTTCAAAACCAGTCACAGGCTTTAGAAAAGCATTCGCATCGGATTGAGTTAACACTGGATACTGTGGTGTAGGGACAGCAACTACTATAGGACTTCGTTCAGGATCTGGAAATACGTATTCCGTTGTATCCAGTTGAAAAACTGAACCCGCAAACAATGGGTTAATGATCCGAATAACGTTATCTACACCTACGATATAAACACCATTAATGTCCGTTGTTAAATCTTCAACATTCATTGTTCCAGCATTGAAGATTCCAGGAGCAATAGGCGCCTCATTGGAGCCAACAGGTCCAAAATCAACACGATTGATTAACGTTAACGCTCCAAAATTGTTAATTGCACCTGCACGTACGCTAGCGCTATTATCAATAATTGAACTGTTTGTAATCGTCATACTCCCATTCGTGTTAATTGAAACTGCTCCCCCGATTGCCGCTTCATTACGATCGATCTCTGAATTTGAGACTGTCACATTGGCTAGAGAGTTAACAAAGATCCCCCCAGCTTCATTCCCTGCTGTATTGAAATCAATCATACTGTTTTGCAGTTGCACTATAGCGCCATTGTTTAAATAAACGGCTCCTCCATTATTCACTGCTACATTTGCACGAGTCGTACACGATGTAATGATAGACTCTGTGTTCGTATTTAAAAATATAGCCCCAGCATTTGTTGCTGAAACATTATTCGTAAATGAAGTGTTGTCGAGATTCATCGTTGCAGCATTATTAACAAACAGTCCAGCCCCATTTATTGCTTCGTTTAGCTCAAACGTGTTTCTTGATAGTAAAGAGTTGCTATCGTTGTTCAAATAAACAGCTCCACCATTGGCTCTGGCAATGTTTTCCGTGAATACGGTATCAACGATTTCTGGTGTTGTACTCGCATTAGCAAAGATGGCTCCCCCGTTACTCGCTACATTCATCATACATTGACAGTTCGAGATGGTCGTTGTTGTATTTATATTGGCAAAAAGCACTCCTCCATTTGTGGATGCTTCATTTTCTATAAACGTAACCGTTGTACAACTTAACGTCGCGGTTTGATTCGTGTAGATCGCTCCACCATTACTACCGGAGAAGCTACCACTAATCGTGGAGTTTGTAATTACTACTCGTTTATTTGTCCCCCCAACATAAATCGCTCCACCGATCCCTACAGCGCTACAATTCGAAATGATGGAGTTATTAATAACAGTTACAGCAGCACTACCTCCCCCGACCATTAATGCACCACCACGAAAAGTTGAAGATGAATTTTGTAATGTCACATTGTTGGTATTCAACGTTCCTGCCGAATTAATTAAAGAAGATCCATCTTGTAAACCAATCGTACTGCCACCATCAACAATTAAATCTTGTAACAATAACTGACCATTTGCCGTTATATTAAAGACGTATCCTGAGTGAGTTGTTGAACGTTGAAGTAGCGTCGTTCTATCAATCCCTTGAATTGCTACAGCATAGTTAATCGTTAGTTGTCCTTCTACAAGAATATCGTTCGTAACAATGATCACAGGCGTATTCATAGCTAAGGCGATTAATAACTCTTGATAACTAGAAACATTCATCACATATGGCCCCCCTTTTTCTTAAATGTTTACCTTATAGTTAAACTATGTCGTCATGGAGGATCGCTACTGTGTGCATGTCTACTACTTATGAAAATGTGCTCATTAGCCGATTCAATTTACTTATTTCCATACAAAAAAAAGCAACTGCAATTAAATCATTGCAGTCACTTTCTCAAATACATTCTAAGTCCAATTCGCACGCCCCAGGCGGTTCCGTTATTTAAGAGATAGAACGTTAACGGCTTCCCAGTTTCTTCGATTACCAATGTGGTCGCATCCTTCGTTCGTAACTCAAGTTTACGACCGTCTATTGTTATATACAGCCGACCGCTCTCTTCTGTGATCTGAGCTTCAGTGTTCCCTTCCCTAACAAAATAAACGCCTAACAACCGCTTCTGTTCTTGTTCTTTCATTGAATACTCGGTTTCTTCGGCCAATGATTGCTCAAGCGGCAAATCTAACGTCACATTTGCTACCGCTCGCCAAAGATCGTCTGCCGGTGCATCAGAACAATTCAGCAATACTACAACGACCATATCTTCTTCAGGAATAAAGCCGAAGTGTGATGAGACTCCTGGTTGACTTCCACCATGACCAACGAGCGTTTTCCCTTCATAATTCGAGACAATTTGTAGTGCATATCCGTATGAAGACACGTAAGTTGCTTCGATCAACGGGCACCACATGTTCTTGAGCACACGCTCACTAATCGGAAACCGAGCTTTTCTAAATGACGGGTCCGTGTATAGACGACCATAGGTTATTAAATCAATAGCCGTTGAACGAATCCCTCCGCCAACTTCATAGTTTCCAAGTTTCGGCCAAGCTACTGCTTCCTGATGATTCTTCTCTTTGTTATATACGTACAGAGTAGACACATTCTCCAAATGTATTAGACGATCCACATCATATGTTGAACGCGTCAGACCTAACGGTTTTAATAGCTTTTCTGTCACATACGAGCGGTATGACTGACCACTTACCTTCTCAATAATCGCTCCAAGGAGCAAAAACGTGTCGTTACAATAACTGAAATACTCCCCCGGCTCAGCAAATGGCTCATAATCTCCATTTCGCAAATAATCAAGGTGTTCATCAAAACCGTCTAGTTGAACACAACGTCGCAACGGCGGGACTCCCGTCGTATGCGATAGCAGATGGGAGATTGTAACTTTATCGGTATTTCCTCCACGCAAGGAAAATTGAGGCAAATACTGAACAACAGGGTCGTCAATGGATAACTGCTTTTGATCGTGCATTTGCATAATGACTAGAGCTGTAAACGATTTGGTTATCGAAGCGACGCCAAAGATTGTATCTTCCGTCACGGGAAGCTTCTGATCAATGTCACGATAACCGAACCCTTGTGAATAGATCAATTGATTGTTTTTACTTACAGCAATTGAAGCACCTGGAATTGCGTAGGCTTGCATTTGTGACTGAATGTAGGTTTCAAGTTCGCCCCACTTCCTACGTTCGTGCGAAGAGCTTGCCATACACATTCTCCTTTTCATTGCTTTTTTATTTTACATCTTTAAAGATTTGCTTTTGGATGTTCTGACGCTTCTCATAAATGTTAATGACGATCACTTTAAGAACGGCATACGTCGGGATCGCCACGATCATGCCAATAAACCCAGCAATATTTCCTGCAGCTAATACGAGCGTAATCACGGTTAATGGATGAACGCTAAGCTTCTTACCCATAATGTTTGGTGTAATGAGGTTGCTCTCTGCTTGCTGTACTGCAAGTGTAATGAGCGATACCCAGATGGTTAACACTGGATCTTGAATAAGTGCAATGACAAACGCAGGGAAAAACGCGAGCCAAGGACCGAGAAACGGAATCATATTTAGTAAAAACGCAAGCAATGCAAGTAACAATGCATATTCAAGTCCAATAAGAGAATAACCGGTAAAAAGCAAAACAGCGAGTATAAAAGCTGCTAATACTTGGCCTTGAACATAGCTTTTCAGTGCAAAGTCAACTTCACTTAAAAGCTTCTTGAACCATTCTCTTCGTTCTCCTTGAAACAGGTTGTAAAGAGCAGGAGCAAATTTCTCGTGATCTTTTAGCATGAAGAAAAAGAAGAATGGTACGAGAATCAAGGTTAGTGCAGCTGAAACGGCCCCACTAAGAAAAGATACGAGATAGCTTGAACCAACAATAATAATGTCTTCAATCGAATCCAAGACCGATCCAAAGGTCTGTTCTAGATCAATAGGAAACGTTCCATCATCATTAAGAAATTGTACGACCATTGCTTCAAATTGTTGAAAAATCATTGGCACGTTTTGAATAAAATTATTGGCTTCTTCAATGAGCGGGTCGAGAATTAAGCTTGCCATTATAGCGATGAATACAGCAACGATCCCCAAAATTGCCAGAGCACTAGTCCATTTAGGCATATATCGAACGAGACGACGCTGCAATGGCTCCGTAATGTAAAATAACAACCCGGCTAAAAGAACTGGAATCATGATCGTCGTCAAAATGATAATAACGGGTTCAAATAAGCCACTAATCTCCATGAAGTTCTTCACGATCAATATGAGCAAAAGCAATCCAATTCCTAATTGAAACCATACTTTATTTAACATTAATTTAACTCCTACCTTTATGTATCGACCATCCGGTATACTGCACTGATGTCTACTCTATCTTTCACACACCTAATCGAAAAGATCAATAGAGCAGAAGCCTTCGTAACGATTTGTTCACGTGAGCAAAATCTAGCAATACGTTCTCATTACATATTATTTCCCGGAAAATAATGCGAATAACGTTGTATTCTAGTAGCCAGTTTCTAACCTTTATGCCTCCACCTACCAAATCCACCTTCTGTGTTAATGATTTGTCCAGTGATCCAGCGGGCTTCCGGTGTAAGTAACCAAGCAATTAACCTTGCCGGATCTTCAGGTTGTCCGTACCGACCAAATGGAAACATCGGCTTCAACTGCTTCCACGTTGTTTCATCCATATAGCCTGTGTCAACGGGACCTGGGTTAACCGTATTCACTCGAATTTGCTGATCTGCAAGCTGATCGGCGATCGTTAACGTAGTATCTGCAAGCGCACCTTTTGCCGATGCATAAGCAATCTCGCCCGGCATCGGGCCTAGCCGTTGGCCTGACGTCATAAACAAAATTGATCCTTCACGATCTTTGGTCATTTGATTTGCAAATGCTTGAGCAAGGAGAATGGATGAGCGCGTATTGACTGCCCAATGTTTATCAAGCATTTCTGCAGTAAGCTCCCCAATTGCCCCATCAGATCCACTCATGGCATGATTACACACCAAACCATCAACCTGACCAAATGCATCAATAGCTACGTTCATCACTTGGTCTGGGGTTTCTGCCTTTTGAAAGTCACCAGAAATGTCAAGAAAACGCGCATCATCGATCAGCTCTGACTGAATCCCTTTAAAAACCTCACTTAGCTGGTCACTTCCCCACTCTTGCTCTTCGTCATGTGGTTGATAATGATGGGCAATAATAGATGCTCCAAATGCCGCGCATTGTTTTGCCACAGCATATCCAATTCCTTGACGGCGACTAACCCCGGTAATCAAAATCACGTGACCTTTTAACGGGTATTGGTTTCTTAACAACTGACTCATCGTTCCACCTCGTTTTACGACTATTACGTTGATATGAGAAAAAGCGGGGAGGTCCCCGCTTTTTTATTACTTCAATTATAATCGACACGCATCCATCATTCAAAAACGATACTGTTCTAGTTTTGCTCTGGCTTAATGGCAACCCAAATTTCAATTTTCTCCCCAACACTTCGAATCATTTCAGGAGCATCATCCAATTCATATTCAGTCATTGGAATCCACTCAG
Source organism: Bacillaceae bacterium JMAK1 (assembly GCA_012970285.1). Lineage (GTDB taxonomy): Bacteria > Bacillota > Bacilli > Bacillales > Marinococcaceae > Geomicrobium_A. Next base: position 229,855 of record JIBW01000006.1, read on the forward strand.
AATAGACACGTTCCCACGTCTTTAGCATCGCTTCAGGCATTGGTCCATGGGCATGAAAGACTGCCCAAGTTTTAGTAGGGATTGTGAAGAGTTCAAACTCTCCAGTAGTTCGCTTCTCTGTTGCTGTTGCAATCATATACGTAACTTCATTTGATTGTTTCGCATTAGAGATGTGCAAAATCCCAGGAAATGATGAGTGGTCATACGGTTTTAGTTGCTCTTCAATCGTCTCAAGCTGTTCCCAGAGCATTGGAGCGAACTCTTCTCCTTCTCCCATTGCCACCTTCTCTTTCTTTCCAACGACCGTAAACGCTTCTTTCTCTACAATCCGATATTCCATTTCAACCGCTCCCTTAATCATGAATTGGAAGGTCATTCGTGGAAAAGCCCTTAATGAAGCATCTGAATAGTAAACTTCACTAGGGGTTATACCGTGTAAAGATTGAAACGCCCTTGAAAAGGCATCTGGAGAATCATATCCGTACTTCATTGCCACATCGATGACACGCACATGATGATTTTTCAAATCAAATGCCGCTAACGTCAGACGTCTTCTACGAACATATTCCGCAATTGATACTCCTGTAATAAATGAAAACATCCGCCTGAAATGATGATCTGAAAATTGAGCGATAACAGCGACCTCTTTATAGTTCACTTTTTGGTCCAAGTTTTGTTCAATATAGTCAATTGCATCATTCATTCGCTTTAACACATCCATCACGATGACCTCCCTTCTATCATTAAGAATAACAACCTTCGATGAGCCACTCCCGCTTGAAATCGTTCCATTTAGTCGGAATTAAATTAATGGGAATTGCAACATTTACCTACGCCAAAACTAGCGTTCCTATAAAGATCGTGCTAAGATGGGAACAAACGTTCTGGAGGATGTGCAATGAATAAGCTTACACCCGGTGGCAACATGCGATGGGAATCGATGCGGATGATCTTACCCGAACATCGTGAAGCTTGGCTCAAACACCAAGATGAGAACAAAAAGGTAAAACAACCCGTTCTCGATGAACAACATTGGCAGGAATTTGAGTATATTCTTTCAGAAGCGATGGAGTATCACCAGTTACTCACTTTTATATTTTGGCATGAAGGTCACTTCTACGAAATCATCGGTCATTGCCACTTTATTAATAACACTCAGAAGCAATTTCATATCCTTACCGTTGATGAAGAGATCCATTACTTGAAGTTTGACGTTCTTATCGACCTTGCTTTGCACTAAACGTTACGCTTCACGGTTACTTCGTTCTTTTATGAATTGCATTCGATCATTAAAGAGGGTTGGGTAAGAGAAATAACCGAGCATAATGCTCGTAATCACAGCGGTCGTCAGCAACAAGAACAGAATGAGCAATTGGAACATCACTGCCTGAACTGGATCCGCACCGGCAATAATTTGTCCGCTCATCATGCCTGGCAATTGCACAAGACCGATCGTTTTCTGAGCTTCAATCGTCGGAATGATGCTCGCTTTGATCGACGTTACTAAAGGACGATGAACTGCTTGTTTTGGCGTTCCTCCAAGCGATAAGATTAGTTCCGTCTCTTCATGCCTTGATGCTACTTCAGATGTAAAGCGATTAAGAAAGAGTATGCCAAGTACCATAGAATTCCCAATTACCATACCGCTAATTGGGATGATGTATTGAGCAGTAGCTGGAATAATATTAAGGCTTAAGAGAATACCTTGCGTTAAGACTTGTACGAATAGAAACGTAACAATTAGCTTCCACGTAATTCCCGGAATGCTAGAACCTTTCTTCCTTGCGTTCTCCGTAGCAGCACCAATCATTAAACCAATCATTAAGACAATATACAAAATGCTTTCTGAGTCAAAAACAAACTGCAACAAATACCCGACTGCAAGTAATTGAACAATCGAACGAATGGTTGCGACGATCGTATCTCTCTCAAGACCAAGATTTAACGTCTTTGAAAGAACGAGCGGAATCGCAACAAAAACGAGGGCAATCACTAGGGTTATGAAGCTCATTCGGCTTCCCCCTTTACAAAACGTCGAACGTCTTCATTTTCGGGGTTTCGAAGGAGATTACTCGGTCCTGACTCTACCAACTCGCCATCAATCATCACCCATGTGTAAGTACCGATTTGTAATGCTTGGTCAAGATGATGCGTAATCCAAATAACAGTCGTTTTGTAGCGTTGATTAATATGTACAATGAGTTCTTCAATCTCGTGTGTCGACACACGATCCAATGAGGATGTAATCTCATCTAATAACAAGATTTTAGGGCGGTTTACGAGTGTCCGCGCAATTGATACCCTTTGCTTTTGTCCACCAGACAAATCATGACTGTTCCGTGTTAGAAATTCTTTTCCTAAACCAACAACTTCAATATACTCCTCTGCTTCGTCGTCAGTCAGTGATTCACCTTGTAGCGCTCTTGGTAGTTCCAAATTATCCCTTACCGTGCCTGTCATCATCGTTGCACTTTGCAACACAATACCGACCTCTCGTCGTAACTGCACCGGTTCATAGTCACCAATCATAACCCCATCAATCCATATATCACCTGAGCTCGCTGATAAGAGACCATTACATAATCGAAACAACGTCGATTTCCCTGCGCCAGAAGGGCCTACTAACGTAGTAATTTCACCCCGTACAAATGAACCTGTAATTGACTCAAGAATCGTCAATTCCTTTGTTGCAAAGCTCACTTCATGAAACTGAATTGCAGCTTCATCCTCCATCATGCTGTCACTTCCTTTTGCATTTAACCCGCTACCTACCATTCCTTTTATTTTCTCGATCAAAGTAAAATTTATCCACTACTATTCTAAATCTATTCTACTCTTTTAATAAAAAAAAAACGCCAGTTGGCGTAAAAACACATCTTGCAATCTCTTTAACAATTGATAAACGTAATACCCAGCCACACCGCCACCGATTAATGAAATGGTCGTAACGATATAAGATGCTTTTTGATTCAGCAAATCCCTCCTTCTTTCGAAAATATCTCTATAACTGATAAGTAAAATGGTTCGTTGCCTGCATACGCTTGCAAAAGAGCTGACAACGCCTTTAACTACTATTATCGTATTCCACAGATCACACTGTTATTGTACATATTCAAGTATAGATTGCAAAGTAACATACACATAATGTGGTGATTATTCGACACAAAGAAATAGATCCACACGTTCCCCGTGCGAATCTATTTCTGAAGAAACCTTTTTTATTTTTAAATGATTCCCATAAGGATTCCAAGAATGATCATAATAATGCTGAATCCCCACATCCAGAAGAACGAATAACGAATGTGTTGTCCCATGTTCGCTCCGGCTAAACCGACACCTAACCATAGTGCAGGAGAGAATGGACTAACAAATGTACCGATAATATTTCCCGTGAGCATTGCGTAAGCCGTTGACGTTGATTCGATCCCTTGTGTACTTGCGATCGAGTCGACAATTGGAAGCAAAGCGAAATAATACGCATCTGTACTTGTCAGAAGGTCCATCGGTACTCCAAACATCGCAACGATAATATGAATATAAGGAACGACGAACTCTGGCATCACACCAATGGTTGCAAGCGCGATATTCTCAAGCATACCTGAATTGTCCAAGATTCCTAAAAATACACCGGCTGCCAAAATAACAGCTGCCATCATTAATGCACTAGGTGCATGTGCTTTCACTCTACCCATTTGGTCATTCACCGTTGCATAGTTAATTGGAAGAGCAATGGCTACACCTAACATAAATGCATACTGTGGCGGTAAAAGTGATGAGATCATTGTTGCTAACACTGCGATCGTTAACAACAAGTTAATCCAAATAATAGCTGGATGCTTGCGTGGTTGTTCACTTGCAGCAGCCATTTCTTCGTTTTGGCGTTTTACAAACTCATCAGCGATGCCTCTCACGTTAACATTTTCATTCAACGTAATCTCACCAGCTTTTACACGCTTTTCAATTCTTCTTTTCTCTCTAATCCCTAATAGTGTTGCAAGTCCTAGTATTAATACGAGACCCGCGATTTGTAATGGAATCAATGGTAAGTAAAACGAAACTGGATCCGTCCCTATAACTGAAGCAGCTCTTGCTGCTGGACCACCCCAAGGAATCATGTTTACGACACCAGCACTCAGTGCAATTAGTAGAAGCAACAAATACCGACTCATATGTAGTTCTTTATATAGCGGCAATAACGCCGGAATGGAAATCAAGAATGTTGATGCGCCAGCTCCATCAATTTGTGCAACCATACCAATGATAGCGGTTGCAATCGCGACAACAACAACGTTACCTCTAGTTACTAGAATCATCGACCGTACAAAAGGATTAAACAATCCACTGTCTTGCATGATTCCAAAGAATATAATGGCGAAGATAAACATAACAACTACGCCCATTACTTGACTCGTACCCGCTTCTAAAAACTCTGTAATCTCTGCGAAATTAAAGCCAGCAATCAAAGCACCAAGAATTGGAATTAATGTCATCCCTACAATTGGGCTAATCTTCCCCCAAATTAATAGACCTACAATTAGAAAGATAATCGCTAAACCGACAACGGTTAGCCAAATCGAAACATCTGGTTGCATATAAAATCCCCCTACATTGATTACATTCCGACAATCTAGTAAACCGCTTTCAATACTAGTCACTATAAGGGAATAGAATTTAAGCGTCAATATAATCTGAATAAAATGATTGTTTAAACCATTGATTGTAATTATGTAGATTTAAGTAGACTTTTGTTCATTATGTTCACAGGATTTCGTTTTACAAATATAACAATAACCGTTGTAGCAACGACAACGGTTATTTCAAGAAATATTTGCGTTCCGGTCTGCCTACAACACCATACACTGGCATAGCCACAGCACGCTCAAGTTGAATTAAGTATTCTAAATATCTTCTTGCTGTTGTGCGCGAAGCTCCGAGCTTCTCACCCATTTCTTCAGCGGTTACTCCTTCAGCCATTGATTTTAATAACTGCTGAACGTGCTGCAAGGTCATTCCATCAATTCCTTTAGGTAAATCACTAAAACCACTGTTCTCTGGCTTTAGTGACCTTTCAAATAACTGATCGATATGTTCTTGGTCAATAGGAGCAGAGCGATTCATCAAATTAAAGTACGAAACGTAATTAGCCAATGACTGTTCCAACCGTTCGAATGAATGGCTTTTAATAATGTAATCGTACACCCCGTATCGAATGGCCTGTTGTACATGATCTCGTTCATCCGAAGCTGTAATAACAATGATATCTACATTGGGCGCTGCAGCTTTTACGTTCATGATTTGTTCAACGCCAAGTCCATCTGGCAAATACAAGTCTAATAAGATTAAATCGATGTCTTGCTCATTTATTTGATCCATCATCGTTTGCACATTTGTCGCTTTGCCAACACACTCAAATGATGCGAATTGACCGACGAGAGATTCATGAACATTTGCGACACGAAAATCATCTTCACAGATGAGCACTCGAATCATTGCTTTGCCCCCCTCTTAATTGCTTAGGTAAATAAACTGTAAACACCGTCGTTTCCCCTTGGAAGCGATGATATTCCAGGAAGCCTTCATAATCTTCAACTAACGCTTGTACTATAGCAAGTCCATACCCTCTTTTACTACCTTTTGTTGAATAACCTTTTTCAATAACATGATCTAAATCAGCGGATAGTCCCTGCCCGTTATCCGTCACCTCAACAATGAGATCTTTTCCGTAATCTGAAATCGAGACAGTCACAGCCGGTTGGTTATCGCTTAACGAAGCTTCTAACGCATTGTTAATGACATTACCAATAATAGAGATAATTTGTGAATCACCGATGTGAGCAGGTAACCTTTCTAGCCGACTCTCTGGATCTATTGAAAAATCTACCTTCAACTCTGATGCACGTCCATATTTACCGACAAGAATAGCCTGAATCGTCGTATCCTTAATATAATTGGTGACGAGATGGTTTTGCTTATCTTTCATGGAAGTTTCGTGTGCGATAAACGATTTCGCTTCTTTAAAGAGCCCAAGATGCATATACCCAGAAAGTGTATACAACTTATTCGTAAACTCATGATTTTGCGCTCTTAGGTCTTCTGAATAGCTTTTAATGTCAGACAAAGTGTTCGCCATCTCAATCATTTCCGTTTTATCTCGAAAGCTACTCACAACACCTTGAATGTCATTACCATCCAGGATCGGTTGGCGATTCACAATTATCGTCTGACCGTTGATAAACAATTCATCGTTGTATTCTGCTTTTTTTGTACGAAGTACCCGTGGAATTTTCGTTTCTACTATAATCTCTTGGACATTTTTACCGACAATGTCACCTGAAACGTTTAAAATTTTTCGTGCAGATGAATTGAGTGAAGTAATTACTCCACTTGAATCAACGGCTATAACCCCTTCACGGATTGCAGCAAACGTTGCCTCACGTTCGTGATAGAGCGCCCCAATTTCTTTAGGCTCAAGTCCATACATATCTTTTCGAATACTTCTCGATAAAAGCATGCTTCCTAAAGCCCCGATAACAACGATAACCGACGTAATCAATACAATAACTCCGATACGTTGCCACATTTCAGCATGGATATCCTGCACGAGAAATCCAACAGAGACAACACCAATAATTTCACCATCAGAACTATGTATAGGTGTTTTTCCACGCAGGGACATACCTCTAGTTCCTTCAGCTACTGATACATACGACCTCCCTGCAATTAATGCCAAATCATTATCTCCACCAACCATGGCTTCACCAATTTTCCATTCATCGGGATGGGCGTAACGCTCACCTTCATCGTTTCCAATCACGATAAACTCTGCTTCCATATCTCTTTGATAATGATCGGCATATTGTTGCAATAATTCCGAAGGATTGTCATCTGTAAATGCGTCAACCACCTCAGGAGAATTTGCGATGTGAACTGCTGAACTTAACGCTTGATCTCCAAGACTCTCATAAATGTTGTGATATTCTATATAAGCTAAAAACGCTGCCATGGAAAGCGCAACAACCGTAATCAACCCTACCATTAATCCAAAAATCTTCGTATGCATTTTCACTGCATACCAAGCCACCTTTTCACTTGCGATTAAAATCATTCAGTCTTTTGTCAAAAATGATAACACGTTTGATTTTACATTATTTTTTGTCATCATGACGAAAAAACATGAGCACAGAAAAAACCAAATCGATCGATTTGGTTTTCAGAGCATTACACATTCATATGTTTAAGCCTTTCATACGCTTCTCGAAGCCAAGGATGAACAATTTTAAGTGATGGACTGTGATACAACTGATTTACAAAATAGAATGACCCTTGCTCTAACGACTGTTGCATTTCTGCGCGCAACTCATCTACATACGGTGGCTCTCCACCTTGATCCCATTTTAGCTTATCTGCAAGAAAGACAATATGATCGAGTGTACTCGGCTGTTTGTGCAGCGTTGTGTGCGTTTCAATAGCGGTTAATACCTTTGGATCTCCAATATGAAAGATTTCTTTGGCAATGACTTTACTAATTTTCTGGTGTATGATCATCGGAACGACATATTCTTCCTCAAATAAATGAATTCCTAATTGCTTTGCAACGCTCACTCTGTTTTCGTTTGGAACGATCCCACCTATATCGTGTAACAATCCAGCTCGAAAAGCTCCATTTACATCTTCACCGTACGTGTTAGCCAAGGCTTTCGCTTCATAAGCAACTTCCAAACAATGCTCGAAAATTGATAAACAATCGTAATCACCAAAAACCTTCTTTACTTGCTCCTTAAAAGAATCTTCATCGTTTATGATCGTACGAATCTCTTCAATGAACGAAATGGAGATCACACCTTTCCTCAAATGTTACGGACTCTTCTTATAATAAAGATGGTAACGACTTACTTCACTGAATCCTAATTTATTCGCAAGTTGCATTGAGGCTTCATTCACCTCATCGCAATCCCAAACAGGAGTGATCTTCCGTTTTCTACATTCTCTTACAAATCGAAGTACTAATTCGGATGCTATCCCTTTGCCCCTAGCATCTTCTCTCGTGTAAATGTCAATATTGGCTTTCCCTTTACTTCGAAAAATTGACGTGCATTCCGCTACAATTTCACCTATCTCATTTTCAGCATAATAGCCAATACCATACTTTAAATAAGCTTCTACACTTCCCCATTGTTCAACGTAATAGCATTCATCAAATTGTTGACTCTTTGCGATTGAATGCTTATTAATCTCATAAACCGGCAACTTGAACGAGCTCTGGAGCTGAACTTCCTCATTCAGATGATACACAACCCTCGACATTTTCATTGTATTCTCCGTTTGTACGGTTTAAAAAAATTCATCCCATCCTGTACTCGGTGAAAACAACGTAAACCGTTCATGTCGTTTCTTCGCATAAAAGGACATGAACGCACGCGCAAAACAATCATCCAGTTCTCCTTGAAGAGAATACGTACCGCCTTTAGTAGCAATAAGAACTGCTTTAGGTTGTAACCGATCTGAGTAAACAGCTCCTTCAATGAACCCTTCTACAATCCCAACAGTTTGTGTTGGTGATAAGTCGTCGAGCAGATTCATCGCTAATTTAGGATTAATTTGTTCTAACATGAGCCTATACCGGCCACATTTCAACTGGATTAAGTTCATAAATTCCTTTTTCTCGGTACATGAAATGCGCCATAACAAACTCTCGTCTTACTGTTGCGTAATCGTCATAATACGTTTGAATATAGTCATTAATCTCTTTTTCATCATAAGACTTTCCGTGCTCTAATCCACGCAACATATGCTCTAAAAGAATAAGCTTTTTCTTTCGTTGTGCAGGCAATCGCTCCAATCGCCCGGTTTGATCTGTGAAGTTCTGAATAATTTTCGTCTTATCTTCTTCAGAGACGGGGTATTGCTCATCCATTGCATTCCCTCCTACTTCGATAATGGCGTGTGCGAGACGCTGTAACTTACTTTCATTTAAATAATAATAAATCGTATTTTTATCGCGACGATGATAGACAACATCAATGTCTTTTAACTTCTTCAAATGGTGTGAGATCGTTGGAGCTTTTAAACCTAACTTCCCCGCAATAGCCTGACCGTGAAGAGGTCCTGAACGCAATAAGCTAATGATACGTATTCGGGTTTTGTCTCCAATGGTTTTATGAAAGTTAACGATCTTATCAAGTTGCATCATTTCACCCCTATCTAATTAGATTATAATCTAATTAGATGTTCATTAAAATAGTTAATGAACAAAATCTGAAAACTTACTTCAGAGTACCAGCTATCGATCGTTTTGATTGACTAGGAATTGAAGGTCACTGATCGCATCGATGAGCGTAACATTCGATTGCTCATTGGTTACGCGAATGCCGTAACCTCGAATCCCAAGCTTTGTTGCCAAATCAACATCCACCCTTGAATCACCTACGATGAATGAATGGTTCAAACGGATTTCCGGATAGTTCGTTATCGCCTGTTCAATCATTCCGACGTTAGGCTTTATACACCTACAGCCTTCATCCCTTCTATGGGGACAATAAAAGACTTCTTGAATCGAAATGTTATGCTCTTTCAAAACACGAAGCATGCTGTTGTTCACTACATCATATTGTTCATATGAAATGTATCCTTCATTAATCAAATACTGATTCGTGATGATGATAATCTTATATCCTTGCTTTTGTATATGACGCAACGTCTCAATAGCTCCATCAATAAATACAGGCTTATGCACATTTGTCCACTCATGGTCCTCATAATCTTCAATAATCGTACCATCGCGATCAAAGAATGCTACATTCATAGAAACCAACCCCTATAACGGATATGTTATAATAATCACACAAATTAGGAGGGATACGTTGACATTATTCAAGTACCGACCTGTACGCCTCACCTTTTTATTTTTTGCATCTTACGGGTCATTAGTTTTATTTCAATCACTATTTGGTGAAATTCGTTGGCTTAATAACCTTGGGTTATCCCTAACTTTGACTGCGTTTTACATACTGATCGAATACCACGACCAAATTTTCAAAAAGTACGCTGCACAAAAGCAAGCAGAGAGAAACGAAGACTACTGATTAACAAGCCTCTTCAGCCCCAATAACACAAAAGAGCGGGCAACTCGCATGCCCGCTCTCCAACGATCGTTACATTTTTTGCCTTTGACTAATCAAATACGAGAACAAAAACCCAATGATTAGAAGCAGTACACTCGCAATCATCTGGCCGATTGTCTCTGGTATGCCAATGAAAAGCACGATAATTGACCCCGCTAAAAGCCCAACAATTCCTGCATACGTGCCTTGTCGGTAATGCTGCAACAAAAACCGTACAAGCTTCCCAGTAATGAGTACACCAATAACAACACCCATTCCAACCGTGGCGATCACATCAATTTGCAAAGCTGTAATTGCATTTGTAGCCGTATAATACGCACCAAGAATCATGAGAATTAGCGCGCCACTAATCCCAGGCAATACGAGTGCAATACTTGCAAGCCACCCAGCAAAGAATAGGAACAAATAATCCGTAAACACTAGATCGGTCATGATCGTCTTTTCTGGTGCAAACACCACGTTCAACATAACGAGGAGGATAAAGAACAACACCATCAGTGCGTAATGCTTTCCTTGATAAGGAATATTTTTAGCGTTTCCAACATGGCGCATTCCGCTGAACCAGATAAACGGAAGCATTCCAATAACAAGACCGATAAATAAGAAATGCGTCGGAACTTGATAATTGTCTAAAAAGAACTGAACCAGTTGAATTGACAATAGAAAACCAATGACAATCCCAATTCCAACAGGAATTAAGTACAATACACCTCGCCTAAAATGCTTAGACGTAAGGTCACTGATCGACCCAATAATATTCTCGTAAATGCCTACTAACATCGCAATGGTACTACTACTCACGCCTGGTACGGTTTCGACCATCCCCATTGCAATGCCTTTCCAAATGTTTTTCCAGTTCATCCAATTCTCCTTCATGATTGTCCGAGACTTAATGCCAAAGAGAACCTTACGTATGTAAGAGTTTTGACATGACATATTCATTGTAAAACACATCGTCGATGCGTAGCGACTTTCTTTTTTCGCCTTCAATTGTAAATCCACACTTTTTATAAAGCCGTATTGCCCGTTCATTCACCGTTACAACGCTTAACTCCATTCGAACGATGCCACGTTGTTTCGCCCAACTGTCTATGTAGTCAAATAACTTCTGCCCGATGCCTTGCCCTCTGTAGGACTGCAACACCCCTATGACAAGTCGGAGGGAATGATTAGTTCGATGTACTTCTCCTCCAATAGCAATCACGTATCCGATAAGCTTAGTTTTATATTCTGCAAGCACAATCGTCGAATGGCCGTTAGCAATAAAATGTTGAATCATTGATTCTTGCTGTTCAATCGTAAGGTTTCGTTCTCCTGGTTCCATGAGCATAAACGATGCTTCAGATTCAACCGTTGAGATGAGAGTACGTAAACGCTCAGCATCCTCACGTTGAACTTCTCTTATGTGCATACGCCTTCTCCTCTCGTTCAAGTAGCCCTCCCTGTCTAAAAAACAACATGATCTTTCTAGTAAACTTTCTTATCTTATTATACGTCACCTTACTCTATTCGTTTCACCTGTTCCCAAACTCTTTACAATTCCTTCCTGTTAAAAGACACGTTAACATAGGCGCTAAACCTTTCGTTAAAGTGTCTTTATCACTCATCGATTTCGATCGTTCGTGCGGTTCGCTTTGCCGTTTCCTCATCAAACAACCTTTCGACTACATGTAATGACATTTGAATGCCAGCAGAGATTCCCGCAGAAGTTATGACTTGCCCAGCATCGACATACTTTACACCACGAATGACTTCAACATCGTCAAATGTACGTTCTAGCATCGATAAGGCTACACGGTTAGTCGTCGCTTGCTTACCTGTTAGTAAACCTGCTTGCCCGAGGAAAAAGGCTCCCGTACACACTGAAGCGATGAGCTGTTCACGATGAACGTTAATCCAATTAATTATCTTTTTATTCTGCTGCACAAGTTGCATCGCTTTAAGGGGACCACCTGGTACAATAATAATGTCAAAAGCAGGATGATTATCAAAACCATAATTCGGTGTTACACGTAAACCATTGTGTGCGGTTACCGTTTGACCGTCTTCTGATACCGTACTAACGTGGAAAGGTTTTGAATCCAACCGATTCGTAAAAAGCTTGTTTACATCGTTTTCTCGGAAAACCGTTAAGTTAAACACTTCAAATGGCCCTGCGAAATCTAACACATCAACATAATCAAATAGCAAGATCCCAACCTCGTACGTTTTCTGCATCATTTCACCCCTTCGTCTCATAATACCCCATGCCGGTATATGAAAATGACACAAAACTGTGAATTTTACTCGCGATCATCTTGAATACCTACCACACTTGGTCTAATTGAGGCGCATAGAACTCGAGTGCTTTTTTATAACGTAAAATCTCTGCATCGTTCGTCGTTTCAGTGATGCATTGCAGCAGTAGTTGCGTTGAAGCTTCATAGTTTCCGAGATTGTATAACGTTAATGCATGAAATACCTTTAACGCATAGTCATTAGGAAACGACTCAATGCCTTTTCTTAACGTTTTATCAGATTCCTTATACATCCCAAGTGTGCGATATGTACTTCCTAGTCCCAAGTATGCTCCTTGTAAGTCTTCACTTGATAAGCCCTCGTGTATCGCTTTTTCATAATAGCCAACCGCTTCTCGCTCATTCCCTTGCGAATCACAATTGGAAGCATAATGATAGTAAACGTCACCATAGCAATTCGCGTTACTTATAAGGTCATTAAGAATTACATTCGATTCCGCAAACTTCCCTTGCTCTTGAAGTTCTAGCGCTTCTTCTAGTTGCTTCTTGCTCATGGCTTATCTCTCCTATGTTTTATATCGTAAAACACCACTCACCATTTTTCATAATAAGAATTCTCTTTTTGTTACGCACTCCATATACATCCATGATTTCATCACCAATCATCACATCTTGATGAATTGCCGACTCATTCATTCCAATTGCATCTCGTTCATTAGTGTTCATCGCCACTCCTTGTACCACATTGCTTACGTACGCTTGACCAAACGCTATGTGAGAAGCTGCATTTTCATCTAGAAGTGTACTGTTAAATACCACACCTGTCTTTGCAACAGATGAGTGCTTACTAACGAGCGCAACTTCTCCAAGCCTTGATCCGCCATCATCGATTTCAATGAGATTCGCTAACTCTTTATTGTATGGATCAAGTTTCACAACTTTACCTTCCTGAAAGTAGAGCGTAATTCCTTGAATCAATTGGCCATTTAAGTTAAATGGTTTTGTTATGCGTACGTGACCAGTGACTCCCCTTTTATCAGGCATTGTCCACACTTCTTCTACAGGAATATTTGATAAGAACACACGACCGTCATTTGTTTTTTCAGTACCTCCAGTCCATATGTGCTGCCTGACAAGACCCACGTACAGCTTTGTATAATTACTCTTAAATTCCAACGCATCAAATTGATACGCGTTTAACCGATTGGCAATTGTTTTGAGCTTTAAATCTTGATGGCACCACGACGCTACTGGATCTTTTTCGTACAATTTTAGAATGTCACCTAGAAGTTCATTTAAACGATGAAACGCCCGATCACTTTCTAGATCTGGAAAAATTGTATTTGCCCACGCAACTGTCGGCGCGTTAACGACGACCCATTTGTTTCGATTTTCCATTCCAACTTTGCGAATCGGTGCCATCGCTTTTGCTTTAACTTCTATGAGCTTGGCAGCTTTTTTTCGTAGCAAATTCGACTCTAGCTTTTCAAACGACGGTGCTGTTATTGAGATCGTAGAGTAACCAGCTTCTAGATCCGTCCACTCGGATTGTACGAGTGAATCAGGATAATGATGCGTGTACGGACTACATATGTAATGAGCTCGAGCAAGCTCAACTTCTGGATCACGCAAATCTAGCTTCACATACGATGCACCTGACAAATAAGCTTCTTTTGTTATTTCACGAACCAACGGCAAATGTTCAGGGTTGAAGTTCACTTTAACAAGATCACCAGACTGCACAGCAATTCCATTTTTAACAATAACCTTTGCATACGTTGATAATTGCATTGAACACCCCACAAAAGAATATGGCTACCTTTCACTTTCGCTAGGCACTACTTAAATCCTTTTATTCAACAACAAAGGAAGCTCGGTACAACACCGAGCTTCCTTTGTTTGCATTTAACGTATTCTCTGCACAGTCGTGACAGAAATTTCATCTTTTTGTTTTGCCTCGATATCATCAGTCTGATCAACACCGATCCAACCTTGCAGTGTATCTCCTGTTTGTAGTTCTTCTATTGAAATAAGCTCCTCATCTTCATCTAAGATAATTCCTGATTCAGGGTGAAGTTGAAGTATGATTTCTTCACTTGAAGTCTGAGATAACGCTAGATGATGAATCGCTTGATCTTCATCACTCAATTGAATATCTACAACTGTACCATCTACTGTTGGTTCGTTTGTAGGTGCTGGACTCCCGAATGCACCACAAGCAGATAGTAGCATTGCCGTGCTTAGGAAGAATAGAATTGTTTTGCTTCGAATCGACCGTCACCTTCTTCGTATTCTTTTCTATTCGTCTCTACCCGCCTAAGTGATCGATTAACCTTCTTCTGTCGAATACGCTGACAATGGTTGCAACTGAAAATGATGAGTGACAATCTGTGGCACCTCGGACAAGCCCTCGATAACGACATCCGCAAACTGTAACTCTCCTTCTTGAGCAAAATCAAAACGGCAACCAATCGAAAGAAGATTATTGTCCTTAGCCGCTTGAATATCCGACATCCGATCACCAATCATGATCGCTTGTGTTACGAAATGCTCTTTGAGAATGGTTTTTACTAAGTCACTTTTACTCAAGGATTCAATTTGTTCAATGCTATATGTACCTGCAACAAAACGATCCAATGCATAATGGGAAACGATTGATTCTAAGTACTTCTTCAAACCATTACTTGCAACGAATATCTGAATATCATTTGCCTTTAATTTTTCAAGTACGTCTAACGCATTTGGATACAATGCGGCTAAACCCTCTCCAATATTACGGATAAGTCGTTCTAAAAAATACTGATCACTATATATTCTTGTTGCTCCAGAGCAGTCAGGAAGCAGTGTTTCCCATACTTTAGGTAGAGGAACTCCCATTATATCCCGGTACAATTGAAGTGGGGTTACACCTTCCCATTCACCTTGTAGACGTAACTGTTCGAACGTATCTTCTAATGATGTTTCTAAAATTCGGTCTGTTTGAAACAAGGTTCCATCCATATCAAAAATAACTGCTTTCATTCTCACACATCCCATAAGATAAATTCTGCATCTTCTTAATTATAAAGACTTATACTTCCCGTACAATTACATTTTCATTAGTATTGTGATGATTACGACTTCTTTGTAGTATGCTACTAACTAGGAGGTGACCATCATCAAACGACTCCCAGAGTTTCTTTTGCTTGGCGTAGGGCTTACGTTACAATTATTTGTCACTGCCGTTCTAATCATTAGCTTAACGATTGCAACGGTTTCAGCACAACTTCCATTACCGGATGTCGGTACGCAAGCCTTCGCCTGGTTCGTATTCGCCGTTCATTTAATCGGACTCATACTCGTAATTATAACTACAATCCAAATTAAGAAATCGGCGCGTAAAGCAGGGTTGCGCTTGTTAATTATTGGCGCCATCATGCTCATTACGACCCTTGGGGCAACACTCATTCAATCGGTATTGTTTATTGTTGCTGGTGTATTATTTATGGTACGACTTCAAGATCGCGCACCTTCTACAGTTGCAGGATCAACCTAGTTTTTCTTCATCCTAAATCTATTAAAAACGCTCATGAAGATGCTCATGAGCGTTTTAACGTTCGTTATTCTTGAATACTTGCATTCCAAACGACTGGGGCCTCAAACAACTCAAACCCTTCAACATCCTCATGCACCGCGACAAACGAATCATAGTGACCGAGCACAGTTGACGATCCAATTTCATATAAGTACTGCTGCACGTTCGCCCACTCCTCGGCAGCTTCTTCTTGTGACGCTGCTTCACGAACAGCCATTAATCCTGATCTTACGTTTTCATCATCAAGCCCTGCCCATTCTGGTGTAACAGCTAAAAGCTGCGGCGGAGTTAGTTGGTAACCTGTACTCGCCAAAAACAAATCCCAGCGACTACGATCATCCTTCGTTTCTAAAAACGTCGAAAAATCAAATGTATCTACGGACACATTCATACCGATGTTGCGCAATTGTTCTTGAATAACGAGAGAACCATTATACATTTCATTGTAGTCAGGTGTTGTAAGAATCGTAATTTCTTCACCATCATAATCCGTTTCTTCTAGGAGTTGTATCGCTAAACCAGGATCGGCTTGGTTGTAATAGTCAGCCCCAGCATCGGTCGCCCACTGCTCCTGATTTTCATTTAAATACCCAGGAGCGAGGGAGAACAATTCGGGTAGCGGATAACTCGCAAGCATAATCTCCTCATTGTCGAGTGCCGCAAGCACGACATGTCGAAGCTCTTCATCTGATAAAACACCTTCGTTCGTATTGAAAAACGCCGTTAACGTTCCCCCAGGAACCGATTCAATCTCAATGCTTTCATCTTCTTCAAGTAAATCGTAGTTTTCTAACGGAATACTGTCGGCAATGTCATAAAGGCCAGTCTGCAAGCCCGATATTCTCGTGAAATGATCCGACACGAAGTGATACGTTAACGTCTCTGTTGGCGCCTTAATTTCTCCTGTAAAACCACTAGGCTCTCCTTCTAAAGACTGAAAATCATCATTTCGAACGAGGCGAATGTATTGATCTTGTTGCCATTCCTCGAATTGATATGGACCTGTGCCTACGTATTCTTCGAAGCCATCTGCGGATGCGGATTCAACAATGTCTTTTGGCATAATCGATGGAAATTGCGCTTGCGAAGCTAACAGAATAAGAACGTCTGACGTTGCTTGCTCTACCGTTAATTCCACAGTATATGGATCTACTTCAGTGAACGTCGCCCCGTCTAACAATTCTTTCGCTCTAGAGGAAACCGTTAACCAACGGTTCATCGATGCAACCACATCTTCTGCTGTCATTTCCTCACCATTATGGAACTGAATACCTTCCCGAAGTGCAATGGTATAGGTCGTCCCATCATCACTAAGTTCATACGACTCTGCCAACACAGGCTGTGGCTCATAGTTTCCATCTAATTGAAACAACTGTTGATAAATGTTTCCGGCAATGTCGAGCGCAACCGCAGAAACCGTCTGCGCAGTATCAAGCGTAGGCGGTTGAGCCGTTTGGGCAATGTTCAATTCATCTCGAACGCTTTGCTCTTGCTCTATCTCACTGCTCTCGCTTTCAGTTGCATTTTCCTCAACTTCACTCGGTGAACTACAAGCAACAAGCGCGCCTAAAACGATCGCTGTTCCAAAGGTTGTTATGCCCCGTCTTTTCATTGAATCTCCTCTAATCTATATGTATTCTTACCCATTTAGTAGGCTTAATACGTTCAGTCTAGACAGAAAAGTGAAATAAGTCAATAAGCAACGAACATCACTAAGGGAGTTGTCCATTGAAGAACAACTCCCCGTGCATGCATAACACCATTAATAATAAAGCACTTCTACTTTATTACAGGTTAAACAGCGCCTCATTAACTCGTCTCCACTAAAATGGTGCGAACACTGCTGTTGAATGTTTTCAAGCGTTGCTTCAAGTTGTTCAACTTCGACCTTCTTCTCTTCAATGAGATGCTCGATTCTCTTCACTCTACCATCCATCAATTCCCCTCCCGATTATCGGTACAACTTCGCACCAGCATCGACAAACTCATTTGCCTTTTCTTTTAACCCGGTCTGGATCTCTTCTGACTGCGACGCAGTAAGCTTACGAATGTCATGTGAAATTCGCATACTGCAAAATTTCGGACCACACATTGAACAAAAATGAGCCGTCTTTGCTCCTTCAGCTGGTAATGTTTCATCATGATAAGCCATCGCCCGGTCTGGGTCTAATGATAGGTGGAATTGATCGCGCCAGCGAAATTCAAATCGTGCCCTTGATAAGGCATCATCTCGTTTTCTAGCTCCCGGATGACCTTTGGCAAGGTCTGCGGCATGCGCGGCGATTTTATACGTAATGACACCTTCTCGAACGTCGTCACGATTTGGTAGCCCTAGATGCTCTTTAGGCGTCACATAGCAAAGCATCGCTGTACCATACCACCCAATCATCGCTGCGCCAATCGCAGATGTAATGTGATCGTAGCCTGGAGCAACGTCTGTCGTTAACGGCCCTAATGTGTAAAACGGGGCTTCGTCACACACTTCTAACTGCTTATCCATATTTTCTTTAATGAGATGCATCGGCACGTGCCCAGGCCCTTCGACCATAACTTGTACATCGTATCGCCACGCCCGCTTCGTTAATTCGCCTAATGTCTCAAGTTCAGCGAACTGCGCTTCGTCATTCGCATCCGCAATCGATCCTGGACGCAAGCCATCACCGAGCGAAATGCAAATGTCGTAGGCACGTAAAATCTCGCAAATCTCATCAAAGTGCGTATACAGGAAACTTTCTTCATGATGAGCAAGGCACCATTGAGCCATGATCGATCCACCTCTAGAAACAATGCCCGTTAATCGATTCGCCGTTAACGGAACATATCGCAATAAAACACCCGCATGAATTGTAAAATAATCTACACCTTGCTCCGCTTGCTCAATGAGCGTATCCCGATAAACGTCCCAAGTCAGATCTTGAGCGACACCGTTTACTTTCTCAAGCGCCTGATAGATCGGAACCGTCCCAACAGGAACAACGGAGTTACGAATAATCCACTCCCGCGTTCGATGAATGTTCTTTCCGGTTGAAAGGTCCATAATGTTATCTGCACCAAAGCGAGTTGCCCACGTCATCTTCTCTACCTCATGTTCAATCGAAGACGAAACAGCCGAGTTACCAATGTTCGCATTGATTTTGACGTGAAAGTTACGACCGATAATCATCGGCTCACTTTCCACGTGATTAATGTTCAACGGAATAATCGCCCGCCCCTTGGCAACTTCTTCTCGAACAAACTCCGGTTCCATCTGTTCACGAATGGCAATGAACTCCATCTCAGGCGTGATAATGCCTTTTTTGGCATAATGAAGTTGGGTCACACATTGGCCTGGCAATGCTTTACGAACGGTATGTTGGAATTCTACTCGGTGCTTTTCATCCACCGTAGATTCTCCACGAACACCATTATCCTCAGGCTTCATTCGCCGTCCCTCATACTCTTGTGTATCCTTTCTTTCTACGATCCAATTTTCCCGTATTGCTGGCAGTCCTTCCGTTAATTGAATATGAGCATTCTCGTCCGTGTATGGTCCACTCGTATCGTAGACGAGGAGGGGTTCATTATGCGTCTCCCTACCGTCTTCATGAATGGTCGGGCTTAACGAAATCTGTCTCATTGGAACTTGAATGTCAGGTCGGGAACCTTGAATATACACCTTCTTACTTCCTTCAAAACTAGACAACATTTCAATGTTTTCTTGTTGCACACTTTTTGTCATTTTAGCCTCTCCTTTAAACTATTTCCTAAAGGACGAGATCAAGAGCACGCAAAAAACCAGGCCGCAATAAATCGGCCTGGTTTATACATACAAGAAGTAATGACTCATAGATAACTTCCCTACGCTGGCATGATCCAGATCAGGTCCGAAGAGTCAAGAAGCTTCATGGCGCTTCCCTCTCAGCCCAGCTCATTGGGCTCCCCTAGTTAAGGTTATTTAATTCTGGCACAAGTATAGAATGGATTGAAAAATAAGTCAAATCAGAATTTATCCGGTGAGTCAAAACTCCTTATTGGTCATTGTGGACAAGATGTGAATAGTTCCAGGAACTTCTTTTCATTCACTTCTTCGTTTTCCAATTCAATGACCATAAAGCTCCAGTGTTCTTCTGTCGATTGGTGAGCAAAGAATGGAACTATCATGTCCACAACTCGACTCCTAACACCTAAATCTCGACCAGTTTATTATTGTTAAAGCCGAAGTTATCAAACGTGTACACGTCTTCTTCATCCTAGACATACCATGCCCTTAAAGGTTTTTGATAAAGCTTAATCAACCAACCGAGAATTTTTCCGATAAAATAAACGGAGATGAACGTTCCGAAACCAATCGCGCCTAACGACCTTGTAAACATCAAGCAAACCGCACCCGCAATAACTACATTTACACTATCGGTTAAGATTTTGGCTTTACTTAGTTTCATTCCAAAACGCTTACCGATCACATACGTTAGCGCATCATAAGGCATAAGCGGGAGGTTCGCTGCGAAATACAACAATAAACCAGTCGCAACTAAAAATAAGCTAACGACTAAATAACTCATTCTTGCCAACATGTCGATTGGTGTTGCAAACAGTTGCAACACTTCCAAAGTGAAATACATAAAGAATCCAAACAAGAGCACAATCGGTATTTGCATTAGATAATCTTTTAATGTTGACTTCCTATGCAACACCATCTGAACAAAAATGAAAAGTATATTAACTACGATTGTCGTAATTGCAATGGTCGCTTCTGTGGATAACGTCAATGCATAGGGCAATGACGACACTGGGGAAACACCGAGATTCGCCTGAATTGAGAAACTCAC
The DNA here is from genome assembly GCA_012970285.1 of Bacillaceae bacterium JMAK1. Classification (GTDB taxonomy): domain Bacteria; phylum Bacillota; class Bacilli; order Bacillales; family Marinococcaceae; genus Geomicrobium_A. The sequence goes on from JIBW01000006.1 coordinate 250,595, forward strand.
ACCTAGCGATAACGAAAACAACCCAACAACATATAAGCTTAATTGCTTCACTTGATTTACACTCATTTCAACTACTCACCTTCATGGTCATGTTGTCAATCACATACATTTAACCTATCATAAGAGTAGTTATATGAATAATATATAAGTAATTAATAAATCATATATAAAAACATATGTCGTTGACAGGAAAGGCGACGAACATGGACATTCGCCAATTGTATTACTACAAAGAAATCATCCAGCAAGGTAGCATCTCCAAAGCCGCTGATGCGCTTCATATTGCACAGCCCCCACTTAGCCAACTTTTAAAAAAGCTCGAAGACGAACTAGGCTCCACACTCATCCATCGTTACCGGAAAAAGTGGCAAGTCACTGAAACAGGTACTCTTTTATACGACTATGCCAACCGACTTCTTAATGAAATGGAAGACGTAAAGCAACGAATTACTGAAATCGAGAACGGCGAATCTGGAACTGTACATATTGGTGTCTCTTCTTCTTGTTCAAATCTTTTATTGGACTATATTAAAAAGCATCGCTTACTGTATCCAAATGTTAAAGTTCATATTCATAATGGAAATTCTGAGGAATTGCTCTTACGGCTCGAACAAAAAGAAATCGATGTCGCATTCCTCCTACGTCCAATTGACCACACTCGCTATGACCATATTCTTTTGAAGTTACAATCTTGTCGTGCCGTCATACCAGCAGCGTGGTCAGATCAATTCCCTGATCATGAAGTAACCTTCAAACAATTAGCCAATCCTCCCTTTGTCATGTTAGCACCGCTTGAAGGCTTATCATTAACGGAGAATATTGCGAGTGCTTTTCATCATCACCAAGTACAGCCAAACGTCATTATTGAATGTAAAGATATTCAAATGGTTATCCAATTAGTGAACAAAGAAGTCGGTGTATCCATTATTCCAATTGACTACCTGACAACACCGCATGATCTAATTACACTAAAACCAATCAAAGGATTTGACGAAGTTATGGAACCTGCCATCATCAAGCTTAAGGATGCAAATCGTTCTGTCGCAGCACAGCAATTTTGGCAGATGATGACGGATACCAATGAACACTAATTCACTTCAAAAAAATGAGCGTAAGGGTATACACCCTTACGCTCATTTTTGTTTTCCAAAATAAAATACACCTAGTATCCAAAATAGAATCATTAAGACAGTTACACCAATGAGTGCCGGCATTAATCCGAACTGGATAATAAACGGCATCGCCGCAGCGGTTACGAGACCTCCACCTACCATCGGCTCAAAGAACACCTGTTTATATCCAAATGCTTTCATTGCTGGCGTCTCTTGCTTCGGATCGACGATCTTCATAAGCATAATTCCTGTCGCTGCAACTCCCATTGATTGTCCATAATCACCAATACCACGCTCAAACCAATGATTTGGAATCATTTTAGGAGCAAGATACAAGAACAAGACGACGTTAATCAAAATACCTGCAACTGCGAGAATAACAAACTCCCAAATGTTTGCACCAATCACAGACAAGCTAAGTGTCGCTAATGCACTAATGATTAAAAAGTCGAGTGCTGTGTTTTGAATCCGTAAAATAGTCTCACGATCGACCATTGATTTCTTATCAAAACGAGACATGAACACTTGCAAAATAATACCGCCGATCATTGCAAACGGGAACAACGGAACGTGTGCGATTAATTCCACACCTGATGCTGCATACCACGTGACTTGCTCAATCCATAGAAGTCCTTCCAAAAGCCAGTACCCTATGAAAATAGCAATCGCAACTAAACCTAAGTGAAAAGCCAACGGTTCAATCGATACACTAGAAGTCGTCTGCTTTCCAGAAGATTGACGATTTTCTACATCAATAATTCCAGATTGTTGCTCAAACGACAGTTCATCTGGGTGTGATAGCGTTGACAATTTCCCGCGACGAGCAGCGATGTTAAGCATGATAATCCCGATGATTACACCACTTAAAAGACCAACAGTCGCAAGGCCTAATGCTAAATCATACCCTTCTTCAAACCCTAAGGAAATGAAACTATCTTGCAAACCAGCAGCCGTACCATGTCCACCGACAAAACTAATCTCAATTAAAGCACCTGCTGCAGGACTCATACCAAAAACCGGTACGAGAATTGTCATTGCAAGCAACATACCCACTGCATATTGCGCCCACGTCATCACATAACCAAGTGAAATTTGTGGTCCACCGACCCTCCAAATTTCAGATAGTTTTGGAAGAACGAAGCCAATGAATAATGTTGCAAATACGACATTAATTAATAAACCCGGAAGCTGGGACCAAACGTCCATCATATCTTCCGTAAATAACCCGTAAGAAGTTGATCCCTCCGAAGAGAGAAATCTTCCTAATACCTCTGGTCCTAAGAACAGAGCTAGAAAACCACCAATTAACGAACTTGGCAAGAAAAGTCTTTGTAGCAATGGCGATTTGACGCGAATCCACTTACCAAGCATTAAAACCATGCTAAGCACTACGAGCGCAAAGCCGATAACCTGTAATGACATAACATCCAATCCTTCACTGACCGAGTTTCATATGTAGCTAAATTTAACCAAACACTAAATAATATTTTTATATAATATTATATGGGACAACGCCCTATATTCTATGTGATAAATTCTAGAAAAGCAATGCAAAAAATAATTTATTAACTTATAATAAAAGTTTTCGGACAAAGTTTTAGAATGGCAATCTTCTGCGAATGGGATTTTGATTCTGTTCCCTTTTTTTAGAATATAAATAGTCGCCCGATAACAGATTCATCCGCTTCAGACGATAGTACTACCCCTTTTATTGCCTATCGGGATTCTCAATTCACACGTTCCTCAAGCTTTGATCCACGCACTCTCACTAAAAAAGCGAAACGGCTCTATAGCCGTTTCGCTTTTTTAGTCTCATATTGTTCTATCATTTTCATGGCTTGATAGTAAACGGGATAGTCGACCATTTTTCCGCTCACTTGAATGGATGCGATGCCTTGTTGTTGAGCGTCTTCGAATGCTTCTTTGATTGCTTTTGCTGTTGTGTATTCTTCGCTCGTTACCGAATAGATGCTATGCACATGTTCAATTTGATTTGGGTGAATTAATAGTTTCCCTCGAAAACCTAGCTCTTTATGATACGTACCTTCCTTCTTAAATCCATCTGAATCTTTAAAATCCGTATACACAGAGTCGATCGGTGACTCTAGTCCTGATGCTCTTGACGCAAGCACCATCTGTGATCTGGCATAAAGTAAGGAAGTCCCATCTTCTGTTTTCTTAATGTTCAAGTCAAGACAATAATCTTCTGCCCCGAACGCTAACTGACGAATGCTTGGAGAGGCCTTTGCAATTTCCATCACATTCCACATACCTTTAGCGCTTTCAATAATTGGTACGATCTCGTTGCACCTCGATGTGAGTGCCTCAACCTTTTGAATGTCAATTGCACTTGTCACCTTTGGAACCATTAACGAATAGTTGGCAAGTTCTTCAACTGCTCGTAAATCATCTTGCCAATACTCCGTTTCTAAATCGTTGATTCGAATAAACAGATGTTGTGGTGATTGTTGTTGCAACGCGTAAATGAGCATCGCTCTAGCATCAGCCTTACTCTCTTTTGCTACCGCATCTTCTAAGTCAAAAATTACTGCATCGGCGTCTGACTCAATGCCTTTTGTAATTAATTTCTCTGAACTCGCCGGAACGAACAACCAAGAAAGTGGTCGTATCATTGTTGTTTCAACACTTTATTCAAAAGTTCATGCTTTTCTTTTGGTGCGTAATCTTTCTTGTAAACCATCATTGTGCGAAGGAAATGAATAACAATTTTACCATCTTGGTTATAACCATACGTCTTAATTCGAACGATACCTACGTTATCTCGAGACTTTGATTCTCGCTTCTCTAGTATTTCACTATAAGAATGAATCGTATCGCCTTCAAAAACCGGATTAGGAAGTTTCACCTCATCCCAACCTAAGTTCGCCATTACGTTTTGGGAAACGTCTGACACTGATTGACCTGTGACAAGCGCAATCGTAAACGCCGAATTGACTAACACTCGGTCAAAATCCGTTTGCTCTGCGTAAACCTTATCAAAGTGGATGGGATTTGTATTTTGAGTGAGTAATGTGAACCATTGATTGTCCGTTTCCGTTACGGTTTTGCCTAGCGGATGAGGGTATACATCTCCGATTTCGAAATCCTCATAGAACCTTCCATTCCACCCTTGCTTGATCGCATTAACTGTCAATTTCAACACCCTTCCTATTTATTATTCATAAACGTTGCAGTAGTATAAAAATAACGAATGTTTATACATCATTGGAGTGAGCGCTATGGATATGTCTCAACTAAAAAACTTCATTATTACTGCTGAACAAGGTAGCATGACAAAAGCTGCTGATCTGCTAATGCTCTCGCAACCTGCACTTAGCCGTTCGATCACATCATTAGAGACTGAATTAGGCGTTCCATTGTTCGACCGTAGAAACCGTAAAATTGTTCTTAACCGTTTCGGCAAAACGTTTCTTACTGAAGCGAAACAGATTCTTCAACGATGGGATCACACGCGAACGTCCATCTCAAACATGGTTGATCCTGAATCTGGGAGCGTATCGATTGCATTTGTCCACAGTTTAGGAATTGCCTACGTCCCTAAATTGTTAAAGACGGTAAAAGAATACGAACCGAAATTTTCTCTTTCCTTACAAGAAGTTAACGCCAACGCCATTATTAAAAGTTTATTAACGAATGATATTGACTTTGGCTTTGCTACACAGTTCCAAACGTTCGCCGAATTAGAATATCAACAACTCTTCAAAGACAATCTCGTACTCGTCGTTTCCATTGATCATACGTTTGCCAAAAGAGATCAAGCCGTTACTCTTGATGAATTAACCAAAGAACCGCTCATTCAATACAGTCCCGGAACCGAGCTTAAGAAATTACTCGATGCAGCTTTTGCAGACAAAAACAAGTCGATGAACATCGCCTATGAAGGACTCGAAATTAACAGCATTATCGGAATGGTGAAAGCCAACTTAGGTGTAGCGTTTATGGCTGAGTCGATTGTCGATTCCTTATCGATGACCGGCCTTAAGAAAGTTGCTGTTGAGAACTTCAAAGTGGAACGACCCATCTACTTCATCCATAAAAAACAAGGCTTTCTTTCCAATGCCGCGACTCACTTCAAGCAGATGGTGTTGGACTTCCATCACCTACCACTCCGTTAATACGACCGAGGCATTTTTAAAACGTGTTGTCCGAGGTACGAAAGAATCATGTTGTTATTCACCGGAGCGACTTGATACATTCTCGTTTCACGGAACTTCCGCTCTACATCATACTCATCAACAAAACCGTTGCCGCCGAATGTGTTAATACACGCATTTGCGGCTTCCCAGCTCGATTCACTAGCCAAGTACTTCGCCATGTTCGCTTCTTCCCCGCACTTTTCGTTTTGGTCAAACTTCGTTGCGGCTCTGTCTCGAATGGCTTCTGCCGCCTTAACATTGGCATATGCTTTAGCAATTGGAAATTGAATGCCTTGGTTAGAACCAATTTTCCGATTGAATACTTCACGTTCGTTTGCATAATTCGTCGCTTGATCAATAAAGAAATACCCATCGCCAATCGCTTCAGAAGCGAGCAAAATTCGTTCTGCATTCATCCCATCAAGTACGTACTTAAAGCCTTTTCCTTCTTCACCGATTAGTGCCTTTTTCGGAATGTGCATGTCTTTGTACCAGATTTTATTCGTCGCGTAATTGAACATCGTTCGTACCGGCTCAATCGCAAGGGAATCTGGTTGATTTGCACGTATCTCTCTAAGATCGATAAGAAATAAGCTAATGCCATCTGTTTTCTTTTCTACTTGTTCAAGTGGAGTAGTTCGTGCGAGTAGCATTAATAAATCCGACTGTTCAATGCGACTCGTCCAGTTCTTATGTCCATTCACGATGTAACCATCGCTCGTTTTTACAGCTTCCGTTTCAATAGCCGATGTGTTCGAACCCGCTTGAGGTTCTGTAATCGAAAACGACTGAAAACGAATGTCGCCTTTTGCAATGCCTGGTAAATATTCTTTTTTCTGTGCTTCACTACCGTGTTTTAAAAGCGCACCCATCGTATACATCTGAGCATGACAACCAGCTGCATGCCCGCCGCTTCGATGAATTTCCTCAAGAACAACGTTAGCTTCCGTAATACCGTACCCTTTTCCACCGTACTTTTCTGGGATTAATACCGATAAATATCCTTTTTCCGTTAACGTGTTCACAAACTCATACGGATACTCACGGATTAGATCTAAATCTCTCCAATATTTATTTGGAAACTCACGAAGCAACTCACGAACTTCGCTTCGTAGTGTCTCAACATCCACCTCATCATGTTTGACTACCATGCGACACCCTCCTTTTGTTTCTTATATTGTAATCGCTTTAAATGTCAGAAAACAATCGCAACTGTGCATAGAATGCATAACAAAAACGCATCGATGCAAATTTTGAATCTAACTAATGCAAGATTGCGATTGTTCTTTATAAGCGGGATCGATAGACTATGACTAACTTTAATGAAGGAGGCGCAGCGTATGCAACCACTAAAAGGCATTACTGTCGTATCAATCGAACAAGCAGTCGCCGCCCCATTTGCAAGCCGCCAACTAGCAGACCTAGGTGCTCGCGTCATAAAAATCGAACGCCCTGAAGGTGACTTTGCTCGAGGTTACGATGATACTGTACATGGCATGTCGAGTTTTTTCACTTGGCTTAATCGTTCTAAAGAATCCGTTGTCCTTGATCTAAAGGATAAAGAAAATAAAGAACTACTAGATTCCATCTTGAGTCAAGCCGATGTTTTCCTACACAACCTTGCACCCGGTGCGATCGACCGACTCGGGTTTAGTAGCAAACCACTTCGTAAACAGTACCCTAACTTAATTACTTGTAGCATTTCTGGATACGGCGAAACAGGTTCTTACACGAATAAGAAAGCGTATGATTTACTCATCCAATGTGAAACAGGCGCTGTTTCTGTAACAGGTACTGAGGACACACCTTCCAAAACAGGCATCTCCATCGCTGACATCGCTGCTGGCATGTACGCATTTAGTGGCATTCTTTCGGCAGTTATCGCAAGGGGCCAAACCGGGAAAGGGACTCATTTAGAAATTTCAATGCTTGAAGCGCTAGGTGAATGGATGGGATTCCCGATGTACTACGAAGGAATTGGTGGCAAGAAGCTAAACCGTACCGGTGCAGCCCATGCATCCATTTACCCATACGGGCCTTTCAAAACCTCTGACAAGACGATTTTTATCGGAGTACAGAACAATCGGGAATGGGCAATGTTCTGTGAAGAAATCCTCGAGGATAAAACGTTAGCGACCGATGATCGCTTTGTTGATAACGCAAGCCGCCTCACCAACAAAGATCTCTTAGGTACAATGATTCAAGAGAAGTTACAAAACCTTCTTTCAACCGATGTGATCGAGCGTCTCGATTCAGCAAAGATTGCCAATGCTAACCTTAATGACATGACTGCATTCCTAAATCATCCACAATTAGCAGAACGTTCACGATGGACGAAAGTCGATAGTCCCGTTGGATTCGTTGACGCGCTGCTTCCACCGATCAATAGTGAAGACTTTGATATTGTTATGCAACCAATCCCTGATATTGGAGAGCACACCGAACGTGTAAGAGAGGAATTTCAACAGAAACGTAGTGAACGATCGTAATGCTCTAAACCTTCTTTAGTTATATAGGTGGCATGCCAGGAATGATGTAATGTGAAATTAAAAAAGCTGTTGAAACTATCGTCAACAGCTTCTCAATTAACCTTATGCAAATATGTAGCTAAAGCTAACAGTGCGACAGCTATTCCTGTCGTCCAATTCAAAAACGGAACATGAAACAGTATCGTATAAATAAAATTCAAGCCGATGATCACAACACTACAAAGAACAATAAACGGTACGACGAACCGCTCAAACTGAATAGACCTTCCGAAGAACTGAATCATATGATTCCTCCTATAACGATCACAATGACCTTCTTATCAATCATATCAACCGTCTTCTTAAATACTGGCGTATCAATCGCATCCGCTCCATAACCCAAGTTGCAACAAGCCCAATTAGAATAGGCAATAACGATTTGGCTGCTTGTAACACATCTTCATAATTACTTAGTTGCATAAACGAATGACGTATCGTGTATTGATCAAATCCATCTATCACTGATAAGCCGACATAACAAACACCTGCGAATAGTAACAATTGGAAAGGCACCAATTACGTGACTCCTCTCATCTAGAATACATTCAATTCTAATTTACATCGCCCAAATAAATAACCGTTTCAGCGGCTTGTAAGACGTGGGCTGCGAGTGCTTTCGGATACAACCGAATGGTCGGTAACTGATCTTTATGAATCCACTCGATTCCTATTTGGTGTGAATCCGGATTGCTAGGTTTCTCTTCATCGCCAATGATCGAACACGCAAAATAAAACTCAATTTGGTGCACATCGGCATCGAAAGACGCATGTTCATGATGTTTACCAATGTATTCACGAAGGTGTCGTAAATCTTGTACGTCAACTTTCTTCCCGACTTCTTCTCTACATTCACGGATGAGTGTTTGTTGGAGTGTTTCACCGTGTTCTTGCCCACCCCCTGGAAACAGATAGAAATAACCGTCGTGATCCTCATTCTTCGTTAATAATACGTAATCGTCTTGAATAATCATTGCCTTTGCTGAATTACGGATCTTCATGACTCTCTCCCTCTTACACTTTAATGATTAATACTGTTTCAACGCATCTGATTTCTCTTGAATTAAATCCGTAAACGCTTGATAAATGTTCGGAGGGTATTCAGCAATACGGTGAACAAGATAAAGATACCATTCACTTCCATAGGTAAGATAAATTCTTACAGCAGCTCCGTCTATTTTTAGGCTTTCGCTTAATTCAGGACGAATCCCGTATAGAAATTCTGCCTCAATCCATTCATAGCTAAAATATTCTTTTTCTTGAATGTGACTAAGAATGTCTTCATCATGCGAAGCGATGGACACAGCCTTTCTCGCTTTCACGCACATGTTAACCAACTCCACATATCGTTCATTTAGCTCGTCCGAACGAGCAATATGTATGTCTTCGGGCTCTTCATACGCACCTTTTACAATTCGTACAGGCCCTTCAAAATGGAGTAATTCCTTGAGATCTGATTTCGTGCGATGCAAATGGGCTTGAATGGTTACACCTACGTTCGTGTAATCAAACGCAACGTTTTTATATACAGATAGTATATCGTCGGTTTTCGCAGATTCTTCCATACTAATCATAAGGTGAATGTTTTGCTCCCCGGTCGCTCGCGCTAACTCCCTCAAGTTCTCTTCTGCAAATTCAAGGTCAACGAGCAAACCGATGTGAGACAAGTCAAAAGAAATTCTCGCTTCTAAATTGTTCTCTCGACACGTTGCAATGAGTGCTAAAAACTCTTCTTTCGCTCGTAAACACTCTTCTCGCGTTGTCGTATTTTCACCAATAAATTCGAGAGAAATCCGATAGCCTTTACCTAGTAGTTCTTTACCAACCGCCATCGCATCGTCTCTCGTTTCCCCAGCCACAAAGCGTTTAGCCGCTCGTTGAAACAATGGAAATAATGGATCTGAGTGCTGGATATACTCTTTTACTTCCAAATTTCTCGCTACTGATTTCATAGATTTTGCAAACTCTAATTCTACGACACTCATCTCTCTCTTCATGTAGCTCACACTCCTATTCACATAGCTATTGGTTTAGGGGTTGCTTTTTCCCGTACATAGCCGTACACCATAGCAATTCCATCGGTCCTAGAAAGTCTTTAGCCAATAAAAACTAAACAGCACTTAAATTGGAACTACAACGGTGAAAACCAATAATTCTAATGATAGATTCAAAGACCCAAACAACCCGTTTCCTGTTAAAAAACTTACTTCGATTATTGATTGCAACAAAAATCCATGCTGCCGACATACTGAAACGGTTTTAAAACCTTTTATAACAACCATAATAATGAAGAAAAACAAAATAGTTGATGACTGATTGCGCTAAATATCATGAATACTTGCATATAGACGTCACTCGAGCTCCTGAGTCAGACACACCTAAGTAAAGTGTTGTTCAACACCATATAAACATTAAATGAAGCAAACCGATAAAGAATAAAATGAGCATCCGTCTTATGTATAACTTTCGATACATACTGCCTTTTTTTCTTGTACACGATTAAATCCTCTAATCATTGCCTTCGTTCAATGGCATATCTGAAATGAACAAATGAGGAATGAGAACGAGCGAACTGTTCGTGATAAAAATTCCAAGTAGCACGATGCCCCGAAAGGTGTCAATGAAATGCCAGCGATCTTCGGGCGAAAGCGGAGACAATCGTGAAGTCGTCGCTATTTCGATTTCCTTCTACAACTGAATTTTATCAGTTAATTCTAACATTGAATGTTTTCAATCCGGGAAACTTAATAATTTTGTCGCAAAAAAACCTGTAAAACGGAATTTCTTCCTTATTTTACAGGCATCACTCTTGAACATTTTCCTCTAGAAACGAAAAGAGCTGTTGATCACTATGCACCTTCGCTTCTTCATTGGCTTCTTCTGTGCCGCCCATTGCCATTCCAGCAAGATACGGTGGCCCTCCAAATATGTGACCCGCGTCTTCATAAATGATGGCTTCCGCGCGATCCCCGATATCTGCTGCTATTTCCTCAGCCGCTTCGTCTCCTTGCCACATCGCATCTTCACGCGCTCCAAAAAGTAAGACTTTACCGTTAAATAACGACGAATCAATCCGAGCTTCATCTGCATTTTCTGAGTTCTTAACCGCAGATTCATACGTCTCTCGATATGCGATTGGATTTGCAACGAGCATATCCACCATCATTCGCAGCGTCGGTCCAAAATCTGCTTGATTAAAACCAATATATGGTAACTCTTCTCCATCATACGTCCACGATGAACCAGCAACTTCGCTAAAGTCTAAGCCCATGTACGTATACTGACTCGGTGTGTACAACACCAAATGGTTAATCTCTTCATAATAGTTCGTCAAATTAAGTCCGAGCTCAGCCCCTTTTGAATACCCAATGACAGTGATCGGCTCACCTTCCAACTCCGAATAACTCAAAAAATCACCAAAGAACTCTAATGGTACTTTGTTTAAAGCTGTCGACTGATTCGGTGCACCGAAGAAAAACAACGAATACGTTTCATACCCTTTTGATGCAATGTCTTCTGCTACTTCGAAATTGCTACTACCTTCAGATCCACCGAATACGATAATCGGTTCAGCTGCGATTGGCTCATCTGGTATAAAGTGAAATCCATTCGCCATCCCACTTTCAAAATGTTCCACAACTCCGCCAGCAAATGAATCTGGATAGATTTCATAACGATGATATTCAGGTTCTTCCTCGTCATTCCAACCGTAACGTTCCGTATTGTATAACCGCAATCCAAAGACTCCAACAACAATGATCGCAACAACAATACCGAGTGATAACAAAATTCGTAGAACGATTTTCATGCCAACACCCCCTCCTATGTACATTATGTAAAACGAACTTGCTTCATAACATCAGAGGAATCTTATCTCCATTTAAGAAGACACGTTCATATATAAATGATAGTGATTGGCACACCTTTCGTTGAACGGTGACTGGCAATTGATACAAGCATCCGCTTTTAGATACTCATGAATCGTATGTTCTTTTTTGCACACACCACACAGTATGGCTCGTTGATCAAATTCTTCAGGCTCCCACGTTTTACGAGCATGACTTTCACAAGCATCATGACACTGATAACAAGGATAGTACTTACCACAGCACTTAAATTTGATGGCAATAATGTCTTTATGTGTATGATAGTGAGTGCATCGTGTTTGATCATCGATGACGTGTCCATATACTTTGACCATAGACTGTTCACATCCTTTTATGAGAATTCTTGTAAAACAGGTAAGGTTTGTAAAAATTCAATACGTCTTTTCTGCTTTGGACAAAGCTAGAGAACTGTCTATTTACTAGCAGTTCTCTTCCACAATACATACTCCTTTTCTATTCATTACGTTTCATTATTTAATGTTTTAAGTTGCTCTTCCAACACTTCGTCTGTTCGACTTTGATTTCTTAAAAACAAGTAAATGCCTACAATGATAAGAATTCCACCGCTTAATTCGACTGGTGTTAACATTTCTCCGAGAACAACAATCGCAAGTAACGATGCCCCGATCGGTTCTCCGAGCGTACTCATGGAAACCGTTGTTGTACTCACATAATTAAGCAACATGTTGTAGATAATGTGTGCCCCTGTCGGAAAAATCGCAAGCAAAATAAAGATTAACCAATCGTGAGTTGTATAACCCGTCAAAGGTACACTGCCCACAACGTTAAGCACCGCCATCGTTGCGCCGGCAATAAAGAAGACGATAAAGCTGTACACCCAATGATTAATTGATTTCACATTGCGCTGACCGATTAGCAAATAGAAGACGACCGAGAATACCGATAGCAACGAAAGGAAGTTTCCTAGCAACGCCCCCTGCCCTAAACCTATGTTCCCACCACCAACGATGACGACCCCTAAAAACGCAATGCTCAATGTGAATACAGTGCTTAGTTTTATCTTTTCTTTGAAAAAAATCAATCCCCCGATTAACGCAATGGCAGGCTGAAGAGCTAAGATGAGCGTTGAGCTCGCCACTGTCGTATGGTTCAACGATTCAAACCAAAGACCAAAGTGTGCGGACAAAAAGAATCCCGCAAAAAATAGCGCAAGCCATTCTTTTCTTGTTATCCTAAATATAGATTGATGATGCTTAATTAAAAATGGCAATAAAATGAGACATCCTAAAAACATCCGATACATGACCATGATCGTTGACGGGGCATCTGATAACTTAACAAAAATAGCCGATAAAGAAATGCAGACAATCGTAATGACGAGTAATCCATTAATTGTGCTCGCTTTCATAAAGCTCACCTCCAGCGGGGACAGTCCCCCAGCGCGTTAATACATTACCATGCCGGGGGACTGTCCCCGTGAATCGATAATTATAATTGATATATTACATATCAATCATCCTAAAGTAAACAGGTGATTTCATGAATCTGAACAATAAAAAAATCAACAAAATCTCCATGCGCGACCACGCGTATCAAATTATTAAAGATGCCATTATTTCAGGAGAGCTTGAACCACAAAAAAAATTAAAAGATGCAGAGCTTTCAGATGAACTTGGGATTAGCCGGACACCCGTCCGAGAAGCCATGTTGAAGTTAGAAGACGAAGGGTTTATCGTGAGCAAACGAAACAGCTATACGATGGTTGCGCCAATCGATGTCGAAGAGGCAAAAGACGTGTATCACATCGTCATTGCACTTGAGAGTCTTGCTCTTTCAGATGCCCTGGACGCGAGCCCTGCAGAAATTACTAAGTTAGAAGACGTGAACGACCACTATAAACAGGCGATCGATGCAAAGGACGCAAAACAATGCTTACACTATGACATCCAGTTTCATAGTGAGCTCGTCCACCTGTCTTCAAACCAAGAATTAATAAAGATGCTTGGCACGATCAAAGATAAGATCTTACGCATTGAATCTTCTTACTTTCACGAAGCTTCATCGAAAGATAAGTCATTGAACCAACACTATGCTTTAATCGAAAGTATAAAAGAGAAAGATTTAGAACGTGCAAAACAACTATTAGCAGACAATTGGATGAACAGTTTACAGCACATTCTTGCACTGAATAAAAGCAAATAAAAAAGTAATTCTTAATGTGTCAACTTGGCGACATTAAGAATTACTTTAGTTTGTTTGATCTTTTCACACTAGCGATTAATTCATTTTCACATCAGCAATGTAAATAAATTTAGTTCATTGACTAAACTATGACAAAAAACTAGAGAAGCTTAAAAATGGTAGGGAACAATTATTTGCTCTATATTTTTCACTCTTGAGGTCAACTTCCAAACACACCCATAATCCAGGGTGCGGAATACAAAATCATAAACATAACACCATAATTGACCCCATTACGATGCAATAGTCCTGCTACGAGTCCTATCAATAACACCCCAAATAGATTTACCCAACCTGCATCCATAAAGGCAAGCATGAATACAAGGCCCATAAATAGACCAATTAGCGCTTCATGAGGGACAAGCTTAAATACGAAAGAACAAATTTGGTTAGCAAATTTCATCGCTATATAATAAGTAAATAGCATTGCAATTGCCGCTCCAATGCAGGTTGCAATGACAATTTCACTCATGGTTAATTGATGGTGTATATTATTATCTGTATCAAAAACAGGCGGTGCATTAAAGAGAGCATTGCCAGGACCTATTGCTACTGGCGATAGCGGCAACCCTATAGCAATCAATGGAATTAATATACCTGACATATAGGTAGCACTCGTCAAGCTATCCATTGTAGAAATCGCTCTAGAAGCTCGCTTTACTGGATCTTTTATTCGCCTAGAAAGTAATTCTCCGTAAAATACTGTCATCCCAACAGGAGAAAGAAAAAACGTTAGAGACCCTAAAATGGAACCAAAAGATGCAGAAATTGACTCTTTTCTCGTTAGAATTTTTAAAGGGTTTGGGAATTTTTCAGTCGTTACTACCTTTTTGAATGTAATTTCTTTAAATCCATACCTCGGCATTGATTTTCTTTTTTCTTGATTCAATAATTCAAATATACTAAAAATAATCGGTCCAATTGTGATCCCTAAAAAGAATGAAATAAACACAGTTGTATCTTGAGCCACAATCCCTGTAGCCCAATATAATTCTCTTAGCCCTTGTATTAAAAGAGCAAAAGGAACAATGACAACGAGTGATAGCAGCTTATTCTTTGTTAATAATGCCAAAAAGACTGCCCCACTAAAAAAAATAACTCCTTCATAACTAACAATTGTATCGGCAAAAGGCATAATAAACATGGCTAGTCCGACGCTGACCGGAATGGATACAGCAGTTCCAATAACTGATCCCGATGCCATTTTTTTAATACTTAAATTTGATAAGCCATGCTGCTTTAGAACCATTGCTGGTTCTACCATTGGAGCTGCCATAACCCCTCCCGGAATACCAGCGACCGCTACGGGTATGGAATCGGTAAGTTTTTTTGCCGTTATGGCAGATATGAAAAAAGCTAAGATTGCATACGGGGAAGCACCCGCTAAGATTAATGCTAGCGTAACAGGTGCTAACACCGCTGTTTCATCTGTGCCTGGAGCCACTCCTATAATCGTATAAAGAACGGCACCAAAAAGACCAGCAACAATCATTTGCATGATTATGATTGGATCCATTTGATTTGACCTCTATTCTTCATCAATTTCTTCAAGATGACGTTTTGGCTTAATCACGATGCAAGCAATTATAAAGCCTACAAATGCACTAACTAGACCTATCGCTAGAGGCATTGGTGGTTCACTAGGCGCAAGCATGTAGCCCCCTAGTGCCGGAACAGCACAAAGGAGGACAGCAACAATTAGATCTTTAATATGAACATGATCTTCCCATATTTCTACTAGATTTTTTCGTTGATTACTCATATGCTTTTTCTCCTCTTAATGTTTTCAAGTGATGTTTAGCAACGTCCACCCTATATTTTTTATCTTTTAATAAAAGAGTAGCGATTCTTGCAATTTCATCGCCTTTCGCTCCAGCCATCAGCGCAATATTCTTCGCATGTAACTTCATATGACCTTTTTGAATGCCTTCAGTCGCTAATGCCTTTAACGCAGTTAAATTCTGTGCTAATCCAACACTTGCAATGACTTCTGATAGTTCTTTTGCAGAATTAATTTGCATGAGTTCTAAGTTGGATTTTGCTTTAGGGTGTATTGCAGTTGCTCCACCGATGGTTCCGACAGCGATTGGTACTTCAATACTTCCTACTAAGTTACCTCTTGAGTTCTTTTCCCATTTCGTTAATGGTGAATAGTGCTGATTTTTACTGGCATATGCATGAGCCCCTGATTCAACAGCCCGAGTGTCATTTCCTGTCGCTAATACAATTGGTGTAATTCCATTCATAATTCCTTTGTTATGTGTTGCAGCACGATAAGGATCACGCTTTGCGATGTCACACGCTTGTACAATACGATCAACAACGTCCGCACCTCCCAATTGCTCTTGTTGAACTTCACAATAGGCACGTGCAATTCTACGATCTGCAAGATTGGAAATAATCTTCATACGTGCTTCGCCATTCGTAATATCTTCTATTCTTGGAGCAATTTTTTCTGCCATCGTATTTGCGGCATTTGCCCCCATCGCATCTAATGTATCCACATGTAAATGAACAACTAATGAGGATGGATCTTCCAGAGCACGTACAGTAATGTCATATGCCCCTCCGCCTAGCTGTTTAAGTATTGGGTCTTCCTGATTTGCTAACTGAATTAGTTCATCACGATGATGTAGAATTCTCACTTTAGCTGCATAAGGATCCTGCAAATGAATGATATGAATTTGAGAGAACATATAGCTCCCATCAACTTGTGCATGGAACCCTCCTAGTGGACGGGCCAATTTTGCACCATGACTGGCTGCAGCGATAACTGATGATTCCTCAGTAGCCATAGGAATTACCCTCTCTACTTGATTAACGACAAAGTTAACAGCCACTCCAAGTGGAATCTCCATAACCCCTATTGCATTTTCAACAAGTTGATCAGATAACTGATCATATTCGGCATTGCAGTATAGAGATTTGGCTTCTTCATTCAACTGACTAAATGAAAAAACCGCTGCCTTCCGATCCTCCATAGATTTTTCATGGAACTTAGCAAACATGTGCTTCATGTCTAACACTCCTTCAGCTATATCTATCAATCATATATAACTGCAAAAAGCGTTCCAAGATTGAGAACGCTTTCAAAAGGGATGTTTTATTTTTATATGTTTCTTCTAGAAACATATTGAATGTTTTTGTGTGAAATGTATACAACTTCTAGCGTATACATTCTGTTAAGTTATAGTGTTTTAGCTTATGATAAAAACTCTTTCTACTCATGTTTAGCAAAGCCATTGCTTTCGTTCGATTGTTATCACTAAGTTGCAGCGCTTCCACAATTGCAGCTTTTTCAATTTCAGCCGTTTTTAAGTACAATTCAATATTTGTTAATGCCACTTGATCTTTATTTTGTAACGTTGAATCCAGCATATAGCTTGGAAGATGGGACTTTGATATTCTCTCTCCATCGTTTGCCATGACAAATGCATATTCCAAAACATTGTGTAGTTCTCGTATATTGCCAGGCCAATCATAATTTATAAATAGTTGTTTAACCTCTGCAGAGAGCGTTAACTGTTTATGAGTACGCACACTATAATCATTTATTAGATCGTTCGTTAAATCTAATAAATCTACTTTCCGCTTTCGAAGTGGAGGTAGATGTATGGGTATAACGTGCAACCGATAAAATAAGTCTTCACGAAATTGCTTACTTTTAACTCGTTCAATTAAATCGACATTCGTAGCCGCTATAATTCTCACATTTACTGGAACTGATTTGTCATCACCTATTCTCTGGATCTTTTGATCTTGTAACACACGTAATAACTTCGCTTGCAATGAGAGTGGCATATCTCCAACTTCATCAAGGAAAAGTGTGCCTTGGTTTGCTAATTCGAACTTCCCTTTACGACCTTGACGAACAGCACCAGTGAAAGCTCCTTCTACGTAACCAAAAAACTCACTTTCAATTAACTGCTCAGGTATACTTGCACAGTTCACTTTAATCAATGGGTGTTGATTTCTCGGGCTCAACTCATGCAATAGATCTGCAGCAACTTCTTTTCCACTGCCGCTCTCACCTGTAATTAAAACCGATGCGTCTGATTGAGCCGCTCTCATTAATTTAAGATTCACCTCACGTTGCAAAGGCTCTTTTGAATCCATTTTCTGCAACAAAGAACTCGAAATTTGCTGTAGTTGTCCACTTAAATATTCAGCGTAATCTTTCAGTTGATACAATTCATCTTCAATTGCCCTCGTAGCAGTAGCATCTCTAAATACAGACATTGCACCAATTTTGTCACCCTCATCATTATAGACTGGCATTAGATTTGCTATAATTCTTACATTCGTTTGCTTAAAATTAAACGCTACATTAATGAGTTTTTTCTCAGAGTGCAATACCTCTACGATCTTTGTATCTTTTTGAATGTCTTCTAGTTTCATATCAATGATATTCTTTTGTTTAATTCCCAATATCTCGTAATAAGACTGATTTGCATAAATGACCCTAGAGTGACAATCTATTATAATAACCCCATCGTGCATTTGATCCATAAAGGTTTTGTACACATTGTAACCTCCTTGGCAGTTTAGTAAAGGTGTACCCTAACTAAAGATGGTAATAAGTTTATCATAATTGCTACTCTCGTTCGTCTGAAAGACCCATTGCTACGTCATTTAGAAAATACACCGTGTTCACTGCTCTATAACAATGGCTTGACAACTCAAATCAGACACAGCAGTATTTACTGCTGTGTCTGATTTGAGTTGCTTTCTAGAATTCCATACCGATGTGCTCAATTCACTCTAACCTTTGATTCGATCACCCTTACTAGAAACATATAGATACTATGATTAACTGGTCACCTTATAAAACCACTTCACTGTTGCACAGGTTGAAAACTCGCACGTACAAAGTCAGGAACCGTCGCTGAAACAATTGTCACAGGGTCAACGTACACATACACAATTTCTGCAGTTAAAATCGGTTCGACTTCACGATCTTTCGTAATCACAAAGCTCACCGTCATACTTTTCGTCCCAATCTTCTCCATACGACACCGAATCGTTAGCCAATCATTGTACCTCGCAGATTGATGATAGTTTAACGTTGACTTCACTAGCATGTAATCAAATCGAGCTGCTTCATTTTCTGTTAATCGCTCTGCAAAATACTCAGACACAGCAATATCCAGATACGTTAAATAATGAGAATTGTAGACAACTTTTTGGCCATCCACTTCTGAATACCGAACCTTTAATTGATACGAAAATTCAAAACCCTCCACTTGTTACCCCTCCTGCCAGCCTATTCTTTATCTTCAACAAAATTCGCTTTATCCCTCTTTTCGCATAAACGTGTTGGGCCTTACGCCACACGCTCTTCATGTTGCACATCTTTCTGTTTGCGGATCATTAATACAAATAGACTTGCTAACAAACAAAAAACACCCGCAAGGAAAAACGCATACGTATACGAATTAAATACGCTATAAATTAATCCTCCGCCGTAAGCCGCAGAAGCTGCACCCGCTTGATGAAAAGCAAAAATCCACCCATAGACAATTCCAGTCTGCTTCACCCCAAATCGTTCTCTCGTTAAATTAATGGTCGGCGGAACGGTCGCAATCCAATCTAGCCCATAAAAGATTGTAAAAAGAGCAATAAGTACAACGTTTCCTTCCATCAATGCAAAAGGAAGAATGGCTAATGACACTCCTCGCAAGCTGTAATACCAGAACAATAGCCAACGGTTATCAAAACGATCAGATAACCACCCTGATAATGTCGTACCGATTAAATTAAATACACCCATAAACGAGAGGATCGACGTCGCCGTCACTAAAGGAATCCCAAAACTAAGACAATATGAAATAAAGTGCGTACCAATTAATCCATTAGTAGAAAACCCACAGATGAAGAAACTTAACGATAATAGCCAAAATACTCTCGATTTAACTGCTAGCCTTAACCCTCGAAACGCATCTGAGATGACTGGTTTCTTACCCGTACCCTTCTCTTCACCTACACGGTTGTCTGCTCCATAAGGGCGGAGTCCAACATCTTCTGGCTTGTTTTTCATAAATAAAAGGATGAGCAGCAACATGACGCTACAAATCCCTATCATCAAGCCCATCGCTATCCGCCATGAATAATTGCTAATGAGTACAGCGAGTAATGGCAATAAGATTAATTGACCGGTAGCAGTGCTCGCCGTTAAGATCCCAACAACAAGCCCTCTTCGCTTCTCAAACCAATAATTTGCGACAAAGGGACTGATGACGGTTAAGAATAGACTCGCCCCTAACCCAATAATCACACCCCAAATGATAATTAAGTGCCAAGGCTCTGTCATAACGAGCGTAAGTATACTACCTGTTAACAACGTCAGCATAGAAATGATCATCATTCGCCTTAAACCGACACTTTCCAATAACGCTGCAATAAAAGGACCTGCAATGCCATATAAAAATAAGCTAACCCCAAACGCCAAGGCAATGGCGGAACGATCCCAACCGAAGTCACGTTGGAACGGTGTCATCAACACACCCGATGACGCAATCGTGACACCCGCTGCAATAATTGAAAAGAACGTGATGGCTAGTATCACCCATCCGTAATGAAGGTTTCTCATAGGATACAAATCCGTTCACCATTTTTGAGCGACAGAGTCGAAGTTTTCATCATGCACCCCTCCTATTTCAATCATACTCGCCTCTTAACCATTCGTTAAATTAAAGTTTATGATCGCTATCATCATTTTTTCTGATACTATGAATCATAAAGAGGTGAGTACATGGATATTAAGCATTTAGTTACCTTTCTAAAAGTCATAGAAACCGGGAGTTTTACTCGAGCAGCAGAACTGTTAGGATACACACAATCGAGTGTCACGGCACACATTCAAACCATCGAAGAACATTTAAACGCCCCACTCTTTGATCGATTGGGTCGTAAAATCCATTTGACCGATGCCGGAAAAGAAGCACTCCCGCATATTAAAAATGTGCTTGAATACTACAAGCGCCTTGAAAGTATCGGAAGTGACAAAACCACCATTAAGGGCGAATTAAAAATTACAGCTACAGAATCCATTACCTTATATCGCCTCGAACCCATTCTTAGTGCCTTTAAGGAACAACATCCAGATGTGAAACTAACGCTAAGCAATGCAACATGTAGCATGAATAAATCTGCCGTTCTAGACGGCGATACCGATCTTGCTTTCGTTTTACTGCCTATCGTTGAAGAAGCCGACCTTATTTCACACACCTTGACACGAGAAAATATCGTCGTTGTCGGTAACCGCCGAAATTCAGATGATGTACTTCATCCTAATCAATCGCTTCATGAAAGTATCCTGTTAAATGAAAACACCTGTAGTTACCGAAGTATTTTTGAGCAATCGTTAAAAGAACAGAACATCACACCTCTTCAATCTATGGAGTTGTGGAGTGTTGAAGCACTTAAACGTTGTGCAATCAGTGGCTTAGGCATAACTTGTTTACCAGAAATGACGGTTGAAACGGAGCTTGAAACTGGCACATTAAAAAGGATTCCCTTTCATATGGAACCTACATTGTATTCCCAGTTAATCTACAGAAAAGATAAATGGCTCTCCCCCGCAATCACGGCCTTTATTGATATTGTGTTAGAGCAACCATTCGTCCAACAAACAAAAATAAGCTTCGATTGATCAACTCAATCGAAGCTTATTCCTATACTTCTACAACGTTATGAAAGTAGCAACTGCGGACCCTACAGCAATGAGAACAAGCAAAGTCAAAACAATCGGTTTACCAATCGAGAACTTGTTATAGATAAAGACACTTGGACAAATGATAATAAGAACTGCCAAAGCAAACCCTATACCCTCAACCATATAGAGAGTGTCATAATTGTTGTGAATTAAAAAATACAGTCCTGCTCCAACGAGTAATAGCAACCCGTAAGAGTAGACAACCATAGTATTCATTTTTGCTTCTTGATTCATGTAATCATCCTTTATTATTTCTCTTTAATTTATTGTACAACGTTGCAACAGAGATTTCTAATTTTTGAGCTGCTCGTTGCTTACCAGAATACGAGTCTTCAAATTGTTCCAACACTTGTTCAATATACTTTTGTTCTGCAATCTGAACATAGTCAGCTAAAGATGAGTCGGTGTGAATTTGAGAAGAGTGATTAACAGTTTGCTTTTGTGTACGAACAGTTTCAGGGAGGTGGCTTACTTCAAGCTCGTGAGTTGTCATCATACTTAATGCATAATATAGAGCATTCTTCAATTCTCGAACATTCCCAGGCCAAGCATTAGAAGAGAGTGCGGTCATCGCTTCTCTGGATACAACCACTTTACGATCATTAATTGTATAGTTTTTGGAGATATGCTCAACTAGTTCAGGCAAATCTTCCTTACGATCCCTTAATGAAGGAACCTTTAAATGTATTACACATAGTCGATAATACAGATCTTCACGAAACAGACCTTTTTGAACACGCTCATATAAATTTTGATTAGTCGCAGCAATAATTCTCACATCAACTTCGGTTTCTTTTACTCCTCCTACTTTGCGAATCTTCCCTTCCTGTAACGCTCGAAGTAATTTCACTTGTAGCTCTAAAGGCATTTCTCCAACTTCATCAAGAAACAAGGTTCCTTCATTTGCCGCCTGAAATAACCCTGATTTCCCCATTTTGTTCGCATGAGTAAATGCCCCTGTTTCGTAACCAAATAGTTCACTTTCCATTAATTCTTTAGGAAAAGCTGCACAATTCACTGGTATAAACGCACGACTTCTGCGCTCACTCGCTTGATGTATTGCTTGTGCAAACATTTCTTTTCCTGAACCACTTTCACCAGTTAATAGTACTGGAAATGTTACATTTGAAGCTTTTTTAGCAACTTCAACTGTCCCTTTTAATCCTCCTTGATTACCTATGATATTCTCAAACGTATAATTGCTACGGTAGTTAGAGTGAAGCACTTCCTCAAGTTGCTGTATGCGTTGTTTTTGAACATTAAGTTGATCTAATAATCCAACAACTTCTTCCTTTCCTTTACATACAGACACGGCTCCAATAACTTTCCCGTCTTCAAAGATTGGTGCCATATCTACGACATACTCTCTCCCTTGTAATTTCCGATACACACCTGTACGTTTTTTTCCGTCAATTAGTGTTTGCACAAGCTGTGCATTAGGTCTGACAGTGCTAAGTGGTCGACCTAGAATCTCTTTTTGCTCAACCCCAGTTATCAGTGTATATTCAGTATTTATTTTAACGACAATTCCTTTTTCATTAATAACAAGAACGCCATCTTGAATTGATTCAATTATGTGATCTTCTAACAACATTAGACCTCCTCGATTTTAGAATAGTGTATCAACAATTATCACTTCACACCACTCCTCTAATTTCTTAGAACTTGAATCTAATAACTTAGAAATATACGAATAAACGTATATTGTTTCTGTCCTTTTACATTGGCATAGTAATTGCAAGTTAATACATTGACATTCATTGAGAGGTGAACATAATGAAATCGATTCGCATTGGAACTGGTGCTGGGTTTGCAGGAGACAGAATTGACAACGCTGTCAACTTAGCTCTACACGGAGATATTGATTACTTAATTCTAGAAGGGCTCGCAGAACGAACAACAATTCAAGCACACTTAGAGCGATTAAGTGATCCACAAAAGGGATATGGTCAGTTCCTAGAAGAACGAATGAAAACTTTATTACCTATTTGCAAGGAAAAGAACATTACCATTATTACAAACCTAGGTGCCGCTAATCCTAATCAAGCAGCAAAAATCACTGAAGAAATCGCAGAAACATTAAATCTACAAATCTCAATTTCTATCGTTACACAACCATTGCTAAGAAATGTCGTCCAGAACTACAATCCCACTCTTTGGGAAACGAATGAACCACTCTCTATGAGTCGCAATGAGTTTATTTCTGCTGATGCGTATTTAGGTGCTGAAGAGATGCTTCCAGCTCTTCATAATCGACCAGATGTTGTCATCACAGGAAGAGTTGCGGACCCGTCCCTTTTTCTAGCACCTATGATTCATGAGTTTAATTGGAAACTAGATGATTGGGACCTTCTCGGTAAAGGTACGGTAATCGGTCATTTACTAGAGTGTGGTGCTCAAGTTACCGGTGGGTACTTTGCCGACGGGGTGACGAAACAAGTTAACCAACTTGCTACAGTAGGGATGCCAATTGCGGAAATCTCTAGTAATGGCGAAGCAACGATTAGCAAAACACCTAATTCTGGAGGAGAAGTATCCATTCGCACATGCAAAGAGCAACTGCTCTATGAAGTTATGGATCCAGCTACCTATCTTACTCCCGACGTATGTGCTGACTTTAGCCAAGTCACCTTTACAGAAGTTGCAAAAGACATCATAAAAGTGGACGGTGCGACAGGAAGAAAACGCCCCGATGATTTTAAGCTAACCATTGGCATTGACCAAGGATTTATTGGAGAAGCAATGATTAATTATGTTGGTTATGCTGCCTTTGAACGGGCGAAACTTGCAAAATCCATTGTTGTTGAAAGGTTATTAGCTCATGGCTTAGAAGCAAATGCAATCCATACAGAATTACTTGGTGCTTATCAAACGACTCACCCATCTGAAGTTCTACTGCGTGTAGCTGTAAAGAGTCCCAATCATGACACTGTAGGTCTCGTCGGTTATGAGGTGGAGGCACTTTGGTTAAACGGTCCAGGAGGACCAGGAGGAGTTAGAAAGTCTATTAGACCGGTCTTATCTGCTTATTCAGCAACAATTCCTAGGTCATTAATTACTAATTTAAGAGAGGACGATGAACATGATACCACTTTATAAACTTGCTCATGCCAGAGCTGGGGATAAAGGTGAACATACAACAATTAGCATTTTTGCTTATGATGATCAAGATTATCCTATTTTAGTAGAACAATTAACTACGCAAGCCGTTTTAACTTTTTTCGCAGATTTACATGTTCAAGATGTTGAGCGCTATACTCTTCCAAATTTATCGTGCGTCCATTTTGTCTTGTATGGTACCCGACCAGGTGGCGTCTCGTCAGCACTAACTTTTGATGCTCATGGGAAATCGTTGTCTTGGAGAATGTTAGATTTTGAACTCAAGAACTAACCATCAAATGAAAGCGCTTTAATCAAGTTAGGGGGAAAAACTGTGCTAGCTATTTTAGGCTTTTTAACGATTGCAATTTTCTTATACGCTATTCTGTCCAAACGTTTATCCGTCATCGTTGCTTTAGTACTTATACCGATAATCTTCGGAATCATCGGTGGGTTTGGACTCGAGCTGGGAGAATTTATGTTGGAAGGATTACAATTGGTCGCTCCAACTGGTGTGATGCTTGGATTTGCAATTCTTTATTTTGGAGTTTTAAGCAATGCTGGAATGTTTGATCCGATACTTTCTCGGATCTTAAAAGTCGTGAAAGGCGATCCATTAAAAGTTGTCATTGGAACGTTACTTTTTGCAATGATTGCCCAATTAGACGGTTCTGGGGCTTCTACTTTCCTCATCGTTATCCCTGCACTGTTGCCTCTGTATGATCGATTAGGGATGAGTAGAATTGTTCTTGCAGGTATGGTCGGTCTTGGAGCAGGATTTATGAATATTATGCCTTGGGGAGGTCCAACAGCTAGGGCAGGAACTGCTATAGGGATTGACCCAGGCGAAGTATTTATTCCTTTATTGCCTTCGATGGGGGTGGGATTTCTATGGTTATTATTTGTCGCTTACTGGGTTGGGAAAAAGGAACAAAAACGATTAGGTATTCAAGACTATGAGTACGACCTACAAACAGAAATGAGCGAAGAGGAACGCGGAATGCGACGCCCAAAATTATTCATTCCAAATGTTCTTCTTACTATACTCACACTCACTACGCTCGTCATGCAGTGGCTTCCCTTACCGATTGTATTTATCGTTGCTTTTGTAATTGCTTTGATGCTGAATTATCCAAAACCG
The DNA here is from genome assembly GCA_012970285.1 of Bacillaceae bacterium JMAK1. Classification (GTDB taxonomy): domain Bacteria; phylum Bacillota; class Bacilli; order Bacillales; family Marinococcaceae; genus Geomicrobium_A. The sequence goes on from JIBW01000006.1 coordinate 276,432, forward strand.
GATCAACAGATGGATCAAATTCAGCTACAAGCCAGGGGAGCTATTCCAGTGCTAGCAATTATTTTTGCAGCTGGTATATTTACTGGTATTCTTACCGGCACAGGAATGATTGACGCCATGGCACTAGCTTTAGTTAGCACAGTTCCAGAAGGCATTGGTGGTTCGATGCCTGCTTTAGTTGCCTTAATCAGCGTTCCGCTTAGTCTAGTCTTCAATCCAGATGCTTACTACTTTGGGGTAATGCCCATTTTAGCTCAATCTGCTGAAATGTATGGCGTACCCGCTATTGAAATTGCACAAGCATCAGTACTCGGCCAAATGACTGTCGGCTTTCCTTTAAGTCCACTAACCGCTTCTACATTTTTACTAATCGGATTGGCAAAAGTAGAGCTAGCAGACCACCAAAGATTTATGTTTAAATGGGCCTTTCTTACAACCATTGTAATGGCCATCTTTGCAATCCTAACTGGAGTTATTTCTGCTTGGTAAACAAGTGGTTAGAAACAGCATTCCTGCATTTACTTTTGGAATGCTGTTTCTACACTTGCGTAATCTTTAGAGCTCTTAACTATCACTCTTATAGAAGCTTTAAAGCTCAACCACCACCACAACGCCATCTTTGTTCGTGCCTGATATCTCGTAAGGTTGCTCGTTTGGAATGACAACACGATCGAGGTGTTCTTTTGGGTAATAGTTAATGGAATAAGCTTCGTCCGAGTCGAGTTCTACGACTAACGACTTTTCTTCTTCGAGAAATTCAATATATTCTTCAAGTACGAGATCGTTCTCTTGCATAATCACACTGTGAGGGACTCCGACATAGCGCAAATGCCAAGGCTCATATTGAATGCCTGTGATCTCTTCTTTTCCTTTAGGATAGCGGATGACAAATCCATACTTCCAACTATGTTCCTCCACCCATCTCCCTTCCGTAGAAGATTCAATCGGTCCCTCCATACTACTAATATCGAGCGCTAACCCCGTGTTGTGTTCACTAAACCCTGGGGGCAGTGCATAATCAGATCCTCTCTCATCATAAAGCCTTGCTTGTGCCTCGTTGTCCCGGTAGCCGCTCGTTAACAGAAACTGCTGAACACCATCTTCGTTTGCATCTTTCACCATCTGGTTAAACGCCTCTGCAATCGGAAGCGGCAGTTGAATCTTTTCATTTAACAACGAATAAAAAGTCGTTACTTGTTGTTGTTCAAACAACGTTACGAGGTCACCTTCGATTGTGAAAGCATCAGTCATCGGATATTCTTGATTAACTAAGACGAGACTTCCTTGATTCACCTCGTCTGGATCAATCGTAATTTCACGTCCATCAAACTCATGGGACGCTGTACGGACGTTCACGTCTGCATGGTCTGTTATTGCTTGAAATAAAATCATGCTTACAATAAATGTAATAACTAAAAAAAAGCCATATAAAACCCACGTTCTCATGTTCAAAAACTCCCTCAATTACGATCTACTATGATCATAAAAAAGTGTTCTTAACTAAAACGTGGGTAGAACCTTAAAGATTTCTTAAATGTCTTGATTACGAACTGGTAATTGGACACGAAAGGTCGTTTTTATCGCATCACTTTCTACGTCAATCGTTCCTTCATGTTGCTCTGCAATGTTCTGAGCAATAAAAAGACCTAAGCCACTACGTTGGCTCACCTCATGATTTCTTGCTTTATCACCGGTATAAAACATATCAAAAACGTGAGGTAAATCTTCAGGGATGATTTGATTGCCATAATTGATCACGCGTATCTCAATGGCTTCTTCGTCGACCGCTATTCCTTCAACATCGATGTACAACCCTTCCGTGCCGTACTTCGCTGCATTTGATAACAAGTTCTCAAATAATCTTGCTAGTAAACTACCATCACCTGTAATCATTAGTGATGTAGGGAGATGAATCCTTACTTCAACCTGTTCCGCTTGAAAAATGGGATACATCTCTTCCGTTAACTGTTGAAGTAATTCAGTAAGATCGATCGTTTCTTTACGTAACGGTGCTTTTCCGTAATTCAACTTTGTCATTTCAAACAACTCATCGATTAACCGCTCTAATCGTTGAGACTTTGTATGGACAATTTTGAGGAAATGTTGCTTTTGTTGTTCTGTGAGTGATTCATCTTGCATGACGATTTCTAAATACCCCATTAAAGACGTCAATGGTGTTCGCAAATCATGCGCTAAGTTCCCGACCAAGTAATCTTTACTCGACTCTTGAAACTCTCCCTTTTCAATCGCCATTTTTAATTGCTTCTTCGCCGTATTAATATCGGTAGCTACTGATTCGAACTCATCGTTCGATTGAATGTTCACTTCTTTCGTAAAGTCTCCAATCGCTAGATCATGAATACCACTCGAGATTTTTGAGAAATAAACCGAGTATTTTTTCGTCAAAATAAAGAAAAACAAAATAGCAATTGGGATAAATAAAAGCAAGAAGAAATACAAATCCCCCACCATATTCATAAACAACCGAACCCGAAAAAGCACACCACCATAATCCGCATTATCATAATAATAGTTTTGTAAAAAGCGATAAATCACATATGTACTTAGCCCAGATAACAAAAGACTTAGACCAAATGTATACACCATCTTTAAGCGAAATCCGCTTTTATATCTAGCCATTGAATGTGTACCCCACGCCCCATACCGTCTTAATTAGTTTATGACGACGTTCAGGTTCCTTAATTTTCTTTCGTAACGTTCGAATATGTACCATCACCGTGTTCGTCCCATACGCCTCGTCAATTCCCCAAACCCGATTTAAAATGTGCTCGGCACTAAATACTTTTTTCGGATGCGTTGCCAATAAGACGAGAATCGCGAACTCTTTCGGGGTAAGAACAACGTCTTCACCCGCGACAATAACACGATGTTCATCAACAAGGATTTCTAAATCACCGAAGTTAAGAGAATGATCTTCAGTAGCCGATTGCTGATGAAACGTTTTATATCTTCTTAAATGAGCGTTTACTCGAGCGATCAGTTCCATCTGCTTAAACGGCTTTGTCATGTAATCATCCGCCCCAATAACGAGACCTTGGACTTTATCAAAATCACTTGTTTTCGCACTCAAGAAAATAATCGGCACGATCATTTTCTTTTCACGAATCGTTTTTGCAACTTGAAACCCATCCACTTCTGGCATCATCACATCTAAAATAATAAGATCAACGATATGATTCGATACGAGATGCAATGCCTCTTTCCCATCACCTGCTATGAGAACTGAATAACCTTCTTGACGCAACTGATACGAAACGAGTTCAGAAATCTCTCGGTCATCATCAACAATTAAAATCGTTCCTTCCACACAAGTCACCTCAACCCTACCATTCTTTAACCTACTAACTGTAAGATAAAAATATCCGCTTCACAACCGCTCTCTTATCTTTCCTCTTTTTCCCAACTTTATTTGATTGCATGAAAAAGAGACACAGCAAGAACTACCCACGCTGTGCCTTACTCCCTTATTATTCTTGTAGGTTATAAAACGAATGGATCGCCACCAAAGAAGCAAATGCGAGTAGTCGTCGATCTTCTGGTAAACCGTGGGCAATGTCGATGATGTGTCCCCCGTTTGGGAATAACGCTAACGATTCTTGCGGTACACCACCGACGCGGATTTTCATCCAATCTTCGCCTTCTACATCTCGTAAAGTAATCGTATCGCCGTGGAATCCACCGTTTAAAAGTGCTAAATATGTACCATCTGGACCCTTCAAATGAATCTTCAAGAAGATCAACTCATGCCATTTGTATGTAAATTTGGCAATCACATTTCCATGTGAATCGTTTAAGTAAAAAGGACGTAAACCGAACTTCTTTTCAATCGTGTACTTGTCGTCTTCAGAGAGATGGAATTCAAACGTCATGTTCATCCAAATTCTTAAATTGATGATTCTAAGAATAGCAATTAAAACCATGTTCGATGCATTCACTTCTTCAGCATAAGCCATTCGCTTACCCTTAACCGTAAAGAAATGAATACCATATCGCCAGTGTGTCTCGCGCATCGCCATGACTCTTGAGCTTTCAAGTAGCGGTTTCATAGACCCTTCAAGCTCTTCTGGTGAAACACTCATGACCCCTTCGACCGTTAAATGCTTGAGCCAAAACGCACCTGCATAGGTTGATATGGCCATAACGAGTAGTGTAATAAACCACGAAATCAACGTCGACAAAAGAGAGGCGTTATCATAATACTGATACAATAGCCACCCTGATATCACTGTCAGCACAGATAAAATGTGCCCGAAAATAAACGCACGGCGTATTCGCCTTTTCTGTAAATCTTCAAAATTCATCCAATGCCTCCCTTAACTAAAAGCTATGATCTTGTTCTTTTGTATAGTGTAATAAAAACGGTTGGAACAACACGTGGTTAACAAAGACAAATGTAACGATAAATATCCCATTAAAATAACCAGGTAGGCTCGTGAAAAAACCAAGATAAATCATTATGAAAAACGCAACAACATATGGCAACACGATGAACATCTTAGACTTCTTACTTAATGTGTTCACACCTAAACACTCTGTACACTGATTTCGATCGACCCGTCCAATGCATTGTTTCCACGTGAAAGAGGCTTGGCAATACGTACAGATCGGTAAAGTCATACTCTCACACCTTTCTTTCTATTATGAATGGTTCATATATGTAACGTTGGCTCGCTCGTCGAGTAAAAATAAGATTTCATCTAGCTCCATCATTTGTTCCAAATAATACACCCCTGCTTGTTTCTTACCACTCTGTAGGCAATCTACAACAACAGCAGCCACTTCTCCTGTTATCTTCGTGTTATTATTTCCTGTAAGACTCGCTTCATATTGAACGCTTTTTCCTTGTTTCTCACCGCTCACCTCTACTTTAACGGTATACAAATCCGTACCAATGCGTAACTTCTCAAACAGTTTCAGTGATAACGAAAGAAACATGCGGTACGCTCGTTTCATTACTGCCACACGTAACAAATAGGATAGTCCAAGCTTCTTGGCTACGACAATTCCGATCATCGCCAACTTTGAGTCATAGAAAAAACGTGAAGATGTCTTCGTTACGTCGGCTGTCTGTTGCAAGATGTATTGGTCGGCAAGGTTAAATCGATATGCCGTTCGTTTGCCAATACTATGATGAAATGTTGATCTCTTACCATCACTAAATGGCTTTACTTGTTTTTCCAAACCATTTTCCATCAACGTATAGTTTTTTTGTATGTGATTTAATAACCAATTCACACCATCGTGGCCATGAACTTCACCAATGCCTAACATTAAATACGTATCAATCTGTTCTACTTGATCCATTTCATTAGACAATTGGCTAGCTAACAGATTCGATAGACCTGGGGATATCCCTACTCCTATGACTGCGCTAGACTGAGATTTTTTTGCTAGCTCATCGAATACCATTACTTGTGATAGCGATTCGTACGATGGAGAGATATCAATGTAATGAATATGATGCTGAAAACAAAACTTGATAAAATTCGGGTGTTTCTGCTCGATGCACATGACACAGATATCAACCTCTTTTAACCAGTCTGGGTATTGATCATTACTCATTACATCGATCAACTGAGGGACTACTTTGTTGTCTACCTCCTCCGAGAAGGCTTTTGCTTTTTTTAAAACTTCTGCCGGCTGCAATCACTTTATTCGAATGTTGCATCATCAGTCGCTTACAAATGACTCTTCCTACTTGGCCATATCCCCCTATGACTGCAATTGTTCCTGTTTTCATTCCATCCGTACCTCTTCTTGTTTTTTTATATTTTTCTATTCGATTGGCAACAACAGTTCACATACGTGTCGCTCAACGTACTCCCATTTATAACGCTCCACTATTGGTGCAGTTCGGAGTCCACTTGCTGCAAAGAACCGTACTCCCCAATATGTTGATCATAAGCAAATCTCGATGCTGGAATTTCTTCTACGGTATAGTTCAAGATTCCCATCCCCTCTCTAAGAAAAAGGTATAGGTAGTTAAAATGATTTGCAAGAATATTTTTAAAATAAAGAAGTTCCTTTTCTTAAAACTTAGAAAAGGAACTTCTTTATTTTCCTATGCGGGTAGTGCCATCGATCCAATACGCTTTGAACGGCCCTTTTGAACAGCAAACGTGACAATTGCGCTCGCTAAACAAATAAGCGTACAAACAATAGAGACGATCATCAGAAGAATTCCATCCGTTGCGATGACCATTGAAAGTACGACGAATAAGTAGACGAATACTAAAAATAATTGATAGACACCCGAAATGATCCGGATCGCAAGGTGATGAAAAAACGCCAAGATCACAGGAATAACAAAGACTACGCTAATAAAGCCAAGCGTTTGAATAAGATGCAAAGGATTGGTATACGATACACCATTTGGACCAAGTTGTTCTGATGCAATCACTAAAATCAATCCGATGGCAGCAAGCCAACTAACCGTTGCAACGCCTACTCTAGAAACCATAACACGCCTCCACGTAAGTCATGATATAACTTGTCGGTAACGCCCAAGTCCACTATTCATTTGGAATAATGGTTGAGCAAAATAAAACCCTACTACTGCGATGATAAAGCTAAGCATTTCAACGGATGTCCAATAGTTGAAGTAATTGAGGAATATAACAATACCAATGAGAACATACAGTATTTTCCTAAGATCTTTTCGATTCACCTTCATATGTTCAACCCACCATCAATTAGATTGGAGTTCTCGCATTCACTTAACTAGGTCATTTTACCATATTGCAATTTGAAATTTTAGACTTTAATGGAGTTGTAACATCCGAATACGATCTAACAGAAAAGAAGAAGATCTTTACGTTTGAACGTCTGCATCCTTCTTCTTTTTCTTCAACACAATCATAACAATCAACCAACCGATTTGAATAAGCAACGGTAAAATAAAGATTGATGCGAAGACGAGAATATTGAGCAAGATAATTTCCGGCGTCTGCACAGCTCCTGCACCATCGACTTCTCTTTGTGCCAAAAAATAACTTCCAATGACAAAGGCAACGATCCAAAAACCAGTAATCAACCACCAAAAAAACCATGAAACCTTCATGAATTCACCTCAAATTCATTCTTATTTAATTGAAAATTAAAACTATATAAGTGAATACTATTCATCATACATTTAATGACTTACTCAGGCGCCACTACTTCAACTTTCATTCGGTCTGGATCTTCGAAATAGACCGCATAATGACTGTCTCCACCTGCATATGGATGATCATCTTCATATAACACCGTTACTCCTTGACCTTTTAACTGTTGTGTAAGCTGATCGACATGCTCTCGAGAGTCTGCATAAAAGGCAAGGTGATTAAGTCCCGTGCGTTTACGATGATACGCAACATCTAAATAACGATCTTCCGTTTGCACAAAAACGAGGTACGTGTCACCAAGCTTCCAACTCATACCTAACTCCCACTGTTGATGTACACAATACCCTAAGCTTTCTAACAACCATCCCCAAAAATCAGTAGACCTCTCGAAGTCGGACACATAAATCTCAATATGATGAATTAATCCCCGTTTCATTTCTACACCCCCCTGTTAGGATCGTTCACCAACCCAATTAAACAGTGCAATCGTTACGAAGTATACGACCAAACCAGTAGCTAAAAGGATCATCGGTATATTTAAGATCGTTCCTTCAAACCAATTGTAGTACATCGATAGTCCAAACAATGACGTCCCCCAAAAGACAAACACACTAAATAGCGCTTTTTGTAATACAGACCTTGGTGTATTACTTTTCTAGAAAAACATTGAATTATCCTCGGATTTTATAATCTAATTATATTCTTTAACGTGCAGTCCAATTGCTTCATTCACGTCGATAGCATTATCTAAATTCGTGGCATGATGTGCATTCTTAATCGTAATGAGTCTAGCGTTCGATAGTTGACGAGCCAAATCGGCTTGTTGCCTTTTGATCATTTGATCATGATCTCCTTGTACAATAAGCGTTGGACACTTCACTTCGGCTAACTGATCCCCACTTTCCATTCTTGAGACAGCAGACCACAAGCGTACCCAATCGTTTAATTTCATCGCTGGCACAACATCAAGAATGTAGGCTTTATTGTCTTTGTTAAACGTGGATAACGTACGCGCTTGGATTTTCGCTAACAAACGCATCGGAATCAGTCTGCTAGAAAAGCGATTAATTGGAACGAATAGCTTTTCAAACCAATTGTATGTATTCGTATAAGGCGTTCCAATGAGAATTAAAGACTTTACACGCTCAGGATATTGAATAGCCACTTGCAAAGAAATATGTCCACCCATTGATAAACCACAGAGATGGGCTTGCTCAATCTCTAAATATTCTAGAAGACCAACAAGGTCTCTAACTAATTCATCGGAATGTACTTCACCTGCAGGCAAAGACGACTTCCCATGCCCTCGCACATCCCAGACAATGACCTTGTAGCCTTGTGAGAAGTGCTCAACTTGCGGTCTCCATTGTTGATGATCCCAAGACGCACCGTGCGTGAAAACAATCGGGTCACCTTCTCCATATACCTCATAGTAAAGCTGAACATCCTTCATGTTTGCATAAGGCATCGCATTCCCTCGCTTCGTACAACGGACTTGTGATCATTGTAACACGCGTTTAATTCATCTATGACGAAAAAGCGTAAACCCTAAGGAGGATGTACGCTAAAGCATTCCGTGTATTCAACTTTAGATTGTAGTTACGGTTTCTCGATAAACACTTCTCCATTTCCATCAAGCAAAGGAGTTAGCCCAACACCTTGCGGCTGCCACGTTTGCAAATAATGAACACCCGTGACGTTGTCGACAATGACCATCGTTAAACCGTACTGATAATGTTGCACATCCTTTTCTGTAAACCGCTTCTCTTTAGACATTGTTTATCCCTCCGTGAATGAGTGATTTTACGAAAGAGTGGAGCAAAAAATCCGGAAAACGTTAACTTACGAAAACACCGTGATGCCTGAGATAAATAGTACGCCGATCACGACTGCCCAAAGTACAATACCAATGGTCATCCAAAGACTGACATACGCTCTGTTTGCTCCTGCTGCAAGGGCAATTCCAGCAGCAAGATGAAACGCGATTAGAATGCCGGCTAATGCAACACCCGGAACTCCGTATTTCTCAAAATAGTGTTTCGCACGAATCGCTCGTTTACTCGGTTCTTTTTCTTTTTTCTTCTTTTTACTTTTTATTTTTGAACGGAGTTTATCGATCCCCCAAATAAATGCCATAACAGAAACCCAGTTTCCAATGATCGCTACGATCATCACCGGAATCGTCGGGAAGCCTAACATTAGTCCAAATGGAATCGCCCCATATGATTCAAAAAATGGAATGAGAGATAAAACAAAAATGAAGATCAGTTGTAAAAGTACGTTACCTTCAAGAAATGGCAACAGTGAGAAGTACGTTTCTTGAATTTGTTCAAGTACCATATAAAAAACTCCTTTCGTCGATGTCTACCTTTAGTATCCTCGATTAAACGAGTATTAGCAGTACATTGTGCATGAAAGGAGGTATATTCGTGTTAAACGGAGGCTTTTCAACACCCGTTATACCTACATGTTCTGTTGATCAAAGGCATTCCACTTCTTTTTGAGTAACAAATAGAACAAAACTGCCCATAAAATTGGTACGATCATATAGAGACTGGCTGTTGCCCAATCCCCACGCAGAATATAGTCAAAACCCTGAGCTACATGAAAGTTCGGAAACACTGTAATCAAGATCGTGTTCAAATTCGAATTCACGACACCTTCTAGCATAAAATAAACAATTATAATCGGCCACCCATACAGACTCACTTCAATTGTATTCTTGGAGTACTCCGCAAGAAGCGTCCCTAGAAAAAGAAACATCATCAACATCGGCAACGAAAACAATAACCCACCAATTGCATGTAAGAATTCATAACGGAAGATTATCATCGCAATAAGCAACAGCCCCATCGCGATCATGAGTGTGATTGCTGACTTCGCGAAGAAAAGTTCAGTTCGACTTACTTTGTACAGTTGCAATACTTTTAGTGTTTGATGTTCTCGTTCCTCAACGAGAATATTTCCTTGAACATACATGACGACAAATGATGATATAAACCCTAAAACCGAAGGAATTGCGTTAAAGAAAACGATCTCGTATTGATCTACATTGAAGCCAAATTGATTTAAGATATACACGGTAGAAACCATGATGAGTGCACTAAAAAGCACAATCATAACTTGCCCATTCCAAATAATATCTTGAAATTCTCGCTGAATTAGTATCCGAATTCGTCTAAAATTCATGCGCTTCCCTCATCTTCTTATTACCAATTTAGTAATGCCTTTAATTCTCCGTACTTCGATTTCGATAAAGGTACAACCTGTTCATTTCGGTTATCGAGCGTGAGACTATAACTGTTCTTACTCCACACGATGACTTCCCTAACTCTTTGCAAATTCACTAAGTACGACCGATGGCAACGATAAAATCCATACGGTAACAGCTTGCTCTCTAGATCTTTCAACGTAACGGTTGAATAGAATTCTTCATTATTAACGTGTAAAACGGTCTGACGTTCTCTCGTCTCGATGTAATCAATCTCTAAAGGATCAAAAAGAATAAATTTATCTTCAGTCTTCGCTGAAATCTTCTCAAAACGTTGTTGGAACAGTTCTTCGTCATTGGTTAGTTCGTCTTTTACTTCTTCTTGCTCGATGATTTCCTCATCTAGTTCGACTTCTTGCATTCCACGTTCATTCAACCTAAAAACTTTTGATCCGAGACGAATGCCTTCTTCTAACGAAGATGTTAGTAAAATGACAACGCCATTCATCCTTTTAATTTCTGTCAAAACATGGTTGAACACCTTTTTGGATTGCAAATCCAACTGATACGTCGGCTCTTTAAATACGTAGATACTCGTTTTTTGAATTAAGCTTCGAGCAAACTGTAACCTCTTTTTTTCATAATACGTGAGTAGCTTTATTTTCTTTGTTCTGACGTGCGTGAGCTCCGTTAACGTTAAAATTTTCGCTATGTCAATTTCAACGCCATACAATTGCCCCCAAAAGCGCACCATTTTCTCCGGTGTTAGACGAGGATATTCTCCCATATCTGGCGAATAAATAAACAATTCATCCGGTCCAGCAACTGCATTCCCGTCATACATAATTTCATTCGCAAGGTAGCTCTTATCATTTTCTAAAAGGGACAAAAAAGCATCCATATGTTCAATATCAGCTTGAATTGCTGCAATTTCATTGTTCTGAACGGCTAGATCAATTGGAGGAAGCAGCTCTTTATTGCCGATTATTTTACCCGAGCCATTGAGTGTAAGTGCCATCCACATCGGTCTCCTTTAAGCTTCTTAGTATGACAATTGCCCACGAATACGTCTTATGTATTGCATAGAAAGAGGAATTTTCCGTTTGACTGGTGGAGAAATCCGTTCGAAAGATACGGTATTCTACCTTTAGTGTGGTGTATTTTACTCATTTCTATGTTTTGTCGGTTTTATAGAATTACGTTACTACATTCATTATAAATGGTATTAAATTTCTTTTGGAACTCCTAAAGAAACCATTATGGATACTAAATACTAACAAATGAATACAACACCACTAACTACCAACAAATGATACCACAATTAAGCCCGCTTCTTTTAGTGTCCAATACTCATTACACTGTAATACGAAACTATTCAATAAAAAAAGATTGCACGGCGAAGAGCGAACACATACGTTTCTACTCTACCCGTACAATCTTTCAGTAACGTTCAATTATTAAATGGTTTTAGCTAAACCAACGTTTAAGCTTTAGAATCAGTTTGCTGATCTGCAGCAATCTTTTGTGTCTCTTTAGGATCAACGTCATCATCCATGAGCTTGCTTGTTGATTTTTTGAATTCAGAAATGGTTTTCCCAAATGCGCCGCCAATCTCTGGCAATTTCTTGGGTCCAAAGATAAGCAATGCTAATAACAAAATTAGAATAAGACTAGGAATTCCAATGTTAAGTGGACTCATTTCATTTTCCCTCCTTTAAAATCAATTAATCTTCGTCTTCAACGAGGATTCCAGGGTTTTCAAAGTACTCAAGCATTCCTTCAGCTGCTCGATACGCTAAAGCACCAACTGTCGGTGTTGGGTTGTTTCCACCGTTGTGCGTAAATGTAGAAGCACCAACTACGAAGAGGTTTTCACAATCCCATACTTGAGAGTAGTTGTTTACAACAGATGTTTCACTTGAAGCACCCATGATCGTTCCACCTGTGTTATGTGTCGTTTGGTATGGAACGATGTTGTAATCGCCTGTTGCTTGGTTCGTTTGTGTAACGATATCTGCACCCATTTGCTTCATGATTTCTTCAGATCGCTCAGCTTGGTGTGCAGCAAGCTTACGGTCTTGATCTGTAAAGTTATACGTCATACGAAGTAGCGGATCGCCATTCTCATCTGTATACGTCGGGTCAAGGTCTAAGTAATTGTAGCGATATGGCATACTCGCTCCTTGACTTCCGATTGATAATGTACGGTAGAAATAGTGAGTCGATGCTTTCTTGAACTCACTTCCCCAAGACTTCGTGTCTGGTGGTACTGGGTTCGTTTCAATTGGACGAATTCCCGTTTGGTTGAGAGACAATACGCCACCGTGGATAAAGTCAAGATCACTATGGTCAAAGTTATCTCCATTATAATCTTCCACTCCACCACCGAGAGCTCCCGCACCAGCGTACAAGTTGAACTGCTTGTCTTCAAACATTCCTTGAGCACCAGACATGATTTGGTAGCAGTAGTGCTTTCCTACAACACCTTCTTCTGTTTCTGGATCATATGGCTGACCGATGCCTGATTGGAGCATCAAACGAGTGTTGTTCAACACGTACGTAGTGAGGATCACCATATCTGCTGGTTGGTAATACTGTTGTCCATCATTACCATCAATATAATAAACGCCGACTGCTTTACCGTCTTCATGTTCAACTTCACGGACGTTAGCATGCGTTTTGATTTCAAAGTTACCAGTATCAACTGCTGTTGGAATTACAGTAATTAATGGATCAGACTTTGCTTGATAGTCACAACCGAAACGCTCACAGAATGAACAGAATTGACATTGGTAAATCGTTTTACCGTCAGGGTTCGTATAATTCTCTGAAAGGTTTGCAGATGGACGTTGATGTGGGTGCAAGCCAAGATCAGAAGCAGCATCTTTGAATAGACGAATAGCTGGTGTTTCTTTCATTGGTGGCGTCGGATACTCTTCAGACATCCAAGGCGTCATGTCATTTTGCTCACCAGAGATTCCCGCTGTTTTTTCCCATTTCGTATAATAAGGCTCGAGCTCATCATATGTAATGCCCCAGTCTTGTAACGTAATGCCTTCTTCGATTTTATCTTCGCCGTAACGATCGATCGTATGTGTACGGATTTCGAAGTCATAAGGGAAGAAACGAGGTGCTTGACCATTCCAGTGAATTCCCGCTCCACCAAGGTCTGTACCAAGTACAAATGAACCTGTTTGACGCATTGGAAGTGCAGTCATATCTTTATCATTACGGAAACTAACAGTTTCCTTTGAAAGATCTTGCATTAAATCGTGATCTAATGCATATTTCATTTCGTCTTTTTGCATGATGAAGTCTGCAGGAGTTCGATCCGCACCGCGTTCTAGTCCAAGTACCTCAATGCCCGCTTTTGCAAGTTCAGCTGCAACAATTCCGCCTGCCCAACCGACACCGACGATAACGGCTTGTTTTTTCGGTAATTCAATAGCCATAATTTATTCAATCCTTTTTTAGTTGTGATGTTCGTGTAAGCTAATTGGTTCCATATCGTGGAATTCTTCGTCTTCAATAATATCCATGTACGCCATTTGGCCACCTGGATACTTCTTCATTCTCCAGCCGTCCATGTTCTTGTTTCCACCGTATACTGGATCTGAGTACACACCACGAAGTGTTGCCACACGTAGTAAGCTAAAGAATTGTGATGAAGACATTCCGTTCATGTCAACGTCACCAGCTTCGAACTTCTCTAAAATTGCATCTTGTTGCTCTTCAGTAAGATCGAAGTAGTTTTCACCATCATGACTCGCTTTTGCTTCTTTTTGAATCAGACGAACACCTTGTAAAAATGCATCGCGACGTAAAAGTGCCGATTGCGTTCCTTGTGTATCTTCACCCTCTTCAAATGGACCATCCATATACTCACGTGCGTTAAATCCCCATGAACCTGCAAGCTGACGGTCAATGAAATAAGGTACTGAAAGTGCAATTGCTCCTGGTCCTACTTCATCTTCTGGGAAAATTCGCTCTACCGCTGAACTTAATACACGGAAATCTTCTTGGCGCTTAAAGAACAAACGCGCTTCCATGTAATCATTGCTGCCGTTCCCGTGATCGTGGTCTCCTCCACTAGTTGCTGTATCTGAAGACGTGTTAAAAAGCATTCCGCCAATCAGTCCACCACCAATTAATCCACCGACTGCAAAGCTACCGTTCTTAATAAACTCTCTTCGGGTAAGACCTGAAGATTTTTTCTCATCTGCCATAGCCGTTTACTCCTTTTTGTTTTCATAACAAATTGACCGGTCAAGAACGACCCGCCTCGTTAATCTCTGTTGTTAAGCCCCTTGCTTACAACATGCTCAGCCCCGTAACTCCCCTTGAACCTAGACATTCACAAACCTTACAATCATATGTACTAAAATTTGTATCTTGCACCTTGCATCCAGAATTTGTCTCTATAATCTAGTGAATTCCGATGGCTCACTATGCATGCAATCACTTCGACTCCCTAAACATCAATTAGTCGTTGATCTTATATGTGTATACCTAAGGAAGAAACTAAACATATGTAAAACATGAACTTATATGGAAAGGGCCACCTCCAATTTCCATATATATATTAACACATAAAACCTAAGAATTGCAGTCTCTTATAAAAAACAGTTATGACTAATTCTCATCATGCTTCACTTTATTATCTAGCTCTAGTAACAGCAATCAAATGTCAAAAAAAATCCTCCATACATAAAAATGTATAGAGGAGCTAAAAATGGTTACCAACCGTATATGATTGTAACATGTATATTCATCATCACGCAGGGGTTTTTATACATGCAAAACACTGTTTATCTTCTAACTACAACCACAGTTTTTTTATTTCTGTATATTTATGACTTTTTCTCCAGTTAGTCTTTTGGCAATCGCATATTTCGTGCATCGAAATTCATAGGGAATGGCATTTTCTGTATCCTATGAACCCCTACTTGATTCCCCGCAAGAGAAATACGGTATTTTAACTAATTTAGTGTAAAAATAACGATTTTTCCATAATTACGTCTATCCACTTGTAGTAACAACCAATTACACCCTGTTATAGTAGTTGAAGAACTCATTTCATAAGGCGGTTTTCTTCATGAATGTTATCGAAAAATACCAATCACTTCTTATCATTTTTGCAATCGGTCTCGGTCTATTGCTCGGTCAAATCGCGTTGATTGAACGCAATGCTGAACTATTTATCTTGCCTCTTCTAATTGCCATGCTTTATGGACTGTTCTTATCCATTCCGATTAAAGGATTCATGAGTGCCCTTCAACACCGAAAGTTTTTAGGTTCGAGTGTGTTTCTTAATTTCGTATGGACACCTGTTCTTGCTTGGGCATTAGGTGCTTTGTTTTTAGCAGATCATCCTGCTCTTTGGTTAGGGTTTATTTTATTACTCGTCACCCCGTGTACGGACTGGTATCTTATTTTCACATCCATCGCAAAAGGCAACGTGCATTTGTCTACATCTGTGTTGCCCGTTAACCTCCTATTGCAAGTAATCTTATTACCACTTTATTTGTTGATCTTTGCTGGCACGATGGAGATGGTACACCTACCGACACTATTTGAAAGTGTGTTCTTAGTCCTGTTTCTTCCATTCATTCTAGCCACATTTACGCGGTTTATATTTCGAAACAAAAACAATTTCTTACAAGTAAAGATTCTACCTTTCTTTAGCACTGCTCAACTCGTCTTTCTATGTTTGGCGATTGTAGCGATGTTCGCTTCACAAGGTACTTATTTATTGAACAATCTTGAAGTACTATGGTTACTACTTATTCCGCTATTGCTATTCTTTCTGATTAACTTTTTTATATCTCTAGTTGCTGGGAAGTTGCTACGCTTTCACTATGAAGACACCGTTAGCTTAAACTTAACCGTCATTGCAAGAAACTCTCCTGTTGCACTCGCCATTGTGTTAGCTGCATTTCCAGAGCAACCACTCATTGCTCTTGCACTTATTATAGGTCCGCTCATTGAATTGCCTGTACTTGCAATTATTTCTCAAGCATTATTAAAGCTTAAAAAATGAGTAACTAGGTCTTTAAGATCCATAATTTCCAAAATCTAGATTGTTTATCGCCGTTTCCGGGTACATATAGAGAGTAAATAGATAAAGAGAAAAGGGAGCGGTCACCTTGAAGAAAATGTATCCATTAGTTGGAATGACGAGTGCTGCGATGATCCTCGCAGCATGCGCGACAGACGAAGGAACTAACGGCGAAGAACAAGAAGAGCCGATTACTGAGAGTGATGAAGAAGTCGCAGACGCAGAGGAACCAGAAGACAGTTCGGATAATAACCAAACAGCCGAAGAAATTATTGAAGCCGCGATTGCTGCCGAGGAAGAGCGTCAAAGCTTTTCTATGCACTCTGTTATGACGATGGGAATTGACGCAAGTGTCGATGAAAACATTCCTGATGAAGAAGACGGTGAAGCTGAGGAACGAGAATTCGTTGAGTACTCCTACAGTCATGAAGATGGCTCGGTGAGCACTCGAAATGAAACGATTGTCGACGGTGAACCCACTGAATATACAGCTGGGGACAGTGAATATACGTTGTTCTACACGGAAGGTGACGATGTTGCTTACCGCGTTGAGCAATTTGAGATTGAAGATGATCCTGCAGACGTAAATCCGATGGCAAATCAATTTGAACGATTCCTTGAAGACTATGAGGTAGAACTAGTCGGAGAGGAGGAAGTCAACGGATTCATGAGTTATCATCTTACATTTAGCGATGACGTTGAAGTTCGCCATTATTGGATTGAACAAGAGACGTACGAAATTGTGAAGATGGACAATGAACATGAAGACAACCCGTTCCGCATTGGGTTAGACGTGTTGGAATTTGAGGAAAGCATTGACTACGATGAGGCTTTCTTCAAACTTGAAGATGTACTGCCAGAAGACGTGGAAATTGAAGACCGGGATCAAGATGAGCATTTAGAACAAGAACTTGAAGACTCACTAGATGACCTCGAAGAAGATCAATAAGGTTACGGAGTGAAACAAAGCAGTAAGCACAACCCTAAACGATAGGGTTGTGCTTACTTGTTGCCATCAACTAGCCGTTTGTAACTGACCGTACTGTGTGGATAAGCTCGTTTGTCCAATAGTTGGTAGGGTCAATCACTTGAGCAATCTTTCCTGACTTCTTCAACCATGTCTGTAATTCATCATAATACTCTTCTGTCATCGTGAAGTCGTACGTAAAACACGGAAGGGTTGCGTCCATAATTGACTGATTAAGTGGATCGTTTTCATCTGTCTGTGTGAACGCATAATAAATGGCCTTCGCTTCAACAGGGTTCTCATAAAGATAATCAATCGCCTTTCTGATTACCTTCATAAATGACGCGAGCACATGTTTTTGTTGTTCGAACACCTCTGGAGATGTAATAAAGATGAGCTGACAAAAATCAGGAACTCCAAAGTCCTTCAATGCAAAATAATCAACATCCAGTCCTCGATGCTTCGCTTCTGCCACTTCAAAGTTTCTAAAAACAAGGGTTGCAGCATCGGCCTTATCTTCTATCAATGCATCCGTGTGATAAAAACCGTTGTTCACTGGCTTAAACTGCTCCAGACCACACGTTCCACCGTCATACTCAACCATCGTTTTAACAATCGCAAGCCCACCTAAACCTGGCGCACCCGGGTATTGAATTCTCTTTCCAATCAAGTCACTCGGACGTGTAATCCCTTTTGCTTTGTTATACATTACACCGCCATTGGTATGTAGAAATCTCGCAAAGCCTACCACAGGCTCGCCAGCTGCGCGGTCTTCGACGAGGTGTAGTGGTTCTGTAATTGCAATATCCATCTTCCCTGCTTTAATTTCATCAATCGCATCGAAATGATCTTCTGGTTCAATCATCGTCACCTCAATGCCTTCTTTTGTGAACCACCCTTTTTTTATTCCAATCATTAACGGAATGTGATCTGGGTTCATAAACCATTCAAGTCCTACTGAAATCTTATGCATCTTTAATTACTCCCTTATTAAAAAATAAAAATCCACCTCTTGTCGTAAGAAAGAAGTGGATTTACGTAAACTAGTTATGTAAAAACGACTCACTTCCCTACGCTGGTATCAACCAGATCAGGTTCTAAGGGTCAAAGCTTTGCTTTTCTCAGCCTTCCGTTGGCTCCCCTAGTGAAGGATATGGACTTTTCTAACTTTATTAAAACACAACCGTTTGCCGTGTACAAACTGATTGCATAAAAAAGAAAGGCACACTCAGTGCCTTTCTTACACGCTCTTACACCTCATACGACTCAAGGTTATGAATCTATTGATCGGTTCGCGAAGATGATTTTGATGCTTTTTTGTCCTTTTGATCTTTCTCTTCACGATACACTTCATCTACTGGAATAGGGTCTTCAAACTCGCTATCTTCAACATCGTTTTTCTTCGGACGATTTTTCTGGAATTGAATAGGATCGCTTTGTTTACGATTTTTCATTCAAATCACCTCTTAATACTTGTTTTCCACGAAACGACAGTTACGAAACATACTCAAGTCAATTAAACTTTGAATGTTTTTAGCAACTCAACAACTCCGTGGACGAGAGGTGTTTGCGTATGTTTATGCCATGTTAGTACAGTTTCTTTATAGTGGGTAACGTCAATCTCTTTATAGACAACGTTATGATGCTGGATATGTGATGTCGATTCGGGTACAAACGAAATGCCAAACTCTGCTGCGACAAGTGAGACCATCGTTTGTTGTTCTGTAGAGTATTGCGCAATGTTCATGACAGTGTTCGATTTGATATAGAGAGAGCGTACCGCTTCAAAGTACCCTTCTCCCGCTTCTCTTGGACTGATGATTAACGGCTCATTAGATACGTCTTTCATTTCGATTGGTCCGGTCGAAGATGCTAGCGGATGACTTTTAGGTAAGCAGACGATAAACTTCTCTTCATAAAACGGATAGGTAGATAGCTCTTCTTCACCTACAGGCGGTACAAGTAACGCTAAGTCAATGTCTCCCGTCAATAACGCTTGAATTTGCTGCTTTGTCGTTAATTGCGACACGTGGATTTCGAGCTTCGGATATTGCTTTTTTATTAACGTTAAGACCCTTGGCAAAATTTGAAAAACAACCGATCCTCCAAAACCAATCGCTATTTTCCCTCGTTCTCCTCGGTCAATTTCTTGTAAGATCGCAGTCTCCTTCTCAAGACGAGCAAGCATCTGTACGGAGAGCTCATACAAATACTCACCAGCTTCCGTTAAGGCAACAGAACGATTCGTTCGTTCTAATAATTGTACATTTAGATTATGTTCAAGCTCTTTGATTTGCGCACTTAATGGTGGTTGTGAAATGTTCAATCGTTGTGCGGCATTACCAAAGTGTAGCTCTTCAGCAACAGCAATAAAGTAACGCAAATGACGGAATTCCATCTTTAATCCTTCTTTCCATACGTAATACGTATCAACCTCATAGTAAAGAGTATCATTGTTTTGTACAAGGTTTGTTAGGATAGATTAAACACTGAATTGCTAAAATTTTTAATCAAAGGAGATCACATGGTTTTAAAAATACCAAAGACAGAGATCATGGCACGTCAACAATCCTTCAAAGAAAGATTCAGAAAAGAAGGAATAGAAGGTGCCATTATACACGCATCAATTGATATCTTTTATTTAACGGCATTTCATTTCAGGCCATCAGAACGACCGATTGCACTCATTTTTGATCCTCAAGGAAAGAGTCACCTCTTCGTACCACTTATGGAGAAAGGACATGCTGAGGCTTATGCGCATGTTGACCATGTTCACGATTACCCTGAATATCCAGGTATCCAGCATCCAATGAGCATTCTAAAAGACTATTTAACATCCATTGGCATGGCTAACATCCATGTTGGGATCGATGGAGATGGATATTCTTCTCCAAAAGGATACCGCGGCCCGAAATTAAGTGACATTCTCGTTAATCACTACACATCCATCTACGGACTCGTTGAATCGATGAGAATGGTAAAATCCGAAAACGAAGTTGCACTTATTAAAACGTCTGTACGCTGGGCCAACTATGCACATGAGCTTCTCGTCAACTATTCAAAGGTTGGTAGCTCAGAGATCGAAATTGAAACGAAGGCCACATCTGAAGCAACAATCACTATGGTAGAGACACTCGGTCCAGATTACATCCCTAACGGGTCACCTGCTCATGCATTTTACAGAGGACAGATTGGACCACACTCTGCATTTCCACATTCGCAAACGCAAAACCTACGACTCGAAAAAGGATTTAATGTCGTTTCTCAAGCAGCCGCTCACGTGTACGGCTATATTAGTGAACTAGAGCGAACGATGTTTATCGAAGAAGTAAGTAAAGAACAAGAGACATATTTTCATCATGTTAAAACCGCACAAGAAATTGCATTTAAACAAATTAAACCTGGCGCAAAAGCTTCCGCAGTGGATGCTGCTGTTCAAGCTTATTTCAAAGAAGAAGGCGTGCATCATTTAACGCTTCACCATACCGGTCATGCCCTCGGGCTTGTACATACCCATGAAGCACCGTTCTTCGACTTAGGAGACGAGACGACACTCGAAGCAGGAATGGTTTTTTCTGTTGAGCCTGGTCTATTCGTAGAAGGACTTGGTGGGTTTCGTCATTCCGATACGATTGTCGTTACCAAAGACGGAATGGAACAACTAACCTATTATCCACGAGATCTAGAATCATTAATTATTACGTAAAGGGGACAAAACAACATGAAAAAGCAGATGATCTTTCTACCCATCTTTTCTGCGATTGCACTTACAGCATGCTCTTCTGATCCAGGAGACAGCACAACTGCGACCGATCCTTCAACTACAAGTGATTCATCAGATGAGACGATCACGATGGCTATTACAGCAGATATCCCAGACTTAAACCCACAAGGGGCGAGTGAGCGAATGTCGGGTTCAATCAAGTTCCATGTTTTTGAAACACTCGTTGCACCTGATGAGGATATGGAGTTACAACCTTTACTCGCTGAAAGTTATGAACAATTAGATGATTTGACGTGGGAATTCAAACTCAAAGAAGGGATTTCGTTCCATGACGGTGAACCATTCAACGCTGAAGCGGTGAAAACGAATTTCGACCGCGTTCTTGATCCTGACATTGCGTCTCCCATGTTCGCTCAATTCAATGTGATCGACGAAGTCGAGGTAATCGATGACCATACGGTACACTTTATTACCGGCGAACCGTTTCAATCATTACCGAACAACTTATCACACTTCGGTGGTGCCATCATTAGCCCGAAAGCAATTGAAGACGCTGAAAACGGCGATCATAACTTAGACCTTGACCCTGTCGGCACTGGACCATTCGTCTTCGACTCTTGGACTCAAGGAGAAAGCATCAACTTTGAGAAGAATGAAGACTACTGGGGAGATACCGTTGATTTTGATGCGCTCACATATTTAATCGTTCCTGAACAGTCGACACGTATTGCAATGCTCGACACGGGTGAAGTAGACATCATTGACGACATTGAGCCCGTTAACACAGGGCAAATTGAAGCGATGGATAGCGCTAGTCTAGTAGCCATTGAAAGCATGCGTTCCAACTATATTGGTTTTAACTTAGACGTTGAGCCACTTGATGACGAACGAGTACGCCAAGCATTCGCCCATGCAATCGACCGTGACACCCTCGTCACCGGATTCTATGGTGAGTATGGCTCAAAAGCAACGGGACCAATTAGTGATTACATTTTTGGTTATAATCCTGATTCTGACTTTCCTGAATACGACATTGAACGTGCCAGAGAACTTCTTGCCGAAGCAGGGCTTGAAGATGGATTTACAACGTCCATCTGGTTAGAGGAAAGTGACTCAGTGGCGGTTCAAGTCGCCCAACATGTCCAAGATCAAGTAGCTGAAATCGGAATTAATCTCGAGATTCAACAACTAGAATGGACGACACTCATTACTGAGACGACAGAAGGTAATCATGATCTCTTGTTACTCGGATGGTCGAACAACTTAGGGGACCCTAACGATGCAATTTATCGCCAGTTCCACTCTGACAACATCGGTGCAGCTGGTAACCGTATGTGGTACAGCAACGAGGAAGTCGATGAGCTTTTAATTGATGCACGTAAAGAAAGTGACGACGCTATACGTGAAAGCATGTACCAAGAAGTACAAGCGATCCTCGCTGAAGAGGTTCCACGAATCGATTACGTACACCCATACTATATTCTAGGTGTCGGTGACCACATTGAAGGATTTGAACAATACGTAAGCGAGCACCACTCCTTTAGAAACGCCTCCATCATCGAAAACTAAATGGGGACAGTCCCCCATTGCTTTAGAGAGTAAAAGTGAATAGATAGTTAGAAAAGGCACTTCTGCTCGTATGCAGAAGTGCCTTTTTCTTAGGTTAACCAACGTCAAAGTCAGCCTACCTCTGTACTACACATCTTTATCGAAGACTGTCTTCTGTAGGATTTCTGTAAAATAACCTCACACACAGAACATGCAACTATACACCTCTAAGCTCGTTCACATACGATAGTAACAAGGAGGTTTTTTCTATGACTAGAAGCCATAATCAGTCTCCAAAAAATAATCAACAACCTAACATTAATAACAACAATAATATCTTGAACGGACCTGGTTCGATCGTGAATGTCTTTGACATTGAATCGCAAAACGGCAATACCCCAACGTTTCCAACACTCCCTTACTAAAACTACTTGATGTGCTACTCAAAAAGGCATCGCTCATTTTGAGCGATGCCTTCTATCTGACGACTTGTTCTCTATTCAGAGTGATTCACCTAATCAATTCGTTAATCCCATTGCGTTACTTTTTCTTCTTAATCGAAACGAATGACCAGTAGGTACCCATTCTCCACAACCACTCAAATGGTCCGTAGCGAAATTGCTTGAGCCACAAGTAGCTAAAGAGCATCTGGCTAACGAATAAAAGAATACCAATACTAAGCGCAAAGATGTAACTCGGTTCTGTCCAGATCCCTACGTCTTCAAAGATCGTTCTACCACTTTCTCTGAATAAGCAAACGAATACTAGCGATTGCAAGAGATAGTTCGTAAACGCCATCTTCCCAATTGAATTGAAAGGAATCAGTGCTTTCGACACTGCCGTATCACTTGTCCCCCACAAAACAATTAACAAGATCATGCCAATCGTCACAACGAATGGGAAAAAACCGTTCAAGACTTGAATGGACTCATTATAATAAAGCACAGTCTTTCCAGTTAAACCTATAACTAGACTAAGAAAAGTGAATCCCCACATTTGTTTTCTACGCTTTGAAATGAATGTGAACATGCTTTTACGAAAAGCAAACATCCCAAAAAGAAAGAAACCTAAGTGCTCAACCATCGAAGAAAACTCTATGATAAGATATTCTGTACCCTTAAACGGTTCTGCTGAACCGACAAGAACACTTTTCAAACCATCTTCTAGAGATAACCCACCGTATAAGAAATAGCTGACCACTTCGGTTCCAACTGTATAGCCTAGCCAGAATAATACAGCAGCGATCATTAAACCTCTCGCAGACAAATTTGTAAACAAAAGCAAGACAAACCCTGCCATTGCATACATCAATAAAATGTCTCCTGCCCAAATGGCATAACCGTGTACAACACCCACGATCGCCAACAAGAAAAACCTTCTTAACAAAATAGGATAGGGATTCATATCCTTTTCTTTTAATCGGTTATAGATGAGCATTAAACTCATCCCAAACATAAATGCAAACAATGGCCTTGCACTATCCGTCAAAATGATGGATAGAACGTCATTTAACCCTTCATTAAGCGCCGATGGATGTTCCTTATTAATCTCAGCAAGACCTGGTATATTGGCTAAAAAAATGGCGAGTAATGCAACCCCACGCATTTGATCTAATATCGCAATTCTTTGATGTTGATTTATATCATTACTCTTAGTCATAGAAACCTCTTCAGTCATTAAGCTTGGAAAGAGTCAAGTAAACGAACGATCCCTGTAGATGAAAACAGACCTACTACTTACTGTGTCGTCTCCTTGCGCCAAGCACCTTCACGTCTATGGTCGGTTGCTCCTTCTAACTCACCAGTTTCTCGGTCGATGGCTATTGCTTGTATCGATCCAAAATAAAGCGGTGTCGGAGGTTCACGAACGTCCTGATAACCCTTTTGAAGAAGAGCTTCACGTTGGCTAGAGTCAACTTCTCCTTCTATAACTAGCTCATCTTCAGTCAAGTGAAATCGTTCCGTTTCTACTGCTTGCTCTAGATCTGCTTCTCCACCTACCCAATCAGCAATCACTTGGGTAAGCATAATTGGAATCCGCTCTCCACCGGGGCTACCGATCCCCATTAACGGACCTTTTTCATCAGCTAAAATAAGTGGAGAAGACCAAGTGATGGAACGCTTCCCTGGTTCCGGTTCATTATTCCCCTCACGACCAATGCTAAACCTCGACATCTGATTGTTAAGAAAGAAGCCTTGGGTATAGTCCCCTGAGCCAAAAAAGTCAGTCAGTGTATTTGTCATTGATACGACGGTTCCTTCATCATCAATAACGGTGATATGAGTCGTATTTGGGTCTGAATCACGAGCAACTAACTCATTTTCAGACAACAAACTGTCAGAAGATATCTCTTCTGCTAACGCTTTGTTTTGTTCAGTATCCGTAAGATGATCAATCGGAACATCAACGAAAGAAGGATCATCAAATTCTGTTTCAATGACGTGGTGCGCAATTCTCCAAGACATCGCAATGTCATGAATAAATTCTGTACTGTTGCGGCTCTCACTGAGAGTCCCTCGTTCTTCAATGATTTGCAACATTTGTATGACTCCTGCTCCAGGAAGCGGCAACGGCGCACCAACAACTTCATATCCAGCAAACTCTCCAGTAACCGGTTGATGTTGTCCGACACGATAGTCTGATAGTGAGTTCATATTTAACCCATCGACTTCAGAAACAAGACCTTCAGCAATTTCTGCTTCGTAAAACGATTCTCCCCCACGATCGCGGATGAGACGTAACGTATCCGCTAGTTCTGATTGTTCGATGTCGTCTCCCGCCGAAAGTGGGGATTCACCAGGGTAAAAGTGCTCTAATCGTTCAACTGGCAATCGACCTTGAGCAGACTGAAGTTGCTCAGCAAATGTTTCTGAAACTGTCGCATGATCCGCTAAATCAATTGCTGGGTTAAGCAACTCTTGCCAATCTGATCTCCCATAGTCTTCGTGCATCGTCATCATCCCAGCAACAAAACCTGGAACACCAGTATTTGATGAGGGAACACCATCTTCTGGTACGACTTCACGATAGTCGTAGGCTTCAGCTTCTTCTCCTTGTTCATGAATGAGTGTCACGCCTCCACCACCAATTCCAGAAGCAAATGGCTCAACAACAGAAATTGCATAAGCGGCGGCAATTGCAGCATCCATGGCATTCCCACCATTGTCGAGCACCTTCATTCCGGCTTCTACAGCATCTGGATGACCCGCACTCACACCATATGAAGTTAGGCGTTCAGTCTCATCTATGGATCGCTCAAAAACTTCCTCATCATCTGCATTTGGTTTCTTAGAAAGTTCGACCTCGTCCTCCTCCTCTCCACCTGATGCACAACCGCCAAGCAAAAACACCGCCATTGACGCTTGAATAAAGAGAACGTGGTAGCGGACCTTTATTCTCTTCATTTTTAGTTGCAATACATCCACCTCGTCATCGCTACAGATTCTATATACATCGATTTACTTATTACTCAGTATTTAACTTGCTGTCATTTTACAAGCCGTGATCTTCATGTCAATAGATTAACTTTTAAAGAATACTAATGATCTACTTTTAAATGTTAATCAATCAACGTCTCTAGTCTAATTCGTCTACCTTTTATATCTATTGATCAAAAGGGGCTACGAGTGTTTCTCAACGGATGTTCACATAAAAAAACTAAGCCATAGCGGTTTGCTATGGCTTAGCACTCATATTATTTCTCAACTTGAATGTCTTGATACGATGGATTGCGCTCGAATTCCGCTTTTGCAAATGGACATAAAGGAAGAATGACCTTCCCCTCGCTTCTCATTCTTTCTACAACCGAATGCACTAACTCTTCAGCAATCCCTTTCCCTCGATGTGCTTCTTTGACGATCGTGTGATCAATGATGATTTTCTTAGAGCCGATTGGCTTAAACGTAATCTTACCCATTTCTTCTCCATGTTGATCGTGATACACATGTTGTTTCTCTTCCTTATTAATCATGTTATCCTTCACCTCACAGTCGTTTACTTAAAATGCACTATCCATTCCTCAAAGGCTCCGAGGAACTTTTCGACACGTTTAATCGTTGCTTCATCCGTAATTTCAGACTGATCTTCACTTAATTTATTATGAACAGAACCGACCATAATCTTTGGACCTGGCATCGTATAGGCGTCTAGCGTGAGTAACGTTTGACGTGTTTGCCCTTGTGATTGCACCGTTCCCGCTCCACCGGGGCTTGCACCTGCTAGCGCAAACGGTTTGTGTTTTAAGACGGTTCCTTTGGCGGGACGCGAAGCCCAGTCTAAAGCGTTCTTCAAAACAGCTGGACTGCCAGAATTGTACTCTGGCGAGACGACAATTACACCATCCGCTTCATCAATCGCTTCTTTCAACTGTTGTACACTCTCTGGATCCCCTTCGGCTTCCACATCTTGATTGAAAAAAGGGATCGTATCAATGGCGATCTCTTTCGTTTGCCAGTGGCTCGGTTTATTTTGAATCATCACTTCCATTAACTTCCGATTGTACGATTGCTTTCGTAGACTTCCACAAATCATTGCAATCTTAAGATTTCTATCCGCCATAATTACCTCCTGATCGATTAAAGATTACGCTTCAACTAGATTGTATAAATCATAGCACAGGTCAACCACAACTTGGATACGACACCCATTCACCTCACCACGTGCGACAAAAACTACGCTTTTACCTCAGTGTTCCACCAACTTGCCGCCTGTTTTATCTCTTCATCCGTTAATTCATGCCCATAATCGGTCAATTTCACTGTCACTTGTGCACCATTGTCACTTAGTTGTTTCTTCACAGCCATAACGTCTCCAGGAGTTGTGATGACATCCCTCGCTCCAGATGAAATGAATACAGGAACATTGTCGGGTGACTTCTTTTCAACATGGGCAAATAAGTGACTCGGATGAAGTAAAATCGCAGAATCAACCAAGTCGCTATGTGAAAGCAACAAACTGACCGCCATATTCGCTCCATTTGAATACCCAACGAGGTGTATGGATCGCCCCATTCCTAATTGATCTTTAATAAAGGAAGCGATCTGGTCTGTATTCTGTTGGATCTCTTCATAATCAAACCTTCCGTCTATCGGTCTGTTAAAATACCGGAACCCTTTATCATTGTTCGAGACATCACCACGAATGCCTAACACAGAAAGGGAGTCATCGATTTCACCAACGACATGTAAGAGGTCTGTTTCTCTTCCTCCACTCCCGTGTAAAACGATAAAGACATCTTGATTTGTTTCGCTATGATGATAAAACGATTGCATTTGTCATCCCTCGCTTTCTTTTACATTGACTTACTATCAGTTTAACGTTAAACTGATAGTAAGTCAATGAGGCCAAGGAGGAAGGTTCATGAGATTAAAAGGGTTGCATCATATTTCTTCATTATCCGCCAATGCTGAGAAGAATCTCGCGTTTTACAGAAACATCCTCGGTATGAATCTCGTAAAGAAAACGGTAAATCAAGAAAACACGTCTAACTATCACCTGTTTTATGCTGATCAACAAGGGTCACCAGGTACAGAGCTCACATTCTTTGAAATTCCTAACCTAGCTGCAAAACGCGACGGGACGAACCGTGTGTCCACCATCTCGTTACTCGTACCTTCTATAGAATCACTCACATTTTGGAAAGACCGCTTTACACGATTTCAAGTAAACCATGAAGACATTCTAGAGATAAACGGCATACCTTCACTGCCATTTGAGGACCCTGAAGGTCACCGTATGGTGCTTACTCCTGATGTTCACGCAACAGTACACGTTAATCATCACACCAACGACATTCCAAATGAACATGCTATTCTAGGTTTAGGACCTGTATCGTTAGTCGTTCAATATTTGGAAGCGACAAGTCAGGTGTTAACGAATGTTTTAGGTTTAACAAAAGTTGGCTCATACGAGAAACAAGATACTGCTGTTTACGTCTTTGAAATGAGTGACTCCGGGTTAAATGGCCAAGTGCATGTGGAACAACAAAAAGACACCCCGAAATCTCGAGAAGGACGGGGAAGTGTTCATCATATCGCTTTTAGGGTAGAAACTGAAGAAGAATTAAAACAGTGGGTAGAGCGACTTGAAAATGAAGGATTTCAAACTTCTGGATTCGTTGACCGCTACTATTTTAGGTCGCTGTATTTCAGAGAACCGAACGGGATTCTCTATGAACTAGCAACGGATGGCCCAGGGTTTGATATTGATGAGGACTTAGCGTCCTTAGGAAAAAAGCTTTCTCTACCTTCATTTTTAGAGCCAGACCGAAAAGAAATCGAAGCGAAATTAAAGCCTCTTAGAACGTAATAAAAAGGAAGCGAAGTAACGATACTTCGCTTCCTTTTTATATGATAGAAATTAGATCAACAATAACGGTCATAATAATAATGAACAATAGCGTATTTAGACTAAGTTTTAAGATTGCATCAGGAATTTTTGCACTTAATGAAGGTGCGATTAAACCACCAACCAACCCACCAATTCCTAGTAAAATAGCAAACTCCCAGTCCATTGAGCCAGAAGGTATTCTCGCAATGATTGCAAACAAGGAAATGAATACGCCAGTAAATGTCGTAATGGCAATCGTCGTCTTGAGTGAATAGTGAAGAACATACACCATATATGGAATGATTAAGATCATTCCACCAACACCAATCACCCCTGTCACCACACCTAAGAAAAGCATCAACCCCATCCCAAAAATCATAGACAGCCGATGATTTGGATCAGTATTCGGCTTTCTAAAAGGAATTAAATTAAACGTTAATGACACGATTGCAATAAAAAGAAATAAGCTAAGAAACACCAATTGATTCACATGTTCAGCCAGAAACATGCTAGACAAAAAGGAACCAATCGACCCGAACAAGGCATAAAAAATGACTTTCTTATAAGGGATTCGTTTGGCAAAGTGATGACGTACCGTTGCAGCCCCCGTTGAAAACAGTGTAAGAACAAGCGCCGCTGACGTGATCGTTTGTACTGTTAACGACTCCCCTACCAATGATGGATATACATATTCAAGCAACGGAACGACTAACATGGAACTTCCCGCTCCTAATATGCTTGCAATTAGACCACAGATCAATCCAATTATGATTAGAATCATGACAACCACTCGTTTCAGCAAGACTACAACCTAATACAACCTTGTAATCGTATCATAATTCTCTTAAAGCAACTCGTTAATTTAGCTAAATAGGAAGCTTATCAAGAGGAGGAGGCATTTCGGTTTGTACTTTATTTCTCACAACTCGCTACTCATTTATTCTCTCAATCGAGAGTGCATGAACTTGAGGAGGATCACTTTCCATTATTGAGCCATCGAAACCAATGACCACTGTATCCCCAACTTTCGCACTTGAAGGAAGGTCACTATTTCTAGTGTTTACGACTAATTCATCAAACGATTCATGCTCTGGTGCGATAGAAAAGCTATTTGAAAGAAATTCCATACTAATTATTTTTCCTTCTATCGTATGAGTATCTTCATGATCAATTTGCTCATTTGTGCTTGTGGAACAACCAATGAGCAATAAACATAGAATTGGGATAATCATTAATTTATTCATCATAAGTAAAAATCCCCTTTAATTAATGCACGCAGTGTACTACTACTATTTCCAACCTAAGATACTTCCTTATGCTCACGATTCATCAAACGTCCTTTTTTATCGTATACGGGGACACCTTTGTCCATGAGCATTTGAAGCAATACTTTAGGTTGTGTCACCTGTTGGTAGCCCAAACTGAACACAGGGAATCCAGCCTTCGTTAAGGTATCGTAAATATAACCAGGAATTTGCCCCGAAAATTGGTGTTCATACTTTGTATCATCATCCGTAATAAAGAAGATGACCGTATGCAAATTGAAATAAAGCAAGCGTACAGATTGTACATCTTCCCAAGGCACTAAACCAACCGTAAACATCATCCCCTCCTCATTCAAGGTGATGACCGGCCCTGTCTGATGTAGGTTGTAAAATATTTGAAAACCGCAGCCAAACAGGATAAATGCCAAGAATGAGAAAGCTAATGTACCTTCACCATCCGGATTCAGCCAAGCAGCAAATGCCAAAAGTAACATGAATAATCCCGACACTACGCTGATCCATATCGCCAAGTAGCTTCTCTTTTTTGATAGGTAAAATGATTTTTCTTTCATAGGTCTACTCCGTTCAAGGTTGTTGGTATATAAAAGAGCTAATTTTCTACCTCTTTCTCTGTTTATATGTTAACCTATTTTTAAATGTGGTTAACAATCGAAAGGAGGGCTACACATTAAAACAAAAAATCTCATTTTCATTTCGATGTTCACTGCGTTCACAGCTGTTTTTGGGTTGTTACCACCGATTCCGATCCCTTTTATTCCTGTGCCCATTACGCTCCAAACATTCGGCGTCATGTTAACAGGAGCTTTGCTCGGTTCTAAGAAAGGGTTCCTTAGTATACTGCTACTCGTAGCACTTATTGCGATCGGTATCCCCCTTTTATCCGGTGGTCGAGGCGGCCTTGGTGTCCTGACTGCACCCGGAGGGGGCTACATACTGTCTTGGCCACTCGCTGCGTTTATGATTGGGTGGTTCACCGAACGACTCAACCACTACTCTATGCGTAACTTAATCTTCATCAATGTTGTTGGTGGTATTCTATTCATTTATCTATGCGGGAGTTTATGGTTCTCTTTCACAACTGATCTGCCCTTTCCACAAAGCTTCATAGCGAACCTCGCTTTTTTGCCTGGAGACGCTGTTAAAGTTGTGCTCACCGCTGCCTTAACGATCAAGCTTAAACAAACCGGTACGGTTCCAATTCTAAATGAAACGATGAAAAGGTGATCTTATGAATATTGTTGCACCAATCTTTAACTACGCTGAAAAGAACCCCGATCAACTAGCCATCGTTGATGAAGGTTCAACGATCAACTATCGCACACTCGCTTACACAATGGGGCAAGTCATGATTGGATTAAATAAGTACAATAAACCGCAAATGGCGGTTGGCGTTCTCGCTCATACCCATCGTGAAGTCATTGAGACATTATGTGGCGCTGTTGCAGCTGGCCATATTATAGTTGTTCTTGATCCGAAGTGGTCACAAAAGCAATTGAAAGAAAGCCTTAAACACGTTGATATCCTTTTTATTGACGAACAATTTCGAGATCTCGTGCGTAATCACACGACTGTAGACGTTATTCCTTACAGAACTGGTGAAAGTACTAGTACAATCTATTATACAGATTGGCGCGATCTACATACAGGTCCATCCCAAAGTTTAGCAGCACGGGATACAGAACCTTTTTACATTGGATTTACTTCTGGTACTACGAGTAATCCAAAAGCATTTATCCGCCATCATCAATCTTGGATTGAGAGCTTTACCGCGTGTCATTCAGTTTTCAAGATTGACCAAGACAGTCATGTCGTCGCTCCTGGTTCAATCGTACATTCCTTATTCCTATTTGCCGTTTTTCACGCACTTTTCAATGGGGCAACGTTGTACGTATTGAATCAGTATTCTACAACTAAGTCACTCAAACTCATAAAAAATCACCCTGTCTCTCACATGTACCTTGTGCCAACGATGGCAGAATCACTCCTGTCATCACTCGAACCCTTTGAACAACTCACACAACCCATCTCACTGATCACATCTGGTGATAAATTAACGATTGAAACAAAACAGCGATTGCAAATCGCTTGGCCAGACGTTCAGCTGTTTGAATTTTACGGTGCTTCTGAATTAAGCTTCGTATCGGTTTCTACACCGAGTGATCATTTACGTAACCCTGCATCTGTAGGCAAACCATTCCCTAACGTACAGTTGGAAATTCGAGATGATTCAGGAGAACTATTGCCAGCTGAGCAAATCGGTACACTACACGTAAAGAGCAACATGCTTTTTAGCGGGTACATGAACAATGATCATGAGACCACTAAAGTTCTCATTAACGGCTGGGCGGTAACAGGCGACTTAGCCAAGCTCTCTCACGATGGCTACCTCTACCTCGTAGGTAGGAGAAAGAATCGAATCATCAGTGGTGGGTGGAATATCTTCCCTGAGAAAATCGAAACGATTGTTAAAATGTATTCAGACTTACATGAAGTTGCTGTTATTGGTCTTCAGAGTAGGTTTTGGGGAGAGATTCCAGTTCTTGTGATTGCAGAACAACCAAAGCGTGACCAACAAAGCACCTTACGATCCATCTACAAAGAGCACCTACCAAAACATGAATGGCCACGAAGAACATACACCATTGATGCTTTTCCATATACATCTAGTGGCAAAATAGCTCGAGCGCGCTTAAAAGAACTCATTCAGAGGTGATCACGTGCAAATCCCCGTTATTGTAAAAGCCAAAAGAACAGCCATAGCAAAAGCTGGTGGCGCATTAAGTGACGTACGTCCCGAACATTTAGCCGCTCCTGTCTTGCAATCATTACTCACTGATACAGGGATTGAAGCGAAACAAATTGACGAAGTCGTACTTGGGAATGCTGTCGGACCAGGCGGAAATCTTGCTCGCCTTGCTCTACTAACGGCAGGTTTTCCGCTTGAAGTACCAGGTGTCACGATTGATCGTCAATGCGGATCAGGTCTAGAAGCGATTATTTATGCCGCTCGTTTTATTCAAAGTGGGGCTGGAAGCACCTACATTGCCGGCGGTGTCGAAAGCGAAAGCTTTGCACCTCTAAAAGTCGAAAAACCAACGAGTGATCACACAGAGCCTCGTGAGTTTACAAGGGCACGGTTTGCTCCAGATGACATTGGTGATCCAGACATGGGTATCGCGGCTGAAAACGTCGCAAGAACGTTTGGCATTACACGCGAAATGCAGGATGACTTTGCATGGCGAAGCCATC
This sequence comes from Bacillaceae bacterium JMAK1, assembly GCA_012970285.1. Lineage (GTDB taxonomy): Bacteria > Bacillota > Bacilli > Bacillales > Marinococcaceae > Geomicrobium_A. The sequence goes on from JIBW01000006.1 coordinate 309,926, forward strand.
AGCTCGCTTCTATTGCACAAGCAAAAGGTTATTTTAAAAATGAAATTGTACCCGTGAAATGCACAAATGATACGATATTTAGTCATGACGAATGCGTTCGAGCAAAAGACATGAAGAAACTGCTCGCTCGACTTACGCCGGTGTTCGAACAACACGGAACCGTAACCGCAGGAAATTGTTGTCCGAAAAATGACGGGGCTGCCGCTACCTTACTCATGTCAAAGGAACAAGCGCAATGCCACGGACTAAAACCCGAAGCAATCTTCTTAGACGCAGTCACTGCAGGAGTAGATCCGAATCTTCTCGGCATCGGACCGGTTCCTGCCATCCGTAAGCTGCTTATGAAACATCAGTTAACCATGAATGAGATCGATCTTGTTGAATTCAATGAAGCCTTCGCTTCCCAAGTCATCGCCTCACTAGATTTACTACACATCCCTCTAGAAAAAGTAAATATAAACGGTGGCGCCATCGCCTTTGGTCACCCGTACGGTGCATCTGGCAGCATTGTCGTAACAAGACTTATTGAAAATATGAAACAAACAAACGCACAATACGGAATTGCTACAATGGGCATTGGAGGTGGGTTAGGAACCGCGGTGTTATTAAGAAGGGACCCGGAAGAGTAAGATAAGGGTGTTTTTATAAATAGAAGAAAGGCGCATACACGGTCATCGTCTAATGCGCCCTAGTTAGGTATTTTTTTATTCAAAAACAAGTTCAATTTTTCCAATCCTCCATTAATCGCTACAAAATGCAATACCACTAAAAAGACTTCACCAGACTATTAATTCATAACAAATGCTTCTTCATATTTAATTCCCTCTGAATCAGACCAAGAAATTTCAACATTGTACTCTAAATCTTCTACTGTTCCACAGTTGCATCTCTCTGTAGTTTCTACATTTCGATCGACCTCTTATTTGGGATTGATAAAAGTAGGGTAAGCAGAATAATTAATCTACTTACTCTTTAACATAGAATAATTAATTTCTTTGTAACCTAGGAATTATAGGTTTTCAGTTTGCAGAAAGCTTTGTACTATTCTACTCGGTACACTTATAGATTTGATTCCATTAATTTTCAAGTATCTCGAAACTCGATGCATTAATTTGTACTGGGTAACTTTCCATTTCAACTCCATCATATCCAACCCTTATATAATCTCCTTCTTTAACTCGATAGTACTTAAAGGTATTGCTCATTGATATTCTTACTATGACACTTCCAGATAGATGATTATAACTTTCTTCGTCAATCTCAATAGTAAAAGAGAAGCCCAGTCTGTTTATCTCGGAAACAACTCCTTCGATGTATAACGGAGCTTCGTTGTCAGATGTTTCATTAGAATTATCACAAGCAATAGGCATAAATGTTAGTAGTATAAGTGTTAGTAGAAAAGCTAACTTCTTCACTATCTAGCAACCGAAGACCTTATATGATTAACAACTGATTGGGTGAGTTTCACTCCTGAATTATATATCCCTTGTCCATTTGCGTTTCTAAATCCTAAAGTATGCACACCGACTACTTGATTGGAATTGTTTAAAATCGCTGCTCCTGATTGACCTCCATAGGTATCTATAGTGTAGGTCACAGTGTGTGACTCTTGGTTTCTTAATGAACCTGTCATACCCCAAAGCGAAATTAAACCTGTATCTATTAATTTATCAGAAGGATAACCATATAATTTATAAGTTGCACTTAAGTTTAGATTAGAAACTACTCGATGAGGTGTAGTTCCAGCTTGAGAACTAATTGTTCTACCATTAAAAGTACCTACCCTTATGACAGCGTAGTCATATCTGTGTTGACTTGTACCACTATTGGTAAACCAACCAGCGGGAACAAAGTATTCAATCCCTCTGTATTCACTTAAAGGTGCATTGCTATCATTTAATGCAGGATAAACTTGTAGGTTTGCAGCTCCAATACTGTCAACGCAATGTGCAGCTGTTAAGACATGGTTAGTACCAGTAACTGCTCCTGAGCACAAACCGTTAGAGCCTACGCTAATAAATGTAAGAGATCTATAAGGCTGGATGAGTGAATTAGAAACTTTTCTTCTTTGATCAGGTCCAACAACTACAGATGGACTTATTTCATTTCCAATATCAATAACGTCACCCGTGCCAACATCGACCATATTTTCAACATCAACTTCCACAGGAGAATATACAGGGTTAAATGGCCCGGATATTTTTTCGAATAATTCCAATAAATCATCGTCCAGATCTTCTGCGTCTGCAATAGTTTCTGCGTACGGAATAACTTCCCCACTGGATGAAACTAGATCTAACGGGTGTTCAGCTATTTTTAAAGCTGCTTCCTTCGCTATATCACTTTTTTCAGCAACTAATTCTTGTCCTCTAACTTCTCCATTTTGAAAAACTGATAATGTAAGTACAAAAGCAAACAATACTAAAGTCTTCTTCATTTTATCCCTCCATGTTTTTTAGAAATAAATAATACTTTATAATTAAATATATCACTTCTCTCCAAAAAGCAATTTAAATATACCGTTTTTTTATAATATTATAACTAATTTGCGATAAAAAGAAATCTAACTTCCTAAAAAAGGCGCAATCCTTGTGACTAAAGAATTGCGCCTTTTTTGTTTACTAAGCAAAACAATCAAGACCGGACATCAAAAAGCACCAAATAGTTATTTGCTAAACGATCGGAACGAAGGTTTGAACTTTCTAATAAACGATTGCATTCCGCCTCTAGCATCTTAGTTTCAAGTTGTGATTCGATAAGTGAAGATAAAAGTAAACGTGCATCTGATACCAAAGACATAAGCTTTTCATATGTGAGTGCATGGGATGCTCCTGCTACAGCAGAGCGAGTAGCCTTATTCTTAGGATGAACACTAACTCTTACACACTCGTATGCTGAATATTCATTGGCAAACCACTCAGCAGCTACCAGAAGTTGCCCGTGCTGTTCCTTTGTCAATGCATTCTTTTCTTTTTTTCTGCTCTTTGCCTCAATAACAAACCCAACCCGTTCTGGTAACAACCAAAGCACATCTGGTCCTTCACCTACCCTCCTTTAACTAATTACTATAACTATCTCGAATTACTTCGACTTCATCATTCATAAATAGACTCCAGGGAAACTTGTATGTTAACAAATCAAAAGAATAAATTTCTCCTTTTTCTAATTCATCCAATGCATCGACTACTAACACTTTTTCATCTCCATGCATATCTTCAACAAAAAAGGAAGAATTATAGGTGACATGCTCATTTGGGTCTATTTCTAAAAGCAATTGAGCGTCAACTATTAATCCTAATACTCCGAAAAATACAGATGCAACTAGGAAGCCTAAACCACCCCAAGAGCTTTCATCTCCAACAGGATAGTAAAACAGAACATATAAAAACAGTGCGAGACCAATGATTATTGATATAACTCCAATCAGTATTGCATAATTAGACTTCATGAACGTTCCTCCTAAAATTCCACTTACTTAAGCTCACAATAGTGGTAAATTTAGTATTGCTAACTTCCCCCTCACAAACAAACTGCTTCACATCGTATCCTATTTGCAATATACATATTGTTTGAATATCATTAATATAGGGTATTTAGAACTATTATAAATAATTCGAAATGTGCACTAACCTTTGTAAAAGATGACTGTGATTATGCAACAAAATAGAGAACGAAGCTAAACTGATTTGGAAGAAATATCAGGAGTTATAGCTTTTAAATAATATATGTGAGGTGTGAGTACCTATTAGAAATCCTTTAAGGTATTTTTCTGACGATAGCAAGGCATTAATATGTGGAGTACTATCTTTATTTATTCCGTATCTAGGATTATTATTAGGTATTAAAGCAATTCAATATTCCAAAGGAAGAGATAGTGGAGCTGCTTTAGGCGGAAAGATAACAGGTTTTTTAGGTACGTTCTATAATGCGTTTTTATTTATACTTTTAACTTTAACAGTTATTGCTAACATATTGTAGTTCCAGTTAACTCACAAAATATTCCATGCTATATTGATAATAAATATGGTAATAGAATAAGCCAACAGCCGAAAGGTTTGTTGGCTTTATTCAGTTAAATGGCCCGATTGTCGAAAAGCAAAATATAAAAGGGTTGCGTTTAAAATAAATCACAAAAGGTCGCCCAAATCTTGGCGACCTTTTTTTAATCCTCTTAAATTATATAACCTGTTACCTAACCTATTCAACCTTATATACAATAATCTTAAAAGACATCTTTGACATTCTCACATAATTAGTTCCCGCCAGAGTTGTTCAGTTCCCATGAGAGTTGTCATTCTACAATTATGAAACCTAATTGCCAAATCTATTCAACCGTTACACTTTTTGCAAGGTTACGAGGCTTATCAACGTCACATCCGCGATGCAATGCTGCGTAGTACGAGATGAGTTGCAATGGAATCACTGACGCTAGTGGTGTCAAGTAGTCATGGACTTTCGGGATAACGACGTTGTCGCCTTTACGGTTCAAGCCGTCCATGCTGACGACACATGGGTTTGCCCCACGAGAAACAACTTCTTGTAAGTTTCCTCGAATGTTCAAGTTAACACTTTGTTGTGTGGCAAGTGCGATGACTGGTGTTCCGTCTTCGATGAGTGCAATCGTTCCGTGCTTTAGTTCTCCTCCTGCGAAGCCTTCAGCTTGAATGTAGGAGATCTCTTTTAGCTTCAATGCACCTTCTTGCACGACGTGGTAATCAAATCCGCGACCGATAAAGAATGCATTGCGTGTTTCGAGCAAGTAGTCTCGAGCGATTTGTTCCATTTCGTCTTTCGCGTCTGTAAGAACTTCAATCGCATTGGCAACAATGCTTAATTCATGGATCGCGTCAAAGTCTGTATCAATGCCTTTTGCAATCGCTGCATCCATCGCTAAGATAGACAGAACAGCCATTTGAGCCGTATACGCCTTTGTCGATGCTACCGCAATTTCTGGACCTGCATACGTGTACAATGCAAAGTCGGCTTCACGGTCAAGCGTTGAACCTGGTACGTTCGTAATTGTAACAGACGGCAGTCCAGCTTTCTTCACATTGACGAGAACGCCGCGGCTATCCGCTGTTTCTCCACTTTGTGAAATGAAGATGAACAATGGCTTCTCTGACAACAATGGTTGGTTGTAAAGAAACTCGCTTGCAATGTGAACTTCAACTGGAATACCAGCGACTTTCTCCAAAAGTTCTTTTCCGACGAGACCTGCATGGTAGCTCGTTCCTGCTGCAATTATATAGATGCGATCTGCATTTCCGACCGCTTTGCGGATGTCTTTGGAGAGCTTAATTTCGTTTTGTTCATCCTGATATTGCTGAATGATATTGCGGATAACGAACGGTTGCTCATCGATTTCTTTTAACATGTAGTGAGCATACGTGCCCTTTTCCGTATCACTTTCATCAAGCTCAGCTGTGAATGGCTCGCGGTCGACCCTTGTGCCATCAAGCTTCTTAATTTGTACGCCTTCACGACTCACGATGACGGTTTCTTCATCCATAAGTTCAACGAACGTCTTCGTAACGTGTAGCATTGCCATCGAATCCGATGCAACCACATTTGCATCATCAGCAAGACCAACGAGCAACGGGCTCTTGTTCTTACCAACGTAGATCGTATCAGAATCATTCGCATCAAGCATAGCAATCGCATAAGAACCTTCCAATTTAGAAAGAACCTGACGGAACGCTTCTTCCGGTGTTGCACCCGCGTCCGCAAACTTCTCGATCATTTGCACGATGATTTCTGTATCCGTGTCACTCGTTAACGTCACGTCACTTAAGAACTCCGTCTTAAGCTCTTCGTAGTTCTCAATAACACCGTTATGAACGAGTGTGAAACGCTTCTCATTTCCTTGATGAGGGTGAGCATTTGTAATGTTTGGTACACCATGTGTTGCCCAGCGCGTATGACCAATTCCGATTGTACCATCCGCATCCGTTGCTTCTGCTTTCTCTCGAAGGGTCGCAATTCTTCCCTTTTCTTTAATCACATTCACATTCTCATCAATGACTGCGAGTCCAGCTGAGTCGTAGCCACGGTACTCGAGTTTCTCTAATCCTTTTAATAGGATATCTTTGACTGTTTGTGTTCCTACATAACCGACAATTCCACACATAACTGATTTCCTCCAATAAGGGGACAAGCACGTATCGGGACAGACTCTTGTCCCCACTCTGTAGTCGTAAATTGAATGTCAAGATCATTGCTTTTGTTCGAAGAGTCACCTCTTCGTTTTCAGTCAATGACTTTCGGTTGTGACAAGGCAACCGGGAGGTATCCGCCGACGTTCGATGAACCTCCTCCTCGTCAACTGCATCTACTTGCAGTCCAGGCGCTTTATGAAACTATAAACCGTGTGACAAGACTCCTTTCCATTCTAGAATGAATACCGCAATCGTACTATAATTTGTCAAAAAACGTCAATAAATAAAGATGAGCTGTCGAATATTGTTCATGAACGACAGCTCCTGTTCTATTTTATGCATCCGTTCCAAGTTGTTCTTGGACAACCGCAGAAATTTCATTCACATATTCAAAGCATAATTCATCGGTTTCAGCTTCGACCATCACGCGAACGAGAGATTCTGTGCCGCTTGGTCGAACGAGCACACGGCCGTTACCAGCCATCTTTTCTTCAACTTGCTCAATCACAGCTTTTACAGCCTCGTTTTCTTCGACGGCATGCTTGTCGCTCACACGAATGTTCACAAGTTGTTGTGGGAATGTCTCTAATTCCTCAGCTAGCTCCGAAAGTTTCTTGTTCTTCACTCTCATGATATTCACGAGTTGCACAGCTGTTAACATTCCATCTCCGCTCGTTGTGTGGTCGAGGAAAATAATATGCCCTGATTGCTCTCCGCCAAGGGAAAAGCCACCTTCACGCATTTTTTCCATCACATACTTATCTCCAACCGCTGTTTGTTGCGTTTGAATACCTGCCTTTTGTAGTGCTTTATACAACCCAAGGTTACTCATCACTGTCGTAACTACTGTATTGTGTGCAAGTAACGCTTCTTCCTTTAGAAACTTCCCGCAAATATAAAGGATTTTATCGCCATCTACGAGTTGCCCTTTCTCATCGACAGCAATTAAACGATCCGCATCGCCATCAAAAGCAAGACCGATGTCTGCTTCTTTTTCACGAACGAGTTGTATGAGTTTCTCAGGGTGAGTTGAACCTACGCCGTCGTTAATGTTCGTACCGTCTGGGTTGTTCCCAATCGTCGAAATGTCTGCATCTAAATCTGCAAACATTCTCGGTGCAACTGAAGAAGCAGCGCCATGTGCGCAGTCGATGGCAATGTGTAGCCCTGTAAATTCTTCGTCAACCGATTGTTTCAAATACTGAACATACTTTTGCACGCCTTCATAATAATCACTAACGTTGCCAAGTGAGGATCCTGTAGGTCTTGGGAGTGTATCTTCTTGGTCGATGATCGTTTCAATCTCTTCTTCTTGTTCTTTGGAGAGTTTAAATCCATCTCCACCAAAAAACTTAATCCCATTATCTTCGACCGGGTTGTGTGATGCAGAAATCATGATCCCTGCATCCGCATTGACAGCTTTTGTAAGAAAGGCGACTCCAGGTGTCGTTATGACGCCAAGTCTCATCACTTCTGCTCCAATAGATAACAACCCTGAAACTAATGCACCTTCTAGCATTGTTCCAGAAATTCGCGTATCACGGCCGATGAGAACTTTTGGCTGTTCGCTCTCTTTGGCTAACACATATCCTCCAGCACGCCCTAATTTAAACGCAAGTTCAGGCGTGAGTTCTGTGTTAGCTACACCCCTTACACCATCAGTGCCAAAATACTTACCCATTCAATATCTCTCCTTCATGCTTACCCTTAATAAGCTATTCACCTGCAACGGTTTCGGTTATTTCTACGGGCACTTCTTCAACTTCCAAGCGGTACTCCAAATCGTCTGGACCTTCAACTTGAATTGGAACGACTTGCTCCCCTGCTTCTAGTTCCTCTTCACTAAAATCAATATAAAGTCGAATGTCTTCCTCGCTCAACTCGGAAAGTGCTTCCTCATCTCCGTGAACCGTGACACGATAAGCACCATCATCCTCTACTTCTGTAGGAATCGATGCGTTGTATGTCTCAGGCAGATTGTCCATTTCGATCTCTAAATCTAGAGACGTTGATTCTTCAAATTCATCAAGAAGAATATCTAGTTCAATAACTTCTGGCCTTACGTAACTCACACCATCAGGAAGAGGGATTTCCACTTCTCGCGTCTCACTCTCTTCAATTGAACTTAAATCAAGCGTCCCAATATTAATCGAATCAATTTCGTTGATCTCATCGTATTGGCCGAAAATCGTCACTGCCTCTTCAGACAATGTCATTTCAAGAACTTCAATTCCATCTTCCAATTCCCCGCTCGTGTCATATTCTAATGGCACTTCTTTCGAAGGCAAGCGAATAGGAACAGTGATCTCAACCGACTCTGGATTAATGTGAGCATCCAACTGCTCTCCGTATGGTCCGTAAGCGATGACCTCAACGAGTTCAGTAAACGTTTCGTCTGCTCCTGCTACATCGACAAACGCTTGCAACGATGTAATGTTATCAAGCACAGAAGCACCTGCGTAAACTTCTACTTCTCCTGGATTCACTTCTGGGTCACCAATTGTGTGACCTTCTGCGATTTGTTCTTCATTCATTAATTCAACGTCAACAGGTAGCGTAACAGCTTGACGTTCTTCTAATACGACTCGCACTGTACTCGGCTCTACACTAACATTAAGGCCACTTGGAAAATTCGCTGTTTGAACATCAACGGTATGAACCCCTGTACCATACTCAGATAAGTCTACATAGACTTCATACGAGGGATTTGTTACCTGAAATAATGTCAGTGCACTTTGTGTGCCAGAGACACGCACATCAATGTCATCGTCGATGCTTGCAATCGCATACTGTTCGTCATCGTAATAAATATCTAGCTCTGCTTCATCAAGTTGAATCTGTTCAGTACTCATAATTGGTGTTGCACCAGGACGATTCCCAAAGTCATCCATATTCACAAACAAGAACAACATCGTTGCAATGACTAATGAAATTAACTTTAAAAACCAATGGTTATTGAAGAGCCTATCCATCTTTCCGCCCTCCCCAATTCCAAAACGACGTATTGGACGATTTGGATGCCTTGATTAATTCATTCTCAAGCATCTTACGAATCGTTTCATCGTCTAAGTCACGATGCAATTCACCATTCTTTGTTGCTGATATGGCACCTGTTTCTTCTGAAACCGTGACAGTTAATGCATCTGTCACTTCACTAACACCGATTGCAGCACGGTGCCTCGTACCAAGTTCTTTTGAAATAAATGGATTCTCGGAAAGCGGCAAATAACACGCCGCAGCAACGAGTTGATTGCCACGAAGTATAACTGCGCCATCATGTAAAGGCGCGTTAGGCATAAAGATGTTCGTTAAAAGCTCTGAAGAAATCTGGGCATTAACGGCGACTCCTGTTTCAATGTAGTCGCTCATGCCCGTCTCTTTCTCGATCGAAATCAATGCACCAATTCTACGCTTTGCCATGTACTTTAATGAACTCATAATCGCATCAATCGTCTTGACTGAATCTTCTTCTTCTGTCGATTGTCCACGTCCGAATAAGCGTCCACGACCTAATTGTTCTAGCCCTCGACGCATTTCAGGTTGGAAAATAATGATGATCGCAAGCACACCATATGTAATGACAAGGTTCATAATAAACGACATCGTATGCAAGCCGAAAAAGTTACTTAAAAAGCCTGCTGCTAAGATGACGATAATTCCCTTTAATAACTGAACTGCCCTCGTTCCACGAACGATTGAAATCAATTTATAAACTACAAATGTAACGAGTAATATATCAATAATTCGGCGTAGCCACGTAAGTAATTCGAACTCCTCACCAAACATTCATTTGCCTCCCACTAGGATTTAAAAGCGAGAAACCTCGAGAGGTTAACACCATTAACAGTATAACATAGCTCTCGATTTAACTGGTAGCAACTCAACGATCCTTAGAAATCCTTCGGTATCTACACAGTATAACTCTTCTTCGTTTCTCTTAACCCTTATGCTTTGTGATCGTCTACTTATTACTACGTGTTCTTTACCCTCTTGTTACATCGTTTTCCTCAAAAACTCGTTTAAAAAAACCGCAATCCCCTCTAAATGAAATGTAAAATTCTCAACATCAACACTTCTCTTCATTAAAAAGTAAAAACCTTGCTCCATTACGTAGCAAGGTTTCACTCTTCCCGATCTGGTGTAAGATTAGAGAACAGTTCTTTCGTTTCGTACCATAACCATGATAGCACTTGATTCACTTCTTCAATGTTACCTGCCACTTGGCCGGCTGAAGCCATATATCGTTCACCGTTTATTACAGTTAAATCTCCTTGGACTTCCCCTTGAACGTCCACGTCACCATTACGAACCGTCAAATCTCCTTCAATCACTTCACCCTCAGGAATGATAACGGTATTGCTCTCTTGGTCTACTTCAAAATTACCGACCCCAGAAATCGCCATCTCTCCACCGCTCATCCCTGTCCAGTTAAGCCAAGTCATTGAAGACATAAACAGAAGAAACACTGCTGCAGCAACAAGGACGGGATGGTTTTTTGACCATTTCTTCCAAGCGATCGTTCGCTTCTTTTTCTTTTGAGGTAATGCACTCATGACGTTTTCCGTGAATTCCTTCGGTGCTTGAATATGTGAAGCGCTTTGAACAAGCGCAATCGATTTCTTAACTTCATCATAATGCTCTTTGCATTCAGAGCAACCCTCTAGATGTCGATAGAGCTGTTCACGCTCATTTTGAGTCATCTCACCATCAAAATAACGGTGAATCGAATCGCTGTGTTTCAAACAGCTCATAACCTTCTACGCCCCTTTGTTACCATTTTTTTAGCTTTTTACGTAATGCTTCTCTGCCGCGATGAACATGTGTTTTCACCGTTGCAACTGGAAGATCGAGAATTACGCTCATCTCTTGCAACGATAAATCCTCCATATACTTCAAAATAATTGCTGCTCGGTATTTTGGTGGCAACGTGTCAATTTCTTTTTGGATGGAAGCTTGCCACTCGAGTGTTACGACTTGCTCATCAGGGAGTGCATCTGTTGCAGCGAGTTGGGCGTAACCGTCAAGTCCTTCTGCACCATTCACTTCGGCGTCTAACGAAAAATCAGGCTTCTTCTTCCTAAGTCGATCGATACTTAAATTCGTCGCAATACGGAATAGCCATGTGGAAAACTTACGATTCACATCGTATCGCTCAATATTCGTATACGCACGTATAAATGCTTCTTGCGAAACGTCTTGAGCTTCTTGTGCGTTCCCGACCATTCGATAAGCCACTTGATACACTTTATCTTTGTACGCATCAACAATTTGGGCAAAAGCTTCCGTATCCCCTGCCTTAACCTCTCGTATACATTGATTTAGCCAGTCATCCATGCAAACCCCGCCTTGTGTCCGTTCTCTATGATTACGCTTTTCCAATCGTTATGGTTTCAACAAAATTGAAAAAAGCGCTAGAATTTTTTTCATCCAATCGTTTTATTTTAGCATGAATTATTTTACCCACTTTAATCTTAATAAAAATACAATAAAAAAAAGAGCAAAACAATATGTTCTGCCCTTAGTAGTTATGTAATTGGAGCGGGTGATGGGAATCGAACCCACATCATCAGCTTGGAAGGCTGAGGTTTTACCACTAAACTACACCCGCGTTTAAGTTACTATGTACTTTATCATACTCGAAAGTAAAAATCAATGGAGCGGGAGACGGGATTCGAACCCGCGACCCCCACCTTGGCAAGGTGGTGTTCTACCACTGAACTACTCCCGCATGAAAATGGTGGAGGGGGACGGATTCGAACCGCCGAACCCTGAGGGAGCGGATTTACAGTCCGCCGCGTTTAGCCACTTCGCTACCCCTCCATTTAAAATGGAATGTTCTTCCAGTGCTCATAAATGATAAAACCAGCAAATATCTTTGCTGGGAAGTCTCGTTATAAAATTAAATGGTGACCCGTGCGGGATTCGAACCCGCGTTACCGCCGTGAAAGGGCGGTGTCTTAACCCCTTGACCAACGGGCCATTTCGTTGGTGTCTCTTGCTGACAAATAATATTATATGATCTTCTAGAAGAAAAAGCAATAGGTTTTTAAAAACTTTTTAAAGAAACTTTTTCTCGCTCGGAAACCCTTATAAGTATAGGCTTTTTCCGGTGTTTTAGGCAACTGTTTTGTTTTGGCAAACAGAAATACAGCTCGCTTCTTTCGTATGATCCCCAATAATGAATGCAGGAATACGAGAAGCTTTTGTCGAAAATGCACAAATGCACATTTTCGAACACATACTTTGAGGAGGATTACTGTGACAACGACAACAACAGATGTGACGTTTTCTACAACAACTACTGGCGTAGGGATCATTACGCTTAACCGACCTAAAGCATTAAACTCCATTACGAACAACATGGTAACGGCAATGTTACAACAACTTAAGCAATGGCAAGACGATAAAGCTATTTCTGTAATTGTTTTCAAAGGTAGCGGCGAAAAAGGGTTTTGTGCAGGCGGAGACATTAAAACGCTCGCCTCTGCAAAAGAAGGCGACGATCAATTTAACGATGCGAAGCAGTTTTTCGTCGATGAATATGAGCTGGATCTTCTGCTTGCTAATTACCCGAAGCCCATTGCGTCGCTTCTAAACGGTGTCGTTATGGGTGGCGGTGTCGGACTTACCCAAGGGACGAGCCACCGCATCGTTACGAAAAACACGAAATGGGCGATGCCTGAAATGAACATCGCATTCTTTCCAGATGTCGGTGGTGTTCATTTTTTAAATCAAGCCCCCGGATATACAGGAATGTATTTAGCATTAACAGCGAAAACGATTCGAGCTGCTGACATTCTCTACATTGGAGCGGCAGACTTCTACGTAGAAGAACTCGATGTGCTTGAACAAAAGATTGTCGATTACGACTGGAGTAACGTTGAAGAGACCGATCGCAAACTCGACGAGCTAATCGGTTCACTTGCGGCAGAGCCACCTCAAGGAGAGCTGGCAGCTTTGCAAAACGACATTGACGACACGTTCCACTTATATTCCGTTGAAGATATTGTTGCCAAGTTGCGAGATCGAGGCGATTCGTTCGGGGATGAGCATGCAACTACCCTTCTTTCTAAATCACCGGTTTCTTTAAAGGTTACTCATAAGTACATGCTTGATTATGCTCACCGCTCACTTGAAGATACGTTGAATATGGACGTTGTTGTTGCCATGAACTTCTTACGTAACAATGACTTCTATGAAGGTGTTGAGGCGGTATTAATAAAAAAACATCAATCTCCGAATTATGATTACCCGTCTCTTGAAGATGTAAGCGATGAACTCGTTAATTCTTATTTCAAAGCGTAAATACCTTGAAAAAACGCGACCTGGACACTATGTCAGGTCGCGTTTTTTCTTTTAAAACCAACGTTCAGTGACTACTTTTTTCCTCGTATAAAACTGAACGCCATCTCGTCCATTCGTTCCTAAATCTCCGAAAAAGGATGATTTGTTTCCTGCAAACGCAAAGAACGCCATTGGTGCTGGAACATTTACGTTCACACCGACCATCCCTGCATCAATTCGATCGCGGAATGTCTGGGCAGACTTCCCACTCGACGTATAAATGACTGCCCCATTTGCAAATTGTGACGCATTTGTAACTTCAATCGCCTCATCAAGATCTTTTACACGAACGATACTTAACACCGGCGCAAAAATCTCGTCTTGCCAAATCTTCATTTCTTGGGTCACATGATCAAATAACGTGGCCCCAACAAAATAACCTGCCTCTACTTGATCTCCTTTTTCTCTACCATCAACGAGTAACGTGGCACCTGAGCGCACGCCATCATCAATATAGCTAAGTACCCGCTCTTTATGAGATTCGCGAATGAGAGGTCCAACGAAGTTTTGATCATCGTGACCATCACCAACCGTTAATGCTTTCGTACGTTTCGTTAACTCGGCAATAAATTCATCTGCAATGTCTTCAGTGACAACGACAACAGAACAAGCCATACAACGTTCTCCACTACTTCCAAACGCTGAACCAATCACCCCTTCAATTGTTTTATCTAGCTGACAATCGGCAAGCACCGTTGCATGGTTTTTCGCGCCTGCAAGTGCCTGAACCCGTTTACCGTGGGCGGTACCTGTTTCATAAACAATGCGAGCTACTGGTTCTGATCCAACAAACGAAATCGCTTCGATGTCAGGGTGAGTAAGAATACGGTTTACGACATCTTTGGCACCGTGCACGAGATTTAAGACACCTTTTGGAAACCCAGCTTCGTAAAACAGTTCTACAAGTCGCTCGGCAAGAACCGGTGTCCTCTCGGATGTTTTCAGAACAAACGTATTGCCACATGCAATCGCAAGTGGGAACATCCAAAGTGGAACCATCATCGGGAAATTAAATGGGGTAATTCCCGCAACAACGCCAAGAGGATAACGCCAGATTGAACCGTCAATTCCTCCAGCAATGCGTGGCAACGCGTCTCCCATCATCAAGTTTGGGGTCGAAGTCGCCAGTTCAACAACCTCAATCCCTCGTTGCACTTCACCATGCGCGTCTTTTAACGTCTTACCATTTTCAAGCGTAATAATGTCTCCTAATTCTTGTTTGTTTTCATTTAACAAGTGCAGATAGCGGAACATGAGTCGCGCACGCTCAGGTACAGGTACGAGCGACCACGTTTTATACGCTTCTTTCGAAGCTTCGACTGCTAAGTTCACATCTTCTTCTGTTGAAATTGGTACTTTTGCAATTTCCTCACCTGTTGCAGGATTTGGCACAGATTCGAGATGTCCACCTACGGATTCTTGCCACTGGTCATTAATATAATTGCGAATTATTTTTGTCATGACGTTGACTCCTCTCGTTTTGCTTGAAATGTAATTTTTTGCTTTCCAACATGTTCATACAAACTCGCCATATCTTTTTCCCCATATCCTGCGTCTTCGGCTTCTTCGTACACATCAAGTAGCACATTCGTTACTGGCAGGTCGAGTCCGATTTGTTCCATCGTCTCTTTTACAAAACCTAAGTCTTTTCGAAGAAGACTTAGCGTAAAACCCGGATTGTAATCGTTATTCGCCATAAATGTTTTATAGTTGCGTTCATAAATTCGACTTTGTCCGTAACTCACATTCATCACATCAAATAACGCATCCAAGTTCATCCCTTGCTTCTTTGCAAGCGCGACTGCCTCACTCACACCAGCCGTGTAAAACCCGATGAGCAAATTGTTAATGAGTTTCGTCATCGTACCACTACTGATTTTTTCATCAATATGAAATACATTTGCACCGAGCGTATCCATAATAGGCTTGGCATCCTGAAAGACCGAGGCTTTGCCGCCTGCCATAAACGTTAATGTCCGATTTTCCGCACCTACAACCCCGCCGCTAACTGGCGCTTGTAGAAAGCGCACGTTATAGTCAATGGCGACCTTTTCTACATTTTCATTGTTCTCTGGAGCTACCGTGCTCGTATCGATGAGTAGTACACCAGGCGCCGCGTGACGGATGAGACCATCTTCTGCTAGATACACATGTTCATACGCAACGACTGAAGGTAAACTCGTAATGACGACATCACACGTTTTTGCTAACGATTCAACCGACTGCCCAACCTGACCACCAAGTG
Source organism: Bacillaceae bacterium JMAK1 (assembly GCA_012970285.1). Classification (GTDB taxonomy): domain Bacteria; phylum Bacillota; class Bacilli; order Bacillales; family Marinococcaceae; genus Geomicrobium_A. Next base: position 325,670 of record JIBW01000006.1, read on the forward strand.
CTTCGAACCGACGCTCCATTTCAGGATTTAAGTCTAATCCGTACACGTTGTAGCCAGATTCAAGTAAATTCTTACTCATCGGATAACCCATATTCCCAAGTCCGATAAATCCGATCTTCATCTCAATTCCTCCTTTACATTGTGTAGCGTTTACGTTCAATCACGTTTTCTGCGATGCGTCGCTTCACTTTCATCACATTACTCGGAGTCGGTACATTCAACTCCAATTCTGGTACTAGCTGTTCGATGGCTTGATAGACATTTTGCATGATGTTTTGTACTGTTTGGAATCCTTCTTCAAGTACGACTCTCGTGGTGTTGTTTTTCTGGTCACTTCCTTTTGTCGTTGACCGCAAATACGAAGCTCTCATCATTGAAATTGCTCCATACCCATCCGCTAACCACCTTAGAACTTCTTGTTCACGTTGCTCAGGCTTGTCAGTAAGCGCTTCCAACATTTGTGTATATAACGTCTCTGCAGCAACGATCCATTGTCCAAGTTCATCTTGCGCATGCGATACTTTAACTTCTCGTTTCAATACTGCTTTTGCTGCGGCTAAACGATTAATCTCATTCGTCCCTTCAAAAATGCGATTAATACGTGCATCGCGGTATAAACGCTCAACTTCATATTCTTGCATATACCCATAGCCACCATGGATTTGTACCGCTTCATCCGTTGCAAATGCCAATACTTCTGAAGCAATTGTTTTGCACATCGCACAGTCTGCGATAAACAATGACAACACACTCGAGTGGTCGCCAACCCCATCTGACTGAAGAACTTCATCCAGACGACTTGCCGTTTGGTACGCATAACTCTCAATCGCATAAATCGCCGTCGTCACTTCTGCAAGTTTCTCTTGAATTAACGTAAACGACGCAATCGGCGTTTTAAACTGAACACGCTCTGTCGCATACGTCGTTGCAAGTTGTAACGCTCGCTTTGCTGCACCGATATTATTGAACGCTAACTTCAAGCGAGCCAAGTTTAGCGTATTGAGTGCAATTTTGTGACCTTTTCCTAATTCTCCTAAAACGTGCTTCTCTGTAACAACAACTTGATCAAGAAGAAGCGTTGCCGTTGATGAACCTTTAATTCCCATCTTCTTCTCTTCTGGCCCGATTGAAACGCCTTCCATCGTGCGTTCCACAATAAAAGCAGTCATTCCTTCCGAAGTCTGAGCAAATACAATGAACACGTCCGCAACATGAGCATTCGTAATCCATTGCTTTTCACCAGTGATCCGATAGACGTTTTGCGCTTGATCATAAACCGCTTTCGTTTTTCCATTTAACGCATCAGACCCTGCTTCAGGTTCCGTTAACGCGTATGCGCCAATCCACTCTCCGGAAGCAAGCTTCGGTAAGTACATCGACTTTTGCCACTCTGTACCGTAATACATATAAGGTGTCGTCCCTACCCCTACATGAATGTTAAACGATACACTAAACGATCCACCGCCGTTTCCAACTTGTTCTGCAACGACACCGGATAATCGCTTACCAAGACCTAATCCCCCGTATGCCTCAGGTACTTCTACTGCTTGCAAGCCCAGTTCACCAGCAGCTTGAAAGCACGTCTTAATCCATGATCGGTCTTGTTGTTCCGTTTTCTCTGGATGTTGTAATGGATAACCCTCAACAAACTGTTCTGCTGTCTTTATGATCATTTGTTCTTCACTCGTACGTTCTTCTGGACTGAACGAAGAGTTACTCGCTAACCAATCATTAAGAGTTCCTCCAAAAAGCATGCTCGAATTCATCAAATGAATGGCCTCCTTTCCTTACTTAATAAGCAAAGTCTGTGCCAACGTTTGGGGACGACTAAACAAGGAACCGCATACGTGAAAGTGTCTAAATGTATAGACACTGTTTATCTTTTTTAAACAGAAAGACCATACTTCGCCAACTTGTTGTATAACGTAGCTCTAGAAATTCCCAATTGCTTTGCTGCCTCAGATTTATTGCCTTCTGCTTCCTTAAGTGCCTCATAAATGCGCTCCTGATCAGATGCAGATGGGGTCGATGAAGCAGATATAAACGTTCGTTGCAGCAGTTCTTTCGGCAAGTCTTGTTCGTCAATGATTGGTCCTTCAGAAAGAACATACATCCGCTCAAGATAATGAAATAACTCGCGGACGTTGCCTGGCCAGTTATATGCAAACATCCGCTCAAGCACCGCTTTCGTGAGCGTTTTCTTCTGAAACCCTTCTTGTTCACGCACTTTCAAATGATGAGCAATCAATGACGGAATGTCTTGCTTCCTTTCTCTTAACGACGGAATTTCAATGTGAATAACATTCAAACGATAATACAAATCTTCTCTAAATGTCCCTTGCATCATTTTCGCTTTAAGATCTTGATTCGTTGCTGCAACTAAGCGAAAGTCTACGTGAATGGGTGTTGAACCGCCTACTCTTTCAATTTGCTTCGTCTCTAATACCCGTAAGATCTTCGCCTGTGATTCAAAGGGCATATCACCGATCTCATCTAGGAACAACGTTCCACCGTTTGCAAGCTCAACTTTCCCCACCTTTCCTTCTGCACGCGTTCCTGTAAACGCACCTTTCAAGTAACCGAACAACTCCGATTCAAACAAGCTTTCTGGAATGGCCGCACAATTCACCGCAATAAACGGACCTTTCTGATGATGACTCTTATGGTGGATCGCATGAGCAAAGGGTTCTTTCCCGACCCCTGTCTCTCCCGTTAACAGGACAGGCACGTCGGTCACTGCAGCTTTTCTTCCTATTTTCTTAGCACTAGCAATCGCAGGACTTTCTCCGATAATGTCTTCAAAGCGAACATTCTCGCTGCTTTCAGTGTGTTTTTGCCACCGACTCTCTTCAATGGCTGCCGCTTGTGGAATGCGCTCTAATCGCTGCAACGTTTCTTCTAATTCAGTCTTCCCTTCAAACACGAGCATGCCAACTGCCCCGATGATTTCTCCTTCTTGCCACATCGGTAAACGATGCACTACGAGTTCTTGTCCTTGTAGGCGGTGTGCTTGACTGCGTTCAGGTACACCCGTCTTTAAGACAATGGGAATCCTTGTATTTTCTATCACTTCTTCGACCGGTCGGCCAATCGCTTCTTCCTTTGTTACACCGACAAAGCGGCTGTACGTTTCATTAAACACTTGAATGATTCCTTTGTGATCGACAATCACGACACCTTCGTATGCCGTATCCATACTTAGCATTAACCAGCGATTCATCTGCCTTTGTTTCTCTTCTTGCTCCTCGACATAATGGGTAAAGGCAAGCCGCTCATCCATACCAATGACCCCTGAAAGGACACCGCTCTCGTGATGGACAACATATAATAATGACTCTTTACGCCCTCGTAGTGAGCAGTGTTCATCTACGACTGCATGCGACGGCTCGACCATATTCTTCACAGCTTGCAGGTCATCATGACTTGATAAACAACGCCACAACCGAATGACCCCTAAAAAACGTCTATCTTCTACAACAGCCATTTCCGATTGCTCTTTCATGATCATCATCGACTTAGCTTCTTGTATAGTCATTGTTACGTCAATCGTAGTCGGTTGAATATTCATCCATTGACCACAATGATCCCGAGTATGTAGAAGCACACGCTCCCCTTCTTTCGTTAAGATTTACCTACTCATATACTGTCAATTCCTTATGTATAGTTGTTTAGACACTGTACGATGAATTCCTTTATTCTATATATAAAAAACCCAAAGGCGATTACCTTTGGGCGTAGAAAATTCACGTTATCACTCGGATACTTTTACGAGCTGCTTGCCAATATTTTCCCCTTTAAAAAGACCAATAAACGCTTCTGGAACTCGCTCGATTCCTTCATGAATGGTCTCTTCGTATTGAAGCTCACCTGTTTCGACGTAACTTGCTAATGCTTTGTATGCTTCTTGGAATTGATCTTCAAAATCACGAACGAGGAAACCTTGCATTTTCACACGAGCTTTTACGAGAAAGCCTTGCACACGGATCCCGATGTCTTTCTCACCTTTTTCGAGATTGTATGAAGAGATCGAACCACAAACCGGTACGCGGGCAAATGTGTTTAAGTGAGGTAAGATGTGATCACTAATTTCTCCTCCTACATTTTCAAAGTACACATCAATGCCATCGGGGCAGTGCTCTTTCAAAGCTTCTTTCAAATTATCGGTTTTATAATTGATCGTTTCATCAAACCCTAGGGATTTAATATAATCGGCCTTTTCCTTTGATCCGACGATCCCAATAACACGGGCTCCCTTAATCTTGGCAAGTTGTCCCGCAACTGAACCGACTGCTCCTGCAGCACCGGAAATGACGACCGTTTCTCCTTGCTTTGGTTCACCAATTTTATACATCCCAAAGTACGCTGTGAGTCCAGGCATCCCAAGCACACCTAGTGCAGTAGAGCTTGAAACACCATGTAAATCAAGTTTACGAACCGCATCCCCATCAACTGTATTGTATTCTTTCCATTCCAACATACCCGTCACAACGTCACCTTCTTGAAGGTCACTTGACTTACTGTTTGTTACAACTGCGACGATTCCGCCGTTTAATGGCTCTCCTACTTGAAATGGTGCTGTATACGATTTTGCATCGTTCATTCTTCCTCGCATGTACGGATCTACCGAGAGATACAACGTTTTGAGTTGAACTTCACCTACATTCGGTTGAACAACGTCTGTCTCGTCGTACTGAAAAGTGTCCCTTGTTGGCATTCCGTTCGGTCGCTCTTTAAGTAGAATTTGTTGCTGTTTCATGATTTGCCTCCTTTTCTTCTTCTGTTCCTCGTTTTTGACATCATTAAACAACATGTCTTTTTGATCATTCGCCAAAAGGCACAAAAAAACCTGTTGAAAATTCAACAGGTTATCGTTTGCTTCCACCCTTGCTACCGCCTTTTCCACCGCCTCCGCCTTGGAGAGAGAAAAGGTTCGAGTCAATTGAGAACGTGAGTCGCTCTCGATCTCGTTGACGCTTAAGAGCTAATTGGATCAAATCACTAGTAAGCGTTTGGAAATCTTTATCCGCCGCTTCCCATAAATAAAACGATAATGATCCAGGAATTGTATTAATTTCATTTACGTAAATGGTATCGCTTGATTCGTCTTTCATAAAATCAATTCGCGAAACGCCGCCGCACCCGAGTGCTTTAAACGTTGACACCGCAAGTGATTGAATCTGCTCTGTTTCTTCATCTGAGATTGGGGCTGGAATAATACGATCTGTACTTTCCATTCCTCCACCCATAGACTTCGAACCACTGCCGCCCTTACTTCCACCTCTTGAGCTGCCTTGGTATTTATCCGCATAGCTCAAAATGTCTTCGGTCTTTAACACTTCTTCAATGACAGATGCTTCTGCTTCGTCAGTATCACCTAACACGGAACAGTTCATTTCCTTAAGGTCCGTAATTAAAGGCTCAACGATTAGTTTAGATGCGTACTCAAGTGCCTCTTCAATGGCAATTTCTAAGCTTTCTTGGTTGCGGGCAACTCCGATCCCTACGCTTGATCCTAAGTTTGCGGGTTTAACAATCGCAGGCAAGCCAATCTCTTCTTCGATTCGTTTTACAATCGAAGCCGAATCCTCTTGCCATTCTCGGTTGTAAAACCAGACATCGTCGAGTACAGGCAACTGTTCGTTACGAAGCACTTGCTTCATGGTCACTTTATCCATCCCAAGGGCTGAAGCACCAACATCACAACCGACATATGGAATGTTCATTAGTTCAAATAACCCTTGAAGTCCTCCGTCTTCGCCAAACGTTCCGTGTAAGACAGGAAAAGCGACATCAATCTGACTGACTTCACGCTTTCCAAAACGAGGGGCTGGGTTCTTCTGTAAAACGATCCCACCATTGTCAGCTGCTACTGGAATGACTGGCGTCGCTTCACTTAAAAGAGCCTTCAAGTCTTTGTATGCTTCAATATCTGTTAACTTCTCACCTGTATACCACGTGCGATCCTTACTAATGTAGATCGGAATGGCTTCGTAGCGATCAGTATCCATCGCATGAATGGCTTGCAAACCGGAAATAACCGATACTTCATGCTCGACGGAGATGCCGCCAAAAAATACACCTACTCTAGTTCTCACGTTTTCTCATCTCCGTTCTTTATCTACTCTAAAAACGTATCTGGTAGGTCGTTTTCAAGTAAAACAACCGAAGGCTCTGACGCTGTAACTTTTCTCATCACGTCTAGTGCTTCTTGTAAATTGGAAGCTACATGGTACTGTTCTTCTGGATATCCAGCTTCCTTGAGGCCATCTTGAAGGTGAACGGTTTGTTTCTTACCGACAAGAATAATGTAATCACACACCTCAGCAGCATGCATACCGAGACGTTTGTTCAATTCGTACTCCTTATCACCAAGTTCAATCATACCCGGTGTAATGAGTACCTTCTTCTCCGGCATATAACCGAGTACTTCAACCGCCATCTTTGAACCCGTTGGATTGGAGTTAAAGCTATCATCGATAATTGTTAATGTGTCACTTGTTTTCTTAAGTTCTAGACGGTGTTTAACCGGTGCTACCCCTTTAATAGATCGCGCAATTGTTTCAAGAGGAATATTCTTTTCAGCACCAATAGCAATGGCCGCTAGAATGTTATAGATGTTGTGTCGGCCAAGGAGTTTCGTTTGAATCTCAGCGCTCGTTCCATCGTATTTATGAACGGTAAATGTTGTACCTTTACCTGAATAAGAAATGTCAGTTGCCCGGTAATGTAGATCTTCTGCATCGATGCCGTAATACATCGTCCGGACATTGTTCATCTGTTGATAAGCTTGGATGTTCTCATCGTCTTTATTCAAGAAAGCCGTCCCGTCATGAGGAAGCGTTTCAACGATCTCAAACTTCGTCTTCTTAATCGTATCGAGTGTTTTAAACGTCTCTAAATGCTGTTCTCCAATTGCAGTTACGATCCCGTATTTATGGTTCACAAGTGTGCAGATCTCTTCAATATCATGCTCTTGTTTTGCACCCATCTCTGCAATGAACAACTCATGGTACGGCTTTAAATGCTCCCGAACCGTACGAGTGACACCCATTTTAGTGTTGTAACTTTCTGGCGTCATAAGAACATTATATTTACTAGATAGAACGTCTTTTAGAATATGTTTTGTACTCGTTTTTCCGAAACTCCCCGTCACACCAATCACTTCAAGATGCGGCATACCTCTTACGATGCGCTCTGCATCATGGAAATAGTATTGATTGATCTGACTTTCAATTGGCAACATGATTACATTTGCAATCATCACAAAGAAATACGCGATAAACGTCGCGATCGAAACGAGAGCAATGAGTGTTGCCATCGAGAAGTTATCCCCAGCACTAACCCAAACCGCGCAGATTGCAAACAATGCGTACAATATGGCGATCGCAGCTAAAAGGCGCTTCACTCGGGGGGTATAAACGAGCTTTTTCTTCTCTTCAAATTGTGGTCTCATGACCGTGAGTAACGCAAACAAAATGACAGCAATTGCAGACATCACATAAAACGACACAGCCTCCGATAACGGCAGTGCAACGATCGCAAGTACTGGCACTAAATCTACAAATCGAAAAGCCTTTAATGGGGTGCCTTTCATCCATCGAAAATACCGTTCATTTCGATAAGAGTTTAGTTGAAGCATATGGACATTGCGTTTTACCCGTATGGCCGTATACAGCGCCCAAGCAATTAGTAGCAGTACAATGAGCAAAGTTTCCATACGTCTAGTGGGCCTCCTTGTCTTTTTCCAGGAAATTGTTGACGATAATCAAGAATTCTTGGAGGTTATCAAGGTATGCAAAATGCCCAGCGCCTTTCAAAACGACGAGTCCCGAATTAGGGATTAACTTTTCCATCGTTTGACCATGAGAGACTGGAGTATCATCATCCTTCTCTCCCCAAACGAGCAATGTCGGCACCTGTATTTTCGGCATAAGGTGTTGCAAGTCTTCATTGACAACCTTCACGAGTGTTTGTTGCATTATTCCTGATACGTTTTGATAATCTGTCGATCCTACTTTTTTCTTCATCTTCGTAAGGATCTCGTCTTTTTTTGAACGTAAACCTGGTAAGCTTAATACTTTTTTGGCAGTTTTAAATGAATATACTTTCACATAATAATTGAATTTGCGTTTTGGTTTTACTCCGGCACTATCAACGAGTATGACTTTGTGTACCGAGTATTTTGTCGCGTATTGAATTGAGATTCGCCCACCATTTGAATGTCCGACTAGAATCGGGTCTTCAATATTATGATGTTCGATAAATTTTCGAAGCCACTCTGAATAGTCGTATGATCCCCACGGCTCTGGCGGTTCATCACTTTCTCCAAATCCCGGTAAATCAATCGACCATACTTTAAAGTGTTTTTCTAAGTTTGAGTGAACGGGTGAAAAAGCTTGAATATTAGCTCCCCAACCGTGCAAGAGCAGGACGTCCTTCCCTTCACCTGTACAATGGAAATGAACCTGCATTCCATGAATATCTGTAAACACGCATAAACGCCCCATTCTATAGTAGAAACATAGGTATTCGTTACTGTTGAACGCTCATTTCTTTATCATACCACATTTTTATTTTACACGATGCTCTCGATTTGCAAAAGGTGTGATCTCCTCATTTAAACCTATGTCACGAGATTGCCATCTGTGCCGAACGCCTCTATGACTTTAGCAAAAAAACTTCTCCATCAACAGATGCAGAAGCCTTATTTCTTTTCATTGTTTAAGAGTGTTTTAGAGAATCCTTTAACACCGTTTGTACACTTGATACCCACCGCACCACGTTTCACTTAGTTGATCGTTTTGGTAAATTACAAAGTCAGCATCACAGTTTTTCGCAAGACTCCCCTTTGTCGTTGTCATTTGAAGAGACTTTGCCGCGTTATATGAAGTCATTCGTACAATCTCTTGCCATGTAGCCCCTGTAATCGAACGCATCTTATCGACTACGTCATTCATTTTGAGCACACTTCCGGCGAGCGTTCCGTCTTCTAATCGCGCCTGACCATTAGAAACGACAACCCGCTGACCGCCCAGCTCATAACTCCCATCACTCATCCCTTTTGCTCGCATCGCATCGGTAATTAAAATGAGCTGCTTCGGACCAATCGCACGATATGCCCCGCGAACGGCTCCTTCATGAACATGATGACCATCGACAATTAACTCGCTCATTAGTCGCTCATGGGATAACGCTGCCCCAACGACACCAGGTTCCCGATGGTGAAAACCACTCATTCCATTAAAAAGGTGGGTAACGTTCACTTCACCTTTTTCTAGTTCCAAAAATGCTAAGACGTCTTCATACGTTGCATTTGAATGCCCGATCGACGTTCGTACGTTCTCCTGTTGCAGCTGTCTGTGAAGTTGAGCGGCTCCTGTAAGTTCAGGAGCAAGGGTAACGATTTTAATCTTCCCTTGCGCTAACCGTTGAAACGTTTCGTATAGAGTAATGCTTGGTAATTGAAGGTGTGCAAACGGCTGCGCTCCGCGTTTCGACTCAGAAAGAAACGGTCCTTCTAGATGGACACCCAGAAGTGTTGCCGCCCTGCTTTCCTCTTCATAAGTCGCCGCCTTATGGAGCACTCGACTTATCTGTTCAGCAGAACTTGTCATCGTCGTTGCTACGTAGGATGTTGTTCCTTCTTCGGGCAATCGCTTCCCTAATCGTGTAAACACTTCATCCGTACCATCCATCACATCCATCCCATAACCTCCGTGAATATGGAGGTCAATAAAGCCAGGTAACAGGACCGATGACTCATCAAGACGATAACGCTTCACCCCTTTGAGTTGCTGAGAAGTTAAGTCTTTGCCTACGTCCGCAATCTTTCCGTGTTTCACATAAATGTATCCATTGTTCCAAACTGAGCGATGATCGATCATTGTTGGACCCTGTATGATAAACGACTCCACTTGCCAGACTCCTTTCTCACGTTAAAATAACTTTTTTTGAATTTTTTAGGTTTGAGGACAACCTGCCCGGGGAACAATTTCACTAGATACAAAAGGAGGCTACACCATGAAAGTAGATGCACTATACGCTGATGGCGGCAAAGCGATTACATTCCGTACTGGTGAATTAACCATACATGAAAATGACCAATGGAAAGGAACTTTTCATCAAGTTGAAGAACAGAGCTTGATGTTTGATGCAGTGAGTACGAAAAAGCCGATGATGTTTAAGTTTGAAACGAGCGGCGGTACGTATGAAGGTCAAGGATTCGTTGCAGACATCGATAGTGAAAAGACCGAGAACGTCATTCACATTGAAAGTAACGGAAACCTTACAAAACAATAAGGATCGTCAAAGACTCCCAATTCTTGGGAGTTTTTTTGTTTAGTCTCCCGAAACTTTTCCGTGTTTCTCCACGAAGAAAGCGTTATGATAAATAGTGGAGGAGGAGAAATTTATGGAAATGTCCCCCAGTCATAAAAAGAACCTCGTGCGTTTACTTGCAATTTTACTTACGTTTACAGTAATCAACGGTACGATGTTTAATGTTACAATTCCAGACATCGCCGAATCATTTAACTTAATGCCTTCACAAGTGAGCTGGGTAATGACCGGCTATATTCTCGTCTATGCGATCGGTTCAGTCATGTACGGAAAGCTTGCGGATGTGATCCCGTTAAAGCGCTTACTTACGATTGGTATCGTTCTATTTTCCCTCGGTTCCATCTTAGGTTTTTTATCACCAAACTACACGACTCTTTTAGTTGCGAGAATCCTTCAAGCTTTAGGTGGAGCAGCCATTCCAGCTCTCGGATTCATAATTCCTTCACGCTATTTCACACATGATCGCGGAAAGGTTTTTGGCATCATTTCATCCACCGTTGCATTTGCATCTGGGGTTGGGCCGATTGCCGGCGGATTAATTGGTGGCTTTTTAGACTGGCGCTTTTTATTTCTTGTTCCAGCAAGTGCAGCATTCGCTATCCCACTATTTAGACGCTGGTTGCCTGATGAAGAGGTACGCGCACAAAAAATCGATTATTTCGGTGCCGTACTCGTTGCCATTTTCGTTGCCTCACTCTTGTTGTTCGTGACGATGCTCATTTGGAGCTTATTACTTATTTCTATTTTAGCTTTTGCCATACTCGTCTTCCACATCAACCGAGTAGACTCACCGTTTATCGATCCTGTTCTACTCAAAAACCGACGTTATACGATCACCATTTTCACAAGCTTCCTAGGAACGAGTGTCATGTTCGGACTCATCTTCGTTTTGCCGATTATGATGCGTGACCTCTATGATGCAACAACGCTTGGAATTGGTCTATTGCTCTTCCCAGGTGCAATGGCAGCAGGGATCTTCGGACGCTTTGGCGGAACGCTTATTGATAAAAAAGGGAGCATTTACGTCTTGCGAATTGCGCTTTTACTCGTTGCAATTGGCGTATTCTTTATTAGTGTATTCACTAGTTCTTCCTTGCTTCTTCTAGGCAGCGCTGTGTTTATCGCCTACATCGGTTTCCCGTTATTGCAAAGCGCAACAGCCAACTTGTTGTCTCATATGCTGACAAAAGAAGAAACCGGAGTTGGGATGGGTCTTTTCAACTTGTGTAATTTCATTTCTGGTGCTTTTAGCTCTGCCATCTTCGGGAGCATCCTCGACCTTGATGGCATGACATTTTCATTCAATCCATTAAATGCTCACGGAGACCATGCGATTTACAGCAACTTATACCTCGTACTTTCAGTCGTAGCTCTGTTCGCCCTATTGATGTTCTTTGCATTTTATAATCGATCAAAAAAAGCATAAGAATAATTCTTATGCTTTTTTCTTTAATCGTACTTTTTACAGTCGCAATGTTCACATACAATATAACCTTGTCCATCATAAGCGAGTAGCCCATCCGCTGTAGCGACAAATTCTTTATTACTTATGCTTTTATGCTCGCATGCATCCTTTACGTATCTCATGTTATGGAGCACTTTCTGATCATGGTCCAACAAATACACGCCGCGACCCCTTTCTTACTACTCCGAACGATTAGATTCATCCTAGTTCTAATATATCATTAATTACAACATGATTCAGCGTCCACTTGAACATGGTAATGAAGAAACCCTCGCTCTTATAGAACGAGGGTTACATTAGCCTTCAGTCACATTAACATCACTTGCACCGAGACGTTCAGCAAATGAGCGTAACGCTTCTTGCACTCGTGGGAGCTTAGCCACACCTTCAAAACTTCTGACATGAAGAACCCGTTTCTCTCGGTCAAGCCATGGGTCAACACGACCAATCAGCTGATCGTCAACGAGAACGGGCATCGTATAAGGACCGTAACGACGCTTCGCTTTAGGTACATAAATTTCCCAACGATAGTTCATTTCAAACAAATCTTCGACTCGAGAACGACTCCAAAGAAGTGAGTCAAGCGGTGGCAAGAAAGCGACTCGTTCGTTCGCTGTTTTAGAACGAGCGAGCTCCTCCGCATCTTCTTCAAGAACATAATAGTCTCTGGATGCTCCTTCGATCACCACTTTGACGAGCTCACGGTTGTTCCACTTATCATGAACGATTTGTTTTCGTTCTGTCGCGCTTAATTTTTGCCAGCCGAACCTCGAATCTCTAGGATCAATTAAGCGATACGCACGCATATACTTTTCTAAAAGAAGACGATCAGCCTCTACACTCGATAAGTGCTTTGCTTCTCGTTGAATTGCTGCTGGAATTTGCTCTTCCGTAAGTGCAAAGTGTCTTATACTCCCTGCTCTACCACTTACTTGAATCTCTCCACACTCGAATAAAATCCTCAACGCGTGTGTTGTTTCCTTTGTCGTCGCTTTCGTCGGATGATCCCAACCACCAACGACTTTACGATCACTAAAAAACGCTTGCGATGGTTTCGGTCCTTCGTTGGCTAAAAGTGTGACAATCTCACGCATCGCATCTCTATATTCCGTCTGCTCCTCTTGCCATCGTGAACGTATACGTTCACGAACCCCCTTTAAAAGGGGATAGTCTTCCATCGGCAAAAGGCACGCTGCATTCGCAAAGTGTTCAAATGCGAGCTTTTGCTCGAGTAGTTGTCCGTAATCATCATTGCGATATGCGTCCATTCTGTTCATGAAAACGAGGTGATGGTTGCGCTCAACGACGGCAACCGGATCCAGTTGCACCGCTTCTAATGTTGTCAATGTTTGAAGAGCACTGGAACAATGCGGAAGTAACTTGGCAATTAGAAATTGACGTGCAACAGTCGATGTTACATGAAGCTCTTCCATCATCATTCCTCCTTTTCCACGACTACATGTTCTTCAATCGGTGCCCCCAATGATTCGTTGGACCTTGTCCTTTACCAATCTCAAGCGGATTAGAAATAGCACTCGTAATATACGATTTCCCATGTTCGACAGCTTGATTCAATGAATCACCTTCAGCTAGGCGTGCCGTAATTGCAGCTGCATACGTACAACCGCTACCGTGTGTATGCTTCGTATCAAAACGTTTCGCAGAAAACTTCAGGAACTCTGAACCGTTGTACAAATAATCATCTGCCTCACCTTTGTAGTGTCCACCCTTGATCAAAGCAGCCTTCACACCATATTCTTCAACGAGTATACGACCTGCTTCTTTCATGTCCTCAATCGTTTCAATCGTAAGACCAGTTAACGCTTCAGCTTCAGGTAGATTCGGTGTAACCAACGTCGCTAGTGGCAACAGTTCCTCTTTTACCGACTGTCGTGCTTCTTGTGATATTAATTCATGCCCACTAGAAGCAACCATCACAGGGTCAAGTACATAGTCACTTACGTTGTATTCTTTTAGCTTCTTTGCCACGATGGCAATCGCAGAAGGATTGGAAAGCATGCCTGTCTTAACTGCATCTGGACGTATATCTTCAAACACCGCATCAATTTGACTTTCGATAAATTCTTCATTCATGTCGACAAAAGACCGTACCCCAAGCGTGTTTTGACTCACGACCGATGTAATGACGCTCATCCCAAATACACCTAATTCTTGAAACGTCTTTAAGTCTGCTTGAATACCGGCTCCCCCTGTAGGATCAGTGCCTGCGATAGTTAGTGCTTTTGATACCATATCAATTCTCCTCCTCGTGATGCGCAAATAAAAAAACCTCCTGGTCAACACAGAAGGAGAAAGGTTTAGACACACAGATGTGCACACCATCCACTTTCCTCCGCCGCTGTACGGATCAGGTTCAAAGGGTTTTAAGCTTTCGCTGTCTCTCAGCGCTACATTTCGCGCACCCCTAGTGGTCTATTTTCGTTCATTTTAGCATACATATTATAAGATGTATGCAAATTAACATGATACGATATGAACGTATACCTAAAAAGAAGGGGGGATACATATGGACATTATTTCAATTTTACTTAGCTTGCTCGTCCTTCTAAATATCATGTTAGCTGCTGTTATTGTTTTTATGGAACGTAAAGACATCCATTCCACTTGGGCTTGGCTCTTGATCTTAATGTTTCTCCCATTTATCGGATTCATTCTTTATTTAATCCTCGGTCAGAACTTAAGCCGTAAACGCCTATTCAATTGGGATGGCATCGAAAAGATTGGACTTAAAGACAGCATCAACACGCAACTCCGCCAAATTGAAGATGGCAGTTATCACTTCCACAGTAATACCGCCAGCGACAATGTAAACCTCATTACGTTACTTCTTCGAAGTGACGGTGCGTTACTCACCCAAGACAACGATATCGACGTATTCACAGATGGAATTGATAAGTTCTCAGAGTTAATTACAGACTTAGCAGCGGCTAACGATCACATTCATTTACAGTATTATATCTTTCGGAATGACAGTATCGGAAAGCGACTCATTGCTTTATTAACAGAAAAAGCACTTGCAGGTGTACAAGTCCGTGTCCTATACGACGATATGGGTTCAAGGAAACTCGCACGAAAGCACTTCCGCTCACTTATTCAAGCAGGTGGCGAAGTTGGTGTGTTCTTCCCATCACGCATTCCTTATGTAAACTCACGTTTAAACTATCGTAACCACCGTAAGATTGTCGTTATCGATGGAGCGATTGGCTATGTTGGCGGCTTCAATGTTGGTGATGAATACCTCGGTCGCACGAAGCGATTTGGCTATTGGCGCGACAGTCACCTTAGATTGCGGGGCTCTTCTGTGAAAGCTTTACAAACGCGTTTCATATTGGATTGGAATCAAGCGAGTAAAGATCAAACCATTGAATACGAAGACCACTACTTCCCACCTGTTGAGACTACAGGTGAACTTGCTACGCAAATCGTATCCAGTGGTCCGGATACTGAATACGAAGAAATCAAGAATGGGTACATTAAAATGATTACGTCGGCCAAAGACTCTGTCTACATTCAGACTCCATATCTTATTCCTGATGCGAGCTTGCTTGATGCCCTCCGAATTGCAGCGCTCGCCGGTAAAGATGTGCGCATTATGATTCCGAATAAGCCTGATCATATTTTTGTATATTGGGCAACTTATTCGTATATGGGTGAGTTACTTAAGGCAGGCGCCCGTTTCTTTATTTATGATGCTGGTTTTATCCACGCTAAAATGATCGTTGTCGATCGAAGCGTCGGTTCAATTGGTACTGCCAACATTGACGTTCGCAGCTTCCGTTTAAACTTCGAGGTCAACGCCTTCTTATATCATGATGCAATTGGCAAAAAGCTTGCAGCAATCTTCGAACATGACCTTGAACAATGTTCTGAGATGACCGCACAACGTTACCGGGATCGCGGGGTTTGGATTCGGTTTAAAGAGTCAATTTCACGTTTGTTATCGCCGATTTTATAAATCTTACTTGTTCGATGTAAAGAAGCAAAGGATAGACCCCTTGCTTCTTAGCATTATTCTTCTTCCTCAAGCTGTTCATAGATGTACTCTTGGATGACGTCAGCCATGACGTCTGCACTACGATGCAACTCTTCAAAATTATTGTCAACGCCACCAAACTCAATCAGTGTAGAATTCGGGGAAAGATCTTGGTTGTAAATCCCATTTACACCTGCTCCCCCACTTGCAATAACCCCTCGGCTAAGTCCTGGGTAACGCTCTTCCAAACGATGGTGCAATTCTGTTGCCATCGCTAAATTCCGTTCGTAATTCGGATGATCTTGACCAATCACAAACATCGTACGCGCGTAGCTTTCTCCATTGATCGTTGCTGTCGTGACATCTTTTGGCTGTGAATCGCGGTGAATATCAAAGAAAAACTCTAAACTTTCGTTCGTTTCAATCGCTTCAGTAACGATCTCCCTTGAGACGTCGTAAGACTGACTATAAGATAGCCCCCGCTCGTGAAGCCGACTCTCAATGGAATGCTCAGACACTTCAACAGGTAAATCGTAGCTACGGAATTGTTCACCTAGATATTTCCCTAGTTCGACAATGTTAATTTCAGAATGGTTCGCTACATCGCCTTCAATCTCTGGCAAAAACGACTCCGTATCATGAGTGTGTACTATATGGATAATTGGATCATCATCTGCGTCAATGTCAACATTTGGTCCTTCCTCTTCTTCATCTTGAGGAGTTGCAGGATACGTTTCGTCATACCATCCAGGTGGTGGTGCCGACTCCATCGGCATCGTCGTATAATCAGTTCCCTCACCAGCGACGATAATTTCTGCATCAAACGCAGAAAACCCTGGCACTTCTCGACCTAATAATGTTCTCGGTTCTTGCAAATTAATGTTTGTCGTTAATTCAAAAGCAAGTTGCGTTGCACTTGGCAGTTCGGTATGTGTCTCACCCGTTTGAAAATAACGATTCTCTGTTCCAATGACGTGTACGAACCAGTCAGCTTGTACATCACTGACCCAACTATGAATTGTGGACGAAGAAAAGTGCTTTTCTACTTCTGTTGTTGTCATAACGAATATCATCACAAAGGTAATAACAATTACCGCAATGATTGCAAGCATAACCAGTTGCAGTTGCTTGAGCATTCTTGCAATCACTTTCGTCATCGTTGTAGAACCAATCACAGCCTGTCCTCCTGACTTGCAAAGACTATAAATGAGTCTATGCCTAGAAACAGAACACTAGAACAACGCTCATTCTTTCCACCGTGATTGAGTCTTCTCGCTTATAGAAGATACCATCTTAATCTTTTTGAAATAACATGAAGAGACTAACGTGCATAGAAGGTGATAACTTTGACTGAACATGATCACACACTCGAAAGATGCTTTCGAACCGAAGGGATCCTCTGGATCGCTTTTCTCGTTATAGCCATTCCAACATTCAGCCTTTGGAACAGATCATTCATGACAATCCATATCCACCTCGTGCTAGAATCAGTCATTTACATTCTCTTAGGTACGATCTTCCTCGTAAAAAGACGCAGAAATCGTATCCGAAAGCGAAGTACGAGAGCTTTTATTTTCTTAACACTTGCCATCGGTTCTTATTCACTCACGGTCATTGCGATCCTTTCCTTCTTCATAGCTTAGCGCCACTAGTTCCTCATGAGCAAAGCTCCACATGCACGAGAGAATGGAACTTCACGTAATGAACATCGTCTGTAGCACTAACGATATGAAACTGCTTTTGAGCATGATTTAAATAGTCGCAATGTCCTTCTACTTCATGAAATTCTCCCTCGTTATAATACGTAAAAACCACCTGACGATTGTATGTCATTGCTTCTGATAACGTGAATTCGAACTCAAGCCACTGTTGTTCATCCAGTATTGGTTGTTCAACTTTCTTTCGTTCCTCTCGCTTTTGAAGCCATGCCTCTCGGTATTCCGGCAAAATCATCCGAGACGACTCCCATCGCATGTTCGAATTCGGGGTCAGCTTATTCATCATGATCATCCTTTCACTCTTGATTATTTATAGTGGCCACCAAGCTTCTTCGCTCGAATGCGCGCTTGCCCGCCCGCAGTTAGTGACGTCGCATGGAGCACCGCTTCCGATCCGTATCGATATTTGAGGCGGTCAACCGTCACGTTTAACTTCTCGCGATCCACATCATCTCGGAACAAACTGAGCTGTCGGCATTCATCACTCACAAGACCGTCTAAGCTGATCCCAAGACTGCGTACCGCATCTCGATTCCAATGTCTTAAAAACAAGTGCTTTACAGCTTCATAAATCACTTTGCCGTCATTCGTCACATCTGGCAATTTCATCTGACGATGAAAGCCTGATGGTTGCTGAAAATGGTTATGGCCACGCGCTCCCGCTGTAACCGTACCTCCGAGGTATCCATTTACTCGCACACGTCTAGCTACTTCTTCTGAAAGCTCCAATAACACCACCTTAATCTCATCCCACGTCCGGTAATCTCTCGGCAACGTCATGTTATGTCCAATCGCTTTACGCCGAATGTGTGTATCCACAGTAACTGGGGCTTCATCTTTGCCATGTGCCGTACGCCACAGCACTTCTCCGTTAATCCCCCAACGCTTTTGCATATCCGTTAACTCCGACTTCGCTAATTGACCAATGGTTCGAATTCCGACATTCAAAAAATGTTGATTCATTCGCTTTCCGACCCCAAAAAGCTTCCCGATCGGAAGGGGCCAAAGCTTCTCTTGTAGATTCATCAAGTCCAATGTGAACATTCCACCCTCTTGTTTCTTCGAGAAATGATCACATGCCATTTTAGCGAGCACCTTATTCGGACCGATGCCGACCCGGGCAATCATCCCTGATTCTCTGCGAATCTTCGTAATGATCTGCTCCGCTGCCTCTTCAGCAGTCATGCCAAGCACCGGCAAGGCGTACGTCATTTCGACGAAGATCTCATCAATGCTATACGGTTCGACAAGGTCGGTATACACCTCAAGTGAAGCTGCAATCGAAATGGAAACATCCAAATACAGTTGCATGCGCGGTCGCACGACAACGAGGTCGGTACATTTCATTTCCGCTTCCCAAAGTGCTTCTGCCGTCTTAACGCCCCGTTTCTTGGCTGTTGGGCACGCAGCGAGAATAATTCCACTACGTATCTTAGGATCCCCGGCAACTGCAACTGGCTTGTTCTTTAGCTCTGGGTATTCGATCTTTTCTATATTTGCGTAAAACGACTGCATATCAATGAGAAACACGACCCGCTCCATGACCATCACCTTTTCACAAACGTATGTTCTTATTAGCAGTATACCCGAACGAACGTTCTTATACTACTAGAAATTATTCCCCACACGAAAAAAAACTGAAACGCATGTGCGTTTCAGTTTTGCTTCAACTATGCCCAAGGGCGTATTTATCTTTTTTGAACATACGGTTTGTAATCAAATACATAACGATCACGATGGCCGTTGTAGAAACAATCGTAATAACATAATCGCCTAACGTTAATACATTCGCACCGGCGAAATCAAACACCACAAGCGTAATGTTAATCGGTGGAATTAGCAACATCCAAGAACTCCACGCCGTTGCAGGAACGATCATCGCGACGAACGGTCCGATCATCCATACAATTGATACAGGAGAAAATAAATTTTGCATATCTTTATACGAATCTGTCAGCAAACTAAACCAGACGAGAAGTGCTGAATTTAGCGCAGAAAAGGCAACAACTGCAAGGAACAAGAGAATATACTTACTTAGCGGAACAGCTGCTAAAATTTGTTCCACTTCGGTAAAGTAAATCATCATCAGAACGATAACCAACACGACCGACAGCAAACTACTTAAGATCGTATATAAGAAGACGACCATCGACTTCGCGAAAAAGATACGCGCGCGGGAAAGAGGTATCATTAAAAGCGGTTCCATCGTTCGTTTTTCTTTCTCACCGGCAAACATGTCTGCTGCTGCAGGGAGTCCACCCGCTGCAACCGTCAAAAGAAAGATAAATGCGAGCATGAATCCCATGCTCCCATCGCCACCCTCACCGAGAAAGTCACGATCCCATTCGTATATCGATGGTCCATTTTCTTCAATTCCTTGTGAGGTGACCCATGCATCTAGACTTTCACGTTCGTAGTCAATCCACATTTCCATGAGTTGTTGCGCTGCTCGCATGCCATTATTGCCAAAGTCTCCACGAGCGGTTAGCGTGTTGCCTTCTAAAACAATCGCAAAATCATACGCACCGTCTAGCAATTCTTCGTTGATCGTATCACTGACCGTGAGATGCCAATGTTCTTGTTGCTCCTCTTGAAAGGATTCAATTAAACCCATATCAATGTTTTCATCGATGCCAATGTGAACATCCGAGGTATTAAAGAAGCTAAAGAAGAAAACGAGAGCGAAGACCGAAATCATTGGAATCGCTGTCGTAAAGAACACCGTTCTACGATCACGATACGTATCTTTCATTTCTTTAAGAATCATCGTCATCATGTAACACGACCTCCTCTAGCGAGCATCGCCATCAAGATCATGTTCATGTCGGTCGTTTCTTCTTCCTTATATAAGCTTTGAAGGCTTCCGTGATAAAGCACAGCACCTCGGTGCAAGATCACCACATCATCACAAAGCATATCCACTTCTTCCATTAAATGCGTCGAAAACACGATCGTCTTTTGATCTCGTTTTAGTTGCAAGATTTTCTCGCGAAACATGTTCGCAGAAGTAATATCTAGCCCCGTTGACGGTTCATCAAGCAAGTAAATGGACGGATGATGAATCATTGCCCGTGAGATCGCTACTTTTTGTCGCATCCCTTTTGAGAGCTTGCGAACCCGTTTGTTCAAAAAGTCACGCATCCCTAATTCATTGCTCAACTTCGTAATCCGCTGCTTCGTCTCTTGCTTTGGAATAGCATATAGCTTGGCGAAGTACTCCAAGTGCTCTCTTGCGGTTAGACGATCATATAGACCTGTATCACTACCAAAGTGCACACCGATGGAGCTCCTTTGACGATGATTATTAAGGTCAAATGGTACACCATCTAATGCAACTTCGCCGCCGGTCGGCTCATACAAGCCAGACAATAAGCGAAGAAGCGTCGTTTTTCCCGCACCATTCTCCCCGAGCAACGCCGTTACCTTCCCTTGTTCGAAGGTGATGGAGATGTCACGGAGCACCCGGTGACTTTGGTTATGTTTTTCATAAAATGTCTTGTGAACATTCGTCAGCGTAATCATTGTAGAGGCCCCTTTTAGAGAAGTTCCTAGACCCTAGTATATACGAGCACCACTGAAAACCTACAAATATGTCGCAAAGCGTTCGAATCATGTTATGACTTTGCTATAATGGGGAATATACTAAAAAAGTTAAAGTAGGGGTCGTATGATTCGAATCGGGATGTTAGATGACAATCCGAATGACTTAAATGCAATGGAACAATGGCTTGGAACTCAAGCAGACGTACATATTGAATGGCGTTGCCATACAGCGCTCGAAGCCTATCAGTTGCTAAAACACTCAACCATTGATCTATTAATTGCAGATATCGAGATGGAAGGACTCACAGGGTATGAACTCGCAGAGCGATTACGTGCGCAAGGGATTAGCGTAGATATTATCTTCGTGACCGGGCATTCAGGCTTTGCGGTCCATGCGTTTGACCTCGACGTTGTCGATTACGTAATGAAACCGATCTCACCTTCTCGGATGGAGAAAGCATTGCAACGTTTCCGTTCCTTGAACGCTCAAACGGACGGACCGAAGCTCACGATCCAACAACAAGGGGACATGATCGTCGTCAACGAAAACGATATTCTGTATATTGAACGTACAGGACGCTCATCGACCATTCACACGGCAACCGATGAAATTTCAACGTATCAATCACTCCAAGAAATTGAACAAGAACTACAAAGCTCACAATTTTTCAGAACGCATCGTTCTTTTATTACAAACTTAAAGAAAATCACGCAGTTCGCACCGTACACAAAGCACTCTCTTGAGATTAAATTCCAAGGAAGCGACAAGCGTGCACTCGTTACGAAGAAGAACTTAAAAACGATCCAAGATCAATTCCCAATTCTTTCTTGAGGTAAAGCCGATGACCATCTTAATCAGTCTACTTATTGTTGTGATTGTTAGCAGTGCGCTACTCATCATGAAATTGCATCGCGAACAACGACGCGCCTTTCTCGATGCAGAGGCTTTCCAGGAACATGTACAACACCTACACGAATCATTAAAACAAGAAAAGCACGATCTAAGAACCCATTTAGAAGTGTTAAAGAAGCTTGCCAAAGAAGGAAATCTTGAACAGTTTGAAGATTACGTTACCTTATTACAACAAGATAATAAAACGAATCCTAGTGCAGGAACCGATGGAGCATTAGGAGCCTCAATTGCTTATGTTCAAGCAAAGGGTGAGCAACACGGCATTGCTGTGACTACATCGATCCATGCAAACTTAAATCAAAGCTTGCTCTCTCAAAGTAAAGAAATGCAACTTGTCGTCAATATTTTTAGCAATGCACTCGAAGCCGCCAGAACAAGCAGCGAGTACATAAAGTCGCCCTTTATCGATATCGAAATCAAAAAGCAATACGGCATCATCATCATTGATGTAAAGAATAGTACAGCACCAATTCCAAACAAAACACTTGAGCGTATGTTCCCGAAGCAACACCCCGTTATTGAGAAAAGAGGGCTCGGTACATACCTCATTCAACGCGCAGTCAACGATGCAGAAGGCTCACTAGACTTTTATGTTGAAGAGCATCTCTTTCATCTTGCCATTCGTTTACCAAGCATGGCTACTCATTAAAAAAGAAACCTCAGAGGCATCTCTGAGGTTTCTTTTTGTATTACTCTTCAATTAATCCTTGCTCAATTAAGAAGTTACGTGCAACTACTTCTTCAAGCTCCGCGTTAATATCAACTTCTGCGTTAAGCTCTGCCATCGTTTCTTCTGTTAATAATGGTCCAAGCTCAAGCAATAATTCTTCGATTTCAGGGTGCGCTTCAATTGTTTCATTCATCACGATTGGCGCTGCATAATATGGTGGGAAGAAGCTAAGATCATCAGCAATAACTTCTAGATCATAAGCTGGAATTCGTCCGTCTGTCGTGAACGCCGCAATCACATCTACTTCATCGTTACGAAGGGCATCATACATTAAACCTTCGTCCATTTGCGTCGTTGTACCCCAGTCATAACCGTAACGCTCATTCATTGGCATAAGACCGTCTGTACGCTCTCCGAAGTTTGCATTGTGAGCAAGCGTTAACTCGCCTACCGTTGATTCAAGGTCACTCATATCCTCAATGTCCGCTGCATCAGCAGCACGCATCACGAGCGAGTAACGATTTTCAAAGTCAAATTCGTCTAACCACGTAATGCCGTACTCTTCATCATACTCAGCCTTAACCGTATCATAGACTTCTTCAGCTGATGGCGGGTCTTCTGGGTCAATTTCATAATCTAAAACGGTAATATATGACGTACCTGTATATTCAACATACAAGTCGATGTCACCGTCCATCATCCCTTGTGTAAGAATCTCTGTATTACCGAGGTTGTCTTCACGTTCAATCGTAAGATCTGTATTCGCTTCAAGCAATTCTGCAACCATATGTGTCAAAATGATTTGCTCTGTAAAGTCTTTTCCACCGACAACAACCGTATCTTCATCACTGCCGCCGCCCCCACAAGCAGAAAGTACAAGTGCTGAACCTAATGCAACAGGTAAGAACTTTTTCATCATTAATTGCCCCTTTTATTCTATTTTTTTAACCCTTTTGGTGTTGCTAAAATTTCAATACGCTTCAAAATGAAGTCCGCAATAATCGCTAAAATAGCTGCTGGGATCGCCCCTAGCAACGTTAATGCACTGTTTTGCATAGCAAGTCCACGCATAATAATATCTCCAAGACCACCAGCCCCAACAAAGGTTGCAAGTGTCGCTACCCCGATTACGATAACCGTTGATGTTCTAATCCCGGCCATAATGACTGGCAAGGCGAGGGGAAGCTGAATTTTCGTTAAGATTTGGCCACGCGTCATACCAAGACCACGACCCGCGTCAACCGTCGCTTTGTCCACTTCCAAAATTCCCGTATACGTATTACGTAGAATTGGAAGTAACGCATACACCGTTAAAGCAAAGATCGCATTATTCGTCCCAATCCCGAGTACAGGAAGCATAAACCCGAGTAACGCAAGACTCGGAATCGTTTGCGCGACCGAAGCAATGCCGATAATCGGTTCAGATAGGCGCTTCATGCTCGTAAGCAACACGCCGAGCGGCACAGCAATAAGAACAGCTAGAGACATTGATACGAATACTAAGAAAAAGTGCTCTTGCAAAGCGTCCCATACATCACCTTGGCGAACTTGGAACAATTGCCACATGTCTGTCAGAAGTTCCATTATGCGTCACCTCCTGCACCTTGATGTTCCCATTCAGCAATACCACGGATCATACTCGTCCTCGTAATCACACCGATGAGCTCACCGCGGTCAACAACAGGTAATGTGTACACATCTTCACCGTTAAATTTAGCAGCTACTTCTGCCAACGTAACGTCAGGAGAGACAATTTCTTTAATATCTGTCGTCATAACATCGAGTACCATCTTTGTATCATCTTCAAAGTGTTTGTCCACTTGCTCAAGCGTAATAAGTCCTTCAAGTTGACCTTCTTTGTTGCGTACAAACAACTGATCAACGTGACTTTTCTTCATATAGTTAAACGCTTCAGCGAGCCCGCGATTCCCACGAACCATTGCGACATCTTTGGTCATTAAATTGCTCGCCACAGGTTGACCTGCGTTTTTGTTTAGTCGCTCTGCCCCGATAAAATCACGCACGAAATCATTTTTCGGGTGACGCAAAATACGATCAGGTGTATCCACCTGAACAATTTCCCCATCACGCATAATAACAATACGGTTTGCAATCTTAATTGCCTCGTCCATGTCATGTGTTACAAACACGATTGTCTTATTGATTTCATCTTGTAGCTTTACGAGTTCATCTTGCAGTTGCTCTCGACTAATTGGATCAAGCGCACTAAACGGTTCGTCCATTAGAATAACCGGTGGATCTGCAGCTAAACCCCGAATAACGCCAATCCGCTGCTGCTGCCCACCAGAAAGCTCTGACGGATAACGTTTACGGAACGTCTTAGGATCAAGACCAACTAGATCTAGCAGTTCGTCCACTCGTTTGGAGTAACGTTCTTTGTCCCATTTCTTAAGTTTAGGAACAATCGTAATGTTGTCTTCAATTGTCATATGTGGCAATAAGCCAATTTGTTGGATTACATAACCACTGTCTCGTCTTAACTGAACAGGGTTTTTTTTCTTAATGTTCTCACCGTTTACGAGGATTTCACCTTCGCTCGGGTCAATTAAGCGATTAATCATTCGCATCGTGGTCGTCTTTCCACATCCAGACGGTCCAATTAGTGCAACGAGTTCCCCTTCTTCAATACGAAGGTTTATATTCTTTAACGCCTTAAAACCATCATCATACGTTTTCGAGACGTTCTTAAATTCGATCATTTCCTCACCTTCAATTCATTTAAAATATGTTAAAAACATGAACATCAAGGCACTAAAACTACATTACATGATTTTCGACATAAAATAAAGATTATCCTAGATTTATTCGTAATGTTCGACAATTCTAAGCATAAACATTTACATATAACCCTTATTTAAACAATTTGCGATGATGTACTTACATTTCACACCTAAATACTACGGATCAATCCTATTAAAGAAATTGAAAACAGCCTGGAAAATGTTTGCTATAACTAAATAAAAATAAGAATCCGAACTCGAATGTTCGGATTTATAGCGCTATGAAGTGATTCATCAGAAATACTCCTCTAGAAATTCACACATAAAAATACCCCCAATCCGAAAAGATGGGGGCATCTTTTTTTAATCAATCCATTTGTATAAATCCGTATCAATCGACTGTAATACTCGTTGTGGTTTGCCTACGACAAACCATTCCAACTGGTGCATTGCTCTCGTACAGCCCGTATAGAGCAAATGGAGGTCGTTTTTCGTTTGATACGTTTCATCGTCAACACCGTACATAATCACCTCATCGAACTCAATCCCTTTGGCAAGGTATGACGGAGCGATGAGTACTTGTTTTTTGAAACGATCGGTCGTTTCTGTAATTAACTGCGCATACTCATGACTTGCATGTGCCAGAATATTCGCCTCTGCCATCGTTTTCGTCAGAACCGCAAGCTTACCCTCTCCTTGCCATGCACTCGCCTTTTCAAGCATCGCCTGTTGCATCGCTTCATTAGAGGCAAAGCTACGAATAACAGGCAAGTCTCCTTCACGTTGGAACGGAATCATTTCAGGGTCCTTTGGAAGCAGTTCCTTCGCAAAGTTCATAATGCGAGCTGTTGAACGATAGCTTTGTTTTAACGTAATTCTCTCTACATGACGATCCTCATCATCAGCCAGTGTTAAAATCGATTGACCTTCTGCGGTATGTTGATGAACCGCTTGCTCAACGTCCCCAAGCAATGTGAACCGTGCCCTTGGAAACAGATTCTCTAAATAGCGAATGTGCATGCTCGTATAATCTTGCGCTTCATCAATAAATAAGAAACGAATGTCTGCTGTATCCGGACGACCTTTCACTTGGTCATTCAAATAAAAGAACGGTGCAGCATCCTCAAATCTTAAATGCTGATTCACTAATCGATTTGTGAAATTCTCGTATAATTGTTCCACATCGACAAATTCATGCTTTTCAATCTGTGCTTTTAACGGTTTGATCGTTTGTCGAACAACATATTTACGCACGAGACGATCTTCTTGAACATGGCTATTATACGTTTCTTTTTCATCTTGCTTTTGCATCACTTTTCGAGAGACTAACGCATACAATTCACGCGGTTGGTCTTCCATCGCATCCGTTACCCAGTCTTCATGTAACTGCTTTTTCTCTAATTGTTGTAGACCTGTGACCAACTCTCCAGACATGATCTCAATTCGATTTTCAATACTAATCGTTTCATCAAAATCATAAAAACGTCCCGCTAATTCTTCAGCAGATTTCCAAACTTGATTACGGTACATGATGGAATAAAACGTCATACCGTCTTCCTTCAATCGAGCAATATAGCGGTCAAGTCGTACCGGTAAATCTTGATCGGTCAATGAGAGATCTTCTTCTAGCTGCTCGTTTGCTAACTGTCGTTCAATCTGTCCATATGGGCTTTCGAGCGTCCATCCTTCTGGCAGTCGACGAGAAATATGATGCTGAAATGTCGTCTGCTTTAAATTCTCTTCACCAAGTTCAGGAAGTACCCCGGAAACGTATTGATTGAACAAAGGGTTCGGTGAGAGCAGCAACATGTTGCCACTATTAAACGTATTCCGATACGTATACAACAGATAGGCGACCCGTTGCATCGCTGCTGATGTCTTTCCGCTACCGGCAGCTCCTTGAACGATCAGCATACGCGCTCGCTGGTTTCGAATAATGGCGTTTTGTTCTTTTTGAATCGTCGTTACGATGCTTTTCATTTCGTTACTCGACGCTTGGCTTAGTAAGTGCTGAAGCAATTGGTCACCAATCGTGAGACCTGTATCAAACATTCCAGATAGTTCACCTTGGCGAATAATAAATTGACGCTTACGTTTCATCTCACCTGTTACGACCTCACCATCCGTTTCATAGCGAGCTTTTCCAGGAGCATAATCGTAATACATACTTGAAATTGGCGCTCGCCAATCATACACAAGGAAGTTGTCGTCATCACGATCTTGCAAAGAAGACAGCCCAATGTAAATCTCCTCTTCAGCACCCTCGCCGTCTTCTACGAAATTCAACTTACCAAAATACGGGGAGTTCTGCATACGCTCATACGTCGCTAACTGCTTTGTTAACACTTGATGAAAACGTTCTTGTTGGCTAAGGAGTTCAGCTTGCTGGCGAATACTTGCCTCGGTCTCAATAACATCGTCTGGTTCATCTAGATTAATCGTTACATCATCCCAAAACGTACGACGAAGTTCAATGACTTCCTCTTTTGTCATTCCCGCACCTTCTATTCTTGCGGCAATCTTTTCGTCTATGGTTTGTAACACCTCTTGCAATCGCTCTTGTTCATAGGCTTTTTCGCTCATCTAGACACCCCTCAAATTCATTCTTGACAGCTCACTCGTAAAGTTGATATAATTAGAGTAGATAAATATGATTTGTTTAATATCAACTTATGACATCACTCTTTATTGTACATACATAAGGTACATAAGTAAAGGGCTAACCATGCGGTTAGCCCTTTTTTTGTGCTACAAATCGAGAGTCTAAATGATGCAGAGGTCGGTCGTCTTTCAAACGACTTCATTGCTTTAAGTTGAACCTGATACATTTTAAATAGAATGAATGTTATATTTTATCAGATATTTTTCCGTTATACTGAAACTAAAAAGGGTGATTTTATGCGTACCATTGATGTGATGTTTGTACACGCAACGGTTTTTACGATGGAAGGTGAAGGAGTTGGTGCGATTTCTGATGGTGCCATTTGTGTACACGACAATCTCATTGTTGCCGTCGGAAAAAGTTCTGATCTAATGAAAGATTACCGTGCACATCGTACCATTGATGCAACGGGTAAAGTCATTTTACCCGGCCTCATTGATGCACACATGCATAGCGGTCTTGGAATCTTACGGGGCGTCGCTCAAGATACGAACAACTGGATGGAAAAAGGTCTTTGGCCATTTATGCACGTTCTCGATGCACCAGCACGAAAAGCCGGCTCACTCGTAAATTTAGTCGAAGCTGTCAAAGCTGGGACGACGACGATCTGTGATTACGATTCTGGAATGCTCTCAATCGTTGAAAACCACCGCGCACTCGGCACAAGAGCTAGAGTTTGCGAAATGATTAACGAAATGCCTGAACAATACGACAATGACCGTGAGGTCGGCGCGCTTTACGACTTCGATCCAGCGGTTGGAGAACAGACCTTTCAAGCAAATCGAACGCTTTTTGAGACGTTTCACGAACGAGACAACGGGCGTATTACGTGTGTGCTCGGTCCTCAAGGTCCCGATATGATGTCTACGGAGCTTTTGTTAGATGTGAACGACTATGCGCGAAAGCATAATACGCTCGTACATATGCACGTCGCACAAGGTGACCGTGAAATCACGCAAATGATCCAGCGTTATGGAAAGCGAAGCATTGATTATTTGCAAGAGCTCAATCTGTTAGATAAATCATTAATGGCAGTACACTTAACCGAGGCGACTAAAGAGGAAGTGGCGACCGTTGCAAAAAGTGGTGCATCAATGATTCTTTGCTCTGGGAGCATCGGAATCATCGATGGGATCGTCCCACCAGCGAAAGAGTTTTTAGACATCAGTCATCGCTTTGCGCTAGGGAGTGACCAAGCGCCAGGCAATAATTGCAATAACATGTTCAATGAAATGAAGCTCACATCAATACTCAATAAATGCAAATTTACTGATCCAACTCTCTTTCCTGCTTGGAAAATGTTACGCAGCGTCACGATTGATAGCGCTAAAGCCATTGGACTTGATCATGAAGTCGGTTCGCTAACACCTGGCAAGAAGGCCGACCTTATCATGATCGACCTAAAAACACCGGCGTTATTCCCGACCATCGAATCCCCCATTCGTAATCTCGTACCGAATCTCGTCTATTCAGCGAATGGAAGTGAAGTTGAACTCGTGATGATTGATGGGAAGCTAATTGTAGACGATTCAAAGCTTCAATCCATTGACGAGCAAGCTGCTATTGAAGAAGGTCAGCGCCATGCCGATCGCATTAGCGCAAATGTAAATGAACAACCGAAACCAGACACACCCATCTTTCAAATGATGGCAAACGACCAACTTTAACTCCGCCGGGGACAGTCCCCCAATGCTTTAAAGCGTTGGGGGACTGTCCCCATACTTATTCTTGTAATGTGCGAGTGCGAGCAGCGGGTAAATGTATTCGTAGCTGTGATAATGAAAATAAATACGATCCGCTAAGCCTTTGCCTGCTGGATAGCTTCTTGGCCACTGACCATCTTCCAAGCGATCGAGGACATAATGAAGAGCATCATACATCGTTTTATTTGGTACGTCATACATAGCAACTAAAGAATCTAGCACCCAAGCGGTCTGTGTTAAATGGCTAGAATCTAGTGATGTATAGCGCTTATAACGATCACTTAAACACGACTCTCCGAACCCACCATCTTTGTTTTGCTTCTCCTTCAACCAATCGATTGCTTTCTTTACCGTCTTATCTTCCCGCCCTACCCCGCTCGCTTTCATTCCAGTCAGAGCTGCCCACGTTCCATAAAGGTAGTTCACACCCCACTGCCCTTTAAAAGACCCATCCCTTTCTTGCTCACGCTCCAACCATTTTACTGCTTTTCGAAGAATCGCATCGTCACCTTTAACGTCGGTATAATTACCAAGTAACTCCATCGTTCTTCCCGTCAGATCAGGTGTACTCGGATCGGTAAGAATTCCGCGGCTTTCAGGAATTGGAAGCATCGCAAGTAGCCAACTGTCTGTATTCTTCTCAAACGCTGACCAGCCATGGTCATGGTTTTGCATAGAAATCGTCCATCTTACGCCACGATTCCAAGATTCATAAACATCTTGATTCTGTTCTGCCTTCCTAGCAAGTGCCCGAAGCGCAGCAGTCGTATCATCAACATCCGGTTGGAACGTATTAACGTCCGAAAATCCCCAGCCACCAGGCAATGCCTTCTTATTATGCATCGCCCAGTCACCGTAACCCTCCTGCTGTCGATCAAGTAAATAGTCGTTCGCCCGTTCAATCATTGCATCATCAGTACGCACTCCCGCTTCCTGTAACGCATAACTAAGCAATGCCGTATTCCAGACCGTTGCAGTCGTGAATTGGATGTGAGGATGACCATCAATTGTCGTCTGAAACCCATACAACCCTTCTAACGCGTCTTCGATGAGCGGATCATCCTTTGAATGCCCAAGTGCCAATAACCCAAAAATCATAAACATCGTTGACGTAAAGTAACTGAACAACGTACCGTCTTCTTCTATACCATTTGTCATGTACAACTTGGCACGACTTCTCGCAAGCAAATGCAGTTCTTGTGGAGCACGAATAAGTCGCTTCGCTCGTTGCACAATCGACGTATGCATTCGCTCCCATTCGTCAGCTTCTGGCCAATCTTCTTCTCCACGGGAAGCAAATAAATCCGACAAATCTGGACTCCGAGACGTCTTTACTTGCAGCTTCTGATCCGCTGCCAGAATCAATGGAACGACATGTGCTCTTCCATACACACTCATGCTGTACAAATTAATCGGGAAAAAGTCCGGGACTAAGATCAATTCAATTGGAAACGGAAAAAAAGACGGCCACTTATATTGTCCCGTCAACGTTAAGACGATCTTCGTTAAAAACGCCGTCTTTTGGATTCCACCGCTTTTCATAATGAATTGGCGAGCTTTCTTCATCCTCTCGTCGTCTTCACGATAATAGCCAGAATAAAGCAATGCATAATACGCTTCGACTGTATTCGTCACATTCCCAGTATTGTCGTCAGCAAAGAGCTTCCAAGCTCCGTTCGGTTCTTGCTTCTCAATGAGGCGTTCTGCCAAGCCTCGTATTAATGTCTCATCCTCTCGCTCAAGCGTTCTGAGCAAGATAATCATGTACGCATCAGTGAACGTACCTGACTCTAATGGATACCTCCAAGAGCCATCTTCCGATTGATCAGCACGTATCGATTGAATTAACTGGTCAATTCCTTCTGAAACATTCACAATCATCACTCTTTCAGAACAAATTTTCTTCCAGTTTATTCAAAGATAGGTTGACCCATTCATCGAGACTCGTTCTTCCTTTTGTAAAACCACAAAGCGAAAACAATTCCTAACATCGCTCCAAAACTGTCCAACACGACATCTTGCCACATTCCACTTCGATCTGGATGGAAAAACTGTCGCACTTCATCAATTACCGCAAAACCGACAACAAATACGAAACTAAAAAGACTTGATCGAAACGCATTTACGTTAAATCCATACAACAATCGAAATAGTAAAAAAGCGAGCAATCCAAATATGAAAACGTGCATCCCTTTTCTTATAAAGAACTCTATAAACGTGACAAGACCGAGGTTGTCTACACTAATCAAGCGACCTCCATATGTAAATGCAATCGGTGAGAATAACGACTCTAAAAACGTACTTCCCGGAAATTGTGAAAGTACCGATCGGATATCTTGTTGTTCGTACGACATCGCCGAACTCACAAAAATCAACATGAGCACACCAACTAAAGGTGCAACTAATCGAAACGTTCTAGACATCTGTTCCCTTCAATTCCGGCCACGCTTTCGTCAATTGATTCTGTATGTAAACGTGAGCCTCATCTAAACTCATTGCTGGCTCCTCTTCTGAACGTTGTACGAGTTGGTTCATTAAGGCAATTAACTGTTCTTTTTTATCGTCCATACGTCATCCTCCTTTCATCGTTACTACTTAGACGTATAGGACACCTTATACGTTACAAAAAGCAGGGCGTAAATCCGCCCTGCTTACGTTACGTATTTCTGTTGATCTTGACGATGATTCGTGTAATAAGAGATCATCGGCGCTAATGTTTCTTTGAAGTCTGGACAATTGATACCACTACCTGAGAGGTCTCGCACTGCTTGCGATGAGTCATACGTTGCATGAATCGCGTGATACGCCAAAGCCTCACTTGATACTCGTAAGTACCTTTCGAGCATAGGATTTAACGAACGCCCTGCAAAATGAGAGAGCAACGCCTTCTTCGGCGTCTTATGGAGGTAAGCTTCACTTAACATCGTGTAAACCTCCTCCATCGTATACGGATGAGGATCAGTAAGGTGATAGGTTTTTCCGATACCCTTTTCGTGATGACTTAAATACACCGCAGCCTGCACAACATAGTCGACTGGAACGAAATTCCCGTTGACCGAGCCTTTTACGAGCAAGGGGACGCTCCTAAGACGCAACTGCCGAAACCGTTCTAACATATTCAAGTAAAAATACACACCATCAAACTTCGTCGTTACACCGGTCTTAGAATGACCACGTACAATACCAGGCCGAATAATCGTCGTAGGTACATTCTGCTTCGTCTCAAGGGCAAGAACTTCAGCTTCATATTTGGACCGTTCATAGTGATTTTTGAACTGTTGATCTCGAATCAACTCTGTTTCAAATATCGTGCCTTCTCGATCACCTGATACGAATGCTGTACTAAAATACGTATATCGTTTTAGCGAATGAACCCCTTCAACAAATCGATTCACATTGCGCGTACCCACAACATTTACCTTATGAGCTACTTTTTCTTTAACTGAAAGATCGTATATGGCAGCAAGATGAAAGACGTGTGTAACAGACCGTTGTAAATTGTGTCGAAGCTCCCGGCTCAATCCAAGCCCTTCTTCTGTAATATCACCAGAAATAAACTCCCACTGATTTTGAAACAACCCGTCGATCGCAAATTGTTGCTTCGCTTTTTGCAACATGCTAGGTTGCACGAGCAAATAAATCTTGTTCACTTTCTTTGTTGCGACAATTTCATCTAGCAACTGCCCCGAAAGAAACCCAGGATAACCAGTAATAAAATACGTGTTCTCCATCTAATGCACCTCTATTTCAAGAATTTCTTAACGAGGCTAATCTTGTTTTTAAATGGCGGATACATAAACGATACTTTCACTTTGGAACTGCGGTTTGTAATGCTCTTTTTATGAGAGAATGTCTCAAAGCTGTAGACACCATGATAACTCCCCATCCCAGAAGCACCTACCCCTCCAAAAGGCAAATGAGGGTTCGCCACGTGCATAATCGTATCGTTCACACAACCTCCCCCAAACGAGATGTCTTCCATCACTTTGTCTTGAAGCTCACTGTCCTCAGAGAAGAAGTAAAACGCTAGAGGCTTCGGCTGCTTCTTAATATCTGAGATTACTACATCTATATCTTCGAACGTCAAAATCGGCAAGATCGGACCGAAAATTTCCTCTTCCATCGATGCCGCATCACGGCCTGGTAAATCGAGCAAGGTCGGTTCAATAAAACGGTCCTCTACGTCATGATGACCACCGTAAATAAGGTGATCTTGATCGTTTACAATCATTTCTTGCAATCGTTTAAAATGCCCTTCGTTAATAACCCTTCCGTAATCAGGGTTGTGTTGAATGTCTTTACCATAAAACTGTTCAATCTTCTTTTTCATCGCTTTAATCAGTGAATCTTTCACGTCTGCATGTACGATAATATGATCTGGTGCGATACACGTTTGTCCATTGTTTAGAAATTTCCCCCAGACAATACGCTCTGCAGCTCGTTTAATGTTCGCATCTTTATGAACGAGCGTTGGGCTTTTCCCACCAAGCTCAAGTGTGACGGGCACGAGGTTCTTCGAAGCGGCTTCCATGACAATCTTTCCGACTTTCGTACTTCCGGTAAAGAAAATGTAGTCAAAGGGTGCATGAATTAAAGCAGCATTCGTCTCAACTTCTCCTTCAACGACACGGATATATTCTTTGAAGAATATTTTTTCACAAAAGCTTTTAACAAGCTTGCTCGTCTCTGGAGTATGCTCCGATGGCTTCAAAACAGCGCAGTTTCCAGCAGCGATTGCACCAATTAATGGTTCTATTAGTAATTGGAAAGGATAGTTAAATGGACCGATAATTAACACCGTCCCATACGGTTCATGGAGCATGTAGTTCCTAGAAGGTTGCATGAACGTTGGCGTCTTTACTTTCTCTGGCTTCACCCACTTCGGTAACTGTTTAATCGCTTCATCAATGTTCGTTAAAACGATGCCAATTTCTGTCGTGTATGTTTCAAACTGGCTTTTTCCGAGATCGAGTTGTAATGCTTCGTAGATTTCTTGCTCTTGGTTTTGGATCATCGTTTTCAATTTCTTAAGCTGCTCGATGCGAAAATCGATCGATTTTGTCGCACCACTATAAAAAAATTGTCGGTGTTCCAAAAGTAGCTCCTTTGCTTCTTCCACCGTGCTTACATCTGGTTTCATGACAACCTCCTCATTTAATTTTCAAAAATCTTGTTGATTTACGTCGTTTTTTGCCGTATTATACATTCATGCTCAAATTACTATCTGTTGAAAACGTTTTCAACAGTGTGCGTATACTTCAGTATAGCACGTGTTACAGATATGATCGAAAGAGGTGCATGAGGTAATGATTGAACCAGAAAAACAACCAGAATCTAGTTACAATCGCCGTAATAAAATCGGACTCATACTAGGTCCTGTGCTTTTTTTGCTTACGTATTTTCTCATACCGGATAGTGTGATGGGTCACGAACCGCGGGTCGTTCTTGCGGTAACGCTACTCGTTGCAACATTTTGGGTTACTGAATCTATTCCTATGGCTGCCGCATCACTCGTTCCAATTGTATTGATCCCAGTCTTACAAGGGGCTGAAATGGGCACCATCGCCTCTGCTTATGCAAACCCTGTCATCTTTATGTACGCAGGTGGTTTCGTCATTGCGATCGCCATTGAAAAGTGGAATTTGCATCGTCGAATTGCACTCAGTATTATTCAAATGATTGGCTCCGAAAGCCAACGTATTATTCTCGGTATTATTATTTCTACTGCGGCAATCTCGATGTTCGTATCGAATGCAGCTACAGCACTCATGATGCTACCTGTAGCCATTGCCTTAATTAAAGAAGTAAAAGAAAAGAACATATTAACAGGGGACAACTTACAACATTTCTCGAAGAGTATCTTGTTATCTGTTGCTTACGCTGCGACCATCGGTGGTCTTGCAACAATCGTTGCTGCGGTACCAAACGCCGTTCTTGCAGGGATTGCTTACGAACAGCTTGGACGAACGGTAACATTCGTTGAATGGTTCATGTTCGCAGGTCCAGTCGCTCTTCTCATGCTCGTTGTTTTATATTTCTACCTTACTCGTATGGCGTTTAAAATTACGAATAATGACGAAGAAGGCGACACAGGTAATCTAGACTTTATTAAAGAAGAAAAGGCAAAACTCGGAAAGTTCAACTACAACGAAGCCATGGTTTCGTTCGCATTCGGTTTAACTGTAATACTTTGGATTTCAATTCCGTTTATTGGAGACTTAGGAGACTTTATCCATGACGGTGCAATTGCAGTCTTTGGTGCCCTTCTCTTATTCTTCATCCCAAGCTCTAAGAAAGGTGAACGAATTCTAGAATGGCAAGATATGACTCGCCTGCCTTGGGGCGTCTTAATTCTCTTTGGTGGGGGTATGGCGATTGCTGCCGGATTCTCATCTTCAGGATTGAATGATCATATTGGTGAAATTCTGCAAATGCTTGAAGGATTGCACTTCTTCTTCATCATTCTATTACTCGTTGTAATCGTACTTGCAATCACAGAGATTCTATCAAACACTGCCGTAGCCAACCTCGTTATTCCACTTACACTAGGAATGGGGATTGCGTTAGGAATTGATCCGTTACCACTAATGGCAGCTGCTGCACTCGCTGCTGGTTCTTGTTACATGCTTCCGGTGGCCACACCGCCAAACACCGCCGTCTTCAGCGCAGGATACTTGCGCATTGATGACATGGCGAAAGCCGGAGTATGGTTAAACTTAGCATCAATTATCATCATTACCGCAGCCGTTTACTGGTGGATGCCAATTGTATTCGGACTATAAAGCTTAACGAAGACCCCCTTACAAATGTAAGGGGGTCTCTTTCTCATTTACGCCGTTTTAATAACGGTTACATTCACATCTGTGAGCGTCGATGCTTGTGAAGAGTTAAGCGTAATGATTGCAGGAGCATCAATAGTAATAGTTACCGCTCCTGATAAGAATGACGCTCCAGCGCCAGTATCAGCAGACTCCACTAAATCAACTGCTCCTTGTTGCAGAATTAATCCTACAGGACCACCTGCTACCGTTGGTGTTACTTCTGCGTTATAAGAAATTGTATACGTTCCAGCTTCAACTAGGTTAATCGCTGCATCACCAGGCGTATGAGTAATTGCAGTTCCAACAAGTTGCACGTTAGTAGCTAACGGGACTGATAAAGGTGGCGCTGAGCTATCGACAGCCGGACTGTTAAAAATTCCAAAGTCCAAATCTCCTGGAAGTGTAGGAACAGTTGGTGATGTTGGCACAACACCGCCACCTACGACTCCTGGTCCGTTAATTAGGTTGTTGTTGATCTCAATACCATTCTTGCAATAACGACTATTTTGAAAAGGATTAGGTCTTACCATCCATTTTCACCTCCTGTTATTCCCTATAGTGTATACAGGCAAGAGCATGTTTGCCTTTGCGTTTGCCCTAGTAAAAATGCGGATTCTTTTGTTAGGAGACTATCGACAAACTGATTTCTTTTGTTATGATACGAACAAGCAAAGGGGAGACTACACATGTACTCAATCTATATCGTTGAAGACGATCAGCAAATCGCAACGTTACTCGGTCAGCACCTCGGCCGTTACGGTTATCACGTGACCTATACAAATCAGTTTGATGAAGTTAAAGCGGAAGTAATTGAACGTACCCCCGATCTTATTTTGTTAGACATTAATCTTCCGTATTTCGATGGTTTTCATTGGTGCAGACAAATCCGAACGTTCTCGAATGTACCGGTCATCTTCATTTCCGCTCGCACGGATGAAATGAATCAAGTGCTAGCAATTGAGCATGGTGGCGACGATTACATTACAAAGCCTTTCCATTTAGACGTTGTAACCGCCAAGATTAAGAGTGCGTTACGACGAACATACGGGGAATATGCAAACAACACAGACTCCGAACAAAAAGAGCTACAGGGTCTAATCATCTACCCTAACAAAAACGAAATTGAATTTAAGCAATCACGTATTGAACTCTCAAAAAAAGAATTTCTTCTATTTGCAAAGCTCATTGAACAGCCTGATCAAATCGTTAGCCGAGATGATTTATTGGAATCACTTTGGGATGAGGTTGATTTTGTAGATGATAATACGCTTTCTGTAAACGTCAACCGTGTACGAAAACGACTGCAAGAAATCGGCATTGTAGATGCCATTCATACGGTCCGAGGTCAAGGATACAGACTTCGAGTGAATTGGTAAGGAGGCAATGTTATGCTAAAAGATTTTCTGCACGATCGGTTACCTCTCATTGTACTCATTTACTTTAGTACGCTCATCACCATCCTAATCGCTGTACTTTTGATCAGCTTTTCAGGAGGAGAACAAAGCTTCTCAACCTATGTCTATATGCTTCTTCTTGCGACTCTTTTTCTTTGTGCTGGTTTATTCATTGATTACGCAAGACATCGATCGTTTTTGAAACAGCTGTATGCCATTGATCCACATTCGACCTCATTGGATGAGATCCGCAAGCTTACACACCGCCAAGCACCAACACAAACGACAAAGAGAATGCTTGACGTCATTCGAACGGTCGACGTCCACACCCACGACCAAATCATTCAATATGAAACCAATCGGAAGCAACACGAAACGTTTATTAATCAATGGGTTCATCATATGAAAACACCGATGAGTGTCATCTCGCTCCTCTCTCAAGAGGGTAAACTCCAGACGACTGATGATGATGTTCAAACATTTTTCAACGACATTCAAGATGAAAATGATCGCTTTCGTCACGGCCTAGAACTCATGTTGCAACTTGCACGTTTAGATCACTTTTCGCTAGATTTTCATGCAGAGCCCGTTGAATTAACTCAACTTTTACGTGAAGTGATCAATGAGGAAAAACGTCAATTTATTCGGCGTAACCTTTACCCTCAAATTGTAGAAGAATCCAATCAGACGACTGTTTACAGTGATTCAAAATGGTTACGCACAGTAATCAAACAACTCATCATTAATGCGATTAATTATTCTCATCACGGACAAGGGAACAGAATTACTTGCACAATTAAACAAGAACAAGAAAGTGTGTCCCTCTTTATCCAAGACTCAGGAATCGGAATTCCAACACACGATCTCCCCCGTGTTTTTGAACCCTTCTTTACTGGAGATAACGGTCGTAAAAAAACAGAATCAACTGGGATGGGACTTTATCTCGCACGCACGATTGCTAATCAATTAGGTCATTCTTTAACGATTGATTCGGAGTTAGAACAAGGAACGACCGTGCGTCTTACATTTACGAGCAAAACTTTATGACAAGTTTGTAAGGTTGTGAAAGAACAATCGATGGGAAGAGCGGGATCTCAATCGCTATACTAAACTCACAACAGTAAAGGAGAGATTCCGAATGACACTTCTACACGTCGATGCAATTAGTAAGACGTATTATCCAAAAAAAGAAGGGCTTTCTTATAAAGCTCTATCAAATTTCAACATGTCGGTAGAACGCGGGGAATTTGTTGGGGTCATGGGGCCTTCTGGTAGTGGGAAAACAACATTATTAAACTTGCTCGCAACGATCGATAAACCAACGTCAGGAACGTTTCTAATTGATGGAACAGACCCTGCTACGTTAAATGATAGCCAATTAGCACAGTTTCGCCGTAGACAACTTGGTTTTGTGTTTCAAGACTTCAACTTGCTTGACACGCTAACCGTTCGAGAAAATATTCTCTTACCTTTAGCACTCGATAAGACGTCACACAAGACGATGAGCAAACGCCTTGATTTACTTGCAGACCAACTTGGCATTCAGGACATTCTAGACAAAAGAACGACTGAGATTTCAGGCGGACAACAACAACGTACAGCTTGTGCTAGGGCCGTTATTCATGACCCTAAAATCGTACTTGCAGATGAACCAACCGGTAATCTCGATTCCAAATCAGCACGACAAGTCATGGATACGATGACAACGATGAATAAAGATGAGGGCGCAACGATTCTAATGGTGACCCACGACGCAACAGCAGCGAGTTATTGCGATCGGATCGTCTTCATTAAGGACGGCCAATTCTTCTCTGAAATCCGTAAAGGTGAGCGTCAGCAGACTTTCTACCAAAAGGTCCTCGACACGCTTTCTGTACTCGGAGGTGACTTTAGTGACGATCACAAGACTCGCTCGTAAAAACCTCACAGGTCACGCACAACGGTATGCTGCCTACTTTCTAAGCTGTGTGTTTGCAGTATCAGTGTTTTTCATTTATGCGCAATTTGTGTTTCACCCCGATGTTGTGAACGGAGACATTCGCGGCGGCGATGCCGTGCGTACTGGAATGATCATGGCTCAAGTGATCATCATTCTGTTTTCAATTTTCTTTATCGCTTATTCGAATCGCGTTTTCTTAAGTACACGTTCAAAAGAATTTGGTCTACTATCGTTATTCGGAATGAGCAAACGTCAATTGTGTCGCTTAGTTTATTTTGAGCAAACGCTCATTTCTGTAACCGCAATCCTAGTTGGACTCGGGATTGGAACTCTATTCTCTAAATTGTTCTTAATGCTCATGTCGTCCATGCTTGGAACCGAGTCACCGATTGAGTTTCAGTTCGTATTATCTGCCTATTTAATCACCGCTCTTGGATTCTTTGTCTTGTTCCAAGTGCTCACGCTATTGTCATTCTGGCGATTACGAAAAGCAAACATTCAAGACCTACTAAAAGACGCACGCAAACCGAAGCACATGCCAAGGTTCTCTTGGATTTTAACTATACTAGGGTTAATCTTGCTTATTGCAGGCTACATGATTGCAGCCACCGCCTCGATCATGCTTGCCGTCTTCTTAATACCACCGATCTTGTTTCTCGTTGTCACCGGTTCCTATTTATTGTTTCGTCAAGGAACGGTCGCTTTATATAAGAAGCTTTATGATAAACCTTCGTTATATAGCGGGACAAACCTCGTCACGCGAACGAATATTCTTTTCCGTCTAAAAGATTACGCCAACATGTTGTTTTTAACTTCGACCATAATCGCAGTCGTCTTAACTGCGGGTGGAACGGTCTATCTACTCTTTGATTCGACCATTCGAATGGCGACAAATCAAATGGCAACAACGATTGCTTGGTACAACTTTGATGAAGATGAACCAACATTAGAGAAAGAAACCGCTGATGCAATTCTCGCAAAGCACGATACGGATATTCTCTATACGATTGATACAGAAGTTACGCCAATTGATTTTCAAACAGGTAATCTTGAAACCGATGCAGTTGCACTTCCTGAATCAGCGTACAACGACATAGCAGTAGATATGGATTTGCCACAACTAAATTTACAATCAGACGAAGTCTTTGTAGCAGCACCATTTGTCCAAAATAGTCCTGAATACTCTCTCGAAGAGGGAGATGTCATTAACGTCCATAGTGAGGCGTACACCGTTTATGACTTCACGGATCGTCCGATATTGTCCACCGCGAGTAGCGGTTGGGTACAATTCATCGTACCTGACGAAACCTATGCACAATGGGGATCTGTCGTTGATGAGCGCTATCAAGCCTATGGATATGAGTTGGATAATTGGAAAGAACAAGGTGAAGTTTCAAATGAGATTCGTGAAGCTGCCGATTCTGACCACCAGTCGTATTTCGTTCAGGCCAACGCCTCAGATTATCAAATGGTAATGCAAACATTCTCACTTACACTTTTCATTGGAATCTTTGTGAGCTTAC
The DNA here is from genome assembly GCA_012970285.1 of Bacillaceae bacterium JMAK1. Lineage (GTDB taxonomy): Bacteria > Bacillota > Bacilli > Bacillales > Marinococcaceae > Geomicrobium_A. Next base: position 367,094 of record JIBW01000006.1, read on the forward strand.
TTTTCTTCATTGTTCAAGGAAGCATGCTTTACTTAAAGCTGTTTACTGAACTTGAAGATACGAAAAAGCAACTGCTCTCGCTCAAACGAATTGGACTAACAAAAAAAGAAGCGAAAAAGATTCTCGGATCCAAAATCCGTTTCCTCTTCTTCACTCCGTACCTCGTTGGTGCTTTGCATGCGAGCTTTGCCTTTTTAATGTTAAACAGCATGCTCGAAGGTGCCGCCGGTTCAATGTTATTATGGAACGGTTTGCTCGTCATCGGAATCGGTGCGCTCCTTCAATTAATCTACTTCTTTATCACACGCTATTATTTTGTGCGTGCAGCTTACAAATCATAAGGCTCTAACCCTTAAAAAAAGACACCTCCCCTTAACGTCGTGAATACGTTAGGGGGAGGTGTTTGTATAGCTAGCACTTTTACCCATCCGTCCCTGTCATCCTCACTAATGAGCGTTTACGTCTTTAATGCTTTAAGATTCTCATTTTGATTCTAAATTAGCGAACCGATCGATACATATGTACAACGAGGAGGACGAGTAATGAAGCCAGCTCAAAAGACGATTCCTTGGTTGCAACGCTTTGCTCGATTCGGTTATATGTGTCAAGGAACCGTATTTATTCTTATTGGCATTCTCGCGCTACTTGCCGCGTTTAACCTTGGCGGAGATACGGAAAACACAACAGGGGCACTGCGATCACTTTCACGGTTGCCTTTTGGACAATTTTTGCTTTTTGCGATTGGCTTTGGATTGATTGGCTATATTATGTTAATGCTGTTAAAAACGTTTAAAGATGTAGATGATCACGGCACTGCTCTTGGTGGTCTTTTTCAGCGCGGGACTTATCTGTTTAGCGCGCTTGTTTATAGTATAATTTGCATTCAGTCTTTCCGCTTCGCTCTCCATCAATTTAGCCAAGATACCTATAACGAAACGACCTTTTCGTCTTATTTGTTGTCTAAGCCTTACGGTGCGATGGTCGTTTTTATTATCGGAATAGGAATCTTGCTTGCTGGTTTGATGCAATTCTACTTTGCAATGACGAACACGCACCGCGACGGCTTTAAATCATATGAAATGACACAAAAGGAAAAGCATTTTGCTACGATGACAGGAAAGGTAGGATTCGGAGCACGCTCCATTCTGTTTATGATGATCGGTTACTTTTTTATGATCACCGCTCACCGATCTGACCCGAATGAAGCACGAGGATTTGACGATGCGCTTGCAACCCTGCAACAACAACCGTTCGGAGATGTCTGGTTAGCCATTGTTGCTTTTGGACTCGTCGCATATGGCGTGTATGCGTTTGTTCGCGCGTATTATGAGCAGATGAGGTTTTAACCTTCCATTGTGGAAGGTTTTTTGTTTGGTTTAACTTTCCATCACTGCATAAAAAGACTTCTGTTTGGGCAAACTGTGTCACAAATTGATTGTTAAAGGACGTGACACCGTTGCAAAACTCTCCAAAGGAAAACCATACACTCGTCTGTGTACAACATGGCAAAAATGGACTTCGCTTTATTGAACAGGCATTACAAACGATTGACCATACATCCCACCACACGACCATTTTTTTATTCGATAACATGGCTTGTGAAGAAGACGAGGCGCATCGCATCGTCGGAATGTCTTTGTTTCAAAAACTCGCCCTAAAATATGAAGCGGATTTACTCATTAGCGAAGGAAAGCCCTTGACGAACCGGAAACTGATTGCCGAGACCGCTAAAGAAGTTCAAGCTACACATTTGATTGTCGGACAATCAATTGAGAGTTTATGGCGCAAATGGATCGGGAAATCTACCATTGATCACCTTTCAAAAGACATTCCTTCTGTAGCTGTGCACATCATTCCACGCGAGCATGCTCATGAAGAAGAAGATTGGACGTTTGATAAAGGAGTCGATGCTTACCTTTTCCCTATATTTAATGGAACGTACTTAGTCGATTTCCACCCAACCGGCGATGAGTCCCATGAAGGGGTTTTCTTTAAACATCGCCATACTGACTTTAACAACGGTCGATTTGCCTTCTATGATGACGATCGCATTACCGAAGCACACGTAAGAAAAGGCATTATTCACGAACTTACAGATCACTTTGAACAACAAGCTTAAAAAGGATGATAATGATGGCTGAGAATATTCTTGTTTGCGTCAATTATGGACACCATGGAGCACGACTGATCAAACGAGGATCAGAGCTTGCCAAAACAACGGAAGCGAATCTCTACATTCTTGTCTTTGATTCCCTCCCACAAGACGATTACAAAAATGATCGAGAAGTCGATATGAGTATTTTTAAAGAAATGGCAGCTGACTATGGTGCAGAATTAATCGTAGAAGAAAGTCATGCCCACAACATTACGAAAGTCATCAAACGAATTGCAAAGGAAGTCGATGCGACTCAAATCGTCATTGGCCAACGTGTGGAAAACTTGTGGACAGCTTTAATTGGCGGTTCAATTATCGACATTCTCCTACACGATATTCCTTCAGCTGACTTACACGTTGTGCCAAAGCCTCGTGCTGATGAAGAAGAAGATTGGAACTTCGAACGTGGGATTACCGCTTACTTGTATAAAAATGACGATCACACGTATACGCTTAATTTCGATCATAAGAAAAACTGTGATTACGAAGGTGTCTTTTTCAAATACTTGCAAACTGATTTCAACAATGGCTTGTTCGCATTCCAAAAAGACAACCGCGTGTTTGAAGTCCGAGTAAATGATGGCATTGTCGAGTCACTCGTAGATATTGATGAGGAAAAAGACAGAACGTTATAGTACGTTTTTAAAAGTTAGAGCCTGACCCGTTACAATGCAAAAACTCGAGGAGAGTACTCTCCTCGAGTTTTTGCGTCTTTATAGAAAGTACAAAGTGTTTAAAGTCGCCACATAAACCCCCACTCCACACCTCTACGAAAAAAAGTCCCAACAATTCAAGACAGAACTCTATAAAACGTCTTGTCTTTTGTAGATAATGTGGGCGATCGCCAACATTAATGCAATGTGAATAAGTAGAAAACCAATTGACGCCCACATTGATGGGAATGGTGGCGGTGCTAAAGAGACAGGATTGTAGTTGTTAAACACATCAATATGAGCAAACACAATCCAAGAAGCCCAATCATACTCAGCAGCAAGTAACACGAACAAATCTGCGAAAAAATACGGCAAGATCGTCAGCACGATCGTGACGGCGGTGTTCTTCGTAATGACTGCAAGTAACGTTGCTAGCGCTACATAAAAGATGAGTGACGGCGTCGTATACAATGCCGTTTCTACCAAATAAAAGAACGTGGACGAAAGTGGCACAACGTGTGGGAAGAACAATCCGAAAGCAAAAAGCAACGCTAACACAAAACAATATAGCAGAAAACTAATCACTAGGTTCGTCAACCACTTTGATAACAGAATACGATGACGCGATACTGGTTTTATAAGTAATTGCTTAATCGTACCTGTCGATGCTTCACCAGAGATTGCCCCAGTCACGAGAACAAAACTGTACAACATAATAAAGATGTGTAACACAGAACCGATCGTGACAAACTCCTCCGTTGTAAGCAATAACCCAAATGATTGATCAATTGCTATTGCAACGATAAAAATAAACAGAATCAGAATTGACATCATGATCATTGCGAGCCCAATTCTCCGCCCGTGCCACGCTTTTAACGTTTCATTAATGACTAGTCCCTTCATCGTTCATCCCTCTCTTGCTCTAATAACGAGAAGTAACGTTCTTCCAACCCTTGTTCGCAACGAATTTCGTATAATCTGACGTTCTGTTGAACGAGTGCTTCAACGATCGTTGGAATCTGCTCATACGATTGGTTGTAAATGACAAACTGACTCTCATTTTTTTCTACGTTTCCGAATTGCGCTAGCTGGGCATGTGCTTCTGCTTCTGGACTCGCTGTAACATAGACCGTATACGTACTTTCAGTCGCTGACGAACGCAAATCAAATTCATCCACCGCTTGACCATTTTTAATGACGATCGCTCGGTCGCAAAGCACTTCTACTTCACGAAGCTGGTGACTCGAAACGAGCAACGTTACCCCATCTTGTTTGGCTAAGCGACGTAAGTAATAGCGCAGTTCTTTCATTCCATTTGGATCTAAACCGTTCGTCGGTTCATCAAGAATTAATACCGAAGGCTCATGAAGGATTGATACCGCAATGCCAAGTCGTTGCTTCATGCCAAGTGAATACGTTTTTACTTTGTCATCAATTCGGCTTGTGAGCTCCACTAGATCAATCACTTCTTCAATTCGTTCCTCACGGATTGGCTTTTGGCTCATTCTTGCAAAGTGTTCAAGATTTTGTCTGCCCGATAAGTACGTATACAAATCAGGGTCTTCAACGATCGCACCAATGTGCTGAAGTGCTTCTTCACGGTTTTTGTTAAGATCTTTTCCTTCAATAAAAATTTCCCCACGGTCCATCTTTATTAATGAAACGATTAGGCGAATCGTCATCGTCTTCCCGGATCCATTTGGCCCTAGAAAACCGTAAATTAAACCCCGGTCCAATGAGAATGATAAATCGTTAATCACTTTACGACCTTTGAACGTTCGACTCAATTGTTTCACAACAAGAGGTTTCATAGGCTAGCACCTCCTTAAATTTCTTGTGGCTAATTAGCTGTCGTTGCATATAGATAGTTTCAGAACAGATAAAGTGGGGAGAGTACATGAACGATAAAAAAATTGCGTTTTTACTGTGTGTGAACGACGAACATTACTACACAAAGTGCTTGCGACATATCTCGCTCTTATCCGTCCCCGAAGGATATACCATTGAAGTCATCGAAATTCGCGGTGCCAAAAGTATGACCGAAGGATACAATAAAGGCATGAAAAAAACCGATGCCAAATATAAAATTTACCTGCATCAAGATGTGATGATCATCCACCATATGATGCTTTATAACATGCTCGATATTTTTCTCAACTTCCCGAAGGTAGGCATGCTCGGTGTTGTAGGGTGTGAACACCTAAACGACCAAGGCCTCTGGTGGGATAGCCCAAATCGGTTCGGTAAAATACTCGAAGATAAAGATTACTACGTAATGTCTGTACTTCAAGAGCCAACAGATCACTATCAGTCTGTTGAAGCGATTGACGGATTGATTATGATGACACAATACGATCTTGAATGGGAGTCATCGGTCTTTGACCATTGGCATTTCTATGATATTTCTCAATGTGAACAATTTAAAGCTCACGGATACGAAATTGGCGTTCCACAGCAAGGATACCCTTGGGTGATTCACGAATGCGGTCCAGTCATTAATATGGAACGTTATGAAGAATATCGACTGAAGTTTCTTGCTTGGAAAGAACAACGACTATAGCTCTTCTGCTCGTTCTTTTCTTGCAAATTGAATTGCCGGTACAGCGAGAGCGAGCAATCCAAGCATAAATACGACAACTCCAAGCCACGCAAACGAAGTATAGAAGAAGCCACCAATGGCTCCAGCAATGCTCGAACCGGCGTAATAAGCAAACAAATAAAGCGAAGATGCTTGTGATCGATATTCCTTTGCACGTTGGCTGACCCACGCACTCGCTGTCGAGTGTGCGCCAAAGAAACCAAATGTAAAGACAACAACGCCAAGAATCGTAATCGGTAACACCGGCACTAACGTGAGAAATGCACCAACAGTCATCAAACCGATACCTAGAAGAATCACTGCAGGCTTTCCGTGTCGATCAGCTTTCTTTCCCATATAAACTGAACTAAATGTCCCTGCTAAATACACGACGTAAATAAAACCGATAATCGCTTGAGATAAAGAAAACGGTGGCTCCATTAATAAGTAAGCGAAATAATTAAAGAGAACGATAAAGGAACCCATGAGGATAAACCCTAGTGAAATGACTGCCATTAACTGTGGCTGTTTCAACACAGATCCATATCGTCTTAACGCTTGATTAATTGAAGATTTCTTAGGGGTATAATGCTTTGAGTTCGGCAACATGAACATGAATAACACACTCATGACAAGGGACAATCCTCCAAGCGCAGTGAGTGCCACTTGCCAATTCCAAATGTCTGTCAAAACGCCTGTGATGAGTCGTCCACTCATTCCCCCGATGCTTGAACCTGCGATGTAGAGCCCCATTACTTTCCCGAGGCTGTTTTGATCAAATTCTTCCACAACATAGGTCATGGCAATTGCAGGAACACCTGCCACGGCTATGCCGAGGAGTGTTCGAATTGATAATAACGTTCCAAAATTCGGACTAAACGCTGTAAGAAGACCCATTACTGCCGTTAAAATCATAGATAAAACCATTACATTCTTTCGGCCGAATCGGTCCGATAATGGTGCTGCCACGAGTAACAAAACAGCTAGCATACCTGTCGTTACAGAAATTGTTAAACTGGCTGACTGGGCAGTAACGCCAAATTCATTAGAAAAAATGGGAAGCAAAGGTTGAGTCGCGTAAATCGTTGCAAACGTTACAAATCCAGCAAAAAATAACGCGACCGCTGCAGAGTAGTATGTTTTCGTCCCACTTTGAATATAAGTCACACTAACGCCTTCTTTCTATTCTCTTAAGTCTAATACGCGAACTTGGAATCGTCCACAACCTCACGTTTGAGAAAGTCCAAATAATGGTATAGACAGCTAAAAAGGCGTGACGCTATGATTACAATGTTCCGCACCATTTATTCTATGATTTTATTCGTAGCAGGTGTTTTACACTTTACTCAAGAGAAGATTTTTCGAAGTATTGTTCCGAAGTTCCTGCCATTCAGACGACTGATTGTCCTCGTAAGTGGCGTGATGGAACTTGCTTTCTCCATTCTTCTCTGGGTTCAAAAGGGGCAGAAACTCACTGGTAAACTTCTCGCACTGTTTATGATTATCATCTTTCCAGCAAACATCTATATGGCAGCCAAGAATCGTACATACATTAATGGGAAGAAAATTCATCCTATATTTCTGTGGCTACGTCTTCCGCTTCAAATCCCACTCATCTTAGGCGCACTTTATGTAACCAATCATACGAAAAAAGACGTGGAACCTAACAAACCACTGAGCTAAATGCTCAGTGGTTTGTTGTTTTTGATCCGTTCAGCGGGGCTATTTCAAGCTCTGCTCACAAAAATGCTTGTTTGTGGTCAGAAGCGAGCAAAAATAGCACATCACATTTTTTGTTGCCTTAGCTTTCGGTCTTAGTAGAGAATGTCTAAGAATTTTTATCTTTGATGTTCTCTATCTAAGTCAGATTCACTCGTCTTGATCCACGCTACTTTGACTTCCTCGCGGTCAAAGGCCAAAGGTTATATTCAAATTTTAAACGCTCGGCACTTCCTCCTGCGCTTTAAAGCATTCGCTAACGATCAAAAAAAAACGAGGAGTACACTCCTCGTTTATGAAAAAATGTCATCAATAACAAGTATTTCTCGATCCGTTAATGCAATCTCTGCCGCACGAATACTCGTTTTCACTTGGTCGGTACGTTTTGCACCTGGTATTAGCACATCGACAGAAGGTCTCGTTAAATACCATGCCAAAATAACGTGTGCTACTTCTTCTCCTTTTGCATCGGCAATTTCACGAACACGTTCGACTTTTGCGAGGTTTTCTTTAAACGCTTCTCCTTGAAACGAAGGCTTTTTTGAACGAAAGTCAGTAAACGTACTATTCTCAGTATACTTTCCTGCGAGCAATCCCGATTCTAGCGGGAAGTAAGGAATAAACGTAATGTCCTCTTTCGATGTGTATGCAAAAAAGTCGGATTCTGCTTGGCGATTTAATAAATTGTACTCTGCTTGCAACACATCGACGTAACCGTCTTGGTTCGCATCCTTTAGCTGTTCAGGGGAAAAGTTAGATACACCAATGGAACGGATCTTCCCTGCATCCTTAAGCTCTTTCAACGCCCCAACGGCTTCAGCTTTCGGTGTTGATTCATCTGGAAAATGAATATAAAACAAATCGATATAATCCGTCTGCAATCGTTTGAGTGCATCATCAACAGATTGCTTCAAGAACTGTGGAGAGTTATCAAACTCCATCGTATCGCCAACAGCTTTATGTGCGGCTTTCGTTGCAATAACAAGATCTTCTCGCTTATATTCTTTAACGACTTCGCCGACGAGTTCTTCCGAACGCTTCGGGCCGTAAATGAAAGCCGTATCAAGCATTGTAATTCCGTGGTTGATCGCACTCCGAACAACATTACGTCCTTCTTCTTCATCAAGCATATTCGGATAAATGTTATGACCACCAACCGCATTCGTTCCTAATCCGATCGGATGTACGTAGACACCTGACTTTCCTAACTGTACATGTTTCACCATTCTCTGCCTCACTCCTTTCTACTGCTATTGCACAAATCTATAACCGTTAAACCAAGTCTCGTAAATAAACTTTCTGGATTTTCCCGCTCGCTGTTTTCGGCAGCTCATCCATAAATGTCACGTAACGCGGACACTTAAAGTGGGCCAACTTACTTCTTGCATAGTCAATCATCTCTTGCTCCGTTGCCGTATGCCCTTCACGCAAAACGAGGATAGCATGAGGGGTTTCGCCCCACTTTTCATCAGGCTTTGCAACAATCGCTGCTTCTTTCACAGATGAGTGATCATAGAAAACGCTTTCAACTTCAATCGATGAAATGTTCTCTCCCCCACTAATGATGATGTCCTTTTTGCGGTCAACGACTTGAACACGATGGCGATCGTCAACCGTAGCCATGTCACCTGTATAAAGCCAGCCATCACGAATTGTTCGTGACGTTTCCTCGTCGTTCTTCCAATACCCTTTCATCACTCCATGCCCTTTAACGACAAGCTCACCGACTGTTTTCCCGTCTATAGGCACGCTTTCACCCTGATCATCAATGACCCGCACTTTAGAGCCAATCATTTCATACCCCTGTTTCGCTTTTGCCTCATAATAACGATCTCCAACTAAATCATCGTCTTCTGAAGATAAATAACTAATCAGTGATAATGGGGAACTCTCGGTCATCCCATACACTTGAATAAACGTAAAACCGATCTCTTCTTCTAACGTTTTCACAAATGCTTGAGGTGGTGCAGCACCCGCAATAACGACTCGCACATCTTGTGTGATGTTACGCTTTTCTGCTTTGTACTTATCGATTAAACTGCCAAGTACTGTTGGCGCCATATGCATAACTGATACGTCATATCGTTCCATTCGCTCTAGAATTTCTGACGGGTCGGTTTTCTTTTGCATCACTTGGGTCGCACCATTTGCCGTATAGTAAAATGGAGAGCCCCAGCCATTGACGTGGAACATCGGTAACACGTGCAGCAGCGTATCTTGGTCGCTAACTTGAAGATGATGCATCGTACTCAGCGCATGCAAGTAATTACTGCGATGTGTGAGCATAACCCCTTTTGGCTTCCCGGTAGTCCCACTCGTATAGAGAATCGAGCATAAATCATTTTCGCTTAAGTCCGCCCGTGAATAAGAAGCGCTCTCTTGTGACTGTAACCAAGAATCATACGCGAAGTATGAGCCTGATGAGCGCTCTGCTCCGTGTACAACAACAGACTGCACCGTTTCAAGTTTCGGTAAAATCGGTGCGATTAAGTCATACAATTCATGGTCTACAAACAGTATTTTGCTTTCACTATGATTAAGAATGTACAAATAATCATCTGACTTTAAACGTGTATTCAGTGAAACCATAATCGCACCTACCTGAAACACCCCGTAAAACCCTTCGAACATTTCAAGCGTATTCGGTGCTAAATAGGCAACCCGATCACCCTTTTGAATTCCGAGTGCAGAGAGCCCATGAGACAGTTGATTCACTCGATCATTAATTTCTGTATACGTGTAGGCTTGATCATTTTGATCAATAATTGCCTTCTTTGAGCCATATACTCGTACCGCACGATCCAAAAAATCGGTTAAAATCATCTCGGTCACAGTCACCCACTCCTCATATATCTGAATAATAAGAATTGTAGTTGCATCGTACACTAACTCCAATTTCAATTGCAACTGATTCATCGCACACCATAAAAGAAACAGAATACAACTTAGTATTCTGTTTCTTCTTTGAAATAAGCTTTCACATACTCAATCCAAGCAGTTGTAGCAGGTGATTGATAGCCGTTCTTCCGCGAGATTAGCGCAAGGTTCCAGTGAATTAGCGGATGATCAATTTCAATAGCGCTAACCCCTGTCTGATTCGAGTCTTCGACAATCGTCTCTGGTAAGAAGCTGACGCCTAGATTCTCTTTAACCATCTTTAAGAGAAAATCCCATTGCGTACTTTCATGAATAACGTTCGGCTCAAATCCTGAATCGATCGATGCTTCACGAACTCGGTCATACAATGAGAAGCCTCGTTTAAATAAAAGAAATTGCTCTCCTTTAAGTTCAGACATCGTAACCTTTTTTGAGTCAGCCAATGGGTGCTCATTCGAAACGACTAACAACAATTTTCTTTTTACAATTGGAATGACTTCGAGTTCCGTATCAGGAATCGGCAAGATCCCAATGCCTACATCCAATTCCCCATGAAGGATTGATTGTTGGACGACGCGTGCCCCTTCTTCTACAATGCTCATTTTCGCATCAGGATTCTGCTTTTGAAACGCTGCGATTACCTTCGGAAAGAAGCTTGAACCAATGACCGGAGGTAACCCAAACCGGAAATGTCCTTTGTGCTTTGTACGAAGATCTACCGCCGCTTGCTTAAAGTCTTCAACTTCTCGAATGACTTTTTGTGCGTATTCGTACATCGCCTCCCCTTCAGCGGTGATTTGAAGCTGGCGGGTCGATCGATCAAACAATTGCAACTCCAGCTCTTCTTCCAACTGAGCAATCACTTTACTTAGCGCCGGTTGACTAATCCCAAGCTTTTCGCTCGCCCTTGAAAAGCTCACTTGTTGATAGACTTCTATAAAATAACGAAACTGTTTAATTTGCATCAATGAACGACTCATTCCTTTATGGAATACTATTATTATAATTATATATTTTACTTATGTAAGCGCTTATAGTAAAGTGAATACAAACTTAAAGAGAAAAAGGAGACTTGGCGATGACAAAAGTAGCTTCTTCTTTTACAGAAAGCATAAAGAATATTAAGGATGGCGACACGATTATTGTCGGAGGATTTGGACTTTGTGGAATTCCTGAGAATGCGATCGTTGAGCTAGCGAAACAAGGCACGAAAAACTTAACCGTCGTAAGTAACAACTGTGGCGTTGCAGACTGGGGACTTGGTCTGCTTTTGCAAAACAAGCAAATTGACAAAATGATTGCGTCATACGTCGGCGAAAATAAAGTTTTCGAAGAGCAATTTTTAAATGGCGAATTAGATGTTGAGCTCACCCCGCAAGGCACACTTGCTGAACGTATTCGTGCAGGTGGTGCAGGAATCGGCGGATTCTATACACCAGCAGGTGTCGGAACACCGATTGCTGAAGGAAAAGAGCATAAGGAAATCGACGGTAAGACATATATCTTTGAAAAGGCGATTAAAGGGGATGCCGCACTCGTTAAGGCTTGGAAAGGCGACCCTTATGGAAACCTCGTGTACCGTAAAACGTCCCGCAACTTCAACCCACTTGCAGCAGCTGCAGGAACTCATACGATTGCTGAAGTGGAAGAACTCGTTCAAATTGGTGAAATAGATCCTGATCATGTTCATACACCGAGTATCTACGTTCAAGAACTATTACTTGGCAAAAACTATGAAAAGCGAATCGAACGCCTTACGGTTCGTAAAGCCTAAAAGGAGCTGACAGTGATGAGCGACTCTAGAGAGATCATTATTAACCGTGCAGTAAAAGAAATTGAAGAAGGAATGGTCGTCAACTTAGGCATCGGAATGCCGACAATGATTGCCGACAAAATTCCAGCAGAAAAAAACATCTTCTTGCATTCTGAAAATGGCATGCTCGGCATCGGAAACTATCCCATTGAAGGAGAAGAAGACGCTGATCTTATTAACGCTGGTAAAGAGACAGTAACCGCAAAGCCTGGAGCTGCTTTCTTTGACAACGCTGAATCGTTTGCGATGATTCGTGGTGGACACGTTGATTTAACGATTCTCGGTGGTATGGAAGTCTCACAAACTGGTGATCTAGCAAATTGGATGATCCCAGGCAAGATGGTCAAAGGCATGGGCGGTGCGATGGACATTGTTCAAGGAGCGCGTAAAGTCGTTATTATTATGACGCATACGAACAAAGCTGGAGAAGCAAAAATCAAGAAGCAATGTGACTTGCCTCTTACCGGTAAAGGTGTCGTCAACCGAGTCATTACGGACATGGCCGTTTTCGAATTCACCGATGAAGGCATGGTTTTGCGCGAAGCACTTAATGGTCACAGCATTGAATCGATTAAAGAAAACACAGATGCTGACTTTACAATTGATCCAAGCTTGTCAGGAGGCCAATAATCATGAGTCAAAATGTCGTGATCGTTGAGGCAACTCGGACCGCTATCGGTGGCTTCCAAGGCAGCCTGTCATCAGTCTCAGCTATTGATTTAGGAAAAACAGTCATTGAACAATTACTGAATAAATCTGGGGTTACACCAGATCAGATCGATGAAGTTATTCTAGGAAATGTGTTACAAGCAGGTCTCGGACAAAACCCTGCAAGACTAGCTGCAATGAAAGCTGGGCTTCCAGATTCCGTACCGAGCATGACCATTAACAAAGTGTGTGGTTCTGGTTTGAAAGCCGTACACTTAGCAACACAAGCGATTCAAAATGAAGATGCTGACATCGTAATTGCAGGTGGTATGGAGAACATGAGCCAAGCGCCTTACTTAACGATGAATGCCCGTAGCGGGTTTGGAATGGGCGACCAGAAGTTTGTCGACAGCATGGTTCATGATGGCTTAACTTGCGGACTCGAAAATTACCATATGGGCATTACAGCTGAGAACATTAATGACGAATACGGCTTTACTCGCGAGCAACAAGATGAATTCGCTGCTTGGAGTCACCAAAAGGCAGAACAAGCACAAACAAATGGTCATTTCGCAGACGAAATTGCGCCTGTGTACATTCCTCAGCGTAAAGGTGATCCAATACGCTTTGATCAAGATGAGCATATCCGACCTGGTACGACAGCAGATAAACTCGGCAAATTACGTCCTGCCTTCAAAAAAGACGGCAGTGTATCTGCTGGAAACGCATCTGGCATTAACGACGCAGCAGCGGCCGTTCTCGTCATGAGCGAAGCCAAAGCAGCAGAATTAGGTCTTACACCACTCGTCACAATCCGTTCCAATGCAAGTGCAGGTGTGAGTCCGAAAATGATGGGAATCGGCCCAGTACCAGCAACGAAGAAGGCCCTAGAGAAAGCGAACTTGTCCGTTTCAGATATCGACTTGTTTGAGATGAACGAAGCCTTCGCAGCTCAGTCCCTTGCTGTACAGCGAGACTTAGATTTACCTAAAGAGAAAATTAACGTGAACGGTGGTGCCATCAGCCTCGGCCATCCGATTGGCGCAAGTGGTGCACGAGTACTTGTTACACTCATTCATGAAATGAAACGACGAGACGTAAAAACTGGCGTTGCCTCCCTTTGTATCGGTGGCGGTCAAGGCGTCGCTACAATTATTGAGCGTCCATAAAACAAAAAGACGAGTCAACGTGGTCTTCACGTTGATTCGTCTTTTTTGTTTACCCCGGAAACTCAACCATAATTCGCTGACTCTTTCCTTCGTGCAGTCGGTCAAAACCTTCATTGATTTCTTCAAGCGTAATCCGCTCACCAATCAGTTGATCAATTGGCAACTTCCCTTGCTTGAATAATGAAATATAGCGAGGCACATCTCTCATTGGTACACAACTTCCTAAATAAGACCCTTTAATTGTCCGTTCTTCTGCAGTGAGGCCGACTTGCGGAAACGAGAACTCTTCTTTCGGATCTGGCAATCCACTCGTCACTGTCATTCCACCTCGACGAGTAATCGTATACGCCGTTTTCATTGCCGGCACAACCCCTGCCGTTTCAAATGCATAGTGCACACCACCATTCGTGTACTCCCGAATGCGCTCAACCACACCTTCCTCAGTTGCATTAAATACAGCTGTTGCTCCGAGCTCCTTTGCATGTTCCAACTTCGCATCATTTACATCCACAGCGATAATTTCTTTCGCTCCAGCAAGTTGCGCCCCTAGTAAGGCGTTCATTCCAATGCCACCGAGTCCCACGACAGCTACATCCGTTCCTGGTATTACTTCCGCCGTATTAATGACAGCACCTAGCCCTGTAATTACAGCACAACCAAACAAGGCTGCATGATGAAATGGAACATCTCGATCAATTTTCACCGCAGACTTCGTTGAGATAATGCTGTACTCAGAAAACCCTGAGATCCCGATATGAGTGTACACATCACTTCCATCAGCATGTTCAATCCGCAAGCCACCTGAAAGCATCGTTCCAGCATTATTCGCCTCAGCTCCTGGTTCACAAAGAGCTGGTCTTCCTTCTTTACACGGTAAGCATTGCCCGCAGTTTGGAATAAAGCTGGTGACAATATGGTCCCCAACTTCAAAGTCCGTTACGTGATCTCCAACTGCTTTGACAACACCCGACACTTCGTGACCTAGAACCATTGGCGTTTGTCGTGAGCGATTGCCATTGATAACCGATAGGTCAGAATGACAAAGACCAACTGCTCGTACTTGTATGAGCAATTCGTCGCTTCTAGGGTCTCGTAAATTCACTTCTTCAATCTTTAATGGCTTTGACTTTGCGTAAGGCATTGATAAACCACTCTCATAAAGTACTGCTGCTTTTGTTTTGATCATGTTCATCATCCTTTAAAGTGATCTGTATTATCTCTAAACTATAATTTAAATTTTCCAACAATATATTCATTGTATAACACTATTTCGTCAATAGATAGATTTAGACGACATGTAGTCAAACAGATCTCTTCTTTATTACTATATACATAATTCAGATAATGTCGAATTTAATTTTAATTTAGATAATAAGCGCAAAATATGATGATTTTTCCAATATTTTGTTTTACAATGTTTTTAGAAACACAAAGTCAAGAAAGGATGACCCTAAGTTGACAATAGAGAACACGCTCATCTCGAAGATCGGAAGTTGGTTACGAGCGCTCTCCATGTACAACCTCGATGACGCTCAGCGCTATCAAAAAGAGATTAGTGAAATGATTCATCACATCCATGTATCAAAGCAAGCAGCTACTTATTACGACTTGGTTCATTTCAAGCACCAATTTGTTACAGGGCAGATGATGCATCAACCGATGGCCCAGCATTCCATCAAATTGAAAGAAGCAACATTTGAGACGAACAACATCTTGAACTACTTGTATCATTTCAATGAAGGCATGATTGCGACAAGTGTCGAGAATTATCTTTGTGCACTGAAACATTTCAAAGAAGCAGAGAAACATATTATTCATGTGAACAATTATGAGCAAGCCGAGTTCTACATTCGAATTGCGAACGTTTTTTATCGCTTAGATCAGAACATCACCGCACTTTCTTACCTTAATCAAGCATACGACATTATCAAAGGTTCGAAAGATCATATGAGACTCCAGATGAACTGTCTCATTATGAAAGCAGGAATTTATTCAGAGCTAGGCTATTATGAGAAATCGAACACGTACACTAGCTACGCTCAGCAACTTACGAACAAAGAACCTTATCATCGATCCCTTGTCCATTATGCCAAAGCGAACAATGAATACCGGCACGGACACTTTGAGAAGGCATTAAAGTCTTATACGCGAGCCCATTCAGATAGCCACCAAAAGAAAACGATGATACGAATTAAATCCAAGTATCACATTGCCAACACTCACTTTAAACTCGGCATGACCGATCGTGGGCACGAGCTGTTGGATGAAGTAGAGTCAAGCATTGCTAAAGAAGCACTTCAATTAAATGAATATAGTGCGAAGTGTTTGATCAGTCGTGGGCTGCACGCACAAATGACAGTCGATCTGTCTCTCATTGATCAAGGCTTAACAATTCTCCAAGAGAACAATCTCCACGGAGAGTTTTCAGAAGTATGCAACGATTTATCGAAGCATTTTAGAGATCATGAAGATTTCGAGAACGCCTACCGCTATCTACATTTATCAAATGAAGCAAGCGGTGGTAAACACGTTATTGGAGGTGATTAAGGTTATGAAAAGTTGGATGCTAGTAGCAGCAATCGCGCTTACTGTTTTAGTCGTTGGCGATACAAGTGGCTCAGAACTCATCGGTACACAAACCAAAAATGAAATCTTGTAAAATCAGGGGCTGCCGTGCAGGGCAGCCTTTTGTTTTTTCTTATGTGTTCTTCAAATTAAACATCTTAATCGGTATGCTCTTCTCGCAATTGTCTAATCACATCTTGAATACGGTCCCTCGATTCCACAACCTCTGCTCGTTTTTCAGACGTCGTTTCATCACTCACTTCTTGAATGAGATTTGCTCGTTCTCTTATTAGTTGCCTCAATTCATTAATTTCATCTGGTTCCAATTCATTATTTTCAATCACAATTTCAACGGCTTCGGTCATTCGTGAGTTCTCTTGGTTTCTTAAGGTGGAGACATCATTTCGTAATTCTCGAAGCTCATTTTCGATGTCTAATTGATCTTCACTCGTTGCAATCAATCCATCTCTTGCCCACCAAATCCAAGCAAATTGACTAATCTGATCGAGCCAAGTACCGGTCACTTCTTCATCTAACTCTTGTGCTGTATACACAGAAGAATAATTCCCACCGCTTACCTCTGCAACTTCTTGAAGCTGCTCGTGCTCATCATCAGCAATATCAAACCCTAGAATATTAACTTCAAAGTCAATCCCTGCTTCTGGAATCGTTTCTGCCACCGCGACTGGATCACCACCACACGTTTCAATGCCATCGCTAATCACATAGATGAAGTTGATTGAGTTTTCATCTGCTTCCTCAATCAAGTCTTCTTTGGCTTGCTCCATTGCATCCGCAAGTGGTGTCCATCCTGTCGGTTCAATTGGATCAACCGCTTCAACGAATTCACGATCATTGATTGGTGATAATGGATAGACATTTTCGATGGCTTCACATGACTCCGTCTTTCCATCATTTGTATTGTCACCTTCATGACCATACGCTTGCACTAAAACATTCGTTTCATCAGGAATATTTTGAACAAAAACTGCGATTGCATCTTTCGCTAGATCCATCTTCTGTCCACCGTCAACTTGCCCGGCCATACTTCCACTCGCATCAAGAAGAATGGCTACGTTCACTTCTTTTTCCATCTCTTCTTCAAGCTCTTCATCTTCTAACTCAACAATTGACCTGCCATCAGGTAACGTCAGCTCCGAAAACTCGACCTCATAGTCCTCAACCCGTTGCAGCACTTCTTCATGGTTAGCTCCCAATTGATAAACGGTAAAGTCGAGCCATTCTTTCATCGTCCGTTCAGCGCCATCTTCTTGCACAATTGCCTCGAACTCTTGAAGTGCAATTTGCTCGGCTTGATCGTATGAGTCCACGATCGTCTCCTCGTCAGGAAGATGTTCAGCCGTTAATTCTCCCTCACTGGAAGTTAACACACCTTCTGCCGTCAAATCGACCGCTGGCACATCCGTCGTGATTGTCTCCTCACCATCTACTTCTTGAGCCTCTTCATTCTCTACGCTTTCCTCAGCTTCTTCGGTTCCTTCACTGTTGTCATTACATGCCGCAAGTAACAACACGAAAAGCATAGCTACCATACTACTTTTCCACCTGGAAACACTCACGCTACCAAACCCCTTCCTAGCTGAAAAACAAATTAAATTCGACCTATGAGACCTCACTTCTTAACTCTTCTAATTGTGCCACTTCTTCCTCAAGCTCTTCAATATCACTTTCTTCCTCTTCTTCTTCGAGCTGATTCTCTAGAATTTCAATTTGTTCATCCAACGCACGCCTTTGATAGTTAGAATCTTCAACACGCTCCGCAAATGCATACGCTTCTTCAGGATCTAAAGCGAGATGCGCATAAAACGTCAGCTGAATCTCACGTTCGTTTAACGAGCGTTCTTCTTCAATTTGTTGACTATACGTGAGAAGTTCTTCACTTTCATCCTCAATGTTGTGTTGCTCCATTCGAACATATGAATCATCGGTCTCAAGTTCTAGAATTTCTTCGCCACGCTCTTGCAGGTGAAGTTGATAAGCGACTTGAGCAACTTGATCTGGATACTCTAACAAATAATCTTCATAGTGATCACTAAGAACAACGAGTTCAATATATAAAGAATCATCAATGGATCGATGAGGTTTGACAAGTTCAAGCAAAGAGAATGCTTCTTCATATTCTCCTTGATAATAATACTCTAACGCTTCCACATACTGATTAGCGATGTCTAATTGTTCATTCACTTCTGTCGCGTGGTCCTCTTCAACCTCTTGAACATGGGCTTCTTCAGTTGAACCTGCGAACCCGACTGCATAGACGATTGCACCGACCGCGATGACGGCCGTAGCGAGTAATCCTACACGCTTCCCTCGATTTGGTTTCTTAACTGGTTGGGCTTGGTTTTCATAATACGTCGATTGCACGCTCGTAATCTCTTTACGAATCATGTCTAGAATTTGATCTAACGATGTCGCTTCTACAATCGTGGTCACGACATGCTTTTCATTCTGAGGGGCTTTCTTAATCAACTCTTCTTCTGACGCCTCATAAAAGTCTTTATCTTTTACTAGAGAAAATAAATAAACAAGCTGCTTCTGTACGAACGACAATTCATTCGATTCCTGTTCAACGTCAGATTGATTAGAGAAATGAATCGTCTTAATTGATCCTAACGCTTTTGTTTCATTGTGTTCTTTAGAAAATACGAGATTATGAAGGTCAAACGATGTCTCAACCTCCGTTTGTTCTGAGAAATAGTTATAGGACTCTATCAGTCCTTCCGCTGCACGTAAACGTACAAGCACATCTTCTTGGCGCAATGCAACATAGGGTACATGATCTTCTAATGCCCAAGTAAAGATCATTTGATTCCCTTCATGAACCATTGATTTGACCGGAAGTGTGTATGGACGCTTTTTCTTCATATACGATAAATCGTTCATGGTCGCACTTTGGACGAACGTATCTTCAACACGCCATTGCACATACTCAGTATTAAGTGTTAATTCACCATGATTAAATGGTACCGTCTTCTTCATCGTCATCTCTCCTAGGTTCATCCGACCGGATCGTATCAGCTACCCTGTTTTAAAGGCTCGTGTGTAAAACACAAAACATAAAATAATCATGAGAATAAATGAAATGTTAATCGATTGACGTTGCACCATGTCATAAATAAATAACGGAGTGAGTAAAACCAGTGCACCTAAAAATATCCAGAAAAAAATCTTCATCTCCTACACCTTCTTTACTAACAAGTTGAAGCCCGACGGTTTTTACGCCGGGCCTAGTCGTATTACTGAGCAATCGCATCTGCAATGTCAGAGAACATTTGCATGATGTTGTCTCCTAGTAACGTTAACGTAGTAATAGCTACAACCGCAACCAGGGCGAGAATTAACCCGTACTCACTCATTGATTGTCCCTTTTCATCATTCCAAAAGTTTTTTAAGAACTTTAACATTTTAATTTCCTCCTATTAATTTAATTGCCAAACAATCTATTGAATCCATTACTAATGCTTTTTCCGACACTACTTGCTCCATCACTGATAGCACTTCCAACACGACTTGCTCCATCACTGATAGAATTGCCAAGGTTTCTCACTCCATCTACTGTTGAATTCCAAGCATTTGAAGCTTTGTCACCAACCCAATTAAGAGCTTTACCAATTGGCTCACGATACCTAATTATTAATCCAGCACCTGTTGCAACCACTCCTACAGCTGCAGCCGCTATTCCTACAGGAGTAACACCTCCTGATAATGCCGAAACCGTAAACGCGGCTGAACCAATACCTTCTAGTACTGAACCTGTACCATCTAGATAATTCCCCTCACTAAAATGATTATACGATTCATAGGCACTAACACCCGTACCTACAATACCAAGACCAATTCCAGCTCTCTTGGCAATCGTACCCCATAAAGAGCTTGAAGGGGCACTTGAAGCAGCATTAGCTACGTTTGCGGCAGCATTTGAACCACTCGCAGCAGGAATTGTGGGTGCATTTCCCATTGAAGCGTTGAAAACGTTACCAGTAAAAGCTGCTGCCCTATAATCTCTCCATGATTTAGCAGTATCGAATGCACCTGCTGTAAACCCTAGACCATCCATTACGCCATCGAGGCCATCAACATTGGCAAATCCCATTATAGGAGTAGCTATAGACAATGCATAATTCACAGTATTAACAACCTGATTAGCTCCTGAAAAAGCATTTGGGTTATGTCCTAACTCTTCTGCTGTTTCTACAATTGATCCAAATGCATTACGCTGATCAACGATAGCTTGTAGAACACTATCAACACCTATTGCATGATCTCCACTACTGGAAAACAGAAAATTACTAACTGATTGAAGATTACTCGGTTTAGCAGTTACTGAGCCTAGTTCAGAAGCAGCACCAGAGACCGTTAATTGCGTCATATGGTCACGGTTAAAGCCAAACATCTGTTGTTGAAAATGACTATTAACCATCGAATTCATCGTTGGATAATAATTATTATTCAAGGAGTTATGTGACCAAATGCCATATAATCCTCCTAGACCTACTTCGATGGCATTGCCCTGACCAGGCAAACCTTCTTCACCTGCACCAATTCCTCCTGAACCTATACCTAAAAGACTTCCTGGACCTGGAATTCCTCCTGGACCTATACCTAATGGATTTCCTGGACCCGGAATTCCTCCTGAGCCTATACCTAATGGACTTCCTGGACCTGGAATTCCTCCTGGACCTATACCTAATGGATTTCCTGGACCTGGAATTCCTCCCGGTCCTATGCCTAATGGATTTCCTGGACCCGGAATTCCTCCCGGTCCTATACCTAATGGATTTCCTGGACCTGGAATTCCTCCTGGACCTACACCTAATGGATTTCCTGGACCTGAAATCCCTCCTGGACCTACACCTAATGGATTTCCTGGACCTGGAATTCCTCCCGGCCCTACACCAACTTCACCACCAGAGGGTCCTTCTGGGTCCGTACCTCCAGAACCACCTCTTGGAGTACCATTAATATCTGACCAACTAGGTGCCCCCGGCGTTCCTCCACCTCCAACGGATGGTCCAGAACTTCCAGAGCTAGAGCTACTTCCGCTCCGAATGTTGTTTTTTTCGTCTGCGCCGTCTAGACCTACACTAGGTGGGTCTATCGTTTCCTCTGCATGCACATACGAGGTTATACTTAGCGGCACCGCAGATATTAGCAGTGTAATGAGAAACGCAATAAGAACCTTATTACACTTCCTCATAGAGACTGTCACCTCCTAATTAACATATTGAGTTTTCTTCACACTACTTCCAAAATGACTAATCACTAGCAAATTCAACAGCTTGTTTTTAAGGAGAATTATTACTAGACAATCGAACCACCCCCTTTTGAAACAAAAGTGCTGTGCTTATCTAGAATAGTTACTTGATAATATCCAAGTGCGATCAATCATGATGTCTAGCTGCTCTTGAAACCGTTCTTTATCCGTAGGCTTATTTTCAAGAAAATGAAGAAAATCTTTTTTTGATTGCATTGATCTGCCATAAATAGTGTTTGTTTCTCGAATAAGGCGTGGAGATGCCTTTTCTGCATCCCTCATCTCACTTACCACCTTCCGATAAGAGTACCTTCCAATAACTTTCCTAATGCTCCGCTTGTGCTTTCGGAAAATTCGATACGCCTCTTCACGTGTATACTCTCCATTGAAAAATAGAAGTCGCTCCAACTCATTGCGATGGGTTGTCCGTTCCTCTACTAAATTGATCATGTCTAACAATTCTTCTTCCGTGATTTTATCTGCTCGTCCAATAAACCTTTTTCGATCGAGCAGCTTCGTACTCACCTCCTTTAAATATCCCCCGACCTTTTCCAAGTCTTTGAAATACTTCAGATGCTGACTTATTACCTCTTGTTCTGATTCATTAAAAGGGTTTGGTTGTTGATGCGTGAGCTTCGTTAAGCTTTCTATTTCCACTCTTCTAAGCTCTGGATCACCTTGTCTTATATCAAATTCAAATTGACTATCCGGCTCTTGAAAAAGCGTAAGTCCAAAAACTGAATAAACGCACCTACGTACTTCATCCGCATTTGTTACAACGTCACCATTGTTATAAAGCACAATTAATTTAGAATACAATGGATCCTTAGGCATTTTAGAGAATAGATGACGATATTCTCTACTTTCTATTTTGATCGGTATGGACATATCTGCACGTTCTTTATTTGATAAATAAGGTTCATACGCCTCTAGATAGACCCCTTCTGCTTTTGAAAACCCCGGATATTTTATACGGTGTAACAAAATCTATCATTCCTTGTTCGTTTTAACTGAATTAGATCTTTACTTCTTTAACTAGCTAAACCTTTTACACGGTTCCTTCTGCAACTCGTGGGTTAAACCGTTCAGTCTCGTCGTTCCAAAGGGTCGAACTATTTCATATAGTTCCTCGATAAAACCCAAGCTTGATCAAATATGACTTCTAATTGCTCTTGAAACCGCTCTTTATCCTTAGGTTTGTTCTTGAGAAAGTTAAGGAAGTCTTTTTTGTTGTTTAAAGACGTCCCATAAATCTTGTTCGTTTCTCTAATGATCCGAGGAGTTTCTCTCTCTGCACCCTTCATTTCACTAACAATTTTTCGATAGGCGCTCCTGCCAATGACTGCTCTAATACTTCTTTTATGTTTCCGAAAAACTTTAGAAACCTCTTGTCGTGTATACTCTCCATTGAAAAATAGAAGTCTCTCCAACTCATTTCTATGCTGTGTCCTTTCTTCAGCTAGATCGATACCAAATAACAACTGTTCTTCTGTCACTTTATCTGAGCTTTCAATAAGCTTTTTATGATCAAGAATTTTTTTTGCAATGATACTTAATGGTTTACCAACTTCTTCTAAGCCTTTGAAATATTCCAGATGGTCACTAACCACTTCTTGGTCCGACGCACTAAATTGTGTCAAAGATTTCTCTTTAAGTTTGGTTAATGCATCAATTTCTGTTTTCCGTAACGCCACATCGCCCTGTTTTATGTCTAACTTCAATTGGCTTTCTGGTTCTTGATAGAGCGTAAGTCCGAAAACCGAGCTAATGCTTCTCCTTACTTCATCCTCATCTGTTACAATTTCTCCATCGTTATAGAGCACCATTAATTTGGTATATAAAGGATCATTCGGCATTCTAGAGAATAAATGTCGATATTCTCTATTTTCAATCTTAATCGGCAATGACATATCTGCACTTTCCCTCTTTGACAAATATGGTTTAAAAGCATTTAAGTAAATTCCTTCTGCTTTTGAAAACCCCGGAAAATTCATATGGTTTGACACAACTAATCATTCCTTGTTTGTTTTAACTGGATTGACACTTTTGCTCCTACGGAGTGTTCTACTTATTTAACTTAACTAGCTAATCCTTTTTCACGACCTCGTCTGCAACTCGTAGGTTAAACCATTCATCGAATCTGTAGGTTTCTTAGAATACAACAATCGATACTCACTGTTTTTTATGATGACTGGTAGTGATAGAACCGCTTGCTCTCGTTTAGCTAAATACGGTTGATAAGCGTTTAAATACATGCCATTCGCTTTCGAAAAGCCTGCGAAATTCAAGAACAGTGACATCCCGCATCACCCTCTCTATGCTTACCTAAGGGCAAACTCTTTGAAAACTTAATCGTCGCTCTCCTCTTCTTCTCCGCCTTCAAAGTTTGAATCATCGAGACTCGCAGAGGCTGAGGCTTGAACTTCGGTCTCGTATTGATTAAACATCGCCATGAAGAATAACGGAGCGGTTGCACTTGCTTCTAAGGTGACGCGATTTCTAGAGGCATCAATCGTTAAGTTACGTATTGAAGCTTCTTCCATGTTCTGTGTTAAATAGCGGGTCGCAATAGCACGGACTTCGTTATCATTTAACGAAATCTCACCCGATTCTTCCCACAACTCTCGGTCATAGGCATCTAGCGTTGCAACGGTGGCAGCATCAACTGCACTTGATAGTTTCGTATGATGATAGATAGTCATGCCACCATCGATGAGCAGTCCCCCAAACGCAAGAACAAAAATGATAATGCCTGCTGCTAAGGGATACACGCCGCCTTCTTCATCGTTTAGCCATCGCTTCATTCGTCATCTCGCCCCCATATGTGATAGCTCGACGTATGCTCGATCACGTAGGATGTTGGAATGTTTGTACCAGGTATACCTACTGGAAACCGGAATTCATAGGACACGGTCGTTTGGAATTGATCTCCGTTAACGACTGACGAGACTTGGCCTTGATTAATGTTCAATCCTTGACTTAACGTCGATTCTGCTGTTGATTGTGCAACTTGTATCATTTGTCCAGGGTTTGCCTCAAGATCGGCACTGATCGCACTGCCAGCGCGAGCGCCTTGATTAGCGGCAGAAACTACAATAATTTGTGAGTACACAAAATACCCGAGTAATAGTACACCAATCGCAATCATCAACATAATCGGCGCTACAAGGCCGAACTCTGCAAGTGATTGCCCTTCTTCCCTTCGCCAAAATCGTTTCGGCCTAGGACTTACAGTTGCGGATACATTTGCCATACCGTTAACACACTCCCTACAGTAATCCAAAGACTAAACGGAAACGCTGTGTTCATTTGATTTTTTGCCAAGTGATCTCGTCTGCGTTGTCGATGCCTAACAATGAGTACGATGATTGATACGAGGCCTCCAATGAGTACAATAATGATTGAACTGTACAGAATAAATGGAACACCCATAATGGCACCGATTGCTGCCATTAACTTCACATCACCAGCACCGTAAGCTTTCATTAAATAAAAACAAAAGAAGATTGCAAACCCAATAATCATCCCAAGCAAACTCGTAAACAGACCATCTAATCCGTACATAAAACCGTTATGCGTTACACCGATGACTGTAGCTGATAACGTTAACCAATTAGGAATTTTCCACGTTCTTAAATCAATAATTGTTGCGATGAGCAGTGTTGTTGCTAATAGGAAGATTGAAACCATGGGCTCCGCCCCTTAATTCATTGATAAGATAAAGTCCATCACACCTAAAATGGCTGGACCGAGAAGGAAGATCGCCGTAGCCGGAAACGCTAAGAGCAAGAGCGGGAGGAATAACTTCATTGATGCTTTCTCCCCGAGTTCTTGGGCTTTTTTCTTACGCTGTTGCCACACTTCACTTGCTTGATTACGAAGAACTCTCGTAACACCTGAAGCCCCTCGTTCAAGGTTCTGAGAGACTGCCGATACGAAACGGTTCACCTCATCAACTTGGCAACGTTCAGCCAATCGTTCTAATGCTGTAATTTGGGAGACACCGACCGACACATCACGAATGACCATTTGCAATTCGTCAGCAAGAACACCTTTTTTCTTATCCGCAACTTCTTTCATTGCAGGCACAAGGTTTAATCCCGCCTCACTCATAATTGCGATTGCATTGATGACATATGGTAGCTCTTTCTTAATTTGATCTTTCCGTCTGCTTCCTAAAATCTTTAACCAATGTTCAGGAAGAATATAGCCCATGAGTGCGGTCATCATAGCAACTAGGAATAGCATCGGACTGCTAGCAACAACTCCTAGAAAGAGAAAGTAACTCATCAACCCCACCGCGGTCATCATTTTCATCGTCAAAATGTCTTCCACACGGTACTTCTCTGCTTTTCCTGCCATTTGGATTTTGGTCTCAAGTTGTTCTCTTCTTTCAATCGATAACCGAAAGTTAACGAGTGAGAGCATTCTCATCACAGCAGGTGTTGCTTTACGAATGGTAAAGCGGCGTTCTTCTTCAATGAGTACTTCCTCTTCTACAGCGAGACGTTTCTTAATGCTACTTGCTTCCACCCATTGCTTTGGTGTTAACAGTAGAACAATAAACAGAAACATCAATGAGGCTATGATGATGGCCACGTCCGATCCCTCCTTTTACACATCGATGTTCGTCACCTTTCTACCGATAAAGTAATTTGCGACAAGCATTAGCACCGCGGCGAACAACATAAACGTTCCAAGCGTTTGATCGTACATCGGTTGCATATAATCTGGATTTAGCATCATCAAAACAACGACAATCCCAACGGGCATAAATGTAAGCAATGATGCTTCCATTTTCTTTTGTGCAGTCGCTACTTTAATTTCTTGTTGTATCATGATTTTGTCTGAAATCGATTCTGCCGTGTTATCAATAACGTCTGCTAAATTGCCACCCTTTGTTCTCGTCATAATAATGGCATCAACAAATTGGGCAATGTCTTCAATGTCGTGTTCGTTTCTAAACGTTTGTAACGCATCCTCAACAGGTGTCCCGAGTTGAATATCTCCGTTAATTCGCTCTAATGCATCAAGCATCGGCTTGTCTTTTTGAAGCTGTAGCTCTCGCGTCATGTCTGTTTCACAACGACGCAAAGCAACTTGGAGGGACGTACCCGCTTTCAATGAGCTTGCCAATGAAAGAATCGCATCTCTAAATTGTAACAACATGATTTTCTCTTGCTTTTGATGATCGTGATTCGCCTTCACTTTCGGATAGAAAAGGCCTAAAAGAGCAATCAACAGTGCAAAGAAAACGCTCCGGAACAACATCATACCTAGTAAGAAAAGAATCAAACAGATCACGGCTGCTTGGAGTATATTCATTCGGCGCTTTGAAGCTTGACGCTCTTCGGCTGACTGTGTACTGTACACCGATTTCTTTCTACCTTCTAAACGCTTGAATGATTTTTCTAATATTTTTTTCTGTGGCACGGTCCCATAGATGAGTATTTGTGTGAGTTCAACAATTGCTTTTAACATAATCAAAAGCAGTACCACAATCGCTATATAAGTCAAAAGCATGCTCGTCCACTCCTCAAGAATAGTGATGGACCATCGTCGGTTCTTCTAGCGGTTGCTCACCGTAACCTGCGGATTGCCACTTTTCTACTTGCTCCATTGCTGAACCTGTTGGCACTAACCTGCCGACGACTTTATCTTTTGTGCTTTCTTCTGAGTTAATTTTGAAATGAAACAAGTCGCGATGTTGAATTTCACCTTGCTCTTCACCGAGAATTTCTGTGATCTGCAACACGCGTCTCGAACCATCTCGCAATCTTCCGAGTTGAACAATTAGCTCGACCGATGAAGAGATTTGTCTTCGAATCGCTGGAATCGGTAGATCCAGACCAGACATGAGTACCATCGTTTCTAACCTTGATAACATATCGACCGATGAATTGGCGTGCCCTGTCGTTAAAGAACCGTCATGACCGGTATTCATCGCCTGCAACATGTCTAATGCTTCTCCACCACGAACCTCACCAACAACAATACGATCTGGACGCATTCGAAGAGCCGTACGAACGAGGTCTCGCATCGTAATTTCGCCTTTACCTTCCACATTTGCAGGTCTTGTTTCTAGACTGACTAAGTTCTGAATTTGTGTAAGCTTCAGCTCCGCGGAATCCTCGACTGTAATTACACGTTCATGATTTGGAATGTACATGCTCAATGCGTTAAGAAAGGTCGTCTTCCCTGAACCTGTTCCCCCAGAGATGACGATGTTGTACTTTGCTTCCACAAGTTTTTGCAGCCATTCAGCAATCGGCGTGTCCAGTGCACCAAAGTCAATGAGCTTCTCCATCGTAAAAGGATCACTTGGGAACTTTCGAATCGTAATGATTGGTCCACCTAGAGAGATTGGGCGAATAACGACGTTCACACGTGAGCCATCAGGAAGCCGTGCATCTACGATCGGATTTGCTTCATCAATCTTCCGGTTAATCGGCGCTACAATCTTCTCAATAATCGTCAAAAGATCCGCTTCTGATTTGAATCGAATGCGCTCCCCGTCTTCATCATAGGCATAGCCGAGACGGCCATTCTCCTCAATAAACACGTCATCGGTACCATTAATCATAATCTCCGTAATGTCTTGCCTGCGTACGAGTGGATCAATAATTCCGTAGCCGATGAGCTGTTGCATAATTTCATCCGTAAGCAACTTCCGCTCATCTGTCGTTAACAGCAAATCTTGATGATTCATCGTCTCTTTCTGCTCGAGTGAATACCAAACCGCTGCCCGTAATCGATCGTTATTGCTTAAAATCTTATGATCTTTGTTTCCTTGTTTAACAATGTCTTCACGAACCGACTGCTTTAGTTGATCAACCTCAACATCTAAGTCCTCGTTCCACAGCGCTTCATGTCCTTCATTTTGTCGTTGCTTACGTTTAATCGCTTGTTCGATTCCCATTACGCAAGCACCCCTTTTCTTAAGCCGTTGCGTTTCGCTACTTCTTTCTTCTCGAACATCGGCTCAATTAAGTTTGCAATACTGCGGTAATGCTTATTAATCTTTAGCGCTGGCTTTTCTGCCATCACAATGCCACGGTTTGCGTACCCTTGTACTTGCTCGTATTTATGTGGAATCACTGCTGATACTTTCATGGACAACATGGATTCCATTTCAGAAATCGGGAATCCAATTGAATCATGGTAAGCGTTAATGATAAGATAACGATTTTGCAACGGGCGATGAAGCTTACGAATAATATCCACAGAAGATAACATCGACCAGTTTGCTGCAACATCTGTCGTTAAGACGAAGAACAAATCTGTCGCATTACTCATTAATGAAATGTTACGTTCAGACAAGTCTGTCGAAGAATCAACGACGATCATGTCATAGTCTAGCCGTTGCAATGCTTCCATAATTCGGTCTGTATGATCGAGCGATAAAGCTGCCATCTTCAGCGGCGACCCTGCACTTAGTACACTTAATTTCTTCCCTTGAAGGCTGACCGTTTCAATGGACTGGCGCAATACTTCATCAAGCTCCTCGTCGTCTTGACGACCTTGCTCCAAGTAAGTGACGACATCAGATAGACCTTTTGTTCCTTGTGGAAGATTAAATGCAACAGAAACATGACCGAACAGGGCGAAGTCTACGAGTAATACGTTTTTGTCTTTTAACGTCAGTTGAGCGGCTGTGTTAACCGCAATGGTCGTCGTACCGACGCCTCCTTTTGGAGAATAAAACAACGAGATCTTTTTGTCGGTATGCTCTTTTGCAGCTGCATTTACACTCGTGAAAATATCTTTATCTTGGCCGATTGGCGTGAATGATAACATCTTCTGAGTGTACGTTCCCATCGGTGTGTACTTATAAATGAGATCAACGTTCTCATGAATCAATTCCGTTTCTCGAACGATATGAAGTTGCTCAGCAACGAGGATGATCTTCTGGGTATTATAGTTTAATAAATTGCGATACCACGCTGGATCTGCATTCGTAGCCTCGACGTTAATCAATAGAATATCAACGGTATGGCTTCCAAGATATTCGTACAAATCTGTTAATGTTTCCCCTTGAAAAATGACTGATACTAAATCTTCACTTTGTTCGTAATACCGGTTAATATCTGCGCGGTAACTTGGGTCTTGATCAATAATTGCGACCGTTAATGACTCACTTGAATGTCGACCTGGTATAAACTCTGCATCCATGAATTGGCACCTCCTTTTCTAGCTTTCTAGTGTTGACTCTCTTATAATCTCCAAATCGATTGACTCGCCATTTGAAGGGTTTAAGGCTAAGCTTAATGACCCGTTTTCTACCGCATTTCCGAGTGCCACAACCTCTTGTGGGTTAACGAGTAGCGTCACATGTTGCACCGTTGAATCTTTTGCCAAATCTGCAAGTGAATCTTCATTGTAGGACTCTACTTCATACACTTCTGCGAACTGAATGAGCATTCGAGAGTAGAACTCCCCTTGTCCATCTTCTGCTGTGTACACAACATCAACGTGGTCTCCTTTTTGCAAAGAGTTATCCACAGCTGCTTGTGGACTCAACGCTAATGTGTATAACCGCATTTCGTCAGGAATAAATTCCGACGAATCAATATTTCCTGAAGCTGTTACATATTCTGCAGCATCCTCTGGAAAAACAATCTGCTCGGGATCTAACAACACCGGTTTTCCAGATTCAATCTCCTGACGTGTAATCGCACCAATCACAGATTCTGGATCTTGAACCCGGTTTGGAAGAAGCGTTTCTACCGCACTTGCTTCTACGTTCACTGTCGTTAACATCTCTTCTGTAATTTCTGTTTGCTCAGCAATCGTTCGATCACTTACGACAACCGCTGTCGTCTGTTGCAAAGAATCTAAATATTGAAAGGTTAAATAAGCAATTAACCCGGCACTGCCCAGTATAAGAATTAAACGCCAACTTAATTTAGCAAACATCGATGATCCTCCTGACCCGTCTCATTCATTACGAAACCAATTGCCCACGCTCTTTTGAGAACACAGCGTAATCAAACGCTTCTTGTCGTGCACGTAAATCAAAATACATGCTCATATACAATGAGCCGATAAATGGCATCATAACAAGGTATAGTATTGTATTAATTACGATATCCACCCAGAAAATTGGCGTTCCAATCATGACTAGAATAAGGATTTCTGCACCTACGATGAGTACATTGGATGCGATAATGATGAGCAGTAACAAACCTAGTATTCGCCAGAATGAGCCTATCACGAGTTGACGGCTTCGCATTAAGGATCGAAAGATTCCTTTATTTTCAAAAGCGATTGTCTGAGCAAATAAACCTAGATAAGCGTAGATGATTAAGCCTGGTATAACGAGGAGCGCTAACCCAAACGTCGTAAGCACCGTATAAAGAATTGTCGCAACAATAATCGTCGGAAATACTAACGCAGTCTTTTTTAAACCAGCTAGTATGCGCTTCTTAAAGGGAAGCTCTCGATCGAGCAATAACAAATAAAATACATGAACACCTAGCACGCTAAACATAAGAGCTTGATTAAAAATTCGCAATGCCTCAAGCTCAACAACACTTACGCCTAGTTGATTCATGTAATCAAAAAATAAGAATAATGCCGTTATAAGAGGAACACTGATGAGTAGCGTCCCTGGTATAGAGTGTACGAACACTCGCTTTCCGTTTTGACTCATGTTGCGCATCAATTCTTTAAACGATTGTGGTTGTGTTTGTTCCTTACTAATGTCCATCTTTACCTTCCTTTCTTCCACCGGGATCTATAAAGAGGCATTGCCCTTTTGTAAGTCCATAGTCTAAAACTACACCACTTTTAAGCTCCAATATCCCGTATACCGTCTTTTCGTACGGCAACATTTTCCACGGCGCAACATCCTCAAACACTTCTTTAACTCGATACTCATTATTAGTAATTTTCTCTAAATAAACACAGTCAATTGGGAATTTCATGAACCATGTATGAACTTGCTGGCATGGATATATGAATATCCCTTCTTGATCTCCCAAGTTATTTTTCCCAAGTAGTCCTTTTAATCTTGAAGCGTATCCATTTGCGATTATTAACTGATCCACAAGAACTGTTTTTGATCCTTGAATCCAGACCATAGATTCTCCCTATCTACTTTTTGAGTATTTTCTTAGTTCAGTAGTTGCTCATAGTACAGTAAAGTACCATATTATAAAAACAAATCAAGTAATGAAGATTCAGACAAATAAAGTTTTACATTTAATGGGAATCTATTAAGCCGAAAATAACAACAAACCCGCACTTTATGACAAGTCCTTTGGTACGTATTGTCGTAATATAGTCAAGAGGTCGAATTCCAATGAAACTTAGGACCTTCAATTCCCGTGTCATTAGTCCTTTTTTTCGATATTCCCTTTACAAATTTATTAAATCAATCACTTTAATTTTAAACTAATAGATTGACTGAACCATGCTTATCAAAAACCCCGACTCACTGGACATTAGAATTTACTTTAATTTCGTCAAGATTCGCTCTAATCCCCCATGAATTTCGTTCATCATTCGCTTCGTAATGAAGCAATTTAATTGTTATACACAAATAACACCTCTTCAACAACGATTCTCTTTTTACCTTATCCACAAGTGCACACAAAAAACCGATCATCACTAAAACGTGACAATCGGTTCTGGGTAGTTAGTATCCACCATCAGATGCATCACTTGAAACGGTTGTTTCGCGTAAATCAAATACACCGTGAGGGAGTTGAATAAATCCTTCTACATCGTTCGAAACACCTGCTCTGAATTGATCATGAACGATCGGGAAGAGTGGCACTTCATCGTTAACCGTCTCTCCAACTTGACGATACAGCTCTACACGCGCTTCTTCGTCTGTCTCACGACGAGCATCGTCGAGCAGTTGGTCAACGTCTTCATTTGTGTAGAACGTATTGTTTCCTGGAGGTCCGTGGTTGTCAGAATGGAACAGCGCGTGCGTACCATAATCCGCATCACCGGTTACAGTCGTCCAACCGAGCATAACCATCTCATAGTTCGCCTCATCGGTTGCATCAAGCAACGCCCCCCACTCGGTTTGTTGAAGTGAAACATCAATGTTCAGTTGCGAAAGTTGATCTTGAATGACTTCTGCCATCTGTGTATTAATTGTATTTCCTGATTGAACCATAAGTTCTACTGAGAATCCATCTTCAAACCCTGCATCTGCAAGCAATTGTTCTGCTTCTTCGAGGTTATAGTCAACTGGATCTACATCTTCACTAAATCCAAATGCCATCGGACTAACCGGACCAATTGCTTCTACACCGTACCCTTGGAAAATCCCTTCTACGATTTCATTTTTATTAATTGCTTTAGAGATGGCTAGTCGCACATCTGGATCATCAAGTGGTTCAACGGTAGTGTTAAACCCTAAGTAATCCAGTCGTAAGCTTTCTACAGCCGACACGTCTCCAGAATCACTATTTTCAATTTGTCCGACATTGGCCGGTTCAATTGCATTTACGATATGAGCTTCACCCGTATCGAACATTCCAATACGTGTAAGCTGTTCATCAACAACACGGTATGTAGCTGAATCAAGCGCAACAGGTCCACGCCAATAATCTTCATTACGTGTAAGGACGATTTCATTTCCTTGTACCCAGTTATCAAGTACGAATGGACCAGTCCCTACAGGTTCAATATCAATGTTGTGTTCACCGTTCGCCTCGTCCTCAATTGCTGTCGGACTGATCATTCCACCAGCATCATGAGCAAGGTGAGCAAGAATTGGTGCAAACGGATATTCCGTAACAATCTCCACCGTATACTCATCAATAGCGTTCACTTCTTCAATCATCTCGTACATAAAAGAACGCGGTGACGCTAATTCAGGGTCATTAACACGCTCTAAGTTCGCAACGACTGCATCTGCATTAAATGGCGTACCGTCTGTAAATTCAACGTCCTCTACGAGTTGGAACTCCCAAGTGAGTTCATCTACTTGTTCCCAACCTTCTGCAAGTCCCGGTTGTAATTCCATGTTAACATCGTGTTGAACGAGACCTTCATAAATGTTCGTACGAATATGTGTGGATGCCGTATCATTCGAACCGTGTGGATTTAAGTCTACGGCGTCTGCCTCGATCGCAATAATGAGATCCCCGCCACCTTCTGAACTAACAGCCTCTTCAGAATCGCCAGTCTCTTCATCGTTCTCATTTGCTGGCACTTCATCAGAATCAACAGCCGTATCATCAGAGCAAGCGACCATCAGGCTCGCCATCGATAAAACGAGTGCACCGCCGATCCATTGTCGTTTAAATTTTTTCACAATTTCTCCTCCTAGTTGTTTGATTACTTCTAGTTGTAAAACTATTATAAACATGACTTAATAATTATACAACTGCAATGCAACTTCTTACATATATTGTTAGTATTCTGTCATTTTATCGGTTGAAATAGAAAAAAATAAAGAGATTAGACGAAAATTGTCGTCTAATCTCTTTATCCATTAATCAAAAAGTGAACTCACGGACACTTCGTTATGAACACGGTTAATTGCATCAGCAACAAGCGGTGCAATTGAAAGTGTTGTAATTTTGTCTGAATGCTTATCTTCTGGAAGTTGAATTGAATTCGTAATGACAAGTTCCTTAATTGGCGAACCTTCGATTCGACTAATTGCTGGTCCTGATAAAACGGGGTGTGTACAACAAGCATACACAGCTTTTGCACCGTTCTCGATCAACGCATTCGCAGCAAGTGTAATCGTTCCAGCCGTATCAATTAAATCATCAATGATAATTGCGTTACGACCTTTAAATTCACCTACGATATTCATAACTTCAGCGACGTTCGGTTTCGGACGACGTTTATCAATAAAAGCAATCGGAGCATTTAACGCTTCAGCCATTTTACGTGCTCGTACTACACCACCGTTATCTGGTGCAACAACGACAACATCTTCTAATTCCATGTTCGCGAAGTACTCTGATAGAATTGGAACACCTTGCAGTTGATCGACTGGCATATCAAAGAATCCTTGAATTTGCGGAGCATGAAGATCCATCGTGATGACACGAGTCACACCTGCTGTTTCGAGTAGATTCGCAATGAGTTTTGCAGTAATTGGTTCGCGTGAGCGAGCCTTACGATCTTGCCTAGCATACCCGTAATAAGGCATAACGACGTTAATGCGTTTTGCCGACGCACGTTTTAATGCATCGACCATAATGAGAAGTTCCATAATGTTCTCGTTACCTGGGCATGACGTTGACTGCACGACATACACTTCGCAACCACGAACGCTCTCCTCAATGGAAATTTGAATTTCCCCATCACTAAAACGTTTCACAGAACTGCGGCCGAGTTCACAACCTAGGTGTCTGACGATCTCTTCGGTGAGGGCTTGATTTGAGTTTAAGCTGAAAATCTTGAACTTGTCATTTAAATGGTAATCCATGAGTTTGTTCTACCTTCCTATTTTGTCACGGGTGTAAGTGGGTCTTTGCCACTTAGTACGTGAATTAGATTATCAGTTACAAGATGACACATATGAAGACGTGTTTCAATACTTGCACTGCCGATATGTGGAGAAGTCGTTACATACTTTGATTGAAGTAATGGGTTTGTTAAAGGTACTGGCTCTTCTTCAAACACATCTAAGCCAGCTCCAAAAATCTCCCGATTTTCTAAAGCATGATATAAAGCGTCTTCATCTACAAGACCGCCTCGTGCCGTATTGATTAAAATTGCTTCCCTTTTCATTAAACCAATTTCTTGACTTCCAATCAAGTGATGGTTTGATTTACTATATGGCAAAAGTAGCACAATAAAATCTGAATGCTTTAAGAGTTCGTGGAATGACGCGTACGTAACCCCTAGCCTGGACTCTGCCTCTTCGTTACGTCTTCGATTATGATACAACACGTTCATATCGAATCCTGTTGAGCGTTTTGCGACCGCTTCGCCAATTCTACCGAGCCCAATGATACCAAGCGTTTTGCCATGTACGTCTTGTCCAGTATAGTGCATCGGCGACCACGCTCCCCACGTCCCATTACGAACGACTTCTGACGTTTCTACAAGCCTTCTTGCAGATGCAAGCATGAGCGCAAACGTTAAATCGGCGGTCGTTTCAGACAACACGCCAGGAGTGTTTGTTACAATTACATTGCGACTTTTTGCCGCTTCAATATCAATGTTGTTATAACCGACAGCAAGATTTGCAACAATTTTCAACTTAGGCGCTGCGTCTAAAAGCTCTTCATCAATCGTTTCTGTGAGCATACAGAACAGACCTTCACAATCTTTGATCTCATTCAACAATACATCCCGAGGTACTGGATCGTCCTCATCGTTCCAATAGTTCACATCAAAATTCTCGTGTAAACGATTCATAATAAGGCTTGGCAACTTTCTAGTTACATAGATCTTCTTCATCATACTCCTCCTTTTCTCTGGTTTCGTACTTACTGTGACTGAATCGTTCCATTCTCCAACCTGTAGATCGTATCGCACGTATACTCAGCACTCGTCACATCGTGAGTAACAAATAAATACGTAAGTTGGTGAGAATGCTTCAATACACGTAATAAATCGAGCAATTTCACTTTTGTTTGGACGTCTAATCGATTCACAACTTCATCTAGCACAACAAACGCAGGTTTTGCAATTAGGGCTCTGGCAATGCAAACACGTTGGAGCTGGCCACCACTCATTTGATCTGGATATCGGTAGAAAAATGACTCATCTAATCCTACTTCTAAAAGCATTTCCCGTACTTGTCTTTCCCTTTCTTTACGACTAAGCCCTAGTTGCAACAACGGCTCTTCAACACTCTCAACAATGCTACGTTTCGAGTTCAAGGAAGACTCTGGGTGTTGGTGAACGAGTTGTCCAATCCCTTTAGGCGCTTTCGTCGCCAACTCCCCTTGAATGATGATGTTCCCCTCTGTCGGCTTCATCAATCCTAATAACAAGCGGCTTAGCGTCGTTTTACCACTTCCACTTCTTCCTAAGAGAGCAACTGAGGACCCTTGTTCGATGGTTAATGACAAATCGTTAAGTATAATCGGTGCTCTCTTACCGTACCGAAACGTGACGTTTTGCATGTTAATCATTCTTCATCGCCCCTCTTTGCAGAACAGTTTCATAATGAAGAAAGCTTTGCAAGCGAGAACTTGATGGGTCGTTAAAGAGCTGATCAGCCGGCCCACGCTCCACGCATTTCCCGTTTTCAAGGACGAGAATTCGGGTTGCCATTTTCTTAATTACGTCAATTTCATGACTCACAAATAGAATTGAAAGCCCCTCGTCTCGTTGTTTTCGTAGCAACAATTCCAAGACGACCGTTTTCGTTTCTTCATCGAGTGCTGTTGTTGGTTCATCCGCAATAACAAGTTCTGGTTGAAGTGAAGAAACGAGCGCAATTCCTGCACGTTGCAACATTCCTCCACTTAACTGAAAAGGAAAGAAGTTATAATGTTCATCTCTTAGTTGCACTTCTCTTAATGAAGCAATCGCTGTGCTTTTTGCTTCTCGCTTTGTAGTTCGTTCGTGAGCTCGTATTGCTTCAACCATTTGTACGCCAATCTTCCGATAAGGATCAAAGATGGCTTGTACATTTTGTGGTATATATCCTAATACATTCCCACGAATAGATCGTAATTGTTCGTTCGATGATGAATTGAGGTCTTGATCGTGAACAACGACGCTACCTTCTACTTGAAGCGGACTAGGCAAAAGTTGTAACAACGCCTTCGTTAACATCGTCTTCCCTGCACCACTCTCACCTAACACACCGATGCTCTCGCCTTTTTGTATACGAAACGTCAAAGGTTCTAATAGCGTTTTATTTGCTGTTTTTACAGCTAAGTTATTCACTTCGATCATAAACCACTTCCCCTTTTCTGATCAAACTCATCACGCATTTGCTCTGATAACAAATTCCA
Organism: Bacillaceae bacterium JMAK1; assembly: GCA_012970285.1. Taxonomy (GTDB): domain Bacteria; phylum Bacillota; class Bacilli; order Bacillales; family Marinococcaceae; genus Geomicrobium_A. The sequence goes on from JIBW01000006.1 coordinate 404,445, forward strand.
AAAAAGTACAACCAGAAAGATCGCCATTCCTGGAACGATCATGAGCCATGGCGCTGCATAAAAGTAAGAGCGACTCTCATTTAGCATCGCTCCCCACTCAGGTAACGGTGGTTGAATTCCAATGCCTAAAAATGAAAAACCTGCAATATGAAGCATGGCACTCCCTATGTTTAAAGCGAGAAGAACGGTCACTTGCGGTAAAACCGCTGGAATGAGATGCCTTTGAATTCTTTTCACATGAGGCACACCACTAATCATCGCGGATTCATAATAAGGTTCTTGCATCGTTCGCACAGTTGTGTTGCGCACAAGCCTTGCGATTGGAATCCAGAACACGAGAGAAAGTGCGATCAAGATATTCAATAACCCCGGTCCAGCAATTCCCACGAATAAAAACGCTAAAATAACGGATGGGAATGCCGACATCCACTCACTAAAGCGCATGAATACTTGATCGATGATTCCCCCTGACGTCGCTGAAACAAAACCGATACTCATCCCAATTAGACCGCTAATTACGACAATCATTAGCGCGGTTACAACAGTATACCTTGCCCCGTAAACGATGCGACTCAAGAGATCACGCCCAAGGTGATCAGTACCAAGAAGATGACTACTTGACGGTGGCAACAAACGGTTAGCTGAATTAGCAGAAAAGGGGTCTTGAATTATGAGCAATGGTGCAATGAAGACCATCAATAGCCCGATTGCTGCCATCGCGATATACATCCATGAGGTTCTAGACATGCTTCACCCCATCCTTTTGATGACGCTGCCTCGGATCAAGCCAAGCTTGAAGAAGGTCAACAATCAAATTAATAAGTAAAAACATACAGGCAATCACTAAGATGTAAAATTGTATTACTGGATAATCCCTCTGAACGATTGCGTTCATCATATAGCGACCTACCCCTGGCCAGGAAAAGATATTTTCAACGATAAACGTCCCTGCGAGTAAATACCCCATCACAATGCCAAGCACCGGTAGCAAAGCTAGCACCCCGTGACGCAATTGGAATTTTATCCAGATCGTTTTCTCCGATAACCCTCTAGCTCTTGCACTAAACATCCACGGCAGCTTCTCAACTTCCAAAAGACTCGTTCGAAACAACCGACTATAAATCGCAATGTAAGGAATTGCTAGCGTCAAAACAGGCAATACGTAGTGTGCAAAAGTCCCCCTATTCCCGGAAGGGAAAATTCCAAGTGTCATCGAAAATACATAAAGCAATAAAAACCCAAGCCAAAATGAAGGAAGCGACGCACCGACAATTGAGAAAAGTCGACTGCCATAATCAACCCACGTCTTGCGGAAGTAAGCCGAAGCACTTCCTAAAACAATGACAAAAAGAATTACCGTAAGAAACGCCCAAACACTTAGTTCAACTGTGGCCGGGAAATAAAACAAAAACTCCTCGACGATCGGCTCACCTGTCATATACGACGTACCAAAATCCATCGTGAGCGCGGAAGAAAACCATGAAACATACTGCTCCCAAACCGGTCGATCTAACCCAAGTTCGATCGTGACACGTTCGATCGCCTCCTCAGTAATAGGCAGTTGCGAAGCTGATAGATACGCAACTGCCGGGTCACCTGGAATCAGGTGCAAAGCAAGAAAAACAACGATCGACAACAATATAATAGAAGGCACCAAAGTAAAAAGGCGCCAACTAAGAATCCGAAGCATTTTTCTTAACCTTCTCTAACTGGAACTCATAAGGAATCGGCGCAAATTCTACACCGCTAATTCCATCATGATAGACGGCAATGGTCGATGTGTATGAAACCGGTAAATAGACGGCTTGGTCATGAATCTCTTGAAGAATTTCCTCGTATAGATCCGTACGCTTAGACTCTTCTGTTGTAATGAAGACTTGATTGATCATTTGGTCAATCTCAGCTTTTTGCTCTAGCCCTAATTGAGCTTGATAGTCTGCGTGCGCCGGGATGCGCATCGATGAAACAAACGCATGAGGATCATACGGGGCACCCCAAGTCTCCTGATAAATCACATCAAACTCTCCGCTTTTTTGTGCATTCAAATACGCTTGGTTGTCGACTCCTTCGAGTTGAACTGCAATCCCAACTTGACCCGCACCGTGTTGTAGCCATTCACCAACCGTTCGCTGAATGGCATCATTAGCATCGTAAACATACGACAATGATAACGATTCCTGGTCTTTAACACGAAGGCCCTCTTCATTCAGAATCCAACCCGCCTCCTCCAACTGTTGTGCTGCATAATCTAGGTCATAATCAAACGGCTCTACCGAAGGCATATAAGGAACATGTTCACCAAATAAGGCGGTTGCAGGCTCTTCCGTACCGTAAAAAACATCCTGAACGACTTGGTTCGTATTAAAGCTATGCACTAACGCATGACGTACAGACTCCTCTTCGAGAGGTCCACGGTTCGTGTTCAACACCGCGGTTCGTGTTGCTTGTGGATCCGATTGATTAACTTCAAATCCCTCTTGATCTTCAAAATATTGAATCGCATCCATACTAAGCAAACCATTCCCATAGACGAGATCAATCTCACCGTTATCAAGCGCCATCATTCTAGATTCGCTGTCAGGAATGACTTGAACGACTAATCGATCAACTTCTGGAGAATGAGACCAATAGTGTTCATTCCCGGAAAATACAGCACGTTCCTCTCGATCATGCTGTTGAAGTTCATAGACGCCTGTTCCGACATATTGACCATCAACCTCTTTGGCAATTCTAAAGGGTCGGACAAGTGCCAACTCTTCGAACAGTGGATAGTATGCCTCACTTAACGTAAGCTCTACGGTATACTCATCAATCACGTTAACTTCTTGCAGCTGGTTGGCTAATTCTAGCCATGCATGACGCTCACGATTGTCTAATACTTTGTTGAAATTCGCTTTAACGTCGTCAGCATTAAAGGGGCTACCATCTGAAAACTGCACATCTTCTCTTAAATAAAACGTCGTCGTTCTTCCATCTTCACTTTGTTCCCAATCTTCAGCTAGTAAAGGCTCAATTTCCCCTTCGTCATTATATTGAACAAGTGATTCGAAGATTAAGTTTTGTGCAAACATTTGCGATGCGCCATACCCTCTAGGATCCATCGCACCAATGTCTTGCGGCCAAGCGATCACCAATTCATTAGTCTCACTCTTAACACTTCCGCTCGAACAAGCTGTTATAAGAAAAAACAAAGACATCCCTACGAAAAAGTATGTACGTTTAATCATTGAATCTCCTACCTTCTAATTCTATGTATGTATACTAACTATACCTACACAAAAGAAAAATTCGCAATAGCAGATTCTAGTCTTAAAATCATATGTTTAAATGAGAGGTCAGCGGGAACATTGTATTAGTAGAACGAGTTAACAAGGAGCGTGTTTACGATGACAAACATTTTAATGGTCGTAACGAATGGATATACAATGGAAAATGGTCACCTTGCAGGCATTTGGCTCTCAGAATTTGCCGAGCCTTATGAGATTCTAAAAGAAAACGGTTATGAGATTACCGTTGCTAGTCCGAAAGGTACGGAATCTCCAATCGACCAAAGCAGTCTCGGAAAAGAAGGCATTCCAACAGATTGGAAAGAAATTGCTGACCAACTCACCAAAACAGTCCCACTCGAAGAAGTTAATCCAAACAATTACAGCGGAATTTTCCTACCTGGTGGGCACGGTACGATGTTCGACTTCCCAGATAATGAACAGCTAAAGAGCCTACTACAAACATTTGAAGAACAGAAGAAGCCAATCGCTGCTGTCTGTCACGGACCCGCTGGTCTTGTAAACGCAACGAAGAAAGACGGAACACCACTCGTACAAGACAAGTATGTTACAAGCTTTACAGACTCAGAAGAACGCGGCGTAGAACTTGAGAATCAAGTTCCGTTCATGCTAGAAGAATCGCTACGCGAAAAAGGTGCTAAATTCAGCGCCGCAAATGATTGGGCAGAGCACGTACAACGCGATGGTTTGCTCGTCACAGGTCAAAACCCTCAGTCTTCTATTAAAGTCGCAGAGGAATTTATCGAGGCGTTGAAATAGAACAAAAACCCTTCAAAGTGAATGCTTTGAAGGGTTTTTTGTGCGAGGAATTAAAAGCTAGTGTACGTCGAACGTCAATACAGATTCAATTATTGACGCAAAATCTATGTAAGATATGTACACAAACCCGATGACTTAGGAAGTAAGCTGTTTTAATTAACCGTCCATCGGGTAATCATGATACGTATGTAACTAAACTATTGGCGGTGTCGACCTTGTTTGACTTCTTAGATTTTCTTCGTTTACTTATGTCAGCTTTTATTATTTTACCGATTGTTTCTCTCATTCGAGAAGCTGGGTATTATGCAGTCGTCTCAATGTTTGGTGCCACGAATAAGCAAATTGTCATCGGCTGTGGACCTGTCTTGTTTCGTTTTCCATCAATTGAAGTAAGACGGTATTTTTTTATGTTTAGTTGGTGTCATTATGATGAAATTAAGCCTAATCATAAATTTTGGCATGCTTTTATATACGCATCTCCAATGCTCAGTAACATTGTCGCTGCAGTCATCGTAAACATATTACTCGGACTTGAGCTTATGCCTGGCAGCGAGACGTTATGGAATACATTTTTATTTTATACCTTTTATTTTGTTCTTTTTGACGCCTTACCTGTCTACATGCCAGATGGTCAACCGACGAATGGCCGGGCGATTTGGGATTTGTTCCGACATGATCGTTGGTACACTTCCGATGAGCGACAAAAAGAAGAACATACAGAACGTACAGAAGAGCAAGAAGAAACGATAGAAAACCGCGACCGCGATGAACGTGAGCGAGACGATTATCGTGAACCTGAGCACGCCTAAAACTTGTGATCATCATCTCGATCCCACTTTAAGGCGCGCTCTTCTCGCGTCTCCCCGGTTACGCCATCCAAGACAATTGAGCGATGAAACTCACCGATTCTAAGGGAAACAAGAATCATAGGCTCATAAGCAAGAATAATTTCCTCTCGGTCATAACTAGGCCGCTTCCCTACATATTGACGGTTCCAATAATTTTCTAAATCAATCAAGTAGGGTCGAAGAATCCGTTCATTATGAATGACCGTTTCGACGAACGGTACAGAATGGTCGACTTCATCAGTAAGAGAAGGAAACGTATCAATTTCAGTGCGGTAACCCGATACCGCATCAATAAATGCATACACACGCTCTTCTTTCGGGGGAAATAAGCCTCTTTCACACGTTCTCTTACATGTAACGAGCCAACATGGATGATAAAACTTCATTTTCTCAACAACGTAATGACTAAACTGAGTGAGCATCGCTTGACGTTTTGCTACTTTATCTAAACTTTTGTAAATGGATAAGTGTAGTTGATCGGTAGAGATCTCAGAAAACGTTCCGATCATCTTAAGATCATTGATCGCCATCACAGCACGCTCCTCTCGTCTATACCGATAGATTCTCCTTCATTTCGCTCATTTCCTTTATCGAATGATCGCTATTTTTGTCGCATGATCCAATTCGCTTCCATTCATTAGCAGGGAATTGTTCACTAAAAATCGAAAATAACCATGGATAGTACGATTAAGAAGGTGGACAGACATGGACATTCGACATTTAACTTACTTCATTGAAGTCGCGAAGCATTCAAGCTTCACGAAAGCAGCCCGCACCTTACACGTATCTCAACCTTCTCTAAGCAAAACAATCAAACAACTCGAGCGAGAATTTGATGTACCTTTATTCTATCGTTCTTCTAAAAAACTCGAATTAACCGATGCTGGAGAAGCTGTATTAAAAAATGCCCAAAATGTCATTGATGCTTTTCAAAATTTGCAAGCAGGAGTAACGGATCTTGCGGACATAAAGAAAGGCCAAATCCGTATTGGACTGCCACCAATTATTGGAGCCGCGTTCGTCTCTTCTCTCATTAGTTCCTTTATTGAAGACTTCCCACTCATCGACTTGCGCTTAAGTGAGGTTGGAAGTATCGCAATTAAGAAAGGAATTACTGAGGGTTCACTCGATGTTGGCTTTATTTGCAATGTCCCTTTGCAAGGAGAAGATTTCGAATGCAAGCAGATCCTTCACGACCCACTTGTTGCAGTTATGCATCACGATCATCCATTATCGTTAGAGGATCGTATTCCTTTAAAAGCGCTTGAAGAAGAACACTTTATTCTTTATCGGAATGACTTCTCCTTGCATCGCTCGATTATTGAAGAATGTTTACGGCAAGGTTTTTTTCCGAATGCTGTATGTGAGAGTTCCCAAAAAGATTTTATGCTACAAATGGTTGAGGCGAAGCTCGGCATTGCCTTACTTCCTGAACATATCGCAAAAACGATGCAATCACATGTACTTTCTTATGTTCCACTAGAAGACAACCCGCTTCACTTAGAGCTCGTTATGATTTGGCGTAAAGATTCGTACTTACCCTTTGCTGCACGCACCTTCATTGAAGAGGCTAGCACGTATTATTCAAACGCAAAAAAAGAAGCTAGGAAATCCTAGCTTCTTTTTTAGGTTAGTTCGTTAACTCTTTGGATAGCTCAACAATGTAACGTAGTTTCTCCCACTGCTCTTCTTCCGTTAAGATGTTGCCGTGATGAGTCGAAGCAAATCCACATTGAGGGCTTAAACAAATTTGCTCTGCAGAAACGTGTTGTTTCGCTTCTTCAATACGCTCTTTTATCGTCTCTTTATCTTCAAGCTCCCCGTGCTTTGATGTGAATAGTCCGAGTACTACTTGTGGTCCATCGTTTGGAATGTGGTCGAGGGGACCGAAGTCACCAGAACGATCATCATCGTATTCTAAGAAGAAGCCGTCCACACTTTCTTTAGCAAACAATGTTGGTGCAATCTTTGCGTAACTTCCTTTAAATGCCCACTTAGAACGATAGTTTCCACGGCATAAGTGCGTCGTAATCGTTAAGTCTTCTGGTTTGTTTTCAAGAACTGCATTCGCAACTTTTAGCGCGTGTTCAATTAAGTCTTCTCTTGTATAACCGCTATCGTTAAACGGAATGTCTTCTGAGTTAAGTCCTGCAATATACACATCATCCAGTTGCAAATAGCGACAACCTGCATTATAGAATGCTTGAATTGCATCGCGGTACGTTTGGACGATATCTTCCGTGTACGCATCAAGATCTGGATAAAGGTCAAGATTACGAATTCCCGCATTAAACAATTGGTTCGGACTCGGGATCGTTTGCTTTGCTACTGCACGATCCCCGACAATTTCTTTGAACTGAATAAATTCTTTTACGTGCGGATGATCTTCGTTAAATGAAATCTTGCCAACAACTCTCACATCATAACGCTCTGTTTCTTCGCCTTTGAATTGAAAACCATGGTCAGGCACGTAGCCTTCAATTCCGTTTAAATGCTCAAGAAAATCTGTATGCCAAAAGCGACGGCGGAACTCTCCATCAGTAACTGCTTCTAGACCAACTTCAATTTGCTTATCAACTACTCGAGTAATCTCTTCTGTTTCGATGTTGTATAACTCTTCAGCGGTAATGTTACCATCTTGAAATTCTTTTCTCGCAATATGAATTCGCTCCGGACGTAATAGGCTTCCTACGTGATCTGCTTTAAATGGGGCATGCGTTGCTGTTTTTGTCATGGTAATCTCTCTCCTCTATGTGTGTAATCTCCTAGTTTTCAAACGATCAATCGACGATAATTACGAACAAAACCCCCTCTTCTTGTAATAAGAAGAGGGGGTAAATGGTTGCCATTCATCCGACTCTTCTCATCTTTGTAGTATCGCTACTACTGGAATTGGCACAGTACTTAAAAAGTCCGCTGCCGAGGTTTCAAAGGGCCAGTCCCTCCACCTCTCTAGATAAGAAAAATGAATTCATTGAATTTATTAAATCTAATACTAACATCTACAAATTGCTTGTCAACAGAAAAGTATATTTTTATTGAATATTATTTCAATGTAATTATTTTACACACAGGCTTGGTTGGTCATTTCTCACTGTGATCTTCTTTTTGCTTTTTATCGCGGTTGTACGTTATGAGTTCTTCTGATTTTACATTCTCTTTATTCTTTTTCGTGACCATCTCTTCAGACCGAACCTTCTTTCCTGATAACTCTTCTGATTTTACTTTATGTTGATCGGACATCTTCTTACCTCCTTGTTGCATCTCATCGTTACGATTCAGTTTTGACGTGTAAGCTTCAATGTATTCTATGAACTTATAGTAGATTAATTCCGTACCCTACTAAAAGCATAACCGCGATTACGATAAGAATGACTACCGTAAAGATAAACATGCCGTAGAAGACCGCACCAACACCGTGAGCAACATCGAGCCCTACTTGTTTTAATGCATCCTTTATTCTACTCAAACGAAACACCCCCACGATCAAAACTTCATTGGTTCAACTATAACAACGAAACTGTTCAGACATAACCTTTTGCGCCAATTATTTGACTACAACTCATCCTTTTCACTCAGACAGCGTAGTGCAATCCTCTTGATCGAGCTCCCAGTTATTGTTCAATCAGACGAACGTTGCTACCATAATGGGTGAAATCAGGAGGGGATTTTATGGGAAAAACAAAAAGATTTTCCATTTTTATGGGGAGCACCTTGCTCGTTGGGATGCTAGCAGCCTGTGGAGATGATGAGGAACAATCGGCAGATCCAGTCGATGAAGAAACAAATAACGAAACAAATGAAAGCGATTCAACAAGTACATTTGCTGTATTTGGGACGACTGATATTCACGCTCACCTTATGCCTTATGATTACATGAACGACGAAGAAGACTCTACAATCGGGTTAACGAAAGTTTACTCACTTGTCGAGCAACTTCGCGAAGAGTATCCACACCATATGCTCATTGATAATGGAGATACAATCCAAGGGAGCATCCTAGGCGATATGCCAGCACAAATTGAACCACTTGAAGATGATGAGTCACACATCGTGATGGATGCCATGAATGAAATGGGATACGACGCAGCTGCACTTGGAAATCATGAATTTAATTTCGGTCTTGATTTTCTCGATGAAACAATTGCTGACTCAGATTTCCCATGGTTATCTGCCAATGTCGTAGAGCCTGGAACTGAGACGCCTATATATGAGCCATACACAATTGTAGAACAAGAAGTGGATGGTGAAGTTCTAAATGTAGGTTTTATCGGGTTCGTTCCACCACAAATTATGAGTTGGGACGCTGCACACCTTGAAGGTGAAGTTGAAACGTTAGAGATTGCAGATGCCGCTGAGACATTTGTGCCACAACTTCAAGAAGAAGGTGCAGACCTTGTCATCGCTATTGCCCATTCAGGGATTGATGATGGCGAGCGTATGAGTGAAAATGCTGCATTGTCTGTAGCTGAAGTTGATGGGGTTGATGGCATGTTGCTCGGTCACCAACATAACCACTTCCCAAGCGAGGATTATGAAGGTGTCGACGGTGTGGATGTGGATGCAGGAACAATTCACGGTGTACCGGCAATGATGCCAGGATCTTGGGGGAGTCACCTCGGTGTGTTAGCTTTTGAATTAGAGAATGCTGACGGAGAATGGAATGTCGTTTCAGCGACTTCTGAAATTCAAAGTACTGAAGATCAACCGTCACATGAAGAGCTCGAAAACCTCGTCATGGACGCTCACGAAGCGACGGTAAGTTATGTAAATAGCCCGGTTGGCGAAATTACTGACGACATTAATACATTCTTCGCGCGTGTCGAAGACAATGAAGTTGTACAGTTAATTAATGACGCACAACTTGATTACATGGAGCAAATGCAAGCAAGCGGTGAACTTGAAGAAGACATACCCCTTCTATCAGCTGCTGCACCGTTTAGAGCAGGACGCGGTGGCGACTTTACGTACGTTGAAGAAGGCGACGTTGCCATTCGTGATATGAATGACGTTTACGTCTTCCCGAACACGTTGCACGTCGTTGAAGTTGACGGTGATCAATTGAAGAACTGGTTAGAATACTCTGCTCTTAACTTCAATCAAATTGATCCAGATGATAGCAGTGAGCAAGCCTTGATTAATGAAGACTTTGCAAGCTATAACTTTGACATCATTGAAAACGTGACTTACGAAATTGATGTCACGCAAGATGAAGGCGAGCGAATCGCTGATCTTCAACATGAAGGCGAAGAAGTAACGAGCGATGACCGCTTCTACGTCGCAACAAATAACTACCGTGCTGGTGGCGAAGACCACCTTGACAGCTCTGTAGAAACTGTCCTTGAGACAACGGATGAGAATCGCCAAGTCATTATTGACTACATCGTGAATCATGACGGCGCCTTGAACGTTGAGCGTAGCAACAACTGGCAAATCACGCCATTCGAAGCTGCTGGAGAAGTCGTTTTCCAAACAGCTTTAGAAGCACAAGACGCAAGTGACAATCACGAACGAATTGAATTTATTGAAGAAGACGGTGACGGCGCAACATTTAGCTTTAACTAACGAAAAGGGGACAGTCCCCCACCACTGCACAGAATTAACGCAGTGGGGGACTGTCCCCTTTGTTTGTCATGAGTAGAAATTCGACGTCTGTTTCGCCGTAGTTCATAAATGTCGTTTCGGTTTTAAATCCGAACTTCTTATAAAGGGTAACGGCTCGTTGGTTCCACCTCGCAACGCTTAGCCGAAAGAACTCTGGTGCGTACATGTCGTTGCCTACGCTAAGTCCGAGCTCAAAAAACTGAAGTCCATACCCTTGCCCTGTGTATACCGGATTCATACCTAAGCCAATGTCAACTGGGCGTTGATCATTGTAACACCCTTCCCGCTTTCCACCCGGTACCTTTGCACTTTCACCGTAGCAATAGAAACCAAATACTTCATCTTCTGCTGTTAAAACAACATAGTAGTTACCGTTAAGCAATTCATCTTGTTGCTCTTTACTCTTACGCAAACTGTATAAAGAGTACGGAGGTTCATATGTCCAGTTCATGATGACGGACGCCTCTCGCTTACTCATCGGCAACACATTTAGCTTCATCGCTTTATCCTCCGATACGATGTAGGAGTTACACCGGTCACTTTCAAGAAGGTTCTGCTGAACGTCGAGCAATACGTATACCCGACCTGCTTCCCTACTTGAGCAACCGAATGGCTCGTTTCGATTAATAGAACTTTCGCCTGTTCAATTCGGTAGTCTTCCAAATAGGCCCGAGGAGTTTTCCCCGTCTTCCGCTTAAACCATTCCACATAATACACAGGGTGAAAATGCTCAATGGACGCCAAATCTTCTACTGTTATGCGTGACGAAAAGTGTTCATGAATATGAGCAATCGATGCGTATTCATGGACAGATACTTTTTCTTTTATTATAGCTGCAAGGTGAGGAAGTAAATTACCTTTCGCTACTTGATTTGCAGCTTCCAGTAATAGCTGACGAATCGCGTGCCATGATTGATCTTTATGAAACCTTCGCTCACTCCGCACGTCTGTCGTTTCACAATAAAACTGCGGAAGGTCGACGACTAGAAATTCGTTATAACTCTTACAGTAAAACGAATGTTCCAAATTCTGAGGGAGCAGCACAATACTCTTATCCTTCAACGTCTGTTTTCCATTTACCGTTTCAATTTCCATAGAACCTTGTAGCGGAAATAAGATTTGCGCATATGCATGACGATGTGTATACGGTTCGTTCCGATACGTTCGCCTCTCACAAATGATCGGTTGATAGACTGCCCCCAGAATCTCCCCTCCTTATCTATACGTAACATTATAGCGAACGAAGCACTCGTTCTTGTAACTCAAAGAATATTAAACTTCTTCCATTTCCTCAATCAATTCACTAACACTCGTCACTTTACGATCCCCATAAGCGACAGCACCATTATCGAGATCAATATAAATGGCGTTCATACCTACTGCCTTCGCAGGAATAATTTCATTTAAATAATTGTCCCCAATGCTTAACGTCTGTTCTGGAGTCACATTATATCTTTTCATAATCGAGATAAAATGCGCGCTCGTCTCTTTCGGCTTCATCGCATTTGTGACCACCTCGTGGAACACACCTTCTAGATGAAGAAGGTCCAGTAAGCGCTCTACATCGTCATCTGTACTGTTCGTAAGTAAAACGATTGATTTCTTTTCTTTCAATGACAGTAACCCTTCACGAAGCCCTTCTATAATAGAAAGCGTAAACGCATCCGTTGCCATAAATTCTTTCGTTTTGTGATAAGCAGGTTGAGGATCTTCAACACCGTAATGTCTCGCTGCTACGTTTGGTAGCCACCACCCATCACCGATTGCAATTACGCGATCGAAATCGTATTCTACTGGTCTATCGTGAATCGCTTTCCAGTTTGATTCTACCACTTCCTCCCCTTCCCACGTTACGACGCGCTTGATGTTTCCTGTAAAGGGATCGACCTCTAAGACCCAATCATTTTGAACATCATAAGCCTTTCCGATTGAAACTGCATGGTTTCCTTTTTTCATATGTTCATAGTCGGTAAAAAACGACAGCTTGTGCTCTTCTTTTACTTCTTCTGATAACGTTTTGGCGTAGTAATCAAAATGATCAGTATCTTCATATAATGTTCCATCAAGATCAAATATAATTAGTTCACTTTCTTTAAAAAGGTTTGTCTCCATGTTGTCCCCTCCTATGCTTTGATTATAAAGTAAAGTATTTTGTTGATATCGTCAATTTTTCCTATGTAAATTGTTAATTTGCTCTATATTTCTACAATTGAATACAAAATATATGAATTATTGTGGTAGAATAGTGGGGGTTGTTACCAATCATGTTGGTAAATCTTACATATTACGGGAGGGGGAAATCGTCATTATGAGAAAATTCACTATTGCAAGTACGGCAGTGCTCATGACTACGATTTTAGCAGCGTGCGGAACAGGGGCAAGTGACTCGCCTGACACGCTATCTATGGGGTTTGTTCCATCACAAGATGCGGATGAGTTGGCAGATACCGTCCAACCATTAGCAGAACGTTTATCAGAAGAACTCGGTATCGACGTTCAAGCAGAAGTTGTTACGAATTATGTTGGTTTAGTAGAAGCCATGGGGAACGACCAAGTCGACATCGGGTTCTTACCGCCACTTGGATTTGTTCAAGCAGAGCAATTGCACGATGTTGAGGTATTATTGAAGTCCGAACGTTTTGGAGATTATGAATATTTAGCGCAATTCAACGTTCGTGCTGACAACGATGAGATTGATAGCATCGAAGACTTAGTGAATTCCGAAGGTCTCGTTTGGGCATATGGAGATACGTCATCTGCTGCAGGGTTCTTGTTCCCAGCGAACGAACTAATGGACGCAGGAATTGACGACCTTAACACTCATTTCCAACATTCTCAAGTCGGTGCACATGATACGGCATTAATGGCCGTCCTTGACGGAGATGCAGACTTCTCAACATCTTTTGATGATGCGCGTGAAAATCTCGAAGATGATTATCCAGACATTAAAGATGACATTAAAGTAATTGGATATACACAACCAATTCCAAATGACACAATTTCAGCTCGACCTGGACTTGACGAAGAGTTGAAGAACGAAATCATCGAAGCTTTCTTAAGCTTTAATGACGATGACGAAATGTTAGAGGTCCTTGACAGCATTTATAACTGGACAGGCATTGCGGAAGCAGAATCTGCGGATTACGAAGTCGTTCGTGATACGTATGAACGTTTCCAAGAAGATGTTTCTTTAGATTAATGATGTGAACACACAAAGGGGGTGCGCAAGCTCCCCCTTTTTTTAGAATCAATCTTTTAATAGAAAGTAGGAGAAACGCGAATGATCGAATTTAAAGACGTTTCTTTAACCTATCCTAACGGACATCAAGGACTCAAAAACGTCAACTTAAAAATTGAACAAGGCGAAATGATCGTCGTCGTCGGCCTCTCAGGCGCAGGAAAATCGACGCTCATTCGAAGTATCAATCAGCTCGTAAAACCAACATCAGGAGAACTGATGGTAGACGGAAAGAACTCGCTCGCCTTTAACGAACGCGACCTCCGAAAAATGCGTACGAACATCGGAATGATCTTCCAAAGCTACAATCTTGTTCGGCGTATGTCTGTTCTTCGTAACGTGCTCTCTGGTGCACTCGGGCGAACGAGCACAGTCCGTAGCCTACTAGGCTTATTCAAGCACGAAGACAAGCAACTCGCCCTTCGTAGTCTGGACCGTGTGGGTATTGCGGAGAAAGCTTATTCAAGAGCTGACCAGCTCTCAGGCGGGCAACAGCAACGAGTTAGTATTGCTCGCGCATTAACGCAGAAAACGAAAGTATTTCTCGCAGATGAGCCTGTGGCAAGCCTTGATCCTCCAACGTCACATATCGTGATGAAAGATTTACGTAGAATCAACCGCGAAGACAACATAACGATGATTGTAAACCTTCATTTCATTGATATGGCGATGGAATACGCAGATCGAATTATTGGAATGCGTAACGGTGAAGTTGTTTTTGATGGTCCCGCATCTGAAGTAACAGAGAAGACATTCGAAGATATTTATGGTCGTCCAATTAAAGAAGATGACAAAATAAGCGAGCAAGACGAGGACAATGCTGAGACTGAAACAGCCAGCCATAAAGAAGGTGATTCCGTTTGACTCCTGCACCGAAAATGGACAAAATCCCCATCTTACCTCGACGCTCCAAGCTTAACATTTTATCCATTCTCGCCGTAGTAGCCGGGCTTTACATTGCAGCTGCTTACCTGACAAATGCTGCACCAGACCGAATCATTAACGGATTGCCACAGATCGTTAATTTTGTTTTCGGAAACTTAATCCCGCCAAACTGGGGGTACTATGACACCGTTGCTTCAAGTTTACTCGAAACGTGGAACATTGCATTGCTTGCAACGACGTTATCAGTCATTTTCTGTTTACCGATTGCCTTTTTATCTGCATCGAATGTAAATCCAAGCTCCTTTCTTTACAACACTGTTCGCTTCACTATGAATGTGTTGCGTACAATCCCTGACCTCGTACTAGCCGTCATCTTTGTCGGACTCGTAGGGCTCGGAGCCATGGCAGGTGTGTATGCGCTATTCTTCTTTAGTGTAGGTATTCTTGCCAAGCTAATTAGTGAAACGATTGAATCCATAGATCCTGATCCACTCGAAGCGATCCGCTCCACTGGCGGAAATACGTTCCAAGTCATTTGGTACGGCGTTATGCCTCAAGTATTACCTCATTACATATCTTATAGTTTATATGTATTAGAAATTAACGTACGAGCTTCAGTCGTTCTTGGTTTTGTCGGCGCTGGTGGTGTCGGTCTCATACTCAATCAACAGCTGAACTTCTTTAACTACGGGAATGTTTCTCTCATTATCATTATGACGTTTGTCGTCGTCACGTTGATTGATATGGTAAGCATTCGCTTGAGAGAGAGGATCGTCTAATGAGAGAAATCGAAATTACGAAGCCAAAAAAGCCACCAATGTATTGGGTTAAGCTCGGCGGTATTGTTGCTTTTATTATCATTGCTTACTCTATCGCTTTTACGAATCTTGATCTTGAATCGTCGTTCCGCTGGGAACAAGCGTCTAACATGTTACAACGTCTCGTGCTCGGTCCCTTCACTGATGCCGCAGCAATTGAACGTATTCCAGAATTGTTTATGATGATGATGGAGACCGTTGCCATTGCGTACGCTGGTGTTCTTGCAGGCTCCATTTTAGCCATTCCATTCGCGTTCTTCGCGTCTAGAAATATAGCGAAGAGAGGGTCCATTGGTGGCAAAGGAGTCTTAAACGGAATCAGATCGTTCCCTGAACTGCTATTTGCCATCATCTTCGTTTCTGCAGTTGGGATCGGACCTCTAGCAGGGGTGCTTGCAATTACAATCAACTCTGTCGGTATGCTCGGAAAGCTTTATTCAGAAGTGATCGAGTCGATTGACCAGAAACCACTAGAAGCGTTACGAGCAAGTGGTGCTGGTAAAATTCAAGTCATTTGGTACGGTGTGCTACCGCAAGTATTGCCTGAATTCATGAGCTACGCACTTTATCGCTATGAAATTGATTTACGTTCAGCAACGGTACTCGGAATGGTCGGTGCCGGTGGACTTGGTGCACCATTGATTATTGCATCACGTTCAAGAGAATGGGAACAAGTCGGTATGATGTTGCTCATCATCATCGTTGTAGTCACACTCGTAGACATTCTCAGTCGTAATATCAGAAAACGTATCGTTTAACATCCTGATCCTAAGAAGAGTACTCTTCTTAGGTTTTTTTCATTCGTACTCATCTACTAAGATCAATCCAATCATGAGTTCACAATGAAACAATGAAACTTTCATTCTAGTAACTTCTCCTTCTACCCACTCAAACACAAACTAAAACCTTTTTTATCCATGTAAGTTATTTACACTTTGGTAAAGTGACGGTAATTCGACATGAAATCTATGTAAATATGTAATAAAAGTTGGATAATGACGGAAAAAGGTTACAATGATATTGCAAAACGATTAAATAGCAGAATAACCCTTGTCCACCTCCTATTCTGTTGTTAAGATGCAACTTGTGGATTGAGATAACTACTAACAACCACTAGGAGGGTAACAATGAAATCTATTAGAAAGATTGCTTATAGCCTCGGTTTCACGGCATTCGCTGCAGGATTTGCTTTCATTACAGCGCCTACGGCTGCAGATGCTAGTGATTTCAACACAGATCTAGAGAACAGCTCAGACGTAGAACTACTACAAGAAACGTTAATCGATAAAGGCTATTTAAATGAATCAGAAGTTACAGGGGAGTATGACAGCACAACAACAGATGCGGTTCAAGCATACCAATCTGACTTCAACCTATTAAGTGACGGCATTGCTGGCACACAAACACTCGGAGCACTTGCTGCTCTTTCATTAGAAGATGAAGGCGAACTCGTTGAAGATCTTCAATCAAAACTACAAAATAAAGGGTTTGACCCAGTATATGTAGATGGAATCTTTGGTCCACGAACTGAAGAAGCCGTACGTGATTTCCAATCTGCAGCAGGTATTGGCGTTGACGGTATTGCTGGACCTGACACATTCGGTCAGTTAATGTACAATGACGCACCCGTTGCAAACAACAATCGAAGTGAAGAAGAACCAGCAGCTAAAGAAGAAGAACCTGCTGAAGAACCACAACCTGAAGAAACACAGTCGGAAGAAACTGTAGCTTCTGAATCCACTGAATCAACCGAATCAACTGAAAGTAGCTCATCAGAATCAGCTAGCTCTTCAAGTGAGTCACCTGAAGGTACAACAATGACAATGGAAGCAACAGCTTATACTGCTGATTGCGAAGGTTGCTCAGGTATCACTGCAACAGGAATTGACCTACGTAACGATCGCGATGCGAACGTTGTCGCTGTAGACCCGAATGTTATTCCACTTGGTTCAACTGTTTATGTTGAAGGATATGGTGAAGCAATTGCCGGAGATACTGGTGGCGCAATTACTGGAAACAAGATCGATCTTCACATGGCAACAACTGAAGAAGCACTTAACTTCGGACGCCAAAATGTTGAAGTAACAGTTTTAGACTAATCTTATAAAAACCTCCGATGCTCCATGCATCGGAGGTTTTTTTGCGTTCGAATAATTTCCGAAATCCATCTCTTTTTTTTATCGCTTTAGAAGATTCTTCGATTATACTTAAATAAACAGAATGACTCACGTTAATTTCACTATTATTCAGAATAAATAATGTCCAGAGGTGAAATCATGGTAAAATTGATTGACAGTACAGATCGACAATTATTAAAAGCACTCCAAGAAAATGCACAAATTGCAAATGTTGACTTGGCAAAACGGATTAATCTATCTCCTTCTGCTACTCACACACGCCGTAAGAGATTAGAAAACGAAGGTATTATTCTAAGCTACGAAACAACGATTGACCGACAAGCATTAGGCTATGATTTACTTTGCTTTATCTACATCGCAATGAATGCACATCAACGAGACGATATTACCCAATTCCAACATAACGTCACTTGCCTTCCTGAAGTATTAGAATGTCACCATGTTACCGGAGAATACGATTACATTCTTAAAGTCGTACTAAAAAACACAAATGATCTAAAGCATTTTATCGTTGAACATTTGAGCTCTTTGCCTAGTGTGACGAGAATTCAAACGACCGTTTCATACGGCGAAGTAAAGCAAACGACTGCACTACCACTCTAATTCGTAGGAGGATTTTAATGAGCCAACAAGTAAGCACAGGCATGCGACACTACGTAGACATTGGAAATCAAAAGCAACAAGCAGAACAACAATACCGGGAGAAAATGCGTAAAAAACGCTTTGACACGATTGCTGCACACGGCATGTACAGCCTTGAAGAAGCTTCTTCGAACTACGGAAGCACGATGGAGCCTCTCGTCCTCTCTCCTGCTCAGCATTTCGAGAACTCCGACCACCTTGAGGCGGCATTATCTTACGCTACTCCTGCGTGGGGATATACACGTATTCATAACCCTTCGCTTCATTATTTAGAAGAGACGTTATCCCTTTTAGAAGGCTACGGTTATGATGGTGAAACGAATTCAACGGTAACTAGTTCGGGGATGTCTGCAATCTTCATGGCAACGCAGCCCTTTTTAGAAGATCCCGTGCCGGGTGTGAACTTTATTGCCGATGCTAAGTGCTATGGCGGTACGTTTATGTTATTTAACGAGCGTTACCATAAAGAACGCAATATCGATGTGCGTTGGATTGAAGATTCCTCTGATCTCTCTCATTGGGAACGTTCGATCGATGAACATACGCGTTTTCTTTATGTAGAGATGCCTTCTAACCCAAGTTTAACTGTTGTAGACCTTGAAGCCTTATCATCACTTGCACACCATTACAACATTCCTTTAATTGTAGATGCAACAATTGCTACACCTGCACTCATGCGCCCTCTTCGTCACGGTGCTGATATTGTGGTTCACTCGTTAAGTAAAGCGATCGGTGGCAGTGGTTCAGCAATTGCGGGAGCAATTATTGCTAAGGATAACATTACGACAAAACTTCAAAATGACGACTTGAAGGCAAACTTTACAGGGTATTTAAAGCTTTGGCCAATGCGCGATCACGGACCAGCATTATCACCGATGAGCGCTCATTTTCTACTCAATGACATTCGCACGCTCAGAACTCGCGTGGATGCGATGAGCCAGAACGCATCAACCGTAGCTAAGCATCTAGAAAGCATACCGTCCGTTGAATCGGTCTATTATCCAGGCCTCCCATCAAACGCTGGTCATACGACAGCAAAGCGCTACATGCAACTTGTTGATCATCCTGAACAAGCACACCGTTATGGACACTTAATTAGTTTCACGGTAGCAGGTGGTGCCCAGGCGACAAGGGACACACTAGATCGACTCTCGCTCATTTGGCGAGCAACTGACCTCGGGCGTCACAAGTCCGTTGCTGTGATCCCTTCAATCTCTACCCATCAACAACAAGGGGAAACAGGTCGATCACTCGCATCGATTCCAGCGAACTTAATTCGCTTATCCATTGGCATGGAACATCCTGATGATCTTATGACCGACTTAGAGCAAGCACTTCAATAAGCACCTTTTAAGTTTATAGTAGAAACCAGTTACCTAGATCAAGATCATTCTTGAGGTAACTGGTTTTTTATTTTATAGAGCACCTATTTTCTTTTTAATTTTTATAAATTGATTGACATCAATCTGCATTTTACATAGACTAAAAACATAAACTCTATATTTCATATGAATTTAATCGGGAATAAGACGGAGGACTCTAATGAGCTTAAACATTTCATTTGATCATGTTATCCACTACATTGATAATGCTCACGAACTAAAAGATGAGTGGTTAAATAAAGGCTTTCATGCTGTTGAAGGTGGCCGTCACGAGCATCGCGGTTCTTACAATACACTTCTTCATTTCGGCATTGAATACATCGAATTTTTAGCTATTGATGATTTCGAACTTTTCAAGCGTGTTGGTGCACAAGATGTGAAAGATAGTCCTTTTTATGCGATCGGAGACGATCAATTCGTAGAAGGGTTCTACAAAGTGTGTATACGAACGAAGAACCTAGACGACTTAGCTGAACGTTTCCGCAAGAAGGGACTTCAAGTGAATGGTCCCGTTCCGCTTAGCCGCAAACGACCAGACGGTACGCTGCTCGAATGGTCTTTATTATTTGTCGGTGATGAATCTTCAGATTTACCTTTACCATTTTTCATCGATTGGCATGAAACGGATGAAGAACGAATTGCAAGTCTGAAGGATGCCAACGTCATTCATCCACATGAAGCTGGCAACACGTCGATTACGGGCTTTACGATGGCTGTTCACGATGCAAAGCAAACGGCGCACAACTGGTCAAAATGGTTTGAACTAGACGTAGAAGAACCTGCTTTTGATGAAAAACTCAACGCGACTGTCTATACGTTGAATTTGCCAGGGGCAAAGCTGCATTTCGCCGAACCAAAAGGAAGTGGCCTCGTTCAAGATACACTAACAACTCGGGGGGAGCGACCGTTTGAACTCCGATTGCACAACGCTAACAACGTAAGCTCCTTCACGACAAAAGGGGCCAACTATACAATCTCAGGAGGAAACAACAATGCGTAAATCAACACTGATTGTCGGTTCGTTCTTACTAGCAAGCGGAGGAGTACTCGCTGCTTGTGGAAGTGATACCGACTCTTCTGAAGCGAGTGGAAACGACACCATTCGCATCGGCTTTCAAACGGGCAACACATTAAATGTGCTTCGTGACAGTGGCTATCTAGAGGATCGAATTGAAGAAGAGGAATTGGATGTTTCTGTAGAATGGATTGAATTCGATCAAGGAAATGCCGTCATGGAAGCTTTGTCCACGAATAACATTGATTACGGCAATGCCGCCGATGGACCAGGTATTTTCGCCCAAGCGCAAGGTCGAGAGATCGTTTACGTCGGTGCGAGTCTTCCTCATGAAGAAGGCGTTGGCATTATGGTGCAGGCAGACTCTGGAATTGAATCGATCGCAGATCTTGAAGGGAAAAGCCTTGCTGCACTAGAAGGCGGAAATCATCATTATCTTGCATTACTCGCACTTGAGAATGCAGGAGTTGCTATTGATGATGTAGAGTTTCGCTATATGGGAGACGCTTCTCAAGGTCGTGCAGCACTTGAAACCGGAGAAGTTGATGCGCTCGCCTCTTGGGACCCGTTCTTCGCAGGTGTTGAACATACCCTTGATGTAACGACACTCGATGACGGCGTGACCGACTATCCGAACCGTACGTTCTATTACGCAACTCCTGAATTCGCTGAACAATCACCAGAACTTGTTCAACTCGTATTAGAAGAAACAAACCGCTCTGACCAATGGGCGAACGACAACCCCGATGAAGTTGCAGAACTTCTTTCTGGCATGATCGGCATTGATAAAGAAATTCTAGATACAGTTGTAAACCGTCGTGATTACGGTGTTGAGAATATTAATGAAGAAATTATCGCTGCTCAACAAGCACAAGCTGATGATTATTACCGATACGAACTCATCCCAGAGGAAATTGACGTTTCATCAATCATGCCACTTGAACCTGCTTGGGCGTCTGACAACATTGAGTAAGAAGTAGGTGGCCGACAATGTCAAACACATTCCAAAAACAAATACTACCTTGGCTATTACCGTTTGTCGTTTTAATCGTATGGCAAATTGTTTCGATGTTAGAAGTTGTATCACCAAGCCTGTTCCCGGCTCCAACGACCGTTCTTGAGTCATTTTATGAGCTGATCGTTTCAGGAACATTAGCGGAACACATTCAAATTAGTCTCTATCGTGCCTTTGTTGGTTTGATCATCGGAGGAAGTATCGGATTATTACTCGGAATTCTAAACGGATGGTCAAAGTGGTCGTTTTTCACATTTGATACATCCATTCAAATGGTCCGAAACATCCCCCATCTCGCGTTATTGCCCCTTGCGATTGTGTGGTTAGGAATCGGTGAGACATCTAAAATCTTCCTCGTTGCACTTGGGGTTATGTTCCCGATCTACATTAATACGTTACACGGCATACGTAGCGTCGATCGAGGCTACGTTGAGATGGGCCGGATGTACGGCTTACGAGGTTGGCAACTATTCCGCCACGTCTATCTACCAGGCGCACTTCCTTCCATCTTCGTTGGTCTACGGTACGCATTAGGTGTGATGTGGTTAACACTGATCGTTGCAGAAACAATTGCAACGAGCGATGGACTCGGTTATCTTGCAATGAATGCACGTCAATTTATGCAAACAGACATTATTATCGTCACGATTATTATTTATGCGCTCTTTGGTAAATTGGCCGATATGATAGCTCAGGTCGGTGAAAAGAACGCCCTTCGTTGGCATCCAAATTATCGGAAATAGGAGGAGCTGTTTTGACGAACTCAACAGAAGAACGCGGTGTCAGAATTAACGTCTCACAACTCCAAAAGTCATTTGGAGACAACGAGGTATTAAAAGACGTCGATCTCACCATAGAAAAAGGTCAATTTATCGCGATTGTCGGAAAGAGTGGTAGCGGTAAAAGTACGTTGTTACGCCTCGTTGCCGGTCTTGAACAACCGACGAATGGTACGCTTTTATTCGATGATAAAACGATTAAAAAGACAGATGCAAGTGTCACCATGATGTATCAAGATTCTAGGCTACTTCCTTGGAAAACCGTTATTGATAACGTAGGCCTTGGACTTAAAGGTGACTGGAAAGACGGAGCACTTCGGGTGCTTCAAGCAGTCGGACTTTCCGAGTTTCAAAAAGAGTGGCCTGGAACGCTATCTGGAGGTCAGAAACAGCGAGTCGCCTTAGCAAGAGCACTTATTCGCGAGCCAGACTTGCTTATGCTCGATGAACCACTTAGCGCATTAGATGCACTTACACGAACGGAAATGCAAGACTTGATTGAACAGATTTGGAGAGACAATCAATTTACGTCTCTTCTCGTTACACATGACGTTCGCGAGGCAGTTAAGCTTGCCGATCGCATCGTTCTAATTGAAGACGGTGAAATTACACTCGACCTTGAAAACCCGTTGCCAAGACCTCGAGATGTTACCGACGAACGACTTGTTGCACTTGAAAAACAAGTCACAAACAGAATACTCGAAGAAGAACCTTCAGCAAACCATTGAGAGCCACCCTCTCAATGGTTTTTGTTCGTTTAGATGGCGCGCTGCCACGTTCCTATTCTGAAAATTGCTTTACAGTCAGATATTTAGAAAGGTTCTTGTAGTAATATCTGCTCAATGTAATCTGTGTACAATTACACATTCTATATAAAGTAACTAAGTACTAGATTCTATACCGCCACCTCATATAGCGAACCTCACCTCACCTATAACGTAACAACAGACTAAAACTATAGAATTATACTTATCCAAATACTTCCTTATATCTTTTGAGTCCGCCACTATTTAGATTAGTTTAATTTTTATGAATGTTATACTATTTATCTATTATCTGAAGGAGGGGTTTTTATTGAAAAAGAAAGCGATCTCATCGATTACTAGTGCAGCGATGATCGGTTCTCTCATCTTTATGAATGTTCAGCCTGCATCCGCCGAAGAGCAATCGGTTCCTGTAGACTTAGCCGAACATGGAATGGTTTCTAGTTCGCATGACCTCGCCACTCAAATTGGTCAACAATTTCTGAGCGAAGGTGCGAATGCTGTTGATGCGGCAGTGGCAGTTCAATTTGCATTGAACGTCGTAGAACCACATATGTCCGGAATCGGTGGTGGCGGATTTATGATGGTCTATGACTCAAAAACCGGTGAAACGACAATCGTAAACAGTCGTGAACGCGCTCCACTCGGTGCCACACCAGATATGTTTCTAGATGAAAACGGCAATGTTATTCCTTTTGCAGAACGTTCTACAAGCGGTCAAGCGGTCGGTGTACCTGGAACATTAGACGGGGTAAATTCTGCGCTTGATGAATGGGGTAGCTTTGAATTTGAAGAACTCATTCAACCTGCGATTGATTTAGCTGCAGATGGCTT
The DNA here is from genome assembly GCA_012970285.1 of Bacillaceae bacterium JMAK1. Lineage (GTDB taxonomy): Bacteria > Bacillota > Bacilli > Bacillales > Marinococcaceae > Geomicrobium_A. The sequence continues at coordinate 428,453 of JIBW01000006.1, forward strand.
CCATATTGACCGCCAACTAGCTGATGCAATTTCTGATAATGAAACGAAATTGCTCAAAAGCACAGCCAAGCATGTGTACTTACCCGATGGTGAACCTTTAGAACAGGGGGATTTTATCATTCAAGAGGATCTTGCTCATGCATTAAGCCTCATTCAAGAACAAGGTCTTGATGTGTTTTATCACGGTGAAATCGGAAACGCCATCGCAGAAACCGTTCAAACATACGGCGGGACGATGACGACTGAAGATATTGCTAATTTCAATTCTACAGTGGAACAACCTGTTTGGGGAGAATACCATGATTACTCAATCGCAAGTATGCCTCCACCAAGCTCAGGGGGTCTCACATTACTTCAAATGCTCTCCATCCTTGATGGCTTTGACATTGGACAATACGATCCAAAAGATCCGATGCGTTACCATATTCTAGCTGAAACGATGCGTCTTGCTTATGCAGACCGTGCGGAGTACATGGGCGACCCAGAGTTTGTTGAAGTTCCATTTGACGGGTTATTACATCCTGAGTATATCGAAGAGCGTCGCGACTTGATTCCGCTTGATCATTCTTCAGAAAATGTAGAAGCTGGAGATCCTTGGGCTTATGACGATCGTGAAGAAGGTTCTCTTGACAGTCACTATGAAGACCAAGACGGAATGGGCGAAACGACTCACTTCACGGTCACTGATGCAAAAGGCAACATGGTGAGTTATACGAGTACGATTGAATCATTGTTCGGTACCGGAATTATGGTCCCAGACTACGGGATTATGCTTAATAATGAATTGACCGACTTCGATGCTGTACCCGGTGGTGCAAATGAAGTACAACCAAACAAACGCCCACTCTCTAGCATGACACCGACGATCGTGTTTGACGGGGAAGGCGACCCAGTGATGAGTGTCGGCTCTCCTGGTGGTCCCCGTATTATTAACGCAGTATTCCAAGTGATCACAAATGTCCTTGACCATGGGATGACACTCGAAGAAGCTGTCGATGAACCGAGAATCCATAGCATGGGAGCGAAAGACATCACCTATGAAGAAACGATTCCTACCTCGGCTATACGCGCATTAGAGGAAATGGGTCATGAATTTAACACACAAATGGCAATTGGAAACGTCCAAAGTATCCGAGTGACAAGCGCAGGGCTTTATGAAGGCGTTGCCGATAAACGTCGCGACGGTGCCTCGCTCGGACTTACTGTTGATGCAACGTCCATGCGCTCTTTAGTTCGTGAACTTGAAGCAAATGAGGAGATTGCAAGCTCAGAAGTGGCAGATCAGCTCTACCGTGAACTCTCAATCATTCGCTTGTTCCAACTACACGGATTCACACGTGAGATTGTGAGCCATACTGAAGCCTTTCAAGATACGATCGATGCCCTTTTTGAAGAAGGAGAACTATCATTTAAAGTGCATCGTATGCTTCAGGCACAAGCATCCATCATAATTCATCACGCATAGATTCTCTCTTCGTCCACTTTACTTATTGTAAAGTGGACGATTTACGTAGTAGACATGAATTGGCATATGTTGCTAGAATTCCCTATAATAGAGCAATGACGATTAGAAAGGGGGAGGCACATGTTCCGTACAAGAAAATTACCATTGCAATTCCGAGTCATGATCTATGCGATGGCGATGTTATTTGGAACAATTTTATTAAGCGGAATATTTGTAGCCTTCTCACAAGCCCAGCAAGCGAGACAATCCTTAGAAGACCAAGTGTTGTTAAGCGCTAGTCATCTCGCTGAAAGCCCAATGGTGGTCGAAGCGTTGCAAGATGACTATGCAAACGAAGCATTACGTACAATGCTCCAAAAATTACGAGATGAGAATGATTTGCTATATATCGTCGTGGTTGATATGACAGCTACACGCCTTACACACCCTAATCCTTCAGAAATTGGGGAATTATTTGTAGGTGATGATATCTCGGATGTATTAGAGAATGAGCGTACATATACTTCAGAATTCGAAGGTACCTTAGGGCCTTCCTTACGTGCATTTACACCGGTTTACAATCCTACAAATGAACAAATCGGAGCTGTTTCTGTCGGTATTTCGACCGATCGGGTCGACGCCTATGTCTCTGACCACCTAAACTCGCTCTTCATTAGTATTGGTATTAGTTTGATGATCGGAACTATTGGATCCTTTTTCCTTGCCAGACGCATTAAACAAACACTCAATGGCATGGAACCAGAAGATATTGCCCACCGCCTCAAAGAACGCGAAGCCATGCTTTCAAGTGTACAAGAAGGGGTCATCGCTACGGACCAAAACGGGATTATTATCGTTGCCAATGCTTCTGCAAAAGCGACCTTTCATTCGAACCTAATCGGTTTGTCAATTTATGATGCATGGCCTAACTTACCTATTCAACAACAATTAGCGCAGCAACAAATGGCAAAAGACGAACTTCATCGCTATCAATCAACCGAAATGATAACAAATCGAATACCGGTCATTGTTAATGAATTAACAGTAGGTACATTGATTACATTTAGAGATAAAAGTGAGCTAGACCATTTAGTAGAGCGGCTTGCAAGTGTGGAGAACTACGCCCAACAATTGCGTATGCAAACACACGAATTCATGAATAAGCTTCACATCATTGGCGCAATGGTGTATACCGAATCGTATGATGAACTTGAAGATTATATCGAGACTCTTTCCACTTCCTATCAGGCTGGTGTGAATGAAGTGGGTACATATGTGAAAGACGTTACTTTAGCAAGTTATCTATCAAATCAATTAGAGCGGCTTCAGGAATCGGGTGTTCACATTACCATTGCTGGTGAAGGGTCATGGCCAGAACTGCATTATTCAAGTCAATTAGACACTTGGATTACCGTAATTGGAAATGCGTTAAATAACGCCTATGATGCCATCCATCAACAAACCCATCGAGAAATCACACTACGGTTTTCAACCGAAAACACAAGTCTTTTACTTGAGATCAGCGATAATGGTAGTGGGTTTACCGATGAGCAATTATCTACCTTTAAGAAACAAGGTTTTTCTACAAAAGGAATTAACCGAGGATTTGGATTAACAATCATGCTAAATGCTATTACTATTGCCAACGGTAGCTATGAGTTTAATAGTTCAATAGGCAGAGGGACAACGTTAAAAGTAGCGATTCCATATAAAGAAAAGGAGGATTAGTGATGTATTCTATTGGAGCCATTGATGACGAACCATTAATTATTAAATTCCATGAGCTTTACACCGAAAAAGTTAAGGGCTATGTGTGGAAAGGTTCTGCAAACACATTAGCTACAGGCAAAGAAATGATCTTAAACAAAAAATTAGATTTGTTATTGCTCGATATATACTTAGATCAAGAAAATGGCCTCCAATTATTACAGTTCATTCGTAACGAGAATATTGATCTTGACGTAATTTTAATTACTTCAGCAAATGATTTGGAATCCATCACGCTCGGAAAAAGGTATGGAGCCATTGATTTCCTCGTGAAACCTTTTACTTTTGAACGTTTCAAAGAAGCGTTAGAGCGCTACCAATCCTTTCAGAAACATGCAAAGCCGTTGAATCAACAAACGGATATTGACCAGCTATTTCATGATCAAAGATTGGAAGGACACTTACCTAAAGACCTCCCAAAAGGAATCACAAAAGAAACGGCGGTACGAGTTCTTCATGCTTTTAATGATTGTACAGTTTGGTTAACAACCGCCCAACTTTCGGAGCAAACCCAAATCTCTCATGTTTCATTGCGAAAATACTTACGCTTCTTTAGCGAAACTGACTTGCTTTCTAAAGAAGTTATTTATCAATCTTCCGGTCGGCCCTTACAACAATATCGTCTTACAAGTAAAGGAGAAGAAATTAAACAAAATGGTTTCATTTAATTAAAAAAGCTAGTCGAAACGTGTCTAAATATGCAAAATGTAAGTAAGCGTTTTCAATGCGCATCAAGGAGGGATATTCTATGAAATCAACCTTTATAACGACATGGAACAGTTTATGGAGACAGCACAATCGCACGAAAGATCTCCTAAATATTTTCTCTTATAAAAAAGACATCGACAAAGCTGCTGAACAACGTAAAAACAAAGAAGAAGCAGCTACAACGAGCAGTTCAGAACCACCATCTTCTCCTAATCTACCAAAACAAGCGTATACAAAAGCCCAAATGATCGGACTATTACTCGGTCCAACATTGTTTATTCTTACGATGGTATTCTTCAACCCAGAAGGTCTAGCTTCAGAAGCAAGGGCTGTACTGGCGGTTACATTATGGATCGCGACTTGGTGGGTCACTGAAGCCTTACCGATTCCAGCAACTTCATTACTGCCTTTGATTTTGCTACCAACTACTGGTGCCCTTGAAGGAAGCGCGGTTGCCTCTTCATACGGTGACGATGTAATCTTCTTATTCCTCGGTGGTTTCTTTATTGCTACAGCCATGGAAAAATGGAACTTGCACAAACGAATGGCCTTATTGATTATTTCTTTAATTGGAACGAGTACACAAAGAATCTTACTAGGGTTTATGGTCGCTACAGGTTTCCTCTCAATGTGGGTGTCAAACACCGCAGCTGTTATGATGATGATTCCTATGGGACTCGCAATTACCGCTCAAGTAGCTTCTGCATTGAAGGGCAAACCTGAAGAAAAAGACTTTCCAAAATTCGAAAAGGCGCTTATTTTCGGGATTGGGTACGCGGGTACGATTGGTGGTGTTGGTACTTTAATTGGTACTCCACCAAACATTATCTTAGCTGGACAAATGCGCGAAATTTTTGGAATAGAGATTTCATTCGCTACTTGGATGTTATTCGGTATTCCAATTGTAGCAATCATGCTCCTCTTTACATGGTTCTATCTTGGTAGAGTAGCCTTTAAAACCGAAATTAAGTCTCTTCCGGGCGGCAAAGCCGTTATTCAAGATGAACGAAAAGGTCTTGGAAAAACTTCTTACGAAGAGTTGATGGTAGGTTTTGTTTTCCTATTCGCTGCTTTCATGTGGGTGACACGCTCTTTCTTCTGGGATTATGAAGATGGAATCATCTATGGTATTCAAGGGTTAAGTGATGGTTTAATCGCCGTTCTTGCCGCAGTATTGCTGTTTTCCATTCCTGCAAGTCGAGCAAAGGGTGGTCGCATTCTAGTCTGGTCAGATTCTAGAGACATTCCTTGGGGCGTATTACTACTCTTCGGTGGTGGTCTTGCAATCGCACAAGGGTTTACTGCATCTGGATTATCAGATTGGCTCGGTCAACAGCTTACGGTTCTAGATGGATTTAATCTAATCATCATTATCGCTGCTGCTACAATTTTCATTATGATTTTAACGGAGATCACATCAAATACAGCTACAGCTACAATGATTTTACCTGTTGTTGCTGCACTAGCACTCGCCCTTGATGTTCACCCATTTGCACTCATGATTCCTTGTGCAATGGCCGCGAACATGGCATTTATGTTACCTGTTGGTACACCACCAAATGCCATTATGTTTGGAACAGGTAAGCTGAAAATAATTGAGATGGTAAAAACAGGATTCTTCGTGAACATTGTTGCAACCATAATTATTATCTTCGGTGTCTACTATGCTGTACCACTCGTTTGGGGAATTGATTTATCAGTCTTCCCAGCATCTCTTCAATAAATAAAGAGTTCTCCCAAGCATGGGAGAACTCTTTTTCTTGGCAGAAGCACACACAATCGTCATACTAGACATGACGAAAGGGAGGGTTAACCATTGATTCGCCAATTACATCCAGAAGATCAAACGTACTATGAACAAATGGACACTGGCATCGAGGACGATTACATTGCAGCTATTTTCCCGCACCTCGTTACAGGACCAAACAAAATGTATGGACTATTTATTGAAAATCAACTCGTCAGTACAGCAGGATTTACGATTTACCATTCGGTCTATGCTATGCTCGGGAGATTACGTACGGATCGTCGCTATCGCGGGCAAAACTTAGCAACAGAAATTATAAGCAACGTGTTAGACAAAGCTTGGGGACATTCAGCGATCCAGTGGGTCGGCGCCAATACCCAACAATCAAACGTACCCGCTCAAAAAGTACTCACTAAAATTGGCTTAACTCCACTTATCTCTTTGCAATCAGCAACAACAACATCGCCGAACCAATTGGCCGATAATCACGCTCAATGGACAGAAATCACTACTCTTTCAAAGAAAAAAGCGCTACTTTCAGAACAGTATATCCAACCGGGACGAGTATTCCCATACGAATGTTATTATCCCTTTGAAGCGAAAACTGAATTATTTAACGATGATGAAGTTGCTACGTGGCGTTTCTTTATGAATGAGCAACGTGATCGTTTTTTTATAGCGAAATACGACCAAAAAAAATATCACTACTTGCACGTCCTCTATCCGTTTGATGACTTGTTTGATCAACCTGGTCTATGGTCTACGATCACTCAAACATATAGCGACTCACGAGTACTCTTTGAAGAGGAGGTTCACGTTTGGATCGATTTAACTAGCGATCAACTAGAAAAGCTTCCCAAACAACACCCTTTTAACCTTCCTTCACCGTGGAACCTTTACGTAGATCAACGATAGCTCTTCATTCAAAAATTCAGCCCCCATGCTTTATGGGAGCTGAATTAATATCTTATGAAGGTCTTCACGTGCACCTAGATTTCTTATCAAACTGCAGAATGTGCTCCGCAATTTCCTTTGGCTTCTCTTCTGGTACGTAATGACCACACCCTTCAATCTCATAACCGTGGACATGGTCAATAGTCTTCTTCCATACATCAACCACAGGTAAACCAGCCAAGTTGCCATGTTCTCCCCAAAGCAGCAACGTCTCCATCGATAACGTATCGACTCCTTGTTCATATTCAGAAAGATCTGAATGATAGTTAGCACGGTAATCACTTAGCGCTGCTTGAACCGCACCTGGTTGCTTAAACGCTCGTAAATATTCATCAAAAGACCCATCTGCCTTTAGGCGTTCATACAACCCATCACCACGACTTAATAGAAACGTTAAGTACTCTTCTTCTTTTCCCTCTATTAACGTTTCGGGAAGATCTGGCACGATTTGAAATACCCAATGCCAATACTTTTTGGCTACTTCTTTGGCTGACAAGTGATAGACGTATTCCATTGGCATAATATCAATGAATACGAGCTTATGAACAAGTTCTGGACGTAAATAAGCAAGCTTCCTAGCAATTCTTGCACCTCGGTCGTGACCAACAATCAAGGCGCTCTGAACGTTTAAGGTGTCTAGTACATGAGCGACATCGTTTGCCATAACATCATTTCGATACAACGATTCTCCTACCGGCTTTGCTGAATTGCCATAACCTCTTAAGTCAACGGTAACGATCCGGTACTGTTCTGATAAATAAGGAATCACATATCGCCACGTTAACGAGCTTTGAGGAAACCCATGTAACAAAAGACAGACCGGCTTTTCAATCGCACCATCATCCGTATAATGAATGGTTACACCTTGAACAGTTACCTCTCCCATTTTGTCACCTCTTTAACTCTTGGATAATTGCGTTTGTCACGTCATCTGTCGAATAGGTTCCACCTAAATCAGGTGTCACAATTTGTTGACGTGTGACCTGTTCAATTGCATTTAGAATCTTTGTAGCTGACTCTTCTTCGCCTAAATGATCGAGCATCATCTTCGCCGTCCAAATTTGACCAATCGGGTTTGCGATGCCTTTTCCTATAATGTCAGGTGCAGAACCATGCACAGGTTCGAACATGGACGGATATTTGCCATTCACATTTAGATTTGCCGCTGGTGCCACACCGATGCTCCCCATAATACCTGCACCAATGTCTGTTAATATATCACCAAAAAGGTTAGAAGCAACAACCACATCTAACGTCTCAGGCTTCGTAACGAGAAATGCCGCAAGTGCATCAATATGTTGTGAATCCGTTCCCACATCAGGATAATCACGGCTTACATCTTTAAATACTTCATCCCAAAACGGCATGCTATGAATAATACCGTTCGACTTCGTAGCACTCGTCACATGCCCTCCTCGCTTGTTCGCTTGTTCAAACGCAAATCGCATCGCACGCTCTGTTCCTTTGCGTGTAAATACGGCATTTTGAATGGCAATCTCTTCTTCACCATTGCCAATCCGTCCACCGCTTGAGCTGTATTCTCCTTCACTATTTTCACGAACGACGACAAAATCAAAGTCATTCGGATTCGACAATGGCGAGGCAATACCTGGCAACACTTTTGCAGGGCGCATATTAATCACTTGTTCGAATTCTCGGCGAATTTTGATCAGCAAGCCCCAAAGTGACACATGATCGGGAACGAGTTGTTCATTGCCAACAGCCCCGAGGAAAATAGAATCAAAAGAAGCTAATGTACTCAGCCCATCTTCTGGCATCATGACACCGTGCTCTAAGTAATACTCAGAGCTCCACGGAAAAGAAGTGAATTTGAATTGAAAGCCCCCATGAATGTCCGCAATTGTGTGTAACACTTTTTCTGCTGCTGGTACTACTTCGTTGCCAATGCCATCTCCTGGAATGCTTGCAATGTTCCATTTTTTCATTGATTATTCCTCCTACATTTAACTTCTGTCGGCTGTCGACAGGTTTAACTTTATTATACATTATTTCTGATAGAGAACGAATAAAGAAAAATTGACATCTCTTTGCTCTCTTTATATAAAAAAACATGTGCTAGTAAGCACACGTTTTATAATCGTCGAAACAAGTGATTCGAAATGAAGCGTTGGTTTTAAGGGTTTGTATGATCATCTCTCTCAGCTTCATCTCGATCTCTATTTTCTTTTGTTTTCTTCTGGGACTCTGTATTAGCTCCCGTATTCTCACCTGAACTGTCACTTGAAGGCTTCGTATGGTCGCCTCGTTCTTCATCATCTTGATCTCTATTCTGCATCGTTTCTTCCTGAGCTTCAGTATAACTACGTTGATTGTCTTGGTTCTTATGATTATTTTCTTTTTGTCGTTTAAAGTCTGAACGTTCACCGTGCCAGATTAAGTCAAAGATCGCTCTACCGTTCGTAGGTTGTCCATCCGGCAAGTACACAGGAATAACATCAAACAACACGTAATAAAAACAATAAAAAATGAATGTCGTCCAGAATATATTATCGGCTAATACACCGTTTAACACTAAAGAGTTTGCTGTAAAAGCAATACCACCAGTCATCATGATCGGCGCAGCATAGATTAACCCGTGCCAAAAACGGTTTTTAGGCTTGAGTTCATCATACTCCATCCAACTATACATAAAAAAATACCGTCGAACCTCGACAGTAGGTATCGTAAACAATATAGGTCCACTACCAACAATCAGCTTCTTATTCTCACCTCGTAGAAGGGTTGCCACAAGATAATAACCCGACTCACGAATGATCGTAACAATCGGCAAAATAAAAAGTGCTGCCATAAATAGTCTGAACCAGTCGATTAGACTAAACATATACTCTCCTTTTCTCTCTGTTTTGTTTGTATTTATATCATTGATTTAAATCGTTTATTTTAATGACGGACGTACCATACTACATGGTATAGACCTACGATGCAAATGTAGAACTCTATGTTCAATTGACAAAAACATGTGCCATTTTTGCAAAATACCTTTTTATTGCGTGTTTTAGATTTACCATAAAGGGAAATCCTTGAAGTAAGAAGCTAAAAATATAAAGGTCGGTATTCTTATGAACCGCCCTTTAGAAAACCTGTCCTCAAAAATCACACTCATTATTCTTATATAGACACGATCATCGTAGAACAATAAGATCCGTTCACCTTCAGGTAAAACGACCACTTCATAATTAATAAAGGACGTGATGAATTTGAGTAAGCCAATGTTTAAAGAATTCAAAGAAGAAAAAGATGCACTTGAAGCAGTAAAGAAAATGCGAACAAAGTTCACTCCTAGTTGTATAAATGTCATTAACCCTTATCCACAAGATCGTCATACACTATCAGCTGCGGACTATGGATTACCAGAGGAGAATGTTTGTTATAAAGGCGTTCAACAAAGTTATCAATCGAAACTCATTTCCTGTGGCTTTAACGCAACTGAAATCACACAATTAGAACGAGAAGTTCAAGAAGGGACGCTATTAGTTATAGTTTGCCAATAAACCATCCTTTCATCCTTTTTTAACCTTCCAAATTGAAAACAGGAGGGGGAAACTTGAATCGTTCCCCCCTCCTGTTTTCATTTAAATAAACGTTTAATTTACTCTTCAACCTGAACGTTCCAAAAGATCGGACCCATTAACAATTCATAATCGGTCAGACGATCACTTACTGCCTCTACATTGTCATAATGACCAATGTTCACGACAGGAACATCTTCATAGAACAATTCTTGTAACTCCTCAAACAACACGAGCGCCTCTTCTTGCGTTTCGGCTTGATCAATTTCATCGAAGTATTCTTCATATCCTGGATGATCCGTCCAACCTGCCCAGCTCGGGTTGAAGAATGGGTATTGATGAGGAACAGCATAGACGAAAAATGACGTTACAAACATCTCATATTCATTTGGATCATCACGCAGACTAAGTAACGTCGCCCAATCAACTACGTTGAGCGTTGCGTTAATTCCCATCTCTTCGAGTTGTTGGTGGGCAACAACCGCTACATTATAATGAAAATCATAATCCCGACTCGTTAGAATTCGAATCTCTTCTCCGTCATAACCTGCTTCTTCTAGCATCGATAATGCTAGATCTGGATCATGAACATCGTAGTTCTCTTCTCCAGCTCTTGTGTACCAATCCGTTTGATCTGGAATCATTAATCCTGGCTCTAAACTGTAGAAGTCCTCGTAGTTAAAAGCCGCTTGCAAAATCGGTTGTTTATCAAGAGCAATGTTCATTGCCTGTCTTGCTAACGGATCTGAAAATAATCCTTGCTCTTTGTTAAATACGAGCACTTCCATTCCGCTCGGTGTAGTCATCAACTCAATGGAATCGTCTGCTTCTAACATTTCGTAATTATCAAATGGAACGCCGTTAATTGCATCGTACTCGCCCGTCTGCATTCCAGATAACCTCGTCTGTGAATCTGGTACGAAATGAACTAGAATTTCATCAGCATACGCATGCTTTTCCCCACTCAGTCCGTCAGCTGGTACATCCACGCCAACATAATCCTCAAAGCGTGTTAATTGAACATGTTGATCCTGGTGCCATACACCAAACTCGTACGGACCTGTACCAATGTACTCATCAACTCCTGTTGCTGCTGCATTTGAAGCGATTTCTGCTGGCATAATTGCCGCCATTTGGCTAATGTCTGCTAATAAATGTAAGGCCGTGTTGTTCATTTCATCGAGCAACACATTTACAGTGTAGTCGCCATCTGCCTCATATTGAGCTTCAGGCAAAACGTTAGAAACGTCTTGCCAACGTTGCATCGAAGCCACAACATCTTCTGAGGTCATTTCTTCTCCATTATGAAATAACACGCCTTCACGAAGTGTAAATACGATCGTTTTACCATCCTCACTCACTTCATAATCTTCCGCGAGCATTGGAGCTACTTCGTAGTTACTATTTAACGTGACAAGCGATTCATAAATGGAACGGCTAATGTCTCTCGTTGCAGCCGCTGTCGTAAAATGAGGATCCAACACTTCAGGTTGAGTACTGTATCCGTAATTAATCGTACCCCCGTAACCTGAACGTTCTTCTCCATTGCCTTCTTCAATCGCTACTTCTTCGTCAGAGCCACCTCCGCAACTAGCTAACAGCATGGCTCCTAAAAGTGAACCAATCACTGGCATCGTTCGCTTCTTCATAACGGCTTACTCTCCTCGTAACCCAAACTCGGTTTCTTTTGATAATGCTTTGTGACACTTTCATACGCATGCGCCAATTGCAACAACTCAAAGTCTTGCCCAATCGGCGCAACGAGCTGTAATCCAAACGGCAATCCATTCTCTGTAAAACCACCTGGAACTGAAATGGCTGGCGTATTTAATACTGAGATGAGCGAGCACGATTGCATCCAGCTCGTATACGACTTCATCGCTTCGCCCGCAATCATCGTCGGATACTCGACGTCCGCATCAAACGGCTCCACTTGTGTCGTTGGTAACATGAGAAAATCATAGTCACTAAAAAAACGAGCCATTTCATGGACGAGCTCTGTTTGTTTACGTAATGCACGACCGACCTCTGGACCTGTAAGGTTCATGCCTTTTTCAACATTATCCACATACGTCGTTTTTAATTCTGCTCGATGTTGTTCAACAAAAGCGCCACCAGCAGCTTCCATTTCAAACGCACGTAACGTTTCAAAAATGTCTGCCGCTTCCGCTAAGTCCGGTGCTACGTCTACTAGTTCACAACCGAGGCTTTCCCAAACCGCTAGTTGGTTTTTAAATGCTTTTCTCACGGGCTCATCTAGAGCAAGTAGACCACCCAAGTCTTCACTATATGCGACTTTCACATTTTTGAAATCACGTTCGAGACGTTGTAAAAACGTGTGACCTTCTTCTCGTAAAGCAATCGGCACACGCTGGTCATACCCAGAGATCACCGACATCGCATAGGCAACGTCAGACACCGTTTTTGCTAATGGTCCTTGTACAGAGATGGTTCCAAAACCATTCGCTTTCGGATACGTAGGAACTCTTCCAGGTGTTGGACGCAGCCCTACGACGTTATTGAAAGCTGCAGGGTTCCGGCATGATCCTCCCATATCTGAACCGTCTGCAAGGGGGACCATTCGTGCAGCAAGAGCTGCCGCTGCTCCACCACTGCTACCACCAGCACTCTTTTCTAGATTGTATGGATTTCTCGTCAACCCGAACACCGGATTAAATGTATGGGACCCTGCCGCAAATTCAGGCACATTTGTTTTTCCTATTCCGATTGCACCCGCTCGTCTTAATCGAGACACGAGTAGTTCATCTTCTTTCGCGATGTTATCTTTTAACACCGTGCATCCTTTCGTCGTATTAAACCCTTTCGCATCATGTGTATCTTTGAATGCCATCGGAATGCCATGTAGTGGGCCATCATCGTTTCCTTTTGCAAAACGCTCGTCTGCCTTTCTAGCTTCCGCTAATGCATACTCAGGTTGAAACGATACGATGGCGTTAATACTCGGATTGTACGCTTCAATTTGCTTAATAAACGCACTCACTACTTCATAGGACGAGACTTCTTTGCCCTTAATCATCGCGACTAGTTCCACTGTTGTAAGATCAACTAATGAACTCACCGAACCCCTCATTTCTCAGCTTTAGTGTAAGCGCTTACCTATTTTCTCGATCATCTCTAGTAAAAACGATTTGCTACGTCTAAAAGAATGGCACCAAACGGCACGTATACACATTTGGCGCACTTCTTTTTGAATGAATCGGTTACTTCTCAAATGTACGGTCTAGGGGATAAATCGGTCGTATAACATTCACATACTCAAAGTGATCGAGCGAGTAACTGCTAAGTCCTGGAGAATCAACAGTAATGATCTTCTTCGCTAAGTCTTGGAAGCCTGCACGGAAATGCTGGCTTGATTTTAAGGCGATAATTTTATAGTCCAATGGATTAATCCCTGTTAATGAGATAATTTCTGGATCAAATGTTTGTGTGCGTACAGAAATAACAATCACTTCAACTTGTCCGATAACTAGCCTTGTCGTCTTACCATAATTAGATTTTTTTCCGGCCATCATCGGGTTCGTGTGTAGGAACACACCGTCTGCGAGTGCTACTACTTTTGCCGTTACACGTAACGGTTCACCGTGAAGATAATCGGTTTTTCCACCAAGTTCTACATCGAGTGTTGCTCCAATGCCCTTTTCATGAGCTAGTGCTGCCACGTCAGGGTCATAAATACAAGCAAAAACGCTGTCATTTAAGTTACGATGGAGTAATTCTTTTAATAGATTCGTTCCGTCTCCAGGTGTTCCAGCACCTGGATTATCGCTCGTTTCATTGATAACGACTGGCTTTCCTTCTACGTTTAAAGCCATGTCTACCCCTTCAGTAGACGTCGGCAGTTCGACGATAAAGTCGGATTTCGCATCCCAAAGGTCTTGAGCCAATCGCTTTGAAGTCGTTTCTGCTAGTTCAAGTTGATTGTTCGTTGTCGTTAAGATTGCACAACCAATATGTGCGACATCTGTATGTGGGAACGAATGATAAAACGTACAATCTAGTACATCTCCATGTTTTTCTTCCTCGAGTGTTTTTAGCTTCATCTCAAAAGCCGGACCACTTAATGTATGTGTAGTCGGGATCATCATCGGAAGCTTTGTCATGTGCATAACTGGCGTAATCTTGTTAACAACGATTTCTTTAATGACCTTAACAGCGTCTAGCCCTCGCTCATAACTATCCACATGTGGATATTCTTTTACACCGAGCAAAGCACTCGCATGTTCGACCATTCTATCTGTTAAATTTGTATGTAAATCGAGTGTTACGACAATTGGAACATTCTCATCAATCCTACTTCTTAACTCTTCCAACAGTTCTCCTTCTAAATCATCAATTCCTTCAACTACACCCGCACCGTGAAGCGCAAGACAAACTGCATCCAACTCTTTGATTTCAAGAATGCGCTCGATTAACTCTCGTTTCATCGTTTGAAATGTCTCAAAAGGAATCACACCTGATGGATTTGCTCGAGCAGAGAACGTTGGAATGACGGTATACCCTTCATCATTCGCTTGATCGATCATGCCGCCAATGTAATCCCTTACTCCAGCGTAATGCTCAAAAATCTCTTCCCCATATAACCATTCATATAATTTAAAGAAATTCTCATCAGAACTTACATTTGAGAACGTATTCGTTTCGTGTTGAATGCCTCCGACTGCAATGTTCAAAACGCTCACCTCTCTTTACATCTATACAAAACGATTGATTACAATTAACCAATCGTCTTGTACGTGTCTATGCATTTACTACTTTCTTCTCGTCCGTTGCGATTTCTTCATCGTGCAAGTGACACCTGACCGTATGATTTCCTGCTAGATTTAACGATTGCGGAACCGTTGTTTTACATACATCCATTGCAAACGGGCAACGAGTATGGAACACACAACCAGACGGAGGATTTAACGGTGATGGAATGTCTCCTTGTAACATAACACGTTCCCGTTGTACGTTCGGGTCAGGTAATGGTACGGAACTGAGCAAAGCTTTCGTATACGGATGCTTCGGATTCTCGATAACGTCATCTGTATACCCTTCTTCAACGAGATTTCCTAAATACATAACCCCAATTCGATCAGAGATGTGTCTTACGACGCTAATATCATGCGAGATAAATAAGTACGTCAATCCAAGATCTCGTTGTAAATTTTGCAAAAGGTTAATCACTTGAGATTGGATAGATACGTCCAAAGCGGATACTGGCTCGTCACAAATAATAACTTTCGGATCTACAACTAACGCTCTTGCAAGACCGATCCGTTGGCGTTGCCCGCCTGAAAACTCATGTGGATATCGATAGTAATGATCGACTTGTAAACCAACCTTACTCATCACTTCCATAACAATGTCAGTACGTTCACTCTTATTACCGATGTTATGAATGTTTAATGGCTCTTCTAAAATGTTCCCAATCCGTTTTCTTGGATTCAATGAAGAATAAGGATCTTGAAACACCATTTGCATATCTTTACGAACCTTGTTCATCTCTTTATTTGAAAGCTTGAAAAGGTCTTTTCCGTTATAGATTGCTTCACCCTCTGTAGCATCGTGTAGACGTAATAACGTTCGACCTGTTGTACTTTTGCCACACCCCGACTCGCCTACGAGTGCATAGGTTTCCCCTTTTCTTAAATCAAAGGAAACACCATCCACTGCTTTGACATAAGTGTTACCGCCTTTAAGTTTGTTCAAGCCTTTTTTTGCTTGATAGTATTTTTTCATGTTTCGTACTTGAATTAAGGCAGTCTCCTCATGTTGAGCTTGCATGAACGTGACCTCCTTCTTCCCTTGCAATGATTTCTTCATAATGCCAACAACGCACTTTTTTCGTATCACTATGCGTCTTAAGCGGTGGCATTTCCTCGATACATTTCTCATCTGCGAATTCGCATCTCGTAGAGAAACGGCATCCTTTAGGTTTATTCGTAAGACTTGGGACATTTCCTTTAATGACACTAAGTTCTGACTTACGTTCCCCAGTCATTTGCGGAATCGATTTAATTAACCCTCGTGTATATGGGTGAAGGGGTTGTTCGAAAAGCGTCTTTACGTCAGCCTCTTCAACAATTTGTCCGAGGTACATAACCATGACACGATCACAAAGCTCAGCAACCACGCCTAAATCATGTGTAATAAAGATAATGCCCATCTGTAGCTTTTTGTTCAAATCGCGCATCAGGTTTAAAATCTGCGCTTGAATCGTTACATCTAGTGCAGTTGTTGGCTCATCTGCGATTAATAACTTCGGCTCACATGCAAGCGTAACCGCAATCATCGCTCGTTGGCGCATCCCCCCTGAAAGTTGATGAGGGTATTCGTGAACCCGTTTTTCCGGCGATGGAATTCCTGTTAACGCAAGCAATTCAACAGCACGTTCATACGCTTCTTTTTTTGATTTTTTATGGTGTAGCATTAACGGCTCAGCAATCTGCTTTCCGATAGTAAATACAGGGTTTAAAGAGCTAAGTGGATCTTGGAAAATCATCGAGATTGCATCGCCACGAATCTTTTGCATCTTTTTAATTGGGTAGTTGAGGAGGTTGTCCCCGTTAAATTCGATTTTCCCTTCGTATTCAACCATATATTCATCATATAGACGCATGATTGACTGCGACGTCACACTCTTTCCACAACCTGACTCTCCAACTAAACCGACAATCTCTCCTTCGTGAATCGTAAAACTCACATCATCAACTGCCGTAACCGTACCTTTTTCAGTATAAAAATGCGTTCTTAACTGCTCTACATTAAGCAACTCAGTCGTCATCAGATTTCCCCCTATCTTTATCCACGTGCTTTTTGAAAATTAAAACGAAAGAGGTTAGGACGTTTCTTCTTCGATCTCGGCTTCGTATGTGGGTCAATCATATCGCGAAGTCCATCGCCCACAAAGTTCAATCCGATTACTGCAAGGATAATCATAATTCCAGGGAATACAGTCATCCACCATGCATTAAAAATAACCAGCTTCCCGTCGTATAAAATGTTCCCCCAACTCGGGTCAGGTGTCGGCACCCCAGCACCGAGGAAGCTTAATGCAGCTTCTGTAATAATACTATCCGCAAAAATAAACGTCGCTTGAACAACGAGAGGTGAAATTGTATTCGGTGCAATATGTAAGAAGATAATTCTAAGGGGACTTGCACCTTGTGCCCTCATTGCCTCGACATACGTCTCCTCTCGAATTGATAACGCCTTTGATCGTACAACCCTAGCAATATGAGGGGTAAAGACAATGCTCAAAGCGATAATTACGTTTTGCGTTTGTGGTCCAAGTGCTGCCATTAACGCAATCGCAAAGAGAATTCCTGGGATTGCCATTAACCCATCACATATTCTCATAAGAATATGATCAAGTGTCTTGTAATAACTTGCGAGCAAACCAATGACGAGTCCGATAACAGAAGTAATAACTGCTACAGCAAGACCTACACCTAATGAAATTTGCGCACCGTAGACCACTCGAGAAAACAAATCCCGTCCAAAGTTATCTGTCCCAAGTAAATGTTCTGCACTTGGTGGACTTAACCGGTTTTCGACGACCATTTGATATGGTGTATAGCTTAAAAAGAACGGACCAATTAGCGCTATACCGACGACAAACAACATGATGACACTACCTGTTAGTAACAATTTATTCGATAAAAAGCGCTTGAGTAGTAATGAGCGTTGCTCTTTCTTCAACTCTTTCCGAATGTTTGATAAACTCGTCGTTGACATGTGACCCCACCCCTTTCCTTATTTACTATCAAGTCGTACTCTCGGATCGATGAATCCATAGAGTAAATCAATGATTAAGTTGATCGTTACATAAATGAGTGTCACGAATAAGACGATGCCTTGAATAATCGTATAATCACGTCGCTCAATTGAGTTAATGATAAGCTGTCCAATTCCCGGAATATTGAAAATTGTCTCTGTAACAACAGCCCCAGTTACGAGTGCTCCAAAGGTTGCTCCAATGACCGTAAGAATCGGTAGAAAAGCATTTTTTAGCGCGTGACTATAAATAACCGTTCGCTCTTTCATCCCTTTAGAACGAGCCATCTTGATGTAATCTGTATTAAGTACCTCTAACATCGAAGCACGAGTCATTCGAGCAATTAACGCTGCTTGAATGGCACCTAATGAAATTGCAGGAAGAATCAAATATTGCAAATGATTCCAAAGACCATTCGATAACGGTTGGTACCCTGCTACTGGCAACCATCCGAGTTGCACCCCGAAAATTAAGGCAAGAAACAGCGCAAGTAGAAAACTCGGAATCGCCATCCCCATTAACGACACAACCATAACAGATTGGTCCGTTGCGGTTCCCCTTTTAATTGCTGCAACAATACCAATAGGAATCGAGATCGACAGTGCAATAATCTCTGCAACAATGGCAAGCGATAACGTTGGCCCTATGTGAGAAAATATCGCATCAAGTACCGATTGATTCATAAAATATGAATCTCCAAAATCTCCTTGTACGACTCCCCCAAGCCAATTCAAGTATTGAACAGGTATAGGGTCGTTTAATCCTAATTCTTCACGCAATTCATTGACTTGCTCTGGTGACGCTTCTTCTCCTAGCATGTAGGAAGCTGGATCCCCAGGGGTTAAATGCACAATCCCAAAAATAACAACGGAAACGACAAATAACACTGGTAACAATGAAACTATTCGTTTGAGAATATAGATTCCCATCACGCTTTGCCCCCTCTTTGTATAGTTGTCCTCTATCTTTGTCTAACATGATAAAGTATAAATAGTCAGATAATTTATACTTTACCTGACTGTAATACGTGCCTATCTACGTTTTTTCCTATCTATGCTACGAAAGCACCTTCACTCATAGTAACGTTCTCTAAAATACTTTCATTATGTATGAATCGATGCGTCTAGACTTTCTTCGTATGCTTATTATCCGAAGCAAATGCTTTATGTTTTTATGATTATGAAGTATTTCCTGCTATAAATCAATATAGTATTTAAAATTTTTAAAAAGTTCTTGTTAGATTTCCTCACTTTCAAAACGTCTTCTGTAGCAATTTCTCACAATTCCTAATCGATTACGTTCTTTTCCTCATATGTTCACTAGAATTATCTAACCATTAATAGAAAGAACATTGAGATTATATTGTTCTAAGCGACTAGTTGACTAAAAATACGCATTAAAAAAGTCTCCTCATAATGAAGAGACTTCTGTTTTTACTGATTTTCTTTGTCTTTCATCTTCTTTGCACGATCTCGCCGAACCATATTTACGAAAACGGTTACTGCAATCCAAATGACGAGAAACAGTAAAATCATTCCATACCAAGGCAATTCATAGCCAAGTGTATTTAAAACAGTTATTAAGACGAAAGCAATGATAAAATATATAAACATGCTCGTCCAATCAAATTGTGTTCGTTTCATACCTTCTAATCCCCTTGAATCATGCTTATTAGTAGCATATCGGAAATTGACATGATCTGCAACGCTCATGAGCTTCAAACACTCGAAAGGAGTCACATCAATGTTCGAATACAATGTTCGCCCTGCAGCTCCACACGATGCAAAACAACTCTCATACCTACGCCAACTTGTCGACAAAGAAACGGATTATCTAGATCGAGAAGAAGGTGAACACAACCTAAGCGCAGAACAGTTTCTTGAAATCATCACCAAAGATCATAAAGAAAAAAACCGCTATTGTGTTGTTGCTGAACTGAACCAAGAGATTGTCGGGTTCGCAAGATTACAAGGAAGTGACTTAATACGGTTTCAACATCACGTTGAATTTGGTGTCGCTATCCTAAAGAGTCATTGGCGCAAACAAATTGGAACAAGATTATTACAAGACTGTCTATCGTATGCAGACCAACAACGGATCGCAAAAGTAACTTTACGAGTTCAAGAAGCAAATACTAAAGCCATTCACCTCTACAAAAAATACGGTTTCTTGATTGAAGGAACCTTAAAGAATGATAAAAAGATGCCTGACGGTTCCCTTCACCACACTGTTCTCATGGCTCGATTTCTTACTTAATTGAGTCTGTGTTCTCATCTTTGTCGTCGTTTACGGCAATAACTTCAGGCTCACCATTAAAATTGAGCTTTAATCCAATTAATGGACCACCAAACACCGCCCCACCATCAATACCGATCTTCGTTTTGCATTCAGAAAACCAGGCCTCGTCTCTTTGGTCTTCATGTAATCGTTGGACTGGCGTGTGACCAAAGACAATTGTTTTGTCAGAACGATTGTGACCGTCATGGAATGGTTCTCGAATCCATAAATAATCTTCTTTCGTCTGATCTACCAGCTCTTTATCAACGTCAATTCCAGCATGCACAAATAAATACTCACCCCATTCATAGAAATGGGGGAGCTGTTTCAGAAATTGCAGCTCTTCGTTAAATTCCTCTTCAATAATCGTCCGAAACGCTGCATATGAGCCTTCTTCAAACGTTTCACTTTGCTCAATCATTGAATCTAACGTTTGCACACCACCATTACGTAAAAACCGTTCAACTTGCTCTGATGACATCCAATCCAAGAACATATCTTCATGGTTTCCCTTTAACGCGATAACATCATCGGATTGTTTTTGAAGTTCCATCACATATTGAACAACTTGTAATGATTTCGGTCCACGATCAATGTAATCTCCTAAAAAAACGAGTATCTCCTCGTCACGGTTCCAATGCTCGAGCAACTGTTGCAATTCATCATAGCATCCGTGCAAATCTCCGATTACAAATGCTTTTTGCTTCTGCATATTATCAGCTCTTTTTCCCTTACTATAGCATAAGGTTTGTCTTATATGCATTGGTCCATTGTTCGGTACTAACACCCACCTGATGACTAAGCAACGTTTTGTGCGATCAATCTAGGTCTCTCCTTATAACAATAAAAGCGTATGCTCGTCTGGTTTGAAACACACGATAGAGGGAATACAGATTTTGCACCCGTAAACGAATATTATTGTTCTAAATACGTCACAACGTTACGATTAAGGACGTGGAATTGATGCAGCTAGGTATACTCGATCAAATGCCGACCCCAAAGAATATGAGCGCTGAAGAGACAGCACAACACACCCTTTCTCTTGTGGAGTTAGCAGAAGGTTGGGGTTACTCAAGCTACTGGTTCGCTGAGCACCATGGAACGAAGGGCATGAGCTCTAGTTCACCTGAAATTATGATGGCAGCCGCAGCAAGTCGTACGAAACGTATCCGAGTAGGAAGTGGTGGAATACTCTTACCACAATATAGTCCATACAAAGTCGCTTCCCAACTTCTCCAATTAGAAGCGTTATTCCCTGGGAGAATTGAAGCCGGTGTTGGTCGCTCTCCTGGAGGCAGTGAAACGATTCGTTCACTTCTATCGAATGGAAAAGAGAATGAGATGGGGATGTTCCAAGAAAAATTACATCAACTACATAACTATATTCAAGGAAATACAAAAATCAGAGCGACACCTCGAACAAAAGGCTCGCCCCAATTATACGTACTTGGACTAGGACCAAACAGCGCAAAGCTTGCCCATGATGAACAAGTTGGTTATGTGTTTGGACACTTTATCCAACCAGAGCACGGTGTTGAAACACACCAGACATTGCGGATGCTTCGTCCTTCAGTTGATAGTAAAACGGCGGTTTTTGTCATCTGTGGAAAAGATAATGAACATGCTGAAAAACTGGCATTAAGCCAGGATCTTTGGCTCTTAAACGTAGAAAAAGGATTAGACAGTCGAATCCCTTCATACGAAGAAGCGAGTAGACAAACATTTTCTTTGAGTGATCTGCAGAAGATCAAACAGAATCGAAAACGGATGATTGTCGGGGGACCAAAACGAGTAAAAGAGGCCATGCAACGCCTAGCTGATGATTACCAATCAGAATCCTTTCTTTTAGTCGCATCAATTTATGATCCATTAGAAAGAGAACGATCATTCAAGAGAATTATTGAGCTTTTTTAAATGAAGTGAGCTTTTTGCTTTTGCTACGGATCGCTCGTTGTTGATGACGTCCTTGGCTAAATGTAGTCGTTTTCCGCTCACTATAAAATCCAATGTCCTCTCGTAGAATGGAATCTTTACTACTAAAAGACATTGCCCGTCTAAAATATACTTCTGCTTGATAACTGTTGTTCAGTTTTAAATAGCTTTGTCCCAAATTATCATAAAAGAGCACTTTCTTCTCTTCACCAATGCCGTGCATGTATTCTTCTGCGCGGTGATAGGAATCAATCGCTGAATTATAATTTCCTTGCTCATGATTCAGCTCCCCCATTAATGAATGGTGCAGAAATGATACAGCTCTCTTTGTTTCATCAATCATTGGGTTCAATTCTTGCTTTGCGTTTGTTGCCGTTTGATCTAACACGTGATGATACGTAATATTGTAGTAGAATAATACAAGTTCATAATACATCTTGATTGTCGACTGCATCTCATGAGGCAGACGCCTTTCAACGTCCAGCTTCATTTGGTGGACCTCTCGTAGCTCTCTACCTTGAATCATACTCTCGTACCATTCGCCGATAGATTGTACGACGGTTTGCTCCTTATGATTCACCTGTGATTCCTCCTTAAGCGCGTATCTCTCTTTTTAGAATTGTAATTTAAACAAGCAGATCAAAAATCTAAATTGTTTAAAATCAATTATCTCCTATTCAATGTAATATAAAATCTAGTAAATCTCTATATCTTAAAGGGATTTAAGATATTTCAAGCGCGATTTCGACATGAGTCGAGATAATATTGGTATAGTTTCCTTTTTTTGCTTACAATAACGATAGCCAATTTCTAATAGAAAGGGCTTGATGCAATGTCATTAATCACAGGCACTTTTTCAATCATTCTACTCATTAATATACTGCTCGCCTTTATTATCGTTTTTATTGAACGACGAGACATTGGTGCCACGTGGGCTTGGATACTCATTTTATTTTTCATACCCATTGGTGGATTTATTTTGTATCTCGTATTTGGAAGGCATTTAAAACAAAAGAACTTCTACAATCTTTCAAAAGAAGAACGTGAATACTTAAAAATCGCTGTAGAAGCTCAAGTTTATCATTTGCAACAACACTTATCTGTGTTCCAAGATCAAACGCTTCAAGATAAATATGAACAGTTAATGCTGATTAATTTACAATCGTCTACATCGATTATTACGACAGACAATGAAGTTGAGCTGTTCACTGAAGGCAAAACGAAATTCGACGAGCTATTCCACGATATTCGTCAAGCAAAAGAAGAGATCAATATCCAATACTACATTATTCAAAGGGATGAACTCGGAAGGAAACTACGTGATGAGTTAACGGCAAAAGCAAAAGAAGGGGTAAAAGTCAGACTCCTTTACGATGATATCGGCTCTAGAAGGTTAAACCGTTCTTTCTTCAAGGAACTTATTGAGCACAATGGTGAAGTTGCCGCCTTCTTCCCTTCGATCTTTAAAATCGTTAACCTTCGCATTAACAACCGGAATCACCGTAAGCTATGCATCATCGATGGGGACATCGGATATATTGGAGGATTTAACGTCGGTCGAGAGTATTTAGGGAAGAAAAAGAAGTTCGGCTATTGGCGAGATACCCACTTCCGCATTAAAGGTGGGGCTGTTGATCATATTCATGGTCGGTTCATCCTTGATTGGAAGCAAGCAACCAATCAAGAGTCAATCAACCTTTCTGAGTATGCTGGTCGAAAAGAACGCCACAGTGGTTCTAGCCCTGTTCAAATCGTCGATAGCGGACCCAACTCAGAAACTGAACATCTAAAGAACATGTACATCAAGCTCATCATGACAGCGAAGAAAAGCATCAAGATTCAAACGCCTTACTTTATTCCCGATACGAGTTTTATGGACGCGATCAAGATTGCACTGTTAGGTAACGTTGATGTTCACATTATGATTCCTAACAAGCCTGACCATCCATTTGTGTATTGGGCGACACTTGCTCATGTAGGGGAACTCTTGAAGTACGGAGCAAACGTCTGGATCTATGAAAAGGGATTTATGCATGCGAAAACAATTGTCATTGACGAAGAAGTTACTTCGGTGGGTACGACAAACATTGACTCAAGAAGTTTTCGTTTAAACTTTGAAGTGAACGCAACCGTCTACGATGAAGCGGTCGCACAAAAATTGCATAATCTTTTTCTAGACGATATGAAAGACAGCACTTTACTTACTCCGCAACTTTATAAAGAGCGCTCTATGTGGATTAAGATCAAAGAAGCCGTATCCCGCTTATTGTCCCCAATCTTATAAGGTCGATGAAACGCACAAAAAAGGCCCTCTAAAAACGAGGGTCTTTTTCATTTCCCGGGAAATGATGACAATTTCCCTCAAGCTTCGCTGACAGTATTCAACGTTTTTTTCGCAATCACCTGTTTAGACAAACTGATCACCACCGAACAGACAAATATGTTAACAATCGTGAACATACCTTGATGCATACCTAGGATGAGGAATGATATGAAAGCGACAAATGTATCAAAACAGAAAATGACAACCCCTGGATCAATGCGATACCGTTTTTGTAAATAGATAGCAAGAATCGTTGCTCCACCCATCGATGATTGACTTAAAAAAATAACGACCGCACCAATTCCAACAAGCAAGCCACCGATCACTGAACCAACTGCTGTTGGTATCTCCATCTGAAACCATTGTCCACTAAACACAGTCATTATAGAAACGATAATAACAGAGTATAGGGAATTCAATGTGTAGTCTTTGCCGAGCTTTATGAGAGACAGAATAAAAAATGGAATGTTAACGAGAACAAACAATAAGTAAAAGGGCAATTCAATGATACCCATTAACGTAAGTGACATGCCTGCCGCCCCAGATGTTGCTAACCCTGCTAAGCCTGTCACTTCAATTCCAGCTGTTAATACGAAACAACCTAATACATTTACTAATAACCGCCTCACCTGTTCCACCTTCTTCTTTTCGATCTTTTCTTTATCCTACCATTCTTCGTGTTATCAACCAGTCGTAACATTACGTAAGGATTTTTCGATCGATCCGACACCTACACATGTCTTTATTTAATGACTCGATGTACTACTATTATTGTAGATACTATTCTTGTTATATAATCTTTCAAAATTGTTATAACGTTTCGTTTTAAATTCGTGTATAATGCTCTTTATATTAATTTTTGTTTCGGAGGGATACACAAATGTCCACCCTGGTTGGATCATTACAGGAAGTCTTACAAAAATCTCAACTATCTACGAGTGAAAGTGTACGAGGGCTACATAGCCAAGATGAATCGTATCATACCCCCATCTTGCCTGAAGTCGTCGTGTTTCCTCATAGCACAGAAGATGTGCAAGCAATCTTGAACATCGCAAAACAACAAGATCGCCCTGTTTATCCGTATGGATTGGGTACGAGCTTAGAAGGTCATATTATTCCTACGACCGATGGTATTTCAATTGACTTTTCAGAAATGAATAACATTATTGATATTCTAGCAGATGACATGCTCGTGAAAGTTCAACCTGGCGTAACAAGAGACCAATTAAATAAAGAATTAAAAAAGCACGGTCTTTTCTTTTCTGTCGATCCTGGTGCAAATGCGACCATTGGTGGTATGGCCGCCACCAATGCGAGTGGAACAAGCTCCGTTCGCTATGGTATTATGCGCGACCAAGTTCGCAATTTGGAGGTTGTCCTTGCAGACGGCTCCATCATTCATACAGGTAGCTTAGCTGCTAAATCGTCGTCTGGCTATAACCTCAATGGGTTGTTTATCGGTTCTGAAGGAACGCTCGGTTGCTTCACCGAACTCACACTGAAAGTGTACGGAATTCCAGAGCAAATTGTTGCCGGTCGTGCAACTTTCCCATCTGTTGATCACGCTGTCCAAGCAGTCGTACAAATTCTCCAAGCAGGTATTCCAGTAGCGCGTTGTGAGCTTGTTGATGAACCTTCCATTCAAAAGGCCAATGAGTTTAGCAATACAAATTATTCGATTCAACCGACCTTGTTTCTAGAGTTCCACGGAAATGAAGCTGGATTAAAGCAAGACGTTGAGTTCACTAAGGACATTGTAAAAGAATTCGGCTGTAACGAAATTGAATTTGAAAAAGACACGGCGGCAAGGAACAAACTGTGGGAAGCAAGACATAACCTAGCTTATGCACATGTTCACAGCTCGCCTGGAAAAAAAATGATGGTGACAGATGTGTGTGTGCCAATTTCTAAACTAGCTGCTGCCATCACCCACGCTAGAGCAATCGTCGATCAATCGAGGTTTGAAGGTGGCATTGCTGGTCATGTTGGTGACGGGAACTACCATATCCTAGTGATGTTTAATCGTGATGACCCAGAGGAAGTTGAAGCTGCATCCAAACTTAATGAAGAAGTTGTTGAATTTGCTCTTTCTGTTGGGGGGACTTGTACCGGTGAACACGGGGTCGGGCTCGGTAAAAAGAAATACCAACAAAAAGAACACGGTGAAGCTCTTCAACTTATGAAGGTTCTAAAGCAGACATTTGATCCAGAAAACCGTATGAATCCGAATAAACTCATCACCTAATGGAGGAATAACGATGAAGTTCCTTGCTTCAGTTAGTACATTTGCAGGTCGTTACTTTGCTGTATTCGTTATTATTGCAGCAATTACTGCTTTTCTTATGCCAGACCCTTTCATCCCAATCAATGGATACGTTCCGATCTTACTCGGTATTGTAATGCTTGGAATGGGAATGACGTTAAAGCCTGTCGACTTTAAACTCGTAGCTAAGAAGCCGATACCTGTCTTATTAGGCCTTCTCTTCCAATATACAATTATGCCACTCACTGCTTTTATTATTGCCTTAGCATTAAACTTACCACCAGAGCTTGCTGCTGGGCTCGTTCTTCTTGGTTCTGTTCCTGGAGGAACATCATCAAACGTTATGGTTTATTTAGCTAAAGGAGACTTGCCACTTTCTATTACGATGACGTCGATGTCTACACTCATTGCGCCAATTACGACGCCAGCCATCCTATTCTTGCTCGCTGGACAATGGATGCCCGTTAACTTTATGAGCATGTTTACAATGATTATTCAAGTAATCATTATCCCTGTAGCCATTGGACTTTTACTTAGGAAGTTCGTTCCAGCATTTGTTGATAAGACGGTCACAGTTATGCCACTCGTATCGGTCGTTGCTATTCTTGCAATCATGTCTGGTGCTGTTAGTGCCAATGCTGATACACTCGCTTCAGCTGGCTTAATCGCATTCGTAGCTGTAATGCTCCATAACGCTGCTGGTCTTGCACTCGGTTATGCAGCCGCTACAATTGCTAAACTAACCCCTAGTCAACGGCGCGCAGTTTCAATCGAGATTGGAATGCAAAACACCGGGCTTGGTGTAACACTTGCAACTGCTCATCTTTCGCCACTTGCAGCAATCCCTAGTGTAATCGGAACAGCTTGGCATAATATTACCGGACCAATCATGGCTACCTATTGGTCCAAACGACCACTAAAGCAAGACATACCAAAGGATCAGGATCCAAAAGCACCAAAGCTAAACGTTACACCTCACCCATAAAAGCTACCTTCAAATTCTCAAACCACTGGGGATTTGAAGGTTTTATTATTTGTTAGAATATTTTAAAATCATGATTGCTTTCTTGAAGGATAAACTTCATACTTATATAAAAATAATCAGCAATCACTTCAATTACAACATAACTGAAGTGATCGTTAGGAGGACATCATGAATACATACTATTCGATGAAAGGGCTTTTTGCTGTAAGTACTCTTGTTTTACTAGCCGCTTGTGGCAACGACGAACCACAAGATACGACCGAAGCTGAGCACTCTTCTTCAGGTACAACAAGTGAACTGCGCGTAGCCTTTAACGCTCAACCACCATCACTCGATCCTTACATCACAACAGCCGTTGCTACGAGAGACATTGCTCGCCACATTTACGAAGGTCTTGTAACGTTTGATGAGAACTATGAAATTCAACCTTGGCTAGCCGAAAGTTATGATGTTAGTGACGACGGCACGAGCTATACGTTTGCATTGCGAGAGAATGTTTCTTTCCATAACGGTGAGACGATGACTTCAGACGACGTTGTAGCTTCCATGGAACGTTGGTTTACAACGGCAGCTAATGCAAAGGAAGAATTCAGTGATGCCACGATTACTGCAGTGGACGAGCATACGGTTCTATTAGAATTGGAAGAACCTTCAGCTGTTGCCATTACTACGCTAGCTTCTCCAGATGAAATTGCCGCGATTACACCTGCAGAATTAGCAGAAAACGCTGGTGCTGACGGTGTCGATGAACACGTAGGAACCGGCCCTTATAAGTTAGAAAATTGGCAACATGACCAACATATACATTTAACGAGATTTGAAGACTACGAAAACCCAGAACACACATCCACAGGTCTTGCCTCTCTACGCGAAGCACATGCAAGCGACATCTACTTTGAATTCGTTACTGATCCGTCCACACGTGTTGCCGGCATGCAAAGTAATCAATACGATGTAGCGAATGCAATTCCTTTTGACAATGTCGAGCAATTAGAACAAGACGGTACCGTTATTAACCATGCCGATCAAAATGGTTTTAATGCATTAGTCTTTAATAAAGAACAAGGAGTATTTAGCGACCAAGATGTTCGCCAAGCAGCGAACACTGCACTGAACATGGAAGCGATCCAGCAAGCCGCATTTACCAACGAAGAGTATTATAAGATCTCCCATGACTTTATGACAGAAGATCGAGCAGACTGGTACACTGAAGTCGGTTCAGATCACTACAATCAAAATGATCCAGAGCTCGCTCAACAACTGTTAGAAGAATCGGCTTATAATGGAGAAGAAGTCGTTATTTTAACATCTAGAGATTATGACGATCATTATAGTGCTGCGGTTGTCATTCAACAAGAATTAGAAGCGATCGGAATGAACGTGACGTTAGACCTTTATGACTGGCCTACCGTATTGGAGAGACGAGCAGATCCTACGGCTCATGATGCCTTTGTCACTGGGTTCCAAACACCTGCGTCACCGACCCAATACGTATTTCTAGAGTCTAGTGCTGGTTGGCCAGGTTGGACGAACAGTGAAGAAATTGACCAACATGTTGACAACATCCGCACCGCAGTCGATCAAGATGAGGCCATGGGATATTACGAAGATTTACAAGAAGAGATTTGGACATACCTTCCTCTTATTCGCTTCGGAGATAAAACGACCATTACAACTGTTCGTGATAACGTAGATGGCTATGACTTTCAACAAGGTTTAATTCTTTGGAATACACATGTTACTGATTAACTAAAGGAGCTTTTAAATTGAAAATTACTGACCTGACCTTAAGAACTGTAGACATGACGATGAAATTCCCCTTCGAGACGAGCGTTGGTGTCACGGATACGAGAGAAATTCTATTAATTGAAGTTACCGATGGAGAACACATTGGGTACGGTGAGTGCGTAGCAGATATCGATCCTTACTATAGCGAAGAGACGGTTGAAACAGCGCTTCATATTATTAAAGACTTCATCATTCCAAGATTAAAAGATGCGTCCATTCAGCATCCTTCTGACATAACAAGTCTATTAGCACCGATTCGCCGTCATCAAATGGCTAAAGGCGGCGTTGAATGTGCACTGTGGGATTTGTATGCAAAACAACAAGGAAAATCCCTTTCCGAGGTGCTCGGAGGTACGAAAACGGAAGTCCCTGTTGGAATCAGCATTGGCATTCAAAAAGATGTAGAAACACTTATAGAAAAGATCAACGCATACGTTAACGAAGGCTATCAGAAGATCAAAATAAAAATTAAGCCTGGATTTGATTATGAGATTCTTAAACAAGTTCGTGAAACATTCCCAGCTGTGTCAATTATGGCAGATGCAAATTCCGCTTTCACTCTTCAAGATATCGAGCTATTCAAGAAGATGGACACACTTGACTTACTGATGATTGAACAACCACTTGCTCATGACGACATTGTTGATCATAGCAAGTTACAAGCAGCAATCCAAACACCCGTATGCCTCGATGAAAGTATTCATTCATTTGAAGATGCTAGAAAAGCAATTGAACTCGGGAGTTGCAAAACGATCAACATCAAAATTGGACGTGTTGGCGGATTGTTCGAAGCAAAACGCATTCACGATCTATGCGCAGAAAACAACATTCCTGTTTGGTGCGGTGGGATGTTTGAAACAGGAATTGGGCGTGCCCATAACGTAGCGATCTCTAGCCTCCATAACTTCTCCATTCCTGGCGATACAGCTCCTTCCGCTCGTTATTGGGATAAAGATATTATTGAACCTGAAATTACGATGAACGAAGCAGGTTACGTAGCTGTTCCTACAAAACAAGGAATCGGCGTGAAGGTTGATCAAGCCCACGTTGACTCGATTACGAAAAGACTAGAAACGTTCTCTATGTAAAAGAATGGATGGTGTAGCACGTGATTCAATCAAAATTGCATCAGCTTTATCCTAGCCTTTCTAAATCCAAGCAAAAAGCTGCCCACTACATGATTGAACACCTAGAACAGGTTGCATTATATTCTGCTCAGAAAATTGGTCGTCTCGCTAATACGAGCGAGACGACCATCATTCGTCTTTGCCAAGATTTAGGATATAACGGCTATAAACCACTACAAGAAGCGTTACAAGCACAAATGATTACCGATGAACCCGAAAGCTCAAATGACCTGTTAGGTCGTTTTGAAATGAAAACCAACACTCTCAAACATGAACAAGATTTAATCGAATATGAGAAATATAACGCCCTTTTTGACTTAAAAGAGACGTTCGAAACCGTCTCACAGCAAACGCTTCACCGATTCGTCTCTGCGATTACTTCGGCAGAAGAGATTGTTGTTATCGGTCTAAGAACCTCTTTTTCAGCTGCACACTGGTTAACGTATTCATTAAATGCGTTAAAAGGCAATGCAACGCTCTACCGAAGTGGTATTGATGAGAACATTCATCTACTCAATCGAACTTCAGAGAAAACCGTGCTCATTGCTTTTTCTTTCTCAAGGTATACGAAAGAAACACTCACATTTACACGTGCAGCCAAATCCCGTGGCGCAACAGTCTTAGCGATTATCGATGAACACCGTGCACCGATTCACGAACTCGCTGATTGTTCAATGATTGCTGGCAAGCAAGATTCAATCGTCCCTTCAAAACGCATGATTTCACTCTTTGCAATCATTCATTTGTTATTATCTGCCCTTTCGGTAAATGACTATGAAAGTGTTGCGAAACATTTAAATGACTATGAAAAAGCAAACCTTAGCATATCCCCGTTTATTTGAACGTGTTAGGAGATTTTTATGGACGAAAAAATGAAACAATCCAACCTTGTAAACATTTATCATGATTTACACGAACTTGCTGAAATTAGTGGAGAAGAGCATAAAACTACCCACTATTTAACGAACTACCTTGAACGTTTAGATCTTGACGTACATCATTTTAAAGGTACCACGGGTCTATACGTTGAAGTCGGTAACGGCAAGCGCATCATTGCACTTCGTGCTGATATTGATGCTGTTGATCAACAAGTGAATGGTGTATGGAAAGCGAACCACTCTTGCGGTCATGATGCTCATATGACCATTGCTTTAGGTGTTATTTCAAACCTTTTACAAGATCAAAGTGCATTACCCAAAGATCATACGTACCGCTTTATCTTTCAACCTGCTGAAGAAACTGGTTTAGGCGCAATTTCTCTATGTAAAGAAGGTGTCATCGATGACGTCACTATGCTGTTTGGAATGCATCTTCGCCCGATTCAAGAACTATCATCCGGTCAATACTCACCTGCCATCCAGCACGGCGCCTCTCGTTTTATGACTGGGACAATCACTGGTGAAGATGCTCATGGTGCAAGACCCCATTTGAATGTAAACAGCATTCAAGTTGGGATGGATTTCGTAGCCAAACTCAATGCCATGACGTTAAATCCAATGGACACTTATTCTGCCAAAATGACCGCCTTTCACGCAGGCGGAAAAAGTCCGAACATCATTCCAGGCAATGCAGAATTCAGCTTGGATCTACGCGCAGACCAAAACGACACGATGGAACGTATGACAACGAATATTATGAACATCAAAGACACGCTTTCCTTTTATTACGGTGTGGAGATCGACTTAACGATCGGTGACGATACACCGGGTGCTGTAATTGACGAAACCGCAGAAGCAACACTCTCAAAAGCTATTGTTGAATGCGTCGGAGACCAAAACCTTAAACCACGCCTTCATACACCAGGAAGTGATGATTTTCATAATTACACAATCTATAACCCAACGCTCCAAGCAACGATGCTCGGCATCGGATGCAACTTAGAACCTGGACTCCATCATCCTGCAATGCATTTTGATCTCGATCAGTTAGATGCTTCAGTTCGTATTTTGTCACATGCAATGCAGTTTTCCACGTAAAAAAAGTCCGACTGGAAATTCCAGTCGGACTTTTTTATTCGATTTCTCCAAAGGCTGCTTCTAACTGCATGAGCCCGTGCCCATACTCATGATGCTCCCCAAGTGGCATGGCAGTGTCAATCATCATCTGCCTTAATTCCGATGCACTTGCATGGGGGTTTTGCTCACGTAACAACGCAGCAAATCCTGCCACTTTTGGTGCTGCCATCGACGTTCCACTTAACGTTTGATAACCGTCAGCCCCATACGTACTATAAATTTGGTCACCCGGAGCCATAATCGTCAATTCAGAACCTACACTTGAGAATGGAGCACGTCCATTGGATTGATTCGTTGCCCCGACAGCAACGACTGAGTCATATGCCGCTGGATAACTGACTGTACTGCCTCCAGTTGCACTCGCACCAGTGTTCCCCGCAGCTGCTACAACAACGATATTTGCTTCTTCTGCTGCATAAATCGCTTCAGACATGACCGTAGAGCCTGTTGAAGAGCCGAGGCTAAGGTTCATCACATCCATGTCATTTTCTATTGCCCAATAAATCCCTTGAATAATGCTATTTAGGCTCCCCGATCCGTTTCCAGCTAATACTTTTACAGCATAAAGGTTTGCCTCAGGTGCAACGCCAACAACGCCATACTCGTTATCTAATGCTGCAATCGTACCTGCAACGTGGGTTCCATGTCCATTTGAATCGACATACGGATCCTCATAGACGAAACTTTCACCACCAACGACGTTCAAGTCAGGATGTTCGGCTTGAATCCCTGTATCCAACACCGCAACGTCAATACCTTCTCCTGTAAAACCATTCGAATGATAAGAAGGAGCACCAATATGTTCAATCCCCCATGGAACCTCTTGTTGCTCTACATTGACGACTTGATCTTTTTCTATATAATCAATCTGCTCAGAACGCTCTAATTCAGCAACTTCTTCATGAGTCATTGAAGCATATACAACACTTAACTCTTCGTACTCATATTCCACATCTAGCTCATAAGACGTTTCTATCTCCTCACGTTCCAGCCATGATGAGTCTTTAATTCCGATAAAGTAACCATCTGTTTCTTCTGCGTGAACGACATCTGTCGAAAAAGCAAACAAACACGCGAAGACACAAGCAGTTAACCCGTTTACTCCCCTTTTCCCCATGTCTAGTTCCCCTTTGCAAGTAAGAATTTCATTACTATGCGTATTGTACAAAGCGAATACAGGGGTATCTATACAAAAAATATGTCAATCTAGTTGACGATTTCTATCTATGGTAGTTTTATGAATTTTTTCTTTTGTTCTATTTACTGTAACTTAACGAGAATCGACCGTACTCACTTATTTTCAGCACCTTTACCAAACCTGTATAAATTCTCCTTTCATGGTAACGATAACTTTTGAACCCTTGTAATGCAGAGGAGATAAAACATGGACATTGGCAAATTATTACCCATTCATATTTATATTTTAATTATCGTTGCCACGGGGTTTATGGTGCATGTTCTCCTCATGCCTAGTTTGTTGAATTCTGCCGGTCGAGATGCTTGGCTTAGTGTTTTGGTTAGTTTGTTTACACTGCTAATTATCATTACACTCATCACACTGATGGTTCGCAAATTAAATGGCAAAGACCTCGCTACGTTTCTTAAAGATCAATACCCTGCACCTGTTGCTTGGACAATCTTAACTTGTTTTATGATCATTTTCTTTGCTGAATCGCTGATTTCATTAAAGTTTTCGGTCGATTGGGCCAAGTCCAATTACGCATCAGATGCTCCCGAAATTATTATAGTAATCGGCTTTATTTTGATTTGTTTCTATGCTGCCTATCGAGGGTCATTCGTTCTCGGATTAATTGCCGTAATTCTATTCCCGATTATATGTTCTTTTGGAATTCTTGTAGGCGTGGGAAACATGAAAAGTAAGAACTATGACCTTCTGTTTCCAATGTTCGAGGAAGGTTTTGCGCCAATGTTCGAAGGCGTACTGTATACAAATTCTGGATTTCTAGAAATGATCTACATTCTATTCCTACTGAGTTATACGAAGAAGAAGCTAACGTTTAAAGGCATGTTCTTATCTGGGTTCGTCATTTTCATTCTTATACTCGGACCACTTTCAGGTTCACTTGCCGCCTTTGGAATTGCTGAATCAATGAAACTAAACACACCTGCTTATGAACAATGGCGACTCCTATCTCTTGGTCGCTACATCACCCGGCTCGATTTTCTGTCCATCTTCCAATGGTTTAGTGGCTTATTAGTACGAGTCGCACTTTTTACGATCTTACTTAATCAACTTCTTCCATTTAAAAGAAAACGTATTTCATTAGTACTTATTTACATTCTGCTATTCATTCTCGTTTTACTTCCGATGTCACATCGAACATTTATTGATCTCATGCACAACGTGTATTTTCCGTTTACCTTTTATTTTCTAAGCAGTTCATTACTGCTACTTTCGATTCTCGTTTGGATGAAGAAAGGAGGCGATCCTCATCAGAAACGCCAAAGACGTGCCCGCACAAATTAATTCTATATTCTCATCAACCGATGATGTCATCGTCTCCAAGCATGAAATTACAGAAGACAAACGCAACACGACTAGCTATACACTTGTTTATTGCGAAGGATTAATCGACCATAACCTTCTATATCAATCTCTCCTGCCCAATCTAAGCCAGGTTGTTAACCAATCTACACAACAGACTGGCGCCGCTTTAGACCGTTACTTCGAACCGGTCCAAATTTCTCTTCAAGGAAATTATATGGCCACTTTAGAAGAAAAGGTTTTTTTAGGTGCTGTTGTTGTTTATATTCATGAAAGTCATTCGCTTTATAGCATCTCCATCCCTAAAATCATGAACCGCAGCGTCGAAGAGTCCAACATGGAAGTGTCGATTCGCGGTCCGAGAGATGGGTTCATTGAAAGCGCGACCGATAACGTCTCCCTCATTCGAAAACGTCTAAAAACAAGCACATTAAAAGTCAAAAACTACTCGATCGGTCAAAGAAGCCACACACAAGTAAAATTGTTGTATATGGATGATGTCATCGACCCAAAACTACTTAAAGAAGTCGACAAACGCTTAAACGCCATCGACATTTCCATTGTAGCTAGTAGTTATCAAATTGAAGAGCTTCTTTATGATAACGCCTATTCTCTTATTCCTTTAATAGAGTATAGCGGAAGACCTGACTTTGTCGTCGATGCGATTAATGAAGGTCGCTTTGCAGTCATTATCGATGGAAACCCTAGTGCTTTAATTGGACCAACGAATTTCTCATTACTCATTCGTTCTGCCGAAGATACTCAATCAAGTTTCTTCTATGTAAATGCAGAGCGACTCATTCGCATCTCTGCTTTGATTACGAGCATTCTTTTGCCAGGGTTTTGGTTAGCCATTACGTCTTACCAGATTGATCAAATCCCATTTCCTTTAGTAGCTACCGTTGCCCAATCAAGGGTCGGGTTGCCTTTATCATCACCGCTTGAGATTTTTCTCATGCTTCTCTTTTTTGAGTTGTTTAAAGAAGCCGGTATTCGACTACCCAAGCCTGTCGGACAAACCGTCGCCGTACTCGGCGGTCTCATCGTCGGTGATGCCGCCATTCGGGCGGGGCTTACATCACCGGCAACGCTCGTCGTCGGGGCAATTACACTCATCTCAACCTATACGTTGACAGACCAAAGCCTAGCAGGAAACATCTTAATTATTCGCTTTTTCATCGTAGGACTTGCTGCACTGTTAGGACTGTATGGTTTCTTTATTGGTGTGTTTCTCTTAATCATTTATTTGGCATCACTAACGAGCTTTGGCTTTCCTTTTGTCAGTCCTTTAAACCGTATGAAAAACATCAATGATAGTTTATTTCGTTTACCTGTGAAAAAGGACCGCACTCGAAGTGTCGCCTATAATCCAACAGACCCGAAGAAATAAGGTGGATAACTATGAAGGGGATACGGATTCTTCTTATAATTGTTTTATTTAGCACTTTATCTGGGTGCTGGGGGATCAAAGAGATCCAACACCAAACGTACATTACCGCGATTGGACTCGACTATATAGACGGTCAATATGAATTATACTTCCAATCGTTAAGCTATAGCTCTGTTGCGAAAGTCGAAGGCGGTGGTGCAGATACCGCTGAATCACGTGTTATCGTTGGTAATGCTAGCGGTAGCACAATCCAACAAGCATTAGGTAATATTGAGCAAGTCGCCCAGCTACCCGTCAGCTACTCACACATTAATACCATCTACGTTTCTCCGACGATTCTAGAAGAAGAGCAACTTAAGATCGTTAAAGATTTTTTCGGTCGCTGGCCCTACTTACGCTATGACACTTGGTTATTTGCGGTCAATGACCCTATTGATACTGTGATGTTACATAACGACTTTTTCAACCGTGCCCCTGTTTATTCGTTCACTTATGATCCAGCAGAATTGTTACGTGAGAATTCATTTATCCCTGTATTAAGTTACCAGACCCTCGTCCAACATTACGATGAACCCTTTGGTTCAATATTAATTCCTGCTTTAACGATTGAAGATCACACGTGGAAAGATGAAGAAGCCGATGAACCCATCTTAAATGTTGATGGCGGTTACTTTATTGAACAACAAGAATTACGAGGGTTTCTCTCGTTAGACGAGCTAAAAGGTCTCGATTGGTTTGATAAAAAAACAGAAAAACTGCACGTCACTTTGCCTGAAGACCTTATTTCCGCGCAGCTTATCCATCCAAAACTGCATATACACGTTTTGACCGAAGAAAATGAACCACGGTTTCGAGTCGAAATGAAGGTGAAGGCGACTTTGTTGAGCAATGTGAATCAAATCGACGAAAGAGAAGTAAGAACGAAGCTAGAAGACCGCCTCGAGCAAGACATCACAGAAACATTCATTCACGGTGTCGATCTGAATGTAGACATTTATAAATTAAGGGAGAAAGCGTATCGCTTTCATCCAGGAGCATGGACATATGAGCAATTGGGGGACCTTCAAGAAGAGTATCTAGATCAAGTTAACATTGATGTTGAAATTCTTGATCAAGGAAATTATCAATAAAAAACTGAGCCATCGAGAATACGATGGCTCAGTTTTATGAATCAAGTAGTGTTACCGATACACTTACATCGAGGTTCTGGTTCCCACCACGATAGACGCCTTGTACTGGACTTACATCGCCGTAATCGCGACCAACACCGACACGAATATGATTTTCTAATGCTTCAACGTTATTCGTCGGATCAAGGCTAATCCAACCGATCCCCGGAGCCATAACCTCAACCCAAGCGTGGCTTGCCGCATCACCGACTAACGCTGAGTCTTGACCGACATACAGATACCCACTCACATAACGAGCAGGAATTCCTTGTGCTCGCAACACGCCGATCATCGCATGTGCAATATCTTGACAGACACCACTTTTAAACTCAATTGCTTCCCTTGCTGTCGTGTTCACATTCGTTGTTGTCGGATCATATGAGAAATGCGCATATAAATAGTTCATGAGCGATTTCGCAAATTGAACAGGGTTCTGAATATCACCGATCTCATTCTTTACATTCGTTAGTTGTCGAGGCTCTATATACGTATAATTCGTCTGACTTAAAAACGGTAAATATTGAGCCCGAAACAGTTCAGAACAAAATATGTCTTGCATCGCTTTTGAATAAGTTAGCTGATCGACGAATGGACTTCGTTGAATACTAACGACGCTAGTCGTCTTCACTTCTAAATGGGTATGAGGTTCAGCGATATAAAAGCTCTCCACCGTATTCCCCCAGATATCCGTATAATGGGACGTTAATGAGTGTGGGGTAATTTCAGTATGATATACGAGTAACCGTTGACATTCATCGGTTTTAGGCTCTAAACGAATGCTGTTCATACTTTGGTCCACAGGCGTCTCGTAATCAAAACGATTGATATGAATAATCTCATATTTCACTACACGATTCTCCCTTAGCTGTCGATTTTTAGCTACTACACTTTTAACGGCGTGTAATAAGGCTGTATGCCTTCAAATGCCTGATTCAGATCAACGTCTTCAAACGACAGCTGCATGACTCTTTCAATAATAATATTGATTTCTTGTACGAGCAGTTGGGTGTACGAAGAGCCTTTTTCGCCTTCTAACTTTACAATGGCTTCTGTTGCCCGCTTCAAACAATATTCGATCGAACCTGGAAAGTTCGGCTCTGCGATCATGAAGTGTAAAACATAACTCGGTTCAATTGATGCATTTCTAAGCTGTAGAAACGCTTCATTTCCGTTAATCATTTGCAAAGAAAGCCGCATAAAATATCGTAATGAGCTTGGGTCTTCTTCTACTTTTTCACTTATGGCCTGCAGCATTCTTTGGGTGTATTCTGCGCGTTCCACCCATTTCCCTATCTTCATCATTTGATAGGGCATGCCTCGCATCGTTGTTGACTCGATTACACCCTGAGCCGAGAGTGATGTCATCTTTACTCGCTGTAACAAACGTTGCATTTGATAATCACTATAATCATCAAACTTCGCAAACTCAACATCTAAGAAGAACACATTAATGATTTGCCATAAGTCATGGTTAATATGATCTCGAACACTTCTTGCATTTTCTCGTGCAATTCTCACACAGTTCACGACGGAATTCGGATTTTCTTTGGCAAATAATAAATAGGACAGAACCTGATGCAACGAAATGGATCCTTTAGCTTTTATTCGATCAGCTTCCTCTTTAGAAGCAGCGATATTAATCGCATTGTATAATTCTTCTTGTACGAGCAAATCTTCTTCTTGGGATTCTAACACTTGTAGAACTTGAACAGACAATAAGCTCGCGGTCTTTTCAGACCGTTCCAAATTCCTCGACATCCAATACAAAGCATCTGCTACCCGAATCAACATTATACTCTTTCTCCCTTTTTAAGCACCCACGTATCTTTACCACCGCCACCTTGTGAGGAATTTACAACAAGAGAACCTTTCTTAAGCGCAACTCTAGACAATCCACCCGGGATGACTCGGACTTTCTTTCCACTCATTGCATACACACGCAAATCCACATGACATGGATAAAACTGATTATCTTGAAAAGCAGGTGCCCTTGATAACTTGATTGTCGGTTGAGCGATATACTGCTCTGGGTTTTCGATGATTTTCTCCCGAAACAAATTCAATTTCTCACGCGTAGCATGGGGACCAATCAACATATCATAGCCACCTGAAGATCCGACGTTTTTAATTACGAGCTGATCTAACCGTTCTAGCACCCACTTGCGCATCGAGGGTTTTCGAAGGGAGTACGTATCAACATTCTTCAAAATCGGTTCTTCGTTCAAATAGTAGCGGATAATATCTGGAACAAAGGCATAGAGCGCTTTATCATCAGCAACACCGTTTCCCATTGCATTTACGATCGCAACGTTCCCAGCTCTTGCTGCACGATATAACCCTTTCACACCAAGTAATGAGTCTGTCCGAAACTGCTCTGGATCTAAGTAATCATCATCAATTCGCCGATAAATGACATCAACTTGCCGCAGGCCATGAATCGTTCTCATATACACCGATTCGCCTTTTACAACAAGGTCACTGCCTTCCACCAGCTGAACACCCATTTGTTGTGCTAAAAAGACGTGGTCATAGTAGGCAGAATTGAATACGCCAGGGGTAAGTAAGACCGCAACAGCGCTTTTCTTCCGAGAACTATAATCCATCAATGTTTGTCTTAATGGGTCTAATTGCTGTTCAATCTTATACAACGTGTGCTCCTTAAAAAATTCTGGATAAACGTGGCGCATTACGAAGCGGTTTTGGTACATATATGAAAGTCCTGATGGATTACGTAGATTATCTTCGAGCACTCGGTACTCTCCACGATCGTCACGAATAAGGTCGATACCAGCTAAAAAAATATGATTCGTTAACGGAAAAGGAAACCCTTTCAAATGCTCAATGTAATACGGGTTCTCTTTAATCAAGTATTCAGGGATAATCCCTTCTTTTAGAATTCTTTCTTCACCATAAATGTCTTCCAAAAATGCATTCAAACCTTTGATCCGTTGTTCGATACCCTGTTCAATTTCTACCCAATCTTCACTCGAGATAATAATCGGTATAAAATCAAACGGCATCGTGCGTTCAGTACTAAGATTATCTTGATACAAAGTAAATGTAATTCCTTGACGTAAAAACGACGCTTGTGCTTGTTCGTGTTTTAACTTTAACTCTTCACGGTCAAAGGAACGAATGGTATTATGCAGCATTCGATAATGAGGTTTCACCTTACCTTCTGAAGTAAACATTTCATCGAAATACGTTTTTGTTTGATAAGGCTTTAATTGTTCCACCGTATATTGTTCACTCCTTTAACGTACACGTTACATTACGATTCCCTTTTTCTGGATATACGAAACAATTATTCCGATAGTTCATTATTATTTGAAATATATTTTTTGTTTAACTGAACTCTTTTTCGGGTAAAGTTTAATGAATATTTTTCTAGAATGGGGTTGGATTGTAGATGGAAATTGCTTCTTCTCTTCTCATAGCTATCGCATATGGTACAATCCTCTGGTCAATCTACCAAATACTATTCAAAGACGATGATACGGTCACTGAAGGTCTATTCGGCATCTATTATATGAGTTTACCTGTATTCGTTGGGCTTCCTGCATTTTTATTAGTCAGTCAGTTTTTGCATACGGTTACATTCCCGTTAACGATTGCCATCGTTCTTTTACCGTTTCTTTCTATTCTTTCTACAATTATCATGATTTTATTCGTATACCGTCATCATTTCACAACATAGATGCATAATTCTCATCTCTTTTTGACAATCTATACGTCAAGGAGGGGATGAATCATCAGTCATAAAAGCAACAAAAACCATAAGCACGATCACCAATTCCGCGAAACGAGCAACCATGGCGAACATCGCAACGGTCGACTAAGTCAATTTAAGAATTCTACCTCAGGTGAGGACAAACAATACAATCAATACGTCAGTAGTAAAGACAACGATTAAAAACGATTGGGAGCCCCCAACCAGGTAGGATGGGGGCTCCCAATCGTTTTTAATGTAAAGATGCAAACCTTTGAGCGAACTTCTCTACTTGTTTCTTTAAATGCCATTGGTCATTCGAGAGCATACGAATATGTAATCCACGATCTTCTAGACGAGTGATTCCTACTTTGCAATCACTTATGCTGACAAGCTCATCATGGAGACCTTTAACGTCAATCGAAGAAGTCGCTTCAGAAAAGAACCAGATTGAACCTACATATTGATACTCCCCAAGCACGCCAACGCTCTGAAGCGCATCTTTCTCCGGTTGGAAGCGAAATGCATCAAGAGCAAGTAAACGCCCTTCAAGATAAACTTCCATTCGTTGTTCAAGTTCGTAATAACAAAAACTCTCGCCTCGATGCTCTCGACCAGGTGCAATAAGATCTGTCCAAATAAACGAAGAACTCGAGCGTAATTGTACGACGGTTTTCGTTTTGAACCTCGACTGCTCAAATGGAATGACAGCTTCAGGAAGATACGTGACCGATGCCTCTTCACCAACGGTAATATGAAGTTCTTGAACACATGATTGCTCATTGTGCGAAGGATAGATCTTGGTGGCAGACTGGGGAATAAGCGTTACATTCGCCTTAGCATCCGCCTGTATACGAAACGTATTGCGATCACCAGCAACCATTCCCCCAGATGATTCCATTAAGTAAACGTAAGCATGTCCAGGGTTTTCCTCATCAAGGCGCAAAACTCGACTGACTTTCAATGGAGGCTGTTGAAACGTATGCATCATCTTCGTTTTGTCACGATGATGTGCAAATGAAGCTTCTAATACACCATCATGCTTTGGTCTTTGCATATTCCATCCCTTCAAACAACAAATCCTTTTGAATCCACTCAATGATCTCTTCTACACCTGTTCCGCTTTTCACATCAGCAAATACGTATGGGCGTTTATCCCTCGCTAATTTTGTATCGCTCTTCATTACTTGCAAGTCCACTCCTACATGGGGAGCCAGTGTTGTCTTATTCACGACTAAGAGATCTGACCTCGTCACACCTGGACCACCCTTTCTAGGAATATCCCCACCTTGTGCAACATCGATCACATAAATGAATGCATCAACAAGTTCAGGACTAAACGTGGCGGATAGATTGTCTCCACCGCTCTCTAAGAACAAAATCTCCAAATCCTCAAAGCGATCACAAAGCGTATCAATCGCTTCAAAGTTCATGGAGGCATCTTCTCGAATTGCTGTATGAGGGCACCCTCCCGTTTCAACACCTAAAATACGATCTTTCGTCAACACCCCATTTTGCGTAAGAAATTGAGCATCTTCTGTCGTATAAATATCATTCGTAATGACCGCTACCGAATACGTCTCATGCATCTGACGTGTTAATTGTTCGATCATCGCTGTCTTCCCAGACCCTACGGGACCAGCAACACCAATTCTAACCGTTGTCATCGCTATCTCCTCCTTATGAAATAAATAATCTAGATCGTAAAAATTGATGATTCATCGATGAGATATCAATGAGTAGTGCATTGTTTACAATGTCATCAATCGCCTGACTTTGAATCGTTGTTGTAAGCTCCGAAATTAATGGAAACATCGCGTGAACCGTTCGAACACCTGCTTGTTGCCCTAGAGGAATAGCTCTAATTGCATTTGTGATGAGACTGTTCATTGATGAATACAAAAATGTAGAAACGGCAACTTCAACAGAGACACCTAAAAAGCTCGCATACATCCCAAACACAACTGGGTAATGACCGTCGATTTGTTTTTGCTTTAATTGCTCACTGTAGGCTGTTAATTGAGGATCATCATGCAATGGAACGATCGTTTTTATAAATTGCCTTCCCATCATCGCGGATCCTTTTCGAGCTTCTTCTGTTATTTTGAAAGCATGGCAGCGACGATCAAGGTCTATGAGTTGCTCCAACTCGTTACGAGAAGCAAGTCGATGCGCTTCTTGCACGAACAATGCGTCTCCTGTCGCAACGCTGTTCGTTAGATAACTCGTTAAATACTCTAGTAGCTCATGTTCATTCGTTATTACTTCATCTTGAATAAATGTCTCCATTCCAAAAGAGTGTGTATACCCACCAATCGGAAAGGCTGAATCAAGGATATGGAGCAAATGCAACATTTGCCCATTAGTGATGATGGCTTCTGTATTTGAATGGGGCATTAAATCGTTTTGACTCT
The DNA here is from genome assembly GCA_012970285.1 of Bacillaceae bacterium JMAK1. Classification (GTDB taxonomy): domain Bacteria; phylum Bacillota; class Bacilli; order Bacillales; family Marinococcaceae; genus Geomicrobium_A. Next base: position 472,281 of record JIBW01000006.1, read on the forward strand.
TGCTCATACTGCACCCCAATCTCATCAAATAATCGCACGAGCGTAGCATCGTACCGAACTGTAATTCGGTCTTCTTCTACTAAACACGGTGTATGACGATTGCCTAATTCAAATGAAGCTTTGCCCATCTCTTGCATCGATTTTGGATAAATGACAAACACAGGCTCCATTTTTGTCCGAAGAACAATTTGCATGTCATGATCTTCATACAAAACATCCCCGACATTTAAATGTTGCGTTTCCTCAAGCTTAATTGCTATTTCTCTTCCTTGATCTGTCGTTCTTCGCATTCGTCGTTTGTTTAACTCTTCCCACTCAATTTCAAGCCATTCTTTCGTTTCTTTTTCTGGGTGTCCGCTCTGAATATTTCCAAGCACTTCAGTAATAATCATGTTTGATCCTCCACTGTCAAAATAAAAAGTATCGTTGTGCTAGTCCGACTTTTTCAACCGGTTCACACGTCATTAGCTCACCATTTACTCGTACCTCGTACGTTTCAGGGTTAATCGTAATCTCTGGCGTTGCGTCATTTAACTTCATCGATTTCTTCGTAATGCTGCGGCAATCTTTCACAGCTACAACACGCTTTTTCAGTTGCAGTCGTTCTGGAACTCCAAGATCAACAGCACTTTTTGACATAAACGTTAAGCTCGTTTGCTCTTTCGCTTTTCCATAGTTCCCAAACATCGGTCTCATATAGACCGGTTGTGGTGTAGGAATTGACGCATTTGGATCACCCATTTGCGCGTACGCAATCATTCCGCCTTTTATAATTTGTTCAGGCTTTACGCCAAAGAACGCTGGTTCCCAAAGCACCAAATCAGCAAACTTACCTACTTCTACAGAACCTACCTCATGACTAATTCCATGTGTAATTGCAGGGTTGATCGTATACTTGGCGATATAACGCTTGACTCTCGTATTATCATTGCCATTACCCTCGTCTTCAGCGAGGGAACCTCGTTGCAACTTCATTTTGTCTGCCGTTTGCCACGTTCGGATTAACACTTCACCGACTCTGCCCATCGCTTGAGAATCTGACGAAATAATACTTAAAATACCCAAATCATGAAAGATATCTTCTGCCGCAATCGTTTCTGGACGAATCCGAGAATCAGCGAAAGCCACATCTTCAGGAACATTCCCATCTAGATGATGACAAACCATTAACATATCGAGGTGCTCATCGATTGTGTTCACTGTAAATGGTCGGGTCGGATTCGTAGACGATGGCAATACGTGGTTGAGCCCTGCAATCTTCATAATGTCAGGAGCATGTCCTCCACCTGCACCTTCTGTATGGTACGTATGAATGACGCGACCATCGATCGCAGCAATCGTGTCCTCCACAAAACCCGCTTCATTTAATGTGTCCGTATGAATGGCAACTTGGATATCCATTTCATCAGCAACAGTAAGGCAATGATCAATTGTAGCTGGAGTTGTTCCCCAATCTTCATGCAACTTCAAGCCAATGACGCCTGCATCAATCTGTTCTTCTAACGGTGCGTGACCTGAAGCATTTCCTTTTCCTAAAAAACCTAGATTCATCGGAAAGTCCTCTGCAGCCCGTAACATTTGATGAATGTTCCATTCCCCTGGAGTAACTGTTGTAGCATTCGTTCCCGTCGCAGGTCCTGTTCCGCCACCAATCATCGTTGTTGTGCCTGATGCAATTGCCGCTTCAATTTGTTGGGGGCTTATAAAGTGAATGTGTGCATCAATCGCACCTGCAGTGACAATTTTCCCTTCAGCGGCGATGACTTCCGTAGCGGCACCGACAACCATATTGTCCGTCACACCATCCATAACGTCAGGGTTTCCTGCTTTGCCGACTCCGACAATTCGTCCATCTTTTACGCCTATGTCTGCTTTTACGATGCCGCTATAATCGATGATTAAAGCGTTCGTAAAAACTAAATCCAATACGCCATCTTCTCTCGTCCTCGTGCTGTTTTGTCCCATCCCATCGCGAATGACTTTGCCGCCACCAAACTTAATTTCATCACCGTAATGTGTATAATCATGCTCTACCTCAACCCAAAGGTCCGTATCCGCAAGGCGTAGCTGATCTCCAGTTGTTGGTCCGAACATACTGCTGTAGGCTTTACGAGACATCTTCATGAATGATCACCTTCTGAAATGAACTGACGTTCTTTAGCCCGCTTCACGAATTCTGAAACATCACTATTTCCCGCCGTTAAATCGTTGAACCCATGAACAACTCCTGATCCACCAAACATGACGAGATCGACCTCTCGTTCTTCACCGGGCTCAAATCGCACAGCAGTGCCTGAAGCAATATTAAGACGCATGCCAAACACCAATTCTCGATCAAATGTAAGCATCCGATTCACTTCCGAGAAATGATAGTGGGAGCCTACCTGAATCGGACGATCCCCCTCATTTCTCACACGTATCGTTTTCGTCTTACGATTCACATTGCATTCGATGTCTTCCTGACGAAGACGATATTCACCTGGTATCATCGATATCCCCCTTATTGTATTGGCTCATGAACAGTGACGAGTTTTACACCGTCTGGAAATGTCGCTTCGACTTGTACATTTTCAATCATCTCGGGAACACCTTCCATAACCTCTTCAGCTGTTATGACGTGTTTCCCTTCTGACATCAACTGCGCAACGGTTTTCCCATCTCTTGCTCCTTCTAGGATGAAGTTGCTAATGATTGCAATTGACTCTGGGTAATTCAGCTTTACTCCCCGCTCCTTACGCTTTAATGCCAGCTCACCTGCAACAAATAACAGCAGTTTATCTCGGTCGACTGGAGACAATTTCACTTTGATCACCCTTTATGTAAAATAAAAACTTTCAGATTTGTTGATTCCTTCATCGTATCTTCCTGACGAAACTTTCTCAATATTTTTGTAAGATAATCTAACAATAGCAAATGAAAACGATATTAAGCAATATATAGTAAGTTTTCAGTTATCTCGATTCTATTTGTGATAGTATTCTAACTAAGTATTGAAAGGGAGGAAGAACATGACAACATTACAAGACGTATTTCCGAAGATCGTTGAGTGGAGAAGACATTTACATATGCATCCTGAACTCTCCTTTGAAGAGGTTGCGACACCTGAATACATCGCAGAAAAACTTGAGGCGCTCGGTCTTGAAGTTACCACACACGTTGGTGGCCGAGGCGTTGTAGCCAAATTGCACGGTAAACATGACGGACCGACAATCGCGTTTCGAGCCGATTTCGACGCTTTACCGATTGAGGAAGAAAACGATACAGAATATGTTTCTAAAAACCCTGGCGTGATGCACGCTTGTGGTCACGACGGACACACCGCTGCATTACTAGGTGCAGCGACCATCTTAACAGAGTCCAAAGACCAACTAAGTGGCACGATTGTCTTCATCTTCCAACATGCAGAAGAGCTTCCACCTGGTGGAGCAAAAGAGATGATTGCTGATGGATGTTTAGACGGTGTGGACTACATTTTTGGAGCCCACGTACAATCTGGTCTTTCACTCGGGCAAGTGAATGTTCGTCAAGGTCCTTCAATGGCTGCTGTCGACCGTTTTAAGATCCGGATTCAAGGTAAAGGCGGGCATGGCGCTATGCCACATACGACTGTCGATTCAATCGTTGCGGGATCAAAGCTAGTATTGGATTTACAACAAATTGTAGCAAGAAGAATCGACCCGATGGACAACGCCGTTGTAACCGTTGGAGTATTCGAAGCAGGCAAGGCATTTAACGTTATCGCAGACTCGTCAACCATTGAAGGAACAGTTCGTACGTTTAAGCCTGAAACGAGACAACAGATCGAAGAAGACATTCGTGGAATTGTACAAGGGCTCGAGTCGAGCAACAATGTCACATGTGACATTGACTATTTAAATGGGTATCCTGCTCTTGTAAATCATGCAGAAGAAACTGCACTCATTGGGACACTCATCCAAGAAACATTTGGGGAAGATGCGTGGGTGCAAGGACAACCGGTCCTTGGCGGTGAAGATTTTGCATATTATCTAGAAGAAAAACCAGGTTGTTTCTTTCACGTAGGCAGCCAAACCGAAGAAGAATGGACAACGTTCCCTCACCATCATCCACGATTTGACTTCGACGAACGTGCACTGTTAAACATCGGTGAATTATTCTTAAAGATTGCTCATCACTATTTAGTCGCTAAGTAATCTGATGTGAACTGTTCAACTGTTGTTTTATAGGGGGCTCCGCCTTGAGCAAGTTGCTTTTGGCCCCCTCCTTTTCCACCAATTGTTTCTAGAAAGTCTTTTAAATGGTTACTCATATCTTGATCTACATCATTCCCTCTTGCAAAGACGGCTTGTACTTTGTCGTGTGGAATGACAGTAAATAGACGTACAGTAAGTGTCGGTTGTTCTTGTGTTGCAAGCTTTGCAAGAAGTTGCAAGTCTTTAATTGACCTATTTTCATATACCCGTTCAATAACCGAATGCGTTCCATCCACCCACTCGCGAACTTCATAATGATGCAATTGCTCGTGTGCTTGCTCAAGTTGATTGGACCGGGCCTCATTTACTCGGCGTAATTCTGTGAACTGTTCTTCCATTTTCTTATTTTCTTCATTCCAACGTTGGACCGCTCTTAGACCACATACGAAGTGCAATCGTATGGATTTTCGCACCTTTTCGGTTTTTAATAGCTTGATGATGCCTACTTCACTTGTTGTAAGAGGATGCGTCCCGCCACACCCGTTATAATCATAATCTGGAACGATGACGAGTCGAATCTGTTCGTTTACAGATGGGGATTTACGTAATGGATATTGGTGCAATTCTTCCTTTGTAACAAAGCGGGTTTCTACGTTTCGATTTTCAAAAACGATAGAGTTCACAACGCGTTCGACATGCTGAAGCTCTTCAGCTTGAAGCGACGGAACGTCAAGATCAACCGTTACGGTTTCTTTACCTAAATGAAAACCGATGGTTTTGTAGCCATACACATCGTCAAACGTTGCACTGAGAAGGTGTTGCCCTAAATGTTGCTGCATGTGATCGAAGCGTCGTTGCCAATCGATTACACCTGTCACTGTTTCGCTGTCTACCGGTTCAGAAATGTAATGACGAATCTTTCCATCAACTTCTTGGGTGTCATAAACCTCAGCACCAGCCAAATGACCGGTATCACCTGGCTGCCCACCTCCTTCTGGATAAAATGCGGTTTGGTCTAGTACAATGTAGTCACTCGTCGCCTTAATTACATTCGCTTCAAATTCTCTTAAATAAGCATCGTCATAATAAAGTTTATGTGTCATCATAATCCCCTTTTCAACTAATTACTGGAGGTTTTTCAATGAGTTTTTCAAAACGTATTCGAAAGACTGCTGATTCGATTTGGCAAGCAAGTCATCAACACCCATTCGTCCAAGGCATTGGCGATGGTTCTCTAGATCTTGAATCGTTTAAGTATTACATGAAGCAAGATTATGTCTACTTGATTGATTATAGTAAAGTGATGGCTAAAGCAGTCGTACTTGCACCAGACTTAAAAACGATGACTCTATTCTCACATGCGTTACATGAAACGTTAGCCATTGAAATGGACTTGCATAGAGCCTACGCCAAGCGATTAGGAATTAGCGAGGAAGAATTAGAAAGCACAACTGCGGGTCCAATTACAATTGCTTATAGCGGTGCCATGCTCGCTGAGGCAGAAAAAGGATCACTTGCTGAATTAATCGTTGCCATTTTACCATGCGCTTGGAGTTATTACGAGATTGGTACAGCGCTCGCAAAAATCCCAGGCAGTACAGAACACGAATTCTACGGCGAATGGATTCAGATGTATAGCTCAGAACAATTTGGCGAAATTGCAACTCAACTCATCGTTCTACTCGATGAACTTGCACAATACAAATCTGAGAAAGAACTAGATAAGCTTGAACAGATTTTCTTAAACACAAGTCGATATGAATATCTATTTTGGGATATGTCTTACAAGCAAGAAGGATGGCCAATTTAAGTAAAAAGACCCCCACCAAAGGTTACTTTGGTGGGGGTCTTACCATTTATGATGAGAGTTTTTGTTTTACGAACTGAGCTAATGGCTCATCTTCTGACAAAGCGCTCACTTTCAAAAATGCCTCAAATGCTCCGTGCTCTTCAATTAATACTCGTAATTGTTCACTCTCAGGATCGTCGTCTGCATAGAACTCAAGCGCGTTCACAATCGCTTGTACGAGATGATCTGGATTACCTTTACGAGCATAAGCTTTGGCAGGTTTGACGAGACGATCATTTGGGCCAAGCTTGCGGATCGGTCCACGCCCAACTCGAGCAACCGTGTCTTGCAAGTACGGGTTTTTGTAACGTTCTACAATTCGTTCAGCATATTGCCTATGCTCTTCTTCATCAAACCCATAATCTTCAACGAGTACGGTTGACGTTTCACGAAGTGCACCGCGAACGTGCTCCTCGATATCCCGATCAAGCATCGCATCAACAATTTTCATTTTCCCTTGCTTCATTCCGGCGTATGCTGCTGCTGCATGACCCGTATTTACTGTAAAGAGCTTGCGTTCTAAATAAGGATCAAGTTCGTCAACGAGCTTCGCTTCTCCGAGAGTGATGCCACCTACTAGCATCGGTGCTTCTACAACCCACTCGAAAAACGGCTCGACAGTGACCGCTAGTACGTCTTCAGAAGGGACACTTGGTACGATTCGGTCAACCGCAGCATCTGCAAAGCCAATCCAATCGGGAACTTCCGTCGCATGTTCGAGTACATAAGATTTCAACGTGCTCGTAGCGCGAATCGCATTTTCACACGCAATAATATTTAACGGAGTCGCTGTAATTCGCTGCTCAATTCCTTTTGCAATAACAGGTGCGATACGTGGTAAAATGTTCGGTCCAACCGCCGTTGTGACTAGATCTGCGTTCGTCACTGCAGCGATCACCTCAGCTTCTTCTGTCAGGCTATTCAAGCCGTCTACTCCATCAACTTGAAAACTTGATTGCTCTTCTGATGCGATGGTTACGGTATAGCCTCTTCTTGACTTAAGAGCGTTAATGACCGCTTCATTCACATCTACAAACGTAACCGCGTAGCCTGCTTGTTGCAATAGCGCACCAATAAATCCTCGGCCAATATTCCCTGCTCCAAAATGCACGGCATTCATTTACGCATTTACCTCCGAGAAGAAGTTCAGAACATCTTCTGCAGATTTAGATTGTAGCAGTGCATGAACGTTCTCTTCTTCAGAACAAGCAATCGCAATCTTAGATAAGATCTCTAAGTGTTCTCCGTCTTTCCCAGCAATTCCGATTACAACTTGTACATCATTTCCATCCCACTGAACTTTTTCATCAAGAAGTAGAATGCTAAGTCCAGACTCAACCACTTCATCTCGTGCATCTTCTGTGCCGTGTGGAATCGCAAGCAAGTTACCCATATACGTAGATGTAAGCGCCTCACGAGCGTGCATCTTCTCAAGGTAGTCTTGTTTAACATATCCTTCTTGTACAAGTACCTCTCCTGCACGGTCAATCGCTTCATCTCGTGATACTACCGCTACATTTAGTTGGATATTCTCTGCTTTTAAAATCATAGATTTAATCTCCTTCACGAATAAAATTAATTAGATACTGCTTTGCTTTTTCTTCTAATAAAGCAAGTAGCTCGTCTCGTTTGCCTTCACTAAAGACCTTTACATCTTGCTCTGAACCAATAAATAACGTACTCACGTAACTTAAAAAGGACAAATGATGAGGTGTGATCTCCTTTGGAGCTGCGTAAACAACGATTCGCTCCACCCACTCATGGCCATCCACCATCGACGGTAGTGATTTAGCTTCCTCTAAATCAATGACATTGAAAAAGGGGGCACGAATCGCATCATCACGTCCGTGATACAAGGCGATATCCGTGTTAGGAATGGCGAGGCCACCCACTCGTTCCCGATCTTTAAGCATCATCACAACTGCATCAATGTGATCAACATAACCAAGCCGGTGCATCTCTTTCACGCTCTCTTCAATTCCTTGCCACATGTCACGATGGGAGAAAAACCGAATCGAATCGAGTAATCGTTCCATCATCGTGCTTAACGAAGAGATATGTTGAAATGCGACCTTCGCCCCGACGGATTGATCATGAGTTTTTGAGGGATTCTTTGTTGGCAAGCCACGAATGTACTGTCGGATTTCTTTTACTTCCTCTTCCGTCAATACTGGACTCACATGAAACACTCGCTCCATATCATCAATGTTCACCGTTGAGATAATCACATCGTACTTTGCTTTTTCTTTACCCAACTCTAACAATGAAGCATTTTTAATCGTTGAAATCTCAGGAATTTCTTGTTCAATACGACTCGCTAACATTTTTGCAGAACCGATGCCACTAGGGCAAATAACTAAAGCAGACACGTGGTGGCTACGCTTTCTCCTCTCAAGAACCGAACCAAAATGCATGACAAGATAACCAATCTCTTCATCTGGTAGCGTTAATGGCTCAAAAACAATCTGTGCTTGTCCACGCACGATGTTGAACAACGTTTCATAATCATTTTGTAATCGTTGAAGCAATGGATTTGAAATGTGCATTCCTTGGCGAATTCGATAAAGCGCAGGCTTTAAATGGGCGAGTAAGTCCTGAACGAGAGTCGGACCATAAATCGAAGTATTTAGCTCTTTTTCCACACCATAAATGAGTGTCTTAATTCGACCGATTAACTCCGCATTCTGCTCCTCAAATGGCAGACTTTGACTTCCACTAATTCGAGCTCCTCGCAAGTGCATGACAAGGTACCCTACTTCTTCATCGGGAATGCGAATGTTAATTTGTTTCTCTAAAGCTCGGGCAAGCATCGAAGCCACTTCAAACTCTTCCATTTTGCGCAATGCTTCTAACTGATCGGTATCCATCGTAATGATTTCTCCAAGTTCTAACCGCTTCACAGCAAGCGTCGTATGAACAACAAGAGCAATTAACGATTGATCGGCCATATGCGGAAACAACGCAGGCTTCTCTGTTTGAATGACACGGGAGACTTCTTTGATCCGTTCTACATCAACGATATGGAGTAACCGTTCCGCAATTTGATTGTGAACGTTCTCTTCATAAAGTACTTCATACAATTCGCTTTCATTGAAGTGGATTGAAACGATTCCACTAAGCGCTCGTCGTTTACGTTCCTCAGCACCTTGGATCTCGATGCCGTATCCCCTCTTCCTAACCACTTGAAGGCCATACGTTTCTAGCCACTGGGACGCCTTATCTAAGTCTGAACTGATTGTAGCCGCCGTCACACGTAACTCTGATGCAAGTGTAAAAAGCTTTACTGGTTCACGCTCTTGCAAGAGCCGAACAAGCAGGACCTGCTGCCGCTCATCGCTCGTGTAATCACGATGGGTATCCGTTTTTACATACTGAGATAATACGTGTGTGTCGCCACGAAGTTGGACGGTTTGATCGGGTAAACGTTCAAGGTTGACATTAATCTTTGCGAGCTCTTTTTCTATCCCTTTTAAGTCTCTTTGAATCGTACGTAAACTAACAGAAGTAGCCTCAGCAAGTGAGGCTTGAGTCAACGGTGAAGACGCTGCTAAAAGCAGTGTCACTACCTGTCTTTCTCTTGCGGTAAGTTGCATTTGGCTACCTCCTTTATTAGTTTTTCAGGCGTTCAACGAGTTCCGTGTATCTCGGACTGTTTAAGAAGTTATCGACCGAGATATGCTCAGCATTTGGCTGTTGCTCTTTTGCTCGCGTCGTTAAGTCTTTATGCGTGATTACAAGATCCGCATCACTCGGGATGTTGCTAATGGATGTGTTTGACACGTGAATCTCTGTTAATCCTGCTTTTTTGAACTTGTCTTTCAGGATTGAGGCACCCATTGCACTTGAACCCATTCCAGCGTCACATGCGAAAATGACTTTGTTGATGTCTTTGTCATTCAATGCTTCACTCTTTTGAACAACCTCGTCTGCATTGCCTTGTAGCTCATCTATAATCTCTTTATAGCGAGGGCTGTTCATAAAATTATCAACCGACACGTGAATGGCATTTGGATGTTGTTCCTTCGCTCGTGTCGTCAAATCTTTATGCGTGATCACAAGATCTGCATGGTCAGGAATGTTACTAATAGACGTATTGCTAACATCTACACCTTCAATTCCAGCTTTCTTAACGCGGTCTTTCATAATGGATGCGCCCATCGCACTTGAGCCCATGCCCGCATCGCAAGCAAAAATGATCGTAGAAACTTGGCTGAATTGATTTGTCTCTGGCCCTTCTTTTGAAGCTTCATTGGTTTTGCCAGATTTCATAGCAGCTACTTTTGCTTGTGCCTCTTCAATGTTTTCCACTTCACCTTTGCGATCAAACTTCAAGATTGGCGCTGCAATTGCGAAGGTAACAGCTGCTGCAACGAGAACGGAAATGATTGCACCGAGGTGACTTCCGCTAGCAGCAAACGCAAGGATCATAATAATACTTCCTGGTGCCGGCACACTCGTTAACCCAACATCAAAAAGCGTCACCATAAACACACCACTCATACCACCAGCAATAACCGCAACAATTAGTAGAGGTTTCATGAGAACGTATGGGAAGTAAATTTCGTGAATACCTCCGAAAAAGTGAATCACACCTGCACCGTAAGAGGATGCCTTTGCTGCACCTTTTCCAAAAATCATAAAGGCTAGCAAAATACCAATACCTGGTCCAGGGTTCGCCTCAAGCATGAATAACATAGACTGTCCATATTCATACACTTGGCTTGTCGCAAGTGGACTAATAATACCGTGGTTAATTGCGTTATTTAAGAAAAGGATCTTGGCTGGTTCAATGAAAAGAGAAACAAGTGGCAATGCACCGATTGAGATCATCGCATCAACACCCGCACCAAGTGCCACTGTAAACCCTTGTACAACAGGACCAACCGCAAGAGAACCGATGATTGCGAGTAACGCACCGATAATACCGGCAGAGAAGTTGTTAATCAACATCTCAAAGCCTGGACGCACTTTACCATCCATGACTTGGTCAAACTTCTTGATCACATAACCCCCGAGAGGTCCCATCATCATTGCTCCGATAAACATCGGTATATCTGCCGCTACAATAACACCCATTGCGGCTGTTGCACCAACTACACCACCACGAAAATCGTGGATCATTCGTCCACCAGCAAACGCAATAAGTAACGGTAGTAAGTAGAACACCATCGGATCTACGAAAGCTTCTAACATGCCAATTTCAGTAGGTACAGCAATTGCGGTTAGAATACCCCAAGCAATAAATGCCCCGATATTTGGCATGATCATACTACTTAAATTACTACCAAACCGTTGAATACGTGCGCGGATACTTTTCTTCTCTGACACGTACGGTTCCCCCTTTGCTATGTTTTTCATTTTATTAGTTCAAGTGTAGCGTGCCCTAACGAGTGCCACAATAAAAGGAAAATACAATCTTGTCGCCAACTCTGCGACAAGATTGTATTTGTTGTAAGCGCATACATAAATTTATGTTGACAAAACGACGCGCAAGGTCATATAGTTAGTTACATAACCAACTAACCAATTAACTAAGTCGTTTAAAAAGGCGGTGATGTCGATTGCGACCGACACTAGATGATACTCGACCGATCTACTTGCAAATTAGAGAAATGATTGAAGATGAGATTATTGAAGGAAGACTGCTCGAAGAGACACAAGCACCTTCCACGAATCAACTCGTCGCTTTTTATAAAATCAATCCAGCCACAATTTTAAAAGGAATCAACCAGCTCGTTGATGCTGGAATTCTGTATAAAAAACGAGGGGTCGGGATGTTTGTTGCTGCAGGTTCTAAACAACAACTGCTCGCGAAACGAAAAGAGCATTTTTTACGAGAATACGTTGAACCGATGCACAAAGAGGCAGAGCGTCTAAGCATTTCGGAAGATGAATTGCACTCATTGGTATTCAAAAGAGGAGGAAATCCTAATGAACATTAACTTCGATCATGTTTCATTTACACGTAAACAAAAAACGATTCTACATGATATTTCATTTCAACTTGAAGGACCAAAAATCGTTGGACTTCTAGGCCGAAATGGCGCTGGTAAAACAACTTTGTTATCCATTCTCACTGCTTTTCAAAAAGCTTCAAGCGGTACAGTAACGCTTAATAACGAAAATACGTTTGAAAATGAACACGCAGTGGAGCAAATGATCTTCGTTCGTGATCAGAACTTCGAATATGAAACGGAAAAAGTGAGCGATTACCTTGAAACCTATGCGAAGTTTCGTCCTAATTTCGATCACGACTATGCAAAACGACTATTAAAACAGTTTCGAGTTTCTAATGACTTAGAAGTTGCTAAATTATCCAAAGGAATGGCTTCTGCGATGCAAGTGGTCATCGGTTTAGCCAGTCGTGCTCCTGTAACGATTTTTGATGAAGCCTATTTAGGGATGGATGCACCCGCAAGAGATTTATTCTACAAAGAAGTGCTAAACGACTTTATGGAACATCCTAGGCTGATCATCTTATCGACGCATCTTATTTCTGAAATGGAAACCTTATTTGAAGAAGTGCTCATTATTAAAAACGGAAGACTTTTCACTCACGAAGATAAAGAAGTCTTTCAACAGCGCGGATACCGGATTACCGGAGAAGAACAAAGCGTAAACGAATTCTCAAAAGACAAAACGATTGTCGCAACACAACAGCTCGGACCTACAAAGTCCGTCATGATCTACGGTTCATTTACTGACGATGATCAACGTTGCTTGACCGATCTGAATTTGGAACGATCATTCGTTTCCCTTCAAGATCTTTTTATTCACTTAACTGAGGAGGAGAATGAAGATGACGAGTAAACAATCTCTCGCCATTCGTACTCAAACGAAAGAGTATGCATCATGGTCATTATGGTATCTTAGCATCTATTTACTCATCTACATTGGGATCAACGTCGTAACGTACTTTACTCAAGGCGAAATTACGTGGACATTTATTGAAGGATCCTTTTCAGCGACCACTGTATTCATGCTCATTGTCGGACTGCTATCGATGGGAGGCTTTTTGAACCATTACCTTTCCACAGGACTCACACGTCGAATTTACTTTCGAAGTGTCCTCTTTTCAGGAATCCTCGTTACGATCGGGATTGTGATCTTTACGATCTTACTCTCACTCCTCATACACGGAGTGCTATTAGCGACAGGATGGGATCAACTGTATTCAGAAAGAATTATAGACAATCAAAGCATGCTCCCTTCAATCGTAGAGGCTTTATCTTATGCAGCAAGTATTCTGTTGTTCTTCCTGATCGGATGGTCGATTAGCTTCGGATTTTACAAACATTGGGTTCAGGGTGCACTTTATATCGCATTAGGCGTTGCAATCACTATGATTACGAGTCATCCACTTTTCGAATCCATTTTACCGATTTACTTTACCCTCTTCTTTATTGGTTTTTACGTATTCCTACTCCATCGTGGTACGAGAACACTCGATGTGAGACCGTAACGAAAAAAACGCCAAGACATTTATGGTCTCGGCGTTTTTTCAATTACTTAGCATCAAGAAGTAACACTGTATGAAGCAAAACTTCTACCCCATTGTGTAAATCATGATCATGACTTAATTCATCTTCACGGTGGCTTATGCCATCAACACTCGGAATAAAGATCATTCCCGTTTTCCCGAAATACGGCATATACTTCGAATCATGCCCTGCCCCGCTGTATAGTTTCATTCTCGTTAAACCAAGGTCATCCGTCGTTTTTTCAATCGCTCCCACCACATCTTCATCAAATAAAACGGCTGGACTCGCCCACAACTCATCGACTGTAACCGACGTTCCATCATGTGCTGCTTGTTGTTTGAGAGCATGACGCATCTCATCAAGCGCTGCCAATCGTTTCGAGTCATCTTCATGACGAACATCAAGCACCCACTCCACGTTTCCAGGAACGACATTCGCCACATTTGGATGTACGTGTAGCTTCCCAACCGTCGTTTTTAGACCGCTGTATGAATTTGTTATTTCATACAATGTCGAGATCATACGTGCCGAACTCGCTAGGGCATCTTTTCGGTCTTCCATCGCAGTTGGTCCTGCGTGGTTTTTTTCACCAATCACGTTTACGTCTAACCAATCCATTCCTTGAATTCCACCAACAACACCAATATTTTTGCCGTTTCGTTCAAGCATTGGACCTTGTTCGATGTGTAATTCTAAGTAATATTCAGCTTCCTTAAGGCGGTTCTCTTCTTCCCCAACATAATCAATCTCTCGAAGAGCTTGTTCAAATGTTATGCCCTTTTCGTCTTGAATCTCATAAACAAATGACTTATTGAAATGCTCTGTAATGGCGCCACTCCCGAGCATTGGTTGCGGAAACCGTGCTCCTTCTTCATTCGTGAAATTCACAATCACGATCGGACGCTCCGTTTGAATGTGATCATCATTTAATGATTCAACGACCTCTAATCCAGCTAAAACTCCAAGAACTCCATCGAATCGTCCTCCATATGGCTGTGTATCTAGATGTGAGCCAATCACAATCGGTTTTAAATGAGGGGTTTTTCCTTCTCTTCGACCGTACATATTGCCAAAGTCATCAACCGACGTCTTTAACCCAGCTTGTTCAAACCACGCCTTCAGTTGATCACGAATCTCTTTGTCAGCCTTAGATAACGCTAAACGATGCAGTCCATCATTCTCCGTTCTTCCGACTTCTGAACTTCGCTTTACATAGTGATTAAACCTTTCTTGATTAATCCTCTTGTTCAGTTTGTTAGGCATACATAACCCCTCCTGCTTTTTTATAATGCAATGAATATGCCAACAGAGCCTTAAATCACAACGATGACAGACTTTCTTGCTAACTACAGTCACGAATCTTATGGCGAGAGGTCGAGCAAACGGTGCTCACTTTAGCGATTTTTGTACTTAAATACGTGTTGTACTTGAAGAAATAAAGAACATCGAGTCAAACTTGAATCAAATGCACATCTCCCACTCTAATTTGAGTCAAATGTGAATAAATCGGTATTTGAACTTTCATATTTGACTCAAATTGTGCAATTAAACCAAGTATTCACCCTGAAAGTGGGATGTTCTAAATGTTTTCGTTGGCACCCTTCTTGCAATAACAAAATACAAACCAATTTATGTAGGAGGGTTATTCATGACAAATCCATCGATCGAACGCGTGAATCAAGCCATTGAAGAGCTATGGGACGAGCAGCTTTTGTTCCTAAAATCACTTACCTCGTTTAAGAGTACACTCGGAAACGAGGCGGAAGTACAACACTTCATTCGTCATCAACTTGACGATATGAAACTTGAGACAAACGCATTTGATCCTGACCCAGAACGCCTTAGCAAATATGAGAACTACGGCTCTCCAGAATGGGACTATAAGAATCGTCCAGTCGTTGTTGGAGAGTGGAAAAATGAAAGCAAGAAAACAGGAAAGAGTTTAATTTTGCAAGGGCACATTGATGTTGTTACCGCAGAACCTGAGCATCTTTGGACACACGCTCCTTATCAACCTGCCATTGTGGAAAATCGCCTCTACGGTCGTGGCGCAGTCGACATGAAAGGTGGTGTGTCCGCCATGATCTACGCATTAAAAGCGATTCAAAAATCAGGAATACAACTCGGTGCTGACGTTCAAATCCAAACGGTTATTGAAGAAGAATGTACTGGAAACGGTGCACTCGCATTGCTTGATGCAGGTTACGTCGCTGACGGTGCATTGATTCCAGAACCTACAAACTTACAAGCCATGAAAACACAACTCGGCGTTATGTGGGTACGCGTGAATGTTCGTGGCCAAGGCGCTCACGTTGAACGTGCAGAACGTGCACAAAACGCCATTAATAAAGCGAGTAAACTCATCGCGGCACTTGACGATTATCGTGAGCACATTAATCAAAGGCCGAAACATAAACACTTTGAAAACCATGCACACCCTTTGAATGTGAACGTTGGCGTCATTCATGGCGGTGACTGGGCATCAAGCGTACCGACCGAATGTTATTTTGAAGCACGAATTGGATTCTATCCGGACCAAAAACCTGAAGATATCCAAGCCGAGGTGAAACAATGGATTCTAGATGCTTCAGCAAAAGACGAGTGGCTGAAAGAACAACCACCTGTTGTTTCCTTCTTTGGCTTTAGCGCTCCAGGTCGTGAAGAAGAAGGTGACACAGAACTATACGAGGTCTTAGAAAAGGCACATACTGCGACGACTGGAACGGAGTTACAACGACTGGCGTTTACTGCTACGACAGACGTTCGTGCGTTTGAGGAATTTGGCATTCCATCAACGTGCTACGGTCCGACTGGCGAAAACATGCACGGGCTTGATGAGTACATTGATTTGGATAGCTTAAAAACGGCAACGAAAACCATCGGTGCCTTTATTTTAGATTGGTGCCAAGAAAAATAAACGATAACGGGGTATTGAAATGTACATCACTGAGTCGACACAACCAATCTTAATTGCACTACTCGTCATTTATGCGCTCGTCATTCTACTCTATTCGTATTACTTCTATAGGAAGACAAAGACCTATGAATCGTATAACATGGGCGGAAGAGCCATGCCGTTAATTCCAATGGTACTAACAATCATTGGTGCAGCTGTTGGAGGGTCAACGGTGCTCGGATTTATGACCGATGCCTATCAATTTGGTCTTGGTCAAGTTTGGCTCGTCGTTTCTTTAGCGCTAGCACTTTCCATCTTCACACTCTTTTTCGCAAAGCGTATTCGGGTACTTGGTGACAAGCACAAGCTTTTCTCGGTTGGGGACTACGCTGTACTTCGTTACGGTAGCGCCGCAAGATACCCAGCATTCATTGGCAATATCGCTGCTTTAGGAGCACTTACAGGCTTACAATTCGTTGCACTTGCAACCGTATTAAATTTAATATTCGGACTTGATATGACCGCTGGGATCATCATTTCTTGTATCGTTATTACGTTAAAAACCTACCTTGGAGGTCTAACAGCGGTTATTTGGACGGACGCCATCCAAGGAACGATCCAAACGCTAGGTATTTTAACGATGTTCATATTTGTCTACTATTTGACAGGTGGTTGGGACAACGTCGTGAGTAACGTGGAAACGAATGCGACCATTTCGAACGATTTTTTGCTGATGTTCAATATGCCTCTCGCTGAGTTTTTAATGCCATTTATGACGATTGGAGCTGCTATGCTCGTCAGACAAGATACGTGGCAACGAGTATGGGCCGCTCGTAACCTATCAACAACATTAAAAGCAAATTGGATTGCTGTTATCCTTATGTTCCTCACAGGATTAATGATTATCGTCATTGGAGTGATGGCTCGTGCTGGTCTCGGTATTGAAACAGATCGTCCTGATTTGATTTATTATGATGTAATCTTTGGGGCATTACCGTTTTGGCTATCGGCATTGATGTTCATTACGTTAGTTGCCATCATTATGTCTTGTGCAGACTCCTTCTTTATAGCAGGATCAACGATTATGGTCAGTGACATCATTAAGCCTGTGTTTAAAATAACAGACGATAAAAAGTTACTGTATGTAAGCCGACTCATGGTTATTGCAATGGCCATCTTCTCTCTTTGCCTTGCTTTATTAATTCCAAGACTTGTAGAGCTTTGGATGACGGGATCTGCCATTCTCGTCGCTGGTCTGTTTGCGCCAATACTCATTGGTATGTTTTGGACCCGGCCAGATAAAGTAGCAGGACTTGCCTCAATGTGGACAGGTCTTATACTTACTGTCTCTTGGCAGTTGCTTGGGCATCCATTCGGGATTCACCCTGTATTTATTGGCTTACCATTGTCATTGCTCGTGTTACTTATCCTTAGCTTTCGAAAGAAGGCAATGTAGTAAAAACGCAACGGACTTTCCGTTGCGTTTTTACGTGTGATCGTTATTATAAATGGCATAAATAATTTGCTTTTCACCAAAACGATCAACAGTCGCTTCCTCACTCATCCCGACACTTTCCAGCAAGCGACATGATCGGGTGTTTGCAGCTTGCGTTTCTGCAACGACCTTTGTCAGCTGAAGCTTTTGAAATGCATACTGTAAAACGACACTGACTACTTCTTTCCCATATCCCTTTCCCCACCATTCAGGAAGTAGTTGATAAGAGACCTCATCGTTGGTTTGATCGTGATGCAAATCTAACGAAACCGTTCCAATGAAAGACCCCGTTCTCTTCTCGATCACAGCAGCGTAAAAACTCCCCTCCTTCGGCTCGTTCCATCGTTTAATCAAACGTTTAATTAACGCTTCCTCTACTGGTCCACCTAAGTATCTTCGAACTTGTTCATCTTGATAGACTCTCAAAACATCATGTAAATCGTACCCCTCTAAAGTTCGAAGTTCACACCGTTTCGTTTCAAGATTCATAGATACTCCCCTTATAAAATTGCTCTTCTTCAACGATACAACTCATGGATCTATGCTACACTAAACGCTATACAAAAACCGAGGAGATTAACAGATGCAGTACAACCAGTTATTTCAGAATAAACGTTTACAAGCAGTGCTCGACCAACTTCCTATTTCTGTATTCGTTGCCGACCATGAAGGCTTTGTCGTTTGGAATAATCACATTAGTGCCGAAGGGATCGGCCTATCCCAAGCTGAAATGGCTGGTAAACATGTCAGTGATTTAGAAAAACAAGGCATCCTTAACCCTTCTGTCACACGCCTCGCACTTGAACAGAAAAAACAAATCACCCGTGTACAAGTCATCAATGAAAACTTGAAACAACTTATGGTAGCAAAACCAATTTACAACGAAACTGGACAGGTCGAATTAATCATCTCCATTAGCCAACAATTCGAACATATCGGACAAGATGATAAAAGTATTGATGAAATCAACGACCTCCTTCAAACGTATATCCTTCAATTGCACCGCTTTTATATGCAAGCGCCTACAAGAGAGTCTAGCACGCGAGCTGTCACGAAAAGCAAAGCAGCAAAAACATTAGAGCAGAAGGTAACGAGAATATCATCCTTATCATCTACAGTTCTTTTGACAGGTGAAACAGGTGTTGGGAAAAACTATACTGCACGCACCATTCATGATTACAGTCAACGACGCTCAAACTCTTTTTTGACGTTAAATTGTAGTACCATTCCAGAATCACTACTAGAAAGCGAACTGTTTGGATACGTAAAGGGAGCGTTTAGTGGCGCCAATTCAACCGGGAAAACAGGGCTTGTTCAAATGGCTGAAAGGGGCACACTATTTCTCGATGAAATTGCTGAACTTCCCTATGCCATGCAAGCCAAGCTGTTAGAACTCGTCCAAGACAAAACTTTTTTACCAATCGGAAGCACTGAGAAACGACGAGCAGACATCCGCATTATCGCAGCCACAAATCAAAATCTGGAAACGTTAGTACACAACAAACAATTTCGCTCTGACTTGTACTATCGACTAAATGTGTTCCAAATCGAAGTTCCTTCATTAAAAGAACGACTCGAAGACCTTCCACTCCTTGCCTACCAATTCGTTCAGAAATTTAATGAAGAATATCATCAACAGAAAAAACTATCGCGCGAAGCGATTGAAGCACTGACAGACTATTCTTGGCCAGGGAACATCCGCGAACTCCAACATGTGATTGAACGTGTTTGTGTTTTTGCTGAGAACGACACAATTACGCCTGTCGACTTTAAGCAAGAGCTTCCGGTTACAGACTCTGAACAATCACTTGCTTTTGAAAAGAACGAAAACGAAACACTTACCCAATTTCTTGAACGCATCGAGAAGAACATCATCTTACAAGCCGTAAACGAACACAAAAACTCGAGAGAAGCTGCCAAAAGTCTTGGCATGTCACAACCTACCTTCTCTAGACGTGTAAGAAAATACGAAGAGTGAGTCACTCCAGGTGACACTCTCCCTGTTTTATTCCAACCTCACTATGAACCGAACACCGCTTCTTTTAACGTTGTGACTGCGCGTTCCATCAGTTCTTCATTTAGCCGTGCGAACCCGATGACGAGGCTCGTTTGCGTTGACATGAATGCTTGTTGATAAAAACGGCTTGTCCCGTACACTTCCAACCCGAGCGCCTTTGCGCGCTCTAAAATCTCTTGTTCTCCTCGTTCTGATTTAAACGTCGCAACAAAATGTAGCCCTGAATTTGCACCAGTAATCTTAATTGTACGTTCGAACGCCCTCTCAAGTTCTTCAATTAACCGCTCTCGTCGCATTCGGTAAAGCTTCGTCATTTTTTTAATATGTTTCTGGTATTCACCAGTTTCAATGAAGCGCTGCAATGTGAGTTGTGCGAGTGTACTACATGAAGACATAAGAAAAGCCAATTTGTCGCGATACTTTTCCAGAAGAGGGATCGGCAACACCATGTAGCTAATTCGAAGACCTGGTAATAATGACTTTGAAAACGTACCCGTATAAATGACTCGATTGGAACCGTCTAGACTTTGTAGTGACGGCACAGCATCTGCGTCATATATAAATTCGCTGTCATAATCATCTTCAATAATGTACCGATCCTCGTTCGTAGCCGCCCAGTTCAAAAGCTCAATTCTTCTCGAGATCGGCATAATGATCCCTGTTGGAAACTGATGAGACGGGGTCGTAATGACCGTCGAAACGTGACTCTTTTCTAAATGCGACACAGAGATACCTTGGTCATCGAGTGGGATGTACGCCACTGAACGCTCTTCACTTTCTAGCAGATGTCGTAATCGTTGATACCCAGGCTCTTCAATGCCATAGGTCGTATCTGGATTCATAATGGAAGAAAGCTGTCGCAACAATTGCTGTGTTCCTGATCCGAGTACAATTTGCTCGGGACGGCATTTAACACCTCTCGTTAAACGTAAAAACCGAGCCAGTGTCTGCCTGACGGTATATAACCCTTGTGGATGTACGTAATTCTCAAGTTGTTTTCGTTCCGCCTTTAGCGCTTGTTGCTCACATTTCAACCAACTATCTAACGGAAAAGAAGCATGATCGGCACTCATATGCGAGAACGAAGCGATATGCTCCTTTGTTTTCTCATCTTCGCGTAAATGAGAAGGGAGTTCTTGCAACGCTTCGTTTGGTTCGACTTCAAACATCGTAATTTCTTCTACAAAGTAGCCCATACGTTCCTTTGCGTACACGTAACCTTCAGCGACTAACTGTTGGTACGCCGCATTTACTGAATTAAAACTCACACTCACATTCCCAGCAAGCTCTCGCTTTGACGGTAACTTATCGTGCGCCTTTAAATCTTTTTGCAAAATCGCTTGCTTTAGTTGCTCGTATAGCTGTTGATACAAATACGTTTTACTTCTCGTTCGATCGATTTGAAAGGTAATCATCTAATCCCTCATCTGGTACCATCAAATTTTTATTTTTGGTGCTTTTTATTTTACAGATTCACAGTCAAAATAAAAAGAAAATACTACCTATAGGAGGCATTTATCATGACAGTTCAAACAAATGTAAGCACGGCTGAATGGCAAGAAAAACGAGATCGTTACGTTGCAAGAGGCGTCGGAAACGGCAACCGGAACATCGCTGCAAAAGGTGAAG
Source organism: Bacillaceae bacterium JMAK1 (assembly GCA_012970285.1). Classification (GTDB taxonomy): domain Bacteria; phylum Bacillota; class Bacilli; order Bacillales; family Marinococcaceae; genus Geomicrobium_A. Next base: position 493,820 of record JIBW01000006.1, read on the forward strand.
GTGCAATCGTTTACGACCAAGATGACAACCGTTACATTGATTTCGCCGGAGCAATCGGTACACTTAACGTCGGGCACAACCACCCGAAAGTAAACGAAGCAATCAAAGCGCAAATCGATCAATTCATTCACCCTGGGTTTAACGTCATGATGTACGCACCGTATATTGAACTGGCCGAAAAACTCTCTCACCTCACACCAGGAGATCACGAAAAGAAAGCCTTGTTCCTAAACTCTGGTGCTGAAGCTGTTGAAAACGCAGTTAAAATGGCTCGTAAGCATACAGGTCGCCAAGCCGTCGTCACATTTAACCGTGCATTTCACGGTCGTACGAACATGACGATGAGTATGACAAGCAAAGTAAAACCTTACAAGTTCGGATTTGGTCCATTTGCACCTGAAGTGTATCAAGCACCTTATCCATATCTATATAAACGCCCTGAGGAAATGAGCGAAGAGCGTTATACAGACTTTGTTATTGAAGAGTTTAACAACTTTTTCGTCTCACAAGTCGCTCCTGAAACGGTAGCATGTGTTGTCATGGAACCAGTCCAAGGCGAAGGTGGGTTCATCGTTCCTCCGAAACGCTTCGTACAACACGTCGCTCAATTTTGTAAAGACAACGGCATCGTTTTCGTTGCAGATGAGATTCAAACAGGATTCTCAAGAACAGGCAAATTGTTTGCATCTGAACACTTTGATATCGTTCCAGACTTAATGACTGTCTCGAAGTCAATGGGAGCAGGCGTTCCAATTAGTGGGGTTGTCGGACGTTCCGATATCGTTGATGCTGCAGACCCAGGGGAGCTTGGTGGAACGTATGCAGGTAGCCCACTTGGTTGTGTAGCAGCACTTGCTGTTCTAGACATTATTGAAGAAGAGAAATTAAACGAACGCGCCGAACAGATCGGTCAAACGATCGAAGATCGCGTTCATAATTGGATGAAAACAGATAATGGAATCGGTGAAATTCGCCGTCTAGGCGCGATGGTTGCCATTGAGCTCGTCACAGATCGCGAAACGAAGACACCTGATAAAGCTCGTACTGCAGCCATTGCAAACTATGCAAACGAAAACGGATTACTTCTTCTTACTGCAGGTGTGAATGGAAACGTCGTTCGATTCCTATCTCCACTTGTCATTACAGATGAGCAACTTTCAGAAGGTCTTGATATCGTTCAAGCTGCATTTCAAAACGCGTAAGGAGTGTCATACATGACGGTTACAACAGAGACGATTGAGATTAAAAACCCCGCGACAGGTGAGATTGTAGATACAATCTCACTGCAGTCTGAACAAGACGTTAAAGCAGCAATTGAACGTTCCGAAGCAGGCTACCGCACTTGGTCAAAAACGACCGCTGAAGATCGTAGCAAACGACTTCGCACGTGGTATAACTTAATTATTGAGCACAAAGCAGAACTCGCAGCGCTGATTACTGCTGAAAACGGTAAACCTTTAAAAGAAGCTGAAGGTGAAGTCGTTTACGGAGCTGGCTACATTGAGTGGTACGCCGAAGAAGCAAAGCGCGTGTACGGCCGAACCGTTCCAGCTTCTTCGACGGAAAAACGAATTATCGTCACTCGCCAAGCAGTTGGTCCTGTTGCTGCCATTACACCGTGGAACTTTCCAGCCGCGATGATTACACGTAAAGCAGCACCTGCACTAGCAGCAGGCTGTAGTTTTATTATTAAACCAGCTCCAGACACACCTCTTACTGCCATTCGACTCGTCGAATTAGGTCATGAAGCAGGCATTCCTGAAGAAGTCTTGCAAGTGGTAAACGGAGACAGCGTCATGATTGGGAAGCAGTTTACCGAGAGTGCAATCATTCAGAAAGTGACGTTCACAGGCTCAACAAACGTAGGTAAGCTTCTCATGAAACAGAGCGCAAGCACCGTTAAACAAGTGTCCATGGAACTTGGTGGTCATGCACCCTTAATTATTGATGAAGATGCAAACCTCGATCTTGCAGTTACACAGACAATTGCTTCAAAGTACCGCAATGCTGGTCAAACGTGCATTTGCGCAAACCGACTCATCGTTCATGAAGCGATTAAAGATGAGTTTGCCTCTAAATTAGCTAAAGAAGTCAAATCATTAACTGTTGGCCACGGCACGGATGCATCAACAGACATCGGGCCGATCATTAACAAAAATGGATTCGATAAGATTGTTAGTCAAATTAACGACGCAAAAGAAAAAGGTGCGAGCGTACTCGTCGGGGGTTCCTTTGATCAAGACGACGAAAAAGGAACATACTTCGTCCATCCAACCGTTCTTGACGGCGTAACCGATGAGATGGCGATCATGCATGAAGAAACGTTCGGTCCAGTTGCACCAATCACGACTTTCACATCAATTGAAGATGCGATTGCGATTGCCAACGACACACCGTTCGGCTTAGCCGCTTACTACTTTACCGAGAATTACCGTCGTGGACTTTACATTGCCGAAAACTTAGATTACGGAATAATTGGCTGGAATGATGGTGGGCCGTCTGCTGTACAAGCTCCATTTGGTGGAATGAAAGAAAGCGGCATCGGCCGTGAAGGTGGGCCTGAAGGAATTGAAGGCTATCTCGAAACGAAATATTTATCAATCGGACTGTAAAAACTAGGCACCGTCGTCCTGACGGTGCCCTTTTCCTTTTCTTAACCTTTAGAAAATAAAACCCGCTCCTAGGAATAACGCTGTCGCAATGACTGCTCCCAATAACACATACGGCATAATTGTCCGCACTTGTAATACCGGTGATACTCCCGTACCTGCAGAGGTCATAAAAATCGCATCTGAATAAAAGCACGCCTGACTACCGAGGGCGACCCCTGACATAATTGCAGCAATCATCAAGGATGGATTTACACCCATTTCAAACGACAGTGGCATGAAAATCGGTGCAACAAGAACGATGAGCGCCCAGAAGTTCCCCGTAATAAAAGCAATAAATCCGCACGCTAAAAAGGCAATTAACGGCAAGAGTTGTGGTGAAATAAACACTGTAAACACTTCAATCATGTATTCAGATAATCCGAGTTCTCGATTCCCTTCACCGATCGCTAACGCAAGAAGAATGATAAACGCAAGCGTCGTCATTGTTGTCAGTCCTTCACCAAAGTTGGTCATGAACTGAGTAGGTGTCATGATTTTTTGTGATATGTACATGATCGCTTGTACAACGAGCGCCGCAATGATTCCATGAATGAGATCATTATCAAAGTACATCATGACAATCACTAATACAATAATTGGGATGATAAAGTTCAATGGACTTGATTTCTTCACATCCGTATTCAAAGTTGCTTTAACAATAGCCGAACCTTTTTCCTCGGGCATCGTCGGACCACCTTGTTCGACACGTTCATAAGCCTTTTTCATGAGTCCTACTTTCGGTAAAAGCCCTACAGCAAGGAGCAATGCAATGACTACTGCAGCTAGAGGATAGAACATGAATGGGATTGCAGCCACATAATCTGTGAATCCAAGATTATAATCATTCACAACACCAACTGCAAATGCAGACCAGCTCGTAAACGGTACTAATACACAAATACAAGCACCGGTTGCATTGACGGTATACGCTAAATGCTCACGAGGCACTAGCTTCTTGTCGGTAATGCTTCTCATTGAAGACGACACAGCAAGTGCATTCAAATAATCATCAATAAAAATTATTAAACCGAGAAACCACGTCGTTACTAAACTCTTTTTAGGGGAGGTCGCGAATTTGGATAACGTATTTCCAAACCCAAGTAACGCACCTGACTTCTCAAAAATAGCAATCATCGCTCCGAATCCGAAAATAATCAAAACAAGAAACTGAAATGTATCACTTGCCATCGCCATGTAAAGGAGCTCAATAACTCCAGTTAAAAAGCCCGTCCCATAGAGTAGTATAGCTGACACAAACACTGATAATATAAGCATTTCCTGTAGACGCTTCGTAACGATAATGCCCACGATCAAAATAAGAATTGGTATAACTGATATGATTCCATACTCCAAGATGTTTCCCCCTTATACCTTTTCTTAAGTAGACTGCAAATTCTATGCCAAACACAGCCTGTATTAGCAAGGGAAAACTATCATTCATTATGTACATATGCATAATTCATGTTTAATTGAATAGCGAGAGTAGAATGTTCTCTTGCCGTTTTGATTTCCTTCCTAGTTACGTTCATTCGATTAAATAGCCTGCAATTTTTGTTTATATACGATCTAAAGAACCTCTATAAAGCAAGGGAGAAATGATTTCTCTAAAAATTTTCACTAAAATTGCAATAATTTCGGTTTCAATTATGCTTTGTAACGGGTAATATGTACGTAATAGTATTCGTACTTATTTGTAATTTCTCTGCTGATGAAGTTTTCTTTAAGGAGGGGAACCGGATGCAACCGCCTGTACAAGTGACGAATAACATCGACGTACTTCGGAATGAAATGAACACACTTGCCCAACAGAAGGGCCTGAACAACCCCGACGTATTAGAGAAATCCAAAGAATTAGATCAATTAATTTATGAATTCCTAATCGTGAAGAAGAATTAGGAATTTTTTAAGGGAAGCCATTGGCTTCCCTTTTTTTCGTTAAGTTCCTGTATTCTTCCACTCCATTAACGTTGCATACTCTAGTGACTCATGATCCTTTGGCAAGTAACCTTCAAGCACTCTTTGAAATTGAAAGCCTTGCCCTAGTTGAAAACTCATCACCGGGTCTTGTAAGTCTCCATTAATAACTTGTTGACAGTATTCTTCTGCAGACAACTCTTTAGCATACCGATGATAATGAGGGATCCTCCCACCGAACATTATCCCTTTTAATCCCAGCTCCCTACATAGCTGCCTCCGTTGCTCATAAAGGAGATGGCCAATTTTTCGCCCTCGATACGAAGGATGAACAACAACATCAGCCCCGTAAAGGTGAGTCCCGTCATAGTTATGATTGTGGAAATAACCATTACCCGTAATCTCAGATATCGTATGCTGTTTCGCATAATCACTCATATCTACGATTAGACTCGAGCAAGAACCGACAATCTGTCCTTGTAATTCCGCAACAAATTGACCGTTTGGAAAATACTCAAGATGTTTTTCGTAATGCTTTTCTTTAAATACAATTTGTTCGTTTCCAAATCCCTCTGCGGCTAATACAGCGACATCGGTAATATCACTCGGCATCATTACTCGTATTAACGGTTCATCCAACGACTCTGTTTTAAGCATGATTATCCTTCCTCTTTTCAGATTTAGCGACGATCTTGATGCTTATAATAAAACTTCATCAATGAAATACCTTTTTGATAATGTTGATGGAACGGAATCGTTGACAATTGCCGCTTTTCTAATGGAATTGACACTGGCGCACGAGAAAAAATCGCTTCTGCTAGTTGTTTACCGAGCATTGAAGACATCGCAGCTCCATGACCTGCATAACCAAACGCGTAATAAGTGCCATCATTTAACTGGCCAATATAAGGCAACTTTTCAGTCGTAAATGCGACTTTCCCTCCCCATTCAAAATCAATATTGCGGTCATATAATTGGGGGAAAACTGTCAGCATTCCTTCGTGTAGATTATTAAAAAGCCGTTTTTGATCTCGTTTTGATGAGCTTCTTCCTGATCCTCCGAAAGCAAGCCTATTGTCTGCCGTCCTCCGGAAATAATATAAAAGGTTCTTAGAATCAGCCACCGCACGATCATGTACAATTAACGTTTCTACAAGCTTCTCTGGAAGAGGCTCTGTAGCAATCATGATGCTCTCTACTGGTACAACCGATCTTTGAATCGTCTTATGCAATGGTCCAGAGTAACCATTCGTTGCAATAACGAGTTCTTTTGCCGTAACAGTACCCTTCTCGGTTTTAATGACAACTTGTTTTTTCAAACGCTTTATTGATAAGGCTTCCGTACGCTCAAAAATCGTTCCACCATGATCTTCGACTGCTTTAGCAAGACCAACCGCATAGTTAAACGGGTGAAAGTGAGCGCTCTTAGGATCAACCCTACCTCCAACGTAAAATGATGTTGCAAGTTCTGAACGAAGTTCGTTTCGTTCGACGATGTCCACCGTATGGTTAAAGTGCTTATGCAGCACTTCCTGTTCAGCTTTCATCGCATCTAAATCCGCCTCTTTGTAGGCTGCATAAAAATCACCATTACGCTTGAAATCACATGAAATGTTCTGTTCACGAATGATCTGTTCAACGAGGTCGATTGCATCTAACGAGAGTTGGAACATTTCCTTTGCGGCTTGCTCACCTTTTTTCTCCATCCAATGCTTCATCGAACCGTGATAACCGGTTAACACTTCACCCCCATTCCGACCACTCGCTCCAGAACCAACATACTTCTGCTCGAGAACAACCGTCTGAATGCCTTGCTTTTGCAAATGGTACGCGGTCGATAACCCTGTGTAACCTGCACCAATTATGACAACATCTGTTGTTACATCTTGTTCTAACGATGCGCGGTGTAGACGTTGTGTTGATGTCGCTTCCCACATTGATAAAGTTTCCATATTTCCATCTCCCAGATTAAACGATGTGCTAACGAGTCACTCTCTTTGAACGACTTGACGTAAAACGTGTGAAAATCAGGACTGACAATAAAACGAGTGCCATCAGTAAGATGGACAATGCAGAACCTAATTGCCAATTCATCTCAACAACGAAAGCGTCACGGATTACATTTCCGATCATGACTAGCCGGTTTCCTGTTAGTAAATCCGTAATTACAAAGACACTAACTGCCGGAATAAATGTCATAAACACACCTGCAATGACGCCAGGCATTGTAATCGGCAATGTTACACGCAAAAACGTCGATACAGGACCTGCTCCCAAATCTTCTGCAGCTTCTAAATACCTTCGGTCTAACTGTTCAATTGACGCATAAATTGGCAAGATCATAAACGGCAAAAACCCATAAACCATACCAACTATGATAGAAAATGGCGTATATAACATCGTGATTGGCTCTGAAATGATGCCAATCGATAACAACAACTGATTAATCACCCCTTCATTATTTAATAAAATGACCCACGCATATAAACGAATTAACAAGTTACTCCAAAATGGGATCATGACGAGAATCAACAAGATATTCTTCCACTTTCCTGAGTGGGCAATAAAGTAGGCAAACGGATAGCCAACGAGTAAGCAAATGACCGTAGACACAAACGCCCAAACGATCGATTGCCAAATAATCTGTAAATAAAATGGATCAAAGGCTTGAAGATAAGCATCTAAACTAAACTCATAAATGATGAGTCCATACCCACCATCTGTTGAAAAGCTGATCACTGTAATGAGTGCCACCGGCACTACTAAAAAGAGTGTTAACCAGACAATCGCTGGAGAAAGGAGAGCGTACGCATTTCGAATCGGTTTCATGAACGATCCCCTCCTCGTGATTGAATTTGAATGAGTACTCGTCCGACAATGAGAACAACGATCACAATGAAGATAAGTAAAATCGTTGATAAAGCGTTAATTTCCGGTGAAACACCACGTCGAACCATGGAGTAGATGAGAACAGGCAACGTGTTGGACCCAGGCCCTGTTGTGAAGAAGGCAACAACAAATTCATCGAGTGAGATCGTAAATGCGAGCAATGACGCTGCCAGTACCCCAGGGAAGATTAACGGAAAGGTAACGCGCCAAAACGTTTGCCATTTGTTTGCCCCTAAGTCTTTTGCTGCCTCTTCCATAGCAGGATCAAACCCATGAAGCCTCGCCATGACGACGAGCATCACGAAAGATGTCGCCATAACAACATGACCAGGGAAAACCGTATTTAAGCCGAGCGTCATGCCGACCATTGCATAAAGTGCAAGCAGTGAAATGCCAACGACAATCTCAGGCATAGCGACTGGAATATAGAAAATCACATTCAAAAATCTCTTTCCAGGAAAGTTATACCGATACAGAGCAATCGCTGCTAACGTACCGAGAATTGTCGAGATGATGGTCGTTACGACTGCAATATAGAGACTATTCTGCACCGCACTTAGAATTTGTCGATTTGAAAAAAGCGATTCATACCACTGGGTCGTAAAACCTGTCCAAACCGTTCCAACACTTGAATCATTAAATGAGAAAGCCATCACTACAAACAAAGGTATGTAAAAAAACAAAAACACAAGAACTGAAAAACTACCGAGGATAATCTTTGTCTTTTTTCTCATCGCTCACACCTGCTTTTCTTAGGCCGATAATACGATCGCATGCTTTGCTTCCCAACCAATAATCATCTCATCTCCCTCTTTTACTGCACTAAACCGATCACCACTCGCTTGAACGATTAATCGTTGCCCACTAGGTGTTTCGCATATAAATTTAATGATCGCACCTGCATAGATAATCTCTCGTAACGTTGTTGATACCGTAAACGGTGTCGCTTTTGATTCATAAAATTGAACGTTCTCAGGACGAATAGAAAATAAAATCTCATCTCCCTTTTTCACATCGGGATTATGGTTTGCGATTACATCCATGTCACCTACTGATACGATCATATGATCCACCAGAACTTCTTGAACCGATCCCGAAAGAACATTGGCTTCACCAATGAAACTTGCGACAAATGGCGTTCGTGGATGTTCATAGATTTCTTGAGGTGTTCCAAGTTGCTCAATTTCACCTTTGTTCATGACAACAATTCGATCTGACATCGTTAACGCTTCTTCTTGGTCATGCGTGACATAAACAAACGTAATCCCTAAACGTTGTTGTAACTGCTTTAATTCCAACTGCATTTGTTTACGTAACTTCAAATCAAGCGCACCGAGTGGCTCATCGAGCAATAACACTTTCGGATCATTAACGATCGCTCTCGCAATTGCCACTCGTTGTTGTTGACCACCACTAAGTTGCTTTGGGCTTCGATCAGCAAACGATTCGAGCTGGACGAGCGCCAGCGCTTCTTTCACTTTTGTTGCGATTTGATCCTTTTTCATCTTCTTCATCTTGAGACCAAAAGCGACGTTTTGGAAAACCGTCATATGAGGGAATAACGAGTAGCTTTGAAAGACTGTATTTACATCTCGTTGATATGGTTCTAGCCTTCCTACCTCTTTGTCTGAAAGCCAGATCTCACCTGAGGTAGGTGTTTCAAAGCCTGCGATCATACGTAACGTCGTTGTCTTTCCACATCCAGACGGTCCAAGAATTGTAATAAATTCCTTTGCACGAATGGTTAAATTGAGATTATTTACAGCAGTACCTTCATCAAATGATTTTGTTACTTGTTTAATTTCCACCATCGTCTCATCCAACCTGAATTCTCCCTTCTTAAAGAAGCCTTCTATGTCACTAGAAGGCTTTAACTTATATTCCTATTGCGCTCGAACTTCATTCCAGATTCGATTGATTGCTCTCGTTTCATCTTGAGTAGGGTCAACATAGTATTCTGATGAATCAGGAATCTCAGGGTAAGAAGCTTGATTCGATAATTCTTCCTCTGACATTAGCTCTCTAGCTGCTGCGTTTGGATTACTGCTTGGAATGTAATCCGTCAGCATCTTACTTACTTCCGCACCTAACATGAAGTTGATAAAGACTTCTGCTGTATATTGACTATTCGCATTAGAAGGGATCGCAAAGTTATCCATCCAAAGCATCCCACCATCTTCCTCAGGTAAGACATAAGCAATTGCGTCATTTTCTGCCATCGCAATTCCAGCTTGATCGGAATAAGCGAGTGACGCGACCGTCTGGCCACTAATGAGTTCTGCTGCTGGTTGAGTCGTATACTTCAAGACGTTATCATTAAGATCACCTAAAATTCCTTGTGCTTCTTCTAAACTTGCATCATCCAAATCATTAATGCTTTTACCGAGCCTTTGTAATGCGAGCGACACGAAGTCACGAGACGTATCATGCGCGGTTACTTTCCCAGCATATTCAGGGTCCCAAAGTACTTCCCAACTTGTCGGTGGTTCTTCAAACACTTCTGTGTTGTACGCTAAGCCTGTACTACCATATAGATAAGGAACAGAGTAACGATTCTCTGGATCGAACTCTAGATCTTGAAACTCTTCTGCGATATTTTCAAAGTTCGGAATATTTTCCATGTTAAGCTCTGCAAGTAAATCCATCTGAATCATTCGATCAATAAAATAGTCTGTCGGGATGATAATGTCATAGGAAATTGCACCGCTATTAATTTGGGTAAGCATCTCTTCATTGGATGCATACGTATCATAAATAACCTCTACACCGAACTCTTCTTCAAAATCAGCGAGAATTTGCTCATCAATGTTATGTCCCCAGTTAAAGAAATACAATTCGTCCGCAAGCTCTTGCTCACCGCCTGCAACGTCAGAATCTGAGCTTCCACCATTACCACAAGCACTGAGCACAGCAACCCCTAAAAACAATGTACCGAATGCAAACTTTTTCATTTTAAAGACCCCCTTATTTCAAATAATAGGCTAGCAAAGAAAAACGACGGACACCCCCTTATTTTCATGAATAATCTGCTTACGCTTCATAAATGACCTGTCCGTCCATGATCGTAAGTGCTGTTCTTATCTCCTTCAATTCGCTTTCAGACGATGTGAAGGGGTTTTGCTGGAGCACAATAACGTCAGCAAGCTTGCCTGCTTCTAACGTTCCGAGTCGATCTTCAGTGAAGCTTGCATGTGCAGAACCTTTCGTATAGTGTTGCAAAGCATCTCGAAGCGAGATTTTTTCTTTCGCATTCCAACCATCTTCAGGAAGATTGTCATCATGCTTTCGAGTAACCGCTCGATAAATTTCAAGCCAAGGATCGAGCCCTACAACAGGAAAGTCCGTCCCAAAAGCAATCGCTGTTCCTCGGTCTTGCAACGATCGAATTGGCCACGTCAAAGGTTCTCTTTCTTTCCCTAAACGATCGACGTACACATTATCTTGAAAGTGCTCTGCTGCTGCTAAATGTTCTGGTTGCATAGAAGCGACAACCCCGAGCTTTGCTACCCTTGATAGATCCGTTTCATGGATGACTTCAATATGTTCAATCGTATGTCTTGAATCACGTGTGCCATTTTTAACTTGTGCAGCTTCGTAACAGTCTAGACCGAGCCGAACAGCTCCATCACCACACGCATGCAAGCGCACTCGAAAACCTTCCTTGTCTGCCTCAACGACCCAATCCCGTACAACATCTGACGGAATTAGCGTATCTCCAATGGTCTCCTGCTTATCTGAATACGGCTCCACTAAAAGCGCAGTATACGCAATGGGTACACCATCAAGAAACTGCTTTAGGCCATTAAACTTTAGCTTGTCAGTCTTGTACGTGTCACGAAGGTGTTTCGGTTGATTTAAATCTCCATCCAATGCGGACATAAAATGAATCCGCGTCGTAAGTGTCCCTTCTTCTTCAAACGTTCTGTACATCTCTAAATCTCCAAGCGTTAACCCTGGTAACGGGAGCATATCGCTAACAGATGTAACCCCGTAACTCGCAGCTTTTTCTAGAAATGTCTGCAGCAGATGCCTTCTTTTATTTTCTGACAGCGAATCAAACGCTTGTTGAGCGAAACCCATCGCAGTCTCATACAAAAAGCCAGTCGGTTCTCCATATTCATCTTTAACAATTTCACCAAACGGGGGATTTTCACTTTCTTTAGTAATTCCTAAAATGTCTAGCGCTTTGCTGTTTAACCATGCACCGTGACACTCATCGTTAAACAAGAAAACTGGTCGATCGGAAATAAGTCGGTCAAGTGTCGCTTTTGTCGGCAACTCATGACGGTCCCAATAAATATGATACCAACGAAAACCGAAAATCCATTCATCTTCAGGGTGCTCATCGGCAAATGCTTTTACCATTTGTGCGGCCTCTTCTTCTGATTTCGCTGCATGAAGAAGCACACTTTGCTCTGCTAAACTACCTGCAAATAAATGAACATGAAAATCGTGGAACCCTGGCATGATCAGTTGATCACCGTATTCATACACGGTCGTTTCACCCGTTATGTAAGATTGAATCGTTTCGTCCTTTAGAACAGCGACAATTTTATTCCCTGAGATCGCCACACCGCCCGCAAATGGCTGCTCTTCGTTCCCTGTAAAGATTGCACGGCTTTTTAATACGATGTCTACGTTATTCATGTAGGCCCCCTGAACTCAACAACATTTTTTGTAATATTCCCACTAAAGATGTCGATTCTTTTATAAAAGCGAATGTGTTTATAGTTCTATTTCTATAGCTTCCTTCTTCAAATGTCCAGTCATTTTTTCAAAAAAGACCGTGTGATAATCTGACATTAATGACATTCCGTCATTTTAAAAGCGCTTTTCTTCATGATGTACGAATGCATATAACGTTTCATTAACAGGTACTGAAATGCCATGTTTTTGCGCCATCTCAATGACTCGTTTTGCAAAATAATCATTCTCACTTTTTCTCTTAGCTTCGATATCTTGTAGCATTGATGTTTTTCCACTGTACCCTACTTTCGTCCAAACGTTTTCAAAGAACTCATCAATCATAGATTCTGTAAGAGCAATGTTGTTTGCGTTTGCAACCTTAATGACTTCATTCATGGCTCGCTTACTCACATTCAATAATTCTTCAGAGTCACGTAAGACACCGTGTGTCGAACGAGAGATTGCTGTCACTGCATTTACTCCGACGTTCACCATAAATTTATGCCACAATTGACGTTCCATATCGACTGGTACAAACGAAGGGATTTGCGCTCGCTCGAAAACTGCTTGTAACTGTTGCACGCGTTCGGTTATCTGTTCATTTTGCTTTTCACCGAAATACAACGTTCCAGGGTATGTATAGAAAACTTCCTGATTATTTTTCGTTGCATCAATGCCATTCGTCAATCCATACAATACACGATTTTCACCAAATCGCTTAGATAATTGTCGTTCACTATCAATCCCGTTTAACAATGATAGAAACGTCGTTCGATCATCGACAATTGGTTCAACGAGATCCATCGCAGCGTCAAGTTGTGTATTCTTAACGGCAAAGATAACGTAATCGACCCCTTCGTTTACCTCACTTGGTGTGACGTAGTTCAAGTTAATTTCGTTGCCGTTAACGTTCATCCCTTCACTTACGTATCGCTCTTTTCGTTTTTCATCCATCACACAATAAAGTTGTGTCGCTTCGTCTTGGTTTAATAGATTTGCGTAAACAGCACCTACTGCACCGATTCCGATCATTGCAATCGTCGACAATGAAACCCCTCCTCGTTCTCGTTTGCTATTCGTAATTCTACCATGATAACGTTACATACAGAAAAGGTCGATCACTTTAAAAATGCTAGAGACACTCGCCCAAGTTAAATAGCTTTGGCTACAAGTCTATGTATGCATTCAAACTGGAGGAACCGAACTTGTTTACAATCCCACCTCACGTATTACAACGACCAAATGCGTTCACACCTTCTGAAGGCTCGATTTGGACAAACGAACACATCTCTAAAAACATGTTACAAGCACATCTTGATCCTTCGTTTGAAGGCGCTACTCGCAATCATAGATTTATTGATAAGTCCGCTGCATTTATCTCGACGATGGCCGGTCCGCGAATCATCGATTTTGGATGTGGACCTGGTCTTTATACCGAACGCTTTGCGAAGCTCGGTCATAACGTGACTGGACTTGATATTTCTAGTCGCTCAATTGCGTATGCAAAAGCTCATGACAATCAGAGCACCTATTACGTGCACGATTATCTTCAACCAGCTCCAACCGAGATGCTTCATGATTTTGCAACGTTAATCTATTGTGATTATGGCGCCCTCTCTAAAGAGAATCGCAAAACATTACTACACAATTTAAAACAAACCCTTACCTCTGGAGGTCAGTTATTTCTCGATGTCTTTTCAATGCATCAATACGGTGCATTTGAAGAAGCGATGATTTGGGAACATCATCCATCGTCTGGATTTTGGTCGAGTGAACCACATCTTACGTTAACTCAAAATACCCGTTACACAAAAAACATCACACTCGAACAAACGGTTGTTGCAACAGAAGAAGAGACGGTCGTTCACTACATTTGGAACGAATATTTCACTTTGGAACAACTCGAGCAAGAACTGACTGACGCTGGATTTCTTGTTGAAAAGCGTTTTGATGATGTTGCAGGTTCAACTTATACAGGACAAGCACCAACAATTGCAATCCTTGCCCGAGTAGATAACACACGCTCATGAAAAAAACAGCTGCCACTGGCAGCTGTTTCCTTTTTCGATGTAAAGTTTCATACAGATTCATTGTCATCAATTGAATGTTCTAAATGAGGCACCTCAAAAGTGATTGCTTCATCGTCATCTTCTACTTGAATACTTTCTTTTGCGATCAACATACCTGCAAATGCCGCAAAAAGAAACACACTAATCATACCTACATTTTTCCACACGTTCGTTCACCCCAAACTATGTGCTTACAACTTACAGTATACTCATTCTAAATGGAGGAACAATGGAGCCAATGTGGAGATTATGTGTAGTTTTTAGCTCGTCTTCGTTTTGAACAACAGTAAGGTTAACAACAAGCCAACTAATGAAAAGACAAACGCTGCTAAAAACGCCGCCTGTACCCCTTCTAAAAAAGCGATCGGATTCGCACCACCCGCTTCTGGAGCAGCTCTTGTAATAAACGAAATAATAAAGATAAGACCGATCGAGCCACCGAATTGACGAACGGTATTCGTAATCGCTGTGCCGTGAGAGATCCATTCATTCGGAAGAGCATTTAATGCCGCTGTTGTAAGCGGCATATTAATCATCGCAATACCTGCCATAAAGATCATAAACAACAATGCCGTTACAACGATCGGAGTATCTTGGGACAAAACGAATACGTAGCTTAACGAAGAGCTACATAACAACACAAACCCGATTAATGCCAGACGGAGTCCTCCATAACGATCGAACCACTTCCCAGCTACAAGTGACATAACAGCGAGCGTAATGGCTCCAGGAAAGATAATTAATCCTGAATGAAAAGCAGAATACAACTGAACATTTTGTACATACATTGGCAAGATCGTCTCTCCAGCGATCAACAGACTAAAGGAAAGTGTCGTAATAACAATGACCAATGCAAACAATGGCGAACGAAACGTACGCAACTCAAGCACAGGGGTTTCGAGTCTGAATTGACGGATTACAAAGAGGATGAGCGCCAAAAATCCGACCCAAATTAAAATCGTAGCCAATGCAGAGTCACCGGTACTGTTCACCCCGTACAAAATCCCTCCAAAAGCAAGGGTTGAAAGTAAAACTGACGATACATCAATACTCGTCGGACGCTGCTTCGTAACGTTTTCCATAAAGAAATAAATAAGTACGAGTAGGAAGAGTGCAAGAGGCAACGTGAGTACAAATACCGCTCGCCAGGTAAACGCTTCGATCAGCACACCTGAAATAACAGGACCAATTGCAGGTGCAACATTAATGACGAGGCCGACGAGCCCCATCGCATATCCTCGTTGCTCTCGGGGGTACACGAGTAACAAAACCGTCTGCATGAGTGGCATCATCATGCCAGAGCCAGCACCTTGTAACACCCTCCCGACGAGTAGCGTTTCAAAATTCGGTGCAATCGCTGCAACAAACGTTCCTGCTAAAAAACTCAACACAGCAGCCATGAGTAACGCTCTCGCTGTAAAACGATCAATTAAGTACGCTGTAATCGGAACAAGAATCGCGATCGATAACATAAAAATTGTCGTTAACCATTGAACTTCTGTTGCGTTGATTTGAAAATCAGACATGATCTGTGGGAAAGCGGTGATTAATAAAAACTGATTAAGTACACTCAAAAAAGACGTGGATAGTAAAAGCCCTACGAGTAAACGCCTCTTCTTCGGAGTCAAACGCCTCACCTTCCCCTCATAAAATTGCCTTACACGTACGAAAACGTCATTCAGATCAATAAAAAAGGCAGAGATCCTGTGATCTCCACCTTGCTTTTACGATGTACCACGCTCGACGAGTTGTAACAGCTCTTCATCAGGCCCATGAAAAAGAATCATCTTCCCACCATCTAACGTTGGTTTTGGTGCATCCGTTAGGAATGTGACTCCCTTTTCTTTCAGCTTCTCTACTTCCTCATCTAAACGCTCCACTGTAAATGCAATATGGTTGATCACACTCTTCGATTCATAATTTCCTAAATCAACTTTATCCCGAATCAATTCAATCTCAACGTCTGGCTCATTTTCTAGATAGAGAAACGCCATTTCACGTGTTTCATTCTCTCCTTTAAGCCGTACGTTAAACCCAAAACAACGATGATAAAATTCAATGGAATGTGCTAAGTCATTGACTACGAGTGCAACATGTTCGATTTTTTTAATCATCTTTAATCCTCCTGACTTCTATTGATTTTTCTTCGTCTTAGCTAAGATTACATATGCCCCTAATGCGAGTAGCGAAGTACTAAACAAGATCAGCCCCATCGGTACCGCTGAACCTTCATTTAATCCAACAAGCGGCGCCACGATGGCTCCAATAAGTAGCGGGAATACACCAAGCAAGGCGCTTGCACTCCCTGCCCGGTGGCCTTGTTTTGCAATAGCTAGCGTAAATGAGCTCGTCAAAATCATGCCCATTCCCGTCATATAGACAAAGATTGGAATCACAATGGCAGCAAGTGGTGCTTCAATAGCCGTCATGAATAACAAAATGAACGTAGCACCCACACCGATAACAAGTGCTGTAAACAGCAGCGTTCTCTCACGAATGATGCCACTAAACCGCCCAATAACAAACGAACCAATGATCATCGCAAGCCCATTAATTCCGAACAACACGCTAAACAGTTGTGGGCTCACATCGTAAATACCTTGGTAGACAAACGGTGTTCCTGCTACATACGCAAAGCTTCCACCATGTGCAAACCCTAACGCAAGAGCAAACCCCATAAATGTCCGGTCTTTTAACAACTCATAAAAAGTTGACACGATATGTTTCAAGGAACTCGGTGAACGCTTTGTTTCTGGTAGTGTTTCTTTTAAGCTAAAATAAACAATTCCAACGACAATCAAGCCGAGGAACGACAACGTATAGAAAATTCCATCCCATTCAAACGCTGGAATTGCAAGGAGTGCACCACCTGCAATGGGCGCAACAATGGGGGCAACGGCATTGATAACCATAAGTAATGCAAAAAACTTCGTTAACGCTTTTCCATCGAAAACATCTCGCACAACGGCCCGCGAGACGACTAACCCTGCTGCAGCTGTGAACCCTTGAAGAAAGCGTCCAACAATAAGGGTTTCAATGTTTTGAGCTACCGCACAGAGCAATGAGGCAAGCACAAATAGTAACACAGAGATCATTAACGGCTTTCGACGCCCTTTCGCATCACTGATCGGACCAATTACGAGTTGCCCGATTGCAAGTCCTAATAAGCAAGCCGTTAAACTTGCTTGCACAAGAGTTTGTGACGTCGACAAATCATTAGCAATGTCGGGGAAAGCAGGTAAGTACATATCAATATTCAGCGGTCCAAGCACCGTCAACATACTCAAAATTAACGCCAATGCATACCGCTTTTTTCCGGTCGGGTTTTCATTCATTACTGGAGTTACCTTTCTTTTTGAACTATTCTATAAGTGTAGCATGCAGCTTTATTGAAAAGGGGACAATCATGACAAAAAAAATAATCGTAGACGTCGACACCGGTATCGATGACGCCCTCGGTCTATTACTTCTCGCCCATCAACCAAATGTAGATGTCCTTGGCGTATCCGTCGTATCCGGCAACATCTCTCTACATAAAGCCATTTGCAACACACATAAAGTATTGGATTTAATTGGGTTAGACGTTCCGATCTTTGCGGGAGCCGAGCAACCACTCGTACGACAAGCATTTTTTGAACATGCGGTTCACGGTGATGACGGCATCGGAGGTGCCCTCCACGACGCACCGTTTAACGACCGCACTGAGAATGAAACTGCATGGGACTATTTCATTCGAATCACGCATGATTATCCTGGTGAAATTACCCTTGTTCTTACAGGACCGATGACGAACTTTGCACACGCCTTAAAGAAAGACCCTTCAATCGTTCATCGTCTAAAAGAAGTCGTCTTTATGGGCGGCGCAGCCAATGGTAATGGCAATGTTACGCCTGTTGCTGAATTTAACATGTATGTTGATCCAGAAGCTGCCAAGCTAGTCCTTCATTCCGGCGTTCCACTGACGATGATTGGATTAGATGTAACAGAACAAGCACTCATGTCAAAAGAAGACGTAGAGTCTCTAGTAGGAACGGGTTATTATTCGTTTATTCGAGAAGCAACAGCAATTTATTTCAACGTTTCCTGGGAGCGAAATGGTATAAAAGAAATTGCCATGCACGACCCACTCGCCATTGCTGTAGCAATCGGAAAACCGTTCGTTACTACGTTTCCTTATTACGTCGATGTGGAAACGAACAGCACACTTTGTGACGGTCAAACGGTCTGTGATTATAAAAACGGATTGCAACGCACACCAAACGTTCACGTCGCCAAGCACGTCGATGCCAAGGCATTTATTGCCGATTACATCCAGCACGTTGGCCTACGCAACTAAATCAAGCGCCCACGATTTCGTCATCGTGGGCTTTTTTTCATAATCGTAATAACAGTTTCTTTATTTACTCCAACTTTTTTGGCGAAATTTAAACTCAATTAATGATTAGCGAAATGCTTTATCTATAAAGGCTTTTCTCTTCTTTTCCTGTCAGATTATCTACCTTCATCACAATTTATATCGTAAATTTTTTTATTATTTAGAAGGAGATTTCATTCCCAAGACAAATACATACGGTAACGTATTTTTATTTAGGAGGTATAGTATGAGTTCTTCAGAAGTGAAGATTAGAACCGAAGAAAAAGCCGCAGATTTAATCGTTGAAGAATTACTACGCGAAGGAGTCGAATGCGTTTTCGGAATTGTCAGTATTCATAACATGCCGATGTACGATGCGCTACTTCGTAGTAACAAGATTAAAATTGTAAACGCTCGTGGCGAAAGCGGTGCCGTAAATATGGCTGACGGATATGCTCGTTCTACCGGAAAGCTTGGTGTCGTTCTTACGAGTACAGGAGCAGGTGCTGGCAACGCGGCTGGTGCTTTAACGGAAGCCTGGAATGCAGGCACTCCAGTTTTGCACCTTACAGGAGATGTAGCGAGTGCATTTGTTGGGACGTCTAAACGGTACATTCATGAATGCAAAGATCAATTAAAGATGATGGATGGCGCATGTAAAACGGCCATTGCAGTGAGTGACCCGACGAACGTCCAAACGGTCGTTCGTGAAGCAATCAAACAGACAAAAGCCCAGCCTACAGGACCCGTCACAATTCAAATACCGATTGATATGCAATCAAAACTCGTCAATCGCTCCATCATTCAACAAGAGCCACAATTAAATCGGGGAACATTTACGCTCGATTCAGAAGTTCTTTCTAAAATTCAATTAGCTGAACGACCTGTGCTTTGGGTCGGCGGAGGTGTTGTGAAAGCTTCTGCACATCGATTACTTACACAGTTCGCAGAGCAAATCGGCGCGGCTGTTATTACGAGTGAATCTGGGAAAGGCGCCATACCAGAAGACCACCCACAATGCATCGGTAATTATGCGGCAACAAAACCGACGATCGATCTTTTGAAGTCAGCGGATCTACTTATCAGTATTGGCGTACGCTTTCGCTGGAACGAAACGGGAAACTATTCCATTCCTATTCCAGATGAACATATTACGATCAATGCCGACGCCCTATCCATCAACCGAAACTATGATTGCCAACATGCACTCATCGGTGATGCTTACGACATACTCGATGCCCTTACGAAGCAATTTGAAGGAGAAACATTTATAGATAAATCTAGCTTCTTAGCTGAAGTAACAGCGGTTAAAGTTCAAGTGGACCGCGAGCTACGTGAAGCGATGAGTCCATACGGAGAAATTGCCGATCATATGCGCCGCGTCATGCCAAAGAACACCATCTTTGTTCGTGACATTACACTTCCAGCTTATCAATGGGGACACCGACTCATCCCGATTTATGAACCTAGAACGTCCATCCACGCAACGGGAGGTGGAATCGGGCAGAGCTTACCTACAGCAATTGGAGCACAAATTGGACAACCAGACCAAAGGTGCCTCGTATTTGCTGGTGACGGCGGCTTTATGGTGAATCTAGGAGAAATGGCCACCGCTGTTGAGGAAAAACTACCGTTAGTCGTCGTGCTCTTTGATGATCACGGTTATGGCGTATTACGCAACATTCAAGATGCGACATACGGCCGCCGTGTTGCCGTTGATCTACACACACCCGACTTCGTTCAACTTGCAGAGTCCATCGGCTTTCATGCAACTCGTGTGAAGACGACCGATGATTTTGGAGAAGCGCTAGAAAACGCCATTCAAAAACCGGGTCCTACAATGGTTGTCGTAGATATGATTAGCATTGGTCCACCTGCAAAAGCTGGTGGTGTATCCCCTGCTGTAGCGAAAGAATTCGAACCTAAATAGCGAGAATTGACTACTAAATCTAGTGAGAGGCGAGGAGGAGAATCTATGAAAGTGCAGCTTTCGTCAAAAGAAAGAATTGATCAGTATATTAACGAAAACCAAACAGAGTTAATTGAAGCCATTCAAGAAGCCGTACGCATTAAAAGTGTCGTTGGAACTGAACAAGAGATGATTCATTTTATGAAACAAAAATATGAAGATCTCGGGCTAGAAACCGTGATCGTTCAGCCAGACTATGAAAAGATTCAAGATCATGAAGGCTTCTCAAGTTCTGGCCTATCCTTTGATAACCGTTACAATGTCATCGGCATCTACCATGGTGACTCAGATAAACGATCTCTCACGCTCGAAGGTCACGTTGATGTCGTATCTGCAGAACCGACCGAGTTCTGGACGAAAGACCCGTACGCCGCAATCATCGAAGGAAACCGTTTATATGGTCGTGGTTCTATGGATATGAAATCCGGCCTTCTTGCGAACTGGTTTGCACTTAAAGTGTTGCTTGATCTTGGTTTAAAACCTGCTGGAACTGTTCAATTGCATAGCACTATTGAAGAAGAGTCTGGTGGTGCAGGTGGTGCGCTCACTTGTCTTGAAGAAGGATACGTGACTGATGGGTTCGTTACGACAGAACCACACAGTTTAAATGTCACCGTTTCTCATACTGGCGTGATGTACTTCCGGGTAAGTGTTTACGGTAAAACCGCCCATGCAAGCCGAACTCAAGACGGAGTCAATGCGATCGGTAAAATGTATCCAATTTATCATGCTCTTCAACAGCTTGAAGAAACACGAGCTGAAGACGTGCAATTTGAACTTTATCAACGTGGTTCTGATAAGCAATCCGTCAACTTAAATATCGGAACGTTTCAAGCTGGCGATTGGGCGTCCAATGTTGCAGGGAAAGCGACCATTGAATGTCGCATCGGTTTTATCCCTGGTGAAACACGAGAACAAATCCGTGACTTAGTGGAGAAAACGATTCTAGATACCGTCCAAGATGATGAGTGGCTAAGAAAGCACCCTCCGCAAATTGAGTGGTATGGTTGGACAACTGAAGCATGGTATCAAGATCCTAACGATGACTATGTACAAGAGTTTCTTCAAACGGCGAAAGACGTACTCGATACGAACGATGTACAAATCATCGGAAGAACGGGTGGGAACGATGCACGCTTCACTCAATATTACGATCGGCCAGGCATCGGTTTTGGACCCATTGGTTCAGGCGCTCACTCTCCTGACGAATACGTTGAGATTGATAGTGTTCTTAAAACGGCGAATGTACTTGCTAATCATATCCTTGAATGGACGGCGAAAGATCGCAAACACGACTCTAACTAAAGGTAGGGATGACAAACATGCAAAAGTTTCCTAGGTTTGCTTTGGTTACAATGATTGGCACTGTTCTTCTATCCGCATGCGGTAATGACTCAGGAGATACAGAGAGCTCTGCTGAACCAACAGAGGGAGCAACGACTGGAGGAGAGTTGAAAGTTGCTTACTCCGCACAACCTCCGATTCTTGATGTACATGAATCATCCGCAATTGCAACGTCAGATATGATGCGACACGTCTATGAAAGTCTCGTAACAGTCGATTCTTCGTACAACATTGAACCGATGCTCGCCGAATCGTACGAATTAAGTGAAGACGGTACCGCCATTGAGTTCGTCTTGCGAGAGGATGTTCTCTTTCATAACGGCGAAACGATGACCGCTGAAGATGTTGTCGCTTCGATGGAGAAGTGGCTAGATTCACCAGGTAATGGCAACAAACTTCCCGACACGGCAACCATTGAACAAATCGATGATAAGACGGTCGTATTAGATCTAGGTGAGCCGATGGCAACCGCTCTGCCAATCCTTGCTTTTAATAGTGTAGGATTCCCAGCCATCATGCCTGCTGAACTTGCCGAAGAAGCTGACGGCACTGGCGTAAAAGAATACATCGGAACCGGTCCATTTAAATTCGATGAATGGATTCAGGACCAACATATTAAACTCCTAAAGTTCGAAGATTACGCCATCCGTGACGAACCGGCTGATGGTCTTGCAGGTGCGAGAGAAGCCCTCGTTGATGAGTTGCTTTTTGAATTCATTCTGGATTCTTCTACCCGTGTTTCAGGCATGCAATCTAGGCAATTTGACGTCGCTCACGCTGTGCCATTTGATAACGCCGATCAGCTTGAAAGCGATCCAAACTTAACCAACCATACGTATCCAGGCGCCTATTTGACGATTCACTTCAATAAACGAGAAGGCTTCTTTACAGAACAAGATGCAAGACAAGCCTTAGCAACGTCCATTGATAGTGAAGCCATTTTAACAGGTGCTTATGCAAGTGATGACTATTACGTTCTCAACCACAACATTATGATGTACCATCAACTCGAACAGTGGCCAAGCGACGTCGGTCAAGACGTCTACAACACGAACGACTCGAGTAATATGGATGATTATTTAAGTGACATCGGTTATGACGGGGAAGAAATTACGATTATCACGACCCGTGATTACGAGGATCAGTACAACGGTTCAGTCGTTCTTCAACAACAGATGGAACAAATGGGTCTCAATGTAAAAATCGAAGTGTACGACTGGCCAACATTACTTGAAATGAACCAAGATGAAAATGCTTATGACATCTTCGTATTAGCGAATGTATCGGCAGCAGAGCCAGGCTCAAATGTTTTCATGAACCCTGATTATCCGGGCTGGAGTGAAGTGCCGTCGGTTGTCGATGACTTCCGTGCTTCTGCCACGCTTGAAGAAGCACAAGACAAATACGATGAAGTTCTTGAGTGGTACTGGGAGTATATCCCTGTCGTACGTATTGGAGATTTCAAACGGGTGGCAACGACCCAGGAGTATATTGACAACTTCCGTTATCAAGACGGGTTTGTGTTCTGGGGTGTTTCCAAAAACGATTAATGCTACTGCTCCCACAAGTTTGTGGGAGCTTTTTTTCGTTGTTGCAGTGAAGGCACCCCTCAGAATACCAATAAATGGCATCACTCATGATGAGCGATGCCATTTATTGGTATGACTTTAATCGTTGGTGCTTCCATTCCGTAATGCTCGTATCGACCGCTTCTCTAGCCTCATCTACTTCGTTCATCATATGAATAAAACTATGCACAAGCCTTGAATAATTATGAACGACCGTTTTTGTGCCTGCTACTTGTAATTGTTCTGCATAGCGTAGTCCATCATCACGCAGTGGGTCGTGCTCTGCGGTTATAATGACAGATGGTGGTGCACCGATTGCAGAACCTAATAGCGGATTCGCTTTCCAACACTGGCTAGGCGCATAACATGACTCGTACCAACGAAGTTGAGCGGTCGTTAGATTTAATCCTTCTCCATGAACGAGATGAGCGTCAGACTGATCATTAAGAAGGAGCCAAGGATAATACAACAACTGTGCATCTACTACAAAATCGTTATGAAGTTGATTGTTCAACATCACACCGACTGCCAAATTCCCACCAGCGCTATCACCTGAAAGCGTTAATCGCTTTGGCTCCCCTCCGTACTGCTGAGCATTTGTTGCTACCCATTTAGCTGCCACATACGCGTCTTCAAACGCAGCTGGGAACGGATGCTCTGGAGCAAGTCGATAATCAACCGATACGACAATCGCGTCACTTTTGTAACAGAGATAACGACAAAATCCATCGATCGTTTCAAGGTCCCCAACGACAAAGCCGCCCCCGTGGTAATAAACGATCACAGGAAACGGTGCCGTACCTTTAGGCGTATACACACGAATTGGAACAGAGCGTTCACCGTCTATTGCCGATAAATCCTCAGACGAGGCAATAATTGCTTCGGGCATGCTACTTGCATGTCGCGCTTTTACGTATTCACTTCTGAGCTGCTCAATTTCTTCCAAAGAGGATGGCAATTGTTCATGCTGACTACGTTCAATAATATCTCTAATCGCTGGATGTAAACTCATACTGGCCTTTGTTCCTTCTCCATAAATACAAACTCTGTATCCTCGAAATCAAATTTACCCGTACGATAAACGCTATATCCGAGCTTTTCATATAAGAAAATGTTCTTTTCAGACTTTACACCGGTAAACAACCTGTACACGACTGGATCAAACTTAGCTTCAATTTCTTCCATTAACGCTTGACCAATTCCTCGATTCCGACAAGCAGGATGAACCATTAATTTATTAATGTAACAGACACCATCCTCTTGAAACGCACGAACAGAACCAATGATTACGTCGTCTTCCACGTACTTCAATACTATATTCTTCTCAAACGATTTCTTAGCTGTCTCAAGATCTTCTTTTAGTGGCATAATGGTGTAGTCATTGTAGATCTCCGCTTCAGAAACATACGCTAGCTTTTGTAAATTCAATATGTGACAAGTATCATTAACTGTTGCCTCAACAATCTTTTCCATGACTGCTCCACCTACTTTCGATTTAATCCCAAGTAAATTAATGTGATTAATCTATATTATACCCGATTTATTGAAAAAGGTGAAGCGATAACAAAAAAACTACGATGAAGCTCATCGTAGTTAGGCTGTTGAGAAACTTAAACGTACTAGATACGTACTTCCAATGAGTAAGCGGCTGCCGCGGGCGTCTTCGCCACGGCAGCCGCTTTTATACAGCATGTTGAGTTTCTTTTTATGATGGGATTTCGCTCTTATAGTAAAACTAAACAATCCAAACTCCCACATACACCACTGAACTGAAAAAGCCCTGGTCTTAGACGAGGCAACTGAAAACCAGCTGTTGGCTTCTAAAAACTGAAAGTAACTAAAAGAATAGATGTCTAATCTCCATAAATAAGGGAATCGGACATCCGTTTTATATGATTTCAGTGTCTATGGGGGCTTCTATTCCCCCATTAATTTGAGAATTCGTTTGATGTTCACCGTGAATATAGCCATTGCACCCTGTAACTTAATACTTAAGAGAACCGAGGATGAGGCGGTTTCAAACCCGTGTCGATGTTTGAGTTCGAATCGGATCGATCGCGGAATGCCAATAATTCAAACTATACGTCGATTTTAGTTCCCCATATATGAACGAAAAATCAATGAGGTCATTCATTTTTATTAATTAAGGTTGGAGGGAACGACCACATCGTAAAGGCCCGCATACGTACTAAGTTGAGGTGACTGATGACGCTGAATCATGATGAACACCGATTTGTTGGTAGATTTATAGTAACCGAACGAACGTTAATGATTGGAACGAAAGACGGTGACTGCAAAGCAGGAGCCGATGTTGCCCTTGTGCCAGGGGTGCAAGCATCCGACTGCAGTGGAAACCATGGCTCTAGTCTTTTTTATCAAAAAAAGAACGGACGCTCGATGACATTTGAGCTTCCGTTCTTTAGGTGGAGACTTTTTCAGTGGCCCCTCTTAGCACAGGGCTTTTCGACAGTCTGATGCGATGATGTTGCTTACGCCTTCGTAGTCACACTCTCAACGTACGTAGCTGCAGTTTCTCCACTTAACTTGCCAAATACTGCCCCTGACATTAATCCAGAACCGCCTGGGTAATTCTCATAGAACAAACCGCCTACCATCTCACCTGCTGCATAGAGACCACCAATAGGTTGCTCTTCTGAATCGAGTACTTCTGCTTGGTCATTCACTTTAATACCACCGAACGTAAACGTAATTCCACACGTTACTGGGTAAGCATAAAACGGTGCCTCATCAAATGTAAGCGCCCAGTTTGATTTAGCTGGAGTCAGTCCTTTTGTTGACTTACCGTCCTTCACGCTTGGATCGTACTCGCCTTCTTGAACGGCCGCATTGTAAGCATTCATTGTTTCTAAGAACTTCTCTTTAGGAACGTTCATTTTCTCTGCAAGTTCTTCTAAAGAATCTGCCTTAACAACTGACGCTTCTTCCAATTCATACTCTACTCGAAGAAGAGGACGTACTTTTTGATCGTAAAGTTGGAATGCCTTTTGTTCAGGCTGCTTTAACGTTTCTTTTCCATATTTGGCATACGTATAGTTTCTAAAATCCGCACCTTCATCCACGAAACGCACGCCTTCATTGTTCACGATTAATCCGAGAGGATACGATGACTTCTTATAAATGTCCCCAGGCTTCTCAAAATCCCCAACTCGAGGTGCATTGTAATCCGTCGTATGCGCATGACACGCTGACCAATCGCCAAACGGCGTCGCTCCTGCTTCAATTGCCATATCAAGTCCATCACCCGTGTTATGCTCAGTTCCACGTACGACCGCATTTTTCCATTCATCACCGATGTATTTTATCCGTTTTTGCTCGCTCGCTTCAAAGCCACCGCAAGCAAGAATAACGCTTTTTGTTTTGATTTGGATTTCCTTGCCGTCTTGTTCAACGACAAGTCCAGTAATTGCGTTGTCAGCCTTTACGAGTGACGTCCCCTTCGTGTTATAAAGAACATCAACGCCTAATTCATCAGCGCGCTTCCACCAAGCCGTCATGAGGCCGATGCCTTTTTGGTACGTTTTAACTGGCAGACCGCCCCAGAAGCTCATTTTGTTATCTTTTTCGAAGTATTGATTTTCGTTAACAATAAATTCCACTCCGTGTGATTGCATCCACTTGATCGTTGGATACGACTGTGACGTTAAGACTTTCGCTAAAGCGGGTTCGCTTTTACCGTTTGTCACTCGCATAATATCATCGTAGTATTCTTTCTCACCGTATACAGGCATATCAACACGGTCGTAATCCTCATCTTTTAAGTCACTATATACAGAGCGAAGCCCTTCAAGATCACCATAAGCCATGCGAATCGCACCATCCGTAAAGTATGAGTTGCCTCCACGCTTATCTTGTGAACCTTTTTCAACGACGAGTACGTCCATATCCTTTTCACGTGCAGAGATCGCTGCGCTAAACGCTGCATTTCCTCCACCAACAACAATCACATCATACGATTTAGAATAGCTTTCCATTTGTAAGTCCTCCTCATAAGCAGTACCTCTTTGTTACTTCTAGTATAAGAAAGCACTTACAATAAATGAAATATTAATATTTTAGATCATCTCATAAAATATTTTTATCACATTTGATTGTTTTTAAGGTATTCAATGAAGCGATGTACAATCGATAAGTTTTGAGTTTGGGGATGATACATCAAATACGTATTTCTCGTAACTGGCTCCCCGGTCTTTCTGTAGATGCCTTGTTTATACAACTGATCTGACTCAAGAAGGCAAATGTCAGGCACAATGGCAAACCCGAAGTTCTTTTTGACCATCTCTTTGCATGTCTCGAGTCGGTCGACTTCCATCTCAACTGTAGGTGGGTTTTTAAACTGGTCGATCCACCACTCATTAATCGTCTCTTTTAAAGAACGATCCGTTTCATAATTAATTAACCTTCGTTCGTCTAATGAACCAATGTCAATTTTCTCCTTGGAGATTACTTGTAACTGTTCCTCCCGCAGGAGATATTTCTCGCCGTGCCATGTATAGTCATTACGTACAATTGCTACATGAACTTGCGACTGTTGCAACATTGCATAAACTTCATTGCTTAGTCCTGATTGTACGTGAAACTGAACATTAGGATAAAGCTCAGAAAACCGGTGTAACATCTCCGGCAATACATATTGAGCAAAGTTACTCGAAACCCCAATTCGAAGAGTACCTTGGACATTACTTTGCAAGTTTTGTAACTCGTCTTTCGTTCTTTGCAATGCCTCTAGCATGTCTTTAGCATATGATACGAGATGCTCTCCCTCTGTTGTGAACTCTAAACCACTTTTCGTTTTATAAAACAACGTAACCCCAAACTCTGATTCTAGGTTTTTCAATCGATAGCTAAGAGAAGGTTGGGATACGTACAGTTTCTCTGCAGATCGTGTCATATTCTTTTCTTCAAAGATCGTCTTGAGCATATACCAATCCTTTTGATCCATAATCCACCCTCCTATTGTGCTAATATTATAAAACAATTTAATCGCATTTAATAAAAAATTATTATTTTATTTATAATTATTTTTAGTATATAGTTACCCATACGATATCTAGTCTTAAAAAAGAAAGCGCTTATCCCATTGTGTAATAATTTTTATTCTATAATGATAGCGCTATCATCGAATACATCTTCAGAGGTGATCGTATGTGGAAACCTGTTTTAAGTAGTCTACCTTTTTTACTGCTTGTCGCTTGTAGTTCAAGTGCCTCAAGCGAAGGAACTGAGTTCCCAACAGAGCGCATGGAACTCATCGCTCCTGCTTCTCCTGGTGGCGGATGGGACATGACCGCACGTTCCGTTCACCGGGCGATGACAAATGATGACATCATTACCCAAGACTTTAACGTTGAAAACATGCCTGGTGGTGGTGGTGAAGTCGGTTGGCAATATTTACAGCGCCAAGATGCTCACTCTACTTCCGTAAACTCTAGTCTTCTTTTGACAAACAACTTGCTCGGTCAAAGCGACCTGTCTTATGAAGATTTTACACCGATCGCCATGTTACTGACAGAGTGGATCGCTTGGGCAACAGCTTCAAATGCTGACGTTCAAGATGCTGATGAATTGATCTCTCAACTACAAGACGATCCAGAGTCACTGATCTTCGGTCTTAGCCCTGCACTTGGAAGTGGTTACCACCTTTCTACGTCTCAAATCGCAATGCTGTCTGGTGTAGAACCGAGAGATTTACAAGTTCTCGTCTATGACAGTGGTGGCGAAGCGATGAATGCATTACTAGGTGGCCACATCGACATTCTCGTAAATTCAATGTCTGTATTGTCTAGCCAATATGAAGCAGGCGAAATTGACATTCATGCCGTAACGTCACCCGAACGATTGGAAATGTTTCCAGATGTCCCAACGTGGCAAGAACTCGGTGTCGATATTGAATTTCCTCATTGGCGCGGGGTGATGGGACCACCGGATATGACTGAAGAAGAAATTGCCCAATATGATGAATGGTTTGGTGAAATGGCAGAAAGTGACCAATGGCAACGAGATTTGGAATCAAATATGTTTTTTGATTTTTATATGGATAGCGAAGAAACAAAAGCTTTTCTAGAAGAACAAGACGCGTTGTTTAATGACATTATTGAAAGTGTTGGCTTAATGCCATAGAGGTGTCTGTCACATGTATATTATTCGTTTATCATTACCTGTTCTCTTCATTGTCGTCAGCTTGATTTATGCGGTTATGATCTTTCAATTGCAACCTGCGATGCTCGGCGAACCCAATGCGCCACGGTATTTTCCACTTATCATCTGTTCTGGAATTCTGATTTTTTCGATTGTCGATTTAATCAATATGAGAAAAGAAAACGTGAGACAAAACGAAGACTTAGAAATGTTGTCTCGCAAAAGCACATTAAAAATCGTCGGGATCGTTCTCGGCTTCTGTCTCATCTACACGTTAATCTTTGAACATTTAGGATTCTTGATCTCAACCATCCTTTTCTTAGGAGCGTTACTCTTCTATCTTAACGGTGTTAAGCATTGGATTTTGAATCTTTCAGTAACAATCATCACAGCATTTACAACATGGTATACATTCAGTTTCTTGCTCGAAATAAGCTTACCTTAGGAGGTTGCCGGTATGGACTTTAGCATTATCATCGATGGTTTATTTACAGCGCTCCAGCCGATCAACCTCATGTGGTTGGTTATTGGGGCAATACTCGGTACGATTGTCGGAATTCTTCCCGGCCTCGGACCCGCCACAGGGATTGCTGTCTTAATCCCTTTAACATTCGGTATGGAACCAATCAGTGCATTAATTTTAATGGCTGCCATCTACTACGGTGCGTTATTTGGCGGATCAAGAAGTTCGATTTTAATTAATACACCAGGGGATGGATCCTCAATTGCGGCAACATTTGATGGCTATCCAATGACAAAAAAAGGACAAGCCGGGCAGGCGATGTCGATTGCGGCAATCGCATCGTTAATCGGTGGGGTTATGGCGATCTTCGGCTTTATTTTCCTTGCCATTCCACTCGCACAATTTGCCTTGAACTTCGGGCCTGCTGAGTATGTGATGTTGTTTATCTTCGCATTATCTGCGGTCGTTGCTTTATCCATGGGTAATATCGCAAAAGGCTTTTTAACGATGTTTTTAGGACTAGGAATTAGCACAATTGGTGTTGATTTACAGTCTGGGGTGCATCGTTTTACATTAGACGTACCACACTTGACCGACGGTATTGATTTCATTGTCATCATTATCGGAATTTACGCACTTGGTGAAGTACTGTATAACATGTTCAACATTAATAAGGCGAAGAAACCAGATCAAAATATTGGTAGTAAGTGGTTTACAAAAGAACAATGGAAAAAATCACTCGCACCGATCTTACGAAGTGGTCCCATTGGTTTCTTCCTCGGTATTCTTCCTGGCTCTGGCGGTACGATCTCATCCTTACTCGCTTACAGTACGCAAAAACAAATCGCTAAGAACAAAGAGGAATACGGAAAAGGAGCTGTCGAAGGTCTTGTAGCACCTGAATCCGCGAATAGTTCCGCAGCTGTCGGCTCGATGATTCCAATGCTTACGATGGCGATTCCAGGTTCTGGAGCTACTGCAGTTATGTTAGGTGCTCTCATAATGATCGGGATACAACCAGGACCGCTGTTGTTCGAGAACAGCCCTGATCTCGTTTGGACATTAATTAACTCCATGTTCATTGGGAATATCATTCTTGTTGTCATTAATATCGCAATGGTCGGGATGCTAGTGAAAGTACTACATACACCGCCAAAAGTATTGTACCCACTCGTTCTCGTACTTTCGTTCCTCGGTGCGTATACACTTGGGTATAGCACTGTAGACTTTTACATCCTAATTCTTGCAGGTGTGCTTGGACTCTTGTTGCGAGTGTTAAACTACCCAGTTGTTCCACTCATCTTGGCATTAATTGTTGGAAACGATATGGAGCAGAACTTTATGCGTGCAACGGTGATCTATGACGGTCCTGTATCCATTCTTTTCGCATCACCAATTACAATCGGCCTCGCTGTGTTAACGATTCTTTCTCTATCCTACCCACTCATCATTAAACTACTAGGAAGACGTAAGAAAAAAGACCACCCGATGACCATGTAGAAAAAAGCTTGGGCTCTAAATAGAGTTCAAGCTTTTTTGTATACAGTAATTGCTATCCTTCAAACATGCTTTATAAAACAAAATCCATTATTTCACCTTCAATAGTTAGAGAAAATCCATTCTCTTATGTTAGATTATGCGTTATACTACTATTTATAGAAAATTTTAAAAAGGGAGGCTATTAAGCGTTTTGAGTGGTCAGACTATTGCCACTACAACTTCGAATGTTGCTTCTTTGCGACAGATCCCCATTGTTAAACGCTCTTGAGCGTGCTCTTCTTTTCTAAAGGAAAGCAACGAAGACTAGACATTCACAATGACAACTCCGATTCACAATCGAGAAAAGAAAGAGAGCGTACTATGGAACCTATTTACTTAGCTGTATTTTTTCTTGCCCTTGTTGCTCTAGGAGAAGTTCTCTCTATCAAATCAAGAGCAAAAATTCCGACATTACTCGTCGTCATCGGGATCGTATTCATTTTACTTCAAGCCGAAGTGCTTCCGCCTGAATTCATTGAAGCAACTACATTTGTTGCCTTCGGAAGTATGCTCGTCCCCATTTTAATCGTTCACTTAGGAACGATGATTCCTCTCTCTGTAATGAAGAAGCAATATCAAGCCGTCATTATTACTGGAATTGGCTTACTCATTTCAGTCGTTTCCGTATTAACGATCGTCACTTTCTTGTTCAACTACGAGACCGCCGTTGCAGGAACTGGTCCGATTACAGGAGGAATCATTGCATACTTAATTACTGCAGAAGGATTACGCGCTGCTGGTTTGACAACACTCGTTGCCATCCCTGTCACCATCTTCGCTTTGCAGAACTTTATCGGAATGCCATTAACCTCAATTCTACTTAGTCGCTATGCGAAAAGCATTCGTACCGATACTGACAATCACCATTACGCGAAGCTTGCAGCAGCCACAGATCAAAAGAAACAAGCAAAGAAACTACTCATTCCTGAGCGTTACTTAGAAAGTAACTTTATCATCTTATTCATCCTTTTCTGCGGTGGCGCCTTGGCAGTATTTCTTGACCAATTAACTGAAATTAATGCCAGTTTGTTCGCGCTTGTCATTGGTGTAACTGGAACGGCTTTACGTGTATTTCCAGAAAAAGCGTTAGAGCAAGCAAATAGCTCAGGAATTACGATGGTTGCACTATTTTTCGTCGTCCTTGCTTCCCTCGTTGGGGTGACTTGGAATGAAATTGTTGCCTCGATCGCTCCTGCACTAGTAATTATGTTCATCGGTATTACAGGACTTGTTCTAGGAGGATTAATCGGCGCAAAAATCTTCAAGTGGAAACCTACAAAAGCGATCCCTGTTGTTCTTACTGCGCTTTACGGTTTTCCTGGTGATTATTTAATTGTCGAAGAAGTCGCACGAAGTACAGGCCGTGATGAAGTGGAACGGAAACGAATTATGGACGAACTCGTAGCACCTATGTTAATCGGTGGATTCACTTCTGTAACCGTTGGATCTATCGCGATTGCAAGTATCTTAATTGGAACATTATCTTAGGGGGACTTAATCATGACAAACTATGCTATCCAAAACGTCACAGTCATTGACGGAACAGGTTCACAAGCGAAAGAAAATCAAACCGTAATTGTTAAAGACGGAAAAATTGAACAAATCACCTCAAGCAATTCTTCATTGGATTCCTCACTTGAAGTCATTGATGGTGAAGGGAACTATTTACTTCCTGGTCTAATTGACACTCACGTTCATATGGCCATGCAAATGCGAAATGTTCAAGA
Organism: Bacillaceae bacterium JMAK1; assembly: GCA_012970285.1. Taxonomy (GTDB): domain Bacteria; phylum Bacillota; class Bacilli; order Bacillales; family Marinococcaceae; genus Geomicrobium_A. The sequence goes on from JIBW01000006.1 coordinate 527,149, forward strand.
TACGCTACTAACGCCATTCTCCTTTCGTTTCTACGAGAGCGTTGGTTATTTAAAAAAGACATTGCATACAGGAATTACAACCGTACGCGATGCAGGTTTCGCTGATGTTGGTATGAAGCGCGCCATTGATCAAGGATTCATTGAAGGCCCAAGAATGCAAGTGAGCATTAATCCGCTAACGATTACAGGCGGGCACGGCGACAATTGGAATGTTTCTGGTGTCGATACGACGTTCCCTCACTACCCAGGTATGCCAAGCGGGTTGTGTGATGGCAAAGAAGAAGTTCGTAAAGTCGTTCGTCAAATGCTTCGCGCTGGCGCGGATGTCATTAAAGTCCATGCAACAGGTGGTGTTTCAAGCCCGACCGACCACCCTGAATTTACGCAGTTTTCTCAAGAAGAACTCGCTGTGATGGTCGAAGAAGCAACGTTTAGAAACGGTGTCAAAGTGATGGCTCATGCACAAGGTGCAGAAGGAATTAAAAACGCCATCCGCGCAGGCATTCATTCCATTGAGCACGGCATCTTCATTGATGACGAAGTGATTGAACTTATGCTTGAGAACAAAACGTATCTTGTACCGACATTACTAGCTCCAGTAGCCGTGCTCGAAGCAGCTGAGCACTCAAATACGATGGCACCATTTGCCATTGAAAAATCAAAACAAGTCATCGAAACGCATAAAGAAAGTATCCGAAAAGCTTATGAAGCAGGCGTGAAAATCGCAATGGGTACAGACGCTGGTGTATTCCCTCACGGCATTAACCTTCGTGAATTAGGCCTAATGTGCGACATCGGGATGAGCCCGATGGAGTCCATTGTTGCAACGACGAAAACGGCTTCTGAATGCATGGGCATCGACAAGGAACATGGAACCGTTGAAGCGGGTAAGGTTGCCGATTTAATCCTCGTCAATGAAAATCCATTAGAACGTATCCACGTTCTTGAAGATGAACGAAACATCCCGTTCGTTATGAAAGACGGTAAGATCGTCAAAAAGACTTTTTAATGAAATGAAAAGTAAGAGAAGGCCTGTGAGGTTTATCGTACAACCTTACAGGCCTTCTCTTTTTTATTTATACTTCATCATACTTTAGGCGATTGATTACAACCAGAACAAGGTTTTGGACAACAACAACGTATTCGAATGGATTGAGAAATCATTTGCTCACCTGTTACAACTGGTCCAGGTGGGACAGGCGGTGTAATGATTTCAAACACTGCATACAAAATGAGGTTCCCTGTAGTCCCTTCTGGAATAACAGTAATGAAATTACCATCTGCATCTCGCCATCCGACAAACCGCAACCCTGGTATTGGATCAGGATCGTTCAATACGATTGGTAAATCAAAGATCGTATACGCTTGCGGGTTATTGCTCTGACCGCCTTGTAAATTTTCATACGTTATTGTGTATACCGCTGGTGCGATTTCCACTGCTGTACGTTCTGCATTTAGTCGAACCTCCCAACCATCAAATCCTATGACCGGTTTTAAGAAAGCATCCGCGTCACTTTGGCTAAGAAGGGGGTATTCAGGTGTAGCGACCGCTACAGTAACAGGGGTACCTTCAGGATTCGTCATAACATATGGAGTGTTGTTCAATTGAATAGCTGACCCAGCGAGAGGGCCTCGAATTTGTGCAACATTAGCACCAGAAGGAATATAAAGACCATTAGTAATGTTTCTGACTCCACTTATATTCAGAGTTCCGCCGTTGTAAATCCCTGGTCCGATCGGAGCTTCATTTGGAGTAGGCACTCCAATAATGCTTGCGTCTATTAAAGTTAGCGTACCTCCTGTACTTATATAGACAGCTCCTCCAATAAGTCCTGCAATGTTACCAGAGATTGTTCCACCAATAGCCGTTACCGTTGCCCCAACACCTATAAAAATCCCACCGCCGTAACGACCTGCATAATTATTTAGAATTTGAGTACTATCCTCCACGATTACTGAGCCAGCTACAACAACAATTCCTCCACCATTATTAGAAGCTAATTGTAAATTGTTGTTCGCAACATTATCTTGAATAACGACAGGACCAGTAGCACGTAATACACCGTTTGTTGCATTATAATAAACACCGCCGCCGTTCCCTTGAATAGAAGTATTGCCTGTAATCGTTGTCGCACCACTTAACATAAGATTCGCATTCGGATCTGCAATCCACACTCCGCCACCATTGCCATTGGTAGAAAGATTATTTGATACATTCGTATTAGAGATGCTTGCGTTTAATACTCCGTTTGCTGCTGAGAAATGAATGCCCCCTCCGTCGAGAGTTGCCGTATTGTCTACCACAGTTGTTGATTCAATTGAAAACTGATCATTTCCATTTGCGGTTTGACCAAAGAATATTCCACCCCCATCAACAGTTGCAGTATTATTCGTAAACGTTGACCCTATAATTTGAGTAATTGAGCCTGCGGTGCTATTGATGACAATTCCCCCACCGCTACCTAATAAGCCTGCAACGTTTTCTGTAAACGTACTATTTATAACAGTGGTTGTAAGAAGTCCCGGTCCACCGATTAAAATTGCTCCCCCACCATTTCCTTCTGCTATATTTCCTTCAAATACTACTGCATTCATTGCAATATCAGAAGGTTCCGACGAAGAATTCGCATAATAAAACCCACCTGCTTGCGAGTTGTTCGTGGAATTGTCTATAAACGCTACATTCGAAAGATCGCAAGTTCCTCCACCTGCTGAAGTTACTTGAAACCCTCCCGATGCGTTATTAGCAACATTCTCTCTTATCGTACCACCGGTCATTAGAACATTTGCACGGCTACTTGATAAGAAGTTTAAAAAGCCTGCGCCACCGTTGTTATTTGCAACGTTTTCTACAAAGATTGCATTGCCTGATTGCACGTATTGATCTCCTACGTTTGTTGCGAATACATACACACCGGCTCCGTTGTTTGCGTTATTTTGACTAATCACTGCATTGCCAGTAACCGTTAAAGATAATGGGACTGTATTTCCATTAATAAAATTGGATACATACACTCCACCGCCATTTGAAGAAGCCATGTTGTTTGCAATTTGAACGTTATCTCCTATGTTTAAGTTGCTACTTACACCTAGGACGTACGACCGAAAATAAATCCCACCGCCAAATTGTGCACTATTTGAATCAATCAGTGCATCTTCTGAAATGGTCACCGAATCTGCATTATTCCGAAGAGCAACCATAATACCGCCACCCGTCACCCTCGTGTAACAGTTCGTAATTCGAGCATTCCCTCTCATAACAAGTGTATTAGCAGCACTCTCACTTCCTCTTAGATAGACACCTCCCCCTTCTAAATAAGCATTATTGTTCCTCAGTAACGAACCTGCCTCCAAAAACAAACTTCCTCCGCTCACTGCAATCAAACTGCGATTCGTTGTGTTCCCAATAGGATGGTTTATCGCATCCCCATCCAATATTAAGTTCGACACTTGCATTGAACTATTCGAAATAATATTGAACATATAATTCGAAAACGCTAATTCACGACTTAATATATATGGTCCACCATTTCCACTTACGAATGTGACGTTGTAAGATATCGTGACTGTTTGACTGATCAAAAAATCATTTTCAATTACAATCGGATTCGTTTGTAGAGCAAGCTCCAGCAGTAATTCTGTTTGATTTGTTGCCATTCTCATTCACCCCTCTACATCATGTTCTTATAACAGTTTATGTAGCGTCATTCATAGGTGGATGGTGTAATGACATTAGATGAATGTGGAGTTTTTCAAATGGTTTTCTATAGAAAAAGGCTGCTCCTTAAAAGGTTCACTGATTAGTGACCTGTAAGGACAGCCTTTTCTTTAATACTTCACAACACCAATAATCAAGATCAACGCGACAACTGTCGGGATCGATAATACGAGTCCAGAAACCATAAACGTATTCGCCCAACCATGATCTTTGTCTTTTAGGTGCATGAAATAGTACAACTGCAAAAACAATTGAATGAACGCCAAGAAGATAATAAACGAAATGACAAAGCCTGGAGGTGCAACCTCTGCCCCGACTGCAATAAAAGCGAGAAACGTCAATGCAATCATAAATGCAAATGCGATAAATTGTATTCGCATCTCTCGCTCCGTTTTTACTCTCTCTTCATTTGTCATTGCGCTTTTCTCAAATGGCTCTGATAAGTGGTCGGCCATATTCGTCAACCTCCTCCAATACCCATGAGATAAACGACTGTAAAGATAAATACCCAGACAACGTCAATAAAGTGCCAATACAAGCTGAACATATAGAACTTCGGAGCATTCGTGAGTGTAATTCCAGCTCGGTTATAACGAATGAGCAATAGCAGCACCCACCCTAGACCAAACACGACGTGTGCACCGTGCAAACCAACGAGCGAATAGAATGAACTCGCAAATGCACTCGTTGAAAAGCCAAGCCCATAATGGACATACTCCACGAACTCATAAATCTCAAAGCCAAGGAAGGCAACACCAAGGAAAAAGGTGATCCACATCCACAGCTTCATTTTTTTGAACTGATTCTTCTTCATCGCAGTAATTGCAATAACACTCGTTAATGAACTCGTAAGTAAGATCATCGTCATAATAAATACGAGTGGCATATGGAATAGATCCGCCGCCTCAGGTCCACCTGCTGTACCGTTACGAAGTCCAAGGTACGTTCCAAAGAAGGTGGCAAACATCGTCACTTCACCAGATAAGAACACCCAAAAACCTACGAATTTATTCTTTCCTTCTAATGTTGCCCGCTCCGGGTGAGCCGGCAAACCTTTCGAAACATCAACGGTTTCGCTCATCTGCTAACGCCTCCCGTTCCATAGCCTCAACGTTTTCTTTTGTAATGTGATAGCCATGATCTTCTTTCCATGACCGAACAGCCATTGAGCCGAACATCACGAGCAAGCCGAGCACAACAACGATATACGGATTGATCCAAGCATCCATATGTTTCATGATCAGTCCAAAACCAGCGATAAAAGAGCCGAGTGCAATCATAAATGGCAAGAATGAACCGTTCGGCATGTGAATATCAGCAAGTGGTTCTGAAGGTTTCATTGTTCCATCACCGTGGATCTTTTCATAAAACAAAGGATCTAGAGATCGTACTTGAGGAACTTGTGCAAAGTTATATTCCGGAACAGGTGTATGCGTCGCCCATTCCAATGCACGACCATCCCAAGGGTCATCAACAGGATGATTTGGTCTTTTCATCGCTGAGTAGATAACATTAATCAAAAGTAATATAATAGCCAACCCTTGCATGAACGCACCAATCGATGAAATAAGGTTCATTCCATCCCACCCTTGGTCAGCAAGATAAACATTCACGCGTCGCGGCATTCCTATTAAACCGAGAATATGTTGAATAAAGAACGTTAAATGGAATCCGATGTAAAAGATCCAAAACATCCACTTACCGAGTGTCTCGTTCAAACAATGCCCAAACATTTTCGGGTACCAATAATATGTGGCACCGAGAATACCGAGCACAATCCCCCCAAGAATAATGTAGTGAAAGTGGGCAACGACAAAGTACGTATCGTGATACAAATGGGTCACAGGTGACATTGCAAGCATGATCCCGGTTACTCCACCTAATACGAATGTCGGTACGAATGAGGACGCACAAAGCATCGCTGTCGTAAACCGAAGTTTTCCACCCCACATCGTAAATAACCAGTTAAAAATCTTAATACCTGTCGGTACACCAATTAACATCGTCAAAATGGCAAAGATTGAATTCGTAATTGGTCCAAGGTTTAGCGTAAACATATGGTGAACCCATACCATAAAACCTAAGAATCCAATAAGGATGGTTGCAAATACCATTGCTGTATAACCGAATAAACGTTTCTTCGAAAATACCGGAATAATTTCCGAGATCATCCCAAATGCTGGCAATACAAGAATGTATACTTCTGGGTGACCGAAAATCCAGAAGATATGTGGCCAAATAACCGCATTCCCTCCTGCAGCCGCTAAGAAAAACTGGCCATCAAACATACGATCTAACATTAACAAAGCAAGTCCTGCTGCTAATGGAGTAAAGCCAAACACAATTAAGATTGAAGTAATAAACGAATTCCAACAAAATAGTGGCATGCGGAGTAATGTCATCCCCGGTGCACGCATTGTTATAATCGTCACAATGAAATTAATACCGGAAATTAACGTTCCGAAACCTGATATTTGTAAACCGAGAACGTAGAAGTCAAGTCCAATACCAGCATAGTCTCGACTCGACAACGGGACATATGCCGTCCACCCCGCATCTGGGGCGCCCCCAAAGAACCACGATAAACTCAGTAATATACCACCGAAGAAGAAAAACCAAAATCCTAACGCATTTAAAAAAGGAAATGCAACGTCCCTCGCTCCAATTTGCAATGGAATGAGGTAATTCATGAAAGCAAAAAGTAACGGTGTTGCAGCTAAGAAAAGCATGATCGTACCGTGCATCGACAACAATTCGTTGTACGTTTGTCCGGTTACAAACGTATTTTCAGGAATCATAAGTTGAATACGAATTAAAATTGCCATAAGCCCCGCTTTTCCAAAGAATAACGTACCGGCTATTAAGTATAAAATCGCAATTTTTTTATGATCCACAGTCGTAAGCAAGTCCCATAAAAGACTTTTCTTAAGCGTATGTGCAGCCTCTCTGACCATATTTACAGCCCCCTTCAAACAATTCTCTGAACAGTTTGCCCCGAGCCATCGGCATTATGCATCGTTCTTTTTAGACAAAAATAAATAACCCCTTCCAATGCGCGCAATCATTGAAAGGGGTCATCCAGTTAGAGAAAATCATCCCAATAAAGGGACTAATCCTTGTGGTGCCTTGATGTTTTAAGTCAAGACAATACTAGTATGAGAACGTCTACCGGATTTTATACGTACGACTTGCATATTCATGCTATGATGATGAAAAAAGGGGGCAAACTTATGTTACCGTCAAGTGCAAAACGGATGACGAACGTTGAATTTTCGAAGATCAGAGAAATCTCTGCAAAAGCTGCTGAACGTGCAAATTCTGGACATGATGTGTTCCGTCTCACATTAGGAGAGCCCGATTTTGATACGCCTGCCATCGCACAAGCGGCTGCGTTTGAAGCCATCAAAGCTGGCGACACTCACTACACCCCAAACACCGGAATTCCAGAGCTACGAGAAGCTCTTGCTAACAAATTAACGAGGGAAAATGGTATTCCCGCCAAGGCTGAAGAGATTATCGTCACAAATGGAGGGAGCGAAGCGCTGTTCGATACATTTCTTGCCCTTTTAAACCCTGGCGACGAAGTCATTATTCCAAGCCCAGCTTGGCCGAACTATGACTCTGCAGCTCATATGGCAGGAGCAACACCGGTACACATTCCAATGGAAAGTGAAAACGGAAAATTCATTTCACCCATTGAACAAATTGAAACGTCGATTACACCAAACACGAAGATTCTTGTCGTCAACACACCACACAACCCGACAGGCGTAGTTCTCTCAAAGGAAGAATTGCAGGAACTTGCAAACTTAGCGACAAAACATAACCTTATTGTCGTATCCGATGAAATGTACGAGAAGATCATCGCAGATGAAACACCGCATTACAGCATAGCGAGCTTTCCTGGTATGGCGGAACGAACGATTACGATTAACGGTTTCTCAAAAGCCTATGCGATGACAGGCTGGCGTGTCGGTTATTTACACGCTCCAACCGCCTATTATCCGGCAATTTTTAGAGTCCACCAGTTCAATACAGCCTGTACTCCCGGGTTTGCCCAGCAGGCCGCTCTCACACTTCTAAAAAATGGTGAACGGGCAGTCACTGAGATGAAAGAGTCGTTCCAACGTCGACGGGTACTACTACAATCTGCGTTAGAAAAAGCGGCGAATCTAACGGTAATGGAAGCAACAGGTGCGATCTACTTATTTGTTCATGTTCGGCACAATGAATCGAACATACGCGACTTTGCGCTTCGTTTATTAGATGAAACGGGCGTCGCTTGTGTCCCAGGAACTGCCTTTGGAAACGCAGGTGAAGGGTATTTACGATTGTCTTACGCGACATCTGAAGAAGACTTACTCGAAGCTGCTAAACGTTTAGTCGCGTATGTCGGATAAAGACATGGTATAATAACGTGCAATCGTCTAGCACGGAGGTCAAGTATGGATCCACAATTAAGAAACGGAATGATTTTTGTATTCATCGGGCTCGTTTTGTTATTTCTAACATTTATCGTCCACTTTCCTCTATGGTTATGGGCAATGATTGTCGGTGCGAGTTTTGTCATTAATGGGGTCGGAGTCGTCCATCTCATTCGTTACATTCGGAAGTTATAATCATAAGAAGACCATCCGTTTTTATACGAATGGTCTTCTTTTTTATCGCTTATTCATATCATTTGGTGCAAAGCCTTGGCGCTCGTTACGATTTAATTCATTGATGCTCTTCATTTGATCATCACTCAGCTCAAAATCAAAGACATTCAAGTTTTCTACAATTCTGGCTGGTGTAACTGACTTAGGGATAACGATCCGATTCTGTTGTAAATGCCAACGAAGAATAACTTGAGCTGGGGTACGACTAACATCTTCTGCAATTTGAACAATTGCAGCGTCTTGCAGGCTATCTCCCCCTTGGTTTAGAGGGCTCCACGCTTCCACATAAATGTTATGTTGATCACAGAACGCACGCAACTCTTCTTGCTGCAAGTACGGATGGCATTCAACTTGGTTTAATACGGGAACAACTTCACACTCATCAAGAAGACGTTGTAAATGCTCAATCTCAAAGTTACAAACACCGATGGCTTTTACTTTGCCTTCTTTATACAGATGTTCGAGGGCACGATAGGTTTCCACATAGTTATCAAACTGTGGCGTCGGCCAATGAACCAAATACAAATCTACATAATCAAGTCCAAGACGCTCAAGACTAGCTTCGAAAGCTTGTAACGTCTCGTCATATCCGTGATCGCTATTCCAAACTTTCGTAGTGATAAATAACTCTTCACGCTTAATTCCTGAATTTTTAATTGCTTGCCCTACACCTGCTTCATTTCCATAAACCTTTGCTGTATCAAGTGAACGATAGCCCGCTTCTAATGCGCGCTCGACTGCGGGAATTACTTTATCATTTTCAACTTTCCAAACTCCAAAGCCTAATTGATGCATGTTAACGCCATTGTTTAAAGTTACTTCGTACATCTCATTCACTCCCTCTCATTCTAATACGCCAAAATTATAGCATATTGTAGAGAAAGGGTCTTAAATAACGAATGAGTTCTTTATGATGATCTTGAAGAAATTGACGAATAGCAGCTGGATTATTTTTCACTGTAATAACCTCTTCAAATTCTGGGGTTTCTCCTTTATTTCTTAGCTTTTCATTGTGCCTATGCACTTGTTTAACGAGCTGATCTTTCGTGAACGTTGAATGAAGCTGAAAAACAATCGCAAGCCACACCTTACGATCTGGGAAGATCAGCTTATCTGCAAAAAAGGCTTTAACTTCACGATCGTCTTTTACGTTAATCCCTAGTTCCTCTTCTACTTCTCGTGTAACATTACTGACTACATCAATCTCGTTAAAAGACACATCTTCTTGATCGATTCCGCCCCCTGCACATTGAATGACGCCCGGCTTCGCCGTTTGACTTCCCATTCTCCCGAATAGGAGATAACCGTCTGACGAAATCACGAACGCCACAGGTGCAAGAATCGGACATGCTTCTTCTTTTGATAAACGATTGTTTTTAGAATATAAATGATGTGCATAGTCCGTTTCCTTCATTCCAATTGTTAACTCGTCTTCCGTTAGCTCTACATCATTCATACGATACAGTGTTCCTCTAAAAAACATATTGTTCTGATTAATTTCTTGCCAATGATGTTCAATGTTACGTTTTGTTTCTTCTGATACATGTACTTTGCCCGCTCGGATTGGAAACTGCATCTTTGCTGGTGCTTTTATAATGTTAATGTGGTCATTCATCGCTCTTCACCCTTTGTTATTCGTCTCTTAAACCTCCTTGCCATAAATGACTATCTTCAAGCGCATTCCCTAATCGTAACAACAACGATTCATTACCTTTTTGGGCCATCGCTTGTACGCCTATTGGCAAACCATTCTTGCATTGGTAGACAGGAAGTGAGATGGCAGGTTGGCCTGTTATGTTAGAAAGTTGCGTAAACGGTGAATACGTTAAGCTCGGTAAAAACATCTCGTAAATGAGTGACTGTTGTTGCATTGGGTTCAACCCATTTAAGCGATCAATCCATTGCGCTTTATCCTCTGTTGAAGGGGTTAATTCTCCAATCTTAGGTGCGTGGTCCGCTGTAGAAGGGGTTAAATACAAATCATACGTTTCATGAAAACGAACCATTCGCATGAGGGCATCATCCCAACCATTGATGCTTTTTGCATAATGATTCGCACCAATTTGCCTCCCGGCAGTTGCCAGCATCCACGTCTCTAATTCACAATCTTCATCAGTAATTGCTATGCCCGTCGCCTTCTCAAGTGAATCCAGGACATTCGCCATTTCTCCGCTATTCATCACATAATAATTCTCCATCAAGTTTGTACCATCAATGCCTGGTGAACAATTTTCTACATAATGACCTTCACGCTCAAGCCAGTATGCAACTTGTCTAACAGCTTCCTTTGCGCTCTCACTCACCTTCGTTCCGACAGGCGATTGATCACTCCACGCAATTCTCAACTTCCCTAATGGCTTCTTAGCATCTTCTAGATAACAACCTTCGAATAACGGGATTTGAAACGCGGCTTCTAATTGGAACGTTTGCAATTCGTCTAGAACCGCTGCACTGTCTCTCACTGAGCGACTGATAACAAAATCAATTGCCGCTCCTTGCCACTGCCTTCCAACTCCAGGACCAACAGGCATTCTTCCCCTCGTTGGTTTCAGTCCAACGAGCCCTGTCCACGATGCAGGAATTCGTATCGAACCACCTCCATCGCTTGCCGCTGCGATCGGAACCATTCCAGAAGCAACCGCTGCCGCTGCCCCACCACTAGACCCACCAGGTGAGTATTCCTTGTTCCAAGGATTCCGTGAGGGTCCATGAATGGCCGGTTCAGTAATGTTCTTAATGCCAAGTTCAGGAGAGTTTGTAAAGCCAGTAAATAAAAAACCTGCGCTTCTTAGACGATTGACATAATGACTGTTTCGTTGCGCGACACGTTTCTTCAATAACGTCGACCCTGCATCAATGACTTCTCCCTCTAGCATATGTGAAAGATTTTTAAGCAGTAACGGCACTCCGGAAAAACGAGTGTCTCGTCTCGCATGCTCCGCTTCTGCTCTCACTTTGTCATAACGCTCATGAACGATCGCATTTAATTCGCCATTTTGTTGATGAGCACACGCAATGCTCGCTTCTACAACTTCCTTGGCACTCCATTCGCGGCTTTTTAGCTTTTCGCTCAATGCAATTCCGTCCATTAACCTATACTCTTGCTCCATCCTTTGCCCCTCCCAACCGAATCTTAACTTGCTATTCTCTACCCGAAAGCGTACAAGGGAAATCCTTTACTTCTATCGTTTTAAAGTTACCTACACAATTCGCCAACTGATTTCCGTTATCCTCTGCGGCACCTTTATTAATAAAAAAATAAGAACTCTACTCGAATGATCATTCAAGTAGAGTTCTTATGATTAAGCAGTGACTGCCTGACCTGGATCAGCTTCTTGGTCTTGTCGTTTCTTTCTCATCTTATTGATGGTAATTAAGAGAGCAAACAACCCGATTCCAAGTAGGTCTGTGTATATTGAGGCATGAATGAATACGAGTGATGACGTTAAGGCTATAATCCATTCGAACCAACGATAATTCGTAAATAGATAACGCTGAATAACGGTTACAAATACAAGAATACCGATAAGCGCGGTAAAGATCGCCCATACGATTTCATACCATGCGTAAAGACCTGCGTTTTCTGGAAGCAAAAGAATAATTGTGTTTGTTGCAAAGATAAACGGCAGGAGCAAAGCACCTGTATCGTATTTGAAACCTTGTACCCCTGTAATAATTGGATCGGCTTTTGCAATTCCTGATATCGCATATGCCGGCAAGTTAACAGGTGGTGTATCATCGGCAAGAACTCCGTAATAAAGTACAAATAAGTGGGCGGCCATAATCGGCACGTTCATCTCAATGAGTGCCGGCGCAACCATGGCGGCTAAAATAACATAGGTTGCTGTCGTTGGTAAACCGAGACCAACAATTAAACAGGCGATAAATGTAAAGAATAGCGCGAGCAATAGGTTGTCCCCTGCAAAACCAACAATAATTGTAGGTAGTTTACCAGATAAGCCGGTAAGGTTAATAACCCCAATTAAAATCCCTGCTGTCGCACACGCTGTTACAACGGTAAGCGACTTACGAGCTGACATTTCAAAACTTACAACGAGCTCACGCACACCGAATTTAACAGGAGCAGATTCAATTTTGTATCGCTTTTGAAACAATACGAAGAAGATACATACAAAAATTCCAATTGCTATCATTATTGAGATCTCAATATGCCATCCAAGTAATACGTGCATAAGATAAGAGATTCCAGCGAGAACGGCTGCAATTAACAATCCTGCACCAAATCGCTCACGTAGACGATGAGCAAACACTGCAACGGTAAGCAACATAACAATTGAGAAGAATGCCGCGTTAAAGACTGTATTTCCAACTAGCACAAAGTATACGAGTGCTAGAATCGGAATAATTAAGTAACCTTGTTGCAATAAACTCCTCTTGGCAGGAACAAGCGTTGACTTATCCAAACCTCTGATGTCGTTTTTCACGGATTCAATGTGGACCATCCAAAGAATGGCAATATACGTTAATACGGCCGGGATTAAGGCTGAGACCATGATCTGAGCATAACTATATGGTGTATACTCAATCATTAAAAATGCTGCTGCACCCATAACTGGTGGTAAGAGCTGTCCACTAGAGGATGATGCAACCTCAATCCCCCCGGCAACTTGCGGTTTAAATCCAACTTTCTTCATTAATGGGATTGTAAACGTTCCTGTTGTTACTGCATTGGCTACGGAACTACCTGAAATGGATCCCATAAAACCAGAACCAACAACCGCGGCTTTCGCTGGTCCACCACGATAGTGACCAACCATACGAAGAGCAAGATCAATAAACATCTTACCTGCACCCGTTGCCTCTAAAATCGCACCAAACATAACGAAAATAAAGACGTAGTTCGCTGATACAGAAAGTGGTGTACCGAGAATACCTGTGCTTGTGTACATCATTTCATAAATAAACGTATCAAAGTTCGCACGGCTATGTGAGAAAGGTGGCGGTAAAAGATTGCCAAAGAAATAGTATGCAATAAAACAAAGCGCAATAATAAGTAAAGGCTTACCGACAACTCGACGAGTCGCTTCGATAATTAAGAGAATCATAATGATCCCTGCAATCATATGAATTGTATCCATACGACCTGAAAGAATTGCTGGTGCCGTTTGACTATACATAACAAACAGACCGACAACGAGTGCAACTCCCGCTAGTAAGAAGTCATACCAGACAATGGTTTGCTGACTTAATCCTTTTTTCCGTGGGAAAATTAAGTAAACGAGAACTAACCCTAGAATCAAATGAATAAACAAATGTTGCCTTGTTCCTACAATTAGACCAAACCCTGCAGTATAAAGATGATAAGCGGCCATCCCAACACATATTACTAAAATCAGTAATGCTTTCCAGCCGAAGACTTTCCGGTCACTACCTTCTACTTCTTCTGTATCTGGAAGGTCTGCGGGGATTTCGACCTCTGTCGCATCGACATTGCCTTTGAATTTTTTCTTATCCAAATCTGACATGGTCATCCTCCTGTAACCTCAATTGTTAACTTCCGTACATCCTCCGGCAATTCTGATAACACGATGATCTCTTCATCTTCATATTGAAAGGTATGCTCATACATGTTGGAAGGCATGAGATTAATGGAATCAATCTCTCGAGTAGGACTCGGGACGATAAAATACCCATCGATCATTTCCATTTCCTCTTCTTCAGCATAAGGAATACCTGCACCAAAAGACTTTGTCCACGTTTCCTTCGGAACAATGATGTAGTTTTCATCAACCATAAAAATCTCTCGAATCGGTGTTTTCATAACAGAATGGATGTACTCATGATAAAACTGGGTACCCGGCGATACCTCATAGTTATAAAGCACTTCACCGGTTTCATTTGCAACGATTTGTAGCTTTGGTTCACGCTGAATTGTCATCATAGTCAGGACAATAATCAGACTAGAAAAAACGAGGAGAAGAGCTAGTAATCGCCCTCCTCGTTTGGAAACCTTATTATTGATTTTCATCGTAGAACTGTTGAGCACCTGGGTGCAAATCAATCGACATTCCTTCAAGCGCAGTGTCTAAGCTAATGAAGCTACCTGCATTGTGTGCATTTGCGAAATTGTCTTCATTATCAAAAATCGCTGTCAAAACATCGTAAATGACTTCGTCGTCAAGGTCTGCTTGTGCAACGAGCATTGCTTGTACCGCGAGGGTATTAACTGGTGCATCTAAGCCGTACGAGTCTTCAATTGTATACTCTGTATAGAACGGATACTCATCAAGAAGAGCTTGAGCGGCATCTGCTTCTACATCAACGAGTGTAATGTTTGCTTGTGCAGACAATGCTTCAATTGCCCCTGTTGGTGTACCTGCTACAATAATAGCTGCATCAATGTTGCCATCTTGCAAGCTGTCGGCTGCATCACCAAAGTCTTGGTATTCCACACTAAAGTCATCATATGACATACCGTGAGCGTCTAGAATTTGGCTTGCTACGACCTCTGTACCTGATCCAACGTCACCAACAGCAACACTCATTCCAGCTAAATCACTAACTGTCTCAATACCTGACGATTCAGTTGCAACAATTTGGATTACTTCTGGATAAAGAGTTGCAAGACCGAGAACACCTTCAACTGGCTCTTCGAAGAAATCGTTTCCACCTTGTTCTGCATAATAAGCCGTATCATTTTGCGAAAAGGCAATGTGACCGTTTCCATCTGCAATGTCGTTAATATTAACAACGGATGCACCTGTTGAGAAATGAGATGCATCATGACTATCCACATGGTCGTTAATCACTGTTGCTACTTGAGCACCAAGTGGGTAATAAGCCCCTTGTTCTCCACCCGTGAGGATTTCTAGTTCTTCTTCAAAGTCTCCACATGCCGCAAGTAATGCTACAGACGCGCCAGCGACTAAAGTCGTACCAAATAACTTTTTCACAATAATGACCCCCATCATGTAGTAATTCGGAATTTTTTTATAAATAGATACAAATAGATTCCTCATTAACCCTACCATGATCTTTATCTGCTTTTAATTAAGTATTTATTATAGATTTATAATCCTTAATTATAAATCTTAACTTGTTATACTCGAAAACTCATCTTTTGCAATGTCGACAACTTCTTTTGTGACTTGCGGGGTATAAGGAGTATCTTCCCAGATCATAGTTATTGAACTCATTAGTACCTGGTCTGAAAGTCTCACCGATGTAACCGAATCATTTCTAAGAAGTTGAACCATGTCTTCAGGCATAAGCGTCACACCTAAACCATGGCTGATTAACGTTTCAATCGTCATAATCTCAGGACCACTGCAAATCGTATTCGGCACAAAACCCGCTTGTAAACATGCTCTTTCCAATAAATAATACAGCTCTGGTGAGTTTTTCGGGTGGTAATGAATAAACGGTTCATCTTTTAATTGTTTTAAATCAAGTATGTTATCATTTGCAAAGCGATGGTCTTTTGAGACAACCGCCATTAATGGGTGTTGACTTAACTCATATGTACTTAAATTTTCTTTATCTAGCTCGCTCGATTCGGGTGACATCCGCACGAAAGCGATATGGCTTTTTTGTTTTTTGATCGACTCAATCGCCACTTTAGACGTCGTTTCATCTAAATAAAGTTCAGCATCTGCATTCGTCTCTCCCATTCGTTTCACGAGACTTGGCAACCAAAGGTTGGCAGCAGACGGCACCGTAGAGATATGAATGATCGCTTGTGGTACTTTTTTGAGTGTTGAAATTTCTTCAATCGTGTTCTCTATTTTATTAAAGGAAGGCTTTAGATTTTCATAAAGAAAAGCGCCTTCGTCAGTTAAGGTTACACGCCTTGTCGTTCTTTTCAGTAACTTAAATCCTAACTCTTTCTCCAATGAAGAAATCTGCTGGCTGAGCCCAGGCTGACTGACATGCAAGTACCTGGACGCCTCACTGAAATTTAGCGTTCGAGCTACTTCAAGAAAATATCTAAATCCTAATAAGTTCATCCCCTCTATCACCCTCTATAACGATATCTAGGCAAGCCCCCATCCATCATTGTTACAAGACCTACTTGCTCTTGCCATGCTAGAGACTTCCCTATATTAACGATCATTGATGCTGTTGCCGTATCACCGAATATTCCGTTAGGAACAAGCAATTGCACATGATCATTCCCTTCAACAGAAATGGCATCTTGAGATTCTACACCGATCGCCATCTTTAATTCGAGTTCGAGCGATATGCCTTCTTCTGTGACTGCACTCATCTTTTGAAGCTGCCCTGCAACATCTCCAATTTCCAGGTCAATCCAAGGAAGTGACAGTTGCTGCTCTAGTAAAACAGGTTGCAATGATGCGTCAATTTCTTGAATCGTTATTCCAAGACCTGCCGCCAACATTCGTAACGATTCTTCCAAGCCAACATGCCCAATCGCATTATCTTTTGCCAGTTCTTCAAATGCTTCAATCGTTTTGCCAATTCCGACTTTCTGTTGAAGAGGAACACGACGTTTGCTAGCATCAACATGACGTTTGATTTGAATGCGTGTAATCCCATCGGTTACAGTACTCGCAACAAGTGGAAGTGTATCCATAACAAAGCCAGGATTAATACCAGTCCCAATGACTGCTTTTCCCTTACTCCGTGCATAATAATCGATCTCAGCACTAAGCTCTGGATAACGATGCCAAGGATAGAGAAGCTCTTCACACGTGGATACGACATGAAAGCCGTGATCAAGAAGCTCTTTAATTTGGGGCCAAACTGAGGGAAGGTGCGAACCCGTAGCATGAACTGCAACTTTATGTTCGTAAGCACTTACAATTTCTTGTAATTTCGAAATATTAGCATGAATATGACGATTCGCAGGGGCTTCACTTACAAGTTCAGATAGTGGAAGATCTCGTTTTTGTGGGTCAAGATCGACACCACCAACAACCTCCATATGTTCTTCTAGACTGCACTTCTTAAGAATCTCTACTCCGATCGGACCTAATCCAAATGAAACAACCGCAATCTTTGACATCTAACAAACACCTCGTATTCTTTAAAGTAGTACGAGGATAGCATATATTAGCAATAAGTATAAATTACTATTAATTATAACTCTATAACAGAAATCATTTTCTTGCAAATGCTTACAAAACTACGAATGCTCATACTTTATTTGTTAGAATTTGTGAATGGGGGGTATTTTCATGACAATTACGAGACGGGATCATATCATTTTCTTAGCATCCGTCTTTTGCTTTTGGCTCGCGACTTACATATACGTCCCGATCTTTAGTTTATATCTAGAACAGATTGCTTTTCCATATGCAGCAATTGGAATTATTCTTGGAAGTTATGGAATTTTGCAAGTTGCATTGCGCTTCCCGTTAGGGATTCTATCCGATCGACTACGATCGATTCGAAAAGGACTTTATGTAAGTGGATTTGTTATTGCTGCAATTAGTGGGTTAATTCTCGTCTTTTTTGATTCCTTCGTGATGGTGTTAATTGGTCGTTTGCTTTCAGGTGTTACCGCCGCAATGTGGGTGATGGCGACGATTCTATATGCGCAATATGTTCATCAAGATCAAGCAGGTAAAGCGATGGGAGCGATGCAGCTATTCACTGTCCTTCCGCAATTTGCTAGCATGCTTACGGCAGGATTTCTTGTGGAATCTTTCGGTTGGCTCTCACCATTTTGGGTAGGCGTAATCGTGTCACTAATTGGGCTTATTCTCTCATTGTTCGTCAAAGTTGTAGACCATGATGCTACTCAAATTCAAACACTTAATGTACATGAGTATTTCACCCGTACGCTCAAAACAAAGTCTCTATTTCCACTTGCAACTATCGCTCTTATTACACACGGTCTGATGTTTATTTCAATTTTTGGCTTCACACCAAATTACGCTGCCACACTTGGAATCAATGAACAACAAATGGTTCTTCTTATGACAGCTTTCTTTCTACCACATGCACTTTCTTCGTTAATGATAGCTACTATACAACTTACAAAAAAAGTAGAATTGACCATCGTCATGAGCAGCCTATTTCTAACTGCGGTTACTTTTCTTACCGTCCCGTTGTCTACGGGTCTACTTTCTATTAGCATCGTTCATGCCATCATTGGACTTGCATTAGGATTTGTATTACCAATTTGTTTGTCACAAGCAGCCACTCTGGCCCCTCCTTCAATGAAAACGACGATTATGGGGTTTTATCAATCCTACTATGCAGCTGGGATTTTCTTAGGCCCTTGGTTGGCAGGACTCATTGCTGAACACTATTCATTATCAGCAGTCTTTATATTTGCGAGTCTTACCGCATTTGCCGGAGGAATTCTTACCATTTATTTGGTCGTTCAGACAAAGAAAAACACGTGATTCAACAGAATCACGTGAGTGTTAATTGGGGGTGCATCAATTTCAGATTCACTGTCTTCTTTAAGAAATACAGTGCATAGTTGAGTTCGCCAAGGTCTTCATAGTACCGTGATATGAAAACGGTCGTATCATAATACACACGCTCAAGACCAGGTACAGATAAGAGCTTAAGTCCTTCTTCCACATATATATGATCCTTATAATCATGCAACCCACGCAAAATTAAACAGATCGCAAGTAGGTTCTCATAATTGTTCGCTTTTGCCTCATATTCTGCATGGTTTAATAATAAACGAGCATGATGGTCTTGCTCCAAAAAGAAGTACGTTACAGCTAGTAGTATTTTCGATTGGACACCATCAATCGTTGTAGCGTACTCATCATCACTAATCGCGCGTTCAAAATACTTAAGAGCATCCTCATATTCCATAGCCTTCATAGCGTGTAAACCTGAGACGGCTAATACTCTGGGCTTCAAGTCACCCAGATACTCTTCAACACGTAAAACCTCAGCGACTAACTCGCTTGCTCTCTGTGTCTCCCCTAGCCAGTTCTCTACATCAGATAAGTAAATCTTACAACTCGCTTGAGCACGCTCATAACCATACTGTTGCTCATATAGCGCTAACGCTTTTGTTAACTGAAGATGAGCTTCTCCATACAAATGGAGGGAATAGCAGGCACGTCCAAACCGAAAGAAAAACTCTGCACGTTCAGCCGGATCATCAATTTCATTTATCATATCTTCTGCACTGGAGAAATATTTAAATGCATTTCGATAATCCTTACTCTCCATAAGTGATTCCGCATGAAGATAATACGAAAAAAAATCTAATAGACAATCCATTTCATCTGTTGGTTGAGGAGCATTGCTATAGTACGGAAGATTTAGCCAACGCTCATCGAGAAACTTATCGTGCTTAAAAGAAACAAGCTGATAAAACGTAACGACCTTATGATCTGGGAGCATCTGCTCAAGCATTCCAGAAACTTTATCTTTCAACTGGACCGCCAGTTCACGATGATTGCGCTTTACCGCTTCATACCAGAGGTTAATTTCACCTCCAACCGTTGCCGGCGAATATTCATGCAACATTGATGTACCCTCCATGCCACAAATGTTTAGAATATTATAACACACAGAGAGTATACACCCGTATTAAAACCTCGATTTATTTATTGCAATTGTTCGACATATCTTTTCAAAACTTTTACACCTGCTACACAATCTGCTAGCGATGTCCATTCTTCTGGGTGGTGACTGATCCCTTTCACGCTTCGTACAAAGATCATAGCCATCGGCATTTTTATGCCCATCAACATGGCATCATGACCCGCTCCACTTGGAATCTCGATCGATTTATAGCCTTCTGTTTCTATGACCGAATGCAGTCGATCTTTCGTTTCTTGTGATACTGGAACAGGCGCCACATTAATCGTTTCTTCACACTCTAAAGACACATTCCATTCCTTAGCAATTATGCTAGCGGTCTCTTTAATTTCTTCAAACAACAAGTCTCTAGTCGGAGCTGTAATATCTCTTACATCGACAACGAGTGTTACTTTACCCGGAATGACGTTCGCGCCATTCGGTTCAACCGTTAACTTCCCTACAGTTGCCACTGCTGTCTCACTATGACGTATCGGTAAGGAGGCAACTGAATGGACGAGCTGAGACGCTGCCACGAGCGCATCTTGCCTTTGATTCATCGCTGTATTACCTGCGTGTCCTGCCACTCCTGTGAATGTCATCTTCCAATACCTCGGTCCAGCAATACCCGAGACAACACCTACTGGGAGGTTGTGCTCTTCTAATACTTTCCCTTGTTCGATATGTAACTCAATGTAGTCACTTCCGATTGGGAACTCACGCTTTGCTTTTGTAAAGGTTTGTGCATCTAGTTGAATAGCTGATAACACTTCCTCAAATGAATTACCATTGGCATCACGCAGTGTCATCTGTTGATCAAGATCTACAGCACCAGTCATCGCACGACTTCCTGTTAACCCACTGTTAAATCGACTACCTTCTTCATCAGTAAAAATAACGACTTCATATGAACGTTTCGGTATATACCCTTCCGTTGCCCAAGCTTCAACTACTTCCAAAGAAGATAGCACACCTAATGGACCGTCAAAATGCCCTCCGTTTGGAACACTATCAACGTGCGAACCACTAATTACAGGTGGTAACGATGAATCGCTTCCTTCTAATCTAGCAATGACATTGCCAGCCTCATCTGAGCGTACGGTCATTCCTGCATGTTCCATCCAGCCCATAACAAGTTTTTTTGCTAGCTTTTCCCCTTCTGAAAAGCCGACGCGATCACTCCCACCATCAGCGGTTAAACCAATTGCTGCAATCTCACTCAGTCGTTTTGCAAGTCGTTCACCTCGAACACCGAGAGCATCTTGGCTCTCAGCGTATTCAGATAATAAACGGTTATACAATTGCTCATACATCACTATTTCAACTCCCTATATTCTTCGGTATTACCTCTAAGTCACTCTGTAGGACGTGGACCAGCATCTAGATCTTCGACACTCGCTAGACGGATGGGATTTACTGTTAAATCTGACTCGACCCTAATTTGGCAAGACAAACGAATGGCTTCATCGTCTACTCCTCTTCGCTTGCGAGCATCCATTTCAGGTTGCTCCATTAGCCCTGGATCACCACTAATAATTTCACAACGACATGTCGTGCATTTTGCGTTCCCACCGCAACGATGCAAAATATCCACGCCGTTATCTTCTAGAGCCAATACTAACTTTGTTCCTGCTTCTACTTGAAAGCTCCCTTTATCTTTTACCGTAACTGTTGGCAATCAAATCATCCCCTTTTTATGTATAGGAAAAATTCTATCATTAGATCAAAACATTGTATAACCGTTCTTTACCCTTATTGCTCTAATTTCATATCACCAAATTTAATTAAGCGCATCTTACGCATAAGTTCTGAAAGGAAAAATGCGAGCATAGCAGGTAATACAAAGTGAAACAGCAAAATGAGAATAAACACATCCATCGTGAATCCCATTGATGTTAATGTCATGATTTGTCCAACAAACCCACTCGTCCCCATCCCAGCACCTTCTGCATTGTTAATCATTCCAAAATATATGATAGCAATTGGTGCTAGCAGGACCCCTGTGACGGTTGGCGGCACTAAGATCCACGGGTTTTTAACGATGTTCGGTACTTGCAGCATTGATGTCCCGATTCCCATCGAAATGAGCCCGCTCGTTCGATTTTCACGAAAACTACTTACAGCAAAACCAATCATCTGTGCGCAACATCCGATCGTGGCAGCTCCAGCAGCCAGTCCATTTAAATCAATCATAATCGCAATTGCCGCACTTGAAATCGGTGCTGTAAGTGCCAACCCCATAAGCCCAGCCACGATCATACTCATAATTAATGGTTCCTGTTCTGTGGCCCAATTAATAAGACCGCCAAACTCTCGCATAGCCGAATCAATAGGAGGACCAATTAACACAGCCACTGTATACCCGACCGCTACTGTCACAAAAGGCGTAAGTAAAATATCGAACTTCGTTTCCTTGCTTACGATCTTCCCGCATTCTACCGCAAGAACTGAAGCTAAAAACGCCCCGGCAGGGCCTCCTAGTTCAACACCTGCTGCTCCACTAACAATCGCTGCAAACAATACGAGTGGCGGTGCACCAAGGCCATAAGCGACTGCAGCTCCAATTGCTGGACCTAACAGTCCCATCGCAAGCGTCCCCATATCAACGAGGAATTCAATGCCAAGTTGGTTTCCAAGCGTCTGGATGATCAACCCAATTAATAGTGACGCAAACAACCCAAGAGTCATATAACTAAAAGCTGTAATAATGTACGTACGCCAAGAAAGGTCAATCCCTTTTCTTTTTAAAAACGCCCGCATAATCTCATTACTTCCTTTCCAAATAGCTATTCTTTTCTCTATCATAACGAAAAGTTCAATAGACTATTATATAAATTTGTTAAATATTTCACAAAGTAGCTAATTAAT
The DNA here is from genome assembly GCA_012970285.1 of Bacillaceae bacterium JMAK1. Taxonomy (GTDB): domain Bacteria; phylum Bacillota; class Bacilli; order Bacillales; family Marinococcaceae; genus Geomicrobium_A. The sequence goes on from JIBW01000006.1 coordinate 549,877, forward strand.
CGTCGGTCTATTCACTTATGAGACGTGTACATTCATCACATACTACGAATTAGAAACGCATTAGTAAGCCTTAAACGACGATTCATAACGGTTTATCTGTTATGGTCTACACCATAAGCATTAAACGAGGAGGCTACAAAATGATACACATTAAGTTAGATGACACCCATATAGAAGCCATTAACTGGACAGAAGACGCTCGGTCTATTCATTTTACATTCCACGTGCATTCAAATGATTATCATGCTGTGACGACACTTTTATATCGCCAACGTTTTCTCGTTACAATTGCCGATGAAAATCGTTCATTCAATGGGAGCATCATAAATTATTCAACGTCAATTACGAACTTATACGAACCCGACCAAGTCGGTACATTTTCACTTACACTGCAGAAAGAGGGAGATGTTCATGAAGCTTAGCGTGCTAGATAGCTCACCTATTGCGGCTGGGAAAACATCACAAGATGCTCTTTTAGACTCTGCCACGCTAGCGCAAGCTGTCGAACAACTAGGATATACACGCTTTTGGTTAACAGAGCACCATGATTTGAATGGACTAGCCTCTTCAACACCAGAAGTGTTGCTCGCCTGGATTGGCAGCAAAACGTCTCACATCCGTTTAGGCACTGGCGCAATCCTCTTGCCACACTATAAGCCGTTTAAAGTTGCAGAAATCCATCATACGCTCGCTACACTCTTTCCAGATCGAATTGATATCGGTCTTGGCCGTGCTCCAGGCGGAAGTGCCGAAATAACCAATGCACTTAATGACAACTTCTTACAAGCTGTTTATAAAATGCCGGATCTCGTTCAAGAATTACTAGCGTACATTGATCAAACCGTTACACACATTCAAGCATCCCCCGTACCAAGCACACCACCTTCAACTTGGCTTCTTGGAACGAGCAAAAAAAGTGCAAAACTGGCTGCTGAAATGGGGATGAGTTACGCTTTTGGTCAATGGATGAGCGATACAGATGGAGCGGAAGCAATCACTCTTTATGATGAACAGTTTACACCTCGCACAGAAGGTTCACATGCAGAATCAATGATCACAATAGCTGCCCTTTGTGCTGAAACGAATAAAAAAGCGATGCTCCTTGCAAAAAGCCTCTTCCTTTGGCAACAACAAGTCAATAACGGTCGTGGGGACGATGGCATCCCTTCAATTCAAGTCGCTCGTCAATATACGTTCGAAACCGATGAACAAACAAAGTTCGAAGAATATGTGCAGAAAATGATTGTCGGTGAACCTTCTGTTGTCGCAAAAAAAATTGCTGAACTTCCAACTGAAGAAGTTATGATTCACTCTCCCGCTCATGACGTTAATGATCGCATCCACTCCTACAAATTGATTGCAGATGCTATGAATGACTTATCCTTACCCCGTCTAAACTAGGAACTATAGCCATATCATTAACAAACGATACTCTGTGGCGAGGGGGATGAGATGAAAAAAACGTATCTAATCTTTGGGGGAATAATAGCAACACTCACCTTGTGTGTTGCTATATTTCTCTTCTATTCCTACGGCGCACTCACTAAAACGACTGACGATATTTACCGCCCTATCGAACGAACTCATCCTTCCGTCCACCGCCCAGAACCCGCTCTTGTTGAAGAGCATGACCCCATTTCGTTTTTACTCCTCGGCTTAGATGCTGAGGATGAATCATTAGGGAGAACAGATACGCTAATCGTTGCCACAGTCAATCAGACAAAATCCTCCATTCAAATGCTCAGCATTCCAAGAGACACTCGCACAGAAATTATCGGTCACAACACCGTCGATAAAATCAACCATGCCCACGCGTTCGGCGGAGCTGATATGACGGTGGAAACGGTGGAAAGCTTACTGGATATACCGATTGATTATGTCGTAACGATTAATATGCAAGGCTTTACAGATCTAATTGACGCCGTCGATGGGATCACGGTTACCAACTCATTTTCTTTTGAATATGGTGGATTTGAATTTTTAGAAGGTCCAACTGAATTAAGCGGAGAAGAAGCTTTAGCATACGTTCGTATGCGCTATGAAGATCCTTTAGGTGATTCAGGGCGCAACATTCGTCAACGGCAAGTCATCGAGAGCTTCCTTAAAGAAGTTGTACAGTTTCAATCGCTATCAAAAATAAATGAGATTTTCACTACTGTTCGCCATAACGTTGAAACGAATTTAACACTTAGTGAAATGATCGACTTATTCGCCTATGAACCTTCCAGGCACCATATTGAACAGCATACATTACAGGGAACTGGAACGTATCAAGATGGAATTTACTATTTACTCGTCTCAGATGAAGAACTTGAAAACCAATCAAATAAACTAAAACAACATTTAGAACTTTGACCTTTTCTCATTCCCAGCCCAATCAAAATCCCAACAAGGTCGCCCCCATTTACAGATGATTCATGCTATAATACTTCTTACTATTTCCTTTGAGGCAGGTGAATGAAGATCTAGAATAATGAGTTGCGCGTTTTTACAGGGGTGATGTTCCTGTTTATTTGTGCATAACATAATTGTCTATTTTGCTGTTCATTATTCAACATCTACAACAACATACTGCATAACAGAGGAGAATGTTTCGTTGAGTATAGGGATTAGCGCGACGCTGTTTGTATTATTATTAATTGCCACTGCTTTTTTCGTGGCTTCAGAATTCTCGATTGTGAGAATTCGAAACAGCCGTCTCGATCAAATGATTGATGAAGGAAGTAATGTAAAGGCTTCTTTAATGAAAGACACCATAAAGAAGTTGGACGGATACCTTGCCGCATGCCAGCTCGGGATTACGGTTACTGCACTCGGTTTAGGTTGGTTAGGTGAGCCAGTCGTTGAACGTATTTTACACCCTGTGTTTGAAACTATCGGCGTCTCAGATACACTGATTACACCTTTATCCTTTATTCTAGCTTTTGCAATCGTGACGTTTTTGCACGTCGTTTTTGGAGAATTGGCACCTAAAACCGCTGCAATCCAGAAGCCTGAAGCGATTGGTTTTTTCTTGTTACGACCACTAAGAATCTTTTATAAATTAGCGTATCCAATTATTTTTGTACTCAATGGAGTCGCAAACCGATTTGTACGACTGTTCGGCATACAACCTGCCGCAGAACGTGAAGAGGCGCACTCCGAGGAAGAGTTACAAATCTTACTCACCGAAAGTTTAAAGCACGGTGAAATTAATCAAGCAGAATTCGGCTATGTAAACAACATCTTCGCCTTTGACGAACGAAAGGCGCATGAGATTATGGTACCTAGAACAGATATGATCTGTCTATCGGTCGACGATTCTTTCAAAGATTCCATGGCGATCATTCAAGATACTAGATTTACCCGCTTCCCTATCATTGGTGATAGCAAAGACGAAATGATTGGCTTTATTAACACCAAGCAGTTTCTACTCTTGAATGTTGAAGAGAATCTCGTCAATTTAAATGAAATCATTCGTCCTGTGTTAACCGTCTCAGATCAAACACCAATTAAGCGTCTACTACGCAAGATGCAGTCAGAAGGCGCTCACTTAGCAGTTCTGATTGATGAGTACGGTGGTACTTCAGGGATGATTACCATCGAAGATATTCTCGAAGAAATCGTCGGAGACATTCGAGATGAATTTGACGAAGAAGAGATTCCAGAGATTGAACAAATTGCTGATTCCCACATTCTTGTCGATGGAATTGCACTCATCGACGACGTAAATGAATTTCTACCGACAAAAATTGATGAAGATGAATTTGATACCATTGGCGGTTGGCTTTTCGCTAAAAATCCAAATATCGAAGAAGGCCAACGATGGCGCACCGAGGAACTTGAAATAAAAGTTCTAAAACGGGACGAATATCGATATCGCAAGCTTGAAATCATTTTCACAGAACAAGCAATTGAACAATCATAAACACACACGATAATAAGCTCCCTCCCAAAGTGAGAACTTTGGAGGGAGCTTATTTTGTGTTGTTACTTACGTGTTTCATTAACTGGGCAATTTAAAGACGAGCCGACGTTTTCCCGATTAGCTTCTCATTACTCTCTATCACCTGCGCTTGTTGCTCAAACCACACAGCAAACACGTAAATAACCCACAATTTCCGGCTATTATCCTTTTTACCTACTTGATGTTCATGCAGAAGCTGTTCTACATAGTGAAGATCTACAAAGTCACCTACATTCGATGCTGCGATCCGTTCGACGATTGCTGTTCCTCGATCTCCTTTCAACCATTTCCGCAGAGGAACTGGAAATCCGAGTTTCGGACGATGGAGAACATGTTCAGGGACAATGTCTGCAAACGCCTCTCGCAACAAGCGTTTTGTAGTCCCTTTATCAATCAACCATCTCGTAGGTGTAGCCCGAGCAACGTTGTACACTTCCATATCAAGAAAAGGTACGCGCAACTCAAGACTATTGGCCATAGACATTCGATCCCCTTTTACTAAAATATCTCCTGGTAGCCAAAAGTTCATATCAATGTGTTGCATCTTCTGTACGTCATTCCAATTCCTTGCTTCCTCATAGAACTTGCTCATCTCTTCATACAAATTGTAATTAATCAAACGTTTGTTTAACACAGATGACTTGTCATCATGGAATATTTTTGCATTGCCAACAAAACGCTCGTCAAGCGGTGTACACGCACGTTGCAAGTAATTAACTCCATACATCGATGGGAGTTTAGATAGCGCGTGGCGCAGTGGTTTTTTTAGCACATCAGGCAGACTAGCTATTGCCTTTAATGCTTCTGGTTCTTGGTAAATCCGGTAGCCCGCAAACAGCTCGTCCGCACCCTCTCCTGATAAAACGACGGTCACCTTCTCTTTTGCCATCTTACAAAGCGCGTATAGGGGAATCGCTGAAGGGTCTGCAATTGGCTGGTTCAGTTTGCGAATCACTTCATCGACGAGCTTAAAGTACGCTTCCTCTGATAACGTTTGTTCATGATGGATTGTATCCAATTGCTTTGCGGTCTCCCTAGAAATTTCACACTCATTCTGTTCACCTTCAAAACCGATCGAAAACGTATGTAGCGGACCATATTGGCGCATTAAAGCCGTAATAATCGTCGAATCAATTCCACTTGAAAGGAAGCTACCTACAGGAACATCACTTTGCATATGTACCTTTACCGAATTCTTTATGCTTTCTCGAATGTTTGTTTTCCAGTCATTTCGATCGGTTGGCTCGACGGTCGAAGGTTGAGGGCTCCAATACGTCTTAGAAATGATCTTTCCGCTAGTCTCTATACACAAATACGATCCTGGTCTAACAGATTTAATCCCTTCAAACATCGTATTTACACCAGGAACATATTGTAATGTTAAATAGTGCGCATAACTTTTTGCATCCACCTTTGAATGTTCTCTTCGCACCCTTACCAAACTAGAAATCTCCGATGAGAGAAGAACTCTACCGTCATCGATACAATAATGTAGAGGTTTAATACCAAAAGGGTCGCGTCCTGCAATCAGACGCTTCTGTTGCTCGTCCCACAAGAGAAATGCGAACATCCCTCGAAGCTCATAGATAAATGCTTCTCCTAAATCTTCATAAAGGTGAAGAAGAACTTCTGCATCACTCTTCGTCGTAAAACGATGTCCACGAGCGATTAAATTCATACGTAATTCTTGATAGTTGTAAATCTCACCATTGCAGATGAGACGAAGCGTTCCGTCTTCATTCGTGAGCGGTTGCATTCCTGTTGAAGGATTTATAATCGCAAGTCTGCAAAAACCAAGACCGATTTGATCATCACTCCAGATCGCTTGATCATCAGGCCCTCGATGAATCATTTGCTCATTCATTTTTAGTAAATCCTCTTGCATGATCGAATGAACGCTCGTGTTGTCGACAATCCCGTTAATCCCGCACATCTTACAATTCTCCTTTTCCAACAGCCTACAAATTTAACTTTCTAATCTTCGTAGTTTGCTACGTTTTAACGTAAAACATGCATAGGAAAAAGGAAATCTAATCTTTAATCCCACTCTATTACTTTTGAAAAACGAGATACTTTCCTGTAATAAATTATGGTAAAATACTAATTATACTTTTTAGAAGATTAATAATTATACATAGAGGTGAAGGAACATGATGGAATTCGATCAGTATTATCAGCCTTACGCTTCAAAGCGCACACCAGTATACAGCACAAAAGGGATGGTAGGAACGTCTCAACCACTGGCAGCTGAAGCTGGCCTTACAATGCTAAAAAAAGGTGGCAATGCCGTTGATGCTGCAATTGCGACTGCTGCAGCCTTAACCGTTGTTGAGCCGACATCAAATGGTATTGGCGGCGATTCTTTCGCAATTTTATGGCTAGACGGAGAACTTTACGGCATGAATTCAAGTGGCCGTGCGCCTGAAGGCATCTCCATTGAAGCTGTGAAAGCCCTTGGACATGAGAACATGCCACAAAAGGGGTTAATTCCAGTCAATGTTCCTGGTGCACCTGGTGGTTGGGCGGCACTTTCTGAGCGATTCGGGAAACTACCACTCAGTGAAACTCTTGCACCTGCCATTGATTATGCCGAGAACGGCTTCCCAGTCAGTCCAGTTGTGGCCCACCATTGGAAAAAAGCCGTAGAAACATACCCTGCTGAAGAGGCTGTATTTAAACCGTGGCACGATACATTTACAAAAGACGGACGTGCCCCTGAAGCAGGTGAAATTTGGACATTACCTGGTCATGCAGACACACTCAAAAAAATTGCAGAGACTAATGGCAAAGCTTTTTACGAAGGAGAGTTGGCAGAAGCCATCGACGCCTTTTCTAGAGAACACGATGGGTTTATTCGCAAAGAAGACTTGGCGAAGTTCCAAACCGACTGGGTGACACCACTTAGCGTTAACTACAAAGGCTATGACGTTTGGGAATTGCCTCCAAACGGACAAGGAATTGTTCCTCTTATGGCGATGAACATTTTAAATGGCTTCGACTTACCAGCAAAGGAAACGGCAGAAACATACCATACACATATCGAAGCTTTGAAACTCGCCTTTGCAGATGGTTTCGAATACATTACGGACCCTGAATATATGTCCATTGACCCGAAAGACTTGCTTACGGAAGAGTACGGAGCAGAACGTCGTGCCTTAATTACCGACCAAGCAATTGACCCGAAAGCAGGCGACCCTGCTCGCGGCGGAACGGTCTACATGACCGCAGCAGACGGTGATGGCAACATGGTTTCATTAATTCAAAGCAACTATGCAGGCTTCGGTTCAGGCGTTGTCATTCCAAACACAGGGATCTCTTTACAAAACCGTGGTTGGGAATTCAAATTAGATGAGACAGCTGCTAACGCTCTTAAAGGTGGCAAACGAACGTATCACACGATCATTCCTGGGTTTTTATCGAAAAACGGTGTCCCTGTCGGACCATTTGGTGTTATGGGCGGCTACATGATGCCCCAAGGACATCTACAAGTATTAACGAACTGCATTGATTACGGACTTAACCCACAAGCTGCCTTAGACGCTCCTCGTTGGAAATGGGTCGGTGGGAAGACCGTTGAAGTTGAAGCGAGTTTCCCAGCTGAAATTGCTCGACAATTAGAACGCAAAGGCCATACAATTAAACCAACTCTCGAATCAGGAAGTTTCGGAAGAGGTCAAATTATTTGGCGCAACCCAGATACAGGTGTACTTGTCGGTGGTACTGAACCACGTGCAGACGGACATATTGCCATCTGGTAATTCTAAGGGCAAGGGGCCATCCCCTTGCTTTTCCTCGTTTATTACTAACATGGAGGCTACTCATGAATGCACAAACACAGCTCAACATCTTCATTGCGATGTTTAGAGCGAATATTCTCGGTTACGGGGGCGGTCCCCCGACGATCCCTCTCGTACATAAAGAAGTTGTAGATAAATACAAATGGATGAGTGATGAAGAATTCAGTGATGCGGTCGCGCTAGGAAACACGCTTCCTGGACCAATCATTACGAAGCTCTGTGGATACATCGGCTACCAAATCGGAGGAACGCTCGGTCTCATTAATGCGATTATCGCTGCAATTATGCCTACGGCAATCTTAACGATTATTCTCGTTGGAACATTATCATCGTTTCGGGACATTCCCTTTGTACAAGGAATGACGTACGCAATTGCCCCTGTTGTCGGGGTATTGCTAATCATAATGACATACAATTTTTTGAAGCAATCGAACAAAAAGGCAGGGTTTATCGGTACTGTATTGTTAACGTTTATTAGCTTGATTGTACTCGAGTGGCTAAACGTACACCCCGCTATTCTCATCGTCACTTTGATTGCCATTGCACTCATCCGCAAACCAAAAGAAGAAAAGCAACAAGAAAGGGGCGATCACTAATGCTAGAGTTATGGCACTTATTCCTCGCCTTCTTCATCCCTGGCATTGTTGGATACGGTGGTGGCCCTGCTTCCATTCCTCTTATTGAACATGAAGTCGTTAACCGTTACGGTTGGATGAGCACGCAAGAATTCGGCGAAGTCCTTGCCCTTGCCAATGCATTACCGGGTCCGATTGCGACGAAGATGGCTGCATTTGTCGGTTGGGAAGTTGCTGGTGTACCTGGTGTCATCGCCACACTATTTGCTACAGTAGGACCAAGTCTAGCAGCGATGTTACTTCTGATGTCCGTCTTACTAAAGTACAAAGATCACCCACGCATGAAAAAGATGACGTCTTACATCCAAGCACCAATTGCTGTATTACTTGGTGTACTTGCTTTTCAATTTTTCTTTATGTCTTGGGAAGATGCTGGAATGATTCAAACACTATTTATTGCAATTGCTGCTTTACTTCTATTAGAGAAATTTAAAGTCCATCCTGTCATCGTTATTATCGGCTCGCTCATATACGGGGCTATATTCCTATCTTAAATGATATAAGACGCAGTCAATAAGGATCACCAATTTACAGTTATTGTAATATAATGCATGCGGAATTCTTTTTGATTTTCTGACATCTTTATGGTTTAATAAGTATTAGTAAGCCATTCTTGAATATATTTTTTTGTTCACTAGGGGGGCCATTCGGCTGAGAAAAGCGGTGCTTTAACCCTTTGAACCTGATCTGGTTCGTACCAGCGTAGGAAAGTGAAGCTTGTTACGAGAACGCTCTGTGCGATGCATCAGAGCATTTTCTATTTTCATTAGTAGTCCTTTACACCTAACACCCTCCATTTATCATTTTTAAATGGAGGGTTTCATTTTTCCTATTCCCTTTTTCTCTTATATAACCAAAACCAGACAATAATTCCAATAGATGCCGGTACGAGAACTGGCGATAACCCTACAACGGTTACAACTATAAATGAGACGACAGAGAGCAACGCATTAATTGTACCCGTAAATAAATTCGTCGCATTTTGCCACGTGTTCAAAGTGCTTTGATCTTGAAGCGCGGTTGAACTTTGCTCATATATATACAAGTTTATCGTCGCAAAATCGACTTGGTTATCTAAATAATTCATTCTCCCTTCAATCGTTTCGATTTCTTGTTGAACATTTGCTAAATCATCAGAAATTGTTAATAAATCTTCTGTATTCTCAGCGGCTTCAAGAAAAGTCACTAGTCGCTCTTCAACAACTTCTTGAGAACGAAGCCGAGATTCGAGATCGATATATTCTTCTGTCACGTCGTTCCCATACGTTGAACGATGCACCAATTCTGTGCTAGTCGATACGACTTCATCCATAAACGATTGGAAGTCATCTTCTGGAATTCGTACGAGCAATGAGCCACTCCGCTCGCCTTCTTCACTCCCTTGCACACTCGTTTCAACAACATAGCCGTCCAAATTCATCACTGTGCTTTCAATTTCATACATCATGTCATCAAATGCTTCGACGACAACTTCAAGGTGTCCATTCTGTACAACCATACGCTCTGATGTTTCTACACTACTCTCTGTCTGATCGGTCTCTTCTACCTCCATATCTAGAGCCTCTTCTTCTACGTCTATAGCTTCATCTGTCATTTCATTTGTGTTGCTCATCGGCCGAGCTGAATCTGTTGATTGATCTTGGTCACAGCCAGCAATGAATAAGAGAATAAACAGTAACGATATTGTTCTTATTTTCACGACTACCCCTCCTTCTCTCTACCCTAGTAGTCGTGTTCTACATTAATTTGTTTCATATTTCTGAAAACATAAATGAGTTAAGGTTGCATATCTTCACATAAAAAAACTGAGTAGTGCTTTCATCTACTCAGCTTTTACTCTTTAAGGTGCCGGAAAACGTAAGAGGCGGTCATCCTCATCTATAGGGTTTTCCAAGACCATCTGTGTTGTTTGTTATCATGTAAAGCATAGCTTCCGACTCATCATACGCAACGTCACGCCAACGACCTTCATCTTCTCCTTTAAATGCAGCTCCAGACGGGGCCCACGTATCGTCACCAGAATTTAAAACAGCTGTTTCCATACCTTCTTCTTCTTCATCACCAACGATTACTGGCCAGCCATAATGGTTTCCTGCTTCAATCTCATTCACTTCATCGTTTGCTGTTGGTCCATGTTCAGTACTAAACATCCTGTTATCATCGGGTCCAATCGCTAAGCGACCTCCGTTATGTTTCATTGCACCAGGTATTTCATCTATGAGAACAGAAACCTCATCCCAAGTATCTTCATTACGTTCAATTTCTACGATTCGGTTAGCAATTCCACCTGATTCTTCATACGTATGATAAATGGTGGTACGACCTTCATCTTCAGGTGTGAATGGTATACCCATTTTTACGCGGCCTTGATCTGAGGAGCCTATTGATAATAGTACCAGCGCCCTTGATAATCTTTTCGTTTAATCTCACCCTTATGACGCAAGTATTCAAGATGAGCTAGTGTCTCTCCGATCGCAAACCTAGACTCATGTACGGTTAACACTTTAGGAAACAACAAGTCACACACTTCAAATACGGTCTGATCACTCTTCACATGGGTTAACACTTTTTCAAGACGTTCATCATGATGCTCACGAATTTCCTTAATCCTCGTATTTGCATCATAAAACGGCTTACCGTGCGAAGGAATAACGTACTCAGCGTTTAATGCTTCGATTTTCTGTAGCGATTGTAAATAATCATGTAATGGATCTTTACGTCCGTGGAACCAATAAGAAATGTTTGGCGTAATCTTCGGTAGAATATGATCCGTTCCAAGCAATACCCGCTTTGATTTATTAAACAAAACGATCAAGCCATCTGAATGGCCCGGTGTAAAAATCGCTTCATACTCTTCCTTCCCAAACTGGAACGTTTGCCCTTCTTCGATATGATGATCAATCGTTGGTAATGGACTAATTCTCGGTACAAACGATGCCGTATTGTCTCTCATTTCTCGCGCTTGTTTTTCAGGTATGCCTGCAAATTGATAATTGCGATACATCTCATCTAAAAATTCAGCAGTCCAAGCTCTTAATCCCGCTTCTGCATCCGTCTTTGTCATCCAAACTTTCGCACCGGTCTTCTGCTGCAAACCACCCGAATAACCAAAATGATCAGGATGGTAATGGGTAATGATAATATTTTTAACGTCTTTACCTTTTAATGCCTCGTCCCACGCTTCAACTGTATCTTCCTTGTGCAAACCTGCGTCAATTACAGACCAACCTGTCTCTCCTTCTGCATAAAACACATTCACATGATTCAATCGAAAAGGCAAATCCAATCGAATCGTTCTAATACCTAACTCTTCAAGCATGTCATCATCATCCTCTCAGCGATTCTATAGATTGAGCGCTTGCTCAGATTCTTAACTAACAGAAAGGCTCAAAGAGTTTCACTTTGAGCCTTCAACGCTTGTCGTTCCTCATTTGTAAATACCCGAGATCGTACGAGAAAACGTTTCCCTGTTGGGTTTTCAAGTGAAAACATTCCACCACGCCCTTTTACAACATCAATAATGAGCTGTGTATGTTTCCAATATTCATATTGATCTTTAGAAATATAAAACGGGGCGTGCCCAAGATCCCCTAAATAATAGTCGTGTTTTCCTGGTTTAAACTCCGACTGTAAAAAGCACATCGGTGAACTTCCATCACAACAGCCACCTGACTGATGGAAAATGACAGGTCCATGCTTAGCTTCCAATTGGTCAATCAATGTAATGGTTGCATCCGTAGCAATCACCTTATGAATATCCACGAGCGAACCTCCTTGCTTTAGAATAAGCCAGCAGGTGTTTCACTATAACTTACGAGTAAATTTTTCGTTTGTTGATAATGCTCAAGCATCATTTGATGATTTTCCCTTCCAATTCCCGATTTCTTATACCCTCCAAATGCAGCATGAGCAGGATACACATGATAGCAATTCGTCCAAACACGCCCAGCTTGTATTGCACGTCCAAACCGATACGCAGTATTCATATCACGAGACCACACACCTGCACCGAGACCGTATAACGTGTCATTTGCAATTTCTAAGGCTTCTTCTTTCGTCTTGAACGTCGTTACAGAAACGACCGGGCCGAAGATTTCCTCTTGGAAAATTCTCATGTTGTTTTTGCCTTTATAAATGGTAGGTTCAACATAATACCCACCATGATCTGCGCTTTCAATGCGCTTCCCACCGGTTATTAATTCAGCACCTTCTTGCTCAGCAATATCAAAGTAGGACATGATCTTCTCAAGCTGCTCTTCCGACGCTTGTGCGCCAATCATCGTGTTCGTGTCTAACGGATCTCCAGCAACAATCTCCTTTACTCTCTTTAACGCTCGTTCCATAAATTGATCATAAATTGATTCTTGAATTAACGCCCTTGAAGGACACGTGCACACTTCACCTTGATTGAGCGCAAACATCACAAAACCTTCAACCGCTTTATCTAGGAAGCCATCTTCTTTGTCCATTACGTCTTCAAAGAAAATGTTTGGAGATTTCCCACCAAGTTCTAATGTAACGGGAATAATATTTTCAGACGCATACTGCATAATTAAACGCCCGGTCGTCGTTTCGCCAGTAAAAGCGATTTTATCGATCCGATCACTTTGCGCTAACGGTTTTCCTGCTTCAAGGCCAAAACCTTGAACAACATTCAACACGCCTTTCGGTAATAGATCTTCTACGAGCTCTAACCAAATGTTAATTGAAGCAGGTGTTTGTTCCGCAGGCTTTAATACGACACAGTTTCCTGCTGCAAGTGCCGGTGCTACTTTCCACGTCATCATTAAAAGCGGGAAGTTCCATGGAATGATTTGACCAACAACACCTAACGGTTCATGAAAGTGATACGCTACAGTATCATCATCAATTTGCGAGATGCCACCTTCTTGTGATCGAATCGCACTCGCAAAATAACGAAAATGATCAATCGCGAGTGGCAAATCAGCAGCTAATGTTTCCCGAACAGGCTTGCCATTGTCCCACGTTTCCGCAACTGCGAGTTTCTCAAGATTCTCTTCCATACGATCAGCGATTTTCGTGAGTACAAGCGCACGGTCTGCCACAGAAGTTTGTGACCAAGATGCCTTTGCTTCATGCGCAGCATCAATTGCTCGTTCAACATCCGTTTCGTTAGAACGAGCAATTTGAGTAAATGCCTCACCAGTAACTGGTGAAATCGATTCAAAGTACTCGCCTTCCACAGGTGCCATCCATTCTCCCCCAATAAAATTGTCGTACTTAGATTTAAACTCAACCACAGCTCCATCTTGACCCGGCTGAACATAACGCATGAAAAAACCTCCCTTTATTGTAATCGCTTCCATTTTCCTATTACATTACTTCTTCTTTCATTACTAGATTCCTGCATGGAGATAAAAATCTATATTTTTATCTCTTAATGTCACGCTCAAAATACCAAGTAATTAACGCTTTCCTTCTCTATTGGTCTTGTTTTTGCTAAAGTAGATATAGATTCTGTCCTTATATAGAATCATCTTCAAACATCATGAAGGCCTCATTTTATAAAAACGTGTAGATCACCTATGAGTAAGACAATATAAAACGCAAACACGAAGGCGAGGTGAAACTGTTACTAATCAAAAAGCGACGATTGTCCATAACCTCTAAAGAGTTCCTAAAACTTGCACAGCATTCGCGCTAGTCATTTAGAACAACGCAGACGAAATCAACAATGTTGAAGTATAGTTGCCCAATGTGTAACGTGAGAACGCTAGAGTTTCGTTGTGGTACATGAGATTAGTAGCAGAGTTGTACGATGGTTAGCTTATTATTAGAAGGCGGAGGAAGCCGAGGCGTTTATACGTCTGGTGTTTTGCGCTATTTCATGGAGAATAACTTACAATTCCCCTATGTCATCGGCGTGTCCGCTGGTGCTTGCAGCGGCTCTTCTTATATTTCGAATCAAATCGACCGCAATCATACCGTGAACGTCACGTATGCTTCCCACCCAGAATACCTTTCGTTACGTAACTACGTAAAAAATCGACAGTTGTTCGGGATGGATTTTCTTTTTGATCGACTGCCCAATGAGTTAGCGCCTTTCAATTTTGGTGCTTACGAAGATTCGAACCAAGAGTTTGTCATCGTAACGACCGACGTCTCAACGGGCGAAGCCGTCTACTATCATAAATCCAATTTCCCAAAAGATGTGTTAACGCTCTTACGTGCATCAAGCTCCTTACCACTCGTTGCACCCGCTGTTTCGTTCCAAAATCGACTTTTAATGGACGGTGGCATTGTCGATCCGATCCCAATTGCTAAGTCTATACAAGATGGTAACAAGAAACATGTCGTCATTCTTACCCAAAAGAGAGGGTACACAAAAAAACGGCAATCATTTTTATGGTACATAAAAAGCAAATACAAACACTACCCTCACTTATTACAGGCGATTGAAAACCGACATGATGTTTACAATCAATCGTTGCAACAATTAAAAACAGAAGAAGAAAAGGGAAATGTACTCGTGATTAGTCCTTCGAGTGATTTAGACATTGGGCGTGTAGAGAAGTCTGTGACAAAGTTGCAGTCCGTCTATGATCTTGGCCTTAAGGACGCCAAAAGCTTACACAAGAAACTAGAAGATTTTTTAGGTCACCCCTAGGTCTCGGAGACGACTAGGTTTACAACCGCTAAAGAAATTGTTCATTATTTGTTTTATTGCTTGAGTCTAGAATTAGGATGGAAATGATTATGGACGTTGCAACGATTACACTCACAATTTCGATGATGGGCATTATTATTTTATTCGGGGCACTCGTTTCTTGGAGGACAACTGTTACACCTTCTTCTAAGAAACTATTAATGAGCCTCGTCATTAATATCGCTGTACCGTTTATTATTCTTAATGGTGTGTTTAATACGCCCATCACTGACGATGTCTTACAACTTATTTTTCTCGTTTTTATCATTAGTCTAGCATTTAATTCGACTGCGATTTTTTTGAGCATCCTTATTGCTAGACTTCTCGGGTTTCAACCATCAACCGCAAAAAAGTTATCGTTACTTTCTGCCATCGGAAATACTGGATTTATCGCAATCCCTTTGTGCGCAGCAGTATTTGGTCCAATTGGAGGGCTACTCGCAGCGATCTTTGACGCTGGTCTCGATGTTGTCTTGTTCACACTTGGTGTTGCAATTTTGCAAAGTGGTCGTAGACGCTTCACCTTTAAAAGCCTAACTGCACTCATTAACATGCCTTTAATTGCAATCGTAGTTGGGCTAACCTTTGCCGTTAGTGGCTTACAGGCCCCACTACTTTTACAAGAGTTATCTGCAATGCTTGCCGGATTAGCTGCACCACTGGCAATGCTTTACATCGGGTTATTGTTACCACCATTTATCAAAGAACAAAAGACTTTTCTTTACCGATCAATTGGCTTCCCACTTACGATGCGCCTGCTCATCTTACCAATGATAACAATCCTTATTGTCGGTTTCTTACCAATTGATCTTTTTCTAAAGCAGTTTTTAGTCATCGTAACGGCCATGCCAACATTCTTAGTTGCACCGGTCATTTACGGCCGTTACACAGACTTTGAAGATGAAGCAGCCATTACGACAATTAGCTCTACGTTGTTATCGTTACTGACGATCCCACTCGTATCTGGTTTTGCAAGTTTTTGGTTTACGTAATTAAACCGAACGGAATAGGCTCGAAACAATCGTTTCACGATGGATTGATGGGTCGCTAAAAGGGGAGAAACGTGTGGCTAAGCGAAGTCTTAATAACGAAGAGATTTATGAAGCCGCTGAAGCGGTCTTACTTCAGGAAGGCTACAAAGCCTTTCACTTTAAATTATTGGCGGACCGCCTCCAAGTGGGGCGTAGTACGATTTACGAATATTTCACGAACAAAGAAGAACTTGTAACCTCCTATATGGTCCATAAAATGTCACGCTTTTATGAGGAGATCAAGAGTATCAACGTGCATGGACACGCTTCCGAACGTTTAGAAGAAATCATTCGACTGCTTATGAAATTCACACAAATTCATTTGATTATTGAAACGACACCACACGTGAATGCAGACATCTCGGAAAAAGTAAAAAAGAACTTAATGATGTTATGGCGTGCTCGAAATGATATTTTTCAATTAATCGAAACAGCCATTGTTGAAGGTCAAGAAGCTGGAGAAATCAAACGAGAATTACCAGCTACGATGATTACGGATTTAATCTTTAATGCTGTCAGACTTAACCAACGTTATTATGATCATCCTTTAGAGGTTGGTACATTGCTGTATCACGTCATCTTTAATGGGATTGGAACAGATGAGTAGTCACTCTACCTAGTGTGGCTGCTTTTTTTCGGTATAGTTTTATTCATAACGTACTCGTTGCCGACATATAATTCCTATGGTGTCTCTAAAGGAGGAGGATTGTTATGTCAGCTTTTTTCTTTTGATGGAAGAAATGGTGATGTTGTACATCATGCTCGCTATTGGTTTTATGGCTGTACGCTTTAACCTCATTCCGTTATCGAGTAAAACCGTCCTCACCCGACTGCTACTTTATCTCACATTACCCGCTTTAATTATCTCTTCGATGCACATTCCATTTCAATACGAACGAGCGTTAGCTTTCATCGTGCTTATGCTTCTTTCATTTTCCTTTCTATCTTTCACACTTCTATACGGAAAAGTAATTACTCGCAAATTAACAGTTCCTTCAACGCAAAGTGGTGTTTTTCAAAACTTATTACTCTTTGGAAACCAAGGGTTTATTGGCGTATCTGTCGTGTTCTTGTTATTCGGACACGAAGGGTTGTTTTATGCCGTTGCGTTTAACTTACTTTATTTCATCCTTATTTGGACATATGGCATCGCAGTCATGAAAACGAGACCACCGAAGTTATACCTTAATCCAGGGTTACTAGCCACATCAATTGGAGTAATCTTATTTTTATTACCTATAAGATTACCAGATTTAATGATGGTTCCAATTAACACGATTGGACAAATGACCATCCCATTATCGATGATTCTTATTGGAATCTTACTTTCTGAAAGTACCTTTCATGGACTTCGTAAATTACTGACGTTGCCACTCACATGGTTTGTAATGGCACATCGCTTATTTTTACTTCCTCTTATCGTTTTTGTACCTTTTTTATTTCTACCGATTCCGTTTGAATGGCTTGCAATTGCAGTTATACTTTCTGCAACTCCTTGCGCACCTACAGTCAGCTTTTACAGTGAACAATATGGTGGAGACACCGCTTTCGCCTCAGTATCTGTCATCTTATCTACATTTCTTGCCATGTTCAGCCTTCCGTTGCTTTACAGTTTATTTTCCACCATTTCAGCAATGACAGGCTTAATTTTGTAGAAAAGCGGGTAATAAATAGACAAATTACGCTCTATACCCCTACCCCCTTATCTTAGAAAGAAGGTTATGTATCTTGGCGATCTTACTATCCGTTACGCTAGGAGCCTTTCTTACCTTTGGTTTACTACTTGTTTTAAGAAATGCTTTACGTTCGAGAACGGTACCTAAATATAAGAAAAGCTCTCTAACAACACTTCTTCTTCCCATCTTGGCCTTCGGTTTTATCGGGCCAATTATGTTATTAAGCGTTTGGTTATTCGGTCTCGATGAAAATGCTTCATCAAGCCAAAGAACCCTTCAGCACGACTTACAAGCATCGAACAACTCCCTCTTTAGCAATGATTCTGCATATAGCGAAGAAGTCGCAAGCCGTTTCACTCCAGCAGACGTTGGCGAGACCGTTCGCGTCGTTACGGATCATTCACTTTACGGTGAACTGACAACAGAAATGACATTGCTTGCCGTTGAACGTGGCGATCGAGCATTTCAACGAGTTTCAGATGGTGATCGTGATTTCAACTTACACGAAGATATGGAATTACTACTCGCCCATGTTCATATCTACGTTGAAGACATTGAGAATAAAGAGCTCTTTACGATCAGTCCAGATTATTTCCAAATGGCCACTTCTACTGGAAAAACACATCAACCTGTTGATATCTCCCTAGCTTACCCCCTATGGCATGAAATGGAAGCGGATACGAATGCCAATGGTTGGATTGCTTTTTTAATTAATAAGAATGATTCACACCCTTCTCTCATTTACATGCCTGAGTATGATGGACCTTGGCACTCTTTATCACAATAAAGCAAACACCCCTCGCATTATTATTGCGTGGGGTGTTATGAGCGACCAATCGATAATCGTACTAGGTCTTTTAACTGTATGCCATGTTCATAGATCGGTTCATCATAGTGTTCTACAAAGTAATCTCGCTCGATTGACATCATTCTAAATCCACACTTTTGATACAGGTACAATTGTTGAGTCCCTGTACTGCCCGTAGCGATATCAATTCGATGATACCCTTCATTGAATGAACGCTCTATCGCATCTCTGACGAGCATTTCACCATAGCCGTTGCCTTGAGCATCTTCTCGGACGGCTACGTTCATGATCTCCACTGTCTGAGGTCTTGTTTCAAGAAGAACATATTCCCCAACCCATTGATTCTGATCACGTAAGCCATAAATAAAGCCTCGCTCGACATAATTCTCCACGAGACTAAGATTAGGATCTGCTAATTGAAGTAGCGCCTTCAACGACTCATCAATCACCTCTACCGAGACAATCCTTACATCTTCTTTATCTGTATACATTAATCCTAAACAACTCCACACTAACTAAGTTTCCAATCCATTAATTCTCTGACGTTCAGCTCTTAGAAGAACGTGCAAGAAGTGGGTATTGCATGTCGTACCCTGCTCGTTCGAACACGCCAGTCTCAACAATGTTGCCCGCGACAATAATCGTAAACAATTCATGTTCAATACGATACTGTTCAATTGCATCTAAAATACTCTCTAGCAAATTGCGGTCACGATACTCCTTTTTTAAATAAGCGGTTGTTATGATACCAATAATACGAGGTTCACGATCTGGCTCAGGGAATCCCTTAAGTATTTTCAAAGACATATGAGCGACAATCTCTTTGTCATCGATGGCTACCCATAAGTGATGATCATTGCTAAAAATCAGCTCAAATAAGTAGTTGTAACACTCTTCTTTGAAAACTGCATAACTCTCTTCATTGAGCTCGCCGTCGTCTTCTTTGGCTTTACTCCAAAGAAGACTAACCAAGTCGTTCAAATCTTCCAAAGTCGCAAATCGTATCTCCATTATTTCACACCCCGTATCCTATTTATAATCGTGTCTGGAGTGGCACACAGCGTGAGACACGTGAAGTCGTATCGTTGTTCATCATTCATCCGATTATCTTACATTATTTTTTTAGCCAAAAGTTATTTTCTTCAAAATTGACTGAATACGTAAATTCTTTTTTGGCATTTTCTGTCGCCTACTTTTCATCTTACTTACTCTTGGTTCATAAGTCTACCGTTGCAAGCATAAAAACATTACATTCAAAAACAAATTCTAGAATCAAGTAATATGGTTATAGGCGATCCGATTGAAAAATGAAAAAAGTTCTATTCCAATCTTGCATATCTCATTCAGGCATGATATTATATTTTTGTGACGTAACAACATACATATTCCGCAGTAGCTCAGTGGTAGAGCAACCGGCTGTTAACCGGTAGGTCGCTGGTTCGAATCCTGCCTGCGGAGCCATTTTTTGCTTCCTTAGCTCAGCTGGTAGAGCGCATCCATGGTAAGGATGAGGTCACCGGTTCAAGCCCGGTAGGAAGCTCCATAATTACTTGCAACCAAACCCTCCACAAGATAGGGTTTTTTATTTTGTCCATTTTCCAATCCATTCCACTATACCGCTCAAATACTACAAGTGACTACAAATTGATCACATCCTAAATCTCTTTCTAAAATAATTCGGTTGTTCACCTATTCGTTTATCACCTTACCTTTCCATTTTATACTAAATAATGGAGGTGTTTATATATGTTGACTGAAAACGTTATGCAGGTCATCTATTATACAGTCATCACCATTTCCGTCATTGTCTTTTTACTATTGTTTTTAACAAAGAGGGCAGCTACTTTGATTATAAGCGGGGTCACCTTATTTGTATTGGGAACAGGATCATATGCCTTGTTCCTATTCGCAGAAGGTGACTCCTTTGGCTACGCAGTTGCAGGATTTACTATGATATCCATCGCTTATGTTGTAGCCACAATCGTTGTAATCATCGGTGCTATTAAAATTAACAAAACATAAGTGTCTAAGTAAATTGGAATAAATTCTATCATGGATTTATACATCATTTATTTGCTTTTAAACAGTCGTGCACGAGGCTACATGATTGCCTCATTCACTTAAAAGTAATGCACCTTACTTTTTAACAATAAGGTGCATGCTTATTTCTTTTGCGTATCCCTTTTCCTTACTATAAAACCGATAAGCAATGTACTAATCACGATAGCCGCCAAAATTAAAATCCACCATTGTCCACCATCTGTATTTACTTGTGCAATTAAAATAATACTGGCTGCTAGTAAAATTAGTATTTCATATACATTCCGCCACATCGTAAATTACCCCTTTATATTGCAAGTCATCACCGCTTTATAAAGGTGGTGTTACCGCAATATTATACATCACATACAACTGTAGCCCTTATGTACTCATTACCCTACTATGCTGATTCCCTCACTTTGATTTTAAATCTCAAACAAGGAATGTATAAATGATTCATGATCGATCATAAAAAGAGAAGGTTGCCATAAAAGGCAACCTAGCAAAATCCTATTAATGAATCGTTAATCTACCTTCAGCTGTTTTCCTCGTTTCGTTGCCGTATTGATCGGTTACCTTCACTTCAATTTCTGCACCTTGTACAGATAAATTACGTATAGCAGTCCAATACCCTACATAGTTCCCCGGTGAACTTTCCCACATCGGTAATTCAGTCGGTGATTGACTCGTAAGTGGGAGACGAATAGAGAAAACGGCATCCAATCCCGGCTCACTATCAAACGAAATTTTGACTGATTGACCGGCAGTAAGGGACATATCCTCTGATGGCTGCAAGTTCGTAATAAGTCCTTCTTCTGGCGGTTCAACAGGCTCACCTAAATGATCGTCATCAGCATGCGGCGCACGCTTTCCACCTACACCTACTCCAATGTATGCAAATTCGTTAACCGCA
Source organism: Bacillaceae bacterium JMAK1 (assembly GCA_012970285.1). Lineage (GTDB taxonomy): Bacteria > Bacillota > Bacilli > Bacillales > Marinococcaceae > Geomicrobium_A. Next base: position 571,390 of record JIBW01000006.1, read on the forward strand.
CCTGGTGTATTGTGAGAAAACCCTACTTTCCCTCCATACATTGTGTTTTCCGTTGTTACAACTTGCCAGTTACTCGGTTCTTCTTCACCATCTGGCCATACCTTGAGTTGCAATGCCGCAGCATCACGCTGTAACAAGACGCGATACCATTCGTCTTCAGCCACTTCAAAGTCAGGCTCTGCAATTCCAAGTGTTGTGTTAGCACCGCCACGACGCTGCATGATACGGACCGTACCATTTTCATATTCATCATTTGGAAGCTGGGCATCTGCATAAATTCCATTTTCACTACCTGGTGAACCTGACATATGGAAACCAAGCTCAAACACTTTATTCTGAATATGTTCTCCGCGAACTAATCCAAAGACTTCTGTACTTCCATATAATTCACCAACGACATCCGAAGTAAAACCACGCACACCTGAACGAACAGAATGTTGCAAACGTAGTGGATCATCTAAAATCGTTAGCTGGTCTTCTTCCCCTTGCCACATCGTTGACCACTGTTGAGGCATCTCACCTACGGTGTCACTTGTGAAGTCAAATTCGTGCTCAGTAGGATCACTAACTGGAGGTGTGTCTGCCCAATACTTAGGTATATCGTAAAATGCATCGCCATCCATCTCGTGAACAGAGCCATCTGTCATTGATTCTGCAATCCCCCATAACCCTGCAGTGACTTTATCAATAAGTTCCTGATCATATGGTACTTGAGGCTGTTGCCCTGCCATTTCAAATAGAACCGCACCACTTCCATTTAAGCCAAATGCACCAAGAGCAATTCCAGACAAATCAAACGTGGATGGGTACGAATAACGTGCAAGACCTGCCTCGTGTCCATCTTCAGCGTGACCATGAATTCCTTCCGCTGCTGCTAAATTGTAACGGCGGGATTTGTCTTGATCCCATTCTGGATAATCATCCACATATTTCGGGTTGTTATCTGGTCCTAACGGGGGATGGCTAAGTGCAATGGATACATCTTGATCTGTACCTTCAAGCTTTGGCGTACCCATATGGTGAAGATTTACATACGCTTCAACAATTCCGAATTCTCCTTGTAGTTCTTGATATAAATCAGCAAGTGCACGAGCTTCATTTGTTAAGTAAAAACCATAATGAGCGCTTGTCCCTGGAAGATCCGATGCTTCTGCCTCAAAATCCAGATCAGGGTGGAAGTCACGGTTAATGTCAAAACCATTACGACTCTCATTGTGATACCATGCAGGTTCTGCTCCCTCTAGATGAGGATGGTATTCAAGAACTTCTTCCCATGAAATATCATTTTGACGTTTAACGAGTTCTGCACCATCAGGGTTTAATTTTGGAACTGCTACAATTGTTACCTCTTCTAAAATATGATCTCTATCACCACTTGCAAGTGCATCTAACATGTCAATAACCGCTTCTGTTCCAGCTTTCTCATTCCCATGTATTTCACTATCAATCAGTAAGACTTGATCACCTTCACCAATTCTAGCTGAATAAATATCACGGCCATGATGAGACTCTCCAATGATCTCTAAATCTAGTTTTCCATCACTCAACTCTTCAATTCTAAGAAGCTCTTCTACCATTTCTTCATAATTTGTCCATCGATCATCAAGCTCTTCGATCGACTGTGCACTAGGTATTTCATCTCCTTCCTCTTCTAATAAGGCGAACGATTCTTTAGGCTGAATAAGTAATGAAAAAATCAGAACAATAAATAAAAACTTCCCAAAAATTGCTTTCAAATGAATACCCTCCTACAAAATATAGTTTGTAACTCTAATCAATTTGAATGGTAGCATAGATACAAACCTTACTTACCTTATTATTTAGAATATACAGAAAAATAATTACTACTTCTTATCTTTTCAATAAGTTCGACGTAGGTCGTTGTTTTTCCAAGTAGTTCATTACTCATGTTGTGTAGTACACAAGCGCACTATCAAGGAACGGTCTTCCTCCTCCTTATGCTAAGATTTTTAAAACGAATAGTAATCGATCAAAATAGATTAATTTTTCTAAATATATTGATTAGACAAGGAAATTGACTTACTATTAAACTACTTACACTTAAGGAGGTGCACCCTTTTGGAAGAACACCATAAGAAACGTTCCATCTTCACAGATCCTGGCATTATTCTATTAATGGTCATGCTTGCTCTTGCTGCATTCATCTTTATTTGGTGGCCGACTGATATTTTCGTTGGGGGTGTTTCCATCGTTGCATGGCTGCTATTCGGTTCCCACTTCATTTTATGTGGACTTTGTATTATCTACGTTGTTTGGATGGAAAAACTAGAGAAGAAGTCATCTGTTCACCAATCAAAAAATGATGACGTTCCTTTATAGAAAGGAGTGGGCCTATGCAAGTCACTGAATCAATTATTATCGGAATCTTTCTCGTTGTTATGATTGTAATGGGTGTATATTATTCCAAACGTGCATTAAAGTCAGAAGATGATTACTGGACAGCTGGACGTAATATTAATAGTTTTGTTGGTGCCATTGCTTTATTTGCTGCACTAACGAGTGCCAGTTCATTAATGGGGGCTGTCGGTTCTGGTGTGGAAATGGGACTTCCTTTCCTATTCGTTTATGGATTTGGTGTTACTTGTACATTGCCTTTTACGCTATTCCTTGTGTCTGGTCAGATCCGTCGATCTGGCGTTCGAACGGTTCCCGAATTCTTTTTGAAACGATACGGTATGAGCGTCTCCATTCTAGCTGCATTGATTGTCGTGATTGGCATGACGTTCTATATGGTGCCACAACTAACTGCATCAGGACTCATCGGCAGCTACGTTCTTGGCATTGATTATGCTACCGCGGTCATTGTCCTCGGTTTAGGCTTTACGATTTATGCAGCTCTTGGCGGGATGTGGGCCATTACATATACCGATTTGATTCAAGGGATGATTATTCTCGTCGGTCTTGCAGTCCTCGCCATCGTCATCTTGTTTGAACATGATGGAATTGGTAATTTATTATCAGCTGCTCTCGCTGTTGACCCAGCGTTCGGTGAAGTTACCCAGCCATGGTTGTCGTATTTCGGTCTATTCATTGCCTTTCTATGGTTCGGTGTTGTATCACCTTCCGCGGTTATGCGTAACTTTGCGTCTAAAGACGCTCGAACCGCAAGACGTTCAGCGATGGGCGCTTGCTTCTTATATGCAAGTGTATTCGTATTCGGTTTTGTCATTGCATCTGCAGGTACGAACTTAGATATGATTGGTTCACTCGACAACTCGGATATGATCTTTATATCGGTTGTTGAATACTACTTACCGCCAATTCTTGCAGGTATTATGTTCGCTGCCCTTATTAGCGCGATTATGTCTTCGGCGGACGCGATGCTTCTAGCCATTTCAGCTGGAGTTGCTCAAGACATTTATAAAGGGTTTATTAATAAAGAAGCAAGAGAGAAAACCGTCACTCGCCTCGGTTTAGTCGTGATGTTCGTCGCTTCGATCATCGGCATCGTGATTGCACTCGATCCTCCTCAGTTAATTGCAATTATGGTCGGCTGGGTCGGTGGAGGTCTATTATCCGCCTTTGGTTTTCCAATCGTTCTCGGAATTTGGTGGAAACGTGCCAACAAAGCAGGTGCATTAGCCGGTATGCTCAGTGGTTCTCTCACGTTCTTAATACTCGTTATTACACAACCCTTTGCTTTAGTCGCTGAACCGATTATCGCCGCTCCAGTCTCTCTCGTTTTCATGGTTGTCGTAAGCTTACTAACTGAACCACCTTCTAAAGAAATTCAACAAGAAGTCGAACGCAATCACACGAACGTAAAAGACGCACTGTAGAAGAAAGAGGATTCCTATGACTACCAAGACTTCAATTCAGATCATTGGTGATTCCAATCAATCGATGGACCTGACAAAGCCACTACTGAAACAAGGCCGTAAATGGTTGAAACGAAAAGTAACGATGGATGAACTAGAGCAACGAATGATCTCACAGAAGAAAATCTATCATCCGATGTGGGTTGCAAAAATGCTCATCATTGCCGAACGGAAACCCTTTCCTCCTCGGATTACCCCTAACATGGGGTTTGTTGATGCCGTTTCAGGGTACCGGGGGTTGTTCACGAATGTTCCACCCTTTCAATCGGTGAACAGTGATGGTCTAGTCGCACGACCAATCTTAAAATCGGAAGATCAACTACAGCCTTATATTCAAGACTTACAATCTCAAATAAATAAAAAATATTTACTAAAGAAACCAAAACATGAAATTCGAGAAGTTTTCTTATCGTATCTTCCTCTGTGGGAATACACGATCAAAACCGAGTCTGGTAGCCAAACGTTCTATTTAAATGCAAACACCGGAGAATCTGAAGAATTCCTTTCGAAGTTATGGGAAGACAATAGTTGGTTACTCAATAAATAAATGTAAACAGCCCAATCCGTAATAAGGATGGGCTGTTCTTTTTTATCGCTTCTCTAATTCATACAGCTTATCAAATACTTGGATGACTTCATCTTTTGTCCACGGCTCTGGCGCCATCGTAATAAAATAATCTTCCATTGCCCGCTCCGCTAAATGTTCGAGATCTTCAACCTTTGCCCCAACTTCTCGTAACGTAGGAATCTCAATTCGACTGATGAGTTTACGAACAGCTCGCACGGCCCGAGACCCATCCTGACTACCATCTTCTTCAGCTCCAAGAGCATCGGCAATCCGTTCCATTAATTCAGGAATGTACTTCCGCTCACGTTCCATCGTTTCTGCTAATACGAGACCGATCGTCAAACCGTGTGGCAAATGATACATTCCACCAAGAGCTTGGCCAATTGAATGCTCTGCCGTACAGTTTGCAATATTCATCGACAATCCTGCCATCAAGCTCGCACAAGCCATATTCGAACGAGCATCATAATCAGCACCATCCTCTACCACTTTAATTAGCGCGTCACTGGCAAGTCGAATTGCTTCAAGTGCAATTGCATTTCCAATTGGTGTCCTCACGTTAGACATGATTGCAGCAATCGCTTGTGCAACAGCATCAATCCCTGTATAAGCGGTAATTGTTTTCGGTAAATTGTACGTAAGTACGGGGTCAACGATCGCATGTTGTGCACGCAATAAGGAGTTAGCAATTCCTACTTTCACATCACGTACCTCATCTGTAATCACTGCTCCTCCTGAAACCTCAGAACCAGTCCCTGCTGTTGTAGGAACGGTTATGAGCGCAATTTCTGGACTTTGTACAGTTTGTTCTGATTGAATAAACGTCTGTAACGATTGGCCTTGTGCGACGACTAAGCGCGCAGCTTTTGCACTATCCATAACCGAACCGCCACCAATTGCAACGATGACATCTGCGCCTGATGCTGTTAATTGCTGTGCAATTTCTTCTACATTCGAGATTGTCGGCTCTCCCGGCTCCTTCTCAGAAATTACGGCATTTAAGTTGCGAGTGGCTTCTGCAACTTGGGGAATGATTTCCATAAGTCCCCGATCAATTAAGATGAACGTACGCTCCCAACCACTCTTCGAGATTATCGTTTCCAGTTCTTGAATTTTGTCTTCCCCAAATGTGACTTGTACAGGAAGATGGTTCGTAAATGAATAAACCTTTTCCATTACTTTCACAACCTTTCTGCCCCCTCGTTTCCATACCAAAGCGCAAACGAACTAATAAGTTGAACACCTGTAAAAATTGCTTCTTCACCAAATTCAACTCGTGAGCTATGTAATGACTGCCTCGTATTTTCATTGCCCTCTATATGCGTTCCGAGACGAAAGAACACACCTGGTTTTTCCGCTATATAATAAGCAAAATCTTCACTACCAAGTGATGGCTCTTCAAGTCGCACGACCTGTTCTTTTCCTAACACTTTAGCCGCGCAAGCCAAAAATTGTTCTGTCATTGCCGGATCGTTGCTCACTGTGGGTGTTCCTTGCTTTACTTCTACGGTAGCAGTGCCATTGAATGTTTTTGCCACATTCTCACTAATTCGCTTAATCGATTGAATGATCTTAACTCGACTCTGTTCATCAAGTGAACGAATCATGCCAGACAACGCCACTCGCTCTGGAATACTATTAGGAGCTTTCCCTCCGTTGATTTTTCCAATTGTCAATACCGCTGGTCTAAGGGGAGAGAGTTCTCTTGATACAATTGTTTGCAAAGCAGATAACAGATGACCTGCAATAACAATTGGATCAACAGCATCTTCAGGGTGAGCAGCGTGACCTGATTTCCCTTTCACTTCGATGTTGATAAAATCCGAGGCAGCGGTCATGGCACCTGGTTTTAAACCGACGGTCCCTACTGGCAAGTCAGGCCACGTATGAACTCCAATGACCGCATCTACTTCAGGGTTACTCAAGACACCGGAAGCAATGAGCGCTTTTGCCCCTGCCAAGATTTCTTCCGCTGGTTGGAACAGAAACTTAATCGTTCCAGAAATCTCTTCTTTTAAATCATGCAACACAATCGCACAACCTAAAACGACAGTTGCATGAATATCGTGACCACAGGCGTGCATCACGCCTGTATTTTGCGACGTGTACGGTAATTCAGTTTCTTCTTGAATTGGCAATGCATCAAGGTCGGCACGAATTGCTAACGCTCCACCAGGTTTCTTTCCATGAATCGTCGCTACAATACCTGTGCCGAATGTTTCGTATGGAATGCCATAGTGACTCAGCATAGTGCAAATATAATTCGCCGTTTCAACTTCTTCAAAGCTCAGCTCAGGAAATTGATGAATTTGACGTCTAATTGAAATCAGTTCTCCCTTTAAGTCCTCACTTAATTCTGGGATCATCGCTACCACCCTCGCCCATTAACACTGCTCAAAGTTCCGTTTAATCTCAAGTTCAGATACATATTTGTTATGCTGTTCTTGTTCAACAATTGCCGTGTGTAAATAGTGCATGGCAACATCTTCTCCTAATACTTCTTGGACGATTGTACTGTTCTTCCAACAATCAATTGCTTCGTACAACGTCCCAGGGATTTGAGAAACTTCTTCGGATAAATACGCATTCCCGACATGTTCCTTACTTAATGGCAATTTCTGCTCAAGACCCTTTAGCCCAGCGCCAAGCATTGCTGAATAAGCCAAGTACGGATTAAAGTCTGCACCTGGAATTCGATTCTCAATACGCATTGCTTTGCCTTCCCCAACAATTCGGTAACCAGAAGAGCGGTTGTCTCGACTCCAGACGATATTTGTAGGAGCCCAGCTATCAGGAACGAACCTCTTGTATGAATTTACATAAGGCGCATAAAACAACGAAAAATCCTTCGTATACGCAAGAATTCCAGCTAAGAAATGTTGCATCGTTTCGGACATTCCGTTCGCTTCATTTTTATCGTAAAAGTAGTTAGTCGCCCCTGATTCGTCACTTACACTTAAATGAATATGACCGCTTGATCCCGTCCAGTCATGGTGGGGTTTGGCCATAAAAGTTAGGGCATAATCTTGTTGAATTGCCATCTCTTTCATCCCATGCTTTAACAAAATATGACGATCTGCTGACGTTAACGCATCGCTATACTTCACATTAATTTCGTGTTGCCCGATATGCGCTTCACCTTTCGACGATTCAATGGGAACCCCTGCTTTTGTCATCATGTTGCGAACGTGACGATAAAATGGTTCATTTTTGGATCCTTGAAGCAAACTATAATCTTCATTAAATTGACCAGCAACTTGTAAATCTCGATACTCTTTCTTAAACGCCGATTCAAAACTTTCATTAAACAAGTAGAACTCTAATTCACTAACCATTTTTGGGAAAAGACCTTTATCATTCGCCCGTTCAATTTGCTTTTTTAAAATTGACCTCGGTGAAATCGACACGTCGTTACGCTCTTCATCGACTACATCTGCAAAAACTAACGCTGTCTTCTCTAACCAAGGCAACACCCTTAACGTTGTCCAATCAGGTTCTGCGGTCCAATCCCCATAACCTGTTTCCCAACTCATATAGGAGTATCCTTCGATCGTATTTAAATCAAGATCTGTACCGAGTAAATACGTACAAAACTTGGATCCGTCTACTAACTCGTTCTCTAAACAATAGTCTGCAGTTAATCGCTTCCCCATCAGCCTCCCTTGGATGTCGACGAAGCCAACGACGAGTGTATCCAGTTCACCTATTTTCATCATTTCAAATAATTGTTGCCGCTCAATAGAGCCATATGTACCTGCTACATCTACGTTATTCAAAGATCAACGCCTCCTTTTTAAGCACCTTCATGCTTTTTTAGTAGTTCTTCATAGAAGAGGAGACAACCTCTAATTATTTAAATAATCTTTTTATTTAACTTCATAAAAAAACATGTAGGGAACGACCGTTTTCGTTCCTTACATGTTTTTGCTTACGTTACATTTAATTGCCACGAGACACCAAAACGATCATTCAACCAAGCAAACTTCGTACTAAAACCATAATTGTCTGGAGGCATCATCGTCATTCCGTCTTCACTCAATTGATCGTACAGTTGATTAAATTCTTCTAGGCTATCACACGTGATATAAATAGAGAATGAAGGTGTAAAGTCAAATCCGTGAGAGATGTCACTATCGATACACATAAACTCTTGATCTTTAATACGAAACGTCGCTTGCATGACCGTACCTTCCCGCTCTGGTTGATCCGAACCGTATCGTGTAATTGTTCGTATTTGTGCATCTTCAAACAAATCAACATACGTATTAATCGCTCGTTCTGCGACCCCACCTTGAAACATTAAAAACGGCGTTGCTTTTTTCATTTCAAACACCTACTTTCAATAAGTAACTACGATTACCGCTGACCATGTGCATCCGTTCGTTTATAAGTATACTTTATTAGATGCTATGATAAACACGCATCACAACAATTGATAACAGTTCGGTATACTAAAGCTATGTAACGAGACTGGGGGGCTTCTATGTTTTTTTCCATCATGACATCCGTAATTTTACCGATTTTACTTCTTGTGCTTGTCGGTGCTTTTCTTCAGAAGAAGTTTTCCATGAACTTATCACACTTATCCAAGCTACTTACGTATTGCTTACTGCCTGCTGCTGTTTTTTTAAACCTTTATCTCGTCGAACTTGATGCACGGTTACTGAGCCAATTGATCGTCTATTTATTTCTTTTTTCACTCGCAACGGTTATGTTTAGTCAGCTATTATCTAAACTGCTAAACTTACAATCAGGAGAGAAAGCTGCTCTAAACAACAGTATTACACTCATGAATTCCGGTAACTACGGACTTCCAGTCAGCCAGCTCGTATTTAGTGGACAGCCAATTGGAATCACCGTTCAAATTTTCGTACTCGTATTTCAAAATATTTTGACCTATTCCTATGGATTATATAATTTACTCGCTGCTTCTAAATCGCTTGTAGACATTGTGAAAGCATTTGTGAGAATGCCTGTGATTTATGCAGTACTGTTCGGGTTGTTGTTGCAGTTTTTGAACGTTACTCTTCCTGATTTTATGATGGTACCCATTGAACATCTTGCGAATGGATTCGTTGCGCTTGCGCTTTTATTGCTCGGTGCACAGCTATCTTCAATTTCCATACGTTACTTCCATCGCGTCATAACGTGGGCACTCTTAGGGAGACTGATTGCGGGTCCTATGATTGCCTTGTTACTCATTTCCATTCTTGGAATTAGTGGTGTTATTGCCCAGTCTTTATTTATTGCAAGCTCATTTCCAACATCAAGAAATACTTCATCACTTGCACTAGAGTATAACGTTGAGCCGCAACTACATGCTCAAATTGTACTCTATTCTACGCTACTAAGCATTTTGACCGTTAGTTTTACGATCTTTCTTTCAACAATACTCTTTTGATTACGTCAATGCCAATTTGTGAACAATGAAACGAAAGACTCGTCTGCTGAATTAAAGCAATTACAATTTACAATCAGACATACTTAAAGAAAAGAGGACCTTTAATGAACTTCCATAATGAAACTACGGTTCACGTTTCACACGTATCGCTAAATGTGACCACTCTTGATCGTTCAATCTCGTTTTATGAGAAAGTCATAGGCTTACATACTCTCAAAAAGGAGGACAACGTTGCGCAATTAAGCGCAGACGGGAAAACCCCTCTCCTCGAACTTCATCAACCGACCCATGGACAACCAAAAGAGCCTCGAACGACTGGCTTGTATCATTTTGCCTTGTTACTCCCTACACGTATGGACCTTGCTCGAATCGTTCTACACTTTCAGCAAATTGGCTTGCCGATTGCTTCGTCCGATCATCTCGTTAGCGAAGCGATATATTTTAATGATCCTGACGGAAACGGCATTGAAATCTACACAGATCGAGACCCTAAACAATGGACATGGCACGACGGTCTCGTTCATATGACGGTTGATCCACTTGATTTTAAAGATTTACTTAAAAATGTAGAGCCCTCTACTTGGAACGCCGCTCCTACGAACACGAAAATGGGACACCTTCACTTACACGTTTCAAATTTGCCAGAAACAGAAACCTTTTACACCGAAGGTTTAGGGCTAAACGTAGTTTCTCGCTTTTCTAACCAAGCACTTTTTATCTCTGACAATGGATATCATCACCACCTAGGATTAAATGTTTGGAATGGCGTTGGTGCGAAGCCACCAAGCCCACACAGTGCTGGGCTTCGATTCTTTACACTTACTCTGCCTAATGAACAAACACGCCAGACTATTATTGAGCGACTAAAACGGTTAAATGTTACGGTGAGCGATGACTTTATCGTCGCTGATCCTTCTAACAATAAATTCCTCCTACATGTTAATTCCTAAAAAACGCACACCGTCTTGAGACGGTGTGCGTTTTTAGATTAGCGATAGAACTTCTCAGTAAAGTACGGTTGGTTTTCTTCGTTTAACGCAACACCTACACCTAAGCGTTCAAACTGACCTTCTAGTATATTTTCCCGGTGTCCGAGTGAGTTCATCAACCCTTCGTGAGCAAAAATACTGCTCGCTTGACCATACGCTAGATTTTCACCGGCTCGTGTAAATGAGATGTTATCTTCTTCCATTCGATCAAATGGTGTCTGTCCTGCTTGATTATTGTGATCGAAGTATTCATGTTCTGCCATATCTTCACTATGATCTCGAGCCGTTCCCCGAACGTCCTCACTCCACGTTAACGGACTTAGCCCATGCTGCACTCGTGCAGCATTCGTCAAGTCAAAAAGTTGATACTCGAAGCCTTCAATTAGTTCTTGGCTTTCTCCCGCATAAAATTCACTTCTTTGTTGTTCTAAGCTTTCATCAATGATTTGAATAGCCGTTACAGTCTGTTCTTCATGTTGATCATAAAAGATCGTAACAAACGATCCGTCAAGTTCATAAATGTCATATTCACCGTTACTATTAATTTGATAACGCATGAGCCCTTTTGTCATCACTTCAAGTGGTTCACCTAACGCATCTTGGACGCTTTGTCTCGGGCTGCCATGTTCAATACCAAATTCCGAAGTGACAAGTTCTTGGTTCGTGAACAACGCTCTGACTTGATCTTGGTCGTCGTAAGAAACCATTATGAATTGATGATAATTTTCATGGTAAGCTTCCCAATCTACACCGTAGTCATTTAACGTTGCTCGCTGGACCTCTCCTACCTCTTCTTCAACGTCTTCTCTTACATCGCCAAGCTCAATATTATGAACTGCAAATTGTTGAGTGCCTGGCTCATCTAATTCAGGAAGGTTAGGCTCCGTTCGTTCCTGTTCCTCCTGTTCAATATCAAACGGCAAAATAGCCGATAACCAGTCATTAAATGATTCCATTACTTCATACAAGTTCAAGTCACCAATCCATGATTCAATGGCCGCATCTAGCCGCTGCCATACGGACTCCTCCTCTTGTGTCGATGCATAGACTGAACCGTTCGTGACTAGAATCATACTAATAATTACCGTGCCTACTATTTTATTCAATGCAACACGCTCCATACATCCTGACGTCGTATCTTACATCGTAGCCTTACTCTATTTATTTTAAAATACGACTGACAAAAAATTAAGTGATACATCTTGTAAAATCGATTCCTTACATCGAAAGGGTTTTACTTTTTCATCTAGAATCTTTGAAAAAGAAACAGTTTCAATGACTAGTAGGTGACTCTTAAGGAAAAGCTGTAAGATAGAGAACTGACTTAAGAGATGCGCTAAAAAGTACGATCAGAACGTAATCGTACAGTTTATTTGCTTATAAATGAGCGATTGGACTCCTCTTACACATCACTACAATAACATGTGTGAAAACTCCATACGCTCACTTGAATAAGAACATACGTTCCTATATACTATAAATAACGTAGACGTCCATCCGGAGGTGGTTTGGTGTTATATGCAGAACCTAAAGTTAGCGCAAGGGAATGGAGAATAATCGCTAAAACACTCGTGAACGGAAGAACGCAACAGGTCGATACGAAGCTAACTTATTATGATGGTGTGAAACAAACGGTTACTGGAAAGGTCATCGATTGTAACAATACCGATCAAGTTGTCATCATTGACGATGGCGATCGATTTCATATCATTCCTTACCGCCATATTATGTTGGCAGCCTTAACCGTCAATGAAGAATGACAGTAAGTTCAGCGGACTTACTGTCATTCTTTGTGTTAACGTTTCTAAGAAACAGCCTTTAAGCCTGTCACTCCGATGACGATGATCACAACACTTATGATTCTTCCTATGCTCTTTGATTCATTAAAAAACGCCATATTCACGACTACTGCTGCTGCCGTACCAATGCCAATCCACACTGCGTATGCCACACTCATCTGTAGATAGTTAAATGATGCATATAAGAAGATAAATGAACCGCCAAATCCACCGAAGAATAACACTGCATTTTGAATCGTTTTATTCGAACTAAACTTCTTTAATCCTATAACACCAGCTACTTCTAGAATGGCTGCAATGCTAACGTATAACCAACCCATGTTACACCGCCCCTTTTGCTTCAGAACTTTGGTCCGCGAGCTTCAACGTAATAACCCCTATAACGAGTAAAGCCATAAACATTCCTTTTAACACGCTAAATGCACCACCAAATATAAATAGATCCATAAGTGCCGTACCTACAGTCCCTGCTGCTGCAAAAATTGCATAAACCGTTCCTGTTGGTAACCCTTCACACGCTTTGGCTAAGAAATAGAAATCCACGATAATAATTGGGATGATAATAGCCCAATGCCACCATTCACTTGCCACATTAAACCCAAACACCCAAAACAGCTCAAAGATACATGTTAAGATGACATACATCCAAGATTTACTCATGACATACTCCCCCTTTATAAATAAATGAATGACTGTCAGTCATTTTAATATCAAATAAAAAACCGTTCAACACAGCTCAAATCGTCACTACTTTTATAATATGACTGAATGTCATTCATATTTAGTATACCTCAAAGATGACGATTGTCAACTCCTGTTACCAACCCTACACAAAGTAAGAGAACGAGCTGAATGATCTGCTCATTCTCCTATTTACCACTTACTCTTCTTCAAGACGCTTTATAACGGTTGCTTGCTGCGCTCTCGTTAATGGATGATTCGGATTTTGACCATTAAAGATTCCACGGTCAGTTAGTTGTTCCCAAGCTTCGCGATGCGTTTCTGGTATGGTTTGACTCGGTTGCGAAAGAATTGCTTTTGCAAGTACCCCCATTGCATCACTAACATTCAATGTGTTGTTCTGATATGCTTCTTGCTCTCTTTGATTACCAAAACGACGTAAGACCGTTTCAAAACGTTCTTTCCCTGAAGCCCATTGAAAATCTTCCGCTCTCACAATCATCAACTCCTCTTCAACCGGATTGCCATTAGGATGTGTACGTTTTACTAATTGAAATTCAGCAGCAATTCCAAGCACATGTCCTTTTGCAATGGCGTCGATCACTTCTGGTCTTTTTAGTAAAGCCGCGTCTCGCTGACTATCAACAAACAATGACTCGGTTAACGCTGTTCTCATATGTTGATACGTCCCACGCAACACTGCGAAGTTTGCAGACTTTAGCCCTCGATCTGTCACGCTTCCAAACGCTCTGATCTCACGCAATATATTCTGTTGCAACTGATTTCGTAGACCCGGAAGGTTTGAACTTGAATGCATAAACGTCTCTGTTCCATTCGACGAACCATTATGTGCATTCAAATGAATGGAGACAAATCCATCGGCTCCCCATGCAACCGCCAATCTTGCTCGTTCGTTCAAGGCAATAAACGTATCGTTCGTACGGCTCATGCTCACTTGGACATTTTCATAGTCTTGTCTTAAAAGATCCCGCACTTTCAATCCAATTTGTAAAACGAGATCTTTTTCACGCAGACCGTTTCCTTGCGCCCCTGGATCATGACCTCCGTGTCCTGGATCAATAAAAATTTTGGGCATAAGAAAACCTCCTCTTGATTACTGTACGCTGAATATTATTCACTGTACGTGCTATTGTCGTAGGGTATTCGCTCATTTTTCTATGATCTGGCACTAAGGATTTTTCTCGTTCTGCCCCTTTTTATACGAATACATGCAGCATACACTGGAGGAAATAAAAGAAAAGAAATGAAGGGAGCATGCTATGAATGCCATTCGCAACCACAAACTAACCGTTTCTGATCAGACACAAGTCGAGACGTTCATTACAAAAGCACGGATCGGACATTTAGGAGTAACAGACAATGATCATCCTTACGTTGTCCCGCTGAACTATGCTTATTTTAATGATCAGCTATATTTCCATGGGGCAAACGAAGGTAAAAAGGTACGTATTATAAATGAAAACAATCAAGCTTGCTTCTCAATTTGTGAGGAATACGCCACGATGGTCGACCCCGTTCCTGCCAAGACCGATACGGCGTATATGAGCGTGATGATTTTTGGAAAGATTGAAGAGGTCACAGATCTTGATGAGGCTACTGAAGCGATGCAAATGATGGTTGATAAATATGTACCTGGATACTACGAACGTGCGGTTCGTAAGTCACACGTTCAAAACTATCGATCTTCTTTAGGTGCTTCCACTGCTGTCTATCGGATCGATCCACAAACGATAACTGCTAAAGCTAACCCTCTCGACGAGGCCATTGCCTTTTTTCCAGGTCGACGCGTACATAAAGATGAAACTACGGAATAAAGCGAGTCGAAGAACCGTTTCGACTCGCTTTATTCCGTGTCTTTTGAGACTTTCGCATAGATACACGTATTTCGTAATTCATTCTTTTGATTAACGGCCACGTCGTCTTTTAGTAAGATTCCTTCTAGCGTAAACCCTAATCGTTCTGGAACAGCACGACTTTTCCGATTCAACTCATCACAGCGAATCTCGATTCGATTCGCCTTTAACTCCTGAAAAGCAAACGTTGTAATCCCTTGGACCGCTTCAGTGATATACCCTTGTCGCTCATGACGTTGGTCTACCCAATAGCCAATTTCAAATCGCCGTACATTCCAATTGATTCGATGCAACCCTGTAGACCCTATAAATTGCCCACTTGCACGATGAAAAATATGCAATCGTAAATCTTCTCTCGTTAAAAACCTCACATGCGCTTGACGAGTCTCCTCTTCGACTTTTTCCATTATTGGCACTTCTTGGGCGAACGGCATCCAAGGTTTTAACGCTTCATGTGAATGCTTTAAGGCCTCATACACGACTTCCCCATCACCAAAACGCGGAGCTCTTATGTACAATCGTTCGGTATACATCTCATCAGGAAAATCAATCATAATCGGTTTCATTTGTGACCCTCCCTTATAGAAAAATGAGAAAGGAGCGAATGCACATCTTACGCTCCCTTAGCTTGCTATTCATTCTATCACACGAACGATTGATCCCACACTTGATTAATTTCACGTAATCGAACATAAATGACATCGCCACTTCCATAACCATCGTTCACTTCTAGTCCAATATATTCGCTCGTAACAGTAATAAGCATGCCTTCAATGAAATTGTTATCTGTCGTTACTTCAATACGCGTACCTAACTTCGAATAGAGTTCTTTTTTCAATCGATAAAAAAACATCTTTTTCCCTCCTTTTATGAAACGCTCTGGATCGTCTCAATCTTCCGAATCGCAATTAATACTTGCCGATCACTATTTTCAATAATTACTATATAATCTTTTCGTACAGCAACTAACGTACCTGATGTCACCCCAAATGGTGTTGTGACTTCAACACTGCTTTCTTGTAATCGCTTTAGTAAGCGGCGAAACGAGCCTTTGCACAACCAGTTGAACCAACGTCTCCAAAAGTTAATTATAATCACAGTACAGTCCTCCTTTTCATTAACGCTCTTACATAGTAGATTCAACTGCACTGCTTTCGACTGTAGTACAACCTAATTTAATGCCCGTTTTCTTAAGAAACCACATACGCCTACTAAGATAAACTCTAGATTTAATGAAACGTTTGTTTAAAAAAGCGAGAAGCTGTTATTAAAGAATAAAAAAAAGATTCGTAAGCCATAACGTTTTTTGTCTACTATTGATGGGTACACTATACATAGGTAAACCACTTTCATAAGAAAAAGGTGCTTGATTATGCTAGATGCAGAGGAACGTTTTCTAATGACCCGTGAATTAGAGCGTTTACGCCAACAAGCAGCCGCACTACACAACCTACAAATGACAACTTCAATTACAGCGATAGATGAACAAATTGACTTACTCGAGCTTGTACTCAAAGAACATTAATCAAAAAAAATAACAAGCAGGGATCCCTGCTTGTTATTTTTGCTTAATAACGATGAATAGAAACAATATATAACTGATCATTAAGATTGTACCGCCGACAATAAATGAGATCATCGTAAGTGTTGAACCGACTGTGTTGTATACCCACATACCGATTACTAAACCGGTCGTTCCGATAATCGCTGTCCACGTATGGACTTTTGATAGCCAACCTTGTGATGTAAAGATTTGATAGTAAATGCCCCAACTGAATAAGGACAACCACCCTACGACAAGTGCATGAGCGTGCACCGCACGTAATGAATAATCACCAGCACCTGCAAGATGGCCACCCATAAATACACCGAGAATACCAAACAAAGCAGACATCACGAGTAATGGCTTAACGTTCTCTTTCAACACAATTGCCCCCTCTAACCTAATCTCTACTCAGTGTAGCATGGCTACTTCAGGGGCGCACATCCGATGGTTGCGCTCATGTGTCCAGAGTCTAACAATTAGACGTGTGTTGCTGGCGTCGTTTTCTTCCAAAACCCGATCATCAAACCGCTCACCACTGCACCGATAATAATGGCAACCGCATACAAGAGCGTATTTGTTACCGCAGGGGTTAACATCGTAAGCACTCCCCCATGACCTGCCATTAACGTCACGTTGAAGAGCATCGATAGACCACCTGCAATTGATGACCCTACGATGATCGATGGGATCACTCGACCAGGATCTGCCGCCGCAAATGGAATAGCTCCTTCTGTGACGAAAAACGAACCGAGTATATAATTCGTTTTCCCTGCATCGCGTTGCTCTTGCGTAAACTTCCCTTTAAATAACGTAGTTGCAAGCGCAATTCCAAGAGGTGGGACCATCCCCCCTGCCATAATCGCTGCATGTGGTCCGAATTGACCGGCGTCTATCATCGCAATTCCAAACGTAAACGCCGCTTTGTTTACTGGTCCACCCATATCAACGGCCATCATGCCTCCAAGAATAATACCTAGAATGACAATATTACCTGTCTGCATATTGTTCAGCCAATTTTCTAAGACAGAATTAAACGCATTTAATGGATCAATTAATACGAAATGCATGACCATTCCTACAATAAGAATCCCAAACAAAGGATACAGAAGAATCGTTTTAATCCCATCGAACGTTGAAGGTAACTTCTGGAATAATTTACGCAATCCTAAAATGACATACCCCGCAAGGAAACCAGCAATCAAACCTCCTAAAAACCCTGCATCCCCAGTTGTCGCCATGAACCCACCAATCATACCCGGGGCAAATCCAGGTCGATCCGCTATGCTCATCGCAATGAATCCTGCTAGTACGGCAACCATGAGTCCAAATGCGTGATCGCCACCAATTGAACTTAAAGCTTCAGCAATTGGGTGGTAACTCGGATCATTAGGATCCGCTGCATTAATCCCAAATAAAAACGATAACGCAATTAGAATTCCACCCCCTACAACAAACGGGAGCATATTCGAAACACCGTTCATTAGGTGACGGTAAAATCCAAAGCCTGATTTGCTATTCGATGAACCCGATCCAGATGATTGAGTTTGATTACTTCGATGATCTGACCGGTAATATACCGGGGCATCTTGGCGTAACGCTTTTGTAAGTAATTCGTTCGGTTTACGGATTCCTGCTGCAACTGGTGCCTCAATGAGAAGCTTACCATGAAAACGATCTTTTTCAATTTTGGTATCTGCTGCAATAATGACGGCACTTGCCTGCTTAATGTCCTCAGCTGTTAAGGCGTTGCGTACCCCGTCCGATCCATTGGTTTCGACCTTGATTGTAATACCTTGCCGCTTTGCCTCATCCTTTAAGCCATCTGCTGCCATATACGTGTGTGCAATGCCTGTTGGGCAACCTGTAACCGCAACGATCTGCGGAGCGTCTCCTGTTGCCTTCTCGTCACGAGATTCTTCATCTTCATCATGATCTTGTGCATCAATAATCGATAGAATCTCTTCTTCATTACTCGCGCGTAAAAGTGAATCACGAAAATCTGCATCCATTAATAATGAGGCCAGGCGAGAAAGCGTTTGTAAATGATCACTGTGAGCGCCCTCACTTGCTGCAATCATAAAAAACAAATGTGCAGGTTGACCATCTAGTGAATCGTAATCAATTCCAGCAGATGAACGACCAAAAGCAATGGCAGGAGTTGTCACCGCTTTGCTTTTTGCATGAGGAATTGCAACGCCTTCACCGATCCCAGTTGAACCTTCGTTTTCACGTCGAAGAATCGCTTCTTTAAATAAGCCCGTATCTTCAATTGCTCCAGAGTCACTCAATGTCTGAATCAATTCTTCAATGATCTCTTGCTTAGACTGGCTCCTCACATCAAGTACTATCGTATTTTGCTTAAGTAGCTCAGTGATCCTCATGACGGCATTCCTCCCAGTTTCTTAATGTCGTTTTCGCATACATCTCCAACACATCTTGTTTTTCACAAAATCCCATCTGGAATGCACTTGCCGAACCACAAGCAACAGCAAAACGTACAGCATCTATATCGTCATAGTTCATGTGCTTTGCGTAAATAAAGCCCGCTACAACCGAATCCCCTGCTCCAACGGAGTTTAATACCTTTCCACGAGGTGGTTGATAATGATAGACGGATTGATTCTCTGCAAAATATAAAGCCCCTCGACTGGCCATTGAAACGACTAGATGTGGAATTCCATATTCCTTTTTGAGCGTTAAACCGTATTGATAGACATCTTCTAAACTTACAATTGAACGATTGTACAATTCAGAAAGCTCATGATGATTTGGTTTCACAAAGTACGGCTTCGCAGCTAACGCTTCCTTTAATGAAGCACCGTTTGCGTCTAAATAACACCGTACACCTCGATCACTTAGTAACTTGATCCATTTATAATAGATGGACGAATCAACAGATTCAGGAACACTCCCCGCAAAAACAACGGTATCTTCTTTGTTCAATTTCAGTAATAAAGCTTCTAGATTAGCAAGATCCTGATCTGTAATATCCGGAGAACGTCCATTGATCTCTGTCTCTTCAAGCGTCTTTAACTTTATATTGAGTCTCGTATCTCCATCAACTGATACGAAACGTTCCGCAATTCCTTCATTCGTGAGCACACTGCGAATGTACTCACCTGTGAACCCTCCAACAAAACCTGTAGCCGTTGACGTAACACCTAATCTTTGCAACACCCTCGAAACGTTAATTCCTTTCCCACCGGGTTGCTTGTCATCAGCCTCTGATCGATTCAAGCCCCCCGTTTCAAAGTTTGTGACGTTCACAATGTAGTCAATAGCAGGATTTAACGTTACCGTATAAATCATGTGCTCACCTCGATTGTCGTCAATTTCTCCAAAGGTTTTACCTTGGTCTCGTTCGTATTCGATGATGTGATGATAATCGCTTTATCGAGCGATTGAACGTAAGCAAACGAGATTTGGTCGAACTTCGTATGATCCGCTAGAACGAACGATGTAGCACTATTGTCCATCGCTGTTTGTTTTACATTCGCTTCCTCAGGATCAGGCGTTGTATAACCATCTAGAGTAATCCCATTCATTCCGAGAAAAGCATAATCAAATCGATAGAAACGCAAACTCTCGACCGCTTTTGTGCCGACTAGAGCTCCGGTTTGTGACTTTACTTTTCCGCCAATGATGTACGTTTCGATACCATATTCCATTAACGTTTGGACATGCTGGATCCCATTCGTGACAACTAGAAGATCTCGATCGGCCAAATAGGGAATCATTTCATATGTCGTTGAACCCGCATCGAGGTAGATACACGAGCCGACTTGCACTGCCTTCGCTGCATGCTTTGCAATGCTTTGTTTCTCTTCTTTGTTACGCGTCGTCTTTTCATTCATACTTGGCTCATCATGACGACGTTTTTGTAATGACGCTCCACCATGAACACGTGTTAACTGTTCTTCTTTCTCTAATTCGATTAAGTCACGTCGAATCGTCGATTCAGATGCACCCACTTCATCAATTAATTGCTGGATCGTCACGACATCTTGCTTCTTTACAACGTGTAAGATCGCTTCTTTTCGTTTGATCGATAACATCTCTTCACCTTCTCTTAGAAACCGCTTACAAACAGTTTATATTCAAAACTATTCACAGTCAATCAATTTCATTCATTATCGTTCATTTTCTTTCAACAAAAAAAGCATCAGCCTAAGCTGATACTCTTCTTCGTTTATGAGAATTCTTTCATAAGGACAGGAGCGATTTGCTTTTTACGAGATACGACTCCTTTTAATAACGCACAATTGTCATCAAGTTTCGTTTCAAACGCACGCTCTACTTTCTCAAGGTCAGTGCCTGAAGCAAGAATGGTTGAATCGTTGTTCAGAATATCCGTAATAACGAACAAGAAAACCTTCAATCCTTTTTCTTTAACAATTACATCCAAACGCTCTTCGATTACAGTCTTCTGCTTGAGAACGTCTTCAACATCAACTGTATTCACTTGAGCAATTTCTATGCGGTGAGCCCCAACTTCGAATTCCTTTGCATCCAGTGTAACGAGTTCATTCACAGTCTTCTCACTAAGGTCTGCGCCGGCTTTTAACATGTTCAAGCCATACTCTTGTGGGTCAACTTCCGCAATTTGCGCCAGCTCTTCTGCTGCATCAACATCTTCTTCTGTACACGTAGGGGACTTAAACAATAGAGAATCAGAAATGATTGCAGATAACATAAGTCCTGCAATATTCTTTGGAATCTCTATTTGATATTCTTTGTAAATCTTGAGAAGAATTGTCGCTGTACAACCAACAGGTTCAGCACGATAGTAGAGCGGGTCCATCGTTTCAAAGTTCGCGATACGATGATGGTCAATCACTTCAGTAACCTTAAATCGCTCGATATTTTCAATACTTTGTTGGAATTCATTATGATCAACGAGAATGATGTCCTCTCGCCCTTCGACCATTTCTTCTGATGCAAGTGCAGGGGCATCTGTATTAAATTTGGTTAGCGCATATTCCGTTTCTTTGTTAATCTCTCCAAGTCGAACCGCAACCGCATCAGCACCTCTTTGCTGCTTAAAATACGCGTATGCAATCGCAGAACTAATGGAATCTGTATCTGGATTACGATGCCCCGTAACAATAGCTTTTGACAATGGTAGAACCTCCTAGTTTTATCTCTATATAAGATCATTCATCGATTTGTTCACACCTTTGAGAATAACATTTTTTGTAGTAACCATTCAAATTAATTTATAAAACATTGCTCATTGCAAATAGGAGAAAAGAATGATTATTAATTTGATTCGAGTTTCAGAGTCAGCATCCGGGGTATATATGGAGTAACGGAGGTGAAGCCATGAATCGTTTCACCCAATTCATAATTGGGCTAAACAGTTTTTTTACTCTACTACTTGTCACAGCAGTCCTTCTATCAATTTTTGATGTGTACAGTGTGATGCTACAGATTGAATTATGGCCCAATACAGAAGAGTTGTTCTGGGTATTAATCGGTATTCTTTCCTTCATTGCTCTCGTCAACGTAATCTTGTTCTTTAGCAGCTTTAGAATGGGTGGACCTTCACGCTCTCGAGGACAACTTGATGTTCGTACTCAAAATGGTACATTGTCGATTTCACAACAAACCATTGATTCTACAATCTATCGTTCAGTCAAACGTTTTGAAGGGATTCGAGCAATTACAATACGCTCTCGCATTCATTCAGAAGAAGAATCGATTGAGATTACGATCAGTTTTTCAGTCATTGGAGATGAACCCGTTCAGCAACTTGCATCTAAAGTTCAACGTACAGTCAAAGAAGATGTCGAACAATTTTTGGAAGTCGCTGTCTCTACAGTTCAAGTAAACATTAAGGAACCAGAGCCTGACAACAGTCAAAAACAACGGGTAGTTTAAGGAGGGAGGGAATATGGACAACAAGGAAGTATTCGCTCGGTATAGAGGACGAATCATCGGAATTTTTGCTGCAATTCTGTTTAGCTTACTTTACTTTTTCATCGGTCTCTCAGTCGCAATAACCGTTTTCATCTTCTTATTCATCGGTTACATACTCGGAAAATGGTTTGATGGTGACATCGATGTTGCTGGGTATGTGAATGCATTATTTCAACGAAGACGTTAAATTTTAATTCTAATAAAGGAGAGATTGTCCATGGCTGAAGCAACGAAAACTGAAAGAACTGAACCTAAGAAGGAAAGTATCAAAGTACAAGAAGAACGGGAGCAAGAACTTCAAGAAGTGAATCGATTTAAGTTAACGTTTGACGACGAAGTGATTAAGAAAGTAACCGCAATCGCAACGAGACAGACTGATGGTATTCTTGGTATGAGTGGTAGTGTTTTTGAAGGTCTATCAGAGCGCTTTGGGGCTACACAGAACATTTCTAAGGGCATCTCTGCTGAAGTTGGAGAAAAGCAAGTCGCCCTCGACATTGATGTAATTATTGAATACGGCAAAAGCATTCCAACAATTTATACCACTGTCCAAGACAATGTCGGTAATGCCATTAGGGAAATGACTGGTCTTGAACTAATTGAATTTAATATGCACGTTGAAGATGTGCTTACTCGTAAAGAATATGAGGAGAAGGAAAATCGAAGCAACCAAACCTCTACTACTGATCGTGTCGAGTAATCATGAAAGCCCGAATGAAGGTGTTCTTACCTTCATTCGGGCTTTTTTAGGATTTTATAGAAGGTCCACGAGTAGACTTTATTATAAGTTCATACGTGCCTATATACAAAGTCTCCTTTAACGATTATTCCTACGACTATAGTTGCCCAATAAAAATAGCTCCTCTGCACCTCTTGTTACTACGTTAACTATGTTACATTTTGGTAAACGCATCAATGGAGGTTTATTCTATGATAGAACATGTAGTAGATGATGTTCGCTTTCATTTACATGAAAAACACGATTTTCGTTGGATCAAGAAATTTGGAAAGGCTTTTGCCGTATACCCTGATAAAGATGATGGCTATCTCTGTTTCGGTATTAATCGTAACGGTGTGAAACGATACATTAAGTATGCAGGTGCAAAAACAGCTCTATACTTTGGTAAACCTGAAGATGCTATTTCTCAATTAGAAAAAGCAAAGCTACGGTATGAATTCTTAAAACACCCATCGCTCGTTAAGCTAACACATCACGAAGATGTTGGTCCTGGCTATATGCTCGAATATGAATGGATTGAAGGCGAGAACCTTTGGCATTATCCTTTCGAAAAACTAGAACTACATGAGCGATTACAGATGCTAGAGACGATCTTTACCTTTCACGAGAAAGTTGAACAAAAGAGTTTCGTAGCGATTGGCTTTAACAATGCGAGTATGATCTATGACTCAACGAACAAACGATTAAAAATCGTCAACATTGATCATTATGAGAAAAACGAGCACCTAAATAAAATGGAAAATCTTCTTCCCTCATCACCTTTTGTTAGCCCAGAGGAATTAACATTAAACACAAAGTTAAACACACGTACTAACGTATACCGTATGGGCGCAATTGCCTTCTCTGTATTAGGGAAAGATCAAGACTTGGCGGGTAGCCCGATGCACAAAGTAGCTAAACGCGCCATGAGTAAAGATCCAATGGAACGATTTGAATCGATAGAAGACTTTCATCAGATTTGGAAAAAAGCTGTAGAAGTCAGCTTAGCTGTAAAAGGTTACTAAATAAAAGAACAAAAAAGCACGAAGTTCAAAAGAACTTCGTGCTTTAA
>JIBW01000007.1 GCA_012970285.1 Bacillaceae bacterium JMAK1
TCAAGCACGAAGTTCTTTTGAACTTCGTGTTTTTTTGTTGTAATCATTACTAATAGTTTTCAAGTGTAATAGTTGAAAGAAAATGTATGTAAGGTTATTTCACAAATGATATTGCTGTTTTTTCTGACATTTGTTATCATGAGGTACCATTTAGATATAGAAAATAGAAGATAGAGGATGGTGAAGTATGGTTGCTACAGAAAGTATTTTGAATTATTTGCAAGTAAAAAAGGTGCAGAATCCAGTTTATCAAAAGGGTAATTTATTTTATATTAGCGATGAAACAGATCTTCCTCAAATTTGGAAGTATGACGAAAAAGCAAATCATGGCTCGCAGTGGCTCGAGACGAACGATAGAATTCAGTTTTTTAAGAAAGTTCCTCGCAATGAGTCGTTTATTTTAGGGATGGATGTTGAAGGAAATGAAAGACAACAGCTATATTACGTGGATGAACATAAAGAAATTGAGAGATTAACGAAACAAGATGATGCATTGTATGTATTTGGTGGAAGCTCTCCAGATGGCAAAGCGATTGCTTACGCGAGTAATGAGCGCAATGCATACTATTATGACTTGTATACGATGGATCTTCAGAGCAAAGTTGTTACGAGAGTTTTTGAAGGGGACGGAACGTATCGAGTGCTAGGGTGGCACCCGAGTAATGAGAAGCTCGTTGTTCAAGAAGTATTTACAAACCTGTATAGCAACATTGGCATGTTAGATTTACATACTGGGGAAGTTGAATGGTGGTTTGAGGACAAAGCGATTAGTTCTTATGATACACCGATTTTTTCACAAGACGGTGAAGACTTATACTTATTAACCAATCACGACCATGAGTTTATTACTGTAGCGAAGTTTAATCTTGATTCGAAACAATTAACAGTTGTGATTGAGGAAGATTGGGACATTGAGAATCTAGTCGTTGATGATAAAAAGGAATGGTTAGCGTATACAGTCAATGAAGGTGGAATTGATCGAGGTAAAGTTTATCACTTAGCAACTGGGGAAACACGTACCTTTGATTTAGGAATTGGGACAATCTCTACTATGTCTTGGTCTAGTGATTCAAAGACGATTGCATTTGTTTTTAATGGCCCTACGAAAACGTCGGATCTTTATAAATGGTCGATTGAAAATGGTGAGGTTCAGCGTTTGCATTGCACATCGGTTGATCCTAACTTTGAGAAGTCTCTTGTCGAACCAGAAATTTATACGATCGAGTCATTTGATGGGTTACGTGTTCCGTCATTTTTATACAAGCCTAACAAACTCACTGAAGACGCACCACTTGCTTTTTGGGTACACGGTGGTCCAGAAGGGCAGACGAAGGCGGAGTACCATCCGGTTATTCAATCATTAACAGCATTGGGTTATGTCGTATGTGCGCCTAACGTGCGTGGAAGCAAGGGCTACGGTAAGACGTATATTCATTTAGATGATGTTAGAAAAAGAATGGATTCTGTGCAAGATTTAATTGAGATTGCGAACGCCTTGAAGAAAGAGTCGTTTGTAGATGAATCTAAGGTGGCTGTAATCGGCCGTAGTTACGGTGGATTTATGGTGCTTGCTGCGATTACGCATTACCCAGACGTCTTCACAGGTGCCATTGATTTAGTTGGGATCTCGAGCTTTAGAACCTTCTTGGAGAATACGGGACCTTGGCGACGAAAGCTTCGTGAAAGTGAGTATGGAACGATTGAAGAAGACGGCGCATTTTTCGATGAAATTGATCCGATTCACCATACAGAGCGGATTACTGCTCCGTTACTCGTTTCTCACGGTGCAAATGATCCCCGAGTACCCATTGGTGAAACCGAGCAAATGATAACAGAGTTAAGGGCGAGGAACCATCCTGTTGAGTACATTCGATTTGAAGATGAAGGACACGGCATCGTAAAAATTCAAAACCAAGTAACCGCATATAAAGCAATGGCAGAATTTCTAGAGAAATTATATCGCTAATTAAGGGGGACAGAAGATGAAAAAGCAACTAGGACTTACAGCAGTGACAACAGCATTTGCCTTCGCATTAGTGGGCTGTTCAGATGATGCAGAACCAGAAGTAACATCAAGTGCAACTGAAGATGAAGAAACGGTAACAGAAAGCGAAGCGTCAGAAGGTGGCGATTTTATTTTAGCAGTACCGGCCGATGCTGTAACGGTTGATCCACATATGGCGGGTGACGTTCCATCGAATGTTGTGAACTGGACAATGTATGAAACATTAGTCGAGCGTGATGAGGATATGGAGCTTGTACCCGGGCTTGCAAGTGAATATGAACAGTTGGATGAGCTCACGTGGGAATTTACACTTCGAGAAGATGTCACGTTCCATGACGGAGAACCTTTTAATGCAGAGGCAGTGAAAGTGAATATTGAGCGTGCTCTTAGTCCAGAGACTGCTGCCCCAAGAGCTGATTACCTAACTGATATTGAAGAGGTCGTTGTTGTTGATGATCTAACAGTACAGATCATCACGGAGAAACCATTTGCCCCACTCATAGCACACCTTGCTCACAATATCGGGAGCATGATTAGTCCTGCTGCGATTGAAGGCGATGTGAATCTAGATATTGAAGCCGTTGGTACAGGACCTTTTCAATTTGAAAACTGGAGCCAAGGGGATGAACTAGTCATTACTAGAAACGAAGACTATTGGGGAGAGCATCCTCATTTGGATTCAGTAACATTTAAGGTCGTACCAGAAGAATCAACGCGAATTGCGATGATAGAAAATGGCGAAGCAGATGCGATTGAACGAATTGAGCCTGTTAACATCTCACGAGTTGAAGGTCTTGAAAATGCTGAGCCTTTGATTAATGATACGTTGTCCATGACATATTTAGGCTTTAACACACAAAAAGAACCCCTTGATGACGTTGCCGTGCGACAAGCAATCTCAAAAGGAATTGATACAGAAGTTATTATAGAAGGAATCTATGAAGGCTATGCAAGCGAAGCGACTGGTCCGATTAACGATCTTGTCTTTGGAAGTAACCCAGACCAACAACCGATTGATTATGATCCAGAGGGAGCAGAACAACTTTTAGAAGAAGCAGGCTTCTCTGAGGGGGAGCTATCGATTAACTTGTGGACGAATGACGCCGATGCAGTACGTGTGCAAATTGCTGAAGTCATTCAAGATCAATTAAGTTTAATTGGCGTAAACGTAACGATTGAGAATATGGAATGGGCCGCTTATCTAGATGCATTAACCAATGGAGAACATGATCTTTTCTTACTCGGCTGGTCTTCTGGAACAGTTGATGCTGATGCAACTATGTTCTCATTATTCCACTCAGAAAACCACGGGGCCCCGGGAAATCGTAGCTTCTACACGAATGATGAATTTGATGCACTCATTGAAGAAGCACGAAACGAAACCGAAGTTGACGAAAGAGAGCAACTCTATCATCAAGCATTAGCGCTATTAGCTGAAGAGGTGCCTGTCGACTACATTTCCTTCACACAGAATATTGATGCAGTTGGGGGCCATGTGGACGGCTTCAAACGATTTGCGAACTCTCGCTTCGTATTTAATGACGTCACGTTCGAAGACACAGAAAATAGTTATTAACAATCTAAGTCTAATGTTCTATACATAGAGCATTAGGCTTTTCCCATTTTTTATATGATTTTCTTATAATAAGATTTTATAAAGGATATTGTACACAATGAGAAATCTGTCATAATAAGAAAGGATTAGTATTTTTTTGATAATAAAAGTAATGATTCAATTTTTTGTTACATAGGGGGAGTACATAGATGATCCATCACGTTAAATTTTTACGTGGGCTTTTTGACACGAAAAGCCATTTTTCGACGTTAAAAGAGTCTGAAGCAACTAAAGGATTAGCATGGAGATTAATCGTAAGTGCAATTTTAGTAGGAGTTCTAACATTCCTAAGTCAATGGTTTGTACGTGAAGACCTCACCCAAACAATTGTGGCTGAAGGCGCAGGTATGATTGGCTACGAAGAAGCTTCGGTGATTGTAACGGTCGTGACGGCGTTAAGCGGTGTATTTGCAATTGGCATGGCAGTTCTTGCCGTTTTATTATTGGCACTTGTATTTTGGATTTTTTATAAGGATGTAGGTTTTAAAAAGCTGTTTATACTATTCAGCTATTTCTTGCCGATTTATATTGTAACGCTACTTCTTGATTTGCCTTATTACATAAATTTTGGTTTAGAGCATCAATATTCAGTAACTAGTTTCGGTTATTTGGCGCATTTGGCTTTTGATGAATCGTTTTTAACGTTTTTCTTTGGCCAATTTAACCTTCTCATAATCGGATGTTTCATCGTGCAGGTTTTTGCACTTAAAGTGAATACTGCCAAGAGCACACGCTACATTTTACTCACGACAACACTCATGTATCTCGTTGTCATGACACTTATTGCTCTTTACACCTATTTCTCAATGATGCAAGGGGTGCAATAACATGAAAAAGAGAATTGGGATCCTCATAGGCTTACTTATGCTTGGCGGGCTTATGGTAGGAAATAGCTATATTTTATCTGAAGGTATGACGACTGATGACCCAGTTGTCGTCACGAACGTACTGACGAGTGAAGAAACACTTTACGATACAATTATTGCAAATGGTCGAGTTGAACCAGGAGAAAGTCAGGCAATCTTTGAAGAACCTCAACATGGTACCGTATATGATATTCACGTTAATGAAGGCGAAGAGGTTTTTGAAGGTGATGTGCTAATTACGTATGAAAACCAAGAAATTACACGTCAGCTCGTCTCAATGCGTAACAACCTTGATCGTCTGATGGTTGAAATGGAACAACAGAACGATCAAATTTCTACGATTGAGTCACAAATCAGTACAGAGAGAAGTAACCGTGACGATGACGACCCATTCGATCAAACGGACCAAGTGATTCGCCAGCTTGAAAATGAGCGTGACTCTATGGAGTACCAACGACGTCTTGCTAACTTGCAGTATAGCGAGCAAGAAGAAGAGATCGCGTATTTTGAAGATCAAGAACTTCATGAAGTAAACAGCGATGTGAATGGGATTGTAGAATACGCAAGCTATCCGAATGAAGTCGAAGAAGGACAACCGTTAATTCGTATCCAATCCGATGAGTTTTGGAACGTAAACGGAACGGTTACAGAGTATGATCTCATCCAACTTCATGAAGAAATGGAAGTTGAAGTTGAAGCGAATGTATTACCTGACCAGACATTTGAAGGGTTTTTAGCACGGTTAGGCTCAACGCCAGCGGATGAAGAACAGTCATTCCAAGCGGAAGGTTCGAATGTAACGTCGTATCCGTTTGAAGTACAATTACATGACCAGTCTGAAGACTTATTACACGGGTTCCACGTGAATGTTTATTTTGAAGTTGAGGCAGAAGCAGACGCTGTTGTTGTACAAGCTTCAGCAATTGAGACAGTATACAACGAATTCACTGGTGACGAAGAAAATTACGTCTATCAAGTAGAAGAAGGCATTGCTAGAATGCAAGCTGTTGAGACGGGAATTACCAATGAGCAAGGTGTGCAGATCTTATCTGGTCTTGAAGCGGGCGAATCCGTTATTGACTTAGAACCATTGGAGACGATTTATGAAGGCATGGAGGTAGTCGTCAATGATCCACCTGAAGAATCTTGACAAGCAGTACAAAAACGGGGATCAAACGCTTCACGTCTTAAATGATATTCATCTTAAAATCGAAGAAAATGAGTTTGTAGCGATTATGGGTCCATCTGGATCTGGAAAGTCTACACTCATGAATATGATTGGGTGCCTTGACCAACCGACTTCAGGTGAATATTTACTGCATGGGACTGATGTAGCATCACAACCAGAGAAAGAATTGGCAAAAGTCCGTAATGCCCAGATCGGTTTTGTTTTTCAACAGTTTCATCTTTTACCGAAGCTCTCAGCGATGATGAATGTAGAATTACCACTCATTTATGGTGGGGTTAAGAAAAAAGAACGCAGGGAGCGGGCGCGTATTGCGTTAGAAAAGGTTGGGTTAGAAGATCGAGTCAACCATCTACCGAATCAATTGTCCGGTGGTCAAAAGCAAAGAGTCGCGATTGCACGTGCGTTAATTAACGAACCAAGCCTCATTTTAGCAGATGAGCCAACAGGTGCTCTTGATTCTAAATCTGGAACTCAGATTATGGAGTTGTTCACACAACTTCATCATGAGGGAGCTACACTGATCATGGTCACGCATGAACAAGAAGTTGCAGACTATGCTAAGCGAATTGTAACAGTCCGTGACGGAGAGATTATTAAAGATCGGGGGCAAGAGCATGTCGTTCCTCGATAGTGTAAAGATGGCCCTTCGTTCCTTATGGAGCCACCGATTGCGTTCCATGCTTACGATGCTTGGAATTATTATCGGAGTAGGTTCTGTCATTACGGTAGTAGCAATTGGTAAAGGCGGGGAGGCAGTACTTACCTCTCAGTTTGCTGGTGGTGGTAACAATACGTTTGAAGTGTATTATATGCCCCCAGATGAAGAGTTAATGGACTATGATGCGTATGACGATGTGGCGTATACAACTGAGGATTTACGGGCGATCCAAGAGATGCCGTCTGTTAATCAAGTAATAGCATACGCGTATGATTCAACGAATGTTGTCTATCATCAAGAAGCAGCAGGGGCACAAATCCTAGCCATCAACGAGAATTATTATGACTTAAATGAGTTTACGGCTTCATCAGGTCGGCTCCTTGATAACCGAGACGTAGATAATGGCCGAAGAGTCGTTACTTTAAGTACAGGTGTCGTTGAAGAGTTGTTTGCGACCGATGATGAGCCCGTCGGCCAAATTGTTAATATCGAAGGCGTACCGTTTGAAGTGATTGGCGTACATGAACGTGAGAACCAAAGCTTCTTCGCTTTTCAAGTTGATGAAGTATTGCTTCCTCAATCTTCATGGCCGATGCTTTATGGCACTGACAATATGGATATGTTAAATGTACAAGCAAACAGTGCTGATGACATTCAAGTCGCAAGCCATGCAGTGACCAATTACCTTAACGATCAATCGACTCTTTCAGGTGAATACCAAGTGTTGAACATGGAAGAGATTGAACAAGGAATCTCGCAAGTAACGAATGTTACGACGATGATTATCGGCGGGGTAGCGGGTATTTCACTACTCGTTGGTGGAATTGGTGTCATGAATATTATGCTCGTGTCAGTAACAGAGCGAACGCGTGAAATTGGGCTAAGAAAGTCTCTCGGTGCAACGAGAGGGAACATCTTACTTCAATTCTTAATTGAATCAGTGACACTTACAACCATCGGTGGACTGATTGGAATCATGCTCGGAGCGGGTGTTGCGAATACCGTTTCGCTCATCGCAGGATGGCCATTTCTCGTTTCAATTCCAGTCGTCTTACTCGGTGTAGGCTTCTCAATGTTTGTCGGAATCGTCTTTGGGTTGTTACCTGCGAACAAAGCAGCGAAATTAGATCCAATCGAGGCGTTACGTCACGAATAGACCATGGATGTGTAAAATCTCTTTCACTTGTCTACACTAGCTCGTGAGGAGGAATGACAATGGCTCAAGAAGTATTGTGTGAAGTCGAAAACTGTGTTCACTGGGGCGAAGGTAACCATTGCGAAGCGGATCGAATTTATGTCGTTTCAAACGCAGAAGATCGAACAACCGAGCGAATGGAAACCGATTGCCACACATTTCATCCGAAACACCACTAACAGTGAAAGACCGGTTGCAATATGCAGCCGGTCTTTCTCATGTACAAAGGAACTTTACTAACTGTAGAATCGAAAAATAAAGATAGGAAAAGTAAATTAGATGTGCTACTATTCAAAATATTAAGTAATATAGCCACTTCATTAAAGGAGGGTGCAATGTTAAGTCAAGAAGTGAAACCGATCATTTCGCAAACGCTGGACATGCAAGTACCGCCCAAAAAGGAGCTTTGGTTTTATGGACTAGGCGCGTATGCGACATTTTCATTGTCGACATTGGTTTCAACATTTTTAACGTTTTACTATACAGATGTTGTTGGATTAGCAGCTGGTGTTATAGGTACGTTGATGCTCGTGAGCCGAATATTCGATGGGGTAACTGACGTTTTAATGGGTGTGGCTGTTGATAAAACAACGTCTAAACACGGCAAAGCGAGACCTTGGTTGATTTGGGGATCGGTACCACTTGGGATTGCGATCGTAAGCTTGTTTTCTGTACCTAATGTATCTGAGTCAAATCAAATTATTTACGCATACGTTACCTTTTTCTTGTTTCTAGCCGTATACACGTTAATTGCTATTCCCTATAAATCTTTGATGGGGATGCTAACGCTTGACCAGAAGAGTCGTTCAATGGCTAATATCTATTCTACGATATTAAATCTCTCAGGTGCGTTGCTCGTGACGGTGTTCACACAACCGTTAGCAAATGCTATCGGTTGGTCGACCGTAGCTATTATATATGCAGTGATTGCAATTGTCTTGCTCTATATTACCTTTCTAAAAACAAAGGAACGAGTCGTTTCAGTTAATAGTGAAACGGTCAAGATCAAAGAAGGGTTAATTTCTTTGATTCGCAATAAATATTGGATTGTGATCACAATCTTTTGTGTTTTATTTTATACAGTTGTTGCTGTTGTACAAGGTTCAGGCCTTTATTATGCGACGTGGATTTTAAATAATCAACAAATCTATCCATTAATTGGAATAACCCAAATTTTGCCGATGATTATCTCGTTGTTTTTTATAGGTCCACTCATTCATCGTTTTGGAAAACGAAATACGGTTTTAGTTGGAATCGTCATTTGTATGGTAGGTAATGTGTTTAAATTGATTGATCCTTATAGTCTATCAATTATATTAATGGGAAATGTGATTGTCGCTATCGGTATTATGCCAACGTTTGCTGTTTTGTTTGCGATGATTAATGATACAGCTGAGTACGGAGAATATAAAACCGGAAAACGTTCCGTTGGACTAATTAATAGTGGAGCAAGCTTTGGAATAAAGGTAGGGACAGGCTTGGGGCTAGCATCGATTGGTTGGCTGCTTAGTATAGGAGGATACGTTGGTACAGCCCAAGAACAGTTACCATCAGCTTTAGAATCAATTAAATTTATCTTTATTTTTTTACCCGTTGTTTTATCGGTAATGATGTTTATTTGTTTGTTGTTCTTTACGCTCGACAAACACTACGCTACCTATTTAAAAGAGATTCAACAAAGGAAGAACGAGAATCGATAGATTGAAACGAATAGACCGCGCCACATATATAATCGTTAATTGCGTACGATTGTGAAAGTAAAACAGTAGAAAGAATCAATCAGAATATGAAATAAGTATATGAAAAGCTCTGCTAATATGATAATATTCATAATAATCAATAATGTAAGCGCTTTAATTTAGAAGGGGGATCATATGTTAAGCAGAGAGATCACTTCAAGGGTCCAACCGAATTTGGACATGCAAGTACCTCCAAAAAAGGAACTATGGTTTTACGGCTTCGGAGCATATGCAACGTTTTCTCTATGGACGATGGTCGGGACATTTTTAACGTTTTATTATACAGATGTTGTTGGTTTAGCTGCGGGGGTTGTAGGCACTTTAATGCTCGTAAGTCGTGTGTTTGACGGAGTTACGGATATTTTAATGGGCGTTGCCGTCGATAAAACAAAATCAAAGCACGGCAAAGCGAGACCGTGGTTAATTTGGGGATCGGTGCCATTAGGAATCGCGATTGTGGCTGTGTTCTCAGTACCGGAGATGACGCTTTCCAATCAAGTGATTTATGCTTACGTAACCTTTTTCTTATTTATTATTATGTACACGTTTATTTCAATTCCGTACAAGTCTCTCATGGGAATGTTAACACTTGATCCTAAAAGCCGATCGATGGCAAACATTTATTCAACCATTTTAAATTTAACAGGTGCTTTAATCGTTACAGTTATTACACAACCTCTTGCAGCAACAATTGGTTGGACAACAGTCGCCATCATGTATGCAGCAATTGCAGTTATTTTACTATACATCACCTTTCTAAAAACAAAAGAGAGAGTGGCCCCTGTTAACCTTGAGACGGTTGGTGTAAAAGAAGGGATTTCCGCATTATTCAGAAACAAGTATTGGGTTGTTATTACTGTCTATTGCATATTGTTTTATACGTTAATCGCTGTTAATCAAGGATCTGGTCTTTACTATGCAACGTGGGTGTTAGAAAACCAAAGCATTTATCCGTTGCTTGGCATATCGTCCATTTTGCCAATGGTTATTACCTTGTTTTTTGTCGGTCCGTTTGTTTTAAAGTTCGGGAAGAGAAACACGGTTTTAATTGGGATTATTATTTGTATTCTTGGAAATGCATTTAAGATTATTAACCCATTCGATGTATCCATTATTGTAATTGGTAATGTGATTGCAGCGGTAGGTGTGATGCCGACGTTTGCTGTTTTATTTGCAATGATTAATGATACGGCAGAATACGGCGAATACAAAACCGGTAAACGGACAGTTGGTCTTGTGAATAGTGGGGCGAGTTTCGGGATTAAAGTTGGTACAGGGATAGGACTAGCTTCCATTGGATGGTTATTAAGTTTTGGAGGTTACCTTGGCACCGTAGCAGAACAATCGTCTTTAGCTATACAAACTATTATTTTCATTGGGATTTTTTTACCGATTATTATTTCAATTCTAATGTTCATCTGCCTGTCGTTCTTTACGCTTGATAAACATTACAAAAAGTATGTAGATGAAATTCAACGAAGAAAAGAAGATGCGGCGAATCAAGCCTAATGAAATAAATGCGAAGACCTTATCAGTTTTCGCATTTATTTTTCATGTAAGATAAAAGTAACAAGAACCCCTGAGGTTTAGGTCTATAAAACCAGGTCTTAGTAACTTAATTTTATCAATTGTCCTTCTATTCACGAATCAAACCACTCATTTGCTATTCTTAACTTGTAAACGACTATGCGGAGAGGGGCAAGTTTATGAGAGGGAGAATGATTCGTTATTCAAAAGCAACTGCACTAGCTGGTTTAGCTTTAACCGCAACACTGGCTATGTCAAGTGAGGTAGCTGCAGAGCAAAATGAAGTCTTAAAAATTCTACATACGAATGACATTCACGCAACGTTTGATAACTTTGGCAAAGCGGCAGGGTACATTGATCAAGTTCGTGAAGAGTACGACAATGTTTTGTACTTAGATGCAGGGGATTATGCAAGTGGAAACCCAGTCGTGGATTTAAACTATGGCATTCCAATGGTTGAGGCATTTAATGAGGCAAACCTTGATGTAGTAACAATTGGAAATCATGAATTCGATTACGGACAAGACCATCTTATAAACAATATGGAAACGTCTACAGCTTCATGGCTTGGTGCAAATGTTGACACAGGAAGTACTGGTGTAGACAATCCAGAACCGTATACAATTATTGATCTTGACGGTGTATCTGTAGCAATACTTGGAATTACACAAGCACCACCAGCAACAGCACCAGCGAATGTTGAAGGTATGACATTTGAAAGTGATTATGCAGCTGTTGCAGCGGCTTATGAAGAGGAGTTAACGAGTGAAGCAGATGTTGTCATCGCATTGACTCATATCGGATATAACGAAGATCGACAATTGGCTGAAGATGTCGATTATTTTGATGTTATTATCGGTGGACACTCGCACACAACATTAAATTCTCCTCAAATCGTTAATGGTACGCCGATTGTTCAGACCGGTTCAAATCTAAACAATCTTGGTGAACTTACACTTGCGATTGAGGAAGATGAAGTTATTGAAGTGGACGGTACACTTGTCCCTGTCGCAGATCTTGATACGATGAATGAAGATGTACAAGCCGTTATTGACCATTACAACTCAGAGATGGATGAAGTGTTAGGTGAGGTCATTGGATACTCTGAGAATGGATTAAGCCGTGATGGACGCTTCCAACAAGACGCTCCACTCGGGAACTTCTGGACCGATGCGATGAGAGAGTGGGCAGAAGCAGATGTAGCATTTACAAACAATGGTGGAATTCGTGATAGCATTCCAAGCGGTGAAGTGACATTAAATGAGATCTACACGATTGAGCCGTTTGCGAATGAAATTATGACCATTGAAATGACAGGTGAAGCGATTGGGAATGTCCTGGAGTATTCGTATAGTCGTGACTCACGTAACCAAATCGATTTGCAAGTCTCAGGCATGGACTATGAGATTATCACAGGGATGACTGGGCAATTATCAGATGTAAACATGACAATCGATGGTTCTCCTTTA
Source organism: Bacillaceae bacterium JMAK1 (assembly GCA_012970285.1). Classification (GTDB taxonomy): domain Bacteria; phylum Bacillota; class Bacilli; order Bacillales; family Marinococcaceae; genus Geomicrobium_A. Next base: position 12,264 of record JIBW01000007.1, read on the forward strand.
GAAGATGAAGAAACCTATACAGTGGCTGTTGCTGATTACATCGGTACAGGTGGCTCAGGTTATGAATTCGAAGGAGAGGTTTTACAAGAGACGGTAGGGTTCATGACGGACGCCATGACTGACTGGGCAAGAACAATGACCGATCAAGGTGAAACGTTGGATTATGCGAGTGGGGAACGTATTTCCATTACCATCGATCCAGCAGGACCAATTCCAGGTACGATCATTGGTTCGACTGAAACGGGACTCTATTCACAGAACAAGTCTTTCCAAGATGTTGGTTTAGGGAATTTGTATACTGATAGTATTCTTGATGATACAGATGCTGATTTTGCATTTTTAAATGCTTCATCCGTAACGGGTCAAATCCCACCTGGAGAAATTACAGATGAACAAATCGAAGCTCTCGACGGGTTTGGGAATGAAGTTGTCGTTGTTGAGGCAACAGGTGAACGCATTGAGGAAGTAATTTTAGAGCAGTCAAATTATCATCAAGGCGTGGACCTGCAAGTATCTGGGTTATCTTATACGCTTATACCAGAAGAATCTGGTAGTGGATTTGAGAGTGTAGACATTGTTCTTCCTGATGGTTCAGAATTAGAAGAGGATGAAGCTTATGTGGTTGCTTACAATGATTTTATGCATAGCAATTCATTCTATAATTTCGGTGAGCTAATTGAAGAAAAAGGACCGGTATGGCAAAAAGTCGTAGATTATGTAACGGAACAAAGCAATCCGATCAATTATGAAGAAGGTTCACGAATAACGATTGAAGGTCAAGACGTTGAACCGGATCCAACAGGAACATGGACGGTTGCAGAAGCTCTTCAAAGCAATCATGGTGAACGAGCTGTACGTGGATATATCATAGGAAGTATTCAGAACAATGAAGTCGTATTAGGCGAAGGCGATCATGCACCGTCTAATTTATTGCTAGCTGATGATCCGAATGAAACGGAACGAAGCAACATGCTACCAGTACAACTGGTAAATCAGACGCCAGTACGTAATGGATTGAACCTCGTTGATCACCCAGAACACCTCCAAAAAGAAGTTGTCATCACAGGTTCGCTTGAGCGTTACTTTGGAACACCGGGAATGCGAGATGCGAATTATTTTTCCTGGGTTGAGGAAGACGCTGTTATTTGTCAATACGACACATGGCAACAGTCGGACGTTTATACGAAAGGTGATCGAGTCACACATAACGATGTCGTCTACGAAGCAAAGTGGTGGACAGTAGGAGAGAACCCAGAGAACTCGGGTGAATGGGACGTGTGGCAAGTTGTACCTGATTGTCAACCAGATGAAGGCGATGGGTATAAAGAATGGTCGCAGACGGTAACGTACACGGCAGGTGACCGCGTATGGTATGAAGGAGAGCTTTACGAAGCAAAATGGTGGACACGCGGAGAAAATCCAAGTCATTCTGGTCAATGGGATGTTTGGAAGAAGGTATCGTAATGTATAGAGAAAAGGCGTTCTAGTAAAGTAGAGCGTCTTTTCTTTTTTTAGAAGAAGTTTAGATTATGTCATTGGATGTAGCTAAAAGAAATTGATTATATATCTATGATACGTTATTGTGGTAAACTATTCAGAAAAAGGAGTGGGGACGATGAAGTATTTTGAATCAAAGGCGATACATCAACAAGCAGGGAAGAAAAATGATCTACATAGTAAAACGACTCCAATCTATCAAACTTCTGCATTTTCATTTAAGGACTTGGATGACTTAGAGAGTTTCTTTACCGACGAAGAACGTTATATGTACACTCGGTACGGAAATCCAAATACCGATCAATTAGCGAAAATGGTCGCTAGTTTAGAAGAGGCACCAGAAGGCGTTGCAACGTCAAGTGGAATGTCTGCAATTTTAGCGGGGGTGTTAGCGGTCGTAAAGCCTGGCGATCATATGCTTATTCCTGAAGATGTGTATGGTGGGACGTATGATTTGTTTCATCAATTTTTGACGGATTGGCACGTAACGGTTAATACAGCACCATTTAATGAACGAGGCGCAATTGAAGCCGCCATTACGGATCGAACAACGTTAATTTATACAGAAACGGAAACGAACCCACTTCTACGTGTTGAAGATCTAAAAGAAGTGATTGCAGTTGCAAAGAAACACAACATTGCAGTGATGGTCGATAATACATTTGCGACGCCGTACTTCGTGCAACCGATGACGCTTGGTGCAGATTTAGTTGTACATAGTGCTACCAAATATATTGGAGGTCATAGTGATGTGACCGTTGGAGTTCTCGTAGGAACGAGTCTATGGATGGAGAAAGCCAAGAAGCGGGTCATTCAGCTCGGGATGAATGTGAGTCCGTTTGAAGCATGGCTAACGGTCCGTGGTTTAAAAACTCTCGCAGTACGAATGAAGCAACAAAGTGACAATGCAGCATCGGTAGCCGCGTATCTGCGTGAGCAAGAAGGGGTTAAGGTTTATTATCCTATGAATTTGAGCGACAAGGGAAACGGTGCAATGGTGAGTTTTGATTTGGGATCGGGCTATGATATTGAAACATTCTTTAAAGAGTTGCAATGGATCAAAATCGTACCGACACTAGCAGGAGTAGAAACAACGGTTTCCTATCCTTTAAAAACATCTCACCGAAGTATTCCAAAACCTTTGCAAGAAAAACTAGGCATTACAGAGGGCTTAGTCCGCATGTCTGTAGGGCTTGAGCATTCAGAAGAGGTTCGCGAAGCATTGCAAATTGCATTATCTATAGCAAAGAAATAAAAAAAGTTTTTAAAAACACTTGCGTTATATAAAACCCCATGATATATTATTAAACGTGGCGCAGGGCAATACAGTCACACTGATCTGGTAACAATGGCAAAGAGGTCACACCCGTTCCCATGCCGAACACGGAAGTTAAGCTCTTTAGCGCTGATGGTAATTGGGGGGCAACCCCCTGTGAGAGTAGGACGTTGCCAGGTCATTCATAATATCGCGGGATAGAGCAGTCTGGTAGCTCGTCGGGCTCATAACCCGGAGGTCGGAGGTTCAAATCCTCCTCCCGCAACCAATATTACCTCGACACTACGTCGAATCCTATTCGAAGGAAGAAGGGATCGTAGTGCCAATGATACAACCAATTAACTTTCGACACTACGTCGATTTTTTTTTTGCTTCTTAGCAAGAAAGGATTGTAGTGCCCGGAAGGTTTAACCAAACGATTCCTGACACGATCCTAAGAAATTTCTTAATTAGATAAATAACTACGCAGACAAACGACAGATCGTTTGTTTTTTTTATGCCTAAAAATACATCAAACTTCGTATTATGATAAAATAATGTTCGACATTGACAATAAGGAGTTGCCCTCATGGACGAATTTGGGCTCATTAACAAAATACAAAAACTAGAAAACATTAGCCACTCATCAACAAAGGTTGGGATTGGTGATGATGCAGCGGTGTTCACTCCAACGAGTGGTAAAGACATCGTCACATGTGTAGACACGCTCACAGAAGGTGTCCATTTCACCCGTGAGACGATGGAACCAAGTGATATTGGCTATAAAGCTCTTGCGGTTAATATTAGTGATATTGCTGCTATGGGAGCAGTCCCAGTTTATTATCTCGTTACGATTGCAGTTCCTAAAGATTGGACCGATGATGAGATCCTAGAACTATATGAAGGAATGCAACAGCTGGCTCGCAATGAAAACGTACAGTTAATTGGTGGGGATAGTGTCACATCAAAAGAGGGCTTGTATCTTTCTGTGACTGTCATTGGTGAAGTAGAGTCTGGGAAAGCACGGTTGCGGAGTCATGCTGAAGTCGGCGATGTAGTCTTTGTAACGGGAGACTTGGGTGGTTCTGCTGCGGGGCTGCATCAACTGCTGGCGGGCAAGCCTGTAGATGAGCACTGGAAAATTGCCCATCAAAAACCGAGGATGCATACCGCTTTCGCGTATGAGATTTCTCGTTCACCGTGGAGAGTTGCACTTAATGATATTAGTGATGGACTAGCGAGTGAAAGCTGGGAAATTGCAGAGAGTAGTCATGTTGAGATCGAATTACTTGAAGAGTATATTCCTCTTTCTGATGGCTTACACGAGCATTTTGGTTACCAAAAAGCGATTGAGATGGCTCTTACCGGTGGTGAGGACTTTCAATTGTTAGGGACTGTCGCTCGTGACAATTGGCAGCAACTTCAAACGATTGCAAAGCACTTAGGAGAGCGAGTAACGATGATTGGAACGGTCATGCGTAAAGGCAAAGGTGTCGTCATGAGGTCACAAGATCAGATTACACCTCTATCTCGAGGTGGCTATAAGCACGGATGAAAGTAGGGAGAACCATGGCGGAATACGTAATCAATACAAAACATGTAGAGGAAACAATGTACCTTGGTGAACAACTTGCAACAGTAGCTATGCCTGGGGATGTGTTTGCTTTAGACGGTGATTTAGGAGCGGGGAAAACACATTTTAGCAAAGGGTTTGCCAAAGGTCTTCACGTTGAAGGAAACGTGAATTCACCAACATTTACGATTATAAAACAATACGAAGGACGCCTCCCGCTATATCATATTGATGCATACCGCTTAGAAGACGGTGAAGGTGAAGAGATTGGCCTATTTGATGTTATTGACGGAGAAGGGGTCACTTTAATCGAGTGGGCATCAATCATTGAAGATGAGTTACCAGACCATACCGTACGAATCTCATTAACTAGAGTGAGTGATGAAGAGCGACAACTTCAGTTTACAGGCTTACATGAGCGATTTGAACAGGTTCTAAAGGAGTTTGGGCAATGATATTAGCAATGGATACGTCCACATACGTGTTAGGAGTAGCAGTTGGAGATGATCAAACGGTTCGTGCAGAGTGGACGACGCATGAGAAGACCAATCATTCACTGCGGTTAATGCCAGGCATAGACCTTGTGCTAAAAAGCGCTGGAATTAAGCCAGAGCAGCTTTCAAAAATTGCTGTAACCACAGGCCCAGGATCTTATACGGGCGTTCGAATTGGCGTATCAACAGCGAAGGCAATGGCAAGTTCACTCGGCTTACCACTCGTTGAAGTATCCACACTTGAAACACTTGCTTCAAATGGGAAGTATCGTGAAGGTCTAGTCTGTTCATTTATTGATGCTAGACGTGGCCAGGTGTATGCAGGGGTGTATGAAGTGAAAGACGAAACTTTGGCTGTGTACAAAGAAGAACGTCTACTTCTTTTGGAAGACTTGTTGCAAGAGTTGAAAGAAGAAGAACGCTCAGTATTGTTTTTGAGTTTGGATGTAGAAATGCACCGCGAAACACTTACAACTGAACTTGGTGACAATGCTGTATTCGGTGCAATAGGTGACAATCGGACAAAGCCGAGTGAAGTGTTAAGGGTTGCCAGTCAAAAAGAAGCTGCAACTGACGTGGATGCGGTTGTCCCGAGATATTTGCAATTGGCAGAAGCGGAGAAGAATATAAAGAAAGAGTCATCATCATGACAAATCCACAATCGTTGCCTCGAACTGTTCGTAAGATGCAGCTGGATGATATTTCGAAAGTGCTCGTTGTAGAGCGAGATGCATTTACAATGCCTTGGTCTGAGCAAGCGTTTTTAAATGAACTCGGAAAAAATCCATTTGCAACTTACCAAGTAATCGAGACGCACGGACAAATTGTTGGTTACGGTGGAATGTGGATTGTCATGTACGAAGCCCATATTACAAACTTCGCCATCCATTCTTCCTTTCGAGGGCACAGGTTTGGAAAGGAGCTGTTTCAAGCCATGTTAGACGAAGCAGTAAAGTACGGCGTAAAGAAAGTCACGTTAGAAGTGCGTGTTAGTAATCACCGTGCCCAAAAGCTTTATCAGCATTTTGGATTCGTCAAAACGGGGCTTGAAATTGGCTATTACACAGATACGAATGAAGATGCATACGTGATGACTTTGGAGATGTAGAAAGGACGATGAGGAGTGAGCAATAAACCGACAATTCTAGCCATTGAAACGAGCTGTGACGAAACTGCAGCTGCTGTTGTACGTGGTGGAAAAGAAATTATAAGTAACCAAGTGGCGTCTCAAATTGCCATTCACGAACAATTTGGTGGGGTCGTACCAGAAGTTGCTTCGAGGCACCATGTTCAGAACATGACAACGATCGTCAAAAAGGCTTTAGAAGAAGCAGAGTTAACCTATGACGATCTTGATGCCATTGCTGTAACGGAAGGACCAGGGCTCGTTGGCGCTTTGCTCGTCGGTGTCAATACCGCAAAGGCACTCGCTTATGCCAACGATTTGCCATTGTTACCTGTTCATCATATTGCAGGACATATTCATGCGGCGAACCTTGTTCAAACGATTGAGTACCCTGCGATGGCCCTCGTCGTTTCAGGTGGGCATACGTCCCTCATTTATATGGAGAGTGAGGGCGACTATGAAATTATAGGTGAAACTCGTGATGACGCGGTCGGTGAGGCCTATGATAAAGTAGCTCGGACAATTGGGTTACCATACCCTGGAGGTCCGCAAATTGATAAGTTGGCGCAAGAGGGAGAAGAATCGATAGATTTCCCTCGCTCTTGGCTTGAAGATGACAGTTATGATTTTAGCTTTAGCGGGCTTAAGTCGTCGGTATTAAACTACGTTCATAACCGAACGCAACGTGGGGAAGATATTAATAAAGCAGATATAGCGGCGAGCTTTCAGCGTAGTGTTGTTGATGTACTCGTTGAGCGTGCAGCTCGAGCGGCTATGTCATACGATACGAAGCAATTGATCTTAACAGGCGGTGTTGCTGCCAACTCTGCGATTCGTGAAGCGATGGAAGTGAAGATGAAGAAGATTGGTGTACAGTTAATTGTACCTCCATTATCACTTTGTACTGATAACGCAGCTATGATCGGTGCGGCTGCACACGTTGAATGGAAAAAGAAAAACATTGCGGAACTCACCTTAAATGGTGTACCGAATTTGTCGTTATAAAAGAGATGAGCCTTAGGGTTTGTCTCTTTTTACCTATTGGAAAAGGTTTCTTCTTTATATAAGATAAAAAAGTACGGCAAAGAAGAAGGGACTTTTGTAATGAGAAATTGCGCGATAATTTTATCGATCCTTGTGTTGATGCTTCTGCCCGTTACGGTATATTCAGATGCAAAAGCAGTAGAAGTACACGAGGAAGAGTTTGAAAAAGTTGTACTTACGTTAGAGGTTCAAGAAGATGGGACGATCCATATTGAGCATGCGTTTAAGCTACATGGAGATCATGAACAGTTAACCTATAACGTTCATGCACAGGTTCAGCCGATTGACGTCCAAGCTTATGTAACAGAACAGTATGAATCATTTGCAGATGATGAGACGCCGCGTATTCAAGGCGAAGAAACGTCAGAAGGTTTTGTTTTTGATTTGAGTGATCATCAAGGGACGTTTGTTGTGGAATCAGCATGGGATGATGTTTTACATTATGAAGAAGATGCTCCAGTAGAATCTTTGGCAGAGTTTCCTATGATGAATCCATCTGTGCTCGACATCGTTCACCATGTTACTGAAGATTTTGAGATTATTTTCCAAACAGAAAATGGTAAACCATTGAACATTTTTGAAGAGCACTTTTATGAAACATCTAATTTGCTTCGTATGATTGAACGAGGTGCAATAAGCTATTCGACCGATGAGTATCGCTTTTCTCCTTATGGGTATTTGCCCTTAAAGGTCGGCGTTCCATTTGATGTTGTGCCCGAGGCAGATCAGTTTGTAGAAGACTGGATTTATGTTAATGAGGAGTCAGTAGTTCGTGTGCAAAGCGGAATGCTCGAATTTGTTCTAACGATTGTTACATATGGTTTAGTAGTCGTTTCGGTGTTATTAAGTGTTTTTGTCATTGTTGTGAGGGTATGGCGTTACATCGCCAGGGTTATAAGACGATATAAAAAATTAGATCATCGGTTTAAAGGTGATGTAGATCCGTTTTTTTATTTGTTCAGAACAATGGGTGCACCGAACCGCAAAGAATTGATAGAGACGTTTTTAGCTTCGTTAGTTTATCAAAACAAAGCTACATATTATTCGAACGATAAAGGGCAATTCGTCGAAATTAAAGACCTTAATCAAATTGATAAAGAAGAAATGAAAATTGTAAAACGTCTATTTAAGCCTAAAAGGAATCAACATGGTTCTAATACTGAAGTGCGTATTGCTGAACTCAAAGAGGTTCATGGCGTTGATCTACTCCAAGACCAACTGGATCAACTGTATCGTTATGGCTGGTCTAAAGTGGAGAGCTATGAAAGGACAAGCTTTTTAATTGCAGGTCTTTTATGGTTTTACCCAATCTTTACGCTTGGATTTGCTGGATTAAGTTATCTTGAGGACAGTCAATTTGATTGGATTACCATATTATTATTGGGTTATGCAATTGTGACGACGTGGTACATTTTTAAGCACGGTTCAGATTCCTCGCTATACTTTTCTTATTTTGGTTTCACGGTTATTTATATTTGGTTTTATGTTGATGGAATGTATCCCCCACTTTTTGGATTGTTTATTGGTTTTGTATTTTTGTTTTGGCCTTCATCTAGTATTAAAAAACCAAAGAAATCATCTAGAATATAAAACAGTAAAAAACACAAACGGGTTTGTGCCGTTTGTGTTTTTTTACGTATAGATGTATTAGTAGCTGCGTCCGCCTAATTGCTGTTCAGCCATTTGAACGAGACGTTTTGTGATTTCCCCTCCGACTGAACCGTTGGAACGAGAAGTTGCGTCTGGTCCAAGTTGTACGTTAAATTCAGATGCGATTTCCGCTTTCATTTGGTCGATGGCTTGTTGAGCACCTTGAGCAACGAGTTGGTTGTTGTTTGTCATATGTATCACCTCCATGGTCGTAGTGTATGGTGAAATCATAAAAATCACTCAGACCAATTTATGGTAAGTCCAACTCACATAAAGACGTCTGAGAAAAGGAATTCTTCTCTCGCTAAAGAAATTTACATGTAATGATTTTTTTGGAGGGGAAGTAATGGAAACTACTCATGATTTTCAGACGGTTAATGCGTTAAAACAGTCTTCTAATTTTTCTGGTTCCATTCTTGTAAAGCAACGCGACAATACTCTTTTTTATGCCGACCATGGGTTTGCACACCGTTCTGAGTGCATCCCGAATCATCGAGAAACGAAGTATGGAATTGCATCGGGGTGTAAATGGTTTACTGCGATTGCGATTTGCATTCTTGTTGACCGAGGTAAGTTAACCTTTGAGACGAAGGTTAAAGAATACTTAGATGGGGATTTATCTCATTTAAGTGATGAGATTACAGTACACCATCTGCTAACACATACATCAGGAATTGCCGATTATTTTGATGAAGAAGTGATGGACGATTTTGAAGAGCTATGGGTTACAAATCCGATGTACCACTTTAAGACGGTAAAAAGCTTTTTGCCACTCTTTATTGATCAACCGATGAAACATCAGGTCGGGGAACGTTTTCATTACAACAATGCCGGATACATTCTTCTTGGACGGGTCATTGAACAGATTAGTAATAAAGAGTTTACCGAGTTTGTTCAAGAGGAGATATTCGCTAAAGTAGGTATGAATAACTCCGGATACTTTGAACTTGATCGTTTGCCCCCATCGACGGCTAGTGGATACATTGACTTGCCAGATGGTAGATCTAAATCAAACATCTACTCTATACCCGCTAAAGGGGGAGCAGACGGTGGCGCTTACATCACCGTTGATGATGCAGTGAAAATCTGGTTCAAAGTGATCAATGGTGAATTGTTAAGTCAGTCACTTACTAAAAAGTTACTCACACCACATGTTAAAGGCGATGAGGACGATTACGGGTATGGTGTGTGGATTCATCAAGATACAGATGGTATCGTTTGTTATCATCTGATGGGATATGACCCTGGTGTAAGTTTTCATTCGGCATATTATCCAAAAGAAGAATGCGTTGTTGTCGTATGTTCGAATCAGTCAGAGGGTGCTTACGAGATGATCGAGGCGATCGAGAAAGTGATAAACAAATGAACAACAAAAAGAAGCGACTAATAAGGTCGCTTCTTTTTGTTCATCTGGTTTATTGGCTAACAACTTGGGCAGAAGGTTGTCGCAACGAAATAAAGGCAAACGCTAGTGCGATCAGAACGAGCATGGCGCCGAACATCGGTAGCGTAAAGATTGAACCTGTAAATGTTAGGACGAGACCACCGATAAAGGAACCCATTGCAATCCCGAGTTGCAGTGCAGACGTATTTAAGCTCTGTTGAATATCAGACGTCTCAGGTGCTGATTGAATAAGGTAATTTTGCATTGCTGGTGTTAATGCCCAGCTTAGTCCACCCCAAAGTGCTGCAAAGAGTAAAAAGACGATCAGATACCCAGTTAGTGCAGGTAGAATGAGCAACACGATTGCAAATGAAGAAACAACCGTTAAAATCGTGCGCTTTGAGCCTAACTTGTCACTCATAATCCCTCCGAATGCGTTCCCACCAATGGAAGCAACACCGATAATGAAGTACGCAACACTGATCCACAAAGGCTCTAGACCAAATGCTTCTTCTAGGAACGGTGTAAAGTAGGCATAAACGACATAGTGACCAGCAAGCATAAAGAGCGTCACTAAATGTGCAGTGCTAATCTTCACAGATGCAAGTGATTTTAGTTGGTCACGTAACGGAACAACCTTTTCCACAGGCATCTTCTCAAGTAATAGACTAATAAGGAAAAAAGATAAAAACGATAATAAAGCAATACCGAGGAATACGGTTCTCCATCCGAATGCTTCGGTCAGAAAGATTCCGACAGGTACACCGAGAACAAGTGATGAGCTAATTCCCATAAAGACGAGTCCGATCGCCTTGGCACGATGCTCTGGTTTTACTATTTTTGCCGTGATTGTTAGTGATAAGACGACAACGAGCGCTGTACTCATAGCCGTAATAATCCGAGCAACCATAACGAGCGCAAATGAGGTACTAAAGAACGTCATGATATTTCCGAGTGTGAAAATGACGAGCGCCCATAAATACAGTTTTTTACGCTCGATTTTGGCGGTTATTGAAATGAGCACGGGTGCGCTAATCGCATACACGAGCGCGAATACAGTAATCAGTTGACCAGCTGATGCAATTGTAATCCCAAGGTCGTCAGCGATGACAGGTAAAATACCACCAACGATCAGTTCGACGAGACCGACAGAAAATGCAGCAGCGGCGAGAATGTAAACTCTCCAATTCATCTAGATCCATCCTTTACAAAAGAAATTCGCCTGTCATTTTGTAACGGATTTTAGACATAAAAAAATCCTGATTACAAAAATGAAATGCGTAACATTTTTGTAATCAGGAATTATCGGTTCCTGGTAGAGACCCTCAAACCATATTATTGAGGTTATACAACAGTGATGAATTGTAGCACGAAACGATTACGTCTGCAACTCTTGCCATTCCTCAAGGAGCTGTTCAATTACTGTTTCATTCTGATCAAGTTCGTTTTGAACGTCAGTTGCTTTTGCATAGTCTTCATAGACGTCAGGCTGTAACAGAAGTGCTTGCAACTCTTCATTACGTTCTTCAAGTGTTTCCACTTCCGCTTCGAGTGCATCGATGCGACGCTGACGTTTACGAGCTTCTTTTTTGTCTTCTTTGCCTTGAATAAAGTCTTGTTTGGCAACTTGAGGAGGAGAACTGCTTTCGGTCGTTGTTGGTGTTTGTTCTTCTTGTTCAAGTTCTAACAGACGTACTCGTTCTTCTTCTTCCGTCTTCTTCTCAATATAGTAATCGTAATTGCCGAGGTACTCATCGAGCTGACCGTCTTGAAACTCGAGCGTCCTCGTCGAGAGTCGGTTTAAGAAATAACGGTCGTGAGAGACGAAGATCATCGTTCCAGGATAATCAAGCAACGCTTCTTCAAGCACTTCTTTACTATCTAAATCGAGATGGTTTGTTGGCTCATCGAAAAGTAGCAAATTCGCTTTTTTCATCATGAGTTTGGAAAGAACAAGCCGAGCTTTTTCGCCACCGCTTAAGCTTGCAACTGACTTTAATACTTCATCACCTGTAAAAAGAAAACGCCCGAGAACCGTACGAATGTCTCGCTCATAAACGTGAGGGTATTCATCCCATAGTTCTTGTAAAACGGTTTTCTTTGAATTGAGTTCGGACTGTTCTTGGTCATAATACCCGACAGTTACTTTGCTACCGAGCATGATCTCGCCTTCTGTCGGTTGAAAGCGACCACCTAATAGTTTGAGTAGCGTTGACTTTCCTGTTCCGTTAGGACCAATAAACGCAACGCTCTCACCACGGCTTACGGCTAATTGCAATTGGTTAAGAATTGACTTATCGCCGTATGAAAATGAGAGGTCCTTCGCACGGATCACATCGTTTCCACTTTTTTCTTTAATCGAAAACGCGATCGTTGCACTCTTTTGATCAGAAAGAGGTGCGTTAATACGCTCCATCGTTTCTAACTTGCGACGTCGACTTTGGGCACGCTTCGTTGTCGATGCTCGTGCGAGGTTCTTTTGAACGAATGTCTCTAGTTTTTCAATTTCACCTTGTTGCTTTTCGTACGCTTTCTGTTGGAGCTCTGCTTGTTTATCCCGTTCATTAAGAAAGTCAGTATAGTTACCGTGATACACTTTCGCTTTCGTATGCACGACTTCGTATACTTTCGTCACAATGCGGTCGAGAAAATAACGGTCGTGGGAAACGACGAGTACAGCACCGTCATAACCATTCAAGAAATTCTCAAGCCACGTAAGTGTCTTAATGTCCAAGTGGTTGGTCGGCTCATCAAGAATGAGCAGGTCAGGCTTTGTAAGGAGAAGCTTCGCAAGTGCGAGTCTCGTTTTCTGTCCACCACTAAGACTTTGAATCGGTTCATCATAGCTGAATGAATCAAAGTTAAGGCCTGCTAAAATACTTCGAATATCAGCTTCATAGCGAAAGCCACCTGAAGATTGGAATTCTTCTTGTTTCGCATCGTAGAGTTTCATAATGTCGTCGTACTTTGCTTGGTCTGAATAGACCGCAGGATCAGCAATTTGTTCTTCAAGAGAACGAAGTTCTTTTTCGAGCTTAATGGTTCCTTCGAAGACGGAAAGCATTTCTTCCCAAATGCTCTTTGAAGAATTCATCCCTGTGTCCTGTGCGAGAAAGCCTAGTGATACTGCTTTTGGTATGATCACGTCGCCATGATCATAAGAAAGTTCACCTGTAATAATCTTTAAAAGTGTTGTTTTTCCGCTACCATTTCTTCCAACGAGTGCGGCACGTTCACCATTTTTGATTTCTAATTTTATATCTTGTAAGATGGTGTCCACACCAAAGGATTTGGTTACGCGATCACATTGTAATAGAATCAATTGTCTCATTCCTTAGACAGAAGTTGCTAAGTTAAAGGTATAAGACATTGCAAGTCTGGTCAAGCCTGAAGGGTATCTAAGAAAGCGGTCCCTTTTGAATCGTGCTATAATGAAGCATGAGAGTTTGAAAGGAAAGGGCATGCCTATGGACGATCAACAGAAAATACCACAAGCAACTGCGAAACGCTTGCCACTTTATTTTCGATACCTCGAGAATTTGCATGCAGCTGGAAAGCTTCGAGTGTCCTCAACGGAGTTAAGTGAGGCCGTGAAAATTGATTCCGCAACGATTCGACGTGATTTTTCCTATTTTGGAGCACTCGGTCGCAAAGGATATGGCTACGATGTTCAATATTTGTTGTCATTTTTTCGTAAAACACTCGATCAAGATGAGACAACTCATGTTATATTAATTGGGGTCGGGAATTTAGGCAAAGCATTACTCAATTACAATTTTGCAAAAAATAATAGCACGCAAATTGTGCGTGCATTTGATGTAGACCGTCAGCTCGTTGGACAGAGCATTGGCGGTGTGAAGATCGATCATATGGATGAGCTAGAACGTGAGATTGATGACCGTGTTCGTGCAGCCATTATTACGGTCCCTTCAACGACTGCACAAATCGTTGCAGACCGACTTGCACAAACTGGGATCCAAGGGATATTGAACTTTACTCCTACACGCCTTAGCGTGCCAGAACACATTCGTGTTCATCATATTGATTTGTCAATCGAGTTACAATCACTCGTATATTTCCTTAAGCATTATCCACTTTCGTAAATAAGGAGTGAAGTCATCATGAATATTGGATTTGGAAGTATTATCGTCATTCTCATTGCCGCATTCCTCGTCTTTGGTCCGAACAAGCTACCAGAAGTCGGTCGAGCAACAGGAAGTGCAGTTCGAGAATTCAAGAAAGCAACACAGAATATCTTAAATGAGAAGAATAACAACGAAAAGTAAGGCGAACGCTTTTCACATAAAGAAGGACGGGTGCAGATGAAGAACCAACGAGACATGCCTTTTCTCGCCCATTTTGAAGAATTAAGAAAACGTGTCATTACTACCGCGATCTTTTTAGTGATTGGTATGATCGGTGGATTCTTAATGGCTCCGACCGTCATCGAATACTTACAAAACATTCCACAAGCACAAGATTTCCCGATGAACGCATTTCAATTAACTGATCCGTTGCAAGTGTATATTAACTTCGCATTTGTCATCGGCCTGATTATTATCGTTCCAGTTATTCTTTACCAAACATGGGCATTTATCGCCCCGGGACTCGGTGAGAAGGAACGGAAAGTTACGTTATCGTATATTCCATTTGCGATTATCTTGTTCCTCGGTGGAATTGCATTTGCTTACTATATTCTTGTTCCTTATTTGCTAGAGTTTCTAGCGAATATTGGGGAAACGTTGAATATTACAGAGCAATACGGGATCAAGGAATATTTCTCATTTTTGTTCCGCTTAACAATTCCGTTCGGATTTTTATTCCAACTACCTGTTCTGATTATGTTCTTAACGAGACTCGGACTCATCACTCCGATGTTTCTCCATAAAATCCGAAAGTACGCGTACTTTGGCTTGCTCATCGTTGCAGCCTTTATTACGCCTCCAGAACTCGTTTCGCACATTATGGTCACTGTACCATTACTGCTTCTTTACGAACTAAGCTTAGTCATCTCAAGAGCTGTCTATCGCAAGCGTTTGAAAGAAGAAGCTGAAGCTCAACGAGAAATGGCAGACAACTACACAGACTAAACCCCGAAGCGTCGATAAGACGCCTTGGGGTTTTTTTATGGATGGTGAAAGGAAGTAGCGCCCAATAGTAGTGGAAATCGAAACAAGACAAAACCCCTCGCTATAAAAGAGCACATCTTTTTAAGCGAGGGGTTTTGTCATTGTGATGAAGTCTTGGAACGCATTCGTTTTACGTGATGCCACGTAAGCATGTAGTCCACTGCTGCAATTGCAATGAACATGAAAGCAATAAAATCCCAGCCTTCCATCTGCACGTGTAAAATGGCGAACAAGACAAATAAATTTGCTGCGAAAAAATAAAGGAAGCTTAAGATTGCTGGCGAAATTCTCATAGTAACAATCCTAACCAGCCTGTAATGAGTTGTGTCGTCTGTTCCATTTGTTCCATCATGTCAAGGACGTCATATCCGAGGTATTCTAAGAGAATCGGAACAGCTGCCCAGGCATTCATTAAGCAGTGTGCAATAATCGGAACGATAATGCGATTGGATTTTACGTACACGTAAGCAAATGCAAAACCAGCACCGGCGTAGACGAGGATATTCGAGAATTCCATATGAACGACAGAAAACGCTAGTGAACTAAGCGCAGCTGCAAAGAAGAAGTTCATATGTTTGTACAGTTTACCGAAGATGACTTGTCGGAAGAGAATTTCTTCCATAATCGGGCCGAAGACGACGACGGCAAGCAACATAATCGGGAATGAACTCATCATTTCTAATAGCATGGCTGTGTTTTCAGAGCCGGCAGGGACGCCAAATAACGCTGATTGAATAAGAAATGCGACTTGTTGACCGACGATGGCGAGGAGAACGCCGAGAAAGATCAAGCCGATCGTGACGCCTACACCAGAACGCGGACGTTCTGCACGCATAAGTGGGTTGGCATTGCGGATTAAAAAGAGCATAACGATTGCTCCTAACGCGAATGCGAGTACGATGGAATACACGAAAGATTCGCCTGGTTCCATCCCCATTAAGGCAAAAATAATCGCAAAGCCTACACTACCAAACTGTGCAACTAAAAATGTTGCACCGATTAACCAATATCGTAAGGTGTAACTCAAGGTCAAAACCCCTTTGATGTCATTCTTTAGATCAGTATGTGAAAGTTCATGAACTTCTATCAATCATATTGTAGCATGGTAAAGAAGATGTTGTCCGATTCCAAAAATCATAAAAAATAATCATTAGGGGGCTTGCAAAAATTAGGCGAAACTTTTATCATAGAAACTGGATTAGCACTCAGCTAGTGTGAGTGCTAATAACGTAATGATAGTAGCTGTTGTCACAGAACAAGTTACTTACCACATAACCCAAAGGAGGTTGTTTTCCTTGTTAAAACCATTAGGTGATCGTATTGTTATTGAACTAATTGAGCAAGAAGAACAAACGGCGAGTGGAATCGTTCTTCCAGATTCTGCAAAGGAAAAGCCACAAGAAGGTAAAGTAGTTGCTGTCGGTACTGGCCGAGTAACTGAAAATGGTGAGAAAGTAGCGCCAGAAGTTAGCGAAGGCGACTCTATTATCTTTTCTAAATACGCAGGTACTGAAGTGAAGCACGGAGACAATGAATATTTGATCTTACGTGAAAGTGATATTCTTGCCATCATTGGCTAAATACATGTTAACGTAGGCGTAACACCTACCCATTTTAATTCTTAGGAGGTTGCTATTATGGCTAAAGATATTCGTTATAGTGAAGATGCACGTCGCGCAATGCTAAGCGGTGTTGACAAACTAGCTAACACGGTAAAAGTAACGCTAGGACCTAAAGGTCGTAACGTCGTTCTTGAGAAGAAGTTCGGTTCACCACTCATTACAAATGACGGTGTAACCATTGCAAAAGAAATCGAACTTGAAGACAACTTTGAGAACATGGGTGCTCAACTCGTATCTGAAGTTGCAAGCAAGACGAACGACATCGCAGGTGATGGTACAACAACTGCGACAGTTCTTGCACAAGCAATGATTCAAGAAGGACTTAAAAACGTAACATCAGGTGCAAACCCGATGGGCGTACGTCGTGGAATTGAGAAAGCAACAGCGGTTGCCGTTGACGAACTTCAAAAGATTTCTCGTGAAATCGAAGGTCGCGACTCAATCAAGCAAGTTGCATCAGTTTCTGCAAACGACGAAGAAGTAGGCGAGTTCATCGCTGAAGCAATGAGTCGCGTTGGAAACGACGGCGTTATCACAGTTGAAGAATCTAAAGGGTTCACAACTGAACTTGAAGTCGTTGAAGGTATGCAATTCGACCGTGGATATGCATCTCCTTATATGGTAACAGACAACGAAAAAATGGAAGCGGAACTTGAGAACCCTTACGTTCTAATTACGGATAAGAAGATCTCAAACATCCAAGAAGTCCTTCCAGTTCTTGAGCAAGTCGTTCAACAAAATCGCCCGATCCTCATCATTGCTGAAGATGTTGAAGGTGAAGCACTTGCGACGCTCGTATTGAACAAACTTCGTGGAACATTCAACGCTGTTGCTGTTAAAGCTCCTGGCTTTGGAGATCGCCGTAAAGCAATGCTTGAAGACATTGCGATTCTTACAGGTGGTACAGTTCTTACTGAAGACCTTGGACATGACCTTAAGTCTGCAACGATTGATCAACTCGGTCGCGCATCGAAGATCGTCGTTACAAAAGACAACACGACAGTTGTTGAAGGTGCTGGTCAGCCAGACCAAATTACAGGTCGTGTAAATCAAATCAAATCACAAGTTGAAGAAACAACATCTGAATTTGATCGTGAGAAACTTCAAGAGCGTCTTGCGAAACTTTCAGGTGGTGTAGCGGTTCTTAAAGTTGGTGCTGCTTCTGAAACTGAAATGAAAGAGCGTAAGCTCCGCATTGAAGATGCCTTGAACTCAACACGTGCAGCGGTTGAAGAAGGTATGGTTTCTGGTGGTGGAACGGCATTCGTGAACGTTTACAACTCTGTAAAAGCAATCGAAGCGTCAGGTGATGAAGCAACAGGTGTTAACATCGTTCTTCACGCACTACAAGCGCCAGTTCGTCAAATCGCTCATAACGCAGGTCTTGAAGGATCGGTAATCGTTGAGCGTCTTAAAGGCGAAGAAATCGGTGTTGGTTACAACGCAGCAACTGACGAGTGGGTAAACATGTTCGAAGCAGGAATCGTTGACCCGACAAAAGTTACGCGTTCAGCACTACAAAATGCAGCATCTGTATCTGCATTATTCCTAACTACTGAAGCAGTCGTTGCTGATCTTCCAGACGAAGATGGCGGCGCTGGTATGCCTGATATGGGCGGAATGGGTGGAATGCCAGGAATGATGTAATTCCTGCACACCTTGATCTAGCAACGGTTTGCTTGCCCACAAGCCTTTGTGCGATCTACTTTATATGTCACATTCCAGACCTCCTCACATTGCGTGAGGGGGTTTTTAATATAGGAGGTGAATAAACGTGGATATCTATCAAAATTACAAGAAACTAAGCCAAAACGAAAAAGGAAATTATCGTATTCGTTATATTGCTAAGCCGACGATGTTCATTGCTCCACACGGGGGAGGGATTGAACCAGGTACGAGTGAACTTGCGCTGTATTCAGCCAACGTAACGGGTGGAGGATATTATGTGTTTGAAGGTTTGAAGCGTAAGAACAATGAAACCTTGCATCTGACATCGACGAATTTCGATGAGCCAATTGCTGTAAGCGTTGTGAAACGTTCTTCTGTTACGGTCGCATTTCATGGCTTAGAAGGAAATGACCGTGTTACTTGGGTTGGAGGGAGAGATGTTACACTAGCAAAAAAGATCGCCTCAGAACTTAAACGCCAAGGATTCTCTGTTAAATGGGCTCGCGACCGACTTAAAGGCACGTCACCGTTAAACATTGTTAATCGGAATCAGCAAGGGCAAGGCGTTCAACTTGAAGTGAGTTTAGGAGAGCGTCAGTCGTTTTTCACCGACTTTACGTTGAATGGGAGAGGGAGATCACTCACTCCAAGGTTTCTTCGATACGTAGCCGCAATTCAGAAAGCCTTTCAAGGTCAGTAATAAGACGAAAGCAATATTGCTGATCTTTGTAACAATGGGCTATCTGATAAGTGAGACGTATGATTCACTACGATTAAAGTTCATATAATCATACTATTAAAATTAAACATAATATTTTGTAAAATTAAGATGATCAAACAAAAAAGGAGTGATTTTTTGTATCGATTTGTCAAAAATACGACGATTGTTGGTGTAGCTGCCGCTATTGCCTTCGGGGCTCCGATTGCGCATGCGTGCAACTTAGGTCCTGAAGAACATGGACAAGGAATTGTAAAGCCCGTTGAACCAGGTCCTGAACACACAACAGGTGAAGCAGAAATTGTGTTGCATGGAGGTCAGTTTACAGAAGTCACAGAAATTGCGGCAGTCGAACTTGAAGAAATCGATGGCGTTAGTGTCACGACAGCAGACGTTTATGCCCATAAAGATCATGCCTACTTAGGCACTCATCGTGGTGCAAGGTCAAATGAAGGGGTTCGTGTTTTTGATATGAGCGATCCACATAACCCTGAAGAAGTAGCAGTTTTTGCCAATGATATTCCAGGTACTTGGCAAGAAAAGGTGATTGTGAAATCCGTTGATACGCCACACTTCACGGGTGATTTGGCAGTCGTTAGTTTACAAAAATACAATCAAGATGAAACTGAACAATCAGGAACAGCAATCTATGACGTAACAAATCCAGAGCGGCCGATGCAACTTGGCTACTATGAACTGCCTGTAGACGTGTTGACCGGGACTCATGAATTGTATTTAACAAATCAGGAAGACAGGGCAATCCTCCTTTTAGCAAACATCTACGCGGATTATTACACAGAAGGTGACTATCATGATTTCACTGTTGTTGATGTAAGTGACCCAGCAAATCCAGAGCACTTATACAATTGGGATCCTCGTGAATTGGTAGAAGCAGAAGATTTCGATGGGATGAATTATACGGATGAAGACGGTGCAGAGCGTACCGCTTTCGCACATAGTGTTATTACGGATAAAAAGGGTGAGTACGCTTATATTTCCTATTGGGATTTAGGTACGATTATTATGGATATTCGTAACCCTGATCAACCAGAAGTCGTGGGGAATACGACGTTTGAGCGGGATGTCCAAGGTGCAGCTCATAGCGCCGCACTTGCTCATGATGATACGATCCTCATTGAGACGAGAGAAGTGTTTGAGCCAGATCCAGATGACCCAGAATTTGAACGTGGTTGGGGATATACGCGCATTTATGATATATCAGATAAGAGTAATCCAGAGTTGATTAGTGATATCCGTTCAGATAATTCGATGGAGCAAATTGTGGAAGGCGAGCGTGAACGAGGAACGTATACTGTTCATGATCCGAAAGTAGAAGGAGATAAGCTTTATCTCTCTCACTATAGCGATGGCATTCGTCTCGTTGATATATCAAACCCTCACAAACCTAGAGAAGTAGCATCTTACGTTCCGAGTGCAGCAAACGTGTGGGGTGTCTTCATTTATGGTGATTATATTCTCGGTTCAGACATGGGGAGCGGTTTGAAAGTACTTGATGTGAACTGGGGGACAGCTCCTGGAGGACCACCAACGTATACGACGCCACGAGATCGTATGACGACGAGTCTAACCGGTATTCAACCGATGATGTTTAGTGCATTGACGTTCGCACGATAAGTAAAAAAGTAAGTCTCTGTCGAAGAACTGAGGCTTACTTTTTTTGTCTGTCTACGACCAATGTCTGACGGCAATTCAACCTCGGAACTGACGTTTATTTTTTGCGGATTGTGTATCTTATGAGTATAGGAGTGGATACTGATGAGAATACACATATTTCTTTGGACATTGTTGATCCAAAAGCGAGTCCATTCGCAAGAAGATTTACAAAAAATGTATGAAAATGAAAAGCGTATAGAAGAATTAAATCAAAGGTACAACCAAGTACAGAAGAAGTTTTGGTCGAATGGCCTGTAGATATTGCCAGCAATTGTCTTAAGTAAGATGATACAAATTCGGGAAGCTTACAAATAAGGAGGTGCTGATGTGCGTGCTTTCGGAATTGTTGCATCACTGGTTATTTTACTTTCACAACCACTCATTGAGTTCCCCGATCACCACGAATTTCAAGGTGATGAACCGATTAATCAATTGATTATCTCTCTTTTATCAGATGAAATTGCTCACGTTATGGTTGAAGAAAAAAAAGAGTATCGGACTGAAGACGCTGACGTTGTTGATGTTAAGTGGCATGAAGAAGATGCTGAAATTACGATTAAGCTTCTGTCTAATACAAATGAACAGCCTATTTCTCACGTCATTGATACGCTCACGTTTGAGATTTCGAATGGTGAAGTTGAACTGACTCATCATCAATCAGAAGCGATCTGCTTGACGCCAAAGTAAAAACTCGCAGACGATCTTAACGTTGGTGAGTTTTTACTTTGGCATCAAGTAATAAAGTAAGACCAACTCCGTTTATGCGGAGTTGGTCTTACTTTTATTAATGAGAGTTACGTTCTTCTACTTCTTGGGCTCTACGCTGTGCAACTAAGTCATCCAAGTCTGCTAGTTCCTCAGAATATTCGACGTACTCGCCGTCAGTCTCTTTTAGATAAGCAGGAGTTTGTGATAACTTTCGTTTGTCTTTTCTTTTGTTGTTTCTCGTTTGACCACGTGTCATAAAGAACGCCCCCTCAACGACTAGGATTGAGCTTTTAGCACAATTTTATGCTGGTTGGTTATGGTAAACTGAAAGTATAGTAAGAAGGTGGAAGTATGGAGTTATTGGCGTTCTTTAGTATTGTATTTGTGGCAGCGATTTTACAGACGAGCACGGGGTTTGGATTTTCGATTTTAGCTACGCCGTTTTTATTGTTACTGTTTGATCCTGTTGTTGCAATTCAAATTAATTTAGTACTTTCGTTGATCATCTCATTTTGTTTGTATCCAGCGGTGAAAGGTGGGTCAAACAAAAGCGTATTGCTACGCTTATGGGCTAGTGCGATCGTTGGGTTACCGGTAGGGATCTTTATTTTACAAATCATGCATGTAGATGCCCTAAAGGCGATGATTGCAGTTCTTATGATCGTTTTAACGATTCTTTTACTTAATCAGATCTCGTTTGCTGCGACGAGAAGTCGGGAGTATGTTGTTGGAGGGGTATCAGGGATGCTCACTTCCAGTATCGGGATGCCGGGGCCGCCCCTTCTCATTTATTTAAGCGGAACAGGTGCTTCAAAAGCGTATACGAGAGCGACAACACTAACGTTCTTCCTTGGTGTGTACTCAGTGACAATTGTTGCTCAGATGATGACAATCGGTACGGAATTCGTCGTTTGGGAATATAGTTTGTATGCGTTGCCGGTCGTGCTTTTAGGGTTGTTCATCGGGAAGAAATTGTACCCGAAGTTAAATGCAAAGGTATTTCAAATGATTGTGTATGGATTGCTGTTGTTTACGGCATCTTATTTATTAATTGAAGTATTGTTTTTATAGAAATGTTCCGTTATACTCAGTAAAACTATACGTGAGCAAATTTGGTGGAGCCTGTCAGTTTAGGATATTTATGTCCTTTTGACAGGTTTTGTTGTTTTACTACATAAATATGGGGTGAAGGAGAGAACCAGATGAAAAGTGAATATGTTGTTATCGGTTTAGGACGATTTGGAATGAGCGTTGCTAAAACATTAATTCAAAATGGTCATGAAGTTTTAGCAATTGATAAAGACGAACATACCGTACAAGAAATCAGTAGTGATGCAACGTATGCAGTACAGATTGACTCCACCGACGAGATGGCTTTAGAACAATTAGGGATTCATAAATACGCACATGCCATTGTCGGAATAGGAGAAGATTTACAAGCAAGTATTTTGACAACGTTATTGTTAAAAGAAATGGAAGTTGGAAGAATAACGGCTAAGGCTAAAGACGAGCATCACGGGAAAGTATTATCCAAAATCGGCGCCGACCATGTTATCTTTCCAGAACGAGACATGGGGAAACGGTTAGGAAACTTATTAAGCTCTAACAATCTAATTGATTACCTCGAACTGTCTGTTGATTATAATATGGAAGAGATTCGCGCTCCTCGAGGGATGGGAGGAAAAACAATTATCGAATTGAATCTAAATCGGAAATACGGCTGTATCATTATTGCGATCAAAGATGAATTCGAAAAAGTAAACATATCACCAAATGCGAACGACCTTATTCGTGAAGGGGATATCCTTATGATTGTAGGCAAGCATCAAGCGATCCAGAAGTTACACAAAGACTATACAAAGCATTAAATAAGTTGATTCTGTAGTAAGAAGGTGCGTTTGGTGAAGGTATATGGAAAAGACATTCACATTAATCCTCCGCAGTGGATTATTATCGGTTTTTTAGTGCTGATTCTCATTGGTACAATACTACTCTCGTTGCCTCAAGCTTCTACGAGTGGAGAAAGCATTGGAATTATGGATGCGATGTTTATGTCTGTGTCAGCAGTTTGTGTCGTTGGCCTTGCAATCGTTAGTGTTGGGCACGATTTGACTACCTTTGGGCAAGGGGTACTTCTTGTGCTCGTTCAACTTGGTGGGCTTGGGTTCATGGTGTTTGGTGTCTCCGTTGCAATTATACTTGGCAAAATAACTGGATTAAAATACCGAGAGTTTATGCAACCGACGACCCGATCATTGTCTGGGAGAGGATTGTTACGATTAGCTGGCATTATCTTATGTGTGGCTCTTTCATTAGAGGCAATCAGTACAGTAATCTTAACTATTCGTTTAGTTGGGGAATTAGGGTTTTCCGATGCATTATATACTGCATTGTTTCATTCCATCGCTGCGTTTAATAATGCAGGATTTTCTTTAAAAGATCAAAGTCTAGAAGGGTTCATTGGGGATCCTGTTGTAAACATCACAATCTCAGCATTGTTTATTATAGGCGGACTAGGATTTATGGTGCTCGTTGACCTTTATAAAAACCGGCGCTTTAAGAAGCTTAGCCTACATTCTAAAGTAGTGCTCACCACGTCGTTAGCTCTCTTAGTTGTAGGATTTATTGTTATTTTAGCTATTGAACTGTTCAATCCTGAGACGCGAGCAATGTCGTTATCTGAACGACTTTGGTCAGCTTACTTTCAAAGTGCAACCCCGAGAAGTGCTGGCTTTAACACGTTTGAAATATCGAGTATGTTAGTCGCATCTCAGTTTTTTATTGTGATCCTCATGTTCATCGGTGCCTCTTCAGGTGGGACCGGTGGGGGGATTAAAACCAATACGTTTGTTGTTATTATTTTGGCAACGTTAAATACGTTTAGAAGTGGTCATCAAGTGCATGCATTTAGGCGAGGAATTGCACTAGAAACGGTGATGCGGGCCCTTGCTGTTGTTGTAAGTTCCTTACTTTTCATTGTGCTGATGACACTAATATTAACGATGACTGAAGGAATTCAAGACGTCCAATTTATGAACGTGTTATTTGAAGTAGTCTCCGCGTTTAGCACGACCGGGCTATCAATGGGACTGACTGCTGAGCTAACTGAATTCGGTAAATTACTGATGATGATTACGATGTTTGTTGGACGGTTAGGACCATTAGCTTTGGCGTTTGCATTAACGTATCAGCAACATCAAAGTCGTGTGCATTATGCCGAAGAACAAATATTAGTTGGATAAAGTACGTTAAAGACCTCAAACCGATCGTAGTTGGTTTGAGGTCTTTTTCGTTGATTTTCCTCCAATATGACCTACTATTATTCCTCTTATGATAACCTTTTTAAAAGATTTTTAGAATTAGGCGTTGTAAAACCGCTTTCATCGAGTTACAATAAACCCGTGAAATAAATCGGTTTAGTAAATCGTTTTAGTGAGGTGTCTCATGAAGAAAGTGACGATGGCTGACGTGTCGCGTCAAGCAGGGGTATCAAAGAGTACCGTGTCGCAATATTTAAACGGTCGATTTAATTATATGAGTAGTGAAACGAAAGATCGTATTCAACGCTCAATTGAAGAGCTTGGGTATAGCCCGAATAGTGTAGCGAGAAGTTTGAGACAAAAGAAAACGAAGACAATTGGAGTTATCGTGGCTAACATCCTGCATGATTTCTCAACGCAGGTTGTAAGGGCAATTGAAGATTATTGCCACGCATGTGGGTTTACCGTCATTATTTGCAATGCCGACGACCAACCTGACAAAGAGCGCCACTATATTGACATGTTAAGAGCAAAACAAGTCGATGGATTGATTGTATTTCCGACGAACGCTAACAGTGAGTTGTTCCAAGGGTTAGTGAAAGAGAATTATCCACTCGTATTTATTGACCGTTTTATTGAAGATGTACGTGTGAATAACGTTCTTTTCGATAATAAGAAAGCGATGTCATTAGCTGTGAAGACATTGAGAGATAAAGGTTATGAACGACTAGGGTTGGTCACAGCTTCACTTGAAGGTGCCATTACACCAAGGCAAGAACGACGAGATGGGTTTATTGCTGCGATGAAAGAACAAGGGCTCACGATTCATGATGAGTTTATTCAAAGCAGTAACATCGAGCAAATTCAAGACGTACTCGCCGCCATGCTTTGCTCGACTGAACGTCCTGAAGCGGTTATTGCTGGTAATGATCGGGTTCTTCAAGAAGTGTTAAAAGCGATGAAACAAAACAAGATTGATGTACCTAAAGAGATTGGACTTCTGACGATTGATGATGTGACGTTTGCAGAGTTTTATAACCCTGCAATTACTGCGATTGCTCAGCCAACATATGAGATGGGCAGAAAAGCAGCGGAGTTGTTGCTTGAAGAAATCGATGGATCGAAAGAATCTAAGAAACAAACGTACCGATTTGAGCCGAGTTTACAATTGCGACACTCGTGCTAACGAAATGAGGGGAAATAAGATGATCAAAAAAATTGCAATCGGTAGTCTAGCATCAGCCCTTTTCCTTGCAGGATGTGGAGGAGAGCAAGGTGTCGCAGGTGCAGATGACCCGAAGAACTTAATTCTGGCTACTCAACTCGATGAGAACAGTCCATATGCAGTCGGTTTCCGAACATTTAAAGAAGCGATTGAAGAAGAAAGTGACGGAGCAATTACTGCAGAGCTTCATACGAACGGTACACTCGGAAGCAATGAAGATACGTTACTTCAAAGCATTGCCACAGGCGGTGTTGATATTACCGTTGTTTCTCCTGGATTTATGACGCAAGTCCAGCGAGAAGTTGATTTATTCTCAATGCCGTATTTGTTCACAAGTTATGAGCATTGGTTACGTGTTGTTGACGGGGAAGTAGGCGATGCGATGAGCACCCTTGTGGAAGAAGAAACGAATTTGCAAGTGCTTGGGTATTGGTCTGCTGGTGTTCGTCAGTACTATGGATTTGAACCAGTAAATGAGGTTGAAGATTTACGAAATGTCTCGATCCGTACACAAGATTCACCAGGAATTCAAGATAGTTGGTCTGCGCTTGGCGCATTGCCTGTAGGAGTTGCATGGGGTGAGATGTATCAAGCACTACAAAATCGAGTGGTCGATGCATCAGAGAATGACTTTACAAATGTCTATCAATCGAGTCATCACGAAGTCACACCGTATATTTCGTTAACTGACCATGACTTTACAACACGATTTTTCTTAACATCTGATGTTGTCATGGAACGGTTTACTGAAGAAGAACAGGAAATGATTGAACGGGCAGCAGAACAAGCAACGACTTCTGCCAGGGAAGCTGACCTTGAACTTGCTGAATCATCGTTGGAGCGGCTTGTTGAAGAAGGAGCCATCATTAATGAAGTCGATATTGAACCGTTTATCGAACAAACTGAACCGGTTCGAGCAAGAATTGCTGAAGAGCTTGATGCAATGGAGTTATTTGATGCGATTCGGGATTTAGCAGATGAAGAGTTGTGAGGTGAGTTGTGATGAGATCATTATTGAATGGAATTGAATATGTGTTTATGCGTGCGGCAGCGTTATTCTTCGTCGTTTTTGTAGTGTGTATCTTCTTGCAACTTCTTTCACGGTACGTACCGACAATCACATTGTTATGGCCAGCAGAAATTGCAACGTATGCCTTTATCTGGACGGTATTTCTTGGGGCGTCGGTGATGGTGTACCATCAAGAACATTTCAAAATTGATTATGTGTTTGAGAAATTCAAAGGACAAGCGTTGTTATACGTAAAGCTATTTAGTCATCTCGTCATTGGATTGTTTGGTTTGATTATGACGATTTATGGTTTTTCTCTCGTTCATTTGTTTTGGGAGTGGACAGTTAACACATTACCTCAACTTCAACAGGGATACTTGTGGTTAGCTTTACCGATCTCAGGTCTCGGTATGGTGTTGTTTTCAATCGGCAATGCCCTTGAAGATGTAAAAGACTTTAGAGAGAAAGGAGGGCAAGTAGGATGACAGGCATTATTCTCGTAGCATTATTTATAGTATTGTTGTTCTTAGGAATTCCAATTGCTTTTACACTTGGAATTGTCGCGTTTGTAGGGATTTGGATGCTTGATTCAATTCCTTTGCAAGTCGTTTTGCAAAGCATGTTCTCAGGCTTAGAATCATTTATTCTACTTGCAGTTCCGCTCTTCATTTTAGCTGCGAACATTATGAACCAAGGACAAATATCTGAACGACTGATTAGATTGGCAGTCTCTATGGTAGGGCATATTCGTGGTGGACTTGCACAAGCAAATATTGTTGTTTCCATGTTTTTTGGAGGGATCTCAGGATCTGCTCAGGCAGACACAGCAGGTGTCGGTAAGATTTTAATTCCGAGTATGATTCGAGAAGGATATAGTAAAAGTACGGCAGTCGGAACAACCGCGGCATCGTCAACAATGGGGATGTTAATTCCGCCAAGTATTCCAATGGTCATTTACGGCAGTGTAACGAGTGTATCAGTCGGACAGATGTTTTTGGGCGGAGTAATCCCTGGGTTACTTATGGGTGTTGCGATGATGGCACTCGTTGGATTTATCTCAGTTAGACAAAACTTTCCTCGTTCAGAACGAGTGAGTATAAAGAATATCGGAAAGCAGTTTCTTAATTGTATACCACCGCTATTGACACCAGTTATTATTCTCGGAGGAATCATCGGTGGATTTGTGACACCAACAGAAGCGGCCATTCTTGCTTGTGTGTATGCATTAATTCTCGCGATGTTCGTGTATCGTTCGATTACGATCAAACATTTACCAGAAATTCTATTTGATACGATCCGTCTTAGTTCATTAACGCTTTTTGCGCTTGCAACGGCTACAGCTCTCGGCCATTTGTTTAGTTATTACCGTGTACCAGAGATAATTGCAGGGTTTTTCCAAGACAATTTCGCGAGCACAGGATTCTTCTTGTTAGCCGTCATTCTACTATTCTTGTTTGTCGGGATGTTTCTTGATGCTATTCCAGCTATGATTTTATTCGTACCAATTGTTCTTCCAGCTTCTGAGACACTCGGTGTTGACCCTGTTCATTTTGGAATTGTCATCGTCATGTGTTTAGCTGTTGGAATGATCACACCACCTTACGGACTTTGTATGTTACTTGCAAGCTCGATTGCAAAGCTATCGGTCAGCAAATCAATTGTCGCGTTGCTTCCTTACGTTGGAGTGATTATTATTACGATTCTCGTTGTTGCATTTTTCCCAGAGATTGCACTGTGGTTACCTAGTTTCTTAGAATAGAAAGGACGATGTAAATGAGCCATTTTGTTGATATAGCAAAAAGCTGTCTTAACGAAATTCAACAAGTTGTTGAGCAGATGAATGAAAACGAAATGAATGCCTTAGCTAAAGAAATCCAGAACGCCAAACGCATTTTCATTCACGGTGAAGGGCGTTCTGGTTTAATGGGAAAAGCAATTGCGATGCGACTCATGCATGCTGATTACGACGTGTATGTAACTGGAGAAACAATTACACCTAGTATCTCTGAAGGAGATTTACTACTAATCATTTCCGGATCGGCATCAGGTACAGAGAATTTTTCACGAAAAGCAAAAGCATCCAACGCCAACGTTGTACTTGTCACTGCGAATAGGAATGTTGATGATGACCATCCGTCAGATCTAAGGCTCTATATTCCAGCAGCAACAAAACAGCGTCTGCCACATGAGCCGAAAACGATTCAGCCACTTGGTAATCAATTTGATCAATCTGTCCACATCGTGTTAGATGCAGTGATTGTTGCGCTGACGACTGACCAACAAGAAGAAATGAAAGCGAGACATGCGAATTTAGAGTAGGGGGAACCAAATGAAAGACGTTATTACAATTGGAGACGCAATGATTACGTTAAATCCAAATTCAACGGGGCCGATGCAATTTGTGAATGGTTTTGAGCGCCGTGCAGGTGGCGCTGAGTTTAATTTTGCGATTGGCTGTGCGAGGCTTGGCCTTGAGACGGGGTGGATTTCTCGTCTTGGTGCAGATGAATTTGGCAAATATATTAAGAAGTTCGCCCGAGGTGAAGGCATCGATACGAGTGAAGTTCACTTGTTAGAAGGCTATTCAACATCACTGAATTTCAAAGAGATTCAAGCGAATGGGAGTGGGAGAACATTTTATTACCGCCATCCTTCACCAACTGAAGCGCTGACGCCAAGCTCATTGTCACTCGAGTACTTTCAAGGTGCGAAGCTCTTTCATATGACAGGTGTTTTCCCTGCGGTTACGCCGTCTAATGTGGATGTCTTAACACGAGCGGTCACGTTGGCGAAGGAAGCTGGCTTGAAGGTTTCATTTGATCCAAACATTCGATTGAAATTGTGGAGTGCTGAGCAAGCAAGAGAGGCGTTATTACCATTAATGAATCATGTGGATCTTCTCTTAGCAGGTGTTGAAGAGTTAGAGCTTCTATTTGGGACGAGTGACGAGAATGAGATTTTTACAATCGCCAAAGAGTACGAGATTGAACTTGTTGCGATTAAAAAGGGAGACGAAGGCGCTGTTGGTTGGTATAAAGGTGAAACGTTAACTTTACCAGCGGTGAAAGCAACAGCAGTAGTTGATACAGTTGGTGCAGGGGATGGTTTTGATGCTGGACTGATTTATGGTTACTTGAATGGGTATACCCTCGAGGAAATGCTTACGTTTGCAACAACGATTGGTGCAATGGTTGTTGAAGTGATTGGTGATAATGAGGGCTTACCTCATCTTGAAGACGTACGTGCAAAACTCGGTCACACGACAGTGATTGAGCGATAGGAGGGCTTTAGTATGAAGTTGCAATTAGCGCTTGATCGATTAACATGGGACGAATGCTTTGCAATTACAAATGAAGTTCGTGATTACATCGACATTATTGAAGTCGGTACGGGTGTCATTAAAGAATACGGGATGGCAATTGTTCGAGAAATGAACGTGCAATTTCCTAATCATGCCTTGCTTGCTGATATGAAGATCTGTGATGCAGGTCGCCATGAAGCCAATCAAGCGTTCGAAGCCGGTGCTGATTTTGCAACAGTGATGGCTTTTGCACCGCATGCAACTATAGAAGAGACGCTGCGCGTCGCAAAAGAACGAAATAAAACGATGATGATTGATTTATTAGGTGTCGAGTCCCCTCAGAAAGTACAACAACTTTATTCGTTAGGTGCTACTTATGTTGGTGTGCACTTAGGAAAAGATCAACAAAAACAACAAGCATTCTCAGCGAGTCAGTTTGACATTGTCAAAGACGTAGACGTTCAAACCGCCGTTGCAGGCGGGGTCACTTTGGAGTCTCTTCAAGCGATCATCACTCAAAAGCCTGATGTTATCATCGTCGGCAGTAGCATTACAGCCGCAGAGCATCCAGCTCATGTGGCAAGAGCAATGAAGGCACATCTTGACGTATAACGTATTGGGATGTTGGTTATACAAGTAGTACGAGCATGAAGCGTATTCGAGTAATGCCCTAATCTCGAATGGTACAACTCTATGTCTATAATCGTTAAAAAGCCAGTGTCCTCTTAGGAGTGCACTGGCTTTTTCTGAGTGGCTTTTGTTCTCTTCTCTGTTACTAAAACTGCTGAATACAA
This sequence comes from Bacillaceae bacterium JMAK1, assembly GCA_012970285.1. Lineage (GTDB taxonomy): Bacteria > Bacillota > Bacilli > Bacillales > Marinococcaceae > Geomicrobium_A. The sequence continues at coordinate 43,395 of JIBW01000007.1, forward strand.
CACGGCGATAATTCCTATGGTTTGAAAAAGATTTAAGACGTCATTAAGGAACAAGACACCGGTAATGACGGCAACGATGGGCTCAATTGTAGCAAGAATTGAGGCACGACTTGCTTCTAAATGTTTTAATCCTGTCGTATAGAAGATATACCCACAAACGGTTGAGACGAACGCTAGCAATAAACTGCTCGTCAAAACGTCTGGTTCACGGAATAGGTGTAACTTTGAACGAAGATCACTCGTTAACAGCATGAATACACTCGTATACAAAAACGTATACGTCGTAATCGTCAAAGGCGAGTAACGATGTGTGATTGGTTTTGTGAATATGCTATAAAGTGCATAAAAGAAACCAGATAGAATTCCCATCATAATTAGTGAAAAAGATAAATTAGAAGAACCGAATGGAAGCAATTCAACAACAAATGCACAGCCGATTAATGCTAAAATCAACGCAGCCAATTTTCGTTTCGTGAGCGGTTCTTTGAAAAAGATTCGAGAAAGTAACGTAACAAAAATTGGTCCCGTATACAGGAGCGTAACCGCAAGTGAAATGCCCGCTTGAGAAAACACTTCAAAGTAAAAGTAATTAAAAAATGCAATACTTACGATGCCTGCAGCTACAAAGATCAAATGATCTTGCCACCTCGTTTTTAATTGTTTCCGAAAAAACAAGCTCATAAAGATGATCAACATTATAAAGGTAAAGACCCCTCGTATCGCAACAACTTCCCAAGCTGTAAAACCATGATCATATAAAGGGGCAACAAATAGACCAATTAATCCCCACGCCGTTGCCCCGGCGATTGTAAAAAGATAGGCTCTCGCTCGTGACATAGTTTCTCCCCTTCTTGATGTCCTTGTTCAAGTAAACCATAAATTGTGAACATTTACGAAAGGAACCGGTAATCGCTTCATATTGAGAAAAGATTTCTTTATTTTTAACAAAACACGAGAAGTACGACGTAGTTCGATCTTACTTATCTCAATTAGAGATTGGCATAATGGATAATGATGATTTCCAAACGCACACGCAATCACGTAAACTATGAAGTAACATGCATCTCATCGTAGAACATACACAAATCATCATAATTAAGTAAAGGTGGTCGATTGTATGGAAAAGTTAACGTTAGACGTTGCAGAGAAGATCGTAAAAGGAGCACAAGCTGAAGCGCAAGAACTAAGTGTGCAGATGGTTATTTCAGTCGTCGATGAAGGTGGACACTTAAGTGCAACGCACCGAATGGACGATGCATGGCTCGCAAGCATTGATATTGCTCAAAACAAAGCGTGGACATCTGTCGCATTAAAAATGCCTACATCAAACCTTGAAGAAGCGACGGTCCCAAAAGCTGAATTATTTGGTCTAAACACGACAAATCAAGGTAAGCTCGTTGTATTCGGTGGAGGGATTCCTCTTGAACGAAACGGAAGAGTCATAGGCGCAATCGGAGTGAGCGGAAGTACTGTCCCGCACGACGTGCAAGTAGCAGAAGCCGGTGTAAAAGCCTTTGAAAAAATAACACTTGAAACGGTATAACGAACCGAGAGCCAAGACGTGTATGCGTCTTGGCTCTCTTAAATCTATGAATTCTCAGAAGTACTCGCATTAATGGTTGAAGTGACAGCGGTAATCACGCTAGCTTCAATCGTTTCGATGGTAAGTTGAACGTTTTTACTTACTGGTAAGTTTTTAGTTGAGGAGTGCAAATAGTGTTCCACACGTTGTGCTTCTTGTCGAGTTGGATAAAGAATCGATAATAAGTGGGAAGCATAAAGCAAAGCAAGTAAGATGACCATGCGTTCATCTTTTTCAGATAAGGCGACTTGATGATTCGTCTTTTCTAGTAAGCGGTGTGATTGTTCAAGGTAAGGTGTTACATCCTTAGGGGCGTTCAAAAGATAAGAATCGGTTGAGAAAAACGTTCGTAAGCCTTTATCCCGAAAATGTAGAATATCCTTTTCTTCTAATTGAAAAGCTACTATCCTTTTAAGGTTCGGTATTTTTATTGGAAGAACACGAATCCAATAACTGGCAGGCTTCGGGCTCGTAACCGTGAGTAAGTTTAACGATTTTTGTAACAGTGGATGGTGAACTTCGTGGTGAATGACGACGAGTTTTCCATTTTGTTCCACAAGCTTCCCTAATAACAATAATTCGGCGAGAATGCATGCTACGAGACTAGTCGTGAATGTGTTTGACGTTTGTTTGTGTATTTTTTCATGCTTCTCGTTTACTGCTATGTAAAATAAATGGTCGGCTAATGTTAACATCACTTCTCACCTTCTTTCCTTACTCTTTCTACGAAACAAAGATCCTTAACGTTTCAAAATCTTCGTATACAACATTGATTTTATTTACTAAAAAATTATGATATTAAGCTAGCAATTTGTACGAGCTTCACAGAAAATAGAAGCAGGATATTCTTAGAAGGGGGTAACTATGGAGACACCATACATCCGAGTACAGAAACAAATTGTTAAAGAGAACATTCAAAGAATGCAAGATGACGCGAACAAACAAGGAATCGCATTACGTCCACATTGTAAAACACATAAAACACCAGAAATTGCGTTTTGGCAACTTGAAGCAGGCGCTAAAGGGATTACTGTTGCCAAAATTTCTGAAGCAAATGTCATGTTTGAGGCAGGAATTACGGACATCTTTATTGCTTACCCAATCGTGACCGACGATAAAATTGCAAAAGTAATTGCACTCTGTAAACAAGCGACTATTACGCTCGCAGTGGATAGTGTGTTCGGAGCGAACAAATTAGGCGAAGCCGCCAAGCGTGAAGGAATGATAATTAACGTTCGTTTAGAAGTGGATACAGGATTAAATCGTGCAGGGGCAAGAAGTGAGAAAGTCATAGAAGTTGCCCGCAGCATTCATAACGATCCTCACTTACATCTTGAAGGGATCTTTACATTTAAAGGTGCCGTTGTTGAAGAGAAGTCAACGTTAGATACATCAGCAGCAGGAGAAGAAGAAGTTAGCCGTTTGCAGCAATACAAAGCGGGATTAGTTGAGGAAGGGATTCCTGTACCGGTGATTAGTGCAGGTTCTACCCCTACAGCACAAGCCGTTTCAAAAACAAGAAATGTTGAAGAAATTCGACCAGGTACCTATGTATTTAATGATGCGATGCAATATCAATTAGGGGTTTGTGAATTACGTCAATGTGCGGCTTCTGTTGTTGTAACGATTGTAAGTCTGCATGACGATCGTTTAGCAGTTATTGATGGAGGAAGTAAAACATTTGCAACAGACATTCAACCAGATCAAGAACCGTTGCGATTAACTGGTTTCGGAATTGTCAAAGGTCATCCGAATGCAGTATTTTTGCGTATGAATGAGGAGCATGGGATCGTTCAGCTCGGAGATAATCATGGACTGAATATTGGAGATGAAATAGAAATTATTCCTAATCATATTTGTAGTACTGTGAACTTGCACAATCATTTTTATGTAGAAGATGAGCAAGGTGAATCAACGAAAATACGTGTAGCAGCAAGAGGCTGTCTTCAATAAGGGGCAAATGATGATCATTCGAAAAGACGACATCAAAGATCAAGCGGTGATTCAATTGCTTCTCAAACATGTACATGAAATGAGAGCGACATCTCCACCTGAAAGTGTCCATGCATTAGATGTTGCACAGTTAAAAGAAGAAGGATTAACGATGTTTAGTGGTTGGATTGATGATAAGTTGGCAGGGGTTATCGCATTAAAAGAATTAACAATTGAACACGGAGAAATTAAATCAATGCGTACGGCCGATGGTTTCTTGAGGAGTGGAGTGGCTACGAATTTGCTCACTTATTGTATTGAAGAAGCTAGAAAGCGAGGCTACAGAGAGTTAAGTCTTGAAACCGGTGCAGAGCCGTTTTTCGAACCTGCTCGTTCCTTGTATTCAAGGTACGGTTTCTACGTATGCCCACCATACGCTGATTATTGGGACGACCCGAATAGTGTCTTTATGACGATGATCTTGAGGAAATGTGATTGAATTTTGATGGAATAATTAATGCTTGATTGGCACTAAGGATAATAGGTAGGGACTTATTTAAGTAGTGGGAACACGAGAAAGTCTTGTGCATGTATACGTTCAATGCCCTAGTGAAGGTGTGATGACGAGTGGTGCAAGGGGAGAAAGGCAGAGTCATTCAAGTTGCCATCATAACCGCCGTCGCTTTATTAGGTGATGCGATGCTGTTTATTGTATTACCGATCTATTATGAGCAGTTTGGATTGACTGCTCTTTGGCAAATCGGACTTCTTTTGTCGATAAACCGGCTCATTCGTTTACCGATAAACCCGGTTGTTGCCTGGTTTTATCGTCGGTACTCACTACGTACTGGTCTGTTTATTGCTACGGCCCTCGCTGCCTTAACGACGTTTTCATACGGAGTGGCAACGAGTTTTATTGTATTAGTAATTGCGCGGATGCTTTGGGGCGTTGCGTGGTCGTTTTTGAGGATGGGTGGATTTTTAACGATTATTAAAGTCAGTACAAATGAAAATCGAGGCAATCACATTGGCTTATACAATGGGCTATGGGGTATGGGCGGATTAGTAGGCATGCTTGCCGGTGGTTTTTTAGCCGATCAAATTCCTATTGTCATGATGACATCGTTCTTTGCTCTACTCGCGTTGATTTGTATACCACTTATTGCTATTACGGTACCGAATTCGAATGTTGATCATCGTCCAAATACGAATACAAGTACTTCAACTTTTCAATTTACACCTTACATTACGTTAATCCTAGTTACGAGCCTCTTTAAAGGATTTCTCATTATGGGATTATTTGCATCAACGTTAAGTCCTTTAATTGAATCACGCATGCAAGAACCGACGACAATTGCTTCATTAATGATTGGTGCAGCAACGATTGCAGGGGTTGTCCAGGCCATCCGTTGGTGTTGGGATCCGTTTCTGGCACCGTTGATCGGGAGATGGAGTGACCGACTTGAAAGGCGGTATACGCTGTTGTTCTTGCCTTTAGTAGCTGGTGGAGTGTTGCTAGTTGTTGTTGGTTTTACCGAGTCGGTAATTCTATTAATTGGATTGTTACTGCTTTTCCAGCTCACATCAACAATGCTTACAACGACAGTGGATACGCTTGCTGCATCAGCAGCGGCGAACACGGATGAAGTAAAGATGACGATGTGGCATACAATCTTAGATGATTTAGGTGCCGCAGTAGGACCATTGAGTTCATTTATACTCTTAGCATGGTTGGAAGGATCTTTATCCATTCTTTATGTAAGTTCAGGACTATTAATGCTCGGTTACGCAGTAATTTGGGGTTCCTATTATTATAAAAGCAAGCGAAAAACGACTCATGCTGATGCAGCATGAGTCGTTTTTTTATGAGATGCGATGAATGGACCAAATGACGCCCGAAGGAGCTCCAGATCCAAGATTTAATCCAACTGTCAAACCATTTGAAACATAAAAGAGTCCGAGAGTGTCTCCAGCAGAAAGCTCAGCATCAGCGAGTAACGTTACTTCTCCACTTCCGAGAATGACTCGTAACGTTAAAAGCAATAAAATATTAACGTCTAGAATTGGCAATAAACCTGTAATCAGTGTCGTCGGGTTAGGGGTGATCCGTTGAACCGTAAACGCAGGGTTCACACCCGTTCCAATTTGTGCCGTAATTGTAGCAGTCGATCGATAGTTAATAATCGCTTTAATGGAGTAACGGCCACTAACAGGGACCGTATACGTTCCAGTTGTTGCATTAAAACCGGTTCCAGTAAAGAAAGGACTTGTCGTGAGCCAGTTATCCAATTGAGTTGCAGCATTAATCGTCGCTGGTGCCCGTTGTGCTGAGAAGCCCATTGAGGAGATAATCGGTCCAGTAATTCCTGTTGTTCCAGTGGTGCCCGTGGCGCCGGTAGGACCAGTGATTCCGGTAGTACCAGTGACACCGGTAGGACCGGTGATTCCGGTACTGCCCGTGGTACCGGTAGGACCGATCGTTCCAGTGGTGCCCGTAGCTCCAGTAGGACCAGTGTTCCCAGTACTACCTGTAGCGCCAGTAGGTCCTGTTGTTCCCGTACTGCCAGTGGCGCCGGTAGGTCCGGTGATTCCGGTACTGCCGATAGCCCCAGTCGGTCCAGTGTTCCCGGTACTACCAGTAGCGCCAGTAGGTCCTGTTGTTCCCGTACTGCCAGTGGAGCCGATCGATCCGGTGCTTCCAGTACTACCAGTGGCACCGGTAGGTCCGATCGTTCCAGTACTACCAGTAGCGCCGGTAGATCCGATGCTTCCGGTACTACCAGTGGCACCGATAGGTCCGGTGCTTCCGGTACTGCCAGAGGCACCGGTAGGTCCTGTTGTTCCAGTACTGCCAGTGGCGCCGATCGATCCGGTGCTTCCAGTACTACCAGTGGCACCGGTAGGTCCGATTGTTCCAGTGCTGCCGGTAGCCCCTGTTGGTCCAGTTGTTCCGATACTGCCCGTGGTCCCAGTCGGTCCGGTACTTCCGGTACTGCCCGTGGCACCGGTAGGTCCGGTTGTTCCGATACTACCAGTAGCGCCAGTCGATCCAGTGCTCCCCGTTACGCCCGTGGCACCGGTAGGTCCGGTGATTCCTGTACTACCAGTGGCCCCAGTAGGTCCGATTGTTCCCGTACTGCCCGTAGCTCCAGTAGGTCCTGTTGTTCCCGTACTGCCCGTGGTACCGGTAGGTCCTGTGCTTCCGGTACTGCCAGTAGCGCCGGTTGATCCAGTGCTTCCAGTACTGCCCGTGGCACCGGTAGGTCCGGTACTTCCCGTACTGCCAGAGGCGCCGGTAGGACCGGTGCTTCCCGTACTGCCAGAGGCACCGGTAGGTCCGGTGATTCCGATACTGCCAGAGGCGCCGGTAGGTCCAGTGATTCCTGTACTACCAGTGGCCCCAGTCGTTCCAGTTGTTCCGGTACTGCCCGTGGCACCGGTAGATCCAGTGATTCCAGTACTGCCAGTAGCGCCAGTAGGTCCGGTGATTCCGGTATTGCCCGTGGCACCAGTAGATCCAGTGATTCCAGTACTGCCAGTAGCGCCAGTAGGACCGATCGTTCCAGTATTGCCCGTAGCTCCGGTAGGTCCAGTGTTCCCAGTAGCACCAGTTGATCCAGTGATTCCAGTGCTGCCAGTAGCACCAGTAGATCCGGTGATTCCGGTACTGCCAGTGGCTCCGGTAAGTCCGGTGATTCCGATACTGCCAGTGGCGCCAGTCGGTCCGGTGCTTCCAGTGATTCCAGTGCTGCCGGTAGCCCCTGTTGTTCCGATACTGCCCGTGGCCCCAGTAGGTCCGATTGTTCCCGTACTGCCGGTAGCTCCCGTTGGTCCAGTTGTTCCGATACTGCCCGTGATCCCAGTAGGACCGGTGATTCCGGTACTGCCCGTGGCACCGGTAGGTCCGGTGATTCCGATACTGCCAGTAGCGCCAGTAGGTCCGGTGCTTCCCGTGTTGCCAGTAGCGCCGGTAGCCCCTGTTGGTCCAGTTGTTCCGATACTGCCCGTGGCCCCAGTAGGTCCGGTGCTTCCAGTACTGCCAGTGGCACCGGTAGGTCCGGTTGTTCCGATACTGCCAGTAGCGCCAGTCGATCCAGTGCTCCCCGTTACACCCGTGGCACCGGTAGGTCCGGTACTTCCGGTACTGCCCGTAATCCCAGTAGGTCCGATCGTTCCCGTACTGCCAGTGGCTCCAGTAGGTCCTGTTGTTCCAGTACTGCCCGTGGCTCCAGTAGGCCCGGTGGTTCCGATACTGCCCGAAGCTCCAGTCGGTCCAGTGTTCCCAGTGCTACCAGTAGGTCCGGTGCTTCCCGTATTGCCAGTGGCGCCGGTAGGTCCGGTTGTTCCAGCACTACCAGTGGAGCCAGTCGGTCCGGTACTTCCGGTACTGCCCGAAGCTCCAGTCGGTCCAGTGTTCCCAGTGCTACCAGTAGGTCCGGTGCTTCCCGTATTGCCAGTGGCGCCGGTAGGTCCGGTTGTTCCAGCACTACCAGTGGAGCCAGTCGGTCCGGTACTTCCCGCACTGCCCGTGGACCCAGTAGGTCCAGTTGTTCCAGTACTGCCCGTGGCGCCGGTAGGTCCGATTGTTCCAGTACTGCCCGTAGCTCCAGTGCTTCCGGTACTTCCCGTGGCACCAGTAGATCCGGTGCTTCCGGTACTGCCAGTAGCACCAGTCGGTCCGGTGCTTCCGGTACTACCAGTGGCACCCGTAGCGCCAGTGATCCCAGTACTACCAGTGCTGCCGGTAACCCCTGTTGGTCCAGTTGTTCCGATACTGCCAGTGACGCCGGTAGGACCGGTTGTTCCAGTGCTTCCCGTACTGCCAGTGGCTCCAGTCGTTCCAGTGTTCCCGGTACTACCTGTAGTGCCAGTAGGTCCCGTGATTCCGGTATTGCCAGTGACACCGGTAGGACCGATCATTCCCGTACTGCCAGTGGCACCGGTAGGTCCGATTGTTCCCGTACTGCCAGTAGCACCAGTCGTTCCAGTGCTTCCCGTACTGCCAGAGGCGCCGGTAGGTCCGATTGTTCCCGTACTGCCAGTGGATCCGGTAGATCCAGTGCTTCCGGTACTGCCCGTGGCGCCGGTAGGTCCGATTGTTCCAGTGCTGCCGATAGCCCCTGTTGGTCCTGTTGTTCCAGTACTGCCGGTGGCACCGGTTGGTCCGGTACTTCCGGTATTGCCCGTAATCCCTGTAGGTCCGATCGTTCCAGTACTGCCCGTGGCTCCAGTAGGTCCGGTTGTTCCAGTACTGCCAGTGGCGCCGATCGATCCGGTTGTTCCAGTACTACCAGAGGCACCGGTAGGTCCGATCGTTCCAGTACTACCAGTAGCGCCGGTAGGTCCGGTGCTTCCGGTACTACCAGTGGCACCGATAGGTCCGGTGCTTCCGGTACTACCAGTGACACCGATAGGTCCAGTGCTTCCAGTACTGCCAGAGGCACCGGTAGGTCCGGTTGTTCCCGTACTGCCAGTGGCTCCAGTAGGTCCGGTTGTTCCCGTACTGCCAGTAGCGCCAGTAGTTCCAGTAGATCCGGTGCTCCCAGTACTGCCCGTGGCTCCGGTGCTTCCGGTACTGCCAGTAGCGCCAGTAGCGCCAGTAGTTCCAGTGCTTCCCGTACTGCCCGTAGCTCCAGTAGGTCCAGTGTTCCCAGTACTACCAGTAGCGCCAGTAGCGCCGGTAGGTCCGGTGATTCCGGTGCTTCCCGTACTGCCCGTAGCTCCAGTAGGTCCAGTGTTCCCAGTACTACCAGTAGCGCCAGTAGCGCCGGTAGGTCCGGTGATTCCGGTGCTTCCCGTACTGCCCGTAGCTCCAGTAGGTCCAGTGTTCCCAGTACTACCAGTAGCGCCAGTAGCGCCGGTAGGTCCGGTGATTCCGGTGCTTCCCGTACTGCCCGTAGCTCCAGTAGGTCCAGTGTTCCCAGTACTACCAGTAGCGCCAGTAGCGCCGGTAGGTCCGGTGATTCCGGTGCTTCCCGTACTGCCCGTAGCTCCAGTAGGTCCGGTGCTTCCCGTACTGCCAGTGGCACCGGTTGTTCCGGTGCTTCCTGTACTGCCAGTAGCGCCAGTCGATCCAGTGCTTCCGGTACTGCCGGTGGCACCAGTAGGTCCGGTGCTTCCGATACTACCAGTGGCCCCAGTCGATCCAGTGCTTCCGGTACTGCCAGTGGCCCCAGTAGGTCCGATTGTTCCGATACTGCCAGTAGCGCCAGTCAATCCAGTGCTCCCCGTTACGCCCGTGGCACCGGTAGGTCCGGTACTTCCAGTACTGCCCGTAATCCCAGTAGGTCCGATCGTTCCGGTACTGCCAGTGGCACCGGTAGGTCCGATTGTTCCCGTACTGCCGGTAGCTCCAGTAGGTCCGGTGATTCCGGTACTGCCAGTAGTACCGGTCGATCCAGTGATTCCGGTACTGCCGGTGGCACCAGTAGGTCCGGTGATTCCGGTACTGCCAGTGGCCCCAATAGGTCCGATTGTTCCCGTACTGCCGGTAGCTCCCGTTGGTCCAGTTGTTCCGATACTGCCAGTGGCCCCAGTAGGACCGGTGCTTCCCGTACTGCCTGTGGATCCGGTGGATCCGGTACTTCCCGTACCGCCCGTAGCACCGGTAGGACCGGTGCTTCCCGTGCTGCCAGTAGCGCCAGTAGGACCGGTGCTTCCCGTGCTGCCAGTAGCGCCAGTAGGACCGGTGCTTCCCGTGCTGCCAGTAGCGCCGGTAGGTCCGATGCTTCCCGTACTGCCCGTAATCCCAGTAGGTCCGGTTGTTCCAGTACTGCCCGTGGCTCCGGTGGGTCCGATTGTTCCCGTACTTCCGGTGGCCCCAGTCGATCCAGTGTTTCCGGTACTACCTGTAGCGCCAGTAGGTCCCGTGATTCCGGTATTGCCAGTTACACCGGTAGGACCGATCGTTCCCGTACTGCCAGTGGCACCGGTAGGTCCGTTGATTCCGGTACTACCAGTGGCCCCAGTAGGTCCGGTTGTTCCGCTACCACCAGTAGTTCCAGTTGATCCAGTGCTTCCGGTACTACCCGTGGCACCGGTAGGTCCGGTGATTCCGATACTGCCCGTAGCGCCAGTAGGTCCGGTGCTTCCGGTACTGCCAGTGGCACCGGTAGGCCCGATTGTTCCAGTACTGCCCGTAGCTCCAGTCGATCCAGTGTTCCCAGTACTACCAGTAGCACCAGTTGTTCCAGTGCTTCCAGTGCTGCCGGTAGCCCCCGTTGGTCCTGTTGTTCCGATACTGCCAGTGGCCCCAGTAGGTCCGGTGCTTCCGAAACTGCCTGTAGCTCCAGTAGGTCCGGTTGTTCCCGTACTGCCCGTAGCTCCAGTCGTTCCGGTAGGTCCAATCGTTCCAGTACTGCCCGTGGCACCGGTAGATCCAGTGATTCCGATACTGCCCGTGGCCCCAGTAGGTCCGGTGCTTCCGGTACTACCAGTGGCACCGGTAGGTCCAGTGATTCCCGTACTGCCTGTAGTGCCAGTAGGTCCGGTGATTCCGATATTGCCAGTGGCGCCAGTAGGTCCGGTACTTCCAGTACTGCCAGTAGCGCCAGTCGATCCAGTGATTCCGGTACTGCCCGTGGCACCGGTTATTCCGATACTTCCGGTACTGCCCGAAGCTCCAGTCGATCCAGTCGGTCCGGTGCTTCCCGTATTGCCAGTGGCCCCGGTAGGACCAGTGCTACCGGTACTGCCAGAGGCGCCGGTAGCCCCTGTAGGTCCGGTGATTCCAATACTGCCCGTGGCGCCGGTTGTTCCAGTGCTTCCGGTACTACCAGTAGCGCCAGTTGTTCCAGTGATTCCGGTACTGCCAGTGGCGCCGGTAGGTCCGGTTGTTCCGGTACCACCAGTAGCGCCAGTTGTTCCAGTGCTTCCGGTACTGCCAGTGGCACCGGTAGGACCGGTGATTCCGATACTGCCAGTAGCGCCAGTAGGTCCAGTACTGCCAGAGGCGCCGCTAGGTCCGATTGTTCCAGTACTGCCCGTAATCCCAGTAGGTCCGATCGTTCCCGTACTGCCAGTGGCTCCAGTAGGTCCGGTTGTTCCCGTACTGCCAGTGGCGCCGATCGATCCAGTGCTTCCCGTACTACCAGTGGCACCGGTAGGTCCGGAGGCTCCTGTGTTGCCAGTCGTTCCAGTGATACCAGTAGGTCCAATACTCCCGGTATTACCTGTAGGTCCGGTGAGTCCTGTTGTTCCAGTAACGCCAGTCGTTCCAGTAGGTCCAGTGCTTCCCGTACTACCAGTTGTTCCAGTCGTTCCAGTGCTTCCCGTACTACCAGTTGTTCCAGTCGTTCCAGTGCTTCCCGTACTACCAGTTGTTCCAGTAGGTCCAGTATTTCCCGTACTGCCTGTGGCCCCAGTAGGTCCTGTTGTTCCGATACTGCCAGTAGCCCCAGTGGGTCCGGTGATTCCCGTACTGCCAATAGGTCCGGAGGCTCCTGTATTTCCTGAAGGACCCGTTGGTCCGATTGTTCCAGTATTGCCTGTAGTACCAGTGGGTCCGGTGGCACCTGTGTTTCCTGAAGCACCCGTCGTTCCAGTGCTTCCGGTCCCACCTGTAGCGCCAGTAGGTCCGGTGATTCCAGTACTGCCAGTAACGCCAATAGGTCCGGAGGCTCCTGTATTTCCTGAAGGACCCGTTGGTCCGATTGTTCCAGTACTACCTGTAGTACCAGTAGGTCCGGTGGCACCTGTGTTTCCTGAAGCACCAGTCGTTCCAGTGCCCCCTGTAACACCCGTAGCCCCTGTAGGTCCAGTCGGAAGTAGATCTATGATGCTCGTAATCCCGGTAATGCAGTCCCACGGAGGGAGGGAGCCAGCCGTTGGAAAACCGATGATATAGTTGTTTATTTCAATAAAAGGAATGCCACTTGTTCGGTGACTTCGATAACGATTATATAAATGATGATGGTTGGAATGTCTTCTCATAAACAAGTCAGCACCTTTTTTATAACTTTATAGATGGTGTATGCAACGAGTAGAGAAAATGTTTTCTTGCTAATTTTCTAACAAAAGTTTATTCTGTAGACAAATGTTTAAAGAGGGGAGGATTCTTAGTGAAAAATAAAGAACGAATGGTCATTGAAAGCATCAGAAGAAATCCATACATTAGCCAAAATGAACTTGCGAAAGAGTTGCGTTTGTCTCGTTCTGCGGTTGCAGGATATATTTCTACATTGATGAAAAAAGGTGTCATCGTTGGAAGAGCGTATGTGTTGCCAGAAGAAGGCTCGATTACTTGCATTGGTGGCGCCAATGTCGATCGAAAAGCCTCTCTTAAAAATAATTTTCAGAAGAATACGTCTAATCCGGTGACGACCACTCAAGCGTTAGGAGGAGTGGCAAGAAACATCGCTGAATCGTTAGGTCGTTTAAGCGTTCCTGTTTCATTGTTAACCGTTGTGGGTGACGACCAGGAAGGTACTTGGCTCTTAGACAAAACAACGCCATATGTTGATACGAGTCATGTGCTAAGGTTGCCTGGTAAGAACACAGGAAGTTATACGGCAGTACTGGACGATAGTGGTGATATGATCGTTGCATTTGCTGACATGGACATATGTGAAGACGTTAAAGTGAACTGGATTCGAGATAAGTGGAATGTCATCCGTACGTCAAAGCATGTGTTGTTGGATACAAATTTTTCTACAGAAGTCATTGAAGAAGTTATTCGAAGCTGCAAAGAAGATCAAGTAGCATTATGTATTGCCCCAGTCTCCGCACCAAAGATCAAACAATTACCTGACAACTTAAACGGTGTGAAGTACTTTGTATGCAACTATGGTGAAGCGGTTGAATTGGCAGGGCATGAAGGCGATTGTTACGAACAACTAGCAAACGGGATCTTAAATAAAGGTGTTGAAAATATCGTCATTACAGATGGTAAAAACGGAATCTTTTATAAACAAAAGCATGGAGCCACTAACCATTTGAAAACAGTCGAGGTTCATGTTACAGATGCTACTGGCGCTGGAGATGCTTTTGTTGCTGGATTGCTTTATGCACTGAATGAAGATGAAGCACTTGAAGAGGCTTGCAAAGTTGGCATGAATTGTTCATCGCTAACATTATCAACGTATGAAACGGTGTCTTCTGAATTGAATGTTACGAATATTGAAAAACAACGATTGAATCCAGTAGGGGAGTTGGAAACTTTATGAAATCAGCAATTGTCATATCAGACGAAGTACAGAAAGCATTGAAACAGCATAAACCCGTTGTTGCACTAGAATCAACGATTATTTCTCACGGAATGCCTTACCCTAAAAATGTTGAAACGGCATTGGAAGTAGAAGAACTTATTCGAGCTGAAGGTGCAGTTCCAGCTACAATTGCAATTATATCTGGAGAAATTCGTATTGGATTATCAAAAGAGGATATTGAATTTTTAGGTGAGAGTAGGGAGGTCGAGAAAGTAACGAGACGCGACCTTCCTTACGTCGTTGCAAAGAAAAAACACGGTGCAACGACTGTGGCAGGAACGATGATCTGTGCCAATTTAGCTGGAATTTCTGTGTTTGCCACTGGGGGAATTGGTGGTGTTCATCGCGGGGCGGAAGTCACGATGGATGTTTCAGCTGATCTTGAAGAATTAGCCAAAACAAATGTCGCTGTCGTCTGTTCTGGTGCAAAGTCAATTCTCGATATCGGCTTAACACGTGAATATTTAGAAACAAACGGGGTGCCAGTCATCGGCTTTGAAACGTCTGAATTGCCAGCATTTTATACGAGAACAAGTCCGCATGCTGTTGATTACCGAATGGACCATACAGAAGAGGTTGCTCAGTTCATGCAAACGAAGTGGGAACTTGGCTTAAACGGTGGAATTGTTGTTGCAAATCCAATTCCTGAGCATGCAGCATTATCAGAAGCCTATATTAGTCAGATTATCGAACAGGCGTTAGAGGAAGCAAAAGTACACCAGATTCAAGGAAAAGACGTGACGCCGTATCTTTTAGATCGATTAAAGACGTTAACGAATGGGAAGAGTTTAGAAGCCAACATAGAACTTGTGAAACATAATGCGAAGGTGGCAGCGAGGCTTGCCGTTCATTACCAGGCAGAATCGATTGACAAAAAAACAGTCACCCACGTATACTAAGTCTAATTATGCAAAAGGAGGATGGTTATAGAATGTTTTTACCTAGACTACGTTTCCCGACTTTGAACTAGTAATTGCATACGTTCAAAGGCTCTGCTTATGGCAGAGTACACGGGATAAGTCTGTCATTTTATAACATCTTCTACGTACGAGAAGGGCGGATTTTTCTGCCCTTCTTTTTGTTATGGTTAGAAAACTACAGACTCTCCTCTTACTTTGCCTGAGCGGTGCAAAGATTAAAGGAGGAAGTTTTAAAATGGAACAAGTTCAATTAGAAATAAATCAAGTTACACTCACATTTGGTGATCGCCAAGTGTTAGATATTGAAAGTTTACGAGTTCATCAGTGGGACCGAATCGGTATTGTTGGTAAAAATGGTAGTGGGAAGAGTTCGTTACTGAAATTGCTTGAAGGCAGTTTATTGCCTTCAACCGGCCACGTAAAAAAGTATGTTGAATTCGGATATTATGAACAATTGGCAGCGCCAAAATTAGATGTGCAGCATTTGGACGGAGAATTAAGTAGCCGTTTAGCAGTGCCGATTCATGCTGGTGAACAGATGAGCGGAGGAGAAGAAACGCGGACGAAACTCGCGGCAATATTATCAACGTATTATGAAGGCATGCTTCTAGATGAGCCGACGACTCATCTAGACCAAGTAGGGATCGATTTTGTCATGGAGGAGCTTTCTTATTACTATGGTACACTTCTACTCATTAGTCATGATCGACGTGTTCTAGATGAACTCGTCACAAAGATTTGGGAAATTGACGATGGGAAGGTAACGGAATACGTTGGGAATTACAGTCAATATGTTGAGACGAAAGATGAAGAACGACAAAAGCAACGAGAAGAACATGACCATTATGTAAAAGAGCGAGATCGACTTCACAAAGCGGTTGAAGACAAAAAGAAACAAGCGCAAAAAGTTGGGAAAGGTAGCAAAGGTCAACCGAACGCCAATCGAATGTTCATGACAAAAGATAAAGGTACCTCACAAAAAGGCATCATGAAATCAGCCAAAGCGATGGAACAACGCCTCGAACAGATGGAGACGATACATGCCCCGGATGCCGTGCAATCAATCGTTTTTCATAAACCTAAAGCGTTAGAACTTCACAATCGTGTTCCAATTATGACTGATCGAGTGACAATAAAAGTTGCCGATCGTGTGCTTATAGAGAATGTAAATCTGCAATTGCCATTAGGTAAGACGATTGCCTTCACGGGTCATAATGGAAGTGGTAAGTCGACGTTACTCGACTATATCGTGAACGGTCAGGAAGGGGTCACAAGGTCACCGAAAGTACAGTTTGGGGTGTTCAAGCAAAAGGACTTTCGATTTAATGAAGACATTCCTGTGTATGATTGGATGGAAGAACGAAGTGAACAATCAGAGACGACGATTCGCGCTGTTCTCGCTTCGATGCAATTTTCGGGTAATGACCTAAAGAAATCGGTTCAACGTTTAAGCGGTGGTGAGGCAATCCGCCTTGTGTTAAGTCAATTGTTTTTAGGAAACTATAATGTATTAGTTCTCGATGAACCTACAAACTTCTTAGACATCCAAAGTGTAGAAGCTTTGGAGAAAGTGATACAGGCATATGAAGGAACGATCCTTCTCGTGTCTCATGATCGCGAATTCCTCCAAAGAGTTGGGGACGTTGAGTATAAGATCATAAATCAAACGCTACAAGAACAATAAGTAAAATGAGCCGTAATCGAAGATTGCGGTTTTTTTCTGTTCAGGCATGATACCATAAAGGAAATCTTTTTAAGGGAGAATGACGGATGACCATTCGATCTTTAGCGGTTGGACGACCGCAATTGATGACGTCGAAGCAAGACAGAACCATCACAACTGGAATTAAGAAAACGACGATTAAAGAAGTGGAGTTAGAGCTCTCTGGATTTCATAATGATGATGTCGGAAATAAGAAGAATCACGGGGGAGTAGATCGCGCAGTATGTTTTTACCCATTTGAACATTATGCGATGTGGGAACATGAACACGGGAAGACATTACCATTCCCTGCCTTTGGTGAGAACCTTACGGTTTCTACTATGCTAGAGTCAGACGTTTGCATCGGTGATGTTTATCGAATTGGTGAAGCAATCGTTGAAATTAGTCAAGGTAGGGTGCCTTGTGCGACGATTAATCTTTACACGTCGTCTTCACAGTTACTCGCTCGTTTTATAGAGACGGGTTATACAGGCTATTTCGGAAGAGTGTTACAACGAGGGAAGATTACCGATCAATCTTCGATTGCTTTGCTTCAAAGGGATGATTTCAAAGTCAGTGTGCTACACGCTACTCGAACGTTATTTCTTGGTGAAGATGTCACTGAAATGAAAATGATTCAGTCTATACCGAGTCTTTCTAAGGAATGGAAGAATCGGTTCGAAAAAAAGTTGCTTAAGAAGTCGTAAGTACGTTAATCAGAAAAATATTTCAATATTTTCAATCTCGGTTAGTTTAGTGATTTTTGCGTACGCTATGCTAAAGAGGTGAAAAATGTGAAGCATATACGGCTAGACTGGCCAGTCTTTTTGATTAGTGGGGGCGTGCTTTTAGCATTTGTAATCGCTGCACTCATTAATGCAGAGGCGGTCAGCCAGTTTGTTGACGTTACGTTTGCATGGTCGTCAGAGTTTTTCGGCGCCTATTGGCAGATTTTAATGTTGCTAACGTTTCTAATTGCAATTTTTATGAGTGTCATGGATTTAGGGAAAGTTCGTCTCGGTGATCGTGACCATCCTGAAATCTCAACGTTTAAATGGCTCGCAATGGTGATGACGACTTTGTTAGCAGGTGGGGGTGTGTTTTGGGCAGCGGCAGAACCGATGTATCATTACCTCGATACACCACCATTATTTAATACTGAAGATGCTTCAGCATCGGCTTTACACGCAGGTCTCGCCCAAGGTTTTTTACATTGGGGTTTTCTTGCTTGGTCAATGATCGGGACGTTAGGTGTCGTCGTTTTAATGTACGCAAAAGAAAAAGGATTGCCGTTAAAACCACGAACGTTACTTTATCCAATCATGGGCGAAAAAGTCATGCAAACGAATAGTGTAATTGGTGCAATTGCAGACATAACTTCAATTATTGCTGCTTGTGCTGGTACGATTGGCCCGATCGGTTTTTTAGGTCTTCAGGCAGGTTATGGATTAAGTTCAATCTTTGGATTCCCGGATACATTTGCTGTTCAAGTTAGTATGATTTTCGTGCTTGTTGGTATCGCGACGATATCCGCAGCAACTGGAATTTACAAAGGGATTCAATGGTTAAGTCGTTTTAATATTGTATTTACGATTGTATTGGCGATCTTTATTTTATTACTCGGACCAACGGGTTTTATTTTTGATCATTTTATTAGCGGATACGGTTCTTATTTGCAAAATTTCTTCTCAATGAGTTTATATCGAGGAGATGAAGCTTGGTTATCAGGCTGGACTATTTTCTTTTGGGGATGGTTTATTGGATACGGTCCAATTATGGCCGTGTTCATTAGTCGAATTTCCGACGGCCGTTCCATTCGTGAACTTTTTCTAAGTGTGGCATTTTTAGCACCGGTTGTGACTAACTTTTGGTTTACTGTTGTAGGTGGGACGGGCCTTTATTTTGAAACGCAAAACCCTGGTTCTGTAAGTGATGTATTAAATGAAGGTGGGCTCCCTGCTTCCATTTTTGCGATTGTACAGCAGCTACCATTTGCGTTTTGGTTCGCAATCGCTTTTATCATCGTAACGTGTGTGTTTGTTGCGACGACGGCAGATACGATTGCGTATACGATCTCTATGATTATAACTGGACAACATACGCCACCAAGAAGCGTACGCATGTTTTGGGCAATTATTTTTGGTGCGGTAGCAGCTGTATTATTGTGGATCGGACAAGGTACGGTTGATGCGTTACAATCCTTTATCGTTGTCACAGCAGTGCCCGTATCACTTCTTATGCTAACGACTCTTTGGACGGCACCTCGAACGGCGAAGAAGTTATTAAAAGAGAAACATCGACGAATGTAGTAAAGGATGAAAGTACATACTTTGTGCTTTCATCCTTTTGTACGTTCAGTAGGAAAGTAATAGTTGCAAACAAGAGTATATGCGCATCC
The DNA here is from genome assembly GCA_012970285.1 of Bacillaceae bacterium JMAK1. Classification (GTDB taxonomy): domain Bacteria; phylum Bacillota; class Bacilli; order Bacillales; family Marinococcaceae; genus Geomicrobium_A. The sequence goes on from JIBW01000007.1 coordinate 62,134, forward strand.
TTAATTGACTGAATAATGAGATGATAAAGACAAATAGGGAGGGTTGTCTAGTGAAAAAGTTTTATATGTTATTTGGAGCAGCTGCATTTTTAAGCGCTCCGTCACTTACAGATGCACAAACGGAGCAAGTTCCTGAAGCGAATGATGAAGAGTCCCGAATTCTGTATATCGATTCAGAAGATTCATTTCAACAACATGCACGAACATCGCGAGCGGACCATGAACGATTAGCTGAGCGCTTTATCGTCGATCATGTAGAAACGTTTGGCATCGAAAATCCAAAAGATGATTTAACGGTCGTAGATAAAACGACGGATGAATATGGTATGACGCACATTACTTATCAACAGACCATGAACGGATTTCCTGTTGAAGGTCACAAAGTGATCGTCCATTTTGATGCAAATGGAACGATTAGCAGTGTGAATGGAAACTATCATGATGGTAGTGTACAAGCGGTTCAAAGTATTTCAATTGATGATCGAGAGGCTGTAGAAATTGCTAAGGATCACGTCAGCGCTCCAAGTGAATTGGAGTATGAACCGACCGCAGAACTTGTCGTCTATCCGATGGGTGACGAAGCTGTCACAGTCCAAAAGGTAAACGTAAACTTTATGGGGGAAGATCCAGGCAACTGGTTTGTTTTTATTGACGTTGCAACTGGTGAAGTTGTCGACGCGTACAACACAATTGGGCACGTGGCAGAAGATGCAGGCTTAGATGAGGAGCAAGTGAATGTCATTGCACAACCTTCACCAACTTTACTTGAAACGGCGGTGAACGTACAAGCTTTACCAGATGATATTGACCGTTCTGATTTCGGACCGATGCACGGTTCTGGATTTGGGGTTCATGGGGACTATCGAGTTTTGAATTTGGTCTATAAAATTTCCGATATTCCTCAAGGGACCTTCAAATTATTTGATTGGACAAGACCTGATTTTGATGGAATTTACACGTACGATATGAAAAACCAATATCAGTCGTCAACCTTTAGGTTGCCTGGTGACCCGTTTACTAATGATACAGCAGGCTTTAACTCGACGTATGACGCCCCAGGAGTCGATGCTCATTATAACTCTACAAAAGTATATGAGTACTTCCTTGAGGAACACGATCGGAACTCTTTAGATGATGAAGGGGCAGCGCTCATTTCATCAGCTAACTATGGAGACAACTATAACAATGCGTTTTGGAACGGTAGCCAAATGGCTTATGGCAACGGTGATGGCCAACAATTTATTCCATTATCAGCAGGGCTAGATGTTGCTGCTCATGAAATTACACACGGTGTGATTACGAATACAGCAGGGCTGCTTTACCGCTTTGAGTCAGGTGCGGTGAATGAATCAATTGCTGATATCTTCGGGGTACTCGTTGATACATCTAGTTGGGACATCGGGGATAACATTATTGGTGAAGCTTGGTTAAATGAAGGAAGAACGGCGCTTCGTAGCCTTGAAGAACCAGGGAAGTTCCCAGTGAATGCAAACTACGTTGAATACGGGGATGGCAGTGGTGTATTCCCAGCCCATATGGATGAGTTTTATGATATGCCTTTGAATGTTGATAACGGAGGGGTTCATGTAAACTCATCGATCATTAACCATGCGGCATATTTAATTGGGGATGAAGTGGGGAGAGAGGCACTTGGGAATGTCGTCTATCGAGCGTTAACAGTATACTTAACTCCAATCTCGAACTTCTCAGATACTCGCTTTGCATTTATCCAATCAGCCATTGATATTTACGGTGAAGACAGCGATGAGGTCGAAGCCACGTTGGATGCATTTGATGGCGTAGGAATTTATGAATAAAAATGATCAACAGCTCCCTTGATATGAGGGAGCTGTTGGACTGTTGAAGGTCTTTTAAACGTCTTGATGCGCGCTAAACAATGAAGAAAGAGTTGCTGTAGCGTTGTATATTGGGGTCTCTCCTAAGGAGACTAAACGTATAGAAGAAAGCCCTGATTCATAGAACCAGGGCTTTTTCGACAATCTTTGAATGCAGATCAGGTTAAAAACCTAGCGTATGTTCAGAATCATCCCACCATTCGCCACGTTCGCTTTTTCGTTTCTCTTTTTTGATCGTGTCGATCGTTTGCTTAATGTTTAGTGTTCCTTCGTTGTGCCATTCAATGGCTGTACTCATGAACAGTTCTTTAATTTGTGCAAAGGAGAATCCATCAGTTAATGAAGTAATGTAGTCGACGTCAATACTTTCGTCTAGCATTGGAAACCCGAGCTGTTGAATGTATTGCTCACGTAACGCATTCGGAGGGGCAGTAATCTCATAACCGCGATCAAAACGACCAGCACGGTTGACGAGACCAGGGTCGATTTTCTCAGGATAGTTTGTCGTCCCGATAAGGAAGATTCCTTCCTTTGATGTAGCCCCGTCTAGTGTATTGAGAAAGTAAGAACGTGTATGGTCTGGTAGTGAGTCAATGTCTTCAATAACGAGAATCATCGGAGCCAATTTCTGTGCAGTTTCAAACACTTCTTGTATGGAATCACTAGAAGTGAATTCGGTAATTTGCCAGTAGGCTACAGGTGCATCAACACTATTGGCAATCGACTTCACGAGGGTGGTTTTTCCGTTCCCAGGAGGTCCATACAACAGAATGCCTCGCTTATAAGGAACGTTGTATGTCTCAAAAAACGATCGATCCGCTTGGAAAAACTGATCAAGAGAACGATAGATCTCTCGTTTTATGGTGTCTTCCAAAATCACTTCTTCTCGTGTTACATCTTTTGAGATTGCCTGATATTCTTGTGATAATCCTTCATCGCTATCTTTCAGTAAGAGAATTTCATTTTTACTTTTGTTCCACATTCTTTCGCGAACCGTCGTTAAAAATGCAGACATTGCCTCTTGGCTACTTGCAAAAACCGCATGCATATAAAAAACAGAGGCTTCACTGAAAATAGGAATTTGAGCAAAAGCGACACCGTCATGATGATAAGCAAACACTTGATTCGCATAGGCGCGGTGTACCCGGTATTTAGGGATTTGCGCACCTTCTTCATACTCAAATGTATATTCACCAAGGTGTTCAAAGATTTGCGCAACATGGGTGAGTTCATCGCTTTCACTTTTGACATCTTCTTCAAAGATTGTCCATAAGTCAAAAATATGTTCATCAACTTGAAACGCTGAATAGCTCGTACCAAACGTTTCTTCTAACGTTTTTGTAATGGTCGACAAAAGTTTAGCAAGCGGAGCATAGCCAGTTACTTCTGTATTATGCCCATCCACATAGGGATAAATGGTCTTCATCTTTTCTCTTTTTCCTTCCATAATGCTTGGTTATAAAGCTTATTTATCTTATATAGAAAAGCCAGAAAAGTCTAGTTCCTTAATGGAAAGATAATAAAACAGAATATTTGATGTAATATAAAGGTATATAAATCTGCTACATAGAGGGGGAGTAGGTCTATTCATGAAGCGGTGAAAGGAACCCAATCACTCGTTAGAATTCCGTCTGAGAATCCTAGCGGTAGTGAACGTAAGTGCGCACAGTATGTTGAGGATTACTTGAAAGATTTGAATGGAATATCGTTGCAAGTACAACCCGTAGAAGATGAACGGTCCAATATTATTGCAATATATAAAGGTTCAGATTCGTCATTAAGACCACTCGTAATCCTTGCACACATGGATACGGTGCCTGTTGAAGGAACGTGGTCACAACAACCATTTGGAGCCGAGGTGATTGACGGTAGATTGTACGGACGTGGCGCTTGTGATATGAAAAGTGGACTGGCAGCAGCACTCGTTGCTTTTAAGAACGTCGTTCAGCAATCGCAACCAAAGCGAGATTTGTACCTAGCAATCACTGTCGATGAAGAAGGTCCATTTATGAAAGGCGCTGTGGCGTTGGTTAATGAGGAGGTCATTCCTGAGAACGCAGAGCTACTCGTAACCGAGCCGACGAGCAATACAATTGCTGTAGCCCATAAGGGAACGATCTGGTATGAAATTGTCATTACCGGAAGAAGCGCACACGGAGGTCATGCTGTAGTTGGCATTGATGCTGGACATGTGGCTGCAGAAAGCATTATGCAGCTAAAGGCAAATGTTGCTGATCTTCCGTACGATCATGAACGTTTTGGAAAACCAACACTCTCCGTTGGGACAATTCATGGCGGTGAGAAAACGAATATGGTGGCGGGATCAGTGCGAATGGAACTTGATTTTCGCTTAGTCGCTCCGATGACACAAGAAGAGGCAGACGAGCTTGTTGACCGTTCAATGAAAGCGGCTTGCCGTAAATTTAAAGGAGCAAGTTACACCGTGAACCACTATGGTTACCCGAGACCACCAATCGATTCGAACCTAGAATCAGATCTGCTCGAGCGACTAGAAGACGCTTGTGAATTGACATTGAAAGAAGAAGTTTCTCATACTGGCTTTCCTGCGTACACAGACGCTTCGATGATCGCGCTAAAGACAGGTAATCGGGATTTGCTAGTTTTTGGCCCTGCTAACTTAGAACAAGCGCATCGGATCGATGAATATGTAGAAATCAATCAAATTGAAGATTGTGTGAACGTGCTTGAGGAGTTCATGAAAAAGTGAAACCAATGTACCATTCATTACGTAGAACGTGGTAGAATTTAAAGCGTATATGTTTTTGGAGGTGGGGAAATGGGGAAACGAGCGTTTCTATTTATATTAACGAATATTCTCGTGATGACGACAATCTTTATTGTTTGGACGTTAATCACAACATTTACACCAGTGGGCGGTATGTATGCAGATGGCCAACTCGTGTTATCAAGTCTACTCATATTTAGTCTATTGTTCGGGTTTGGTGGATCATTTATTTCACTAGCCATGTCACGTTGGGTCGCAAAGAAAATGATGAAAGTACGTGTACTTGATCCAAATGACAATTTAAATCAATATGAACGCCATATTGTCGAGAAGGTACACCGTCTTTCACGTGCTGCTGGGCTCGCACACATGCCAGAAGTCGGGATTTACCATTCAAAAGAAGTCAATGCTTTTGCAACTGGACCATCAAAGAAGCGTTCACTCGTTGCTGTATCATCAGGTCTTCTTGAAACGATGGATGATGACGCAGTTGAAGGAGTCATCGCTCACGAAGTCGCACACATTGATAATGGCGACATGGTAACGATGACATTATTGCAAGGAATCGTGAACGCAATTGTTATTTTTGCTGCACGAGTTGTAGCATTTGTTGTATCACGTTTTGTTCGTGAAGAAATGGCAGGTATCGTGAACTTTATTCTGATCTTTGTCTTACAAATTCTCTTCTCGATCTTAGGAAGTCTTGTCGTCAATGCCTACTCAAGACACCGTGAATACCATGCGGATAACGGTGGAGCAGACCTCGCAGGTAAAGACAAGATGATTCACGCGCTACGTTCTTTACAAAACTACGTAGATCGCGCAACAGTCAATGATAATCGTGACGACTCAGCAGTCCAAACGATGAAAATCAGCGGTGGCGGTGGTATGATGCGCCTATTCTCCACACACCCTGACTTAAGCGATCGCATCGCAAGCTTAGAGCGTAAATAATGAACGCCCTTTAAGGTTATCTTGACCTTAAAGGGCGCTTTTTGTTTGTGCAAGGAATGATTGAAATGATCTCCTTAATCTTAATCCACTTCACGTTTAGTGAGAGTTACGAACTTTTGTAAGGCGCTGTCCAAATGTTGTTCCTTACGATGTACAAAGATCATTTGGACATTGGCATGTGATTCTGGAATGCCATAAATGGATACAGGGCGATCGAATTTGTGAGAGTCAACGAGAGAGATGGGAGCAATGGAGAAGCCAAGTCCGGCATTTACACAGTTTAAAATGGATTCCATCGTGTTAAACTCCATAATGCGTTTTGGGTAAATCCCTTCGTCTTCTAACCAATTCTCGAGACGTTCTCGATACAGATCATTGGGGCGGGTTAATAAAGTTTTATCACGTACGTCTTGCACTTGAACCGGCTCACTTGAGAACAAGACGAGCTTTTCAGTAAATACTGGCGTGCTAACGAGTTCGGGGTGTTCAATAGGGCCGACCATGAACGCGCCATCTAGTTGATAATTGAATAAGTCTTCTAATAAGTATGCCGTTCGCTCAACGCGGAGGGAGAGTTCTACATCCGGGTATTTTTTGCTGTAGGAAGCAAGTAATTGTGGCAATTTACTTGATGCTGTTGTTTCATTCGTGCCGATCCGTAAATGACCGAAGGGTAATTCATCATCCATAAGTGCATGCCGGGTCTCGTCCATGAGCTGAAAGATCTGCTCGGCATAATCGAGCAACTGCCTTCCTTTAGGTGTCAGTGTCATTCCTTTTGAATGTCGGTAGAACAACTGTGTCTGGAATTCTTCTTCAAGCTTTTTAATACGAGCGGTAATGTTGGATTGGACATAATTTAGCACTTCCGCTGTTTTTGTTGTGTTTTCTTCGTAAGCAAGCGTAACAAAAATTCGCAAGTCCTTTAGCTCCATAATAATCTCCTATCATTCAAAATGATCGATGTTATTCACTTTTAATTATTTTTAATGATGGCTGTCCTCATATATACTATAACTAGAGCAAAAATAAAAGGAGCTATGATAAACCCATGTGGTTAATTCAAGAGTTAGGTATGAGAGAAAGCCATAACGCTAAGTACTATCAGTTCATTGAAGACAATTTAAGACGGTATGAAAACAACGAGCCGATGCTTATGATGAACGTTAACGATATTAGTGCTGATACGTCCAATTTGTTGGATGGTTGGTCTGAAATAAAGCAACAAATTAAGCATATGGATGGCGTTGAAGACAGAATTGCACTTCTAAAAAACTATCTAAATGAAACAACACAGAGCAAAAGTTTGAAAGAACTTCTTCAACTAATTGAAAATGATCAAGAAAACCTTAAGAAAATGAATAAAGATCAAAAAACAATTGATGCCCTTGAAGAACTTCAACAAACCATCACATCTCTACGCAAATTACACCTCGTCTAATCCTTAGCATTAATGATACACTTTTGTTAGAATAAACCTAGTATATAGTTTATCAATATACTAGGAGGCTTATGATGAATGTCATGTCTGTTACTGATATGATTGAAGGATTTCAAGCAATACTCCCAGATCACGTATCAATAGCCATAACCGATGGCGATAAATATATGTATTATCGACCGAGTAAGACGATTGATTTAAAGATTGAGCCCGGTGATCTTATTAAAGCAGACACCGTTACCCATAAAGCGTTAACGATCAAAAAGAAAACGGCTGAATATGTTTCAGCACAAGTATTGGGTGTTCCGTATTACGGAATTTCAACGCCACTATTCTCCGATCATCGCCTCATTGGATGCATCACTCTTATTTCAGAGTCGGTCCAGTCACATTATCAGTCTAATTTTCTAACCGTGATGAATCAAAATTGTTGGTATCCAGTTCCGCACGATGAAATTACTGTCATTGAAGCAAACAGTCGTAGAACTTGGGTACACGCAAGGTCACGTGTTGGTACGAATAAATTCAATTTATCACAATTAGAAGCAATACTCCCGCACGATACGTTTTACCGTTGTCATCGGTCTTACCTCATTAATATCCTTCAAATCAAAGAAATTCAACCCGAGTCACATTCAACATTTACGCTAATAATGAATGACGATACTGTCGTCCCAGTCAGTCAGTCGTACGCAAGTCACTTTCGAGAGATGCTTGCCTTCTAAAAAAATGAAAGCAAGCTCTCGCTTGTGTTTTTTAGGCTGTCCTGAATGCTGATTCATGTCGTAAATTTGCTGGCTCATACAACATCTAAGCCCTTTCATACAGAATTGAATGTTCAGCATAACAGGCATTGATACACTAAATAGAAAAAGAAATGAGGGTCTTATTATGAACACACAAGACAAACTGCGAAACCCCCATTTATTAGAGAGAATTGTCACAGATCAGATCGCAGCAAGTTGGATTAAAGACGGAATGACACTTGGTCTTAGTGGATTTACTCGTGCAGGAGACGCAAAAGCTGTACCAACTGCACTTGTAGAACGTGCGAAAGCTGAACCGATGAAAGTGAATGTTTTCACAGGTGCGTCACTCGGCTCTGACATCGATAAGAAAATGGCTGAAGTTGATCTCGTAAACAAGCGACTACCATTCCAAGTCGATAAAACGATGCGAAACAAGATCAACACAGGACAAATGTGGTTTATCGATCAACACTTATCGCATACTGCTGAAGCATTGAGACAAGAGGTGTTTGGGGAGATTGACTTTGCAATCATCGAAGCGATTGCAATTACTGAAGATAACCGGATTATCCCAACAACATCCGTCGGTAATTCTGCAGCGTTTGTGAACCATGCCAAAGAAGTTATCGTTGAAATTAATACGGCTCAACCAGCTGCCTTGGAAGGTATGCATGACATTTATGAACTTGGTGAACAAGGGTCACGTGTGCCGATCCCTTTAACGGACTCGTCTGATCGCATTGGTGAGACAGGAATTGCTGTAGACCCAGACAAAATCCGAGGAATTGTCTTCACTAACCAAGAAGACTCACCGTCAACGGTGACGCCACCGGATGAAGATACTGAGAAAATTGCCAACCATCTCATCTCATTCCTTGAAAAAGAAAACGATGAAGGTAGATTGCCGAAGACACTCGCACCTCTTCAATCTGGAATTGGGACCGTTGCGAATGCTGTATTTAGCGGTTTAAAGAATTCACGTTTTACAGACCTTGAGGTTTACTCAGAGGTTCTTCAAGATTCCGTGTTCGATCTTTTAGATGCTGGAAAAGTAAAAATGGCTTCGGGCTGTTCAATTACTCTATCCGAAGATAAAATGAACGACGTGTTCCCACGTCTTGACGATTACAAAGATCGTCTCGTTTTAAGAGCGCAAGAGCTATCGAATCACCCAGAAGTGATCCGTCGTTTAGGGTTGATCTCAATTAATACGGCAGTGGAAGCTGATATTTACGGCAACGTGAATTCCACTCACGTTCAGGGTACGAAGATGATGAACGGTATTGGTGGTTCAGGTGATTTCGCACGAAATGCCAGGCTAGGTATCTTTGTCACAAAATCGATTGCGAAAAACGGTGACATTTCAAGCATCGTACCATTTGTTTCCCATGTGGACCATACGGAACATGATGTTGATGTATTGATCACAGAACATGGACTAGCAGATCTTCGAGGGCTTGCACCGAAAGAGCGTGCGAAAGAAATTATTACAAATTGTGCGGATCCACTGTATAAAGAGCAGTTGCTCAGTTATTTTGAACGAGCAATCGAACAGGTTGGTGGGCATACCCCACATCTACTACAAGAAGCGTTTGCTTGGTATAAGAACTTTGACGAGCATGGAACGATGCGTGAACGTGAACTTGTCATGAATTAATATAAAAAAGCTCGTAGGCTAGACTGCCTCTCGAGCTTTTTTTAATTTACGAATGATACCAAGCTTTTTTTAACATTTGAATGCCTTCTTCAATCGTTTCTTCAGATAAGCCAGCAAAACCAAGCAACACTTGTGAGGTAGCGGGTTTTGCGTTCGCATAATAAATTGAAGTTGGATACACCGCAACCCCGACAGTCTTTGCGCGACGAATTAATTCTTCTTCACTTAATTGGAGGTTTGTATCTACGATTACATGAAGGCCCGAGTCATTTCCAGAGATGTTAAGGTCTGGCATGTGTGCTTTAAGTGCACGAAGTAGTGTCTGTTGTCTCGACTTATAGCGTGTTTTTGTACGATTGAGATGGCGCCACCAATCGCCACTTTCCATAAAGCGTTCGAGCGTGTATTGATGCAGTCTGGAGACGGTTTGTTGTAAATGAGTGAAGTTCTCCGTATACGAGTTGAGTAATCGCTTTGGTAAAACGGCATACGAAATTCGAACAGCGGGTGTCAATGATTTGGCAAACGTTCCAAGGTAGATGACGTGTTCATGGTGGTCAATGCCTTGTAGCGCAGGGATCGGCAGCCCGACATAGCGGAACTCACCATCATAATCATCTTCAATGATATACCCGTTTACATTCTTTGCCCACTCTAACAGTTCATGTCTTCGAGATAAGGGCATCAAGACTCCAGTAGGGAATTGATGTGATGGTGTGACATAGACGACGGTTGCTTTGGATTCGTATAGCTTGTCCACCCGAATACCTTGGTCGTCAAGAGGAATGGGGGATAAGGTGACACCTGCATGTCGAAACGTTTCACGAATTCGGTTATACCCGGGGTCTTCCATCGCATAAGAAGACTCTTCAGTGCCAATCAACTTACATAGCAAATCAATCAGATATTGGGTTCCTGCGCCAACAACTATTTGTTCGGGTTGACATCGTACCCCACGAGATTGATAAATATAATGAGCAATTTCCTTACGTAAGCCAATTTCTCCTTGATGATAACCATAGAGAAAAAGATCTCCATTTTCACGATGAATGCTCTCAAGTGTGTACTTGCGCCACTGTTTATAAGGGAAATGTTCTAGATCGACTTCTCCGTATCGAAAGTCAAAACGATTGCGGGTTTCGATAGCGGGCATTTCCTCTTTAGGGGACTGGTCTAGTTTAGGTTCAGGAAAGAACAGGTCTTGATTTAATGGAACGACAAATAAGCCTTTTCGTTCAACGCCTTTGACATAACCTTCAGCACTTAATTGTTGATAGGCAATGTCGACGGTATTGCGACTGACATTTAAATGTTTTGCAAGTTGCCGTTGTGCAGGTAATTTCGTATGGGCAGGTAAGTGACCTTTTTGAATTTCTAAGCGAATGCTTTTATATAGCTGGATGTAGAGGGGGGCACTTCCCTTTTGGACATTCGGTGTAAATTCAATCATGATTGTTCCCCATTTCTCGTTTGGCACCTTTAAAAAGATAAGGGTTGGGTCTTTAAACAGGTGCAAAGCTTTTGTACACTAAGCTTACAGAAAAAACGATCAATTGAGAACAGTGTGAAGGGAGAACGTTGTTATGTATGTACCGAAACATTTTCAAATGACAGACCAAGAAGACGTGTATGAACTCATCAATAAACATAGCTTCGCAACGCTCGTTTCTAAGAATGATGTAGTACCGTTTGCGACACATTTACCGCTAACTCTGTCAGATGATCAACAGTATTTGATCGGTCATTTTGCACGAAAGAATCCACACTGGCAAGGATTAGAAGGACAGCAAGTATTAGCAATCTTTCAGGGGCCACACTGTTATATTTCTCCAACATGGTACGAAACCGACCAAGCCGTTCCAACATGGAATTATATGGTGGCACATGTGACAGGAACGGTTGAATTTGTCACTGACGAAATGTTGCATCAATCACTCGCGGAGCTTATTTGCAAATATGAAGATGAAACGAGCCCTTATTTATATGAAAAACAAGACCCCGAGTTTCTGAATAACATGTCCAAAGGCGTTGTAGGTTTTCAAATAAAGATTGACCAGCTTGTCGGTAAGGCAAAGCTATCGCAAAACCATCCTGAAGAACGGAAGCGTCTTGTCATTGATCAGTTAGAAAAACAGCCAAGTGATGATGAACGACAAATTGCCACGTACATGCGTCAGCATAACGATCTTTAAAGGGGGATTTATGGGCAGAACGATAACAATTGAGAAGAACCATAAAGCATGGACACGTGAGTATAACGTTGAAAAAGTAAAAATTGAACAAAATATAAAAGGACGATTTAAGGCCATTGAACATATCGGCAGCACAGCAGTTCCAGGTCTTGGAGCCAAGCCAATCATTGACTTTATGATTGGCGTAGACGATTTAGAGGAAGCTCGCGAAATGATCGAGCCTCTTGCTGCAATCGGTTATACACACGTTTATCATCAAGAGTTTCCAAACCGTCGTTTCTTTAGAAAAGGGGAATGGCGAAAAGGGACACACCATCTTCATGTTTACACATACAACGGTGCTGAATGGATTGCGAGGCAGCAATTCAGAGACTTTCTTATCGCTCATGAAGAAGAGAGAAGAGCATACGAAACGTTAAAGCGTTCATTAGCTGAGCGTTATCGTGAAGATGTTGTGTCTTATACAAATGCGAAGGCACCATTTATTCAAGAGATAATGGCTAAAATAGCAAGCGAGGGGAATTTGTAATGGTGAATGTTGCAGCGACCTATTTACGCATTGTTAAAGAGAGGTTCCAAAGTGTGAAGCAACTCGGTGATATGACGTTTGACCAATGTACAGAAGATGACTTGCATTGGTCAATGGATAAAGGCTCAAATAGTATCGCAACGATCGTACAGCATATGAGCGGGAACATGTTGTCGAGATGGACTGACTTCCTAACGACTGACGGTGAAAAACCAACACGCAACCGAGACAAGGAATTTGAAAGGAAGCGCGAGACGAAAGCAGCATTGCTACAGCGGTGGGAAGAAGGCTGGGCAGCGTTGTTTCAAGCACTTGAGCAACTTCAACCAGAAAATGTCGACCAAAACGTGAAGATTCGAAGTGAAGAACACCTCGTAATGGAAGCGATTGAACGCCAAGTGGCTCACTATTCTTACCATGTCGGACAAATCGTTTACATAGGAAAAATGATTAAACGTGAGCAATGGAGCAGTTTAAGTATACCGAAGGGTCAATCAATAACTTACTTAGAAGAAATGCAAAACAAGCATAGGTAAACTAATGAAAAGTAGTTCAGCTGCCTTTTTTCAAGTTATTAAAAATTGGGTAAAGAAAGGTATGCACGTAAATCCTTAAAAGAAGGTGATCATCAATTCATTTCTTTATTGGAGGATCAATCGTACTACTCGCTTCAATCGTCTTACACATCGGGCTTATTCTAATCAATGCAGTCTTCATTAGTAACTCTGTTGATGCAGTGGGAGCACAGCAAGTCGTTGATACGACATGGAATCAGTTTGGGAATTTGATGACTGGGTCAATCGTGTTATTTGCGCTTGGTAGTGTCTGTATGTTGGGAGGTGTAGTTATAGAAATCATGGATCGTGTAAGAACGTAGGGAATTGGGTGCATGACTCTCAAGTAAATGATTAAAGCATATGACGGATGTATTGCTCCTTTTTAAACCTTCTAAGCCCAGAACCTTCTCATTTGCATTCATCTTATAAAATGAAAGGGTAGTCGAGAGTAGGAGGTTGAATGAATGAGGGATACTAGAAGCAATACGAGTCGTACAATCGCACTGTTTGATTGCGATTATCATAAGTTTGATGAGCATTTAGAGTTTTATACCGCACTTGGTTTTGATATTGTGTATTATCAAAAGGCTCCGTATCGTTATGCGTCAGTGAAGATGGATGGTCTTACGGAGATCGGTTTCTACGGTGCGCGAAATGATCGTGAAGGCATTAACCGTGGTGGGTGTTACGTTGACGTTCCAGATGTACGTGAAGTTTATGAACAACTGCGCGCCAATCTAAAAGCCTATTACGGGCGAATTCCAGTTAAAGGAACGCCTCGAATCTCTCGACTGAACAAAACAGCGGAAGATTCGCGTGTAAACATTACAGATCTTAATGAGAATACCATCATTGTCGGCGAGAGCTTAGGCGATTCAACAATGTTAATGCAAGTAGAAGAGGCCCGTGTAAAAGCATTACAGTCGAAATTCGAAAAGCTTTATGCCTCTGCATACCGTTTTGCATACTCCAAAGAAGATTATCTTGCCGCCCGCAATACGTTAGAAGTTGCGTTCAATAAGTTTGTGAATGATGGGTCTAACGAATATGTCGTAAAAGCGAGAGTGTTGCAAGCAGAAGTTTTTGATTCTCTGAATCAACACGGTCGAGCGAAAGAAGCCGCTACATTGGCAAAAGCGATCGTTGTGTCAGAACAAGAACAGGTTGCGCTTCAAGCAACATATGAGCGATTGAGAGAGCTGGAGCAACAAGAATAGGCAAGAAGACATCTAGGTTTAGGTGTCTTTCCTTCTGGATACGTACACAAAAATGCATTTTTATTTACACGGATCACTAATTCTTTAGTAAAAAAAAATGCATTTAGCATGTAGTATGACCTTGCATTGTCTCCCTATCGAAAAAGAGATATAGTGTGGAGAGGAATAATGGGAGGATTCATATGGTACGTTTTTATCTTAGTTCGTTTTTCGTATACTTGCTCATCGTTATCTTATTAGTTGCATTTGGCGCCCCGTGGTTTATAGCGGTTGGTTTTCTGTTTTTAGCTGGATTGCAGCTCTTTCATTTTTTCGATTATCGAAAGCAACAATCTAAAGCATCTAAAAACCGCTAAGGCCTACTGTGTATAGGGTAGAAAGATGTCGAGAAAATAGAGAAACAATTTAAATTCCAAAAAATGCTAGACAAATGAAAGCGCTATCATTTACAATGAAGTTGGGTAGAACAACAATCGTGGTTGTTTCGGCACTTGGCGTAGGTGGGGCCAGTGCTATGTAGGCAATGCTTTGGCATTGCCTTTTTATTTTGCCTCATAGGTCGTACTTTAGGCTGTGTATTTAGAGATCAACTTCCTCCCAGCTCTTTACATATGTGCGTTTTGTTTCTAAGCGAAGGACGGCACCTTCTCGTAATGGTGCACTGGCTGTAAACGTGACTTCACGCTCTTCGCCGTCTTCAGTGGATCCCGTCAATGTGTATTCTACTCGACCACTTTCAAGTTCTTCTCCATCACCTTCCACGATAACGTACACATCTTCTTCTGGTACAAAAGGATTGAGTTGATCGGCAAATTCATGTTGGACGAGCATCGTAAATAAGAAGATAAGTCCTACGGCTGATGTTACGGTCGTTAAGGTTATGATTAGTACTTTACGCATCTTTATCACCTCTGTGATCAGTCTAATGCGCGGGCGATAAAGGAACCATTGTTTTCCCTTTCATAACTCTTACAAAGTTGTACGAATCCATATCGTTAGCAGGAAAATTCGACAACACTATCGAAGTTTTTACATAGACGAAGAGTTAGTGAAAGGTGATTTTATGGCAAACCAAACATACTCCAAAGAAGTTTTGCAACAACAAGTAAATGTGTTGGATTTAAAAGAACCACCAACACTTCTATTAAAAAATGTTACGTATTTGCATTCATATTTACATACATGGGCTAAAGGTAACATCTGGATTTACGGGGAGCGTATTGTGTACGTAGGTAAAGAAATGCCAGATGATGCTTCGAGCGTTATGGATTGCTCAGATATGGTTGCTGTTCCTGGTTACATTGAACCTCATGTTCATCCATTCCAATTGTATAATCCTGTTTCTCTCGCTCATCATGCCGCTCGATTTGGGACGACGACGCTAATTTGTGATAATCTCTCATTTTTACTTGGATTATCTACTGAAGAAGCTCATCGTCTGTTAGAGGAACTTCGTTCCTTGCCGAGCACGTTATTTTGGTGGAGCCGATTTGATGCACAATCGCTTTTAGCCGATGAAGCATCAATGTTTACGGATGAGTCTGTGAAAGCGTGGCTTGATCACCCTCTTGTCGTTCAAGGAGGGGAGTTAACGGGGTGGCCGAGACTACTTCAAGGTGATGAAAATATGCATGCGTGGGTGCGCTATGCTAAGGAAAACAAAAAGCGAATGGAAGGACACTTTCCTGGCGCATCAGAAAAAACATTAGCGAAACTGATGTTGTTAGGGGCTGAAAGCGATCACGAGGCGATGACTGCCGATGAAGTAATCACTCGACTTTCTCAAGGCTACTATGTGACGTTACGAGATTCATCAATTCGTCCAGATCTTGAAACGATTCTCGTACAATTACTAGATAAAGGGATCGATCGATTCGATCGATTATTTATGACGACGGATGGCTCACACCCGTTCTATTATGAACATGGGATGTCAAACGTCCTCATCAAAAAAGCCATTGATTTAGGGGTCCCAATTATTGATGCGTACCACATGGCCAGTGACAACATTGCTCGTTATTATGGCATGGATCATTCATATGGAAACATTGCAACCGGTCGGGTCGCGAACATCAATCTATTGTCTAGCGAAACAGATCCGACTCCTGTTCATGTAATCGCAAAAGGAACAGTGGTCCGTAACAACGAAGAAGACAGCAACATGCCTCAAATGCCGAGTATGAAATTAGAATGGCAACTAACAGAAGAAGACTTTCAATTTGCAAGTCAAGTGGGAATGCATCTAGTCAACAACGTCATCGCGAAACCTTACGTATCCGAACAAGATTTATCAGGGGAACAGTTATTACAAGAACAAGAAGAATGTTTCCTTATTATGATTGCAAGAGATGGGAGTTGGCGTTTAAATACGGTCGTAAAAGGTTTTGCGCATATTGATGGACTTGCTAGTTCCTATTCTGGAACAGGGGATGTTCTACTCATCGGTAAATGCCGACAAGATATGATTCGAGCGTTTAATCGAGTGAAAGAACTAGCGGGTGGAATTGTAATCGTTCAAGGAGGAGAGGTTCGTGCAGAGATTCAGTTGCCGATCTTTGGCAGTATGAGTCAAAAACCTTTTGAACAAGTCATTGCAGAGGAACGAGAAGTTATTCAAACGCTAACAAACGCAGGATATGCGTTTCAAGATCCTGCGTTTACGTTGCTTTTCTTAACAGCGACACATTTACCTTTCGTGCGCATTACACAAAAAGGGTTAATCGACGTGAAAAATCAAGAAATAATGATCTCTCCGGTAAAAAGAAAAGGATTCTAGCGATGATGTAACTGCCTGATTTGCTGTTTTAATTCGTCATTTTGCATCATTAAGTCTTTGTTCTGTTCAATAATAATCTTTTCATTTTGCTCAATAATTCGTTTGTTTTGAGTGTGAATGAGATCATTTTGTATAAAGAATATAATGCAAAAGGCTAGAAAAATGAGCACTAGCATGGGCTATCGTACCTCCTAAAACAAATAAAGGTATAGTATAACAAATGTAAGGCTCTTTGTTGGAAAGATTGAGATATTTGTCGCTATTTGTCGATCTCTAAAAGTAAAAGAGCAGTCCCTATCACTTCATATGCTATAATTAGGACACGCATAGTAATGTATGAACGGGAACGGAGGTAAGGGTAATGAAGTATCCAAATTATATGATGCTCATTATGGCTTTATCTGCAGTGATGGCAATGGTCTATGATAGCAATGCGTTTTACTCAATCTGGGCACTATCCATCTTTGTTTTTTCAGGAGCTTCAGCATTCTCGGTTCGTAATACAAAAAAGGTATTTTTATGGATTCCAATCGTCGTGTTGTCGGTCGTGGGACTCGTTGTCACATTTCTTTAATAGTAGGAACTGTTCTTATCAATAAGGGCAGTTCTTTTTTTATGATCTTTTAAACCCCCAACCGTTTTAAGCGGCTGGGGGTCTATTTACGTGATACTCTGCTCGATATCTTCCATTAGTAATTCCATGTCTTCATTGCCAAGGCCATCATAACTGCGAACGACTTGGCCTTGTTCATTAATTAGAAAAAAATTCGTCGTGTGGAGAATATCTGGATCTTCTGGATCATTTAGGACCGTTGATTGAAAAGAGTCAAACATCAAGGTTTCAATTTCTTTCTCTGAATATCCAGTCAAGAATTGCCAATTCGATTCATCAACACCGTAACGGTCAATATATTGAGTTAATACGTCAGGTGTATCATGATTCGGATCAACGGTAAATGAGACGAACTGGAGATCAAGATTACGAGATTCGGCTTTCTCTTGGATTTCCACTAAATGTGGAGTCATGAGATTGCAGATCGTAGGGCAACTCGTAAAGATGACATTGGCAATCCAGTAGGAACCTTCATAATTCTCGCTAGTAATAACATCTTCAGATTGATTGATAAAAGAAAAGGGTTCAACGGTTAAGTTCTGATTCGTTAAATCACGACCAATTAGATCCGATTCATCTGACGATTGATACAACCAGTTACAACCACTGATCATCGCAAAAAGTGTACATACACTTAGCATGTATACGAGTCGTTTAATCATTAAACTCATGCCTTTCGTGAGGGAAGTTAAGAACTTACCTCATCAAAGATATACTCAGGTAAGTCAATATGAACGGTCGTACCGACCTGTAAGGTAGATTCAATGGTCAATACTCCGTGGTGTTTTTTGATGATTTCTTCGACAATGGCAAGTCCTAATCCCGTGCCCCCATCAGTCCGTGTTCTTGCGTCGTTCACCCGATAAAAACGATCTTTAATATACGCCAATTGATCTTTTGGAATGCCTACGCCTTCGTCTTGAATCGTAAGACGATAGTGTTGGTCTTTCCAGTGGATCAATGATACGTAAATTATCGTAGCAGGGTTAGAATAGTGAATGGCATTATCCAGTAAGTTACGAACGACTTGCTCAAGGCGTTTGGCATCACCAGTAATGATTGCAGCATCATCTAGGTTTCGCTGAATTTGAATGTTATGATGGTTTGCCGTAATTTCCATACGTGTAATAAGGTCATGTACGATTTCAGCAAAAACGACAGGTTCTTGCTCAATCGTATACGTAACACTTTGAAGCTTCGTTAAATCAAGAAGATCATTAGTGAGGTGTAACATTGATTCAGTTTCCGATTGGATAATCGTAATTCCCGTCTTTTGATCAACAACATTTTTCTCAATAGCTTCTGCATAGCCTTTAATATAGCTAAGAGGCGTTCGAAGCTCGTGAGACACGTTACCGATAAAGGTTCTACGAGTTTTCTCTTCTTCTTCCAATGTTTGTGCTAAATAATTTAATGATTCACCTAAGCGTTTCAACTCAATTGAACGCGGTTGATGATGTACGCGTTCCTGGAATTTTCCTTCGGCCATCTTTAGAGCTGTATGCTGCATTTGTTGAATCGGCTTAATAGCTTCTAAGGAGATTACCCTCCCTGTCACAATTAACAGTGCAATGATAATCGCGAGTAAGAGTAACGCAAGTACACGCAATTCACCTAGCGGTTCGTACACACTAGCTAACGGTTGAGAGAGAAGAATCACACCAGTGAGTTCTTGGTTTTCAATGAGCGGAACCGCTACACCGAGAATCTCTTGATCGTAACTAGGGTGATTACGTAACATCACGACTGTTTCACCCGATTCAAGCGCTTGTCTCTCCGTGGCATCAACGAAATCAAGGTGAATGCCACCGTTGTCCGAATTGCCTTCTGAAATAAGAGGGTGCTCGTCTGTAAGAAAAGCAACATCAGCACCTAAGCTTTGGTCGGTCCACTGGACTCGCCATAAAAACGCACTCTCTGAGTCATAATTATGATAGACACTTTGCAATTCCTCACCAGAAGTCATCAAAGAGTTAATTTGTTCATCGACATACAGTCGTTCATATAAAAACGAAATCACATACATACCTACAAAAACAATGGTTATAAAAAGTATTCCTAACGCCAACCAAATGCGAACATGTAATGATTTAAATCGTTCCATTAACTTTGAAATTTATAGCCAACTCCCCAAACTGTAGAAATCATATGTTTCGCAGATTTCAGTTTTACCCGAAGTGTTTTAACGTGTGTATCGACCGTTCTTAGTGTCGATGGTGAACCATCCTTGTCCCATAAAATCTCATGCAAATGCTCTCTAGAAAAAACGTGAGAGGGATGCTCACAAAGAAAAAGCAATAAGTCGAATTCTTTTTTTGACAAAGAAAGTCGCTCACCATCCACTGTCACAGTTCTAGAATCAACATGGATCGTCAAATTCTCAAAAGATAAGACGTTCTTTTGGTTTGAATGTCCAAAACGTCTTAAGACAGCTTGAATTCTTGCGAGCAGTTCCTCAAGTCCAAAAGGTTTTACGATATAATCATCAGCACCGAGCCGAAGTCCGTGTACCCGTTCTTCTTCTTCGCCTCTAGCTGTTAGCATAATAATTGGAATGTCTGATTGGTGACGGATCTCATGACAAAGCTGAAATCCATCCATGCCAGGCATCATCACATCTAATAACACAAGCTGAACTTTTTGTGTGCGAAGAATTTCGAGAGCTTCAACCCCGTTGGAAGCGGTAACGACGTCGTAACGTTCAGCTTCAAGCACAGGTTTAATTAGCTCAATTAATTGTTTTTCGTCATCTACGACTAAAATCAACATGTCTTTACTCAAAATGGACCCCCCAGAGCTTCATTTTCCTCTGTATCTTCTTAGTATAGCCAATCAGTGATTGTCTCGTACACCGGTCTGTATTTTACGTTAGCATATCGTGAAGTTGTGAAGTAATTGTGAGCTTTACTAAACGAAACTTGGAACTTTAAAGGGACGAACCTCACGGAAATTTCACAAGTATAGAATAGAGTAAGAGGAAAGGAGTTGATCGACGTGTTGAAGAGATCCTTAGTAGCCGTTGCAAGTTGTGCAATTCTGTTTGGTTGTTCAAATGAAGAAGTCGATAATAGTGCCACGAATGAAATGATGGAAATCGTTGAAGTAGATGTATTATTTGATCATGAGTTCGAAGAAACTGGGAATCACGAACTGACCGTTCGTATAAGTCAAGGCGACGAAGCGATAGAAAATGCCCAACACGTAGATTTTGAGATTTGGAAGGCAGATGAACGAGCGGATGGTGATATTGTCTCCGCATCACACGCTGAGGATGGGGTCTATGAAATTAAGTATACATTCAATGAAAGTGGTGCCTATTTCGTTCAAACACACGTAACCGCAAAAGGATATCACGTGATGCCACTCAAAGGGATACTCATCGGAGATTATACGAAACAAGACCAATCAAGAATTGAAGAAGGACCAATGGAGGATCGGTCAAATTATGATCATAGTGAGATCGACGCTACAAAAATTGATGGGTGAATATCTAGTGCAAAAAATGGTAGATACATGGGGTTGTTAATGCCCTTAACAAAAAACTAGACTCATTTTTGAGTCTAGTTTTATAATAATCTCATATAATTAATGTGACATAGAGGCCAATATTATTCTTCGTCTAAATTAACATTATAAAAGATAGGCCCAAGAATAAACTCGTATCCTTCTACATGATCTGCAACAGCAGTAATACCAAATCGATGGCCGACTAAGCTAAAACTTGCCTCATCCCAAACGTATTGTTGAACATCATCAATGGCAGGTCTTGCATCTTCTAATGAGTCTGCTGATGTAACTGCCGTTAGTAATTCATTAATTTCGCTGTCAATTGGCATTCCATCTGTTCTCCAGAACGATTGAAGGTATGTTGGTCTTTCAGCAAAGGTAAGCGGAGAAAGATCCCATTTGTCTGGGTCTTTCTTGATATCCTGAAGGGTTGGCCAGTCGTACACTTCTAATTCTACATTAACATCAATACTCTCAAGCGCTTGTTGCAAGACGACAGACATATTGTATTGGTCAACATAATCCCTTGTAGTTACTAGTTTTAAAGTTTCACCGTTGTAACTGGACTCTTCTAGTAAGGATTGGGCCAATTCAGAGTTATTCTGGTTGTACTGATCATCGCCTGCTTCACTATAAAAATTCTCATATTGGTCGGTGACAATTGATGAAGTTACTTGATACAGTGATTCGTTTGCATATGCGCTAGATAAGATATCGTCTACTGGCATAAGTGCATTGATTGCTTGACGGGCTTTAACATCTTTAAATATCGGGCTCTCATGATTATAAAACATGGCAAGGAAACCACCTGGTTCAATCTGACTTTCAACATCTTGGGTGTTTTCAAGTTGCTCAAGATTATCATTCGATATATTTAAAGCGATATCATACTCTCCTGTAGTCACTCCTGTAAGTCTAGTCAATTCATCGCTTACAAAGTTAATGTGTATATCATCGACATTGGCTGCTTTTTCAAATAGTCTGCCTTCAGAAGAGTAATCTTCAAATCGTTCTAAAACAAGATATTGGTTCTGCTGCCAATCGCCCACTTTGTAAGGTCCTGTTCCAATGAACTCATTTGCACCATTAGGAGATGCATCATCAATGATGTCTTTAGGAAGAATTGCGGCTGCAGGGACTGGGTCTGCTAGAAGTTCCAACGTTAATAAGTTCGGGTTTTGTAATTCAAACTCGAAGGTGTAAGTGTCTACTTCTTGAAGTGTGGCATCAGCAAAGTTTGTTTGGCCTAATGCTGAAAGCTCAATCCATCTTTCTAATGAAGCGACTGCATCTGCTGCAACTAATTCTTCGCCATTATGAAACATGACACCTTCTCTAAGTTTTATTGTATAGGTCAATTGGTCTTCACTAAGTTCAATTTCCTCTGCCAAATCATATATTACTTGTCCTTCTTGATCGATGGCAACAATTTGCTCGTAGATGCTACGAGTTGCATCTTTCACTGCTGTATTACTACTTACTTGGGGATCAAGGGTAACAGGTTCGGTTGGGAAGGCGATATTTAGTGTGCCTCCAGACGTGGTGTGGTTGGGATTTTCTTTTACTTCTTCAACGGTTTCATTAACTGCCCCTGGGTCATTTTGACCACCTTCGCTACTACAGCTGACTAATATAAAAAGCGAAGAAATAAGTACCAATAATTTTAGTTTCAATAGTATACCTACTCTCTTTTTAATAGTGTCAATCATATTTTGATTATTCGGAAATATGCAGAGTGGATAAGACTAAATCTACAATAATATATTTGCTTAAACAGGACATTATCTCTAGAGTTCAGTACACCCCTTTCATATCATATAATACCAATGAATTTAGTGAGAATTATGAAAATAAAATTATCATTTTTCTGAAAAAATGTCAATGTAAATTAAGGCCATGTGCATTCGTTAGTAATAAAAAATCATAGGCAGCTATAGGCCGCCTATGATTGATTTTACAACGTCTTCTTAATATCATCTTCAAGCTGTGCTGGTTTGTCTTTTGGTGCGAAGCGTTTGACGACATTACCGTCTCGGTCGACGAGGAACTTTGTGAAATTCCACTTGATATCTTCACCGAACAATCCTTTTTGTTGTTCTCTTAGGTGCTTGAATAATGGGTTTGCGTCTTTTCCTTTTACGTTCGTTTTTTGGAAAAGAGGGAATGTGACTCCGAAATTAAGTTTGCATGCTTCTTCCATTTCTTCGTCTTTTAATGGTTCTTGATTCATGAATTGATTGCTTGGGAAACCGAGAACTCGTAATCCTTGATCTTTATAATTTTGATGCAACTCTTCAAGTCCATCAAATTGATTTGTAAATCCACATTTTGAAGCCGTGTTTACGATTAGTAAAACGTCTCCATCGTATTCAGACAGTGGGAAGTCTTCTCCATCGGGCTTTTTAACGGTGTAATCAAAGACTGACATGTAGAAATCCTCCTTTTCTCCATTTTATCTGATTGTAAAGGCTAAAACAAAGCAATGCGCTCATACAATGCATTGTCAGAACATAATAAAAATCATGATACACTATATAGGGAAAAGGGGGAGTATACGTTGAAGTTGAATCATATCACCTACTCCGTTTCAGATTTGGCTCGTTCTATGGCATTCTTTGAGAACGCGCTAGGTGCGAAACGGTTGGTAGAAGGTGAAAAGATGGCGTATTACGATATTGGTGGTGTTTGGTTTGCGTTGAACGTACAACAAGACATTAGCAGAAACGAAATTGAAGAATCGTATACTCATCTTGCGTTTACCGTGACTGAAGAGGAATTAGAAGAACAGAAGGAACGTTTTCAAAGGCTAGGTATATCTTATACGCTTGGTCGCCCAAGAGATAAAGAGCACGAAGGTGACTCGATATATTTTAGAGATCCTGATGGCCATTTATTTGAATTCCATACAGGCAGTTTAGAAGGGCGAATCCAACATTATAAAGATGAAAAGAAGCCGATGACGTTTACGGATTAAATATCATGACAATTAACGATTATATTTTGCTTATTCTTAGTATAGGATTTATCATCGCGGCGTTCGATTATGTGTTAGGGAATAAGTTTGGACTCGGCAATCAGTTTCAGCAAGCCTTTGCTATGCTCGGTTCGTTAATGATTGTCATTGTCGGAATGGTTACGATTGCGCCGATTATAGCAAATGGTCTTGCGATTGTAAGTGAACCATTATACATATATACAGGAATTGATCCAGCGGCAGTCATCAATACGGTCTTAGCACTCGACATGGGTGGCTATGCTATGGCAGAAACGTTGTCGTATAGCGAGGAAGCAGCATTGTTTGCTTGGGTTTTACTTGGGACGATGTATGGACCTACACTGTCCTTTACCGTACCAGTAGCACTCGGAATCATTCATAAAGATGATGTGAGTTATTTCATTAGAGGAATCTTATTAGGTATTATTTGTGCGCCAATCGGCTGTTTGTTAGGAGGGTTCGTGGCAGGCTTTCCATTGTCGATGATGCTAATCAACTTAATTCCAGCTATCGGGGCTTCAATTATTATTATCATTGGACTCTCATGGAAGCCAGAAGGGACTGTACAGATCTTTACATGGTTAGGGCGCACAGTGACGGTGATCGCTGTCATTGGATTAAGTGTGCTAATGATGGACGCCATTTTTCCAGGCGTCGAAGTGTCTGGAATTACACCAATTGAAGAAAGCATGGCGATTGTAGGACGTATTGTTCTCGTACTAGCAGGAGCAATACCGCTAACGTATTTACTGTCAAAAGCATTGCGGAAACCATTGCAATCATTTGGAGAACGAATCGGGATCAATAAAGAGAGCAGCACAGGGCTGCTCGCGTCACTCGCTCATGCGATTCCTGCATTTCATCTTTTTCACGAGATGAACCCGAGAGGAAAAGTACTCGTGGCCTCGTTTGCAGTAGCTGGAGCGTTTGTATTTGGGGGGCACTTAGGGTTCGTGGCTGGAATTGATGCCAATTACGTGAGTGCAATGGTCGTAGGCAAGTTGACTGCAGGCGTCTTGGCACTTGTCGTCGCTTATTCTGTCACAAAGTCAATGCCTTAAGCTTCTTTAACGAGTTGTTGGTAGCGAGTCTGCACATGGTGCAGCTCGCTTTTTTGTTGTTCTTGTTGAGCGATGACTTGTTCAAGTAGCCCATTAACAATATTTTCCATATTTTCGACTTGTTGCTTTGATTCAGTAATTCGATTGTGTACTGTAAGATCAACGATAAAGCCGTCGAAGAAGTAGTCAGCGAAAGTAAGGAAGTTGCCAATTTCTAACGAATGATCGGTTAATTCTTCAAGGTCCATAAGTTCTTCTTGAAAATGACGAAGTGCAGTTTGAGCTTTATGAATATCATCACTCGCATCATCCATACGTTGGTGTTTCAACCCAGTCGCAATCATGCCTCCGAAGAAGATATCGTAGGTTGAGTAATTTCTCGCACTTTGAATCGTGTTAAGCGCATTTTTAATTGCTGACGCGGCGTTTTCACCTGCAGCGAAAACGTCATCTAACTCATTAAGTTCAGCATAAAGCTGTGCTTCTCTTACTTCGAAATCACTCAATTGTTGGTGAAGCTCAGGATTGTGCTGAATGAGTGATAGACGCTTTTCTTCAAAAACGTGTTCATAATCGTCTTTCGCATTTTCTAGTTGTTGTAAATTGCGTTTGTATTCGTCTATTTCTCGTTTTAAATCTTCGACTGTTCTTTCGGCTTCTTTAAATTTCAATTGTGTCGATAAAACAGATTGTTGTCGTTCATCAATTTCATCAATCTTTTTACCTACAACTGTGTAGAATAACGTAGAGAATGACAAACGTTCCAATTGCTCGACTCGTTTTTCTAAGGAATGGAGTTCTTCTAGTAAAGTATTCTTCTTAGCCGTTTCAGTTTGTAAATACTGTTCTGCTCGCTGTAAATCTAAGCTCCATTTTTTATATAGAAGTTTGTTGTTTTCTGCCTCTATCAAGGATTTCCGTTGAGTTTCAAACATTTTTGACCCTCCAATTCGTTATTTCCCGGGCAATTACTTCGCTCCAGATCGTTGCAACCGTTTAGATTGTGTATGAGCAAAAATCCCGAATAATGTATAAACAATAAATAAAGATAATGGTAAATAAAAATGTAAGGAAAGGGGTGCTAATAAAAAAATCGTACTAATTGCTACAATCGTAACACTAAAAATCGTATAAAGGTGCGTTTGATAGACCCACATATACGGGAAAAAATGAGCGCCATACATAACGCCAATAGCAAACAACAATTGCATTGGCTGCACTAACGCGAAATAGATGATAACTGGAATGAAAAACAATTGAATGCCGCTGATAATACCGATGAGCATCGTGAAAGGATTATTCTTAGGATATAAATCAACGTGTAAAAACTTTGCTAGTAAAACACCTAAAGGAAGTACAAAAGCTAGGGAATAGAGATAGATCCATGGAAATGCTGTTTCAGGCAAGAACGTCGTGCACAATGCTACAAAAAGCCAATAAAGCGATCCTGCAAAAAGCATTGGAGAACCTAATCGAGAACGATCTGCTAAATCACTATGGTAATGCAATAAATCGTTCATAGCTTCCTCCTCTTTTAGTAGGTTACGAACATTATCCCACAGCTAGAATTACCTCGACAAGATCATCTTCAAACTTGCTTTTAAAAACGATTTGTTTTCATAATGGGGAAAAGAAGGACGGAAAGTAGGGATCATATGACTACGATTTTACTCGCTGATGATGATGCAAATCTACGAGGTTTTGTGCGAGAGCATTTGGAGCGTGACGGGTATCATGTTATCGAAGCAAAAGATGGTGTTGAAGCCCTCGAAGTGATGGAAACAACCCGAATTCAACTTGCAATTGTTGATCTTATGATGCCAAAAATGTCGGGGTACGAGCTCGCTGGGCAACTACGTGAACACTATGAAATCCCCATTCTTATGCTCACAGCAAAAGACCAATTACGTGATAAAGAGCGTGGGTTTGCTGTAGGGACTGATGATTATATGACGAAGCCTTTTGAAGTGAAAGAGTTAGCGTTTCGTATGAAAGCATTGCTGCGTCGATATCACAAACCGAATGAACAAGAAATTAGTGTAGGCGACTTGGCGATTGACCGGAAAAGCTTTGAAGTTCGTTGTGAAGACCGGACGATGTTTTTGCCACTAAAAGAATTTGAACTACTTTCTCAGCTGGCTAGCTTCCCGGGCCGTACATTCACGAGGGAAATGTTGATTGAACTTGTGTGGGGGTTTGATTATGAAGGAGACGACCGCACGGTTGATGTACATATTAAGCGATTACGGGAACGTTTTAGTGAGATTAGCAAATCAGTGCACATTAAAACCGTTCGAGGTGTCGGGTATAAGTTGGACGTGCATTCATGAGAAGTTTTTATGTGCGCATGCTCTTGATTACATTTACGGTCATGATTTTAAGTAGTTTATTAGCTTTTACTCTAGCAAATGGTTATTACCAATTCGTATTACAAGAGCAAAATGAAGAAAAGATTGAACAAACTGCGCGAGATGTAGCTCAGTTTCTAACAGATTTGCCTAGCACGTATCACGAAGATTACTTGATTCATGCGGGAGAGTTAGGTTATCAAGTTACACTTTTGCAAGAGAGTGGTTATTCAAGCCACTATGGTACACCTTACCGAGATGCTTCAATTCCGGGTGAAGTAATAGCCGAAGTGTTAGAAGGAACGGTATATCGAGGAATCACAGCACAAGAGTTTGAGTGGTTTGTGACAGGATTCTTTAACAACGTTGCGACAAACACGATCGGGGTCCCAGTTCAGATCGAAGGAGAGCGCTATGCATTATTTATCCGTCCAGATGTTGAACAGAACCTCGGTGAGTTCCGTTCATTTTTAGCGATTCTTCTCGTATTAACTCTTTTGTTTAGTTTCCTGTTTATTGCGATTGCAGCGAAGCGAATCGTTAAACCGATCGTGTCGCTAACCGAAGCTACAAAGCAAATATCAGAAGGTGAATTTCAAGTAGATTTAAACGTAAGAAGGCAAGATGAGATTGGTCAATTAGCGAAGCACTTCAAATCAATGAGTAGAGAATTGGGTCAACTCGATGCGATGCGACAAGAGTTTGTCTCGAATGTGTCTCATGAAATTCAATCACCATTAGCAACAATTTCGGCTACGTCTCATGCGTTACAAGCAAACGACATCTCAGACAAAGAGCGAGTCACCTACAGTGAACTCATTGAAACAGAAAGCTTGCGACTATCATCGCTGAGTAAGCAATTGCTCACATTGGCATCGCTCGACCAAGAAACAGACGTTGTGAACAAAGAAACGATCGATTTAGAAGAGCAAATTAAAGGAGTTGTGCGTTCGCTCATTTATCAAGCTCAACAAAAGGACATTTATATTCAGTTGGATGCGTTTCCGTATACGATCACGGGTGATCCTCTGTTGCTTCACCAAGTATGGGAGAACCTTATTTTTAATGCGATAAAATTCACTCCAACCGGTGGCACAATTCACATTACGTTTAAAGACGATCAGGTGTCGATTCAAGACAATGGAATTGGCATGACTGAACAGCAAATCAACCGCGTCTACGAGCGTTTTTATAAAGTAGATGAGGCGAGGACAAATGAGCAGAACAGCACAGGATTAGGATTATCAATTGTTAAGAAGATTGTCGATTTGCATGGTGCAGACATCAACGTGACGAGTACAGTTGGTATTGGCACAACATTTACCGTCACGTTTTAGTGTTCATTTTCCGTTCATATTCCACCTTTACCGTTTAGTGTAGCGAAAGCAATTCTAAATGTGAGAAGGTGGATGTTTTGTTTTTAGCCTTAAAAGAACTGCGATATGAAAAGACTCGTTACGCACTTGTTGCAGGGATTATGTTTCTCATTTCATTTCTTGTTTTATTTGTGTCTGGTCTGGCACAAGGATTAGCGTTTAACAATGCGTCTTCTCTTGAGACGATGAATGTCGATCATTTTGTGCTTGATGAAGACGCAGAACATCAGTTAACGAGGTCTCTTGTGTCTGATGAAGATCAGCAAGTGATCCAAGATGGAGAAGTAGAAGCGACGCCTTTTGGTCTTCACATGACAATGCTGATTCGAGAAGAGGCAAGTAACGTTGACGTAGCGATGATGAGTGTTGATTTAAACTCTCCAATTGCTCCGACGGTCATTGAAGGTCAGACTCCGAGTGAAGGACAGGCGCTAATCCATGAATCAATTCAAGAAGAAGGCATTGAAATAGGGGATGTTGTCACCGATAACGCCAGCGACATGGAATTCGAAGTGTCTGGGTTTACAGAAGATCAGACATTTAGTCACGCCCCAATTATGCACGTACATGAAGATGATTGGCGGGAAATGCGTGATGGTGAGTTTATCGTAAGCGCTGCTGCATTACATGGAAGTGATGAAGAAGCGGCCCAAATCGACGAGCAACTGGCGGACTCTGAAGTCATTACATTGGACGAAGCACTAGCAGGAATTCCTGGCTATAGTGCAGAGCAAGGATCACTTACGATGATGATTGTCTTTCTCTACATCATCGCTGCGTTTGTACTAGCTGCATTTTTCTACGTGATTACGATTCAAAAATTGAACCAGTTTGGCATTATGAAAGCGATTGGATCACCAGTTAGTGTGCTAGCAAAATCATTACTCGTGCAAGTGATGGTCCTTTCAGCTGTCAGCTTAACACTTGCGATTGTTGTAACGTTAGGCGCTTCACAAATTATGCCTGAAGGTCTGCCGTTTCAATTAACAGGGACGATGGTTGCCATTAGTGCAGGATTGTTCTTTTTAACAGCCATTGTAGGTTCATTGTTGTCACTGTATAAAGTCGCAAAAGTTGATGCGCTAGAAGCCATTGGAGGTGGAAAATAATGAACGCAAAATTATCATTACAACATGTGCAAAAGACATTTACAGATGGCGACCGGACGTTAACCGTTCTAAAAGACGTTTCCTTCGACATATTTCCCGGGGAATTTGTTGCCATTGTCGGACCGTCCGGTTCAGGTAAAAGCACGATGTTATCCATTGCAGGTGCATTGTTGTCACCAACATCCGGCAAACTTTTGCTCGATGGGAAAAACATTGCGGATGCGAGCGAGAAGGAACGACAACTCATCCGACTCCACCAAATCGGCTTTATTTTTCAATCGTCGCATTTGCTTCCGTATTTAACAGTTAAAGATCAGCTCATGCTCATGACTCGTCTGAGTAAGGAGTCAAAAAAAGACGCTGAACAACGAGCCGAACGTTTGTTAACCGAACTGGGCCTTCGCCATCGACTCCATCAATACCCAGAACGCTTATCAGGAGGCGAACGCCAACGAGTAGCGATTGCCCGCGCATGGATGAACGAGCCGGACTTAATCCTTGCCGACGAACCAACCGCAAGCTTGGACACAGAACGAGGCCAACACGTCATTGAGCAGTTAGCCCATCAAGTGAAACAACAGAAACGAGCCGCCATCATGGTCACCCACGATGAGCGGATGCTCACGTATTGCGACCGCATCATCACGTTAGAAGACGGCGCAGTGAGTTAGACCGTTGGTGTAGCAAGCGAGGGCGTTAGTGTAGCAAGCGAGGGCGTTAGTGTAGCAAGCGAGGACGTTGGTGTAGCAAGCGAGGACGTTGGTGTAGCAAGCGAGTACGTTGGTGTAGCAAGCGAGGACGTTGGTGTAGCAAGCGAGGACGTTGGTGTAGCAAGCGAGTACGTTGGTGTAGCAAGCGGGAGCGTTGGTGTAGCAAGCGAGGGCACTAGTGTAGCAAGCGGGGGCACTAGTGTAGCAAGCGAGTACGTTGGTGTAGCAAGCGGGAGCGTTAGTGTAGCAAGCGAGGGCACTAGTGTAGCAAGCCAAGGCGAGCATGCACCACGCGTCTAGCCGTCAAAAGACAAAACGTAGCCATCCCCTCGACTTGCCACCTGTCACAGTTCCATAAACTAAACCGCGGACCTTCAAAGGGTCCGCGGTTTAGTTTATGTTGTTTGTTCTTCTTCAATTGGTGGGCGTTTGAACGAGAAGATCGCAAAACCAAGCGCGATAATAACTAGAATACTACCGGCAATTGGAGCAGCTTGTACGGAAATGCCGTTAACGACGAGTCCGCCGACACCTGAGCCGATTGCGATACCAAACTGTAATGCTGATGTGTTCACGCTTTGTTGGATATCTGACGTACTTGGTGCTGTCTTAATAAGATATCCTTGTTGAGCTGGTGCGATGGACCAGCTTAGCATTCCCCAGATAACAACGGCAATTGTGAAAAGCACGATTGAGAAGGTTGTAAATGGGATGAAAGCAAGAACGAAGAAGAACAGGATGATGAAAATAATAACGGTGCGTTCTGGACCGATGCGATCGGTAACCCAACCACCAATTCCACCTCCACTTACTGCAGATATACCGAAGACGAAGAACGCAACGCTGACCCAGAAAGGCTCGACTTGCATCGTTACATTTAGAAACTCTGCAAAGTACGCGTAAAACGTGTAGTGCCCGGCTAAAACGAGTAAGGTGACAATATGAGCGGTCGAGAGCTTTACGTGTCGTAACGAGCGAAGTTGTTCACGTACGGTGCTCACTTGTTCAGGTTTAATAGGATCAAGGAATTTCATAATGACGAGTGCAGCGATGAGTGTCATAAATGCAATGATCAAGAACAGGATTCTCCAGCCGAATGCTTCGCCGATTAAAACACCGAGCGGTACGCCGAGGACGAGCGCTGAGCTAACGCCCATTGTAATAATTCCGATGGCGCGTGATTTATATTCAGGTTTTACAATTTTTGGTGCAATGGTTAGCGAGAGCACGATAATTAACGATGCACTCATTGCAGTGATGACTCGAAAGAAGACGAGTATCGCGTAATTTGGACTTAGAAATGCCCCAATATTAGCAAAGAAAAAGATCGTTAAGGCGATAAGGTATAAGTATTTTCGTTCATATTTGCTCGTTAATGAGAGTAGAACGGGTCCACTTACGGCAAAGACAAGTGCAAAGATTGTAATTAATTGACCGGCGGCACCGACAGAGACGCCGAGGTCTTCGGAGATGATCGGGAGAATACCTCCGATGATCAGTTCGACCATTCCAACGACAAATGCTGAGACTGCTAAGACATAGACTTTGAAGTTCATGATGTTCCACCTTCTTCTTTGTAAAGAAATCTAACTGCTCCATTCTACTGTAGTTAAATCAAAACAACAAGTTCGACACACGAAACATAAAAAAACAAGCGACTTATAGTAAGTCGCTTGTTAAAAAGTTAGAGGATGACTGCAGCTATCCAGCCGAAAATCACGAGTGGGATATTAAAGTGTAAAAAGGTCGGTACACACGTATCCCAAATGTGGTTGTGCTGACCATCTGCATTTAAACCGGCACTTGGACCGAGTGTACTGTCGGATGCTGGAGCACCTGCATCACCAATAGCGCCTGCGGTACCAATTAAAGAAAGGGTTGCGAGCGGGCTAAAGCCCATCGCAGCACAGATTGGGACGAATAGCGCAGCGATAATTGGTATAGTTGCAAACGATGATCCAATCCCCATCGTAATGAGTAAGCCGATTAGAATCATGACGATCGCAGCTAAACCTTTACTATCACCCATCCAATTCGTCGATACCGCAACGATTTGTTCGACGTGGCCAGTTTCACGAATAACTTCTGCAAAGCCTGATGCAGCGATCATAACAAACCCGATGAAAGCCATCATTTTCATTCCTTCAGTTAGGAGTGCATCAGACTCTTTAAAACGGACTGAGCGACTAAAAACGAGCACGATTAAACCGGCTACACCAGCAAAGATCATACTGTCATAGAGGAGTTGAATGATGATGGTTGCAACAACGGCAACAACGGCACTGATAAGTGAGTAGACGGAGTACGTTGCTTGCTCACCATTTTCCTGACCGGCTTCAAGTGGGCGGTTTTCATACTGTCTAGACTTTCGATAAGAGAAGAACACCGCAACGAGTAAACCGAGAAACATTCCAAGTGTTGGGATAAGCATTGCAGTAGTCATTGCAGTGGATGACTCAAATATGTCGGAGCTCATCCCATTTGCTTCAGTATTTTCTATGACGATGCCGTGGAAAATAGCGCCGAAACCGAATGGCAGTAGCATGTATGGTGCTTTTAATCCGAAGGTCATAACGGTTGCAATGGCTCTGCGGTCAATCGCTAATTCATTAAGAACTTGCAGAATTGGCGGGATTAGAATTGGAATAAAAGCAATATGAATAGGAATCGCGTTTTGTGACATACATGAGATTGTAAAGATAATTAAAAAGATCAGCGCTTTCGGCAACGCTTTGGAGCGCGATTCACCCTTTTTACCGACAATTTTAATTGAGATGTCCACAAGTAAGCGGGGCAAACCAGTTTTGGAGAGCGCAACAGCAAACGCTCCGAGTACTGCATAACTAAGAGCGATACTGGCACTATCGCCGAGACCATCGGAAAATGTCTCAATAGTCCCTTCAAACCCTAATCCACCGAGCAAGCCACCAACGAGGGCAGCGATGATGAGGGAGATGACGACGTGTACGCGCATTAAGCTCAAGACGATCATTAGTAAAACGGCAATAACGACAGCATTCATTGAAATCATCCTCTAAAATACTTTAGTTCGATAAATCACTAATACGATAAAATGTATGCTATCATTGCTCCTTCATTTTTGTCAATACAAAAAAAGCAGCCGAGAAGCTCGGCTGCAACAATTTAGACGGAATAATCACTGTTTTCATTTCGAGACGTAAGGTTTAAGCGGCGTCGTTTATGTTTTTTCATTAAGAATGTTCCACCAGACACATCTTTTACGTTATGAACGACGATAAAAGCATGTTCATCGACTTCTTCGATAATCTTTTTTAAATAAAAAAGACGTGGGGTTTGAATCACAATATAAATCACATCACGTGATTCTTTTGTGTACATTCCGTGCCCAGAGAAGACAGTCGCACTGGCTGACATCTTTTCAATGACAGCATCTGCAATTTCCTCAGCATGAGGAGAAACGATGTTCACAGCTTTTCTCGTATTAATTCCTTCAAGGATGAAATCAGTTGCTTTCTTGCCGATGAAGAGTGCAACAATTGTATACATTGTGAGCTGTGGTCCGATAATGAACATTCCACTCAAAACGATAAGAAGATCTAACACGAAGTTCGTAGCAGTTAAATCCCATCCGAAGCGGTAGTTTAACATTCTTGCAATGATTGACGTACCACCCATCGTAGAGCTACCACGAAAGATTAAACCGAAGCCAAAGCCGGTAAGTAATCCAGCAAAAATTGCTGCAATCAGTGGATCATCAATCGGCTGACCAAGATTCTCTGCGAAGTAAATGAATAAAGACAATAACGGAATGTTCAGAATTGAAAGCATGACCATTCTTCTTGGTAACAATCGGTAACCGATGATGAGTAGAACTCCATTCACGATCAATGTCACTAGTGCTGGGGATAACTCCACCGCGTAATAAAGCAGTAAAGATAGACCAGCTACCCCACCTTCTGCCAGTTGATTAGGCATTGAAAGTAAAGTGATGGATAAGGCAAATAAAAACGTTCCAGATGTCATGAGGGCTAAATCTTTAGCGATTCTCACGCAAAAACACTTCCTTTCTCTCTCTATTGGAATTGTTGTAGGCGAGATCATCTTAACACTTCCATTGTGACAAATTTCGTACTTTTCCTTAAAATGAAGTGAGAATAACTGGAAAGGTTGTGATGTGTTGAAAGCGGTAGGGTTTTATAAAGGCTCACAATTACAGGATGTTTCGGTAGAGAAGCCAAAAGCGACGGGGCGTAATCTCGTAGTCAATGTTCAAGCAGTATCGGTGAACCCGGTTGATACGAAGCAATTTAAGGCAGGAACTGAAGATGAGATGCATCCGAGAATTCTTGGGTATGATGCATCTGGAATCGTTGAAGAAGTCGGTGAGGAGGTTACATTGTTTATGCCTGGCGATCACGTCTATTACGCAGGTGATGTGACAAAAGCTGGGACAAACAGTGAGTATCATCTTGTAGATGAGCGAATCGTTGGCCAAAAGCCGGAATCATTGTCTTTTGGTGAAGCTGCGGCGATGCCTCTTACGACAATTACAGCTTATGAAGGGCTATTTGATCGCTTGAATGTTTCGAAAGATGTTGAGGACAATAAAGGAAAACAAATACTGATTGTAGGCAGTGCAGGAGGTGTCGGTTCTGTAGCCATCCAGCTCGCGAAAAAAGTTGGCTTAAATGTGATTGCCTCAGCCTCTCGTACGAAAACGTCAGAGTGGGTTAAGTATCTTGGTGCAGATGTTGTCATTAATCATCAGCAACCATTGGATGAACAATTACGTAAACATGTAGATTACGTCTTTTGTTGCACACATTTAACGACGCATTGGGATGCCATTTGCGAAGTCATTGCTCCAGAAGGGAAGATTGTGAGTATCGTTTCAGAAGAGAAGGTCGACCTTAATAAGTTAAAGACAAAAAGTGCTACGTTTTCCTATGAATTTATGTTCACACGTGCAATGTATGAAACGGAAACGATGATTAAGCAACACCATCTATTAAATGAGGTAAGTGAGCTCATTGATCAAGGTGAAATTCAACATACGATGACTGAAATTCACTCTCCGCTAAATGCAAAAACAGTCGCTAAAGCACATGAAAAGCTACAATCACAATCGATGATTGGCAAGCTTGTTATCGAGATGAAGAATTGAACAATTTTGTTCAATTCTTCTCTTCTCTACTACATAATCTGAATATTTTTCAGGATTGAAATTTAATACTAACGAAGATAAAATAGTTGAAGACGTGTGCCAACATATGCCTACACAGAACGTTCACAAGCTTATTTGTAGAATGACGGTTTTTTTATAGAAATCATGGTAAACTAACGAAAGATACTTAGTCGATAGGAAAGAGGGGGAACATGCGGAGTAATGTAAAAGTCAACAAAACGATGGATAAGGCTGCACCTGCGTCAGCGACTGCCTCTCTATCCATACCACGACAACGTACTTCAAAAGTAATCGCTGAAACCGTAAAGACAGGCATCGTTAAGTCGAACTTAATTGCGATGTTTGCCGGTATGGCGCTAGCGCTTTATGCAAATCAATTAAATCCACTAATTATGATTCCTGAAATTGTGCTTGCGACAATTGGTTCAGCTTTTGTCATTGGTGCAGCAGGAACATTTAATAATTTATATGATCGCGACATTGATCGGGTTATGGAGCGGACGAAGAATCGCCCTACCGTTACAGGGGTAATGTCACTGCGAAACGGATTGATTTTCGGTAGCGCACTTGCGATCTTAGGACTTATATCATTATTTATTGCATCACCGCTTGCGGGATTATTCGGTTTCTTAGGCTTGTTTTTGTATGTAATTCCATACACGATGTGGACAAAGCGTCGTACCATTTATAACACTGAAATTGGAAGTCTATCTGGTGCAGTTCCACCGTTAATTGGGTGGGCAGCAATTTCAAGCGATATGATGAGCCCAGGTGTCTTAGGACTCTTTATCGTGATGTTGTTATGGCAAATGCCACATTTCTATGCGATTGCAATTCGAAAGCATGATGAGTACAAGGCAGCATCTGTACCGATGTTACCTGTCGTTAAAGGATTAAGAAGAACATATTTGCAAACGAACTTTTACTTAGTGTTGCTGATTGCAGCGAGTTTCTTGTTCTTGCCACTAAGTCTAGGAATTGTTCTCGTAGCCCTTCTTCTAAGTGGAGCATGGCTCGTACTTAGCATTGTGGGCTATCATAAGATGGATGAGCAGAAATGGGCACGTGTTATGTTTATCTATTCGTTAAATCATATGAGTATTTTATTTGCGACAATTATCTTGTATTGCATTGTGGCAACGGTCTTTTAAACGTTCAAAAAAAGATGAATGGTCAACACCATTCATCTTTTTGGCATCTAATGGCGAACTAAACATTGTAACCACACCCCAGGTTCTGCTTCAGAGATGTAGTCGTGAACAAAGCCGAATCGGCGATAGAGATCGATGGCAGGTGTGTTGAGGCTACCGGTTTGAACGTGAATCGGTCCTGATTTACTTGTCGTTAAGATGTGATCAACGAGCCGGCTTGCAACACCTTTTCGAAAGTGTGTCGGTACAACACAGAGCCGAGTGATTTGATAATGCTGTTCCCGTTTTTCATAAGCGATAAACCCGAGTAAGTGGTCATTATCATCACAACAGCCAATGAACGTTTCTTGGCTCAGCCTAATCGTATCTATGTTATCGTTCAGATAAGGGATCCCATCAAAGCCGATAATCTTTGATTCTTCTTTATACGCAGGGCATTGAACGGAAAGAATGTCTTTTGCAATTGACGTATTCGCATGATCCAAGCGACGAATTTGCATGCATGGCCTCCCTATATAGAATCAACTTTAATCATCTTAAAGAGTATTCTAGCATATTTGACTAATGATTATTGCCGGAATGATCAATTAATTCATCTGTATCTTATGAAGAAAAGGTATGGATTGCGCACGTCCTAAAGAGTTGGTGAGAAATAACAAAATGCTTACGAGCGGTTTAATGATATGATAATAGATATGTACTAGACACGAGGAGGAATTTCGTTTGACTCAACCAAACTTGCAAATACAACAAGTGATTGAAGCAGTGGAACAAGTCGTCATCGGGAAGCGGGAAACGATTAAGCTTGCTGTGATTGCGCTCTTGGCGAAAGGGCATGTATTGATTGAGGACGTACCAGGGGTAGGGAAAACGATGCTCGTGCGTGCGATTTCAAAAGTAACAAACGCTGAATTTCGTCGAATTCAGTTCACTCCAGACTTATTACCATCAGATGTTACGGGTGTTTCAATATACAATCAAGACCAACAAACCTTTGAATTCCGTGCAGGACCAATTATGGGCAACATTGTGTTAGCAGATGAAATCAATCGCTCGTCTCCAAAGACCCAATCGGCTTTGCTAGAAGCATTAGAAGAAGGAAAAGTGACAATTGACGGAGAAACACACCAGCTTCACGATCCATTTTTTGTCATGGCAACACAAAATCCAATTGAGCATGGTGGAACGTATCCTTTGCCTGAGGCACAGTTGGACCGTTTTCTTTTTCGAATCAAGATGGGCTACCCTACAGAAGCAGATGAGTTGGAATTACTCTCAATGACTGAACATGGCCATCCAATTGATCATTTGCAACCCGTTATTCATGTGGACGATCTTGTCATTATGCAAAAAGAAGTTCCAGCAGTCTATGTAGACGGAGCCGTTAAGCAATACATTGTCTCGCTTGTACGGGAAACACGTCAGCTCGAAGGCGTAGAGCTAGGCGTTAGTCCACGGGGGGCAATTGCACTGATGCGTGCTAGTCAGGCGCTTGCTTATGTTGAAGGTCGCAGCTATGTGTTGCCAGATGATGTGAAGTATCTTGCACCTTATGTACTCGGTCATCGTCTTGTTGTCGATACAGATTTACTTTCTGCACAATCTGAAGATGCAGAGAAAATTGAACAGGTATTGCGTAAAGTAAGTGTTCCTACTG
Source organism: Bacillaceae bacterium JMAK1 (assembly GCA_012970285.1). Taxonomy (GTDB): domain Bacteria; phylum Bacillota; class Bacilli; order Bacillales; family Marinococcaceae; genus Geomicrobium_A. Next base: position 100,502 of record JIBW01000007.1, read on the forward strand.
CGTCGAAGGACTTTGTGCGATGAAACGAAAAATCGGCTCACTGATTAAGCAGTTGGTGAGAACGTTACTTCTTTTATCAATGTTAGTCATTTTGTATAGTTACGCCATGTTTCAAGGGGGATTTATTAGTTGGTTCCTCTTTTATAGTGTAACGACAGTTGTTTTGTTAGGGTTTGTGACCGCGCTTTTTCCACTTCGCTTCATTTCTGTAGATCGGTATATTCAAAAGCCGTATCTTGAAAATGGCGATCATGCAACGGTCAAAGTTACGATCAAAAAGAACGTGCCGATTCCGCTTTTTTATCTAGGGGTGTATGATGCTCCTCCGAACTCTATTCGTGTTGAAAGTCACCCTGGCTCGTTTTTCTTTATGCTGTTTAAAAAGGAACAAACGTACAGTTATGTAATCCGTGGTGACAAGCGTGGTGTACACGCTTTTTCAGAAGTCGAGCTAGAGACGGGTGACATGATTGGTTTGATTAAGCGCAGACGGATGGTCCGTGTAGAGAATGAAATCCGTGTTTATCCAAAACGTGCGAGCTTGCCAATGGCATTCTCAAGCCTGCGTAAAGCAATAAAATTGCAAAATGAAGGAAACTCGAGTCGTCGGATGACATTTAATGAGACACTCGATTTCTCACATTTACGTGAGTATGCACCGGGTGATCGCTTATCAACAATTGATTGGAAAGTAACAGCAAGACGAGGGGAACTCGCAACTAAAGAATTCGATACTGAAGACCCAAAAGGGTTTACCGTATTGTTGGATTGTCGTGCGGACGCTGATGAGCCATTTGAGGCAGCTGTTGAATGGGTTGCAGGACTTGTACACCATTCATTTACAGAAAAAGATGTGATGAATTTCGCAGCAGTTTCCTCAAACCCACTGGCACTTAATAAGACATATGAACAAAAACAATTGCGACAAGTGATGAACGTGTTGACGAATGTAGAACGAGATGAACTTGAAGAAAGTGTACAGTTGCATCGATCGTTCTCTTTGTTAAAAACCATCGTTTATGTAGTACCGACAGTGACGGACAAAACAACTGCAATGCTCAAACAGCTGTCTTCAAGAGGGTACAAGCTCATCGTATTTTACGGAGATGAGGGGAATACGAATGATCGAGTGCTCAGACAGTTGGACGTTCATTTGCTTGCGATGCCAATCGATCAGAATTATAAACGTAGGAGGCGAGCTTCATAATGAGTAGAGATACTTCATTGATCCGCCACCCCCAGTTAGCTGTTCTATACGTATTAGGGTTTTTATTACTTGCGGAGTGGCTGTTTCCACTTCCGCAATTTACTGATACAGGTTACGTCATTGTGTTTCTAATATTGGCTGGGTTTTTCTTTGTTTTAAACGCCATCCCAATGTCTTCGTGGTTTCGGATTCCACTTGTGCTACTTGCAATCTTTGTGAGTTTGGATGTGATCTTCTTTACGGAGACGTTTATGTCATTTTCTTGGTGGCAGACGTTATTGAATGAGACGGTTACTCAAGGAAGCTTACTTTTAACAGGTGATTGGCAAGCGTTATCCCCAATGTTTCGAACTTTCCTGTTTATGGTCATGATCATGTTAATGAGTTTTCTTATTTATTACTGGGTCGTTTATGTAAAGAGGATCTTATTCTTCTTCGCATGTTCAGTCATTTATGTGGCAATTTTAGACACGTTTACGTTGTATGAAGGTTCTTGGGCAATGATTCGACTCGTGTTAATCGGCTTTGTATTGCTAGCTTATCTTAAGTTGTCACGATTAAGCACGGTTTACGCGAATATATCATGGCGAGACTGGACGCGTTGGTCGATTGGAACAACACTGGTCATCTTAGTGGCAGGTAGTGTTGCCTTTTTCGGTCCGAAATTTTCACCACAATGGCCAAATCCCGTCCCTTATATACAGGCAGCAGGTGGATTTGGAGAGGGATACTCAACTGAGAATCGCAGGATTGGATACGGTGAGCATGATGACAGACTTGGTGGAGGTTTTGAATTAGACGAATCACCGGTCATGTATGCTGAAGTGGAGGATCCTGGTTATTGGAGAGGCGAGGCCAAACACATCTATACAGGCCATGGTTGGGAGTCAGAACAGCACGGAGAAGCTGTTGAAGAGCAAGGTGAACTGAACTTATACGAAGAGCAAACGGAAGTGGAAGAAAAAGAAGCAACACTCCGCTATACGTCTTATTTTCAAACGAGGGAACTCATTTTTGCACAAGGCGAATTTTTTGAGGCTACATCTGCAGGACAATCGCTTAATTATTATGTGGATGCAATTAGTGGGCGAATTGAAATGGGATCAGGTTACGATGAAGAAGCAGGGATGAACCTTTCTTATCGTGACGCAGAGTTTTCAATTGAGGGGATGCAAGAGGTTCCATTTCAAGAAGGTGAAGCTGGTGATCCAGAAGGAATTGAATTAAGGTATTTACAAACACCAGAAGACTTGCCTGAGCGTGTGACCGAATTGGCTGCAGAAATTACTGATGAAGAAACGGATCGTTATCGTGCGGTTCGAGCCGTAGAGGATCATCTACGTAATGAATACGAGTATGAAACTGAAGACGTTCCGATCCCTGAAGAGGGACAAGATTATGTGGATCAGTTTTTATTTGAGAGTCAAATTGGATATTGCGATAACTTCTCTACGGCAATGGTCGTGATGCTCCGAAGCCAAGACATTCCTGCTCGCTGGGTGAAAGGCTTCACACCTGGTGAGGAAGTTGAAGATGGTACGTATCAAGTCACAAACGCCAATGCTCACTCATGGGTTGAAGTTTATTTCCCAGAAGTTGGCTGGGTACCATTTGAACCGACTCCAGGATTTAATAACGAAGCGAACCACGCCTACACGGACTTAGAGCTTTCAGATTCACCTGATTTAGACGATCCTGATGTTCCAGATCCTTTAGAGGATGAACAGCTTGATGAAGGTGATACTAATGAGGAAGAAGAAAGTGCAGCAGCGGGCAGTTCAGACACTGACGGAGGGTTATCACCTGTTCTAATTGGAACGGTCAGTGTAATGCTTTTAGGTGGGATTATCGTTTTCTTCTTGCGCGAGCGAATTATCGTCAAGTGGATGAAGAGGAAACACCAAGATATTCAAAGCACTGAGCAGTTCCAACGAGCGTATTTATCCTTACTTTGGTTACTCAGATTTACTGGATTTAAGCGTAATAAATACGAGACATTGTCAGAATATGCAAATCGAATTGATCAACGGTTGGATAATGAGAACTTTACGCTATTAACCCGTCAGTATGAAGATTTGTATTATGGAAAAGAGCGTTCGTCCATTATGGATGGAACGAACCAGCGATATCACCAACTGTTGCGGGATGTTCACAGTCGGATCGCGAGATAACATTGACCACTACCAAGGTTATTGATAAAATTATGTTCGTATTTTATAAGCGAAACGTCTATCTTTTAGACACGAGACAATGTCTTGATCATAAACTCACGAGGTGCAATGATGAATAAGGAAATAAACGAAACGATTGCAGTGCTCGATTTCGGTGGGCAATACAATCAATTGATTACGCGACGTATTCGCGACTTAGGTGTGTACAGTGAACTGTATCCTAATACAGTTACAGCGGAAGAGTTAAAGCAACTCGACTTAAAAGGGATCATCTTCTCAGGTGGACCGAACAGCGCGTACGTAGAAGGCGCTCCAAGTTGCGACCCTGAGATTTATGAATTAGGTATCCCAATTCTTGGAATTTGTTACGGAATGCAGTTGATGACGCATGATTTTGGTGGAAAAGTAGAGGCTGCTAACCATCGAGAGTACGGAAAAGCGACAATGACTGTACAAAATCGTGACGTAAAGATCCATAAAGATTTACCAGAAGAGCAACTCGTATGGATGAGTCACGGTGATAAAATCGTTGCACCGCCAGAAGGTTTTACAGTTGATGCAACAAGCCCGTCTTGCCCAGTAGCTGCAATGAGCAACGTTGAAAAGAACCTTTACGGTGTACAATATCATCCAGAAGTTCGTCATACTGAACACGGCAATGCATTGCTCAAAAACTTCGTTTATGAAGTTTGTAGCGCAAGTGGCGAGTGGTCGATGGAAAACTTCATCGATATGGAAGTTGAGAAAATCAAAGAAGCAGTTGGCGACAAAAAAGTTCTTTGTGCACTAAGTGGCGGGGTTGATTCGTCCGTTACAGCAATGCTCGTTCACCGTGCCATTGGAGATCAATTAACGTGTATGTTTATTGATCACGGTCTTTTGCGTAAAAACGAAGGCGATATGGTTATGGAAATGTTCGAAGGGAAGTTCGATATTAAAGTGGTTCGTATTGACGCAGCGGATCGTTTTCTTGGAAAACTTAGCGGTGTAAGCGACCCTGAACAAAAGCGTAAAATCATCGGTAACGAGTTTATTTACTTGTTCGAAGAAGAAGCGGACAAGCTAGAGAACATGAATTTCTTAGCGCAAGGTACGCTTTACACGGACGTTATTGAAAGTGGTACTGCAACAGCAGAAACAATTAAGTCACATCACAATGTTGGTGGTCTTCCAGAAGAGATGCGCCTAGACTTGATTGAGCCATTAAACACACTCTTCAAAGATGAAGTTCGCGCGCTTGGTAAAGAGCTCGGCTTACCAGAGAACTTCGTTTGGCGTCAGCCATTCCCGGGACCAGGTCTTGGAATTCGCGTACTTGGAGAGATTACAGAAGACAAGCTCGAGATTGTACGTGAATCGGATGCGGTTCTTCATGAAGTCTTAAAAGCACACGGTTTAGATAAAGAGATTTGGCAATTCTTCACAGCACTTCCGGACATGAGAAGTGTAGGCGTTATGGGAGACTCTAGAACGTACGATTACACGGTCGGTGTTCGTGCCGTCACATCTATTGATGGAATGACTTCAGACTGGGCGAGAATCCCGCACCACGTCCTTGAAGAAATTTCAGTAAGAATTGTTAACGAAGTACCGAATGTCAATCGCGTTGTTTACGATATTACGAGTAAGCCACCTGCGACGATTGAGTGGGAATAACGTATAATGGAGATGCCTAAAGTTACTTAGGCATCTCTTTTTTGGTGAGGGGGAAGGTACGTGTACACGATCAAACGACTCGATCAACTCGATGAGTCTTATAAACAACAAGCAGCGAGCGTGTTGATTCAATCGTTTAAAGAAGATTTTGCAATCTTTAATAAAGATGAGCGATCTCTTTCTTTAGATATTGCCGATAGTTTTAGAAGCGAGCACGTTTACGTTGCGATTAGTGACGAAGAAGTACTAGGACTCGCGGCCTTCTCAACGAAGCATCGTTATTCGCAAGTGAGTACACTAATACGGTCGGTTCGAGCTTTCGGTTTTTTGAAAGGATATTTGTTTGCGAAAGCGATTAAAACGAAACCTGTCTCGATTGAAAGCGATCAATGTTACATTGAAGACGTTGCAACATCTCCGAGTCATCGTAAAAAGGGTGTTGCTCATGCCATTATTACTCATCTCATGCAACATGAACCGTACTCAGAGTTTATTTTAGAAGTGTATCAAACTAATAAAAGTGCAATTTCCGTTTACGAATCGTTAGGGTTTGAGACGTACAGCATGGGACAAGATAAACTATGGTTTATTAAATTAAGTGAAAATCAGCGCAAACAATACATGAAACGGAGCGTTCGAGCAAATTCTTTGTAAGAAGGTCACAAATCAATTATCGTAAATGATAAAGGGGGACTTAACATGAATATTGAAGTATGGTCAGATATCGCCTGTCCATTTTGTTATATTGGAAAAAGAAAATTCGAGATGGCTTTGGATCAATTCACGGATAAAGAGAACGTCAATGTGACGTACAAAAGCTTCCAGCTCCAACCGGACGCTGACGTGCACACGACAGAAACGTTAAATGAGCAACTAGAGAAGAAATTCGGTCAAGGTCCAGAACAAGTTGTTGCAATGCAACAACAAGTCGTCGAACAAGCAAACGATGTTAACCTTGATTATCATATGGATGACGTGAAACCGACGAACACGGAATCTGCTCATCGCCTCATTCATTATGCAAAAGAACACGGCAAAATGGCTGAGATGAAAGAAGAGTTGCTAAAAGCGTACTTTATCGAAGGGAAGCACGTCGGAGAGCACGAACAATTAGCCACTCTTGCAGAACGAGTGGGACTAAATAAAGAAACCGCATTGACGATTCTTGAAAGCGGCGCTTACAAAGAGGCTGTACAGCAAGACATTCAAGAAGGCGCCCAACTAGGTGTACAAGGCGTTCCATTCTTTGTGTTCAACCGTAAGTATGCCGTATCAGGCGCCCAACCGCCTGAAGCCTTCCTTGAGGTGCTGAACAAAGTGCACGATGAAGAGAAAGATCAAGGACTCAAAGTGATGAACCAAGGCGATGCGTGTACGGATGAATCATGCTAATTAAGTGAACCTCAGCAATGGGGTTCTTTTTTTATTTGTGATTAGGACTTAAATACGAACGAATGGTAATTTAGTCATTTTAATGTTCGTATTTTACTTGACTTCAATGATATAGGCTGATAGTATAATTATAGACAAAATCATCAATGATACCTCATATAACAACAAGGATATGGCTTGTAAGTCTCTACCAAGACACCGTAAATGTCTTGACTATGATCGGTATACTTTTGACTTCTTTACTCTTACAAAAGTGATCGGTCGTCTTGCTATTAGGCAGCGACTTTTTTTATTTTGAGGAAATCAGAACTTACAATCAGGGGGCAAAGAGGTTGAAGAATTACTTTGAATTTGAAAAGCACAATACATCGTATAAAAAGGAAACGTTAGCTGGTTTTACGACGTTTCTTGCTATGGCTTACATCTTAGCGGTTAACCCACTGATTCTCGGTGACGCGGGCATGGATGCGAATGCAGTCTTTGTTGCAACGGCCATTGCTGCAGCGATTGGTTCACTTGTAATGGGAGTTTGGGGAAAATACCCGATTGCTCTAGCACCAGGTATGGGGCTGAATGCATTCTTCGCTTATACTGTCGTTTTAGGTATGGGGATTGATTGGCAAATTGCTTTGTTCGGAGTATTTCTTTCTGGTATTATTTTTCTAATTATTACGTTGTTCAAAATCCGTGAAGTAATTATTAATGCGATCCCAGCTGAAATGAAGTATGCAGCGGGTGCTGGTATCGGTTTGTTTATCGCTTTTATCGGGATGCAAAATGCTGAAATTATCGTTCCAGATCCAGCGACACTCGTTAGTCTTGGAGATTTTAGAAATCCTTATACGTTTTTAGCCGTGTTTGGTGTGATTGTGACTGCCTGTTTAATGGTACTTAACATTAAGGGCGGAGTATTCTTCGGTATGGTCATCACAGCGGTCGCGGGAATGCTTTTCGGTCTTATTTCACCTCCTTCTGGTATTATTAGTTCAATTCCAAGCTTAGCACCAACGTTTGGAGCCGCGTTTACCCATTTAGGTGAAGTTCAGTGGACAACAGAAATGATCTTGCAACTCTCAATTGTAGTACTGACGTTTTTATTCATTGATTTCTTTGATACAGCGGGAACGCTTTATGCAGTTGCAAATCAAGCTGGCTTTATTAAAGATAATAAATTACCGAACGCAGGGCGCGCGCTACTTTCTGATGCGTCAGCAACGTCTGTTGGTGCAATTCTCGGTACGTCAACAACGACGGCATATGTCGAATCATCTGCCGGTGTTGCAGCCGGTGGTCGAACAGGATTTACAGCGATTGTAACAGCAGGGTTTTTCCTGGTTTCGTTGTTCTTCTCACCGTTACTTGAAGTTGTAACGTCACACGTTACGGCAGCTGCACTGATTATCGTAGGTGTGTTAATGGCATCGGCTCTACGCCTTATTGAATGGGATCGTATTGAAATTGCCATTCCAGCATTTCTTGTGGTGGTCGGTATGCCACTTGCTTACAGTATCGCGAGCGGGATTGCACTTGGGTTCATGTTCTACCCAATCACAATGATCCTTGCAGGAAAAGGGAAAGAAGTTCACTCGATTATGTATTTCCTATTCTTCGTCTTTGCTGGATATTTGTTCTTCTTATAACTCAAAATGTCGACAAGCGATCGTCAATCGCTTGTCTTTTTTTTATGAGTAAATGTATGGCAACTCGGACAAAATAGTGCCAGTTACATAGAGGAAGGAACGAAGAACGAATGAAACGAGTTGCACGACGATTAGCTTTCATGATGATGGTCACATTGCTCGTAACAACAGTTACCGATCACGTAAAAGCAGAAAACGTAGGTCCATTTACATCAACGTTAACGAATACTGAAGGAGAACGAATTGGCATTGCCTACTTTGAACCTGACGATGAAGGAGTTCGAGTTCATTTTAGTGTTTCGGGTCTAGAGCCGAACAGAATATATGAATTTAATTTCCATGAGCATGCAACGTGTGAGGCACCGCTGTTTACGAGCGCAGGTGATGTATTTAATCCTACAGGTAAACAGCAAAACGTTGCAGGGGAGTTGCCGAGCATTCGAACAGACAGTAACGGACGCTATAGCGATTCTTTGGTTGCTGAACATGCTAGTCTAGACACGATGGATCTTACAAATCCGGCGCTTGAAGAAGGGTCTTCGCTCGTTTTACAAGCGGAAGGCGAACGGATTGCATGTGGCGTAGTACAATACTAAAAAATACACACGATAAAAAACTGCCGATTTGGATGGATTCCAATCGGCAGTTTTCTATCGTACGTCATGCTACGGGTGTTCCGTTTGGTACGGGTTGGTCAGGGGTGAGCAAGATGACGTCTCCTTTTTCAGGTACTGCGCCAATGACGAGAACGTCTGATTTAAATCCCGCAACTTTTCGAGGCGGAAAATTAACGACGGCAGTCACTTGCTGACCAATCATTTGTTCCGGTTCATACCGAGCGGTAATTTGTGCACTTGATTGCTTAACGCCAATCTCTTCTCCGAAATCAATGGTCATTGCAATTGCTGGAACTTTCGCTTTTGCTAGCGGCTCAGCGGTAAGAACTGTACCGACGCGAATATCTAATTTCAACAAATCTTCAATGGTAGCCATATGTGTTCGATGTCTCCTCTATGTTTTTACTTAGTGTACCGAAACTTCGGACTCTGTTTCAAGGAGTGACCAATTCTGATTGTCGACTAAGTTCCAATTTTCTTGATCAGACGGGCGAATCCACCAACCTTTTCCGTTAGAACTACTCGTTAGATAGCGAAAACGGATGAGTACTTCTTCTTCTGTTAGATGTTCAATTGAGGCTTCCGCTTCAACCCAATGATTTTTCGTTGAGCCGATCCAAGTGTGATGCATTGTTTTTGTATAGTGATTAATGGCGATCGTTACAGGCAGTGGTTCCCATGTGTTCCCATCATCTGTAGAGAATTCTACGAAGCCTTGATCACGTGCAATATCATTAAGAATATCAAAGGAAGTATTAAAGACTAGACGGTCTGTCATATGAGTGTCAAATTCGAAAACAAGTTCACTACTCGTGTTGCTACTCATACCAGAGTACCAAGTGTCACCACCAAACGGATGGCTATATGGAATGGAACGTATGAATTGTTGAACGAGATCGTGACGCACGCCATTAATGGAACCTTCGTCTCTAGTAGGATGTACGCGATTCGTTAAGAAAATAACAAACGAGTCTGTCAGAGGATCAAGGACAAATGAAGTACCCGTGAAGCCGGTATGACCAACGGTCGATGGTGAAGAAAGGCCAGCCATAAACCAGCCGCGGTTTACATTCCAACCTAAGCTTTGACCGAGATGTGATTCTGTTATGATCTGATCTTCCATCATCAATTGAACGGATTCAGGCTGTAGCACTTGTGCATCGCCGTAACTGCCACCATTAATCATCGTTTGTAAGAAGATTGCAAGATCATAGGCGGTACTAAAGAGACCAGCGTGACCGGCAATACCGTTTAAGGCAGCTGCCTTCTCATCATGAACGTCTCCCCAAACGAGTCCGCGATCAGGACTGTATTCTGTCGGAGCAATTGTATGTAGCTCTCTATCCGGATTAAACATCGTATCAGTCATGCCAAGCGGAGTTGTAATCGATTCCTCAACATACGTATCGAATGATTGCTCACTAACAACTTCCACGATTCTACCGAGAATCATCATACCAACATCGCTATAAACCATTTGTGTTCCTGGTGTGTAAACTGTCTCCAAAGACAGAATGGCTTCCCACATCTTTCCTTGTTCCTCATAAGTAGCTAATGAAATTGAAGCTGGAAGACCGGAAGTATGAGTAAGCAGCTGTTCGATTGTAATCGTGTCTTTATCTGGATGAGTAGAAAACTCTGGAAGGTAATTAATAACCTCATCATCAATAGAAAGACGATTCGTCTCATGGAGTTGCATAATGGCTGTTGCTGTAAATGTCTTCGTTAACGAAGCGAGATCAAACAACATATCGTTGGTCATTGCAATTGTGTCTTCGCTAGAAAGGGGTTCGCCGATTGCATCGTACTTGTACGAATCTCCAATCGAGTCATGGAATACAATGTCTCCGTCTTTAGCTATGAGTGTGACAGCACCTGGGTACAGTTTATCTTGAAGTCCGGTGGTCATTACATCTTGTACTTTCTTTAGTTCGTCATCGTTAAGGTTCGATTCTTCAGGAAGTGTGTAGTGAAGTTGTGTAGTATCAAGCCGGTCTGCCCAATCGGAATCATACGAAAAGTATAACGTGTCATGCCGATGAAGAAAGTAATTGGTTAACGTACGTAGTTGTTCGTAACTCGTTTCATTAAGACGATTTTGATCACGGTATTCAGCAAGTGACTGTTGAAATTCAAGCATGTACGAATGAAGCTTCTCTTCGGTCGGATCTTTTAAGAAAAAACGCATGACTGTTAACTCGCGTTGTAGGTCGCTCGCCAACCGACGATCAGTAAAGAGGCCTTGTCGTTCAAGACGTGAGATGGCTAATTGGATGTCGCCAAGCGTTACGGACGGATGTTCTGTCAGTTCGGCGTCATTCGCTTCGGCATAGACAAGATCAGTGGAGAACATGACGGGTGACAAGATGAGAGCAATGGCTAATGTTAGTTGCAATACGGATTTCATGGCACACCCCTTAAAGTTAGAATAGTATAACTATTTATATCATCTCTATTGCTCTTGGAAAGGTCAAGTTAATGATAAGAAATGATGACAAGGAAGAAAGCTAGAGTTATTCGCAACAACAATAAAAAACGTACCTTCACATTGGGTTGTAAAGATACGTTAGTAACAGGTTTATGGTGGAGCCAAGGGGGCTCGAACCCCTGACCTTCGCACTGCCAGCGCGACGCTCTCCCAGCTGAGCTATGGCCCCAAAAATGATAATAACAATTAAAAATATACCAGTTAACTTTCATCATCGTCAAGGAATTTTCGAGTTTTTTTGACAAATTCAATGGCTCACTAATCGAGTATAAAAAAATAGTAGTATAAAAAAAGCACAATCATTTTGATTGTGCCATCATACGAGTGTTTCGTTATTGTTCAATACTTAGTCTTCCTTCAGCAACTTCTCGAAATTCTTGTCCTTCTTGATCAATGGCTTTAATTTCTATTTCTGCGCCGTCGACTTGCAGATTATTTGTTGCAGTCCAATAGCCTTCATAGTACCCATCTTCAACTTCACGCATCATGATTTCTGTCGGTGCAGCAGCTCTCGTAAAAAGCGGGATACGTATAGCAAATGAAGCATCAAGTCCAGGTTCTCCTTCAAAAGATACGCGCACGGATTCACCAGCTTGAAGCGTTTGATGTTCAGATGGTTGAATATTTCGAATCACAGATTCGTCTTGCTCGGGTTGTTCTAGAACCGGAGCCTCACGGTAATTCGTTTCTTGTTCATAGCTATAGGCCATTGCCAGCAGTTCTTGCTCACTCCACATTTCCCCAAAGAACGCAAGTGAGAATGGAGAGCCGCTTTCATAATTGCCGGCTGGTACGGTTACAAGTGGTAGACCGCTCATATTAACCTCAGGAACAGTCGTTGCTGAGTGATCTCCTTCATGAAGGCTTGGAGTTTCATCAGACATTTGTGGAAAAACAAACCCATCAAGATCATGCTCTTCAATAACTTGGTCCACAATGTGAAGGGAGGCGGTACGTGCCTTCGTAAACTCGACTTGTTCTGGAATGTCGTATGGATTCTGTAAATCTTCTTCAAAGTCTACTCCGCGATTACCGAAGTGTGCGAGCGGTCCCCCTTCAGCCCATGGTACTTCTTCAGCTTGTTCAAAAAGCTCGGCAATCGATGGAAGGTCGCCACTCGGATTTAATCGATCTAAATACGCTTGGAAATCGCTAACTAACGCTTCATAGCCGATGTTGCCGTATTGTTCCATCACATCAATAAACCCAGAATCTGCAAACGGGTCTTCGACTACTTCAGCTCCAAGAGCCTCTAACTCTTCAATTGAACGTTCATAAAGTTCTTCAGTTTCCTCAGAAAGTGCCTCGTCACGCCATCCTTCGCCATACAATCCTATCCGCTTACCTTCTAACGAATCTTCAGAAAGGCCGTCTGCATAGCCATCCGCTGGGATGTTACCAATTGCTGCGATTGTTTTAGGATCTTGTACGGTATAGCCAGCTGTCACATCGAGCATAATCGCTGCATCTTCAACCGATCTCGAATGAGGACCAAGTACATCACGCGTATTGGCAGCAAGTGGTGTCGTGCCTGTGTTTGGCACAAGTCCAAACGAAGGTTTAACACTTACTAAGGATTGAGCAGCAGCTGGATTTTGGATGGAACCACCGGTTTCTTCAGCAACCCCTAAGACTGCGAAGTTTCCAGATATAGCTGTTGCAGTTCCACTACTACTACCGCCTGGTGCAAGTGCACGATCAACGGCATTGTACGTATCACCTGCCCAACTCGTATCCGCTCGAGTACCCGATGTACTAAACGCAGGGATGTTTGTCTTTCCGACAATTATTGCACCTTCTGCTCGTAAATCTTGTACGATTGGTGCATCTAGCTCTGGATCAATTGAAATTGATGAGTCAGGTCCAAATCCTTCCCATCCGAAGGTCGACTGAAACCCTTCTACGTCAACAGCTTCTTTAATGACGACAGGTACACCTTCGAGTGCACCGGCTTCACCGTTTTGTATTCGTTCATCTGAAGCTCTTGCTTCTTTTAATGCTTGATCGTTTAGAAATGTAAACGCATTATAGTGGTCTTCATAGAGTTCAATTCGTTCTAAGTAGCTCTGTGTCACTTGTTCAGCAGTGTATGTCCCGTCTTCATATGCTTCTTGTAAATCTGAGACGGTAACTTCTAGCAATTCAAATTCCTCTTCTGCCGCTGCTGGTGTTACTGAAGCGATGGATAATGCAAGAGCTGAAATCGATAGAAATGCCGCTCTTTTAACATTCAAGTAAGTATGTGCTCGCATAACGTCGTCACTCTCCTCGTTTTTATCTCTCTTATTCTTTGTATCAAACGATTGCAGATGGAGACGACTAGTTTGTTAGATTATCTGACCTCGACTGCGAGCGCTGAGGATATGCCCAATGCCCGTGTCGAACGTGCAGAGGGAATAGTGTTGTAGATCAAGATCAACCTGTCTTCTTTGTAGAAGTTAGTTTAAATGGAATAGGAAGGACTTCGGGGGAAGGATAAGTGAAAATTGGAGTAAAATGTCAAAATTATTACTTTGGTTGGAAATAATATGAAACAAAAAATAGTGATCATACGTATTTAAAGAACCTCAACAAAAAGAAGGAAGTGAGTGGATGCAAGACCCCATAATGATAACCTCTATTTGGCTGTTCGTCATCGTGTTTATGTTTCATGACTTCGAAGAGATTCTTACTGTTGAGAAGTGGGCAGACAGTAAGAAACATTTAATTGACCATCCTCTAAAAAGGATAATTTGGAGGTTTTGGAATATTGATTCACATTCATTTGCAAAACGAGATGTATGGATTCTATTCATCACGAGCACGGTCACGTTACTAAAAGTGATAGGGTTTGGAAATGCTTGGGTCGATGGCTTGTATTTTTGTTTTCTACTCGTTGTTATGATACATAATATTGTGCATGTTCTACAGTCAATTGTACTTAAAACATACTCGCCAGGGTTATACACAGCTGTTTTTTTATTACTTCCATATACCTCGTATTTACTGATTTCCTTATCCGAAGTGTAAGAGGTATTGATTAGAGGAAGTGTTGGTTTTTTCTACCTTAGAGATACCAGTATCCCATGTAGCCCAGTGCTTTGGATCGTTTATCGTCGATTAAACCGATGTAATGACCTCTCGTTATGGATTCACAATAAGAATGGTGCTAAAATGATAAAGTACTGGGGGCTACTGGATGCTAAATAATACGAATGTAATCATTGAAGCACTTAATTATACTCGTGCAGGGGTATTAATTACGGATCCAAGTTTGGAAGATAATCCAATTGTTTATGCGAACCAAGGGTTTGTAGATATGACGGGTTATACGCAAGAAGATATTATCGGTAAGAATTGCCGATTTCTTCAAGGAGAAGAAACGGACCGATCAGAAGTTGAACGATTACGAGAAGGAATAAAAAATAAAACATCGGTTTTTGTAGAGTTTGTTAATTATAAAAAAGATGGCACGAGGTTTTGGAATAGCCTGTCGGTGGATTCGCTTTATATAGAAGACGAGGACAAGCATTATTTCGTTGGTGTTCAACGAGATGTGACAGAGCGTAAGGAAATCGAACAAAATTACGAGAAATCACTTGAAGAAGTGAAATCACTATCATTTCCAATCGTACCTTTACTAGACGGCATAGCGGTATTGCCTTTAATTGGAGAAATGAGTGAAGAACGCTTCCAATCAATCTTTCGTGATGCTTCCGCATATGTTGGAGAAACGAAAGTGGAAACATTAATTCTTGATGTATCAGGGTTAACGAAGTTACGTAACTATGAGATGGAAGGGATATTGAAGCTGAAATCGGTTCTATCTTTACTCGGTACAGAAATGCAATTAAGTGGTGTGTCTACTGAAATGGCTATACAGGCCGTCAACGTGACAGATATTAAAAACCACAACATAAAAACGTCAACGTCTGTGAAGCACATTCTCGAACGTTTGTTAAAGCATTAATTTTATAAAGCGCGGAGTCCATTCGTGCTTTTTATACATAATCGTTTCACTACGTACTTAAATGTTTCTGGTACAATAACATTTGGACAAGGAAAAGGAGAATTACATATGTTGAAAAAATGGTTAGTAGTAGGGGTTGCTGCAACTTTACTCGTTGGTTGCGCAACAGATGAGGAAGCACCAGAAGAGCAAGAACTAGAGCCCGTTGAAGAAGCGGATGACGAAGCATCTACAGATGATGAGACAGCAACGGATGCAACAGAAGAAACGTACGAAGCGACGATCATTTTAACTGAAGATGGTGAAGAAGTGATTGAAGAAAGTACGGTTGAGTTCACAGAGGGAGATAACCTCATGGAAGTGATGGATGAATATTTTGAGCTGACGACAGATGCAGACCAAACGTTCATCGAAGGCATAAATGGGTATGACTCGAATGAAACCGACGACTATTTTTGGACGTACACAGTAAACGACGAAGAGATCTTTGAAGGTGTTGCAGATTACGAATTAGAACCTGAAGATGAAGTTCACTTTGACTTTGCAGAGTGGTAGAAAGAAGGAAAAGCGCGGGCGATCCGCGCTTTTTTTTAGTCCGCTAAAGCAGTGGAGGACAGTCCCCCACTGCTTTAATGTGCGAAGTAGTTTAAAAGAAAAAGTACCACGCCAAACACTCCGATATAAAATCCTTTTCAACTATGTAGTTGTTAAACATTCAAAAACTCTTTACCTTTAATACTTATGATCTTCACTGTATTAACGCGATGGGGGACTGTCCCCGGACGTTTGGCGACCTGTTCTGTACTCTTTGCAACGACGGCGTTTTAGAGGCACGGTATGCGTGTATAGATAAGCAACACGAAAACGTGTACACAGACAGGAGGACGAAACATATGAAGAAATACGTAGCAATGCTAGGAATGTCACTTTTACTCACGGCTTGTACGACAACACATGATGAAACAACTTCAGGTGAAGAAACGGCGAATGATGAAGAACATGTTGAAGCAGAAGCTGATACAGAAGAAGAGACTGAACAAGCAACTGAAACTGATATAGATACCGAAGGGGAAGGTGGTTTCCTTTGGAAGATTGAAGAAGGAGAAACAACGGTTTATTTACAAGGTACGATCCATGCAGGAATAGAAGAGATTTATCCTTTGAATGAAGAATTGGAAGTGGCTTTTGATGAGGCTGATGTATTATTGCCAGAAATTGATTGGCCTCGTATGGACCCGACAGGCGGTTTAAGTGAAGAAGAGATGATGGATTTAATGACGTTTGATGATGATAGGGTACTGTCAGATGTTCTGGATGGAGAGACTTATGAAGCTCTTTTAGACGTAATGGCTTCAGAGGGAATGCCAGAAGATATGCTTGAACAAATTGAACCTTGGTACTTTGTGATGGGGCTTGAAGACGTTGAGGCTGGTGAAATCACATTGGATCAAGGTGTTGACTATCATTATCTCGAGCGAGGCTATGAGGAAGGAAAAGAGATTCGTGAGCTAGAAGGACAGATTATTAGCTTACAAGCAATGGAAGAGCAATCTTATGAACTACAAGTCGAGCAATTAGAGGATGTGCTCAATCAAGACCATGATGTAGAAGATGAAATTGGTGAAGTCGATTTTTTTAACATGTATATGCATGGTGACGAAGAAGCTATGTTCGGTGTGTGGGAAGATGGCTCATATGGCGACGAATACGATCGAACAAATCTGTTTGATCGTAATGAACGAAATGCAAACATTATAGATGAAATCCTTCAAGAGGACGATGGCCAAACCTACTTGGCACTCATTGGAACGTTCCATTATATCATCGAACCGGGGGTACAACATTTTCTAGAAGAGAAAGGTTACACCGTCGAGCGAATTAATTAACGTTCTGTGCACAACTAAGTCACTTAGTTGTGCATTTTTATATTACTAGGATTATTTAATTAAACCGATGAAGCAACGATTTGTATTATTGTTATATTCTGATAATTTGTTATGGTTTTATGGAGAAGTATGAAATTGAGGTACTAGTTAGGGGGGATGTTATGAGGATGCGAATTCATACGAAAATTATGTTGTTAATCGTTAGTCTCGTTTCAAGTGTGGCAATCATTATGGCAAGTATTTTTGCATACCTAGAGACGAGGGATATTTACGAGACTCTAGGGGATAAGGCGTTAAGTACGGCTGTGCATATTGCGAATTCGGAAACAGTCATTGCAGCGTATAACGATGATAACCCTTCACTTGTTTTGCAAGCGTATGCTGAACGATTTAGAGAAGAAACAGGAGCAGAGTTTGTCGTCATTGGCAATGAAAAAGGAATACGTTTAGCCCACCCTGATTACTGGAAAATCGGGCAAGCAATGGTTGGAGGAGATAACGATCCGGCGTTAAAAGAAGGTGAATCTTACATTTCCCAAGCGGAAGGGACGAGGGGAGAGTCGTTACGTGGGAAAACCGCGGTTCGCTCTGAAAATGGAGAAGTGATTGGTGTTGTTTCGGTAGGGTTTCTAATTCAAGAGGTTCATGCAGCAATTTGGCAGAGAATTGGGTTGTTAGGCATTATAACAGTTGTCATCGTTAGTATAGCAGCAATTGGAAGTTTGCAATTGTCTCGGAGTATACGAAAAGATATGTACGGTTTAGAACCGTTCCAAATTGCAGGGATGTACGATGAAAGACAAGCGACGCTTGCGGCGATCCGAGAAGGAGTGATTGCTGTAGATGTGGATGCTGTCATTACGACGCTCAATGATTCAGCCAAAAAGATGTTGGGGATACGTGGAGAGGTTATTGGAAAGCCGATTGATAATATTATTGAAGGGACACATATTCAGAAGGTATTAACTGAAAGAAAAGCAGAATATAACCGTGAACTTACGATGAGAGGACGTGTATACATCGTTAACCGTGAACCGATTATGAGAAATACACATGTCCGCGGAGCAGTATGTACGTTCCGAGATAAAACAGAGATGATTGAAATGGCGAATACGCTCTCGGATATTAAGAAATACTCTGATGATCTTAGAGCACAAAACCATGAATTCACAAATAAACTGTATGCTATTTCTGGGTACTTGCACTTAGGTTTTTATGAGAAGGCAGAACGTTACATTGAAGAAGAGACAACTCGTCATGATGAACAAGGACAAGTTTTTGCAATGTCGATTAAGGATGCAACGGTTCAAGCGATCTTAATGGGGAAAGCAGGAAGAGCATCAGAATTAAAGGTAACGCTTCGTGTTGATCCTACAAGTCAGTTAGACGCTTTACCAGATCATATGGGCTCTTCTCAAATCATTTCAATCATTGGTAATGTCATCGATAATGCTTTAGAAGCAGCTCTAGTGAAAGAAGAGCCGCAAGTCTCTGTTTTTATTACAGACATTGGTGATGATGTTGTATTTGAAATTAGTGATAATGGTGATGGCTTACCATCTGGCTTTTTAGACGTTACTAAACGAGGGTTTTCTACGAAAGGTCGTTCTAGAGGGTTCGGACTTTCGATTGTTGAAGAATTAGTTTCGCATTTTGAAGGTTGGTTTGAACATCACTCGTTGCCAGAAGGTGGGAGTTTGTTTTCGATTTATTTACCTAAAACGTTAAGGGGGGAGAACGATGATTGACGTTCTAATTTGTGAAGATGATTTTCGTGTTGCGGATATCCATGAAACGCTAATTAAACAATATGCTGAACTGAATTGTATAGGGAAAACCAATTCAATTTTAGAGACAACAAGGATGCTAAAAGAAAATGAGGTTGATCTATTGCTATTAGACATTTACTTGCCAGATGATATTGCAATTAGGAGGTTAGAAGAATTCAGAGTATTGCGACCTAATTTAGATGTTATTGTGGTCTCTGCTTCCAATCATGATGAGCACATCAAAAAGTCATTGCGATATGGGGTTTATGATTACATTTTAAAAACAGATTCTTTAAAGCGCCTAAAGTCTTCATTATCGAGTTATATTAAATACTTTCAGACGATAGAAGAACAGCAAACGTTCAATCAAGATACCATTGATCACTTGATCTATAAGCAACAGCAATATGATCCGATAAAAGTTCTACCTAAAGGAATTGACGGAATTACACTAGATTTAGTACGGCATCACCTAGTCACTCACCATGACGGCTTAACGGCAGAAGAATTAAGTGAACATCTAGGTGCATCTAGAACAACTGCGAGACGTTACTTAGAATACTTAATTCGCTTGAAACACGCGAAAGTTATGCCGATTTACGGAATTGTGGGTCGACCCGAGCGGCGTTATTTTTCTTTATAAACGGATGGCTATGAACAATATGAATTTAATATCGTTTATGCTACTTATGAATCTTAGAATGTAAACGGTTACATTCTAAGATTTTTCTTTTAGTATCTGTTAGTAACTAAAGGAGGGGTAGCATGAAGAAATTAGTTTCAGTAAGTGCAAGCTCGTTTTTAACGTTGGTAATGCTGTCTGCTTGTTCAGATAATGGATCGGAAGAAGCAGCGTCATCAGATCAAGGGGAATGGTCACCAACGAATAATCTTGAATTTGTCGCACCTGCAGGTGCTGGTGGAGGTTGGGACACGACAGCAAGAATGGCAGCCCAAGCATTTGAAGAAGCAGATATTGTTGATGTTGGGATAGGGGTTATCAATCGAGAAGGGGGTGGAGGAGCGGTAGGGTGGTCTTATATCGCGAATCAGGCTGGAGATCCACACTATTTATTTGCAGCATCACCACCATTACTATTAATCCCATTAAATGGACAGTCAGAATACAGTTACGAAGACTTTACGCCAATTGCCAACGTCATTGCTGATTTTGGAGCATTCGCGGTGCGAGACGATGCACCTTGGCAAGATTTGAATGAGTTATTTGAAGACATGCAAGATGAATCGAGCTCAATCACCGTCGTTGGGGAGTCTGCACCAGGAAGCATGGACCATGTTCAATTCGTCAATATTGCGAAAGCAGCTGGCATAGATCCGGGTAGCATCACGTATGTCTCAGCTCAAGATGGTAGTGCTATGACCAATTTATTAAATGGTAGTGTTGACGTTTATTCTACAGGTGTCACAGAAACGATCGAACAAGTACGTGCAGGTGAAGTTCGTGTGCTTGCAGTAACAGCAGAAGAGCGTCTTGAAGGTGACACAGTTGAAGATTACCCAACAGCTATAGAACAAGGAATTGATGAGGTGTTTGTTAACTGGCGTGGATTTTTCGGCCCTCCTGAAATGACTGAGGAAGAAATTGATTACTATGTAAATGCATTCACCGAGTTAAACGAATCACCTGAATGGGCTGAGGTAAGAGAGCGGTATTCTTGGGATGAATACTTTATGGTTGGAGATGAATACGAACAATTTCTAGAAGAGCAAAATGAAGAGATGCGACAGCTTTTAGAAGAGTTGGATCTATATGGAGAGAGTGAGTAGGAAATGGCGTTAACTGTTCACCGTGGCATATCCATTGTACTCATTATAATTGCTATTTTTTATTTGTATCTAGCTTTTCAATTGCCTAGCTTTATGAATACGGTCATTGATGCAGATACGATTCCTAAGATTACTGGATTTCTACTCATTGTCCTCTCTGTCCTCTACTTCTTTATGCCCGTTAAAGAAACGGAAGCAGAAAAGGAAAAACGGACCGAGGCAAAAAATGATTGGCATTATATTCTCGGAATGTTCGTCATGACGTTTTTGTACATTACGCTTTTAGAAGTAAGTGGATTTTTAGTAACCTCAATCGTATTTATTTTCGTTTGTACTCGTATGCTCGGCTACAAAAAGTCAAAGACAAATATAATTGTCGCAGTTCTTGTGCCACTTTTCTTGTATTTAAGCTTTACGTTTTTATTAAATGTTCGGCTCCCAACCGGATTCATGCCATTTTAAGGAGGGTACTTAGACATGATTGATTTTGGTGGTATATTAAGTGGCCTTCAGATGGCATTAAGTTTAGAAGGGATACTTTTTGTGTTTGTTGGTGTTTTTGTTGGAACATTTATTGGACTTATGCCAGGGCTTGGTCCCATTAGTGCCATTGCCATCATGATCCCGATGACGTACAACATGGACCCAACCATTGCCCTTGTGATGATGGCAGGTGTCTATTACGGAGCTATTTTCGGAGGGTCGACATCGTCAATTCTCCTAAATGCTCCTGGGGTTGCTGGAACCGTTGCAACATCGTTTGATGGCTATCCTATGGCACAGCAAGGGAAAGCAGGAAAAGCACTTGCGATTGCGGCAATTGCAGCATTTATCGGGGGAACAGTAAGTGTTGTATTCCTTATGTTATTCGCACCTGTTTTATCCAGTGTGGCAATTCAATTTGGTCCTCCGGAATATTTTGCACTCATGTTACTCGGTTTGACGGCCATTGCCAGTTTATCTTCAGGGTCAACGATTAAAGCTTTAATGTCAGCATTGCTCGGGATTATGATCGTAACAATTGGGATCGATGCGCAGACGGGAACGGTTCGATTTACGTTTGGCAGTGCGAATTTGTTGGAAGGTATCGATTTCTTAGTGATAGCGTTAGGAATTTTTGCGCTCGCTGAGGTGTGTGCGTTAATTATTAACCGTCAGAAGACGACGTTTAACGCGAAGACGATTGGAAGTCTGAAAATAACGAAAGAGGACTTTAAAGAAATGGTCGGACCGATGAGCCGTCAATCTGTACTGGGCTTTATCATCGGTGTTTTACCTGGTGCTGGTGCAACAATTGCTTCCTTTATCGGCTATACGACAGAGAAGCGGTTTGCAAAGAATCCAGATGAATTTGGGAAAGGCTCAATTAAAGGGTTAACGGCTCCGGAAACCGCGAATAATGCTGCGACGAGTGGTGCGTTTGTCCCATTACTAAGTTTAGGTATTCCGGGTTCAGGTACGACCGCTGTCATGTTAGGAGCGTTACTCGTATTGAATGTACAGCCAGGCCCATTGCTCATGACAGAGAATCCAACGCTGTTCTGGGGCGTCATTATGAGTATGTACATCGGGAACATCTTCTTACTCATTCTTAACTTGCCGCTTATCCCATACATTTCGAAAATCTTAGCGATCCCAAGACCGATGCTGATTTCATTGGTCGTCGTGTTCTGTATTATCGGAGTGTATTCAATTAGTTTTAGTATTTTTGATTTATATGTGTTGTTGGCCTTTGGGGTCATTGGTTACTTAATGAGAATGTTCCAATTCCCGGCAGCTCCGTTTATCCTTGCGTTTATTCTTGGTGGAATGCTTGAGCAGTCATTCAGACAAGCCATGACGATTTCGGGTAATGATGTCTCGATCTTTATCTCGAATCCATTGGCAGCTACGTTACTTGCTTTGGCTGCAGTCTCATTCTTGTTCCCTCTATGGCAAAGTTATCGGAACAAGAAGAAGAGTAATCAAACGCTGTCTATGTAATAGTAAATACTCAAAATAGGTTGCGTTTGGAATGATAACATGCAGTACAAAAGCGGCTGTAGCGGATGAGACACTTAAGAAAGTATCGTTAGCCGAAGCGTGGGCAACGCCCGTGGCAAGTGGAGCGACTTATTGTTGGGTAGTATTCATATAGTAGGTGTTAGTTTTGAAAACCAACAGGCCTATTGTTATTGGAAGTTGAAGAATCGTACACTTGTGATCAATGTTTAAGCTTCCTGTGACCTTCTGTTGAGAATAGTAAAGTAACCTAACGATAACAACTAATTTGTATCGTTTGGAGGTCGTAGCATTGACTACTACGAAGCATCACCACATCCTCGCTCACCCGTTTGCGTTAGATTTAGTAAATGCAAATAACGATGGGACTAATGAAAAAGAACAACCAACGTACACGACGTTTTTAACGTCAATTGGATATGTAGTAGGGGTTATAAATGTACATGTCTTATCGGTTCCGTTACAAGAAGAAAACGGAGAGTTATCAATGATGATGAATGAGAAACCCTATTCTTTGTCTTCGTACATTGAGGCAATTCAATCAATCGCTCACTCAGGAAAAAAAGAAGACGTTGCGATCTATTTATCAGATGTGAGCATCTACTCAAACCTACAAGTGGAACATCCTTATCAGTCGATGCATCTTACACTGTATACAGATCAAATTATTGGAGTCATACCTGGCGATTTTAAGCAGTGAAATTCTATGTAAACACGTAAAAAGAGCAGATTCCATTCTGCTTTTTTTAGTTTGTCATAAAAGTATTTTGTGGTATGGTTTGTTTTGCATCTAGGATATTGAATGGAATACACGATGAATTGAAACCCTAAATGTAATTCCTAATAGATAGAAAAGGAGGCGACCACAGTGAATAAACAAGAACTTAAGCAACTCGTAGAAAATCATGGGCTACTCATTCAGGAAGACTCGGTTCAAATGAATGAATCAGGTGTTGATTTTCAAGTTGCGCATGCGAAAGATACTGGCTGGGAGCCGTGGATTATTCGCATTCCTCGTAGAAAAGAGTCTATGAGAAATGCAAAAGTGGAAAAGCAAGCACTTGATGTGTTGGAGCGCACGGTGAATTTCCAAGTACCAACTTGGTCCATTTTTTCTGAAGAAGTTATTGCATACAAGCAATTAAAGGGGTCTCCTGCGGCTGCGATTGATCTTGAGCAACTTGATTACAAGTGGAGCTTTGATGAGAAAAATGTGCCGAAAGAATATATTCAGTCACTTGGATCAGTGATGGCAAACTTACACACTGTTGAACCGAAGGAATTTAAAGGCATTCCTATGGAAGTCTTAACTGCCCAAGATTTAAAGGCGTCAATGGAGCAGCGTATGGAGCGAGTGAAAGAGAGTTATGAAATTCACCCCGATTTATGGGAGCGGTGGCAGGTGTGGTTAGGAAAAGATTTCTGGCCATCATTTGTCGGAGTAAAGCATGGCGATTTGCATCCTGCTCACATTCTCCTGAATAACGATCATCGCGTAACTGGACTCATTGATTGGACAGAAATTGGGATTGGTGATAGTTCCGTAGATTTTATGTCTCATCTGTTGCTATTTGGTGATGAAGGACTAAAGAAATTAATTGATGCGTATGACAATGCTGGGGGAAGAACCTGGTCTGGGATGGAAGATCACATTAAAGAACTGTTATCAACGAGTGCAATTACCGTCGCTGAATACGCTCAAGTGTCCGGATTAAAAGAAATGCATGAAACAGCAAAAAGTATGCTCTCTCAGCGGGGTAGTTAAACTGTTTAATTAATGAATTGATGGTTATTCATCATTTCTACAAATTCCGTCGTACGTGTTACCGATTGTGAATGAAACTTCTTTTCATGCTTGTTCGTATACAATAAAAGCAGATTACGAAACGTGTTAAGAGGAGGATGCTGATCAATGTTTCGCTTTATTCGTCGACGTAAACAATTGAAAAAGATTAAGAAAGTGAAAGAAGGAGACGGTCATCTATTAAAGCCGTATCGATTCTGGCACATCCTTACACGTTCCGTTTTTTATTTGAAGTTAAAAGGTGAGCAAGATGAAAAATTAATCTATGCCATTAATTACAGTTATTGGGCAGATGATTATGAGGTTGATCTCTATCGGGATGGCAAGCACGTGGCTTCATCCAAATTGCCTGCAACATTTCCTGTCTATGACGGTGTCATTGAGATGGCAATTGGTTCTTATGGGTTTAGTCGCGCTCATTATGTACCGAATCATGGAGAATCCTATCCGTTGCTTCCAGACCGACAGTCCGTTAGAGGGCTTCGTCTAAGGTTCCATAAGCGTTTCAAGAAAATAAGCACTGTTATCGGAATTATCGCTGCACTTACGTTACTCGCTTCTGTGTTTCTTAGCCTCCCGCAGTTAATCGAATACCTATCAGAAATCCCTTGGATTAAAGAGAATATCGGAACTTTTGTTTCACCAGTTTCTTTACCGGGTTGGGCAAACGTAACACTCATTACTGCAGGAATTTTGGCTGCAACTGAAAGGGCGCTTATGTTACGAAGTCATTGGTTAATAGATATGGAAACAAGTTATTGGGATCATTAACACAGAAAAAAGCCAGATGGGTCCTAAGCTGTTGAGAAACATAGAAGTACTAGATAAGTACTAAAGCAGATAACGCAGTTTATGTGAGGAAGCTTGTCGCAATCGTGATTGCAATACTAGTCGGTGATCATCACCACATCATCGCGTATATGTTGGAATTTTCCTACCTGAGTCAAGCAAAATTACTATAATCCCAACATAAAGAAGAAAAATGATGAAAATCATCGCAGACACGAGCTGGGCTGTGCAATCTTCAAACTATGAAAGAAAGCGTTGGTTCACAAAACCAACGCTTTCTTTTCTATTCCTCTTTATATGCACTAAAACGTAGTCGTACGTAGTCGGCGTACCATTGTTCACCGTCACGTAATGCAGGTTCTGCGAATTGAATTGTTCGCTCGAGTACTTCTTCACGTACTTCTTTATCAAGGGGCTGTAGCAATGGGTCTGCGAAGTTCTGCATCCACGTCTTTAGCCCTTCTGCGCCACCTTGTAGTGGAGTTGGACGTTTGAAGTATGTAGCATTTTCTACGATAAAACCGTGTTTTTCAAGCAACGTTGTGTATTCGCCAAGACTCGGGAAGTACCACGGGAAAATGGCTGGCATCGGTTCTTGACCGATCTCTACAAAGGCCATATTTACAGCAGCAATAATCGTTGCGATGTTATCGTTTGCACCCATTTCACCGACAAATCGGCCACCTGGTTTTAGTGACTTTGAGACCGCTTTCAACACGGGTTCAGGTTCAGTCATCCAATGAAGTGCAGCGTTAGAGAAGACAGCGTCTACTCGCTCATCAACTTTAAAGTCTTTCGCATCAACAACTTCGAACGAGAGTTCAGGAAACTTTCCTTGTGCGGTTTTAATCATCGATTCAGAAGAATCAATGCCATGAACTGTTGCCCCTGACTTCGCAATTCGAGCAGCCAATTCTCCAGTTCCACATCCTAGATCAACGATGTGATCCCCTTGTTTTGGTGCGAGCCAATCATCAAGCAAGCTTTTGCCGTATTGTGAGACATAAGATGCCGTATCGTCGTAAAGGGAAGGATCCCATTCTTTTGCAGTCATGAGTAGTAAACTCCTTTCTTTAATTCTTAAGTATATGGAAAAAAACCTGAAAAGCCAATAGGAATGGTACAATGAAATCCGACAAAATGTTACATCTTGGAGGTATTCATGGCAGAATCACTCATTTCTTTAGACGTAGAACATGCAAACGGCATTGTCAAACTATCACATAAAGTTGGTTGGTCTTTTGATGTTGCAGATGCACAGACGTTGTTGACTGTCGGGCGAGCATTCGGTGTGATCGATGACGACAGCGAATTGATTGCGTGTGCGACAGCTGTTCATTATGATAGAAGACTTGCATCATTAGGTATGGTCATCGTTCACCCAGACCACCAGAAAAAGAGCCTAGGTAAAAAGGTAACAAACGCATGTCTCGAATCGTTACAAAGCGACCAAGCGATGATTTGTGTGGCAACCGAAGTAGGGTTTCCTCTATACAAAAAGTTAGGCTTTGAACCTTTACAAAAAATATACAAGTATACGACGAATCATGTTGCTGCATCAAAAGAGCGAATCTTTCGTCCTTTTGAAGAAAAAGATAGAGAACAGATTATAGAACTTGATACAAAAGCAACAGGATCAAACCGCTCCCGTTTTCTTCAGCAACGTTTTGCACAGGCTGAAAAGGTGCTTGTAAAGGATGATGCTAATGGTAATATCATTGCTTACGGAGCAGCAATTCAAGGAGAGCATATGCGTGTGATCGGTCCCATTGTCGCCAAAGTACAAGAAGATTTCAGCTCGCTTGTGCAAGAGCTTGCAATGGATGCAAAAACGCCGATGCGAATCGATGTTCCAACCGACCGCTCCCACGACGAACTACTAAAGATTGGTTTTACAACCCACGCGACCCCGTGGATGATGGGCTACGGTTGCAGTCATTCGCCGTACGATGAAAACTATCATTATGCATTAGCCGCTCAAGCTTACGGGTAATAAATCACTCGTCCACCTCATAGAGTCTAGTAATAGTATAGAGGAGGGCGATTCAGTGAAGCATGAGAGTTCGTTCTTTCAATGGTTACTTTGTATGGCGCTTGCGGTGGCGCTTTTGTATATGCCAGTTCAGCTTTTTGCAACGGTGCAAAAAGAGGCAATGCTAGAGACGAACATTCAAGAAGAAACGCAATGGCAGACCTTTCAATATCAATACTTGGGTAAAGGACAGTTATATCGAAATGGAAATCATTCGTTCTATCTAGCAAACAACTACGCAGGTTACTACTTGATTAGTGTGCAGCAAGACGGACATACGATTGAACGAGTCACACCGATTGGTGCAGACCGCTCTTTGATTGAACGAGAAGTCGAGCGATACAACATTTCCCAATGAGAGCTTACGGTTTATTTTTGACATAGATTTCTGTATGATAATATAGATTGGCTATTTTTATAGAAAGGAGGGGTATGTGATGAAAAGAGATAAAGCAGTTGTCGTTTTTAGTGGTGGACAAGATAGTACGACGTGTTTGTTCTGGGCACTAGAACGATTTGAAACGGTCTATGCCGTCACATTCTCTTACGGACAACGTCACAGTCAAGAAGTTGAGGTGGCAAAAGCGATCGCAAATGATGTTGGTGTTGAGCATCATGTGTTAGATATGGATCTACTTAATCAACTTGCACCTAACGCGCTCACTCGTTCAGATATTGAAGTAACGGATGGAGGCGAAGGTGAACTTCCTAGCACGTTTGTTCCTGGTAGAAACCTGCTCTTTTTGACGTTCGCAACCATATTCGGTCAGCAACGAGGTGCGTTCGACATTATTACAGGTGTGTGTGAGACCGACTACAGTGGCTATCCAGATTGTCGAGATGGATTCGTAAAGTCGCTAAACGTGACGCTTAATCTTGCGATTGATAACACATTCGTTATTCATACTCCTCTCATGTGGCTGGATAAAGAAGCAACGTGGAAGTTAGCAGATGATCTTGGAAAGTTGGATTACGTTCGTGAGCGCACATTAACGTGTTACCACGGCGTTCAAGGCGATGGCTGCGGCGAATGTCCAGCATGTGAGTTACGAATGCAAGGATTACAAAAGTACCTCGATCATAAGGGTAGGGATGACTAATGCTTCAACAATTTTACCCACAAGTACACCACGACTATAGGTATGAACTCAACAAGGACATGCATTTTGCGGCCGCGCATTATATCGATGATGAGCGAGCAGGTGTATGCCGAGAAATGCACGGTCATACGTATTTTGTAAACATTACCGTTGCAGGTGACGACCTTGATGATACGGGCTTTTTAATTAACTTTAAAGAACTCAAAAAACAAGTGCACGGTCGATTTGACCATACACTCTTAAATACACATCCAGAGTTTCCAGAAGGAATCCCAACGACAGAAGTTGTCGCAAAGGTTATCTGGGAACTCGTTGATGAATTGTTATCGAAAGAAAAGCACCGTCCTTATTGCCTGCAAGTGATCGTACGTGAAACGCCGACGAGCTATGCGATATACAAGCCGAAGCGAGGCGATCATCGATGAAAATACCAGTACTAGAGATCTTTGGACCAACGGTTCAAGGTGAGGGTATGGTTGCGGGTCAAAAAACGATGTTCGTACGTACGGGAGGCTGTGACTACAGCTGTTCGTGGTGCGATTCGGCATTTACGTGGGATGGAAGTCAAAAGGCAGATGCATTATCACCGACAGCGATCGTTGAGCAATTACAAGAAATTGGTGGCGATCGTTTTAATCACGTAACCATTTCTGGTGGAAACCCTGCGCTTCATAAAGGGATTGGTGAACTCGTTCAGCAACTGAAAGCTCTAGGAATTGGAACAGCGGTTGAAACACAAGGTAGCTTTTGGCAAGAGTGGCTACGTGAAATTGATGATGTGACGATTTCTCCTAAGCCTCCGAGCAGTAAGATGATCACGGACTGGGAGAAGCTTGATCATTTTTGCGAACAGCTTCAATTAAGAACGAAAGGCAGCCAGTCGTTAAAAGTCGTCATCTTTAATGAAGAAGACTTGGCTTATGCGAAACAAGTGCATGCGCGTTATCCGAATATGGCGTTCTATTTGCAAGTCGGCAATGACGATTTAGAAGAGCGTACACCTAATCGATTGCGTGATCATCTTTTAGAACGGTATGAATGGCTTGTTGATACCGTAATGGAAGATAAAGAATTAAATAACGTCCGTGTCTTACCTCAAATTCATACGTTAATTTGGGGCAACAAGCAAGGCGTTTAAGGAAAGGGATATGATTGATGGTTGGTAGAGGAAAAGAAGACTTACCAGAGATTACTCAGCTTGGTAATCAAGGAACGAAGTATTCGTTTGAATACGACCCAGGTGTTTTAGAGACGTTTGAGAACAATCACCCAACTAGGGACTATTTCGTCAAATTCAATACCCCTGAATTTACGACACTATGTCCAATTACTGGGCAACCAGATTTTGCGACCGTGTACATTAGCTACATTCCTGATGTGAAAATGGTAGAAAGTAAATCACTTAAACTCTATCTATTTAGCTTCCGTAACCACGGTGATTTTCATGAAGATGCGATGAATATTATCGTAAACGACCTCGTAGAATTAATGGATCCTAGATACATTGAAGTGTGGGGTAAGTTCACACCACGTGGTGGAATTTCCATTGACCCATACGTGAACTACGGGAAGCCAGGCACGAAATACGAAAAAATGGCAGAGCAACGATTGCTCTACCATGATTTATATCCAGAAACGATTACAAATCGTTAAAAAAACCGCTAAACAGCGGTTTTTTTATTTGCGGTTTTCGATACCGATTAACTCACTTACGGTTACAAATTCATATCCTTGCGATTGTAACTCAGGAATGATCGTTTGTAATGCCTCTGGTGAATTGAGCGTTAACTCTGGACTGTCAACACCATCATGCAACAAGATGATACTGCCGGCTGTTGTGTCAGCGATGACTCGTTCACTTACTTCGTCAGCAGGGATCTCCTGCCAGTCGTTCGGGTCCACATCCCATCCAATTGCCACGTTGTTCATCTCTCCGAGACGTACGACGTCTTCTTCTGAAATACTACCAAATGGTGGACGGAACAGACGTGGGCGAAAACCGACGATGTTCTCAATGACAGCATCCGCTTGATCAATTTCTTGTTCCATCTCATCGACGGTAAGATCAGCGAGATCCGCATGGGAATAAGTATGGTTAGCGATATCATGCCCTTCGTCAACAATGCGACTTACATAATCAGGGTTTGCTTCCGCCCGTTGTCCGAGAACGAAGAAGGTTGCAGGTACATCAAATTCCTCTAACGCATTTAGAACCGTGTCTGTGAACCGAGGGTCAGGTCCATCATCAAAGGTAAGTGCGATCTGATTTGAAGCACCATCTCCTCTAACAAACACAAGCTCAGGGTATTGCTCAGCGAGCCCTGGCAAAGAACCTACTTGCCTTGCATCCATCGTATCAACAAATAATGATGCGACTAGTAATGTACAAAGAAAACTAAGTGTGAAGCGCTTGATCAAGATCATCATCCTTTCTTTTCCTTTCATAGTGTCACCCCGCTTAGAAATTTCATACGAGAAAAAATGTAGACAAAAAAGGTTGTTCATAGTTGTTTCTTGTTATGTCTCTCAGAATATTGACTGCTTTTCTGAAAATAATGCTTGCATTAGCAAATAACCCATAGTAAAGTAACACTATCAATTACATATAGAATCTTATGAAGAGAGGTAGAGGGACTGGCCCTATGACACCTCAGCAACCCCACGTAAGTGGAAGGTGCTAATTCCATCAGAACGATTGTTCTGAGAGATAAGAACGGATACGACTCTCTTTTCTCTTAGAAAAGGGAGTTTTTTGTTCTTGTGAATTTCATATATTCTAATAACAACTAGAAGGTGGATGAACATGGATAAGAGTAAAGTGAAATTCGGATTATTGGTATCAGTTGCGGTCGTATTAGCCGCATGTTCTTCGGAGCCAACAGATGAGCTTAGCGATTCGGGAGCGAGTAATGAAAGTGGGTCTGTAGAAGAAGATGAGCTAATTGTAGCCGTAGCAAACGATGCAATTAGTCTTGATCCTCACGGTTCGAACGATACCGCTTCAACACATATTCGGACAAACATTTATGATAAGCTCGTCAATCACGATGAGAACATCGAGTTACAACCAGAGCTTGCTGAAAGTTTTGAACAGATTGATGATTTAACGTGGGAATTCGTACTACGTGAAGATGTGACGTTTACCGATGGTGAGCCATTTAATGCAGAAGCTGTAAAAATTAATCTAGAGCGTGTAATTGACCCTGAAGTTGCTTCACCGAAAGCATTTATGTACGACATGATTGATGAGATTGAAGTCGTTGATGAGTATACGGTTCATGTGACAACCGAGTATCCCTTTGCGCCGTTTGCGATGAATTTAACCCATGATGGTGGTGGGATGATCAGTCCAAAGGCGATTGAAGAACACAATAATGGTGAACGTAACTTAGAGCTTGAACCAGTCGGGACTGGAAGCTTTCAGTTAGATGAATGGAATCAAGGTGAGTCCGTACGCCTCGTTCGAAACGATGGGTATTGGGGAGAGCTTCCTGAGATTGAATCATCTACGTACAAGATTGTTCCAGATCAATCCACTCGAATTGCGATGTTGAACAATGAAGAAGCACACGTCATAGATGAAATTGAGCCGGTCAATACGTCACAAATCGAAACGATGGACCATGCGGATGTTGAAACGGTTGAAAGTACGAGGTTGAATTTTATTATCTTAAATAATGATGTGGAACCGTTTGATCAAGTAGAAGTTCGCCAAGCGATTGCTAAAGCCGTCGATACAGACACGATCGTGGAAGGAATTTATGAAGGGTATGGTCGTGCAGCTGACGGACCGATTCCTCCTGGTGTATTTGGTCATACGGATGATTTGAATAAAAATGATTATGATCTTGAAGAAGCACAAGAGCTACTTGCATCTGCAGGATACGAAGACGGGTTTAGTACAACGCTTTACGTGCGTGACAATGACCAAGTCAACATTCAAACAGCAGAATACATTCAAGATCAACTTGGACAAATTGGAATTGATATTTCCATTGAACAGCGTGAGTGGAGTGCGCTTCTAAGTGCAATGGGTGAAGGAGAGCACGAAATGGCAATTGCAGGCTGGACAACGGTCACAGGGGATGCTGACAATGCAACGTACTCCGTTTTCCATTCTGATAACAAAGGTGCGAATGGGAACCGTTCGTTTTTTGATCACGAAGAAGCAGATCGTTTGTTAGATGAGGCGCGAGAAGAAAGTGACCCTGAAGTGCGTGAACAGTATTATGCTGAATTCCAACAAATCGTCTTAGATGAGTCACCGTTAGTGTTTATTGCCAATGATCCTTTCCGTGTTGGCGTTCATGAAAATGTGGAGGGATTCATTCCATTGCCAATAGGCGTATTTGATATTAGTCAAGTAAGTCTACAAACAGATCAATAATCAAGAAACGCTAAAGAACAAGGAGATCATGTCCTTGTTCTTTTTTATTGCTAAATCTGGCGGAATCTTGGGGTAATGTGGGAATCGTGTTGGATAAAGGGAGGTTGTTATCAGAATGATGACACGGAGATTTCAAAATGATTTCGCAAATGTGGTAAAGCCTATAGCATCTTCAAAAAACGTCAGAAAGGGTAGGCGATTTGATTTTCAGTTGCTATGATGTACTCAGCTAACAAGGGAAGCCAAGCCGTTAGCAATAACGATCCTCATAAAATAGGAGTGTTAAACAATGAATAAGAAACTTCTTTACGGAGCTCTATCAGCAATTTTCTCAGTAGGACTACTAGCAGCATGTGGTGAAGATGCACCAGAAGAAGATCCGGGCATGGACACTGAAGCACCTGCTGAACCAGCACCTGGTGAAGAAGAGGACGGCCTTGAAGATGGTGGACTCGAAGATGATGGACTTGAAGACGACGGTCTAGAAGATGATGGACTTGAAGAAGAAGATCCACTAGGTGAAGAAGACGAAGATCCACTTGGCGAAGAAGATGAAGACCCACTTGGTGAAGAAGACGAAGATGGCGACTTATAATAAATAAAGGACTCTACTGTCCAAAACAAGAAGCGTAAGGGAAATCATCCTAGATTTCCCTTACGTTTTTTTGTGTTTAATGCATCGATATGTAAATAATATCCATCTATTCAACGTTTATAAGACATATTATACAAAAGCAAGAAGCATCGCTGAGGATTGCTGACAATGGGGATGAGGAAGCCTTCTGATTACGCAGAATGATCCGTTTAATGGTAATACCGCCTTAGATGAGGTTTGTGGAATGGGTATGATCATGATAACTTTTATGAATGACTTTAGATGCATAACTACAGGAGGGGTCAAACATATGAAAAAATTCGCAATGATAAGTGCTCTTCTAAGCACTGCTGTGATACTTACCGCATGTGGTAATGGAAGTGAAGACGAAGAATCTACGGCAAGCCTCGGCGAGCAGGTGGAATATGAAATTATTGGGATTGATCCGGGTTCTGTCATGATGGATACGACAGAGGAAGCACTTGTACATTATGGCTTGGATGACTGGACGCTTACGAGCAGTTCCGAAGGTGCTATGGTGGCGGCACTTGATACCGCTTACCAGAATGAGGACCCTATTATTATTACAGCTTGGCAACCGCACTGGAAGTTTAATGCGTATGAATTAAAGTTTCTTGAAGATCCAGAAGGTGTTGTAACTGTAGAAAATGATGTTCATACCCTTGTACGTAATGGGTTAGAGGACGACCTTCCAGATGTTTTTCAGTTTTTAGATCAGTTTCAATTTGAATTAGATGAACAACAAGAAGTGATGGCATTGATGGACATTGAAGAGATGAGTGCAAATGATGCTGCGCGTGAATGGCTTGAAGATCACCCAGAACGAGTTGAGGAATGGACAGACGGTGTCGGCGAAGGGGACGGCGAGGAAGTCCGATTTGTACTTGAAGCTTGGTCTGACGCACAAGCAGCAACGAACATGGCTGCTGTTATGCTCGAAGACCTTGGTTATACTCCGCATCTAAATGAAGTAGCGGTTAATATGATGTATGCAGGATTAGCTACAGATTCAGCAGACGCGCTTCTTGCTTCATGGATGCCAAACCAAACGCCACTATTTGAAGAATTCGATGGTGATTTTGTAGATCTTGGTCCGAACTCTGTCGATGCAGTCACAGGTGTTGCGGTTCCAAAGTATATGGATATTGATTCGTTCGAAGAACTTCAAGATGAATAGTCATCAATAACGGGTTAGTGCCTCATCCAGTCAACTGCTTTGACCGGATGAGGCACTAACTTTTTTAAAAGAATCAAACATCTAAAATGTTCAACAAGCAATACATAAAATTGCCAATGAGGGATACTCTACCCATATTGACTAATAGTGAGGTGTAGAGGTTGGCTATTATTGAATCTGTCGCTACGGCATTGCCGAAACATCCAGTTTCACAAGATCAAATTGCATCGCTTGTGCGCGGAGTATTCAAAGATAAATATAGTGATATTGACCGTCTTTTACGTGTGTTTAATAACGGAGATATTGAAGAGCGACAATTCGTCATGCCCCTTGAGTGGTATCAACAACCCCATTCTTTTGGTGATAAGAACAACGAGTTCATTGAACGTGCAGTAGAATTAGGTGTTGAAGCGGTGACGAATTGTTTACATAAAGCTGAAGTTCGTTCGGATGAAGTAGATGCGTTTATTTGTGTTACGAGCACAGGCATTGCAACCCCATCGCTCGAAGCGCGAATCATGAATCGACTGAACATGAACATGCATACGAAACGTATTCCGATTTGGGGATTAGGGTGTGCTGGTGGTGCAGCTGGATTATCAAGGGGATTCGAATATTGTCGGGCATTCCCTAATGCTCGTGTCCTCGTTCTTTGCATTGAATTGTGTAGTTTAACCTTTCAATCAAACGATGTTTCAAAAAGCAACCTTGTAGGAACATCTCTATTTTCTGATGGAATCGCTTGCGCATTACTGCAAGGGAAAGACGTATCGTCTAAGCAAGAACATGCACCGGTTATTACTCATACACAATCCACGCTTATGCCTGATTCTGAACGTGTGATGGGGTGGGATGTGGAAGACGACGGGTTGCATGTTGTTTTCTCTAGAGATATCCCAACGATTGTCTCTTCGTGGCTTGATGATAATGTCATTCATTTTCTGAATTCAATTGGAAAGTCAAAAGATGACATTACACATTTTATTGCACATCCTGGAGGGAAAAAAGTTCTGACGGCTTATGAAGATGCGTTGAAATTACCAGATGGTAAAACGAATCCTGCAAGAGACATACTAAGAGCTCATGGAAATATGTCTTCTCCAACTGTCCTCTATGTATTGAAATCCATTCTAGAAGGTAATACTGCCCTTCACGATGAAGGAATTATTACGGCGTTAGGACCAGGATTTAGTTCAGAATTATTGTGGGTAGAATGGAGTGAACACGCATGAGTCTATTTCTAATTATCATTACGTGGGTCATTTTTCAACGGATCGTTGAGTTGTACGTTGCCAAAGTGAATGAGCGACACGTGAAAGGCCTCGGGGCCATTGAATACGGGGCGAGGCACTACCCGTACATGGTCGGCATGCACGTTCTCTTTTTTGTGACGTTAATTAGTGAAGTGATTTGGACTGGCTTTCAAACGTCACCTGTTTGGCAACCGTTATTACTCGTATTTCTCGGCGTGCAAGCATTACGCCTTTGGGCACTCATGACGCTCGGACGATTTTGGAACACGAAAATTCTTATATTACCAGATGGGCAACGCGTCGCTGAAGGACCTTATCGCTTTATGAAACATCCGAACTATGTGGTTGTCATATTAGAAATCGTACTATTACCGCTTATTTTCCAAGCCTATGTTACGGCGGCTATTTTCTCTGTTGCGAACTTCTTATTTCTTTATTTTATACGCATACCAAAAGAGGAACAAGCGTTGCGTCACTACCAAAAATAATTGTCGAAAACTGCGATTTTTTACGTCTTCTAAAGGAAGAACAATCGTGTTATATTTTGGCGGAAGTCTTAAGTTACAAGTACAGGGGGATCGCCGCCATTGTTTAACGAGCTCATGGAACATATGTGGAGTGTTGTTCTTCTCATTTTTGTCATTAACATCGTTTATGTAACTCTTTTGACGTTACGGTTGATCTTGACGCTTAAAGGTTTAAAGATGCTAGCTGCACTCGCAGGTATGTTTGAAATCATTGTTTATGTTACTGGGCTTGGGATCGTGTTAGACAATATGACCTCTGTTTTTCACATTGTCGCATACGCACTAGGATATGGAATTGGTGTAATTATCGGTATAAAGATTGAAGAGAAATTGGCGCTCGGTTACATTACTGTCAATGTCATTACGAAAGAATACGAGCCAGATATTCCGAATTATCTGCGAGACAAAGGGTACGGCGTAACGAACTGGGTAGCGTATGGGCGTGAAGGGGAGCGACTCATGATGGAGATCTTAACTTCTCGTCGAAGTGAAAAGGCACTTTATGATACAGTGAAGTTATTGGACCCAAAAGCATTCATTATATCCCACGAACCGAAAGCGTTTTTCGGCGGGTTCTGGGTGAAAGGATTACGTAGATAAGATGGCTCGTAAGAAAACATTTGAAGTTGAAGAAAATGAAACGATTAGCGACTGTTTAGTACGAATCGACGGTGAAGGGTATCGCCCCGTTCGTCGAATGGAGAAACCGATCTTTACTGAAGACAGCAACAAGAATGTTACGGTAAAAGAACAAAGAATCGTTTTTGAAGCAGTGTTGAAAGAATAACCTTCTCCGAGTGGAGAAGGTTATTTAGAGTCTGTTGAGAAACTTATACGTATTTACAATGAGTAAAGTGGCTACGCTTGCCGCGGGTATTGCTTCAACTAAAGTAATCAGCATGGTAAAAGTACCAACTGGAGACGGGACAGCTTATAACCACCTGTCAGACTATAATGTTGTACTGTTAATTTCAGCAATGATCATAACACTTCTTATAGGTGCTAAAAGAAAACAGGACGCAAGTTAGACCATATCGACTAAGGTACGGTCTTTTTTCATGGGAAAATTTAATTTAAGTCAGAAATTAACTAAATCACATCTAAAGAGGAGAAGTTAAAAATGGTGTAGGGGTTATTCTCGTTTTCATATCCTAAATCCGTAAAAAAAGTTAATTATGGATCAGATCGTTCGGAAAAGTTCAGTTAAAATGAGGGGCGACTTTTGGTATACTTGTCATACAACTAGAAAAAGAGGAGGAAAGTGATGCAGAACGTCATGACAAAATTGAGAAAACAGCCGTTTATTGTGCAAATGATCATTCTCGTCCCCGCATCGATCCTCGGCGCTGTATTGTTTATGACCGTCTATGAATGGTTAGTTGCGGTACTGCAACCGTAGTGAAACGCAGACTTATGCGAATGACTGTTTGAATTTACCGATGTTTACGAGTAATCGATATACAATTTAGGAGAAGTTGTTCTTATAATGAGGTTTCTGAATTCAAGAACAGTTATGATTTAATGGCGATGATTAAGTAATCGCTATGATAAATGGAGATATTAGTGCAAGAACGATTTCATACATAGTCAATATCCGAACGTTTTATTATTAAAAGGTGTAAATATTCGACTTTACATTGACATTTAATCTTACACATACTACGATAGAAGAAGAGTAAGGCATTTCATTGATCCTTCAAAAGATACCTCATATAAATTCGAGAATATGGCTCGAAAGTTTCTACCTAGCTACCGTAAACAGCTGGACTATGAGGAGACGATTTTTTTGTTGTGCTTATGGGTGTGACATAAGTTTAACACGTCTTCTCCCGGTGCTCGGATGAACACATAACAGCGGGCTCTTTGATATGCCTATAGATAGGAGCGTACAGAATGACTGTTGAAGTTGGCGTAATAATGGGAAGTACCTCGGATGAACCGACGATGATTCATACTATTCAAGTGTTGGAGGAATTACAAATCCCATATGAGAAGCGAATTGTTTCGGCTCACCGAACGCCAGACTATATGTTTGACTATGCAGCAACAGCAAGAGAACGTGGCCTTAAAGTGATTATTGCTGGAGCAGGAGGAGCGGCTCATTTACCAGGGATGGTCGCAGCAAAAACAACATTACCTGTCATTGGAGTGCCTGTACAATCTAAAGCGTTAAGTGGATGGGACTCATTACTATCAATCGTACAAATGCCAAAAGGCGTGCCAGTTGCAACGGTCGCAATTGGAACAGCAGGAGCAGAGAACGCAGGACTATTGGCTGCACAAATGCTGAGTGTATTTAGTGAAGAGCTTGCACACAAACTAGATGCGAGAAGAGAAGCAAAGAAAAACGAAGTGCTTTCACACCAGGAGGCGGACGTATGATTATTCCTGGCCAAACAATCGGGATTCTAGGTGGCGGCCAACTCGGTCGTATGATGGCACTTGAAGCAAAAGCAATGGGCTTTAGGATTGCTGTGCTAGAACCATCAGCCAACTCGCCAACAGCTCAAGTCGCAGACGTTGAAATTATCGGTGCTTACCACGATCCAGAAGCTGTTCAGAAGTTAGCGGATCAGAGCGATGTCGTTACGTTTGAATTTGAGAATGTTGATGCAACAACAGCGACAATTCTCCAAGAAGCAGGTAAACTGCCTCAAGGTACAACGTTACTAAAAACAACGCAACATCGCTTACGAGAAAAAGAAGCGTTAGAAAAAGCTGGCTTAAGGGTTGCTCCTTACCGAGCGGTTTCTTCTATTGAAGAGTTACAAGCTGCAATTGATATTCTTGGAACACCAGCCGTGTTAAAAACATGCCGCGGTGGCTATGACGGAAAAGGGCAATATGTTATTCAGTCGAAGGAAGAGAGTGCAAAGGCATTTCTTGAGCTTTATCGAGAAGGCGTCGAGTTGGTTCTCGAAGGTTTTGTTTCCTTTGAAAAAGAGATTAGTGTAATTGTGACAAGAAATGCTAAAGGGGAGCTTCAAACGTTCCCAGTTGCAGAAAACGTCCATGAAGCCAACATTTTAAAGCGCACAATCGTGCCAGCACAAATTAATGCGGATGCAGAGACGCATGCCATTCAAATGGCTGAAACGTTTGCAAAGAGCATTGACTTAATAGGAACGCTCGCAGTAGAGATGTTCTACACATCAGATGGCGAGATTTATGTAAATGAGCTAGCACCGAGACCTCATAACTCGGGGCACTATGCGATGGACAGTTGCAACGTTTCGCAATTTGGGCAACATGTACGTGCGATTTGCGATTGGCCATTGATTGAACCAAAACTTCATCATCCAGTAATTATGGATAATATCCTCGGTGAACATGTTGAGAAGGCACTTGAAGCGATTCCGAAGTTCACTAACGCATTTCTCCATTTATATGGAAAGAGTGAAGTACGAACTGGGCGGAAAATGGGTCACGTTAATATCGTTGGAGCAACGATTGAAGAAGCGATGAATACATCAAAACAACTAAACATACGAACGCATTCAATGGAGGCAGCAAGATGATCGAACGTTATACAAGAGAAGAAATGGGAAGCATTTGGACAGAGCAAAATCGTTTTCAAGCGTGGTTAGAAGTTGAAATCGCAGCGTGTGAAGCATGGGCAGAACTTGGAGACATTCCAAAAGAAGATGTTGAGAAGATTCGTGAGAATGCATCGTTTGATCTGAATCGCATTCATGAGATTGAGGCAAGTACACGTCATGATGTTGTTGCCTTTACGCGTGCGGTGTCAGAAACTCTTGGTGAAGAGCGCAAATGGGTGCACTACGGTCTAACGTCAACGGACGTTGTCGATACAGCTTTGTCGTACTTATTAAAGCAAGCGAATGATATTCTTCGCCGTGACCTTGAGCGATTTACAGATGTTTTAGGACGAAAAGCCAACGAACACCGTTATACGCTAATGATGGGCCGGACACATGGTGTACATGCAGAACCGACGACATTCGGACTGAAGCTTGCACTCTGGTATGCAGAAATGAAGCGTAACTTGGAGCGTTTTGATCAAGCAGCTGAAGGTGTTCGAGTAGGGAAAATGTCTGGAGCTGTAGGGACATTTGCAAATATCCCGCCTGAAATTGAAGCGCACGTTTGTGAACGTTTAGGATTAGACGTTGCACCGATTTCAACACAAACGTTACAACGAGATCGCCATGCCCACTACGTTTCAACTCTTGCGCTCATTGCGACGAGCATTGAGAAAATGGCAGTAGAAATCCGCAACCTTCAAAAAACAGAAACTCGTGAAGTTGAAGAGTTTTTCGCAAAAGGTCAAAAGGGATCTTCAGCAATGCCTCATAAGCGTAATCCAGTTGGGTCAGAGAATATGACCGGCTTAGCACGTGTGATTAGAGGACATGTGACGACAGCGTTTGAAAACATGCCGCTTTGGCATGAGCGCGACATTTCACACTCTTCAGCTGAGAGAATTATCTTGCCAGACAGCACAATTCTTTTGAATTACATGTTAAATCGCTTTACGAAAATCGTTGATGAACTAACGGTATATCCTGAGAACATGAAAGAGAATATGGAGAAAACGTTCGGTCTAATCTATTCTCAGCGTGTACTTTTAACATTGATTGACAAAGGAATGGCTCGTGAAGAAGCATACGACCTCGTGCAACCAAAAGCAATGGAGGCTTGGGAAACGAAAGTACCATTCAGAACTCTCGTAGAAGCGGAACCGAAAATTACCGAGGTGTTAACACAAGTTGATTTGGATGAATGCTTTGATGAAAAGCATCATATGAAAAATGTTGATGTACTGTTTGAACGTGTCGGTCTTTAATACAAGATAAGTTCTGGAGGGAAACGGTATGACACTTCTATATGAAGGTAAAGCAAAACAATTATTCACGACGGAGAACGAACATGAACTTCGTTTGCAATATAAAAATGATGCAACGGCATTCAATGGGGTAAAACATGACATCGTTGAAGGGAAAGGCAGGCTGAACAACGAAATATCAGCACTCTTCTTTCCGTTGCTCGAAAAGGCTGGGATTCCAACTCATTTCATTAAACGTCTGAATGAAACAGAGCAACTTGTGACACCGACGACAATTATCCCGTTAGAAGTTGTGGTCAGAAATATTGCAGCAGGAAGCCTCGCCAAGCGACTCGGCTGGGAAGAGGGGATCGAATTACAACGATCCATTGTTGAGTTTTACTACAAAGATGATGCTCTCGGTGATCCACTTGTCACTGAGGAGCACATCGCCCTCCTTGAAGCTGCAACTGTCGAACAATTGGAAGAAATGAAACGGTTAGCTCTTTTAACGAATGAAACGCTCCTTTCAATCTGTGAATCTGCGAATTTGTTGCTCGTTGATTTTAAGTTGGAGTTTGGGATGACGAAAGATTGTGAATTAATTCTTGCGGATGAAGTCTCTCCAGACACGTGTCGATTTTGGGATCGAGACACATTGCAAAAATTAGACAAAGATTTGTATCGCTTTGAACTTGGTTCACTTACAGCAGGGTACGAGACAATATTAGAACGCATTGGAGGCGTTGTTCATGGTTAACGTGCACGTATACATCACACTTAAAGAAGGCGTATTGGATCCTCAAGGAAAAGCAGTAGAACATTCCTTAACATCACTTGGATACGAAGGTGTAGAAGAAGTTAGCGTAGGGAAGTGGATTCAACTTAAAGTAGAAGATGGAGAAGGATTAGATGCACGAATTACAGCGATGTGTGAACAACTTTTAGCCAATCCAGTCATTGAGAACTATAGCTACAAAGTGGAGCGGGAGGCGACGGTATGAGAGCCGCAGTCATCGTTTTTCCAGGTTCGAACTGCGACACCGACATGTTTCATGCCGTGAAAGATTTTACGGAAGCAGAAGTGGTTGAATTCGTTCCACATACTGCGAAAAGTGTAGCAGCATATGACGCGATTTTTATCCCTGGTGGTTTTTCTTACGGTGATTACCTTCGTACAGGAGCAATTGCAAGATTTGCCCCCGTCATGAAAAGCGTAAGTGAGGAAGCAGCAAAAGGTAAGACGATCGTAGGTGTGTGCAACGGTTTTCAGATTCTTCAAGAAGCGGGCTTACTTCCAGGTGCGATGAAGCGAAACAAAGACCTGAAGTTCATTTGCCGAACGGTGAATCTGAAAGTGGAGAACAAGAAGACGCGTTTCACGTCAAGTTATGATCAGGGTGACGTGCTTCGCATTCCTGTTGCCCACGGTGAAGGAAACTTTGAATGTGATGAGAAGACGTACAGTCAGTTGCAACAAAAGGGGCAAATTGTGTTCACATATGTGGATGATGTGAATGGCTCAAAAGGTCAAATTGCAGGTGTTCAGAACGAAGCAGGTAACGTTCTTGGCATGATGCCCCATCCTGAGCGGGCGATGGAAGCTTGGCTTGGCAGTGAAGACGGACGAAAATTGTTTACGAGTGTTTATCGCAATTGGAGGGAATCGAATGTTGTTACAAACTGAACCATCACCATCAACGATTAAAGAAGAGAAAATCTACCAAGAGATGGGCGTTAAAGATCATGAGTATGAGAGAATCGTCGAGCTAATTGGACGTGAGCCAAACTATACAGAGATTGGCATGTTCAGCGTACTCTGGTCAGAACATTGTAGCTACAAACATTCCAAACCATTACTTCGCCAATTTCCTGTCGACGGTCCTCACGTATTACAAGGACCGGGAGAAGGCGCAGGTGTTGTAGACATTGGAGATGAGCAAGCAGTCGTTTTCAAAGTTGAAAGTCATAACCACCCGTCAGCGGTAGAGCCATATCAAGGAGCAGCTACTGGTGTAGGCGGGATTTTGCGTGATGTATTTTCAATGGGAGCGCGTCCTATTGCGCTACTTAACTCGTTACGTTTCGGTCCACTAGACACACCGCGTGTACGTTATTTGTTTGAAGAAGTTGTCGCAGGGATTGCGGGTTACGGTAACTGTGTAGGCGTACCTACTGTTGGTGGTGAAGTCCAATTTGACCGCTCCTATGACGGAAATCCTCTTGTGAATGCAATGTGTGTTGGGCTAATTGACCACAAAAACTTGCAAAAAGGTGTAGCAGCAGGAGTCGGGAACACTGTCATGTACGTCGGTGCAAGCACAGGGCGTGACGGTATTCACGGTGCAACGTTTGCTTCAGAAGAGCTTAATGAAGAGTCACAAGCGAAACGACCGTCTGTTCAAGTTGGAGATCCGTTTACAGAAAAGCGTGTTTTAGAAGCTTGCTTGGAGCTCGTTCAATTGGAATCACTTGTTGGTATTCAAGATATGGGTGCAGCAGGTCTTACGAGTTCATCAGCAGAGATGGCGAGTAAAGCGGGTTCTGGTATTAATATGAACTTAAATCACGTACCACAACGTGAGAAGAATATGACACCATACGAAATGATGCTGTCTGAATCTCAAGAGCGCATGCTTCTCGTCGTCAAAAAGGGTCACGAGGCAGAAATCGAAGCGATTTGTGAAAAGTGGGACCTTGATTATGCTTCAATCGGTGAGGTCACGGATGACCGCAATTTAACGCTTTATTTTGACGGTGAAGTTGTTGCGGATGTTCCTGTAACATCGCTCACTGATGATGCTCCAGTGTATGAAG
Organism: Bacillaceae bacterium JMAK1; assembly: GCA_012970285.1. Taxonomy (GTDB): domain Bacteria; phylum Bacillota; class Bacilli; order Bacillales; family Marinococcaceae; genus Geomicrobium_A. The sequence goes on from JIBW01000007.1 coordinate 144,354, forward strand.
TGACATCAACGGAACCAGCGTCATTTAAAGAAAATCAAGCAAAGCATTGGCAACCAGAAGCGATTTCCGACTACAACGAAACACTTCGTGATTTGTTGAGGCGACCAACGATTGCATCAAAAGAATGGGTATATGATCAATACGATCATATGGTCCAAACGAATACCGTTGTTGTGCCAGGTTCAGACGCGGCTGTTCTACGAATTCGCGGAACGAAAAAAGCACTTGCTATGACGATGGACGGCAACAGTCGTTACATTAAGCTAGACCCTGAAAATGGTGGGAAGCTTGCTGTTGCTGAAGCGGCAAGAAACATTGTCTGTTCAGGCGCTAAGCCGTTAGCACTGACGGATTGTTTGAACTACGGAAGTCCAGAGCAACCGAACATCTATTGGCAAATGAAAGAGTCAACGAAAGGCATGAGTGAGGCTTGTCGCACGCTTTCAACGCCTGTCATTAGTGGAAACGTTTCTTTGTACAACGAAACGTCTGGAGAAGCAATTTACCCAACACCAATTATCGGGATGGTCGGTCTAATTGAAGACACAGACCACATTACGACGCAACAAGCAAAAGCTGAGGGTGACGTTGTGTACGTGTTAGGTGAAGGTTCTGAACACTTTGGTGGAAGTGAACTTCAACTTATGCAAGACGATGACTTGTCCGGCATTGTCCCGAAAATTGATCTAGAGCTTGAAGGCAAACGCCAAGAACAAGTGTTAACAGCAATTCAAGCAGGCATCGTTCAATCCGCACATGATTTAGCAGAAGGTGGATTGGCCGTTGCACTTGCAGAGAAAGTAATGGGAACAGAATTCGGTTTGAAAGTGACGCTTTCAAAAAACACAGAAACGTTGTTCTCAGAAGCGCCTTCACGTTACGTGTTTACAGTAAAAGCAACAGACGTTAAACAATTTGAAGCGTTGATTCCAGAAGCTGTCGCTGTTGGTACGGTCACAGCTGACACTCACATTACGATTGAAGATGAGAACGGGCAACCATTTGTAAACGAGTCGACAGAAGAACTAACTCGCATTTGGAAGGGAGCCATCCCATGTTTGCTGAAATCAAAGGCTTAAATGAAGAGTGTGGATTGTTCGCGATTTGGGGGCATAATGAAGCCGCTCAACTGGCTTACTATGGTCTTCACAGTTTGCAACATCGTGGTCAAGAAGGTGCTGGCATCATTACGAGTGACAAAGAACAACTGTATGCACATAAAGGGGTCGGATTACTCACGGAGGCGTTTGGACCTGGAGATATTGAAGGGTTAAAAGGCAACCATGCGATCGGTCACGTTCGATATGCAACAGCAGGTGGAGGCGGTATTGAAAACGTTCAGCCGCTCCACTTCCGCTCCGAAGACGGAGGCATGGCCATCGCTCATAATGGCAACCTCGTTAACTATCAAATTCTAAAAGGTGACCTTGAGCGTAAAGGAAGTATTTTTCAGACGACAACGGATACTGAAGTGTTGGCGCATCTTCTAAAGCGTCAAAGCTCTACGAAACTTCGTAAGCAATTGCACGCAGCACTGCCGCAACTTATTGGTGCGTATGCATTTGCCGTAATGACTGAAACAGAGCTTATTGTTGCTCAAGATCCACATGGCTTACGCCCGCTTTCACTCGGACGCCTCGGAGACGCTTACGTCGTTGCTTCTGAAACGTGTGCGTTTGATATTATCGGTGCAACGTATGAACGAGAAGTTGCTCCGGGAGAAATGATTATTTTCGATGAGAGTGGCATGCACTCTTCTCGTTTTACAGAAGCGGAAGACCGAGCGCTTTGTAGTATGGAGTACGTGTACTTTGCTCGTCCTGATTCGAACTTAGACGAAATCAACGTCCACACAGCGAGAAAGCAGCTCGGAAAGCAATTGGCAGTAGAAGCGCCTATTGAGGCAGACGTTGTAACAGGTGTTCCTGATTCTTCTATTTCAGCAGCAATTGGCTACGCTGAGAAAACAGGAATTCCGTATGAACTTGGTTTAATTAAAAATCGTTATGTTGGTCGTACGTTTATTCAACCGTCCCAAGAGCTTCGTGAGCAAGGTGTAAAAATGAAATTATCTGCAGTTCGAGGGGTCGTTGAAGGCAAACGTGTCGTGATGGTCGATGATTCAATCGTTCGCGGTACGACGAGTAAACGAATTGTTCGCCTTCTAAAAGAAGCTGGAGCTACGGAAGTACATGTACGTATTAGTGCCCCGCCAATTATTCGCCCTTGTTTTTATGGTATTGATACGTCTAGTCGTGGTGAACTCGTTGCGGCGAACTTGAGCATTGAAGAAATGCGTGAAATGATGGGGGCAGACTCCTTAAGCTTCTTATCCGTAGAAGGATTGAAATCTGGCATTGGTCGTGATGATTCACAACCTAACTGTGGTCAATGTTTAGCTTGTTTTACCGATCAATATCCGACTGCCATTTTCAACACGAAAAAAGAACTTGTAACCGTAGGCATGGAGTAGGGGGAATTGCGTTGAGCGAGGCATATAAGCAAGCCGGTGTCGATGTAGAGGCCGGTTATGAATCTGTGAAACGGATGAAAAAGCATATTACACGTACAGAGCGACAAGGAATTATGGGAACGTTTGGCGGTTTTGGTGGCATGTTCGACCTCTCACAATTAGAGATGAACGAACCCGTTCTCGTTTCAGGTACAGATGGTGTCGGAACGAAGCTTATGCTTGCGTTCCAAGCAGATCGTCACGATACAATTGGAATTGATGCGGTTGCCATGTGTGTAAACGATATTTTAGCTCAAGGTGCGGAACCGCTCTATTTCTTAGATTACATCGCAACAGGTAAAGCAGACCCTGCTCGCATTGAACAAATTGTAAAAGGAATTAGTGACGGCTGTGTAGAGGCGGGCAGTGCACTTATCGGTGGAGAAACTGCAGAAATGCCTGGGATGTATGCAGAAGACGAATATGATCTTGCAGGTTTTGCTGTCGGTGCTGTTGAAAAGTCGAGGATTGTTACGAATGAGAATGTTCAAGAAGGAGATCTTCTTATTGCCATCCCATCTTCGGGTGTTCATAGTAACGGCTTTTCTCTCGTGCGAAAACTCGTAAATGACGGTGAGCTAGAGTACCATGCGGTCTACGAACCGTTTGAGCGTTCGCTCATTGAAGAACTACTCACACCAACTCGCATTTATGTGAAAGATGTTTTGCCACTCATAAAGGACACGGATGCTGTAAAAGGAATGGCCCACATAACTGGTGGGGGCTTATATGAGAACATTCCACGTATGTTGCCGGAAGGTCTAGGTGCAACGGTAGATCCGTCAACGTGGGAGCAACTTCCGATCTTTACGTTCTTGCAACAACTTGGACAGTTGTCAGATCTTGATATGTATGGAACGTTTAACATGGGCATCGGCTTTGTGCTTGCAGTGCGACCTGCTGATGAAGCAACGGTGCTTGAGCGCATCGATGGGGCAGTGACGATTGGAAACGTGACAGCAAACAACGGACTGACGGTTAAGGGAGTGACGTCGTGAGGTTCGCCATATTTGCATCGGGTTCTGGAAGCAATGCAGCACGCATTCTTCAAGCGGTACAAAGCGGTGACTTAGAAGGTGTGCCACAATTTGTTTTTAGTGATCGTAAAGGTGCTGGTGTCCTTTCAAAAGCGGAGCAATTTAACGTCACGGCGTATCAATTTTCTCCCAAAGAGTATGAATCAAAGCAAGATTACGAAGAAGCTTTACTCAAACTCTTAAAAGAACATCGTGTGGAATGGGTCGTACTTGCAGGGTATATGAGGTTGATTGGCGATGCGTTGCTTCGTTATTATGAAGGAAGAATGGTCAATATTCATCCTTCATTGCTACCGAGCTATCCTGGCCTTGATGCAATCGGTCAAGCGATTGATGACGGAGCAACAAAAAGCGGAGTGACAATCCATTACGTCGATCGTGGAATGGATACGGGACCAATCATTGCTCAAGAATCACTTTCCATTGAACGAGGAGAAACGAAGGAACAACTCACTACGCGCATTCAGCAACTTGAACATCAACTGTATCCAAAAACGCTACAAATGGTTTTTAAGGAAGGGGAAGCATAACAATGAAACGCGCAATCATTTCCGTAAGTGATAAAACAGGAGTCGCTTCATTTGCGAAGCAACTGATTGAACTTGGTTTTGAGATCATCTCAACAGGGGGGACGAAGAAGGCATTACAAGATGCCGGAATTGACGTGATTGGCATTTCGAACGTCACAGATTTCCCTGAAATTCTAGAAGGTCGTGTGAAGACGCTACACCCAGCCATTCACGGTGGACTTCTTGCTAAACAAAGTGATGAGAATCATATGAAAGCTCTTGAAGAACAAGGAATTTCTCCAATTCACCTCGTTGTCGTTAATTTGTATCCATTTAAAGAAACGATTAAAAAGAAGGGTACAACATTTGAAGATGCGATTGAAAACATTGATATTGGTGGACCCGCGATGTTACGCGCGTCAGCCAAAAACCATGAAAGTGTTACGGTTGTAACAGACCCGACTGATTACGACATTGTTCTTGAAGAGCTTTCAAAAGGAGAGGTGAGCGGCACGACGAGACGTCGCCTTGCAGCGAAAGTGTTCCGTCATACAGCAAGCTATGATGCGTTGATTGCTGAATACTTAACGAAAGAAAGTAATGAGAAATACCCGGAAACGTTAACACTTACGTTTGAACATAAGCAAACGCTTCGTTACGGTGAGAATCCTCATCAAGATGCGGCTTTCTACGAAACAGCACTTCCAACAAGCCCATCTCTTGCAAATGCGGAACAACTTCACGGGAAAGAACTTTCTTACAATAACATTAATGATGCAGATGCAGCGCTTGCTCTCGTATCTGAGTTTAGAGATACGGTCGCTGCAGTAGCTGTAAAGCATACAAACCCGTGTGGTGTCGGAATCGCTGATACACTTGAAGGTGCATTTGATGAAGCTTATGCTGCAGACCCGGTATCAATTTTTGGTGGGATTGTCGCTGTTAATGAAACAATTGATAAAGCAACCGCTACAAAGCTGGCAGACATTTTCTTAGAAGTAATTATCGCCCCAGATTATAGTGAAGGCGCGCTCGTAATTTTACAGAAGAAAAAGAACATCCGTCTCTTAAAAGTAAACAACACGACGAAGAAAAACGATGTTCAAACGATTAGTTCCGTTCAAGGCGGCTTACTCGTTCAAGACGAAGATCGTTCTGGCTTAGATGAGGCGACGGTAGAAGTTGTCACTGAACGTAAGCCAACTGAAGAAGAGTGGAAAAGCTTGAAACTCTCTTGGAGCGTTGTAAAACATGTGAAATCAAACGCAATTGTACTCGTAAACGGGAACCGTACTGTAGGCGTTGGTGCAGGACAAATGAACCGTGTTGGCGCTTGTGATATCGCCGTTAAGCAAGCAGGCGAATTAGCAAAAGGAAGTGCACTCGCATCAGATGCATTTTTCCCGATGAGAGATACAGTCGAAAAAGCAGCAGAAGCAGGAGTAGCTGTCATCATTCAACCTGGTGGTTCCATTCGTGATGAGGAATCGATTCAAGCCGCTAATGAAGCCGGCATTGCGATGGTATTCACTGGTATGCGCCACTTTAGACACGCCTAGGAGGAATGGTCATGAACGTTTTAGTTGTAGGTAACGGTGGTCGTGAGCATGTGCTTGCTTGGAAGCTTGCTCAAAGCGAACGCGTTGAAACGGTCTACGTTGCTCCTGGTAATCCCGGAATGGAAGACGTTGCGACGTGTCTTAACGTGGATATCGCTAATCACGATGCTCTCATCCAAAAAGCAAAAGAACTCAACATAGAACTGACTGTCATTGGCCCGGAAGCCCCGCTTGCTGCGGGGATTGTTGATTCGTTTACTCATGCAGGTTTAGCCGTATTTGGACCAACTAAAAAGGCTGCTCAAATTGAAGGAAGCAAAGCGTTCGCGAAAGAACTGATGAGACGTTATAACATTCCAACAGCCAATTATGATGTGTTTACTGACTTTGATGAAGCGCTTCGATATACGAAAGAACAAGGTGCGCCAATCGTCGTAAAAGCAGATGGACTTGCTGCTGGAAAAGGTGTAACCGTTGCGATGACACTAGATGAGGCAGAGCATGCCCTTCGTGATATTTTACTTGATGATACATTTGGGTCTGGCGCAAAAGTCGTATTGGAAGAGTATCTTGAAGGAGAGGAATTGTCGATCCTAGCGCTCGTAAATGGCGACACTGTCATTCCTCTTGCAGAGTCTCAAGACCATAAGCGAGCGTTTGATGCCGATCAAGGTCCTAACACGGGTGGAATGGGAGCATATTCGCCGGTACCACACATTGATCGTAGTGACATTGCTAAAGCTGTGGAAACCATCGTTAAGCCAACTGCGAAAGCAATGATTCAAGAAGGAACACCATTTACTGGTGTCTTGTATGCAGGTCTTATGATGACAACTGAAGGCCCGAAAACGATCGAGTTCAACGCTCGTTTCGGTGATCCAGAAGCACAAGTCGTTCTTTCTCGTATGGAAAGCGACCTTGTTGATGTTATTCAAGCTGTATTAAACGACGAAGAGCCGACGATTCATTGGTCAGAAGAAGCCGTTGTTGGTGTTGTACTCGCAGCTGACGGTTACCCGAGTGGCTATCCGAAAGGTTTACCAGTGCCGAAACGACCGAGCGGAGAGGTGTTTTATGCAGGGGTTGACGGAGATTCCGATTCGCTAACGAGTAGTGGTGGCCGCGTATATATTGCTCTTGGCAAAGGTGCATCATTAAAAGAGGCACAAGCGAAAGCATATGAGAATGTCGACTCGTTAGATACATCAGGGTATCACTACCGCCGAGATATCGCATATCGAGCACTATAATCATGGAAATCTCCCTCAATGTCGAGGGAGATTTTTTGTGTAGTTGTTTAAAGTAGGTTCTAGTTCTGTCCTAGCACCGCGTCAGGTGAGTCTAGCACCGCGTTAAATAGATCCTAACAGACGAAGGCAATGTCTTAATCAATGCCTTTTCTAAAACGCAAAATCAATAGAAAAATTCCATCGTTCACAAGAAATTCTGGCTTGTAACGACGGTAGATCAACCGTTTACATGATGAAATGAAGCTCGCTTGATAGGTTTAAATTTATAATCAGCGGGAACACCCTATGTACAATCAAAGGGAGTGAAGCAATCATGTTTAAACACGAAAACAAGTTGTTTATTAACGGTGAATGGATTGACTCGACAAATGATGAAACTATTAATGTTATTAACCCTGCTACTGAAGAAGTGATCGGTACAATTTCAGCGAGTACTAGGGAAGATTTAGATAAAGCTGTACAAGCAGCACGCGATGCATTGCCTGCGTTTTCTAGAACGATCAAGAAAGAACGAATCGATTTACTAAATCGAATTGCTGATGAATACGAGAAGCGCAAAGATGAATTCATTGATGTGATGACTCTTGAGCTTGGTGCGCCACGAACAATCTCTGAAAATGTTCATTATGAAATGGGACTAGCCCATTTTCGTACGGTTGCAAAAGCATTAGAGGACTATTCGTTCGAAGAAGAGCGTGGTGGTCATACAGTCGTTAAGGAATCGGTTGGTGTTAGTGGTCTAATTACGCCATGGAACTTCCCGACGAACCAGACGTCGACGAAGATTGCTGGAGCAATTGCAGCGGGAAGTACGATTGTCTTAAAGCCATCTGAAGAGACCCCATATGCAGCGATCATGCTTGCGGAAATTATTGAAAAAGCAGGAGCACCGAAAGGGGTATTTAACCTCGTAAATGGAACAGGAAGTACGATCGGTGATGGTATTAGCTCTCACCCTGATATTGATTTCGTCTCGTTTACCGGTTCTGGAGCGGTCGGAACGCGTGTGATGGAAAATGCATCACAAACGATTAAGAATGTCGCTCTCGAACTTGGTGGAAAGTCTCCGCTTTTCATTTTAAAAGACGCAGATCTTCAAAAAGCTGCGAAGTCAGCCGCTCAACACATGATGCTCAATAGCGGTCAAGTTTGTTCAGCAGGAACGAGAATTCTTGTTCCAAAGGAGATGCAATCGGACTTTGAAACAGCACTAGTTCAAGCGTTAGATAATTTTAAGATGGGTGATCCACAAGATACGAGCAACTTTACAGGTCCACTTATTTCAAAGAAACAATATGATACGGTTCAGTCTTATATTAGAAAAGGACAAGAAGAAGGTGCTCGCCTCGTAGAAGGTGGAGAAGGCAAGCCTGACGGCCTTGAAACCGGATATTTTGTGAAACCGACAATCTTCTCAGATGTATCGAATGATATGGTTATTGCCCGTGAAGAGATCTTTGGTCCTGTAACGGCGATTATTACGTATGACGGCATTGAAGAAGGTCTTCAAATTGCTAACGATACTCCGTATGGCTTAGCAGGTTATGTGATTGGCGAAGACGAGAAGTCATTGAAATATGTTGCAAGCAACATCCGTGCCGGACAAATTACAGTGAATGATGCGAAAACGGATCATCTAGCTCCATTTGGTGGTTTCAAGCAATCTGGAATTGGTCGTGAGTGGGGCGACTTTGGAATTGAAGAGTATCTAGAAGAAAAAGCAATTATGGGAGTGTAATTGAACAACCGGAGGGCTGACCTTCGGTTGTTTCTAAGTGAGGTGGAAAAGTGAATCGGCACGTCGTTTTCTATGATGCTACGTGTACACTATGCCAAGGGCTAAAACGAACGATGAAAAAGTTGGATCGAAATCATAAAGTCGATTGGTACCCTGTTCAAGAAGTTAGTGATAAGACGAAAAGACTGGCAGCGCAATTTAAGGATATGGAAAAAGAAATTTACTTGTTAAGTAATGCGAAGTCTGTGTATATCGGTTATAATGCCATTCGAAAGCTTCTTATTACAATTCCAATTACAAGACCAGTTGGATTTTTATTATATATACCTGGTGCACGTCTCATAGGGCAACCGCTATATCGGTTTGTATCGGATAGACGGCATCGTTGGTTTAAAACACTGCCTTACAAATAAGCATAATAAAAAGTGTCCCGAAAGGGACACCTTATGATTGAACGTCAAGCCATTCATCAACCGTTTCACGATTGTCATCGATCCATTTTTGAGCGGCTTCTTCTTCGCCCATACCTTCTTCAGAGATGTAGAGCATGACTTCGTTCATATCGTCTGTCGTCCAATAGAAGTTATCTAGGATTTGGAAAGCGACTGGGTCGTCTTCTTCTAACCCTTCGCGTACGATTGTACGAATTTCACCGTCTTCTTGGAAGATACCTTTTGGATCTTCAAGAAACTTTAAGTCGTGCGTATTGAATTTCCAGTGTGGTTGCCAAGCGGTGACAACGATTGGATCTTCATTTGCAATATGTGTTGCAAGTTCTTGAGTCATTGCAGCGTCAAAGCTTGTCTGTACGGCCACATCGTCGATGCCGTATTCTTCTAATGCTTCTTCTGTCGTAGCTACAACTCCAGCACCTGCATCAATACCAGTAATTTGACTTACGATAGAGCCATCAAGTTCTTCGATCGAATCAATGTCCATGTACGTTGGCACTGCAAGACCTGTTTGAGCATTTTCTAGGTTTGGTCCAAGATCAACGACTTCATCACCAAACTGTTCGTAGTCGTATTTCATATCATCTGGTAACCAACCTGCAACGTGAGCGTCTGCGTCACCAGAAGCAACACTTGCCCACATGACCCCTTGCTCGACCGTCGTGATTGTCGTGTCGTAACCTGCTTCTTCTAAGACGAGCTTCATTACGTTGTTTGATGCTACTTCAGAATCCCATGTTACGTATACGAGTTCGAGCTCGCCACCCTCTGTAGCCGATTCTGTTGTTTCTTCTTCAGTTGCACCCGCATCATCATTTGCGGCATCTTCATCTCCGTTCCCGCAAGCTGCGAGCATGACTGCGCTGATCCCTAATAAAGAATGCTTCCAATACTTCATAAGCTCTCTCCTTTAAAGAATTTCATTTGTTTAATATTATTTAAACGTTGCTTATAGGTTATCATAAATATGAGTGAAGTCAAACAATAAGGTGTTTGTCACAAAAAGTAAACTTGCAAAGAAGAAACCTCAAAGCTATACTAGTTTTGAAAATGTTTTATATGTTTTAAACAAAAGGGGTGCTAGCGATGTCTGATCATTCAGCAGCTCAAGAAGAACTAGAACAAATTCATGCTCTTATTAAAAACGGTATTGCCGATACAATGGATATTTACGGAGTCAATCGCTCTGTAGGTCAACTTTATGCGACATTGTATCTAAGTGATGAACCGATGACACTCGATCAATTAAGAGACGAACTTGGCATGAGTAAAGGTAGCATGAGCCTAGGCGTAAGAAAACTTCTTGAAGAAAAGATTATTCATAGAGTCTATCGAAAAGGTGAACGTAAAGACCTGTATCAAGCAGAACAAGATTTTTTCCAGTTCTTTATTTCTTTCTTTACCCGTCGTTGGGAAAGAGAAAAGAACGTGAACTTGTATGCTGTTAAGCAGGCACAACCACGTTATCAAGCATTAATGGAAGACCCAGAAACACCAGAAGATGTTCGTGAAGAAGCAAAGCGACACTTTAATAAGATCAATGATTCACTACAATATTATCGTTTTCTTGATATTCTCGTTGAAGAATTTGAAGAAGGCGATTTGGCCCAAAAGCTTCTTGAGCGTCATAATAAAAGACAAGCGTCGGAATCGTAACGAACAAGTACGTAAAGAGCGAGTACCTATACAGGGACTCGTTTTTTTTTTTTTGAATAACATACCTAAGAATGCCCTCACACTCCTAATCTTATAAATTATAATCATTTCCTTTGACAGTTATTTTGAACGGTGGTAAATTATTATACATAGAACGTTTAATATATATTAAATGAATTGAAGGAGAGTGAGTTCCTTGGAATTAAAAATGTACATTAATGGCGAATGGACCGATGCGGTGCATGGCGCAACGAGAGACATTATTAATCCGTTTAATCAAGAAGTGATTGCAACGGCGACAGAAGGAACGCGTGAAGATACAGAGAAAGCGATTCGTGCTGCACGAGTAGCATTTGATAAAGGGAACTGGAGTACAACACCAGCGAGTGATCGTGGCAAGATTGTTGGTCACATCGGTCGCCTAATTCGAGAAAATGCGTTGGAACTAGCTCGACTAGAGACGCTTGATACAGGAAAGACGCTTGAAGAGAGTAAGGGAGATATGGAAGACATTGCAAATGTCTTTGAATTCTTTAGTGGACTTGCCGATAAAGATGGCGGTGAAGTGATTGAAAGTCCAATCCCGGATTCAACGAGCAAAGTTGTACGTGAACCAATTGGTGTATGTGGTCAAATCACACCATGGAATTATCCGTTGCTTCAAGCAGCATGGAAGCTTGCTCCAGCGTTGGCGGCAGGAAACACACTTGTTATGAAGCCGAGTGAAATTACTCCACTAACAACGGTTCGTGTATTTGAACTTTTTGAAGAAGCAGGGGTACCAAAAGGTGTTGCAAACCTCGTTCTTGGGACAGGTCAAGAAGTAGGAGCGCCTCTATCTGAAAGCCATGATGTTGACCTTGTATCCTTTACAGGTGGAATTGAAACAGGAAAAACGATTATGAAATCAGCAAGTGACAACGTAAAGAAAATTGCGTTAGAGCTCGGTGGTAAGAACCCGAACATCGTATTTGCAGATGCTGACTTTGAAACAGCGGTTGATCAAGCATTAAACGCTGCCTTTTTCCACGGTGGTCAAGTTTGTTCAGCGGGATCACGCTTATTAATAGAAGAATCATTGCATGACCAATTTGTTGAAGAACTAATTAAGCGTGCGGGTAACATTACGCTTGGTAATGGCTTCGATGAGGCAACAGAGTCAGGTCCATTAATCTCAAAAGAACACCGTGAAAAAGTGGAAGGCTACATTGAAGTAGGCGTAAACGAAGGTGCAACGCTCGCTCTTGGTGGAAAGCGTCCAAAAGGTGGAGCGCTCCAGAATGGATTTTTCTTTGAGCCGACAATTTTCACAAATTGTACGTCTGAAATGAGAATTGTCCAAGAAGAAATCTTCGGTCCTGTCATTACAGTCGAGACGTTTACAACGACTGAAGAAGCAATTGAAAAAGCAAATGATACAATTTACGGTCTTGCTGGTGCGGTCTTTACAAACGACATTGATCGTGGTGAAGAAGTAGCCGAGCGCCTTCGAATGGGTACGGTCTGGATTAACGATTTCCACCCATACTTTGCACAAGCACCTTGGGGTGGTTACAAGCAATCAGGGTTTGGTCGCGAATTAGGAAAGATTGGACTCGAGGAATATACCGAAGTCAAACACATTTTTAGAAATAAAAAACCGGCAGCCGTTAACTGGTTCCAGTCATAATAAAGGAGAGATTATAGATGAGTATGCACATGAAAGTAGAAGCGATGTTAGGGTATCACACGTTTGAAGTACCAACAGCAATTAAGCACGGAATCGATTCAATTCAATATTTAGGAGAAGAAGTAAAGAACCTTGGTTCTACAAAAGTAATGCTCGTTACTGACCCTGGTATTTACAATGCAGGCGTAACTAAGCCGGTTGAAGAAAGCTTGAAAAGCGCAGGCGTTGAAGTGGCAGTCTTTAACAAAGTTGAACCAAACCCTCCAACAAGATTGATTGCTGAAGGATCGAAGTTTTATGAAGAAAACGGTTGTAATGGTTTAGTCGCGGTCGGCGGTGGTTCATCGATGGATACGGCTAAAGCAGTTGGTGTTGAGGTAACACACGAAGGATCAGTACTTGATTATGAAGCAGCTGAAGGAAAGAAACCTTTAGAAAACCGCGTTCCACCACTTGCAACAATTCCTACAACAGCAGGTACTGGTTCAGAAGTTACCCAGTGGGCAGTAATTACGGATGAAAAGCGCGAGTACAAGTTCAATACTGGTGGTCCTTTAATCGCTGCGCACGTAACGATTATTGACCCGAAACTTCACGTTTCTATGCCTCCACACGTAACAGCAATGACGGGGATTGACGCAATTGCGCACGCAGTAGAATGTTACACAATGAAGTATGCACAACCAGTTACGGATGCCGTAGCACTTCTTGCGATTGAATATGCAGCAACGTATATCCGTCGCGCATTCTCTGATGGTGAAGACCTTGAAGCTCGTTACGGAATGGCTCAAGCAGCGATGCTTGCTGGACTTTCTTATGGTAGTGAATCAGCCGGTGCGGCACACGCAATGAGTCAATCACTCGGTGGTATCGTTCCAGTTGCACACGGTCAATGTGTGGCTGCAATGATGGGACCTGTGATGGAGTATAACTGGAAAGGTGCACCTGGACGCTTTGCTCGTATTGCACAAGCATTTGGTATTAACACAGCGGACATGACGACAGAAGAAGCTGCCAAAGCTGCAGTGAACTACATGTACGAGCTCGTTGAGGAGCTAGAAGTGCCAACACTTGAGGAACAAGGCGTTGACCCGAGCCAAGTTGAGCGTTGGGCAAAAGCTGCAATGGATGACCCGCAAACTGTAGGGAATCCAAGAGACTTGACGATCCCAGCGTATGAGTGGATCTACAACCGCTGCTTCAACCGCGTAGAAAAAACAGTTTAATTATACGAGAACCAGACACTTGCGAGTGTCTGGTTTTCATGTTTTTGGGAGATACTAACGACCTGCAAAATGAATTAGCGCCTCCATTAAGACAGTCATTTTCTTTCATATGTTTTGTAAGTCGGTCGCTTTTAAGATACTGTAGGCCTATTAATAATTTCATTTTTTTATAATAAAAAGAATTTAGTCCTGAATGTTTAAGAATATACAACGAGGGAACTAGTCCTTTGTATTACTTAACATCACAGGAGGATTTACATCATGAAAAAATTCGGAATGGCAGCACTAACAGCAGTATTTGCAACAGGACTTGTAGCATGTGGAGATACAACAGATGATGAAGGACAAGATACAGTAGAAGTACCTGCAGAAGATGAAATGGATGACGATCTAGATACAGATGAAGATGATACAGACATGGATGATGACACAACGGAAGACACAGATTCACAAGAAGCAGCTGCTGAAGACTGGTTCGAAGAGCTTAACTTTGAGCAATTCCAATTAGACGCTGAGTACGGTGAACAAACATTTATGGTTGATTATGACTACAATAATGGTGAGCCACAAGCAGTCATCGAAGACAACCGTGATGATGAAGCGGGAGAGATTCAAGGCGAAGACGCACTTGATGAACTCGCAACTATTCTTCCAGAGATGAACATTGATGATCAAGCAACAGAAGAAGAATTAATTGAAGAAGCGATTATGGCTTTCGAACTTGACGAAGATTATGATGAGATCGAAGTTGAAGTTGAATTCTTTAACGACGCTGACATCGATGCAGATGACGAAGACGAAGATGAAGACGAGAATAACCTATAAGTAAGCGCATAGTATTTACCGTCTGTTCCTATGGAACGGGCGGTTTTTTTATGTGAGAAAAACTTTTTTGCAAACTAAACGAACAAAATGCCGATGCTAAACGTAGTAGTTATGAACAGCTAGAGAGGAGAGGTGAAAATGAATGATCTGAAAAAGGCGAAGAAGGGCGATGAAGCAGCTCTTGCGCGCGTGCTCCTTCACGAATACGACTTCGTTTTTCATTATTTACTCAAGCTCACCCTCCATCCGTCGATGGCGGAAGACTTGACGCAAGATACAATGGTAAAAGCCATCGAACGGTTTGCTCAATACAATGCCAAAAAGGCAAAGCTGTCTACGTGGCTCATTCAAATTGGAACAAATCTTTGGCGTGATGAATTACGAAAAGAGAAAAGAAAGCAACAATACCAAAGTCTCCAGCAACTTGAATGGGAAATGCGACATGAACCAACAACAGAGTGGATTGCCGTCACGACCGAACTAGAGAAACTAAAACCCGAAGAACGCATTCCCGTTATTTTAAAGCATTATTATGGTTATGGATACGATGAGATTGCATCGATCACTAGTACACCGTCAGGAACAATTAAATCAAGACTTCACAGTGGGATGAATCGATTAAGAAAGGAGCTCACACATGAATGAACAGCGATTTAAACATGAACTAAGTAAATTAGATCAACTCGAACCTAAGAATAAGCCATCGCAAATTGAAATGATGCTTATGATTCAAGCGTCGAGAAAAAAGCAGCGGAACGAACTAATCTTCTTTTTCGTTATTGCATTCTTCGTTGTGGCGAGCACCGTCCTTCTTATGGTAAAAGCTCCGGTCTGGTTTATTCTGCTTCAAACCGTAGTGGTGGTTATGGCTTTGGTTGGGTTCCTTTCGAGAAGGAAGGTGTACGGTCGTGCACTATAACTTAAATGAGTTGCCATATTGGTTGTTGATCGTTATCTTTGTCCTGTTATTTGCACAAGCAACCTTTTTATTTATACATGCAAGACGAAACGGACGGATGTATTGGTTTTGGGGGATCTGGGGAATGACTGGTTTTCCTACGCCCATTGTCGTTTACTTTATCTATATAAAACTTTTTATACCATATCGCATAAGGAGGAATAGCAATGCCTGATTTATTTATGCTCGTTTTACCATTGATTATTATTGAATTTATATTAAAGATCATTGCGTTTATTGATTTGTATCGACGCGAATCAACATCGTTACCGAAGTGGCTGTGGGCGCTCATTATACTATTCATAAATACGATCGGTCCGATTCTTTACCTCGTGTTAGGAAAGCAACGGAGGCAGATCACATGATTGCTATGAATAAGATTAATAAACGCATCGGGAATAAGACCATTGTTCAAGATGTGAGTTTCACTTTAAAAACAAACCAAATTACAGCATTGCTCGGAAAAAACGGTGCAGGCAAAACGACGATCTTGCACCTTCTTGCAGGCATTATGAGTCCAAGTGACGGAATGATTACAGGGCGAGAACGTACAAGAATAGGGTTCTTGCCCCAATATCCCGTTTTCCCAGATTGGATGACAGCTTCGGAATACGTCGTGTACAGCGCACAGCTCTCCGGGTTATCCAAGCAACAAGCAGTGGAGAAAAGCCAAAAATTCTTGGGAATTGTAGGGTTAGAAAAAGCAAAAGATGAATCAATTTCGAAATTTTCAGGCGGGATGAAGCAGCGACTAGGCTTAGCTCAGGCAGTCGTTCACGAGCCAGATGTGTTGTTGCTCGATGAGCCGATGAGTGCGCTTGATCCAGAGGGAAGAAGCGATGTGCAAACGTTATTGCAACAGTTCAAAGAAACAATGACGATTCTTTATTCAACCCATATTTTACACGATGCAGAACAGCTAGCTGAAGATGTATTAATGATGCAAGATGGCAACGTTATTGCGCATCGACCATTGCATGTACTTCTCGGTGATCTCCCTACGCAAGGGGTTGTTATCGAAACGAACAAATCCCTTGAGACGTGGGCGCAGTATTTTCACCAACAATTCCCAAGTGCAACGATTGAAGCGGATGGCAACATTGCCAGAGTGGAAGGTAAAGAAGCAGAACGTAGCGTTGTCCAAAGTCTACTAGATCACCAACTTGAACTCGTTCGTTTTCAAAAAGACCGACCAACCTTAGATTCCTATTTTAAGGAGGTCACAAGCCAATGAAACTAGTTATGATCATCAAAAAAGAGTGTTTAGAGACGTTCAGAAGTCACCGCTGGCTTTGGTTACCTGTATTCTTTCTCCTTCTTGGATTGATGCAACCACTTACGTCGTATTTTCTCTCGGACATTCTTGAACAATTCGGAGGATTGCCAGAAGGGGCGGTCATAGAGATTCCTGCACCTTCGGCTGGAGAAGTTTACGGAGCAACACTTGGGCAGTTCACGCAACTAGGGACAATCGTGCTCGTACTCGCCTTCATGGGAAGTATTAGCGAAGAACGACGGAGTGGTGAAGTAAAGATGTTGTTACTTCGACCGGTCAGTTATGCATCGTATTGGTTCGGGAAATTTATCGTAAGTTCAACTGTCATGACAGTCAGCTTTTTACTCGGAATTGGAATCGCACTCTTCTACATTCAACTGTTGTTTGAACCAATTCTCATGTCTGAGTTGCTTGGCTCGCTTGCCATGTATTGGCTCTGGATGTTGTTCATCATTGCCGTAACGACAACCTTTAGCACACTTATCAAACGACAAACCGTCGTCGCCGTTTGTTCACTGATTTTCGTCTTTGGTCTGCAAATGTTTGCTTCTTTATTTACATCATTGGCATCTTGGACCCCAGGTGCATTGCCGAATCTTGCAGTTGCAATGACAACAGAAGAAATCGTACTCCCGATTGCAAGTACAATCTTGAGCATCGCCCTCATCGCATGGATGAGCATACTTTATATGAAAAAGACAGATTGGCTTTACTAGTAAAAGAGACTTGTCCATAGGGGCAGGTCTTTCTTTATGTTAAAGCGATGCAGGCGGACGGGTGCAAAGCGGGTGTGGATCAAGGGAGAGTTAGCGCTCCACCTCCGCCCACACAAAAAAGAGAAGGTCAGTGACCTTCTCCGCCGTACGCTTTTACATGAAAAACACTGCGAACAATGTGCTGAGCAATAGTCCGAGGATGACGGGTAGGAAGCAGACGCGTACGAGTGTCTGTACGTTTACTCTTGCCACTCCGGCTACAGCTACGAGGGAGGACCAGGCAATGAGTGTACCGCCGCCGACCCAAATGGCTCCCATTTGTCCGATCGCTGCAAGGGTTGCAGTGTCGACACCAGTGACGGTTCCGAGTGCACCAGATAAGGCTCCGGTAAGCGGTAAGCCAGAGAAGCCGGAACCGTCAAGACCGGTAATCATTCCGATGAGTAATATACCAAAGGCGGCAAAGATGCCATGTTCTGGGATGAACTGTTGACCCGATTGTACGAGGTCAAACAGGAACGCGGGAGCAGTCTCGGTTTGTAAGATGTTTCCGCTAAATTCGTCACTCCCGAGAAAAAAGAAGCCGGCAATCGGGATGACTGGGCCCATCGCTTTGAAAGCGAAAAGAAAGCCATCGACCATACAGTCACTGACGTTATCGAATACTTGCTTCGGTTTGTAGAAGACACTGGCAAGAATGAGTAGGATAAGTGCGGCCCCACCGATTAACGCAGCACCTGACCCGCCTTCTAAGCTAATGTCTGTAAAGAATGTCGTATAAAGCATATAGAGAATGACGACTAGGAATGTGACGGGAACGACGACTGCAAATAGTTTTCCTTTCCAACCGATGGACTCACGTTGTTCAATTCGTTTTTCACCCATCCACTTATTTAGGTGAGTAGCACTCGGTTTTTGAATCGTTTTTCGGAGCATTAGATAGGCGACCCCGATCGCTACGACACCTGTAATTATGGATAAAAGAAAAGCACGATCAGCGACAGCTTGAATGTCTACACCAGCAGCGGTTGCACTGAGCATCGGTGCAATTTGGATAATATAGTCACTCGATAACGCCATTCCTTGACCGGCGATGGCAATCGCAGCAGCCCCTGCAATTGGTGGTAATCCTGCTCGAATGGCAACAGGTAATAAGAGTGCACCTACGAGTGGAACGGCTGGCGTTGGCCAGAAAAACAACGAAATACAGTACGTGACAATGATGATGACGTAGTAAGAAATATGACCATTTGTCATAATTTTCCCAAACGGTTTTATCATTTGCTCATTGGCGCCAACAACTTCGAGTCCTTGAAGCAAGGCGGTCATAATGGCGATAATTAAAAAGATACTAAATAACTCACCGGCGGCGACGAGACTAGCAGTGAAAATCGTCTGCAGTCCCATTGTTACAGAACCGGTATAAACGAGACCGATGATAAAGGTCATAACAATGGCAGGAACGACGACATTTCTACGAAGAAGCATCGTTAAAATGATGAGTAAAATTCCTGCAAAGTAGATCCAATGAGACGCTACGATATCCATATTGAGCCTTCCTTCATTAAAAGAATACGATATTGTACGTCAACATAGGCGGAGTGTGTGCGGTTGCTTCAAAAGTTTTGTTTTGACAAATAATACGAAAACTTCCAAAATTAAGGGAGGGGTACGCTAGGAATTTCTATGAGAGATGTCCTTCCGAAGATTGTTACATTGTTGTCACGCTCTTTTATAATGGAAAGTATGAAACTATGGTAAACTAAAGGAAACTTATCGTAGACAACATTTAGAAACTACATCAATATTACAAAGCAGGTGATTGTTATCCACCCCCATCATTCATTGTGGAACAAAAGAGAGAAAAGAAATCAGATCAGTGTCGTGCGTGGAGAACTTGCACCATCGAAAGTCATAACAAATGCGACATTTCTAAATAGTGGGCGTAAAGCTTGGACTAAAGGGAACATTTGGATTTACGGGGATCGAATCGTCTATGTTGGGAAAGCGCTTCCATCAAGTGATGAGAATACGGAATGGATAGATGCTAGTGAACGGTACATCGTACCAGGTTACATTGAGCACCATGCTCACCCATTTATTGCTTATAACCCATCCACTTTTGCGGATTATGCTTTAGAAAGAGGAACGAGCACAGTCTTTAATGATAACTTAATCGTGATGATGAATGTTGATAAAAAGAAAGCGCTTACTTTAATTTCGGAAATGAACGAAGGGCCGTCTTCCCTTTATTGGTCTTGCCGAATTGATCCGCAAACGGAAACGAAAGATGAGCATCAAGTATTCACACCACAAGCGTTAGAAGATTGGTTGAATCACCCCCTTGTCGTGCAAGGTGGGGAGTTAACGGGATGGCCGAAGGTCATTTCTGGTGATGATACGCTTCTTCATTGGATGGAAGAAGTGCTAAAGCGCAACAAACGAATTGAAGGTCACTTGCCTGGAGCTTCAGAGCGAACACTCGCTCAGCTTGCGATTTTAGGAGTTACGAGTGATCACGAAGCGATTTCAAGTGAAGAGATATTAAAGAGGTTAGATGCAGGATATACGACGACGTTACGTCATTCATCACTACGCCCAGACTTACCGATGCTTATCGGTGAAATTGTTGAGGAAGGTGTGACGAATTTCAACCGTTTCCTGCTGACAACGGACGGAAGTACACCACGATTCCATGAGCCAGGTGTGATGGATCAATTACTTCGTATTTGTATTGAAGCAGGTGTTGATCCAATTGCGGCTTATGAAATGAGTTCTTATAACGTAGCAAGGCACTATGGGATTGATGCACATCACGGTATGATTGCACCAGGGCGCCTCGCACATTTGAACTTCCTAGAAGCAGTCGACAAGCCCGAGCCTGTGTCTGTGATTGCTAAAGGGGAATGGATCGTACGTGAGGGCAAGCGTGTGTATGAAGCCAAGCCGTTTCCTTGGGAGAACTATACAGAGAAATGGCAGCCTGTGTCATGGGATTTAAGTGACGATGACTTGCACTTCTCAATGCCAATGGGGATTCATCTTGTTAGTTCTGTTTTACTGAAGCCGTACCATATTGAAGTGGATGGAGCCGTCGATTATTTAAATACGTCCCATGATGAGAGTTTCTTTGCAATGTTTGATAAAGAAGGCAAATGGCGCATGAATACAATTATTAAAGGATTCTCATCGAACATTGATGGGTTGGCGACCTCGTTTTCTATTACAGGTGATGTTACATTAATTGGTAAAAAGAAATCAGCCATGAAAAAGGCCTTTGCAGTGTTAAAAGAACAAGGTGGCGGCATTGTCATCGTTCAAGATGGTGAAGTTCAATTTCAGTGGGAGTTTCCACATTTCGGTGTGATGAGTGATAAGCCGATGGATGAAGTTATTGAAGAGCACAAGCAGTTTGAAAGTGTCTTAAAAGAGGCAGGCTATCCGTTTGAGGATCCACTGTATAGCATTTTCTTTTTCTCATCAACACATCTACCGTATGTAAGGATGACTTCCAAAGGAATTTATGATGTTCATAAGAAAAGCGTGCTATTTCCAACGATAATGCGTTAAAATGGTAAAGGAATAGAGACATTAATTCTGATGCAAAGGGGATGGGGAGAAGATTGCTGTTAGACAAGTAGCGACGATGGGGTTGCTAATGGTCACCATGCTCACCGCTTGTACCGCAGGGCTTGGTGAGGATGAACCAACAAACGGATCCGATGAGCTACACCCTAAAGATATGCATCAAGACGAACAACAAGATCAAGACGTTCCGAGCGAGAATTCTGAGTCGACAGAAGAGGTAACCATAGAACCATCAACTGCACGTCCGGTCGCAGTCGTTGTAAGTAACGATCGAGCAGCGCTACCATTAGTAGGGTTGCAAGAGGCCGATGTTGTTTTTGAAGTGTTGTCGGAAGCGTCAATTACGCGGTTTGTTGCCATTTATCAAAGCGAGTATCCAGAGCGAATTGGTCCGATTCGTAGCGCCCGCGAAGCGTTTATCGATGTCGCGCTCGGACACGATCCATTGTTTATTGCTCATGGGTTTAGTCCAGGTGCTGAGGCAAGGTTGTATAGCGAAGAGATTGACCAATTGAATGGAATGGATTATGATGGGACGTTGTTTGCCCGTGATAGTGAGCGGGCTGCGCCACATAATTCCTTCGTTCGGGTTGATGAGTTGTTAGCAACCGCCAGTGAGCATGGGATTAATACTGAAATGATGGTTGATGTTCCATTCTCGTATACAGAAGATGAGTTGCAAGGGGAAGCTGCTGAACAGATTGTCGTTTCATATCAAGATGCTAATTATGCGGAATATCGATTTAATGAGAACGAAAATGTGTACGTACGTTACAATAATGGTGATCCTCTCGTTGATGGTGATACAATGGACGCTTATGAAGTAGACAACCTGTTAATTGTTGAAGCACCTCATGCTGTCATTGACGATGCAGGTCGCCGCCATATTGATTTTGATGGCGGTGGGAATGGACTACTCATTCGAGATGGTAAATCTCAAGAAATCCAATGGAAAAATGAGAACAACCAAATTGAACTTGTCGACGAATCATTAGCATTAGGGAATACGTGGGTCAATGTCGTACCTTCATTGCAATCGGTAACAATATATAGTGATTTAGAAAGAGAGTGATTATGTGCAGATCGATAAATTACGAGGTAAAGAACTAGATCAATTATTCCAAGCGGTGTTGTCACTCAAAGATTTAGAGGAATGTTATCAGTTTTTTGATGATCTTTGTACAGTAAATGAAGTGCAATCGCTTGCACAGCGATTAGAAGTCGCTCGTATGCTACAAGCAGGCAATACGTATCATAAAATCGAAGTTGAAACTGGAGCGAGTACAGCGACAATTAGTCGCGTTAAGCGTTGCTTAAATTATGGAAACGATAGTTATCAAATGACGTTAAATCGTGTTCATGGTACTGAAGTTTAATCAATCAAACGATCGAACTTGAGCTTTTATTCTTATTGAATAAAAGCTCAAGTTTTTTATTTTCTAAAAATTCTTGACTGTGAAGTGTATGAAGGATATAGTACAGATAGATAAAGTGTATGAGTTAATTAATACATACAGATCGCCTACTAAGCATTGATAGAATAAAAGGAGATACTCTAATGAACATTTCGTTTAATACGAGAGATCCGGTGTATTTGCAAGTCATTCGGCATGTGAAGTTGCTGATCGCTCGAGGGGAGTTAGAAGGTGGAGATACGATCCCTTCACGTAGAGAGCTAGCGACAACATTAAAGATTAATCCTAATACGGTTCAACGGGCGTATAAAGAAATGGAGGAAGCACAATTGATTCATACAGAACGGAACAAACCGAGTACGATTACGTCGAATCAAGCGACCTTATCAAATGTTCGACGTGAATTGTTACAAGAATCGGTTCATCAGTTTTTAGAAGAGATCGCTCCGTTGCAACTTTCAGTCGAAGAGCTAATGAGTCTCGTTGAGGAAGAATACACATCGATACGAGGGGAGAACGAAGATGATTGAGTTGAAAAACGTATCAAAGCGGTACGGTCGAAAACGTGTTATGGATGACATATCGTTTACAGTTAGTGAAGGTGAAATTACGTGTTTAATTGGGTTGAACGGTGCCGGTAAAACGACGTTATTAAAAGCGATTATGAATCTGACACCATTTCAAGGGATGATTACAGTAGATGGTATGAAAGTGACGTCAAAGACGTATCAAGACATGGTGTTCGTACCCGACGTGCTCCCGATGCCAAGAAATATGTCGATTCAAGAGTGTTTGGATTTTATGAATCATTTTTATAAGAAGTGGGATGAAAAGTCTGCAAATGAACTACTCCAGTTTTTTCAGTTAAAGAAAGAAGAACGTCTCCGGGGTTTGTCAAAAGGGTATTTAATGCGGGTGAATTTGTTACTTGGCATTGCTTCTGGTTGTAAATACTTACTCATGGATGAACCTCTTTCTGGGATCGACATTCTAACGAGAGAGCGAATTAGTGAGTTGTTAACGAGTGAATATGTGGATGGAAAAGCGATTTTATTTACGACTCATGAAATTGCTGAGATTGAGAAGATTATTGATCGTGCGGTATTTATGAAAGACGGCAGGGTCGTAAGCGATTATTACGTTGAATTGCTACGAGAACAAGAACAGAAGTCATTACTCGATAAAATGCGGGAGGTATATGTGTGAATTTTTTGCAATTATTATTTATTGAATTTAACCGCATGAAATGGTTTTTGCTCATGCTGGTCATCGTCGTTTTTGGTGGGCAGTTTTTTCTTGCGATGATCATGCCGGGGCAACTTATTCGAAATGTTCAATTGGATCGAATTTCTGCATATGATACGCACAATTTTTCCATTGTACTTTCATCCAATTATTATTTATTCACAGTACTTGTGCCGACTGTCGTCATTTTTCTTTACATTGCAATTATTTGGTACCGGGATTGGTTTGGTAAAGGGACGTATATGCAACGGTTGCTTACGTTACCGATCAGACGGATGACCATCTTTTATGCGAAACTTACGACGATTATTATGGTCGCGTTATTATTTGTAGCGTTGCATTCGTTATTGTTGCCACTTCAGCAGTTGACGTTTGCTGCGATGTTGCCTGACCAACTTTATTCAGGCAATGCAGATATGATTACGCTGATCCAAATGTCTTTTTTAGAAGTGTTCTATTGGCATAACTTGCTTGATTTTATTTATATTTATTTATTCGGTATTGCTCTCATTTGCCTTATTTTTACGGGTGTCTTAATTGAGCGGGCTTATCGTTCTATTGGACTCGCAATTAATGCTGGTTTAGCTGTTGTCTTGTTTGTACTTTATATTCAGTTAATAGAAGTTTCAATGAGTTTATATAGTCATGAAATGATGTGGCTGATGAGTGTCATACTCGTTATTTCACTTATTGTTTCACTTGTTGTATCGAGCTTATTATTAACGAAGCGGATGAGTGCTTAAGGGAGTGATAATCGTGAAAAAAGCAATTCCAACACTAATCATTAGTGTTCTAATTGTTGTTGGTTTTAGTTCATATGCAATCCAGATGAGTGATGCTCTTTCTGAACGTCCGAACTTAGAGCGTGAGAATGAGGAAGGTGATCGTAGCGTTTTGGAAGGGCTAGTCTTCACTGGATATGCAGGTCACTATGATGAAGAGGTCATTTATGCGATCGACGGGGAAACGAATTATGAGAGTACAAGTTCGGTGTTTAAGAATTTTGGTACGGCAGGAAGTGTGCATCCAGAACTTGCAGAGCGCTATCCAGCATTTGCACGGAATTTGCATGGTCCGTATCATGAAGATGAGAATTTCATCGTGTCAGCAAGTTATCAGATTGTGAGTAATGATTCAATTGATTACCACATTACGCTCAAGTTTCTAGATAAACAGTCAGAAGAACAATGGGAACTTGAAATACCGTTCGAAGATGCATCTTGGGGATGGGTGGAGAGCATTTATTTAGATCAAACAGACGTTCATGTGATCGTAGCAAAAGAAGAATGGGAGGACCAAGATGGTACTGCTTCAAGAAGCGAACATCTTGTTATTGATGTGAGGCAATCACAAGTGGTCGACCGTACGTCATTCGAAGGTTTGATTCATTCGTCTGCAACTGAATCAGAGCAGGAAGTACTCATTCAATTGGAAGATGAGTTAGTAGTGTACAATATGATCGATAAAGAGGTCGTTCAATCGTTCCAAGCGCCTGAAGAAGCTCACGCATTTGCGTTTTATTCCTTTATGCTGAGCAATGATCGTCTTTATTATTACGACCACGAGCGAGAGAGCTTGATGTATGATAACGGTGGGGAATTTGAACCTTTGATCGACATTGATTCAATGGAAAACGACTACTTATATCATTATTCGTTTGTTGGGGAATACCTTTATTTGCTTTTTAACCATTATGAGACACTTAACGTAACGCAACTGTATGTAATTGATCCGGTAACGAACGAAGTGGTGTACTCTGGTGATATTAAGGCAGAAAAAGAACCACCGATTGAACTATATTTTTATGATATTAACAAGCAGGAAATGTAATGAAGTCTTCTTAATGCAAAAGCATTAAGGAGGCTTTTCTTCGGATTGAAGCTTGTAAAAATAAAAAACTGGATGGTGTTCCCTTCAAGCTACAGTGTTGGAATTGTTGAGTCACTAAGGCTTCTATTGTAAACTTATCATACGTCAAATGATAATAGGTGAAAGTATGTATATCGTAACATCAACTGTAACCGTGCCTCGTGAGAAGACTGAAGAGGTTATTGATATTTATAAACATCGCTCTAGAAAAGTCGATCAAGCAGCAGGTTTCCAATCGTTTCACCTGCTTCAAAATGACAAAAAACCAGAAGAACTAACAGTTCATTTAATTTGGGATACTAAAGAAGATTATATTCGTTGGGTAAGTAGTGATGAATACAAAGAAATTCATGAGCTTGAGAAGAAATATCCTGATCAAGAGCTCGCTTCAATTTCAGCCAAAGTTGGCATGTTCTCAGTGGTAGCAACATGAATGAAGTAATAAAAAAACGCATCGCGCTTGAGGTTACAAAAGAAATATACCGTGACTTTCCTGATCTATGGGCGAAGTTTGGTGAGAACGGCCGTTTTCGTACAGAGGAAGATAATATGCATCATCTTAATCATTTAGAAACGACGATGAAAATGAATGATGAATCGTACTTTCTTGATTATACGGAATGGTTAAACCGAGTGCTTACGAGTCGTAATGTAGGTACTCATCTCATTATTGATAATTTTGAACGGTTGATCCTGCATTTGCGTCATTACGGATCAGAAGAAGAACAGAAGGCGTACACAGGTTATTTAAAAAGCGCCATTCAGCAACTACAAGATTAATTGCAAAAGAGGTGTTGACCAATTGCATGAGTACGTAGAGAAATTCACTGAATATGTATTAGCTGGCGATGATGATCAAGCCAGTCGTCTCGTTGACTCAGCGGTGGCTCAATACACAAAAACCGAAGTGTTCGAGCAACTAATTACACCTGCAATGTATAAAGTTGGTGCACTTTGGGAGGAGAACAAGATATCGGTAGCTGATGAACACTTAGCGACGGCGGTTGTCGATATGATTATTACGTCTCTTGATCAAAAAGAACCTCAAGAAGAAGCACTTCCTGAAATGGGAAAGGTTTTAATTGGGGGCGTTGAAGCCGAGGAGCATTATCTAGGGCTTAAGATGGTAAGTTCAAGATTCAGAGACTATCGTTGGAACGTTCGGTATTTGGGACCGAATTTACCACTTAGTCACCTTCACACGATGGCACAAATGTGGAAGCCAGATGTAATTGTACTATCTGTTGCACTTGCGTACCGTCTGCCGTCAGTAACAGAATATGTTGATGCGTTTTCGAAGTTTGAGCACCAACCGACAATCTTAATTGGAGGACGAGTGGCTCCGAAGCTACAATCGACATTTTTAGAGTACAACAACGTATTCGTGCTTGAAGGGCTAGATGCACTGGATCAATGGATTGAGACTGGGAAGGTAGGAAGCGTACATGCAGGAACCAAGTAACAGTCACCTTCCTCTTCCATCTTTTAAAATTGATAAGAATTACGATATTTTGGAGCGCTCTACAGAAGCTGTTAAATATTTCAAAGCAGAGCGTTCCTTTTTAGCGATTGTTGATGAAGATAGCGTAAATAAAGTAAAGCATTGGTTGCAACCTGAACATGAACAGATGAGGATTGAGGTGAATGTGTTCACCGTCGATGGAGAACTTATTCTCGTTGATCTTTATGTTGGTTGGATTAGCGAATTGCATGCAGAAGTACTCGTCGTCAAAAAGGACGAAGCGTTCTCGAGAGTTATGAATCAACTCGCTCAATTGCGATCAAGGTTACAAGATACGAACATGCAGCTTATGGTCGAGAAAGAACGGTTAGAAGTGACGATGGAAGAGAACCGTCAATTGTCTGCGCCGTTTATTACGTTAAACGATGACGTAGCACTCGTTCCGATGTTTGGAGATCTTGACGATAAGAAGATACGATCTGTAGAAGACAAATTGCTTAAGCAAATTTATGAAGATAGTGCAGATTATATTATTTTTGACTTTACGGCTGTGGGAAAGATTTCGGATTATGGAATGGTCGGGCTTAAAAATATGCTTCAATCGCTTTCCGTTATGGGGATGAGCGTAACGATTGCAGGTGTTGATCGCTCAGTCGCAGCTTCTTTTCAACAATTTGAAGTTCAGAAATGGAATTTAACGTTTAAGCATTCTTTAGAGAGTGCGCTAAAAAGCATGAATGTCACGCAATAAATGCGGAGATTCATGCTTTTTATATTGCACTTTAGTCTTGGTTTAGTGATAATGCATTTGTGGGTATAAAGAATTATTAATGATTCAAAAATAAAGGAGATAAGAACTATTGAAAGCGAAGAAAAATAAGGTCATGCTCTTTTTTACAGGTTTTTTCATTGGAATTCTATTTATTGTCATGTTTTTACACCGAGGGATCGGTTGGCTCGATCGTTACCTCATTTTAACAGGGAGAGTAGGCAATGGAGATTTCACGCTAGTCATAACCTTTTTGCTAATTCTACCTGTTGTGTTTTTTATTGTTGCTGTATTGTATTATACCCGATCAAAAGAGCATGCCCTTATTGAATGGTTCGTTATGCTTTCTCTTACATTTGGAAGTATAGCGTTAATCGCAATCGGCGATGGACTTATTGAATATCATTTTTCAATTTTTATGGTGCTCGCAGCGCTGGCTTATTATGAGCACATGCGGTTGTTGATTGTGAGTACCGTGATTTTTGCACTACAACATTTTGTTGGGTATTTTGCATTCCCAGAATTGATATGTGGAACTGGGGATTATCCATTTTCATTGCTAATGATTCACGCTGTATTTTTACTTGTGACTTCAGGTGTGTTACTGACGCAAATACGGGTACGTAGTCAGTATATTGCAGATGTTCAAGAAACCGATGACCGCCAACAGAAGTTGATCAAATCTCTCGTAGAACGCGTGGCAAAAACGTCAGATATTGTTACGTCAAACGTCGAGAAATTGGACAACTCTTCAAAGCGATCAACAGAAGCATCGCTAAAAAATAGAGAATCATTCTCACAAATGGAAGCAGGCGCTTTAATCCAAGTGGAGAATGCTGTGCTTAGTCAATCAGCGTTGAAGAATGTAGAAGATCTTGTTAGTCAAATTGTACAGACAGGCAAAGAGTCAGAGTCCATTGCAAGGGAGGCGAGTCACTCAGCGACTGCTGGTTCTACGTATATGAGTGATTCAATGATGCATATGGCAGGGATTGCAAGTCATATGAATCACATGTATGAGCAAATGACGAGTTTGAACGAGAAGATGAGAGAAATTGAAAAGGTCACAGAATTTATTACGACGATTGGTGAACAAACAAACCTATTGGCGTTGAACGCTTCAATCGAAGCGGCGAGAGCAGGTAAGGAAGGAAAAGGGTTCTCAGTCGTTGCAAAAGAAATGCGTCGCTTGTCCGAACAATCGAGTGAGAATGCTCGGATTATTGTGAAGGTCATTTCACAAATCCAAGCTGAGACGAGCAAGCTAAATGAACGCATTGCGAAAGCGCAAAAAGATAGTAAATCTGGACTCAACCAGTCTGAACAAACGAAACAACGATTTGAGAGTATTGCTCTTAAAGTGGAAGGCGTGCATGAACGGTTGTTGCAATCGTTCCATCATACCAGCACCATTCATGCTGAAATGGAAAAAGCACTAGAAAACGTCGAGAGTATGACGAGCGTTACTGAACAGTATCGTCAAACAATTAATGAGAGTGCTGCCGTTTCAGAGAAAGATCGGAACGATCGCCTTATTATGAATCAATCGATTCATGACTTAAAACAACTTATCCTAAATCTCCATGATGACTTAGGTGAGTTACGTGCACAAGAGCTGTAAAGAAGGTGGGATTGGATTTGTTTGAAACGATTCAACGTGCGGTGCATGCTCAAATTATCCCTGGAGCGGTCGTTGCTGTTGAAAAGGGCAAAGATCGTACAATTGAAGTTTTTGGGAAGAAACACCCTCGTATTAATAACGAGCCGATGAAACAGGACACACAATTCGACATTGCTTCTTTAACGAAAGTTGTCGCTGGTGTGCCGATTGTTTTTCATTTGATTGCACGTGGTCGATTGCAATTAGACCAGCCTGTTGCCGAGGTGTTGCCTGATTGGAGAGAGTCTCGTGTAACAATCCGTCATTTGTTGCAACATACGTCAGGTTTAAAAGCGGATCACCCAACGAAATATGAAGGGTTTGAACGTGAGGCTATATATAAGGATCTGATGCAATCACCGCTACAATCGACGCCAGGAGCGCAGAGAGTCTATTCAGATCTTGGAATGATGATGTTATATTACGCCTGTACGAGTGTGATGGATATTCCCTATGAAGAGTATTTCATTCAACATGTGGCAAGGCCGCTCGGCTTAAAGAACACGAGGTTCTTACCGAATCAAATCGGACCAATCGCGGCTACGGAGTATGACCCAGTACGTGGGAGTTACAAGCATGGGGTTGTGCACGATGAGAAGGCAGAGCGGATGGGTGGTGTGAGCGCTCATGCAGGGTTGTTCTCTACGGTTTCAGACTTGTTAACGTTTTTATCGATGATGAAACAAGACGGAGCGAAGCTATTTGATGCAGCCCTTATTCGAGAAGCGAAAGCTGGACTTGGTTTTGAAGTGGAAGGTACGACGTACCGTCATACTGGATTCACTGGTGTTCACATGTGGGGTGATGATCGCCATGATCTACGTATGGTCTTGTTAACAAACCGTGTCCACTTTGGAAGACAGGTGTCTATTCAGTCGCTCAGGAAACAAATCGACGATGCAATTAAGCAAAAATGGGCATCTGCTACGAGCGATTCACCCATCCGAAACATAGATTGTAAGTAACTGATGTTTTAGGAGGGTTCGCATGTTTCCAAGACGACCACCAAAATGGCAACACCCGTTTCCGTTACCGGGTCCAATGAAGCCAGGGCAAGAAGTCATTATCCCTGAAGTATTTACGGTTCAACACCAGCACATCAAGAACCACGTATACAAACACGTTCCTGTCTATCCAAAGACATATAGCGAGGAATACGACCAACAAGTTGTTCATATGAATTGGCATCATCATCATCCACCTCACCCTCGGAGAAGACCGTTCTTCTAATGAACAAAAACTGTCAGTCTAAGTAGATTGACAGTTTTTTTATTAAATGAGTAGAAGATGTTTTTGGATAAAGTGTTCGCCGCCTATAAAGCCTATTGCTGTATACTAGATAAAGACAAAAAATTCTGTACGAATCATAACGTTAAGTTGGAGGTACTGGGCATGACTGAACCATTTGAAGTAGACGTTAGCCAATTTCGGGGGTCGTCGTATGATATTGGGTTTCATTCAGGACAGCAAGTGAAAGGGAAGAAGATTGTTGACGTTTTTGAGAATGTGACTCGTGATCAGATCGATGTTGATGAAATGAAAACTCTGTACAAGACATATGCTCCTCATTTGCTTGATGAAATGGAAGGGATATCTGAAGCACTACAATTACCGTTTGCTAAGGTTGCCGCTTGTTTTAGCGGGTATGATATTCCGAAAGTAGAGGCAATGGGATGTTCTACGATGATGTTAGATTCGTATTATGTTCGTAACTATGATTTTGCGCCTGAATTGTATGATCACCGGTTTGCATTGAGCGATCCGAAAGAGGCGTTCGCAACGGCAGGTTATCCTTTGCAACTACTTGGAAGGCATGATGGGGTTAATGAACATGGCCTTGTCGCTGGCTTTCATTTCGTGAGTAACACGGATTACAAGACTGGGATCTCCGCGTGGACAGCTGTACGGATGGTGTTGGATACGTGTAGATCTACAGAAGATGCTATTGAGTTATTGCAGGCGATTCCTCATGCTGCTTGTTACAATTTCTCAATTGCAGATGCTTTTGGTAAACAAGTAGCCGTTGAAGCAACCCCTACGACTGTGAACGTACGGTACTCAACAAACGCGTTAGCTTGCGTAAACCACTTTCAAACTGAAACACTTCAGTCAGCCAATCGAACAAACATCGAAGGATCAAAAAAGCGAAACGACTACATTCAAAAACTCCTAGAGCAAAATGTATCGTTTGAAGATGCCGTTCGATTGTTTTCAGTGGAAGATTCTCCTTTATTTTATACAGATTATGATGAGTTGTTTGGAACACTACATACGTTTGCCTATGAGTTTACGACTTCGCGTGTTGTAACGTGTCCTGCTGGTAGAATTGACATATTGGACTTTATCTTTACTGACTGGGTAAATGGAGAGAATCTACGTACGAATCGTCTGTTAGGGGAGCGTTGATCCTACTATAAGAATTCTGGATTGAATCCTCTCTTTATACAAGCCTCTTGCGGTTTATGAACAGCGATTGCACGTTCAGAGACTGTTAAGACATCAAATTGAAGCTTGAAAAACTCAAACGTAACCATGCCAGTTGTACAATTTAACAGGATATTCACCGTGTAACCACGACCGACAATGCCCTCGCTGTATTGATCTAGCTCATCAAAATTAATCGGTTCACCTGTGAAGTCTTCGAAAGGCGGTTCATAACCGCCTTTCGTTTCATCGAATGACCTGAGATCTAGAATTAAACCACCAATAAACAGCAGCGTGGAAAGCGCGCCAATAGTGGCTAGTAGATAAACGCATGATTTGCGTACGAGCTTAACGTAGTGGTTCATCGTCATACCGCCCTTCGATTTGTTCAAGATTGCTTTGTAGTCCTTTGCTTTTTAAAGCGGTACCCAACACCCCAAACCGTTTCAATTTCATCAAATTCAATCGTGTTAATCGATAGCTTATCGCGGATTTTTTTTACGTGCACGGTGATCGTTGTTGGGTCATTGATCGCATCCATTTTCCAAATTCGTTCGTAAAGATGCTCTTTCGAAAATACTTGACCAACGTTTAGGACAAGAAAGCTAAGCAAATCAAATTCTTTGGCCCGAAGTGCAATTTCAGTACCATCAATCTCGACCGTACGAGCGCTATGATCGATAAATAGCCGTCCAATTGTCGTTTGGTCGGTCGAAGGTTCATGCATGGACGTAAGTCGTTCGTATCTTGCTACGTGAGCCTTTACTTTGGCGACCAATTGGTTAGGATTAAACGGCTTAAAGATATAGTCATCCGCTCCCAAGCCAAGTCCGCGAATAAAATCAATATCCTCGGCTCGTGCAGTGACCATAAGAATGGGCACTTCTTTGACATTGCGAATCGATCTGCAAATTGAAAAACCGTCCAACCCTGGTAACATGACGTCTAACACAATGAGGTCATAGTTGTTGGTTAATGCAAGTTCGAGTCCTTCTGTTCCAGAGTGCTTGATGTCGACTGTAAAGCCATTAATTTCAAGGTAATCTTTTTGGAGTTCAGAGATGCTTTTGTCATCTTCAATAATTAGAATTCGTTTCATCCTCATTCTCCTCTGTCTCGATCTTTTGAGTGATGGGCAATGTAAAAGTAATTGTTGTTCCTTCGTTTATGACACTGTGAACATCAACGCTTCCACCGTGTGCATCAATGATTTGTTTTACAATAGCTAAGCCAATACCACTTCCAACACGTTCTGAACTTCTAGACGCTTCAGTGCGATAAAAACGATCGAACAAATAGGGTACGTCATGTTTCTCGACCCCAGAGCCATTATCAGTAATTGCAATCGTTACATACGACCCTTCTAACTTGGCAGACAGTCGAATCGTTTTCACGGCTTTATTCATGAACTTCACACTATTGGAGGTGATATTCGCGAATACTTTATACAGTTGTCCGCGATCCGCAACGACCATCATTGTCGAATCAATTGCCAGTTCCGTTGAAAACACAATGTCATCATGCTCTAACTCAAACGTTTCCTTTATATCATGTATATAACGATAAAGGTTAACGTTCTCAAACTGAAAAGGAATGCTGTTCATGTCTAATTTGGAATACAAAAACAATTCATCGATTAATTTGTCCATTTCTGATGATTTAGAATGAATGATGTGCATATAGTCCTCTAATTTGTTCTGATCTTGTGCAACACCATCTAGTATGCCTTGTACGTGTCCTTGAATCGATGTGATTGGTGTTTTTAGATCATGAGAAATGTTATTAATGAGCGCTTTTCGATTGGCTTCATAGCTTTCCTGAATCGCTTTAGACTGTTGCAATTGAAGTCTCATGTCCTCAAATGCAGATGAGAGTTCGCCAACTTCATCTTGACGTGTTATCGCGGCTTGCTGACTCAAATCCCCATGGGCAATCGCTTGAGCAGAAGTATTGAGTTTTTTCAAAGGTAGAATAATATGCTTTGAAAATACGTAAGTAATGACGGCATTTGTAAGTAAATAAACAAAGATAAAACCAGCGATAACTAGGGGCACAACTGTCGTTAAAAAGGCGTCTACAGGTGAGATATCCAGTGTTACAAAAAGTGAACCGTGACGATCATCATCAAAATAAAAATCAGAACTAAGGTAAACCCAAGAATGATCACCGTTACGCAAATATCCTTGGTCATTCAGTAGACCATCACGAGTAGGTAATTGATGGGCTGGAAGTTGAGGTGAAAAGGGTTGATCTTCGTTATACGTCGTATGAATGATTTGATCATCTCTTCGTATAACAATGTCAATTTGACGATGATGTAGTAGCTCTTCATATTCAGTAATTACTGTTTCATTTAATAAAGCATCAGGATTTGTAGAGGCAATCTGCTGTAGGGAGGATACAGCGGCTAGCTCATCGTAGAAGAAATCTTCTACAGCACTGTTATCGATGCTGTAGAAGTGTTTCATATCATCAATGTTTGTGAGGAATAATTGAAATAGAAGATGAAGAAAGAGTATGAATAATCCGATTGGAACAATCGTCATGAGTACGTAGGATAAGAGTAGTTTTATTCGTATGGACATGTCGTGCTCTCCCTTCACTCTGCTTACTTCTCCATTGTAGTTGAAATGGAGTGGAATCATTTATCTTTTTTTAGTAAAAGGAAACCACCAATTCCAATTTCCAAGTAGCTTCATCGTAGCAGGTACTAAGAACAAACGAACGATCGTTGCATCAAGTGCAATGGCAAGTGCCATCCCAAGCCCTAACTGTTGCATCGGCAATACGCCTGCAAAAGCAAATGAACCAAAAACAACGACCATAATAAGCGCTGCTCCAGAAATCATTGGAGCGGTTTTTTCTAAGCCAATCGCAACACTTTCTTCGTTAGACATACCTTTTTGATATTCTTCTTGTACTCGACTTAACAAGAACACTTCGTAATCTGTACTCAGGCTAAACAAAAGACCGAGCAATAAAATCGGTATAAAGCTCTGAATAAATCCAAATTCGCCAAATCCGAAAATCGTTGAACCGACCCCCCATTGGAAAACAACAACGAGTATTCCATACGTTGCTCCTAATGAAAGGACGTTTAAAACAATGGCTTTTAAAGGTAATAATAAGCTTCTAAACGTAACGACTAAAACGAGAAATAAAAGCAGTAAGGTGAACGCTAAAACCATCGGTAAACTTTCATTTAATGATTGGCTCGTATCCATTCCTTCTGCGGTTTCACCACCTACATAAACCTCATAGTCTTCACTCGTTGCTAGGCGATCTCGAATGTCTTGCACGATGGCACGATTCGTGTCGCTAGAAGAGTGATCGGTTGTAATAACATCAAACACGGCAATTTGATCGTTCTTGCTTACGTGTCGGTTAATCAACATCCAGTCATCTTCATGTAACGCTTGTTGATGCTCAGTTAACAGTGAATGAATCTCAGATGCTTCTAAGTTAGGGAAGAATGAAAGAAGAGAACTAACTTCTTCAACGTTAGGAATCATTTCTAGTTCATCGTGGAACATGGAAAGCTTCTCTAATGTTTGTGTATCGGTGAACGTTTTATTTTTCATTGCAACTACGACTTGTATTGGGGAAGCAAACCCTACACCAAAGCCTTCTTCTAGATGAGCTAATCCATGACGAACTTGTGTCTGTTCAGGGAGCATACGGGAGTCAGGCGTTGACACTTCTAATTCAAGTGCGGGTACGGCCATAGCAAGAAGCAACATAATTGAAGCAACGAGATAAACGACGGGGCGCTTCATTACGCGATGCGCAAGTCGATACCATTTACCTTTACCTGTGGATACGTCTCGAATCGACAAAAAGGGAATTTTCCAAGCGTTAATTCGCGTACCGATTAATGCCAAACAAGCAGGTAATAACGTAAGACTTGTCACCATGAGGAAGAAGACGACAACGATTACGCCTAAAGCAATTGAACGAACAGCAGCAATATCAACGAGTAGAATTGCAGACATTGCACCAATAATAGTGAATGCAGAGAACAGTATGGCGTGGCCTGCTGTACCCATTGTTTGTGCGACAGCTTCGGCGACTTGATTAGACGATTGTTCTAACTGTTCTCGGAATCGTTTAATGAAAATGAGGGCAAAGTCAATGCCTACACCGATGCCTAACATGAGGGCTGCATCAAGAACAAAAATCGATAACTCCATCCATTGAGAGAACCAATAAAGCACGCCAAGAGATGCGACAATTGAAAAGCTCGATAATACTAACGGCATTAGTGAAGAAACGACGGAACGAAAGACAACCAATAAGACAATCAGAATGATAGGCAATGCGTATAAATGAGCATTCTCTAACCCTTGTTGGCTTAGCTCATTCATCTCTGCCCAAAATGCTGGTGCCCCTAAAATTGTAGCTTCAAAACCATCCATTTGAATAGAGTTTGATAAGCGTTCTTGAATATCTGCTAATACGTTTTGCGCGAAGCCTTCATCAATGTTCAGTTCAATAAAGGCGATACTTGTATGACCATCGTCAGAAACGAATTGATCTTGTAGATGCTCTGGAGCATCGTTCCACGTATACACACTGTCAATCTCAGCTTCGTGCTGCAATGATGTTGAGGCTTGCTCAATCGCCTTTGTGTACACGGCCGAACCTACTTGCTCTGTTTCATGATTCATAACGAGTGTTAGCGAGGTTTCATCCCTTGAATCGAACTCTTCAGATAGTCGTTCTGACGCTTTATTAGAATCAGAACCTGGAACGCCCCACCCACCTCCAGTAAGATGCTCACCAATTTGTGAACCGTAATAACCTCCAAATGTAAGAAGAATTAGCCAGAAACCAATTACTCCCCATTTATACGTAACCAACCAATTCCCTAATTTCTTAAGCGCTCTTTCTGCCATACAATGTCCTCCTTTAGATCGACGGTTTCTTCGTTCAGTTTAGTCGGCACTTCTAATCATTTACTAACCGAACTCTTAACTTTTTATTAACTTTTAGTAGGAGGCTGACTGAAAACAAGGAGCGATCTACAAATCAGTGTTTCGTCCAAACCGAACCGGACGAATAATCATACTGTACAAGGGGAGGGAGTCAAGTGAAGCTATTGTTTATCGTGCAGGATACGTCTTCATATGTTGATCGCAACTATCATTATTTAGAAGAAGCCTTGCGTCTTCACTGTGACCAATTTGCGACCCACAGAACATCTGGTCATATGACACACATCTTAAACGGATTATCGTTTCGACCAGATTTCATTCTAGTCGTTAACGATCTTGGTGGATCATTTTCTCCGAGAGTACGTGGGCTTCGGCAATGTAAAATTCCTACCGGTCTAATCGTGAACGATGTTCATCGCCACACGAAACTTCGTGAGAACCACTTGCAAAACGAACAGTATACAGCAATCTTTTCAGTCGTCCACGATGCATTTCAAAAGCAATATCCTCGTTATGCCGATACGTTTCATTGGTTGCCACACTTTGTGAATACGAGCTTGTTTCACCCTGGGGAAAAGAAGCGATGTGAGCTCTTATTAACAGGTGCAGTAAACGAAACGTATCCATTTCGCCTAGCGGTAAAACGTCAGCTTGAACATGATCGGCGTTTTCACTACATTCCTCATCCTGGCTATCAATCTACGAATGATGACGTGGCAGGTGCAGGATATGCAAAGTGGTTACG
Source organism: Bacillaceae bacterium JMAK1 (assembly GCA_012970285.1). Taxonomy (GTDB): domain Bacteria; phylum Bacillota; class Bacilli; order Bacillales; family Marinococcaceae; genus Geomicrobium_A. Next base: position 181,848 of record JIBW01000007.1, read on the forward strand.
TGAAGCGAAGATTAGTTTTGCGTGTCCATCGATCTATGAGTACCCAGTTAAGAAATATTACGAGATTCTCGCGAGTGAGACACTACTCCTTGCACCAGCGTGTGATGAGTTGCTGCGACTCGGATTTATACCTGGGAAGCATTTTGTGGAGGCAAATCATGAAACGGTTGCTGAGCAAGCGTATTTGTGGTTAGAAGATGAACAAAAGCGAAAAGAAGTGGCACGAGCGGGTTCTCAATTTGTGCACGAACAACATTCATTAAAAAAGAGAGTGAACCAATTGCTAACTATTATTAAAAAGGAAGTGAATGAGTATGCCAAAGGTCGGTAAAAACGTCGTTATTCATGATGGAGCAACCATCGGAGAAAATGTCTCAATTGGTGACAATACGGTCATTTATAGCGATGTGATCCTTGAGGACAACGTTACCATTGGTCCGAACAATGTTATAGGAATTGTGGCTGGTGGAAATGATCGCATGCGTAAAGACGATCAAAGCATGACCCCTCTTGTTATTAAGTCTGGAACAAAGACAGGCAGTCTCGTTGCTCTCTATGCAGGGACCGTCATCGGTCAAAGCTGTTTTTTTGGAGATTTGAGTAGCGTACGGGAAAATGTCACGATTGGGGATCGAACGGTGATCGGGAGGTCAGCGATTGTTGAACTCAATACAACCATTGGCTCTCGTTGCACCGTACAAACAGGTGCTTACGTAACTGGAGATTCAATTGTTGAGGATGACGTGTTTATTGGTCCTTGTGTCTCAATGTCGAACGATAAGTACATGGGAGCAAAACCATTTGAAATGAAAGGTCCTCACATTAAGCGAGGAGCAAAAATTGGAAACAACGCAACACTTTTACCTGGAGTTGTCATAGGGGTGGAAACGATTGTTGGTGCGGGTGCGGTTGTAACGAAAAACACGAGTGATCATGTAACCGTTGCAGGCGTTCCAGCGAAAGAGTTGTCATAAGAATAGGACGCTAAAAGCGAGGGAGCTCTCGCTTTAGCGTCTCAACAATAATGGTTGCTGCATCACCCTCACCGAAAAGTGGGGGGTGTTTTCTTGGTCGTTTTCGTTCTTTCACCAGATGTGGGAGTGACGGAAGGTCCTTTTCTTTAACGAGCGTATTCCAATGAGTTGCAACGGTTTCATGCCACTCTGTTTCTTCTCGTAATGTAAAGCACGGAACAGAAAGTACATAAGCTTCTTTTTGAATACCGCCAGAGTCAGTTAGGATTGCTTGGCTATGGCTCATTAGAGTTAGCATATCAAAGTAAGGCAATGGCGGTAAAAACCGAAGTCGTTCATACGTGCCATGTTTCAGTTGTTCTATTGCCTTTTTCGTTCTTGGATGTAGCGGAAGATAGACGGGGGAGTCTAGCGCTTGCAAGTGATCTAGGTAGGAATGAAGTCGTTTTGGATCATCAATGAGTTCTGCGCGATGTAACGTTGCTACATAGTAAGGTTTTTCCCGTAACTGGTGTTCTTCGAGAATTGTAGATTCTTTTAGAGCGGCTGTCTTGTAATGCTGACATGCATCAACCATCAAATCACCACTCAAGATAATTGAACCGTTTACGTTTTCTTTTTTTAATTGGATTGCTGATCGCTCGGTCGGGCAAAAGCACCACGATGCGAGGTGGTCGCTGACGACGCGGTTGTATTCTTCAGGCATACGACGATTGAAGCTACGTAATCCTGCTTCGATGTGAGCAAGTGGAAGTTGTAATTTGGATGCGGCTAGACTACCAGCAAGCGTGCTGACTGTATCACCATAAACGATCACGATATCAGGTTTTATTTGTGAAAAGGTCTTTTCTAACCCAACGATCATAGAACCTAAGTCATTCTCACGATGATGCAGTTGAACGTCTGGTTTCTTTAATTGAAGTTGCGCAAAAAAAACATCTGACATGGCTGCATCATAATGTTGACCCGTATGAATGAGCGTTTCACGATGTTGAAGTTGTTTTGATAGCATTGCCGCTTTCATAAATTGAGGTCTCGCGCCAACAACCGTTGCAATTTTCATATGTCCCCTCCCAGTTGCGTTCGCATACTACTATTCATATGGAGGAGGTGGAATCCTATGAAAAAGAGAAGCGTCTGTATGCTCATTAGTGAACATCCGTATGAAGATGCACGTATTTTTGAACGGGAAGCGAAAAGCCTTGTGAATGCAGGATACAACGTCACAATGCTCGTACCACATTTCAAAGGAAAGTTACTCGGAGTCGATGGAAATTTTCTAAAGAAAAAGGTCGAACCGTTTTGCGAAGCAGGAGTGACTATGATTCCTTATGAAGCAACAAGCCTTCAATCGCGGTTCACTTATGATCAAACGAAAGAACATACCAGTACGCTTGCCATTCGTGGGATGGAAATTGACGCAGACGTCTACCATGCTCATGAACTTTCATCGCTCGTTGCAGCTGTTCAAATAAAGCGTAAAAAGCCACATATAAAGGTGATCTTTGATAGTCACGAATTGGTCATTGATGCTCGTTCCAAAACGTCTAATCGTCGGCAACGACAGTATGAAAACGTCTTTCGTGAATTGTTAAAAGACGTTGACGCGCTCATCACTGTATCACCATCCATTGCAAAAGACTGTTACGACCATGGTTACAAAGGTCCATCTAAGTTAATCTACAATGCGCCTCGCCTGAGTTCACCTCCAAATCTGAAACAATCAATTCGTACGATCGGTTATGTTGGAACGGTAACGAAAGAAAAAGGGAATTGGCACAAGTTGCTTGAGCTTGCATCACTAAGCGACTTTCATTTTAAAGTGATCGGTGGTGCAACGAGATTTACGGAACCATTAGACATTCCTAAAAAGTTACAAAATCGAATTCACATACGCGGATGGGTTCCATATGCCAACATCGCAGCCGAATTAAAAGACGTCGATGTTGGCTGGATCGATATGGACCTATCGACCGCATTAAATCGGGACTATGCATTGCCGAATAAGTTTTTTAGCTACTTGGATGCAGGTGTTCCTGTACTCGTAAATCGATGTAAAGATATGCGGAACTTTATTGAGCATCACACGTGCGGGGCGAGTGTGCCAAAGTCGGTTGCGAGTGCACAAGATTATTTGAAGCAACTTTCTTTAATGGAGGGAGACCTCATGACATTCAGTCGGAATGCAAGGAACGTCATGGAGACCACTGCCTCATGGGAGAATATGGAGATTCGCTTAATCGAATTGTACGGTGCGTTATTTGAGCAATCGTAACTGCCAGATTGTCCAAACGTTTTCCTTCGTACTCACATATTGTAATTCTAGAAATATATGTTAATTCTAGGATTGAAGGTGAAGATATGAACAAGCAAACTGTTGCGGTTATCGGTCTTGGAAAGATTGGACTTACATTAGCCGCGGTATACGCAACCAATAATTATAACGTCATTGGATGTGACGTGAACGAAGACGTCGTTCAAGCAGTGAATGCAGGCAAAAGCCACATTGATAATGAACCAGGCTTACCAGAGCTTGTAAAGAAGGCGCATGATAACCAAACGTTACGAGCAACAACGAACACATCTGAAGCCGTTTCAAAGTCTTCTATTGTTGTGGTCATTGTCCCTGTGCTCATTGATTCTAGTAATGATGTGAGCTACACCTACATTGACAGTGCAACAGAAGCAATCGGTAAAGGACTCCAAAAAGGAACAACGGTTATTTATGAGACGACACTGCCAACAGGAGATACACGTGAGCGTTTCGGTCGTAAGCTTGAGGAACTGTCACAACTGAAGATGGGAAGCGATTTCTATCTTGCGTATAGTCCAGAACGTGTGTATTCGAATACGATTATTCGTGACTTAAAGCTATACCCGAAGATCGTTGGGGGTGTTAATGAAGAGAGTTTAATTTACGCGAGTACGTTTTATCGTGCTGCCCTCCAATGTGAAGTACTTCCTGTGGAAAGCACAGAAACTGCTGAGTTTGCCAAAGTTGCTGAATGTGTGTATCGCGATGTAAACATTGCACTTGCCAACGAATTGGCCGTCTATGCAGATGAATGTGGTGTAAATCTAAAAGAAGCAGCGAATGCGAGCAATACACAGCCATTCTCACACATTCACGCAGCTGGAATAGGGGTCGGGGGTCATTGCATACCGATCTATCCGTACTTTTTCATCTCACGTGGTTTGAAGGATGGAATCATTCAAGAGTCACGTAAAACGAATGACGACATGGCAAGTTATGCTCTTTCAAGAATTGAAAAACAAAAAGGTTCCTTAAAGGATTCACAAGTACTCATTTTAGGATTATCGTACCGAGAGAATGTCAAAGAAACGGAAAAATCTACAACGTGGCTCTTAATCAACCAACTAGAATCGAAAGGTGCAAACGTATCCGTAAACGATCCGCACTACGATGCTCAAGAGTTCCTGAACTATGGTGTAAAGAACAATGATCTCTCATCAGAGGCAGTGAAAGACGTTGATGTGATCATCTTGCAAGCGAATCACCAAGAATACAAAACATTAGATTTCAATAAGTTCCAAAAGGATGCACTATTCTTTGATGGAAGAAATGCGTTTCATCGTGATGAGATTATTTCAGCTGGGCTCCGCTATGATGCGATCGGGGGTGCCAAATCGTGATTCCTATGGTCGATCTAAAAAAAGAATATGAATTGTTAAAAGAAGCCATTCAAAAAGAAATAAATGAAGTGTTAGAAAGCGGCATTTATATTCTCGGACCGAAGTGCGCAGAGTTGGAACACCAATTTGTTCAATATAACAAAACAAAGCATGCCGTCGGTGTTGCCAACGGTACAGATGCGTTATACCTCGCTGTAAAAGCGTTAGGGATTGGTCCAGGAGATGAAGTCATTACGACACCATTTACGTTTTTCGCAAGTGGTGAAGCGATCGCAGAAGCAGGAGCAACCCCGGTATTTGTTGATATTGATCCTAAGACGTATAACATCGATCATCATAAAATTGAAGAGAAAATCACTTCGAAAACGAAAGCATTGCTCGTCGTTCATCTGTTCGGAAAGCTGTGTGACATGGAACACATTATGCAGCTAGCGAAGAAGCATAAGCTTTATGTTATTGAAGATGCCTGCCAAGCAGTTGGAACGAAAGATGCTGACGGACAGTTCGCAGGGACAATTGGTGATGTTGGTTGCTTTTCATTTTTTCCTTCAAAAAATTTAGGTGCCTTTGGCGATGGTGGGATGGTCGTTACGAAAGACTTTAAGGTATACGACAAACTGTGCGAACTACGAAATCATGGTAGTGTGAAGAAATATGAACATGCGAGCATCGGCATAAATAGTCGTCTGGATGAGATTCAGGCTGCCATTTTGCTCGTAAAGCTCAATTACTTGGATTTGTTTCTGCATAAACGCCAAGTGATCGCAAAACGTTATTGTGAGGCACTAACTACTGTAACCCAGATGCCAGAGATGAAAGGACACACCTTTCATCAGTTTTGTTTTGAAGTGGAAGAACGGGATGCGCTCATGTCTTATTTACAAAAGCGTGGTATCTCTTCAGCTGTGTATTATCCAATCCCTCTCCACTTGCAAGAAGCCTTTACGCATTTAGGATACAAAGAAGGTGACTTCAACGTATCAGAGAACGCCGCAAAGCACATTGTTGGATTACCCATTTCACCAGAACTATCAATGACGGACCAAGAAATGATTATTCAAGCAGTCAAAGACTTTCACAAGTAACGAAGAAAATCATTCCATTTGGAATGGTTTTTTTTCGTGATCGATTCATCATGTTTTCGGACGTTGTATACGGTGAAGTCAGCGTAATGAAACGGATAGTGGTTTCCCCATTCTCGCAGCAAAAGGACATCTTCAAATAACCGTCCTTCATGGAACGAAGAAGCAGGATAGCCACCTAGCGCTTGTAAAGACGCCGTATGGTACAGACGTGGACCGAGCGGAAAACGGTACCGTAAAAGATCGTGCTGATCATGGATAGGTCGACCCTGGGCAATCTTTTTGAATGTTATGGTCTCTGGCTCTTGTTTCCAGTGACGAAAGTTTCCATATAGTAAACCGTCTTTAATTGAATGAGTGTTTAATAGCGTTTTCATCTGTGCGATTGCGTCTGGGTCAAGCCAATCGTCTGCATCTAACTCGAGTACCCACTCGCTCGTAATGAGGGGAATGATCTGATTTAATGCTTTGCTTTTGCCTACATTCTTAGGTAGCTGATGTGTCGTTAGTGAAGGAATCTTTGCTTGATTACTATGAGCCAAGGTGTTGTCTGTGGAAGCATCATCGACAAGAAACGTTTGGTCAACAATTGCGGATTGTTGAGCTATTGAACGCAAGCAACTGCCTATAAACCGTTCGGCATTGTACGACGCAATCATAATTGAAATCGATGGCTCGCCTTTTTCAGAGAGTGTCGGTTCGATGTATTTTTTACAAAGCACTGCTTTTTCACGTGATGATTTTGTAACTGAGAGTCTTGAGACTGAATGTAATTGCAAGTGTTCGACGTTTGCTTGATGTAACTGTGACAACCATATAAAATAGCGAGCTTCAGGAAATGGAGCTTCTGTAACTAGTGGTAAAGGAGTGCTGTGTAGCGCATCCATTCGAATAAAGAGGAAGACATACGTGTCTTTGTAAGAGGCAAGTAGAGCACATTTGTCGCCAAGCACGTGAATGAGCTCTTGCTGATCGTAGGAGACATGTTTTTGAAATAACACTAACCCGTACGTTGCGGTCGTCTTCGTCGGGGGCTCTTTGTCAACATGCCAAATTGCTGTGTTAGTCATGACGCCACCTCAAAATAGGTACAACTTGTAGTAAGAGTGCACACGCAAACTTACTTGTTCATGCATCTACTATATAGATATTAGAGGATTGGAGGAGTATACCGTGAACATTGCTTCATTATATAACTTATTCCAAAGTATGATCGACCAAGAGGTCGAAGTAAGCGTTCCATTTGGTGTTGTTAGTGGTGTTGTTCAGGCTGTATATCCAGATTATGTAGTGCTACAAGAAATAGACGGTACGTTTCTATTGATACGCTTAGATCAGATTGAAGTCGTTACTGAATCCGTTTCGTAAAGAAAGGAGACTGAATTATGTTTGAATTTTTATTTGCTCTAGAGTTGCAATCAAGAATCGGGACAAGCGTTCAACTAACCACCTCAAATCAATATTTTGAGGGAACGATTCTTGATGCATCATTTAGTGTTGTCGCGTTAGAGAGTGATGACGGATATGGAGTGACCAGACACTATATAAACATTGCCGATATTAATTTTCTACGAATCAGCGAAGTGTAAAAAAAGAAGTAAGGCGAGCATATCATGTGATAGCCGCCTTACTTCTTTTTTATTGCATCGCTAATCATGCTTGATAGTTGTAGCGCTTTGATTCCTTCATCTGCACTCACCGAGGGTGTGCGCTTTGCTTTAATGCAGTCTAGAAAGTCTTGCAATTCAATCGTTAATGGTTGTAAATACGAAGGAATATAAATCGTTTCTGTCGAAGTTCTAGGATAGCCATACGTCAATTGATCTAATCGTCTCGTAATTGTAATTTGGTTGCTTAACAAGTCCGCGGAAATGTACGCATCTTCTGCAAGGATGATGATTGAACGTACTTTTTTAGTTGAACGAAAACTTGCGGTTAATTCAACGATAATTCCTTCTTTAGAACGTGCAATGACTGAGGCGTGAGAAGGGTTTTCATCAGTAATTCCAAACGTATGAAGCTCTTCGAAGTGTTTACCACTTAATGCGTGCACAAGATAGAGGTCATGAATCATAAGATCATGAACAACATCAATGTTTCTCATCTGTTCATGAAACGGTGCCATGCGATGCGTCTCAATCGCCAAGATTTTCTCTTGTTTGACAATCGTTCGTAATGTTTTGATGAGCGGATTAAACAGCTCAATGTGCCCGACTTGTAACGTGATGTTTGCTTTATTTGCGGCATTCTTCAAAGCGATCGCTTCAAGTTCAGTGGCAGCGATCGGTTTCTCCATGAGTACGTGAACACCTTTTTGGATGCAGGCCATTCCAACTTCATAATGAAATGGTGTCGGTACTGTTATGCTTACGGCGTCCACATCGTTTAATAGTGCGTCAAGCGAATTGTATGCAATCGTACCGTAACGACTAGCAGCATCTTGACATCTCGATTGATCGACGTCAAAAACACCAACCAGTGTACAATGATTACGAAGTGTTGCATATGTGCGTAAATGGTTTTCACCCATATTTCCAGTTCCAATTACACCTACGTTCATCGTTGTCCCCTCACTTTCGGTTTCAATGATTCGTAACAGTTTATGCTAGATTGCACGAAATGAATGGACAAACCGCCAATGATTGAAAAAAATAAGACATTACTACAGATAAATTGTAGAATTAAACTAGATTTCTAGAAATGGAGGAATATGATGTCAGTTGAACAACAGTTTTTAGACTATGTAAAAACGATGAACCATTATATCCAAACTTTGCAGTTGCTTTATTGGGATGCAAGAACGAAGCTCCCTAAAAAAGGGCAAGAAGAACGGTCAAATGTAATCGGTACAGTATCGCAGCAGGTACATCACCTTACAACGTCCGATGAGTTAAAGCAATTGCTTGAAGGTGTTCGAAAGGATGAAACGGTAAGTGAGGTAACGAGGCGTTCAGCAGTTCTCGTTCAGAAAAAGTACGATGAGTTCACGAAGATCCCAGCAGAAGAATATAAAGAGTACATCATGCTTTCTTCCCGCTCTGAACTTGCTTGGGAACAAGCAAAAGAGTCGAATGACTTTGACAGCTTTAAACCGTATTTAGAGAAAATCGTTGCGTATAAGAAGAAGACGATTGAATACTTAGGTTATGAAGGTCACCCGTACAACTGCTTACTTGATGATTTTGAACCAGGGATGACGGTCGAGAAATTAGACATTATTTTCGAACAATTAAAAGCAGTACTTATTCCACTTATCCAAGACGTAGTTAAAGCAGATCATCAGCCAGATGCAAACGTATTGTTTCACCACTTCCCTAAAGCAGAACAAGAGAAGTTAAGCCACGCGTTTTTGGAGACAATTGGGTATGATTTTGAAGCAGGAAGGCTTGATGAAACGGTTCATCCGTTTGCGACAGGCATTAACCGCAACGATGTTCGTGTGACGACGAAATACAATGAAACGGATTTTCGTGTTGCTCTTCTTGGGACGATTCATGAAGGGGGACACGCATTATATGAACAGAACATTGGCGAGCGATTGATGGGAACTCCTGCAAGCGCAGCAAGTTCATTTGGCATCCACGAGTCGCAATCATTGTTTATGGAGAAATTTGTCGGTCAAAACGAAGGATTTTGGAAGATGAATTATCCAGTTTTAAAGAAGTACGCTGGAGGATCGTTTGACGACGTTTCATTCGATGATTTCTACTTTGCATTAAACGAAGCAAAGCCATCGTTTATTCGAATTGAAGCGGACGAGTTGACGTATTGCTTGCACGTAATCTTGCGTTATGAGCTTGAGAAAGCATTATTTAGCAATGAGATTCAAGTCGATGAACTGCCGAATAAATGGAACGAGAAGATGGAAGAGTACTTTGGAATTGTCCCTGACACCGATTCAGATGGTGTGTTGCAAGATGTTCATTGGCCAAGTGGTATGTTTGGATACTTCCCATCGTACGCCTTAGGTTACATTTATGCAGCTCAGCTAAAACAACAGCTAGTAAACGACATTCCTGATTTTGAAGAACGCATTCAAAATGGAGATATTAAAGCGATCACAGCTTGGATGACGAAGAACGTTCATGAGCATGGTGCAATGAAAGAGCCGCGAGAGATCATTTATGATGTTACGGGCGAAGACGTAAATGCTGAACCGTTATTGAGCTATTTAAAAGAAAAGTACACAAAGCTTTATAACTTATAAAAAAAACCGGATCACCGACGAGTTTCGGTGGTCCCGTTAAATGTTCCATAAATCTTTCCTAGAAGTTGTGACAGCTTTTGCACCAGCGCCAAGTGCGCCTTGAACGTCTTGTTCCGAGGTAATAAGTCCACCAGCGATAACATCAATTCCAGTTTCTGTCCGTACTTTATGAATGTAATGTGGCAGAATGCCAGGAAGTACTTCGAGCACATCAGGCTCGACGGTTTTGATTTGTTGATAGCTTGTATTCAGCGCCATCGTATCGAGTAAGAATACTCGTTGGATAGCTAAAAGGTTGTTCTTTTTAGCCGTTTTCAACATGTTCGCTCGTGTTGAGATTACCCCGGCAGGACGAATCGATTGGCAAATGAATTCCGCTGCATAGCGGTCACTTTTCAGTCCTTGAACGAGGTCAGCGTGAAGTAACATTTTCTTGTTCGCCTCATTCGCGAATTTCCGCATCGTTGTAAGCATGGATAAGTGGATGTCGAGGACGACGAAGAAATCGTCGTCACGCTCCATCACTTGTTCAAAATCTTTCATCGTGTTCACGGCAGGTAGAACAGATTGGTTACCAAACATTAGAGTACGCTCCGTAGCGTAACAAGATCTTCTTGTGCATCTAATTCTGCTTCGTATTCACTCTTCTCATCATCAGACCAACCGATTAACTCACCCATGGCATGCACGATTTGTGATTTATAACGGTACACACTCTCAATATCGAACAACAAGTACGACGTACGACGCAAGAAGAAATCAACTGGTGTTGCAGCCATCTCATGGTCAATGCTATAACGTAACATCGCATAAACTGGCGAAGGCAAGCCGTAAGTTTGTTCGTCCTTCAAGTATTGATGAACGATAGAAGCGTTTGAACCGTATCGTTCTGCGATCTCTTGACTCATCTTCTCATCAAGTCCGTGGTTGATGCCGTCTTGAATCGTCTTTTCTTTAAATGCTTGATGACCTTCTGAGCCACCAACATTTCCTCCAGACAAGACGAGGTGTTTCGTCTGGCATTCAGGAAAGCTTTGCCCAGTTTCTTTCGAAATCTCTTCTGCAGCAATCGATACGATCGTATCGGCCATCTTCCGATATCCTGTTAATTTCCCACCAGCAATGGTCATTAAGCCACTTTCAGAATGGAAAACCTCGTCTTTTCTTGAGATCTCTGAAGGATCTTTTCCGTCTTCATGAATGAGCGGGCGCAGACCAGACCAGCTTGATTCTACATCGGTTTTCGTTAAGTGATAGCCTGGGAATAGCCCGTTTGCCGCATCCAAAATGTAATGAACATCATCGACGGTTACTCCAGGTTCTTTTTGATCAGCGTCAAAGTTTGTATCGGTTGTCCCGATGTATACTTTCTCACCACGTGGGATCGCAAACATCATTCGTCCGTCACCGAACGGGGTGTCAAAGTAGAGGGCTTGTTGCAACGGTAAACGTTCTTTTGAAACGACAAGGTGAACACCTTTCGTTAAATGGATCGACTTGCCTTCACGTGAGCGATCTTGTTCACGTAGTGTATCGACCCAAGGACCTGTGGCATTAATAATTTTTTTGGCATAAATTTTTATGCTCTCACCAGAGATTAAGTCAACGGCAGTAACACCAACGAGCTTCTTGTTGTCATAAATAAACGACTCTGCACGCACATAATTAGCAAGTTTTGCTCCACGTTCAGCAGCACTTTTCGCAACTTCCATCGTAAGTCTTGCATCATCCGTGCGGTATTCAACGTACATTCCTGCACCTTTCAAATCTTTCTTTGAAAGGATCGATTCTTTTTTAATTGCTTCTTTAGAGCTCATCATCGTTCGACGTTCCGCTTTTTTTACACCGGCGAGGCGGTCATAGACTGACAGCCCTACGGAAGTGGTGAGCGCGTTAAACGTTCCGCCTTTATAGAAGGGGAGCATCATTCGGACGGGTTCTGTCACGTGAGGGGCATTTTCGTATACGATTGCTCGCTCTTTACCGACTTCAGCGACGAGCTTGATTTCAAATTGTTTTAGATAACGTAAACCACCGTGAATGAGTTTCGTTGAGCGGCTTGATGTGCCTGCTGCAAAGTCTTGCATTTCAATTAGACCTGTATCAAGGCCACGTGATTGTGCATCGAGAGCAATTCCGCTCCCGGTAATACCGCCACCGATGACGAGAAGATCTAACGTTTGTGATTGCATCGTAGCAAGTGCCGTTTTTCGGCCAGTATATGAGAATTCCATTGCTGATTCCCTCCCAGGGTGATAAAAAAAGGGATTACAACGCTCAAGTAAACGTAGTCGTCTACTCGAAGTGCTGCAATCCCCTCATCGTCTCAAAGATTCAGTCATTAACTTGTTACGTTAAGTCTACGACAAATCATTCGTTTCGTAAAGTATCAAGGCTTAAACGTCATCGTCGCATCGACTGCTTTTTTCCATCCGCTATAAAGGTCATCCCGCTCGTTATCTGCCATAGTTGGTTTGAACGAACGATCCATATTCCAATTTTTGGAGATCTCATCTTTGCTGTCCCATACACCAACAGCAAGTCCTGCAAGATACGCCGCTCCGAGGGCAGTCGTCTCGGTTACAGAAGGAATTTCAACCGGTGCATCTAGCAAATCACTTTGGAACTGCATAAGGAAGTCATTGGCAACAGCGCCTCCATCTGCACGCAATTGCTTAAGCTCAATTCCCGAATCACTTTCCATCGCAGTCATAACGTCTTTCGTCTGATACGCAAGAGACTCTAGCGTTGCTCGTGCAATGTGTGAACGTTCTGTTCCGCGAGTAAGTCCGAACATCGCCCCGCGCGCTTCACTATCCCAATACGGTGTACCAAGTCCAACGAAAGCAGGCACGAGATACACACCATCAGATGAAGTGATGCGTGTTGCTAGCTCTTCGCTTTGTGGAGAATCCTCGATAATTTGCAACCCGTCGCGCAACCATTGAATCGCAGAACCAGCGACGAAGATACTACCTTCTAACGCGTACTCGACTTTGCCATCAATGCCCCAAGCAAGTGTCGTTAGAAGACCGTTTTTCGATTCGACTGCTTTATCACCAGTGTTCATGAGAATAAAGCAACCTGTACCGTACGTGTTTTTCACCATGCCTTCTTCAAAGCAACCTTGACCGAAGAGAGCAGCGTGCTGATCACCTGCAACACCAGCAATTGGTACATTCTCACCGAAGAAATGATAATCAATCGTCTCTGCATACACTTCAGAAGACGAACGAACTTCCGGTAGCATTTGCTTCGGTACGTCAAGGTGTTCAAGTAATTCATCGTCCCATTTGAGATCGTGAATGTTGTACATGAGTGTACGAGCAGCATTTGTATAGTCGGTTACGTGTGCTTTGCCACCACTCAACTTCCAAATGAGCCACGTATCAATTGTTCCGAACAATAAGTCACCGTTTTCGGCTTTTTCACGTGCGCCATCAACGTTGTCTAAAATCCATTTTACTTTCGTCCCTGAGAAGTATGGGTCGAGTAGAAGTCCTGTTTTTTTGCGGAACTTCTCATTCAATCCTTCTTCACGAAGCTCGCGGCAAATGTCTGCTGTTTGTCGAGATTGCCACACAAGCGCGTGGTAAACAGGCTTTCCTGTATTTTTATCCCAAACGACTGTCGTCTCACGTTGGTTCGTAATTCCAATCCCTGCAATGTCAGCTGGTGTAACATCTGATTCTGAAAAGACTTCAGCAATGACCGCAAGAACTGATGTCCAGATTTCATTGGCATTGTGTTCTACCCAACCTGGCTTAGGAAAGTGTTGTTTGAACTCCCGTTGTGCGGTTTGCAACATTTCCCCTTTGTCATTAAATAGAATGGCTCTAGAACTCGTAGTGCCTTGGTCAATAGCGAGAATATGCTTTTTCGTCATCTTCGTTTCCTCCCTTAGTCAATAATTAGAACATGAGTGTATAAAGGATTGCACCAACAATACCACCAGCAATTGGACCTAGAATTGGAACCCATGCATACGCCCAATCGGATGGACCTTTTTTATCGATTGGTAAAATAGCATGTGCAATTCTTGGACCTAAGTCACGAGCAGGGTTGATTGCATAACCTGTCGGACCACCAAGTGAAAGACCGATCGCGATAATTAGTAAACCGACGACAAGCGGATTTAAACCTTCACTAAAGGTATTTGCCCCAATTGCGAGTAAACCAAACACAAGAACTGCTGTACCAATAAATTCAGCAATGAAATTCGACGGTGTGTGACGAATCGCTGGCGCTGTTGCAAACACTCCAAGCTTCGTCGCTGGATCTGGTGTTACCTTCCAATGTGGATAGTAATGGAAGAACACAACGACTGCTCCAGTAATCGCACCGAGAATTTGCCCGATAATGTATCCTGGGACTTGATTCCAAGGAAATTCACCGATTGCCGCAAATCCAAGCGTTACAGCCGGATTTAGGTGGGCATCACTAATTGTTCCCGATACATAAACGCCTAGTGCAACTGCAAAACCCCAACCGAGGGAAATGGCAATCCAACCTGCCCCTTCCGCTTTAGATCCTTTCAAACTGACCGCAGCCACAACACCGGCACCAAAGATAATTAAAATCATCGTGCCAACAAACTCCGCAACGTATTCCAACATTGCAAAAACCCCCTTAATGAGTTGTTTTTTAGCTTATCGGTATAAAAAAAGAGCAGCTTTTTTCACAGGTCGCATAGGACTCCGTCAAAAAAGCTGCTCTCATAAGCTCATCAGCTGATTGGTTAACTTAAGGTAAGTATATAACGATATCTAGTAATTGTAAACGGATTCATAGTATTCAATTAGTAAAATTATCATCATTTCCATAGATTAGTATGCAATCGCTTACAAGAACATGACTAAAAAAAGACCGAGCTCAAAAAGAACTCGGTCAAAAAGTAATAAAGAAACTTAAAAGTAGGTAGATATTCACAATAGCTGCTTGTTTACAAAAAGTGAATTTTTCCATCAGGACTCTTAGTCGCTATTCAATCCACTCAACGATCTCTTGTTGTGACTGTCTGACTTTTGGATACTTAGGTTCGCTTGACCGATAACCAAAAGCAACCATCACGGATACGTCGTAAGGTTCATCTTGTTTAAGAATTCCTTTTTGTTGAAGGTAGGACGTGACCTTTTCATAATGAAAGCCTTCAATTGGGCAAGAGTCAATGCCAATACCAGCTGCTGCACTCATCATATTGCCAAGGGCAATATACGTCTGTTTCGATGCCCAATCAAAGAGTGTGCGATCACGGTCTAAAATGTTGATATTCGTATCTTGAAATGTGCGATACGCGGGAATAATGTGTTGCTCGAATGTTTCTACTGGCATGTCTTTGACGTTCGTCATCATATGCCTTGCATACTCTGAATCATAGCGCGCATCATTTCTAGCGAGAATGATGACAAAATGGCTAGCTGTTTCAAGTTGTTTCACCGCACCAGAAGAGTACGTTGAGAGTTCTTTTCGAATCGCTTCATTTTGAACGACGATAAACTTCCACGGTTCAAGTCCAATAGAACTCGGCGAAAGTCTAGCAATCTCTAATAGAAACGAAAAGTCTTCCTCAGAAATCTTTTGATCTGGATTAAACGCCTTCGTCGCATGACGAAAATGTGCTGCATCGAGTAATTGTTGTTTACGTTCCATCGTTTGTACACCTCTCTTGCTGTTTACTATAGCGAAGAGTGTGTATCGTTTCAAAGAAAGAAGCTGTTAGTTGGACTTTTCTCTTTCGAGTTGCTCAATGAGCTGTTTTGCTTCAGTTAGAGTTTGATTATCAATGGCTTTACTTGGAAAGCGAACGTGAGCGGATTCTATAATATTGCGCATTTTGAAGATTTCTTTTCGAATGGTCACACCGCCCATGCCGAGTTGTGCCTCGAAGCGGATGAGAGGTAAATAATGAAAAAACAGTCGCTGTGCTTTTGCTTTTTCTCCTGACTTGTACGTTTGATAAACCTCTTTAAGCACATCAGGGTATGCAAACCCGGTCATCGTACCGTTTGCACCACGTTCTAATTCTTCATAGAAGTAAACACCACCAAGTCCACCTAAAATGGTCAGTGAATCAGATTCATTCAGTATTTGTGAGATTTTAATCGGGGAAGGAGCTTCTTCAAGTTTTATATATTCAACGTTGGAGACGTCTCGTTCGAGTTGAGCGAGAAGTTTGGCAGACATCGTTACATTTGTCGTAACAGGCTCATCTTGAACGACGATTGGAATTGTAATCGCATCATTGATCATTTGATAGTGGTGAATAATCGCTTGTTCATTGCGGAGGTTTAAAGGAGGGGCAACCATAATCGCGCTCGCGCCTAATTGTTCTGCTGTTTTCGCGTAGTGAATCGCAACGTCAGTACCTGGTGCAGTGCAACCAACAATGATCGGCACTCGTCCTTGGACTGTTGCCACGGTCTCTTCAATTACTTGAACTCGTTCAGCTTCTGTCAGTTTGTTCGATTCACCCATAATGCCTAAGATCGTTAATCCATCAACGCCCTGATCTAAATAGAAGTTTGTAAGGTTCCGAAGGCTAGGCAGGTCCACTTGTCCATCTTCAGTAAATGGTGTAATCGTAATGGTGCAAATCCCGTGCAGTTTCTCCATTGCAAACACTCCCTTTTGTAGATGAATCGAGTAATAGATCTTCGTTTACAGTTTAAATTAAATAATTTCAAATCGTCAAACAAAAGTAGACGAATGCAAGGTGGCACTCGTCTACTTTTGAAAAAAGAGGGGCACGTATAAGCTTATACTAAAGAGTTTATTTTACAGAAAGGTATTGATTTAATGCGTTCGCTTGAGCGATCGCAAACGAATCGTCTTTCATTGTCTCAGGTTTCCCAGCATCTCCAACAATGTAATAAGAAAGTGGCTGGAAGTTCAAGAACGTCAACGCATGACCGAACTGTTGGAGAAGTGGCAATGCTTTCATGCGTGGATGGTCACCACCGACGATCAGCACGATCGGTTCAATCTGTGCAAGCTTATCTTTTAGTTCATCGCCATACTCTGGGTCACGTACGGCTTGGCTAAAACGATCGAACATCGTTTTCATTAGTCCGCTCATGCCGTACCAATAAAGTGGCGTTGCAAACACAACAACATCGTGAGTGAGGAAGACCTCAACGATTTTATCATAATCGTCATGAACATCATCAAACCCACGAGCGTCATGGCGCTGATCGATGATTTGGTGAATGGTTAAGTCTTTTAAATAGATATTTGTCGTCTTGATGCCTTTGGTGACTTCACTGGCAAGGTATGACGTGTTACTTTTCTCACGGCTGCTTCCGTGAATGACTGCTAATTTCATACATTTTCCTCCTTCGTAACATAACCTTTTCCTGAAATGTACCCGACAATCGTGAGCACGATGGCGAGTAGTAACAATACAAGTAAAGGGGTTTGCCATTGTCCTGCAATGTCGTAGAGCATGCCAAAGGCAATCGGTCCAAACGCTGCAAGCAAATACCCGACAGATTGAGCAAGTCCAGATAACTTCGAGGCTTCGTTTCCTGAGTGAGTACGTAGTGCAAAGAGCATCATCGCTAACCCAAAGCCACTACCACAAGCGATTCCCATGATGATGGCGGCAAGTGGCAACCAAAGCTCTAGATAGAACAATGTGATCGCTAAGAGAAAGGTGATTCCAACGAATGCACCTAACCAGCGTTGGTCTTTTAACTTGCCGGCAAGCACTGGAATGATAAATGTCATTGGTACGATTGCTGTCTGCATGAGTGCAAGCATCACGCCAGCTGTGGCAGGTGAGTAGCCACTTTCTTGAAGCATTTGTGGCAACCACGTCATCGTTGTGTAGTATTGAAGCGATTGAATTCCCATAAAAATCGTCACACACCAAGTAAGGGGAGAACGAAGCATTTCGTTACTTCTAAATGCTGATGGTTGCCTTGCAACACTTTGGCTGGACTTGCTTTGCCACATGTAAAGCCCCCACATTGCTGCAGCGAGTACTGCTAGAAGACCAAATACTCCAAGTGCTCCGTTCCAATCAAGTGAGCGTGAAGCGAGCGGTTCCGCAATACCTGAAGCAATCGCTGCGGCAAGGTTCATCGTGATGGCATAAATGCCCGTCATTAGACCGATAGATTGAGGGAAGTGTTGCTTAATAATCCCAGGTAATAAAACATTTCCAATCGCAATTCCAATACCAATAAATGCTGTTCCACTAATTAAAAAAGTGAAGCTCGGCGCAATTCGAAGGAATGTTCCGATTGCGATTATACTTAACGCAACAAGAATTACCCGTTCCACCCCAAAGCGAACGGCAAGACGTGGTGCGAAAGGGGATAGTAAAGCAAATAACAACAAGGGAATCGTCGTTACACTGCCGAGCATCGCATTCGACAACAATAGTCGATCTTGAATTGTCGGCAACAACGGCCCAATGGCGATCATCGGCGCTCGCAAATTCGCTGCGATAAGTAAAATTCCGATAATAAAAACAATGCGAATGTGAGCTTCGCTCGCGTGATCATTCAAAGATTCATAACTTCTCACTAAAAACGCCCCTGTCTCGTAATTGCCTACCTCTCCTCTATACGATAAGCTAAAACAAACGATCTGAAAAACGAATAATATCGATTAAAACAATCGGATAATCCGATGGAAGGTGATCCGAGATGGAAATGAAGCAACTTCTAACATTTAAGGAAGCAGCGGAAAGCTTGAATTTTACGAAGACAGCCAAAAAACTAAACTTCGCCCAATCGAGTGTGACTGCACACATCCGTGCGATCGAAGAGCATGTAGGAATGCCGTTGTTCGAACGGTTAGGCAAGCGACTCATCCTCACTGAAGAAGGCAAACGATACAAACACTTTGCCGAACAGATGCTGGACTTGGATAAAGCGTCACGAACAGCATTACTAGGAGAAGAAGAAAGCTCAGGCACACTCGTTGTCGGAGCACAAGAAAGTCAATGCACGTACCGACTAACGCCCATTCTTAAAACGTTCAAAGCGAAGTATCCGAACGTCGAACTCATCTTTCGCCCGGCACATTCTGAAGATATGGCGCGTGAACAGCTGTTAGATGGCACATTAGACTTTGCTTTTATTATGGACACCGCGAAACCGTGCAAATCGCTCATCGTCGAGCGGTTAGTAGAAGAAGGCATTGCGCTTATTGCGTCTCCAGAGCATCCACTACATCAAAAGCCGAAGGTTGGTGCAGAAGATTTAGAGCACGAGACGCTTCTTTTAACAGAAGCAGGTTGTTCTTATCGAAACATCTTAGAGCATTCCTTTTTCGCTGCCAATATTGCTCCCGTAAACAAAATTGAATTTGTTAGCATTGAAGCAATTAAACAATGTGTGATCGCTAATTTAGGTGTCGCTTTACTTCCAACGATGGCGGTGGAAAATGACATAAAAGCAGGTCGGGTGATTCAACTAGACGCTGGCTTTTTTAACACACCTGTCTATACGCACATCGCCTGGCATGAAGATAAGCACTTATCCAAACCGTTGCAAGCTTTTATAGACGACACTAGACAATCCTTTCAAGCTCTTGCTCATTAGCATACGAAAAACCGATCACGTTATGCATCGTGATCGGTCGCTTCATTTGGTAGTTCACTGGTTACGTAAGTGCGGGCGATCAAGTCATGAATCGCTCGGCGGTCCGTTCTTGAGGCAATCATAATGGCAGATACAATCACACCAATCCCTAAAGTTAAAGCATAAATAATCATGCCTACCGCTTGGCGCATGAACATCGTACCAAACGTCACATCACTACCATCCATCCGAACGATCCGAATGCCGAGCATTCGTTTTCCGACCGTATAACCGACCCATAGTACAGGTAATACAATTTGATAACCTAGTTGTAGGATAATTTCAATCACTTCAAATGTAAGTCCCGGTTCCAAAAGATCTAACCCTAACAAAAGCATCGTGGGAATAAATATGAGTGAAAACAGTATGCCATCCAAGAATAAAGCCAAGAAACGTTTCCAAAAACCAACCGCATGTGCTTCCATAAAATCCCTCCTGTATAGTTATTATTTAACACTAAATTCGGAAAAGTAAACCTTGATTTGATGAAGTTTAGGCCGGACGAGTTGTGGTGTAGCAAGAGCAAGGCGTGGTGTAGCAAGAGCGAGTTGTGGTGTAGCAAGAGCAAGGCGTGGTGTAGCAAGAGCAAGGTGTGGTGTAGCAAGAGCGAGGTGTGGTGTAGCAAGAGCGAGGCGTGGTGTAGCAAGAGCAGGGTGTGGTGTAGCAAGCGCAAGGCGTGGTGTAGCAAGCGCAGGGTGTGGTGTAGCAAGCGCAAGGCGTGGTGTAGCAAGCGCAGGGTGTGGTGTAGCAAGAGCGGGGTGTGGTGTAGCAAGAGCGGGGTGTGGTGTAGCAAGAGCGAGGCATGGTGTAGCAAGAGCGGGGTGAGGTGTAGCAAGAGCGGGGTGTGGTGTAGCAAGAGCGGGGTGTGGTGTAGCAAGAGCGAGGCGTTGTGTAGCAAGAGCAGGGTGTGGTGTAGCAAGAGCAAGGCGTGGTGTAGCAAGAGCAAGCCGAGCATACCTATTCAACTAGCCCTCCCCACACTAATCAAAAAAAGGGCGGAGAATTCTCCGCCCTTTTCTAAAAGCATTACGCTTGGTCCGTATGCATCTTCTTAATCCAGCTGAGTACGTTGTTCACGACAACGTCAAGGTACTTGACTGTTCCTTCGTCTGTGAGTACGCCGTTCTCATCGAGCTTCGTGTGGACTGCGCCGATGTAGACTTCGTTGCCAGGTAGTACTGGTGATGAGAGTCCTGGGGCGAAGAGAATGTCACGTAAGTGGGCTTGAGCTTTTACCGAGCCGAGGTTACCCATGGATGCACCGATGATCCATGATGGTTTGCCGATCATGACTTGTTCAACACGAGATAACCAATCGAGGGCGTTTTTGTGTGCAGTTGAGATCGTTGCATTGTGTTCAGGTGTTACCCAAAGAACAGCGTCAGCTGCTTTTACTTTGGCGCGAAGCATTGTAACGGCTTCGTTTGGTTCGTTTTCTGTATCTTGGTTGTAAAGTGGTAATGAACCAATATCGAGAATTTCGAGGTTCATTTCTTCTGTATAGCGTTGTTGCATAAATTTAGCAATTTGCATGTTGTAAGAATCTTTACGTGTGCTTCCTACGATTGCGACGATGTTCATAGTTGTAATCCTCCAATGATGATTGTAATCCAAGTTGGAATTATACGCTCATCGTCGTCAAAAATCCAATGAAATATCTCGATTGGAAGATACTTTCACTTAAATACAGACCTGAATACCCGGTTAACGGCTGTAAAGAAGGGGAATCGTGTCGTAGAGATCCACGCCTTCAATAATGAACGCGACAAGTTCTTCTTCGCTTCCGATTATGTGGTGTTCTCCTTCTGGAAAAAAAGCAGCTTGTCCGGGTACGAGTTGTATTTTTTCGCTGTCTTCTACTTGGACCCAACCGTTTCCGCGGACGATAATAAATAGTTGGTCAACGGCTGCCTCTCGATATGGGATTGTTTGTTGTTCTTCAAGGAAAATAGAAACCATGCGAATGTGGCCAGCATTTCTAATAATTGGTGTTAGTAAAAAGGTGGAGTCTTCAATTGTCGTTTCTTTGCCTACTGATGCATCGATGGATATGATTTGCATAGCTTTGACCCCTCTCTGTCAGCGAAAAGTACGTTAGAATGATATACATAAATAGTTCGACATACTCCTTCAAGATCCTGCAAAATTTTCCAGTTCAAGAAACGGGAACATTAGGAAGAACTTTTTTTCGTCATTTAGTTAAGAATATCGAGTAGTTCTGCTATAATTGAAGGTCGAGAAATGTCTTTATAATTATACAAATTCACGATAGATCGGTTACTCGCGTTTTAAGAAAATCAATTCTTTTACAACGATCCATTTAGGGCGGAGTAGCGAAGCTCGAAGCGGAGGCTCTCGAATGATTCAACAAGAGATGAAAACATGGAAGCACGTATTTAAGGTAGACCCAGCGCGTTCGTATACAGAAGAATGGCTTGCAGATATTTGTGAGTCTGGAACTGACGCTATTATTGTAGGGGGAAGTGACGGAATTACCATTGACAATGTGACGGAATGTTTGGCGGCGATTCGTCGATATTCTGTTCCTTGTGTATTGGAAGTGACGGAACTAGAGGCGCTCACACCGGGATTTGATGCGTATTTTATTCCGGTTGTCCTTAACTCTCACAATCCGGCGTTTATTAGTGGTTTGCATCAACAAGCATTAAAAGCTCACGGTCAATTACTTGATATGGCTGATGTCATTGGCGAAGGGTACTGCATTTTAAATCGTGACTCAAGCGCTGCAGTCCGTACGAATTCGGACACCGCCCTTGATATTGATGATGTCGAAGCGTACGCGCGTTTTTCGGATCAGGTTTTACGTATGCCCGTTTTTTACTTGGAGTACAGCGGGAAATATGGCGATCCTAAAGTCGTAAAAAAGGTGAGCGAGACGCTAGAAAACGCTCAATTTTTCTACGGTGGTGGTATTAAGACAGCCGATGATGCTAAAGAGATGGCGAAGTATGCAGATACGGTCGTTGTAGGGAATGCCATTTATGAAGACAAAAAAGCTGCATTGGCAACGGTACAAGCAGTTAAAGAAGTTAAAGTGTAACGAAAACGTGAGGTGTCGAACATGCAAAAAAAGATGGTTGAGCAACTGTTATCAGGATTAAATACCGAACAGGGGGAGGCCGTCAAAACGACGGAAGGACCTCTTTTAATTATGGCGGGTGCAGGTAGTGGGAAAACGAGAGTGCTCACCCACCGCATCGCATATTTAATCCGTGAAAAAGGCGTTGCCCCGTGGAACATTTTGGCGATTACGTTTACGAATAAAGCGGCGCGTGAGATGCAATCACGAGTGGGAGAGCTCGTCAGCGGTGTAGCCGATAGCATTTGGATGTCAACGTTCCACTCCCTCTGTGTGAGGATTTTACGCAAGGATATTGATCGGATCGGATTTAACCGCAATTTCTCCATTTTAGATAGTACGGACCAACAATCTGTCATTAAGCAGATTTTGAAAGATCGCAACCTTGATAGCAAAAAATTCCCGCCACGTACACTACTTGGGATGATTAGTGGTGCAAAAAACGAGCTTATTACGAGTAAGCAGTATCGTAAAAAGGCAAGTGGGCCTCTAGAAGAAGTGGCAGCAGATGTATATGAAGAGTACAGCAAGCGTCTTCGGATCAATCACTCACTTGATTTTGATGACTTGATCATGCTGACGATTCGTCTATTTGAGCAAGTGCCAGAAGTGTTGCAGCATTATCAACGAAAGTTCCAATACATTCATGTGGATGAGTATCAAGATACGAACCGCGCACAATATGTACTCGTAAATCTACTTGCGGATCGTTATCGCAACCTTTGTGTGGTTGGGGATTCTGATCAGTCGATTTACAAATGGCGTGGCGCGGACATCGGCAATATTCTGTCGTTTGAAGAAGATTATAAAGATGCCAAAGTTATCCTGCTTGAGCAAAACTATCGATCCTCGAAAACGATTCTTTCAGCCGCAAATGAAGTGATTAAAAACAACTCTGGTCGTCGTCCGAAGAAACTTTGGACAGAAAATAATGATGGCATGAAGTTGCAACTTCATGAAGCGATGGACGAGCGTGAAGAAGCGTTTTTTATTGTCGACAAGATTAAAGAATCAATGCGTGAAAAAGGTCGATCTTATCAAGACTTCGCGATTCTTTATCGAACGAACGCACAGTCCCGTGTGATCGAGGAAATGTTCGTGAAATCAAACGTAAATTATCAGATGATCGGTGGAACGAAATTCTACGATCGAAAAGAAATTAAAGATGTTCTTGCGTATTTACGTGTAATTGCCAATCCAGATGACGATATTAGTTTAATAAGAATCATTAATGTACCAAAACGAGGCATCGGTGCGACGACGGTTGATAAAGTGGCAAACTATGCGGTCAGTCAAGAAATGAGTATGCACCAGGCTTTAATGGAAGCTGAACATATCGGTTTATCGAAAGCCGTGACAACAAAGCTCCAAAACTTCGCGAAGTTACTAGACGGATGGATGAAGCAACAAGATTATTTGTCTGTCGTAGAACTTGTTGAAGAAGTTCTTGAGAAGTCGGAATATCGTCAATCACTTAAAACCGAGAACACGCTTGAGTCTCAAAGCCGTTTAGAGAACATTGATGAGTTTGTCACGGTCGCGCAAGAGTTTGAAAAAGCGAGTGACGACAAATCGCTGATTTCTTTTCTAACAGACCTTGCCCTCGTTGCTGACATTGATCGCCTTGACGACCCAGAAGTCAATGAAAAAGGTCTAGTTACAATGATGACCTTGCATGCGGCAAAAGGTCTAGAATTCCCTGTTGTCTTTCTTATTGGAATGGAAGAAGGGATCTTCCCACATAGCCGTTCCCTCTTTGAAATTGAAGAGATGGAAGAAGAGCGACGACTGGCGTATGTTGGAATTACGCGTGCCGAAGAAGAACTCTATTTATCAAGGGCGCAAACGAGAACGCTTTACGGGAAGACGAACATGAATCCTAGCTCTCGTTTTATCGTCGAAGTACCAACAGAGTTGTTTGAGCAACAAGCGGTTCCAGAAAAGCCGAAAAGCCAAAGTGTACGTACCCGTGCAGGACGTGGCACAGGTGGTGCACGTCGTGAAACGACAAACACTGGCGGTGGATCAGAAGAATGGCGTGTAGGCGATAAAGCTGAACACAAAAAATGGGGAACCGGTACGATCGTTTCGGTCAAAGGCGAAGGTGAGAACCAAGAGCTAGATATTGCCTTCCCGAATGAAGGGATTAAACGCCTCGTTGCGAAGTTCGCACCGATCACTAAAGTGTAGAAAGGGAGACGTACATGGCTTCCATTCAAGAAACCATTGAAGCACTTCGAGACAAGCTTCATCATTACAACTATCAATACCACGTGTTAGACAATCCAGTGATCCCGGATGCGGATTATGACTTGATGCTTCACGAGCTTATTGAATTAGAAGAAAAGCATCCGGAATATCAATCTGACGACTCTCCAACCGTACGAATCGGTGGAGAGCCGTTGTCGAATTTCGTTAAAGTTCAACACGAAACACCAATGCTCAGTCTCGGTAATGCTTTTCATGATCAAGACTTACGAGATTGGGATCAGCGTGTGAAAAACGGCACCGGTCGGGATGACGTTTCGTATGTGTGTGAGTTAAAAATCGACGGTCTTGCCGTTTCCCTCACCTATGAAAATGGACGCTTCGTTCGCGGAGCGACTCGTGGGGATGGGACGACGGGTGAAGACATTACCGTGAATCTAAAAACCGTCGGTTCAATTCCGCTTCGCCTCCCTGAAGACGCGAATCTTGAAGTTCGTGGCGAAGTATTCATGCCACATGGTTCGTTTCAGAAATTAAATGCGGCGAAAGAAGAAAATGGAGAGGCATTGTTTGCAAATCCACGGAATGCAGCTGCAGGTTCACTTCGACAGTTGGACCCGAAAGTTGCAGCGCGCAGGAACTTGGATATTTTTCTATATAGCATTGCAAACGATCGTGGAAAGGGATTAGAATCCCACCACGAAGCACTTGAATACATGAAATCGCTCAACCTTAAGGTGAACAAAGAAACGAAGAAATGTGCTTCGATTGAAGATGTGATCGCTTATGTGAATCATTGGGCGGAAGAACGAAAGAATTTGAACTATGAAACCGACGGCATTGTGATTAAAGTCGACAGTCTTCCCCTTCAACAAGAGCTTGGGTTTACAGCGAAAAGCCCGCGGTGGGCGATTGCTTATAAGTTCCCAGCTGAAGAGAAAATGACGACGTTGATTGGGATTGAACTTTCAATCGGGCGAACGGGTGCTGTGACACCGACCGCTCACTTAGAGCCTGTTACAGTTGCAGGAACGACGGTGCGCCGTGCGTCACTTCACAATGAAGACCTCATCCGAGAAAAAGACATCAAAATCGGTGACAAAGTCGTCATTAAAAAAGCCGGCGACATTATTCCAGAAGTTGTCCGTGTGTTAGAAGAAGAGCGAGACGGAAGCGAACAAGATTTCTCCATGCCAACACATTGTCCGGAGTGTGAGAGTGAACTTGTTCACCTTGAAGAGGAAGTGGCTCTTCGTTGTATTAATCCAACATGCCCAGCTCAAGTACGAGAAGGTCTCATTCACTTTGTGTCACGTACAGCGATGAACATTGATGGCCTAGGGGAAAAGGTTGTTACGCAATTGTTCTCTCATGAACTCATTCAAGATGTGGGTGACTTGTACTATCTAACGTACGAGCAATTAATTGAGCTTGAACGGATGGGTGAGAAGTCCGTTAACAACTTGTTGAAAGCCATTCAAATGTCGAAGGAGAATTCTCTAGAACGCTTATTGTTTGGTTTAGGGATCCGATTTATTGGTGCGAAAGCGGCGGATACACTCGCTAAGCATTATAAAACGATGGATGACCTTAAAGTCGCCTCGTCAGACGCTTTAGCGGCAGTTCCAGAAATCGGCACGAAAATGGCGGATGCGGTTGCTCAGTACTTTGAGCAACCAGAAGCGGAACAACTGCTTGATAAATTGAAACAAGCGGGCGTGAATATGAACTACCTCGGTGTAACGACAGAGAAGGTTGGTAGTCTTTTTGATGGACAGACTGTCGTGCTTACTGGCAAGTTAGAACGTTGGACACGAGATGAATTGAAAGAAATTGTTGAAACGAATGGCGGTAAAGTGACGTCTAGTGTTAGTAAGAAGACAGATTTGGTGATTGCAGGTGCTGAAGCTGGTTCAAAACTTGCAAAAGCTGAAAGTCTTGGAGTGACTGTTTGGGACGAACAACAAACTGCAGATTTTGTGAACGACTAAAAAAGCAACTCGGAGAGGAGCTGCTAAGTATGAGAAACGCGCTCATCATCCCGGGTCTTATGATGATGCTCATTCTTTTAGCAGGCTGTATGTCTTTTCTTGAACCTGAAGAAGAGGCGGATGTAGAAGCAGAAGAGCAAGGAGCGACGGCGCAAGTAAGTGCTGAAATTCCGAGCCTTTCTAATTATTATCGAACCGTATTTCAAGATGGGACGTACGTTCCTGGACATGCCCGCGGTTTTGGATCGGCAATGGTGTACAACCGTCACGATCTCGAACGATTGGAAGTTGGACTAAGTGAAATTGCATCCAATGAATTTTCACCTGAAGATTATTACATTCAAGAGGGGCGCTTTATTACCCGTAACGATCTAAACTCTTGGTTAAGTCGTCAAGACAACACGGAAGATGATGAGGGGAATCCTGAGAACCCGAACGGTTTGAACCCTCAATTAGGTGAAGGTGAAACACTAATTGAACGTGAAGCGAATGCTCCCCGTGTCTTGTCGCACATTACTGAACATAACTTCATGAGACAAACGAGTGAAGGGGATTTAGCGGTTGGCGGAGTTGCCATTGCTGTGTCGTTAAATACGACGTACACCTACCGAGTGACCGATGAGGAAGGTTTGCAACACGGACCGTTTAATACGGAGATTTCTGAAGAGCAACTTGATACAGCTCGTGATGAGATTTCAAGTGAAATTGTGTCGAGACTTCGCACGATTCATAGCGGGGGAGAGGACAACGTTAATTTAGATGACGTGCCGATTGTTGTGGCGGTTTACCACGAAACAACGAGAGAATCAACGACGCCAGGCGAGTTTGTCTCCTATGCGGTTGCAGATCCTGGGAGTGATTTAGGTGGATGGACGGACCTCGATGAGACGCATCACTTTTTCCCATCAAGTGCAGCTTCAAACAACGCTCCGGGGGACGCTGATCGTTTTAATGAGTTTCATATGCAATTGAATAGTTACTTTAGTGATCATATTGGTGCTACCGCACTTGGTTATTATCAAAATGGTGAGTTGCAAGAACTAACAATTACAGTGCCGATCCGTTTCCAAAGTAAGATGGAAACAATCGCGATTACGCAACAAGTTGCAGAGCTCGTAGAAGATCGATTCCCAACAAACGTTGATATTGTCGCTAAGGTCGAAAGTAACGACCAACAAGAAGCGCTCATTCAACGGCCGGCAGGTACCGAAGAAGTTGATGTGTATATTTATGATTAATCGAAAAGCCTGTGGTGCTAATTGCCCGCAGGCATCGGTTTTTGCTATACTTTAAGAATGTTTGATTGACAGTTATTATGGGGGTGAAACCGTGTCAAAAATTACAAAAGAACAAGTAGAGCATGTTGCAGACCTTGCTAGACTTTCATTTACAGAAACAGAAATTGAAGATTTTACGAATCAAATGAGTAAAGTCATTGATTATGCTGAAGTTCTAAATGAACTCGATACAGAAAATGTTGAGCCAACAACACACGTTATGGACGTACGAAACGTGTTGCGTGAAGACAACGTTAAGCCATCATTACAACGAGAAGAAGCGCTTAAAAACGCCCCGAAACAAAAAGATGGGCAGTTTGAAGTTCCTTCGGTACTCGATTAAGGGAGTGAATTGCGGATGAGTTTTTACGATGAAACTTTGTCTTCATTACATACGAAGATTAAGAACAAAGAAGTGACGATCACTGAATTGACGGAGCAGTCATTCAAACGAATCAAAGAAACAGATGATAAGATCCACGCGTTTTTAACGCTCGACGAAGAACGCGCACTTGCAAAAGCTCGCGAGCTTGATGAGCAAGAAGCGGACAACTTGTTCTTCGGAATTCCAGCAGGAATTAAAGATAATATCGTGACAAAAGGACTTCGTACGACGTGTGGGAGCCAATTGCTCGATAACTTCGAACCTGTCCACGATGCTACGGTCATGAATCGTTTGAACGAGAAGAATGTCGTAACCGTAGGGAAATTGAACATGGACGAGTTCGCGATGGGTTCATCAAATGAGAACTCAGGTTATGTTACAGCGCGTAACCCGTGGAACACAGACCACGTACCAGGTGGTTCTAGTGGTGGATCGGCTGCAGCGGTTGCAGCTGGACAAGTTCCATTTACGCTCGGATCGGATACGGGTGGCTCAATTCGTCAGCCGGCATCGTTTTGTGGTGTAGTAGGATTGAAGCCAACGTATGGCCGTGTGTCTCGTTTTGGTCTCGTTGCCTTTGCATCGTCACTCGATCAAATCGGTCCGATCACTCGTACCGTTGAAGACAACGCCTACGTTCTTCAACAAATTGCAGGTCATGACCAACTAGACTCGACATCAGCGAACATGGAAGTTGCAGATTACACGTCAGCGTTAAATCAAGACATCTCAGGACTACGCATTGCGGTTCCGAAAGAATACCTCGGTGAAGGTGTGGATGAAGGCGTAAAAGCACGCATTCAAGAAGCGCTTGCAAAGCTTGAAGAGCTTGGTGCTTCGTGGGAGGAAGTTTCCCTTCCAAATTCTAAGTACGCCGTAGCAGCGTATTATTTGCTCGCTTCTTCTGAGGCTTCAGCGAACCTTGCTCGCTTTGACGGTGTTCGTTACGGAGTACGTAAAGAAGGTGAAGATCTTCTTGATCTTTACAAGAAGAGCCGTAGTGAAGGTTTTGGTGACGAAGTGAAGCGTCGTATTATGCTCGGAACGTTTGCGCTTAGCTCAGGCTATTACGATGCGTATTACAAAAAAGCACAAAAAGTACGAACGCTCATCCGTGAAGACTTCGAACATGTGCTAAACAGCTTTGACGTTATTTTGGGACCAACTGTTCCGACGACCGCTTTCAAAGTGGGCGAGAATAGTAACGATCCACTAACGATGTATCTAAAAGACATCTTAACGATCCCTGTGAACTTAGCAGGTAACCCTGCCATTTCCGTGCCATGTGGGTTCTCTGACGGATTGCCTGTCGGACTGCAACTCATCGCAAAGCCGTTTGAAGAGCGCACACTATACAAAGTGGCACACGCTTACGAGCGCGCGACTGAACATACAAAAGTCAAGCCGGAACTATAAGGGGGGGACACGAAGATGAAATTTGAGACGATTATCGGACTTGAAGTACACTCAGAACTAAAAACGAATTCAAAAATCTTTTGCGGATGTTCAACAGCCTTTGGAGCACCGCCAAACACACACACGTGTCCGATCTGCCTCGGTCACCCAGGTGTGTTACCGGTTCTAAACCAACGTGCCGTGGATTACGCAATTAAAGCTGCAGTTGCACTCAACTGTGAGATTGCCGAAGAAACGAAGTTTGACCGTAAAAACTACTTTTATCCAGACAACCCGAAAGCCTACCAAATTTCACAGTTTGATAAGCCAGTAGGTGAGAACGGCTGGATTGAGATTGAAGTGGATGGTTACAAGAAGAGAATCGGGATTACTCGGATCCATTTAGAAGAAGACGCAGGGAAGCTCACGCACGACGACTACGACGATGCATCTCTCGTTGACTTCAACCGTGTTGGAACACCGCTCATCGAGATCGTATCTGAGCCGGACATTCGCACGCCGAACGAAGCGTACGCTTACCTTGAGAAGCTAAAAGCCATTCTACAGTACACAGAAGTGTCGGATTGTAAAATGGAAGAAGGCTCTTTACGTTGTGATGCGAACATTTCTCTTCGTCCTGCAGGACAAGAGGAATTCGGAACGAAAGCGGAGCTTAAAAACTTAAACTCATTCACGAACGTCCAAAAAGGACTTACGTTTGAGGAGAAGCGCCAAGCAGAAGTGCTGCTTTCAGGTGGCGAAATTCTTCAAGAAACACGTCGTTGGAACGAAGAGAAGAAAGAAACAATCCTCATGCGTATCAAAGAAGGGTCTGATGACTATCGTTACTTCCCAGAACCCGACCTCGTCAACCTTTACATTGATCATGAATGGATTGAGCGCGTTCGCGAAGGGATTCCAGAACTTCCAGACGCACGTAAACAACGCTACATCAACGAATGGAACATTCCAGCTTATGACGCTGGTGTCTTAACACAAACGAAAGCAATGGCAGATTTCTTCGAAGAAAGTGTCGCAGTTGGTGCGGATGCAAAGCAAGCGGCCAACTGGCTTATGGGTGAAGTGAACGCCTACCTCAACTCAGAAGGCATTGAAATCGAGGAAATTAAGATGACACCTAACGGCCTTGCTGGAATGATTAAGCTCATCGAAGATGGCACAATCTCAGGTAAAATCGCTAAAAAAGTCTTCAACGAAATGATGAAGAACGGTGGCGAAGCGAAACAAATCGTCGAAGATAAAGGACTCGTCCAAATCTCCGATGAAGGTCAACTCAAAGCGATCGTTGATAACATCTTAGACAATAATCAACAGTCAATCGAAGACTTCAAAAACGGCAAAGACAAAGCCTTCGGCTTCCTCGTCGGCCAAGCGATGAAAGAAACCAAAGGAAAAGCCAACCCACAAGTCATCAACAAACTCATCAAAGAAGGCTTAGAATCACGCTAAGTTTAAAATCCCCCTGCTCATCGAGCAGGGGGATTTTTGTGCGTTGGAGCATAGTTTCTCATAAGCGTACCTATCCTGAAACGAAGCTTAGTTACATACTGTTTTGCTGCTCTTTCAAGAAAAGATGTCGGTAATAAGCTCCATTTTCAATTAGCGATTCGTGTGAGCCATCTTCTACAATTTGACCGTCGTGCATCACGAGAATCCGATCTGCATGACGGACCGTATGCAAGCGGTGAGCGACAGTAACCGTCGTGCGACCTTGCTTCAATTGTTGCAACCCTTTTTGGATTTGTAATTCTGTTCGACTGTCCACGTTGCTCGTTGCTTCATCCAAGATTAGGATTCGAGGATCACTCAGCATAACGCGAGCGATGGATAACAATTGTTTCTCGCCCTCAGACAACCCAGATGCCTGCTCATCAAGGTGCGTATCATATCCATTCGGAAGTTTGCGAATAAAGGCATCCGCCCGTGCCTTTATTGCTGCAGTGATCACTTCATCCTCTGTTGCCAACGGCAATCCAAAGGTGATATTCTCTCGAATGGTTCCGCTAAATAGCCACGTATCTTGCATTACAATGCTAGTCATTCTTCGGAGGACCTCATCATCTATTGACGTTATATCCAAACCGTCAATAGACACCGAACCTTCATTGGCTTCGTAGAACCGTAAGAGTAAAAGAGCTAGTGTCGTCTTTCCAGCTCCAGATGAACCAACAATAGCAACATCTTCACCGGCTTTTAGCTTTACGTTAATATCTTTTAAGATTGGTTTGTTTGCATCATATTGAAACGACACACGCTCAAACGAGATCTCCCCCCGACCTTCTGGAACTTTGGAGCCGTAGTCGCTTGTGGGCATGGAAATATCAAGTACTTGAAACAACCGTTCTGCAGATGCAATAGTAGCTTGAATCGTATTCGTAATGTTGGCCACCCGGTTAATGGGTTGGGTGAATATACGAATATACATAATTAACGCTTGCACATCACCGATGGCAATGGTTCGTTGGACGACGAAGATGCCTCCAATAATGGCAACAACAACATAGATGACATTGTTCAAAAGGTTGAGCAACGGCACGATTAACCCTGAAAGGAATTGAGAACGCCAATTAGCTTCAAATAGAGAGGCGTTGTAGGGGGTGAACTTAGATTTCATGTCCTCGCCCTGGTGATAGGATTGAATTAATGGGTGGTTCGTGTAGCTCTCTTCAATATAGCCATTCAAAGCGCCTAGCGCTTGTTGCTGCTGTCGAAATTGTACTTGTGAGTACTTAATAATTCGCTTCGTAATGAGAATGCTTAACGGTAAAGTGATGCACACGATTAGCGTGAGCAGAGGACTAATAATCAGCATCATGACGACAACGCCAATCATCGTCATCAAAGACGTAATCGTCTGTGTTAGCGTTTGTTGCAACGTGCTACTAATCTTATCAATATCGTTAACGCCTCGACTCATCAGGTCACCCGTACTCACGCGATCAAAGAAGGCAATCGGTAGTTTCATGAGTTGATGATGCAATTCATGCCGGAGTGTATAGGTGACATGTTGTGCAACACCGACCATCAAGTATTCTTGGATATAAGAGAGATAAACACTAAACAGGTAGAGTGCAGCTAGCCCTAACAATAGTTGACTGATCCGATAAAAATCAATGCCTCCATTGTTCACCATACCTTCAAACAGTGTTGTGATTACTAGTCCGAGAACGAATGGACCGAGGATAAGAAACAACGTGCTCAGCACGGATGTCATTGCGACCGTCAATAGTCGGAAACGATAAGGCAATAGATAGCTGAGAAGTCGTTTCAACGTACCCCATTGGATTTTGGAATCTTGGTTTTTCATGAGGTACCCTCCTCCAATTGCGTAGTGGCCAGTTCGTGATAAATCGCACTCGTTTGTAATAATTCGTGATGGGTCCCTTCCCCAGTAATTTCTCCTTCATCAAGAACGAGGATGTGGTCCGCTCGTTTGGAAATCCCGACGTCTTGCGTTGCGATTACTACAGTGGATTCGTTTAACTCGTGTAATAGCTCATCTAGGATCTGTCTCTTCGTTCCGGCATCGATCGCAGAAAAGCTTTCATCAAATAGATACATGTCGGCCTCTCTTATGAGAGCACGGGCAATCGCAATTCGTTGCCGTTGTCCACCGGACAAGTTCTTTCCATTTTGGGTTAACGTCGTATTAATTCCTTCGGGTAGTTCTTTAATAAAAGATTCGCTTTGGGCGATGGATAACGCTCGATCGATTTGTTGCATTGAAACATCTTCTGAACCAAAGCGAAGGTTATTTTCAATCGTCCCTGAGAAAAGTTGCGTGTTTTGAGGGGAAAAAGTCACGGCGTTACGCAACGCTTCTTGATTTACATTTCGTAGATCAATGCCACCCATCACGATGTTCCCTGCACTAACATCTAACAGTCTTGGAATCAGTTGCAGCAAGGTGGACTTTCCTGAGCCTGTTCCTCCGACAATCACAGTGAGTTTACGATCAGCTATCGTACAGGTCACGTTCTTGAGGACGGACTTTTCTGCGCTAGGATATTGGAAAGAGACATTTGCAAAGCGAAGGCTGGATTGCTGTTCAGGCGTTAATGAATATGTTGGGCTCTTGATGGTCGGTTCAGCATTCAGCACTTCTAGGATGCGTTTTGCTGATACAGATGCACGTGGAAAACTTACAAACAATACCGACGTCAGCATGATGGAGAACAGAATGTACATGGCGTACTGAATAAAGGCCATTAAGTCTCCCACTTGGAGCTCCCCGGTATTCAGTTGGAGCGAGCCAAACCATAAAAGAGCAACAATCGAGAAGTTCAAGATGAACATCATGATTGGTGTTAGATAGATCATGAGCTGATGGACATGTATCGCTGAATTCCTATAAGACTCGTTTGCTTCTGAAAAACGCTCTCGTTCTCGATCGACTTGATTGAAAGAACGAATGTCACGAATACCGGTAATGCCTTCACGAAGTGTCAGGTTCAATTGGTCGACTCTTTTTTGTAAGGAGGCAAACAACGTACCTCCTTTTTTTGCGAACCAGATGACGATAAGAATAATGATCGGTAATGGCGCGATAAGAATGAATGAAAGCATTAGGTTTTTAGTAACCGAAAGGATAAATGCGCCAATGAACATCATCGGTGCGAGCAACATCGTTTTTAACAGAAGCGACAAGATTGTCTGCACTTGTTGAACATCATTGGTCGTGCGGGTTAATAATGTTGAATGACCGAATTGGCGGTATTCTTGAAGAGAAAAACCTTGGACACTGGCATATAATCTTTCCCTTATTGTTAAAGCGACTGAAGATGTTAATTTCGCAGTCTGATAGCCTGAACATACGGTTACCGCCACGGTCACTACCGTGATTAGTAGCATCCAAAGACCAACTTGAACAATATAAGACACATCGGCATTTGCAATGCCTACATCGACAAGCTCAGCGAGAAGGGTCGGCAATGTAAGTTGAAGAAGCGCTTGTAAAAACACCAAAAAAGCAATCAGCACCAGCTTGGATCGATAAGGTTTTAGATAGATTTTCATTAAGTCCAGCATCGGGTTTCACCACTTCAATTTAATGTAAAAAACCGCCGAGAGCGAACTCCCGGCAGTTTCGTTGAATCATTTAAAGGAGATTAAAATCAATATCCGTGTTTAACGAATCATTCGCACTCTCATTAAGCACATCATTAAGAATCTGTGTAACATCTAACATGTCACATACCTCCTAAGTGAAAGAATAAGGTTAGGATTACAAGATGTTCAGGTCAAGACCAGTATTTAGCGAGCCGTTCCCGCTATCGTTGAGCACGTCATTAAGAATTTGTGTAATGTCGTTCATGGAAGACACCTCCTTATTTGAAGAATTCATCATTATTTAAAGGATGTTCAAGTCAGAATCAATGTTGCCAGAGTCGTTTCCGCTCCCGTTTAGCACATCGTTAAGAATCTGAGTAAGATCTAACATGTCACATACCTCCTAAGTGAAAGAATAAAGTTAGTTTACAAGATGTTTAGGTCAAGACCAGTATTCAACGAGTCGTTCCCGCTATCGTTGAGCACGTCATTAAGAATTTGTGTAATGTCGTTCATGGAAGACACCTCCTTGTTGAAGAATCGATCATTATTTAAAGAATGTTCAAGTCAGTATCGATGTTGCCAGAGTCGTTTCCGCTTCCGTTCAGCACATCGTTAAGAATCTGAGTAAGATCTAACATGTCACATACCTCCTAAGTGAAAGAATAAGGTTAAGATTACAAGATGTTCAGGTCAAGACCAGTATTCAACGAGTCGTTCCCGCTCCCGTTTAGCACATCATTAAGAATTTGCGTAATATCGTTCATGGAAAGCACCTCCTTATGGAAGAATCGATCATTCGTTAAAGAATGTTCAAGTCAGAATCAAT
Organism: Bacillaceae bacterium JMAK1; assembly: GCA_012970285.1. Classification (GTDB taxonomy): domain Bacteria; phylum Bacillota; class Bacilli; order Bacillales; family Marinococcaceae; genus Geomicrobium_A. The sequence continues at coordinate 217,610 of JIBW01000007.1, forward strand.
GTTGCCGGAGTCGTTTCCGCTCCCGTTCAGCACATCGTTAAGAATTTGCGTAATGTCGTTCATGGAAAACACCTCCTTATTTAAGAATCGATCATTCGTTAAAGAATGTTCAAGTCAGAATCAATGTTGCCGGAGTCGTTTCCGCTCCCGTTCAGCACATCGTTAAGAATCTGTGTAATGTCGTTCATGGAAAATACCTCCTTATTGAAATTCAATTATTATTTAAAGAATGTTCAAATCAAGGCCAATGTTGCCAGAGTCGTTCCCGCTCCCGTTTAGCACGTCATTAAGAATTTGTGTAATATCGTTCATGGAAAGCACCTCCTTTGTCAGGTTAAATATCGTTTCAACTAGAAAACTTTGTAATCTAGATCGAAAGTAGCTGAGTCGGTGCCACTCTCATTAAGCATCTCGTTCAAAATTTGTGTGATATCGAACATGAGAATCATCACCTCCATCGCTTACTCTATTTTCTTCTTACAGAATACTAAGAGAAATTGTTACATTCCCAGATTCATTTCCACTCTCGTTTAATACATCATTTAGAAGTTGCGTTACATCTAAGATGGAAAACACCTCCTCAACTAGAGTACAGGCTCTGACTTGCAAACCGTTGCGTTTGTTTTTTTATGTGATGTTTCAAAGCCTAGTTGCCAAGCTAACGTTTCCTAAAATGATTTGGATCACTTTTTCCGTAATTTTTTTTAAAAGAATTATTGAGAGACGATTTCAGATGGCTCAGATTCAGTGCCACCCTCGGTCACAGATGTTACATAATAGTCAAATTGAGTAAGCTCTTCAACGGTATACGTTTTTCTTTCATTTTGTGCAATGCTGGCAACATGTTCGTCGCCATCTTCACCCACTTTGTAGATTCGATAACTGTCGATATCGTCATCACGAACGGCGTGCCAAGTAAGAAATGTACCCGTAATCTCCACTTGTTCTGGTGCTGGCGGAGTTTGTTCTCGTGATTCTGACTCATCGAGTGCGTCATCAGTTGAGTCACCTTCAGCTAATTGCTCGTGTACAACCTGACTGTCTTGAGGCTCTCTGGAGTCTGAAGCAGGGTCGTTTGTTGTAACGAACGAAAACGCAACAAGAATGATAAGAAAACCAGTGAGAGTAAAAAGCGTCATCACTTTCATAGATATCGCCTCAATTATTTAGTTATCAATCTCATAAGGATTGAGAAATGCATATACCGTAGCTAACGAAATGGATACACGTTTGGATCATTTAAATCGTAATTTTTTTAAAGGAAAGAGACATGGAGATGAGGGTAAGGAAGTGAAACACCTGCGAGTGAGCAGTTTGTGAAGGTAGGAATGAATCGCTAAAAAGTAGATGTGGATCAAGAATGGGAGTGCGTGGATCAAGACTAAAACTATCCGCCCCCAACCTGATTACACAAAAAAAGAGCAGCACGCGGGCTGCTCTTTCATCGGTAGCTAGGTCACAACTTTCTCAGCGCCAATCATGAGTGCAAGGTACACACAAAGGACGAACATGAGTAGGTATACTGGCACTGCCCACACACTTTGGCCGTTTCCGACGTGGACGACGAATAGTGTAAGCACGAACAGTCCGGCTGCGAGTAGCAGGGCGGTTGGAATGGAGAGGCTCCAGACGATTTGGTCGTCGCCCCAGAATTCATCTGTAATCCAGTACATACCGAGCTCTGATTTTTCTTCGAAGTATAATGTTTGAGCGACTTCGTGCGGTGGTTCCTGTTCGACCATACCAGCGGTTACGAGGAAAATCGCTACGAGTAGCACACTTTCCATGCGCATCGATGTGCGGACTTTGTTGTCACTTAACCCGTTGTTGATTCTTCGCTTCATTAAGAAACCGTGTGCGAAGCCATAAAGGACGAGCGGGACGAAGAGCATATGCTTAAGCAGTTGCATTTGACCGTAGGTCATGAGCCAACTATTCGTGTATTCTGGTGTGATAAGTAGCATCATGCCAATGCCTGTACCAATCATGGTGAGGACGACACCGATTGCAAATGGCGTGAACCAATTGAAAAAGGAATGCCATCCGTCATGTTCTTTTACTGAAAAGAATCCGACAATGAGTAACGTTCCTGCCCAAAACGCCGCGGCGAGAAAGTGCAAGGCGTTCAAATAAAACCCAGTGTCAGCAAGTGACGCGGCGTGGGAACTCCAGCTTGCTGCGATGAATAATCCGACAGTGGGAATCATCTGAAGCCATGCTAACAAGTTGTCGTTACGTACAGCGTAGCGCCAAATTAAGGCGACTAACACGAGTGCGACGGTTGCGACGAAACTTTGACCGATTCGAAAGTTGAATAAAACGTCCCATAAGACGACTTGGAACGGTTCTCCGAACATTTGTGATGTTGATTCTACAATTAATCCGACTGGGATAAAGCTGAAGACGATAATGATAATGCCTAGAGCTGGTGCTAAAAACGACGGCACTTTGATGGGTGGCCGTCGTTTTGTCCCAACCGCTTCACTTAAGTGGAGCCCTGCCCACAAAGTGAGTGCGATAAAGATCACAATGTTAGAGAAAATGACGAGTGTCATTACGAGCGATTACGACGAGTAATTAAGAACACTACAGCACCTAGTACGACTATACCCGCGACAATGCCGACAATAAGACCTGTGTTGTTGTCAGATGTGTCTTCATCAGCCGTTTCAGAGACGTTTTCTTCTACAGCATCGTCTTCTTCTACGGCTTCTTCAATTGCGTCTTCCTCAATTGCATCTTCTTCTGTGACTTCTTCTTCTTCAACGACTTCCTCTTCAGGAGCGTCTACTGTAAAATTGAATTCACCTTCTGTGCCGTGGCCATCTGCCCCAAGCGCTTGCCAGTAGACGTTGTAGTCACCACTTGGAAGTGGCTCTTCAAGTTCTACGATGAAATCATCGCCTTCAACGTTTTCATCTTGTACGGCGAAATCTTCACCGTCTTGGTCGGTAATTGTGACCGTTGTTGCAGGTTCAATTCCTGCGTCAAAATGAAGTGTTAACGTCTCGACAGGTTCTTCGACCGTTTCGCCATCTGCTGGGATGCTTTCATCCACGTAAGAGTGGGCATAAGTAGTAGTAGCCATTGCGGCTGATCCCATAACGACAAGCAGACCTGCGAGTAGTTGTTTTGTTTTTTTCATAAAATCCTCCTACTAGAAATATCAATAGAATAAGTACAACCATAGTTAGTTTACGTGACAAAGGTACTGCAAGCAAGGAAGAACGTGTGAGGTGATTGTGAAGGAACTGTGAGGGAATCTTTGCCTGTCCTTTCCAACTTCGGTACACTATACTAGAGAAGACAATGAATTATGCATGATACGTTATAGAAAGAATAACTTCACGATAATAGGAGAAGAGTATCATGAAAAAAGCGAGATTAATTTACAACCCAACTTCTGGGCGAGAACAAATGAAAAAGAACTTGCCATATATCCTAGATCGGCTTGAACAAGCTGGTTACGAAGCATCTGCACATCAAACGAAACAAGAAGGATGTGCAAAAGAAGCGGCACATGATGCTGGACTTCGTGGTTATGATCTTGTCATTGCTGCAGGTGGTGACGGGACGATTTTTGAAGTGATCAATGGTCTTGCGGAACTCGAGAATCGCCCTCGACTCGGTCTAATTCCTGCAGGCACAACGAATGATCTCGGTCGGGCGTTCAAGTTGCATGATTTAGATATGGAAGGCATTTGCGACGTGTTAACGGGAGATCACGTATCACCACTTGATGTCGGCAAAGCGGGTGATCAATATTTTGTGAACATTGCCGCAGGTGGAAGCCTCACTGAGTTAACGTATGACACACCGAGTCGTTTGAAGACGATGATGGGACAAATGGCGTACTATGTGAAAGGCTTCGAGAAACTGTTTTTCTTAAAGCCACGAGAAGCTCGGATTGAGTATGACGGAAGGCTGTTTGAAGGTCCAATCATGCTGTTTCTGATCGCGAACTCAAACTCTGTTGGTGGTTTTGAGAAGCTAAGTCCTGATGCGAAGCTTGATGATGGTCTATTTGATATGATTTTACTGAAAAAAACCAACCTTGCTGATTTCGTTCGAATCGGTAGTCTGGCATTATCTGGTCAGCACATTTACGAAGACAAAGTTATTTACATTCAAGCAAATCGAATTAAAATTGAGATTGAAGGCGAGATGCAACTGAATCTAGACGGCGAACATGGTGGCACAATTCCGAAAGAATTCGTCAACTTGCATCACCACTTTGAAATGCTCGTACCAAAGCCAGAGGAAAACGAATAAAAAACACGATGGTGCTCAGACCATCGTGTTTTCAAAAAAAGTTCTAGTTTTTGGCAACCACAATATTGAAGATCGACCATGCGACCACGCCTGCAGCAAATACTGCAGAAAAAATAGCAAACCAATGCATCGTGCACTTCATCCTTCCTTATACTGTTAGATTCCTAGAAGCAACAGCCTATGTATTGCGCTGCAACGTAGAAGAAGGGTAACACTCTTACTAAAATCATACGAGTTTTCCACAATCACGTCAAGAGAATAAACTGGACAAGTCTCTAAAGGAGGAACAAATGGTACACCTCGTTATTGCACCTGATTCGTTCAAGGAAAGTATGACCGCTGAAGCGGCAGCCCATGCGCTCGCTCGCGGTTTTCGCAACATTCATCCTAATCTAACGACAGACTTAATACCAATGGGGGACGGTGGTGAAGGCACGATGGAAGCACTCACCGCAAGCCTTGAAGGAACAACGATCAATGTCGAAGTTGAAGGCCCGAACAAGCAGGTGGTTACTGCGACATACGCCCTTTCAAAAGACGGCGAAACAGCAATCATGGACATGGCATCCGCGAGTGGCATCCATTACAACACGAAAGAGAACCGAAATGTATTGGAAGCGTCTACATACGGGACTGGTGAACTTATTCGCCACGCCCTTGATCAAGACATTAAGAAACTGATTATCGGAATTGGTGGCAGTGCGACGAATGACGGTGGCGCGGGCATGATTGCAGCACTCGGTGCAACGCTACTTGATAAGAACGATTCACCGATTCACCGTGGCGGTGCAGCTTTACAGCACCTTGTTCACATTGACACGAAAGGGCTGGATCCACGATTACAAAACGTTGAAGTTGTTGTCGCCTGTGATGTTAAGAACCCACTCCTCGGACCCGAAGGTGCAAGTGCGATTTATGGCCCGCAAAAAGGTGCAACACCAACAGACGTCGAGCAACTCGATGCGGCATTAGCCAACTATCACAATTGTACTGTCTTAGCGACCGGGAACGACGTCAAAAACATCCCCGGCGCAGGAGCGGCTGGCGGACTTGGGGTGGGACTGCTCGCCTACTTAGATGCGAAGCTCGTCCCTGGCATCGAGCTCGTCTTAGAAGAAACGAACTTCAAAGAGCGCGTCAAAGACGCCGATCTCGTCCTCACTGGCGAAGGTAAAATCGACGGTCAATCGATCTATGGGAAGACTCCCGTCGGAGTCGCCCTTGCCGCTAAAGAAGTGGACAAGCCTGTCATCGCTGTCTGTGGTGCACTTGGTGAAGGGTATAAAGCGGTTTACGAGCACGGGATCGACGCGGTGTTCAGCATCGTCCCTGGTGCAATCGACCTCGAAGACGCACTAGCAAACGGCGAACAGTATTTAGAAGAAGCCGCTGAGAATATTGCGCGTGTGTGGAAGAAGTAGAACAGTAAAAGTCTTCCTTATTGAAGGTGGCTGATGATTCCATGTTCCAAGGCATTCTGCCATCTTCGATAAGTTATATTTGTAAAATCAGCTATTTGTTTTACAAATAGCTCCTATGCTACACTCAAGGTATAAGCAGGGGTGAAGTAGATGAGAGATTTTGAGTCGAACTTGATTGATAAGAAAGTAAAGCGAACGACATTAGCGCAACATGTTGAAGAAAGCATCGTCGATTTGTTAATGACAAACAAATTAAAGCCAGGAGATAAATTACCTCCTGAGATGGAATTAATCGATATGCTTGGCGTAAGTCGACCGGTTTTACGAGAAGCAATTACATCTTTAGAATCACTCGGTATTGTAAAACGGAAAACGAGAGATGGCACGTATTTCACTGAGCGTATTAGCAGTAAGCCCTTTAAAACAATGCTTTCATTGATGAATGATAACATCGAAGGCATTATTGAAGCGCGAATGACGTTAGAATTAGGGCTTGTTACGTTAGCTGCTGAGAAGATTACCGATGAACAATTGGAAGCTTTACACGAGACGATCGTCGCAATTGAAACAAAAGAAGACAATGATTACGGTCGATATGATTTAGAGTTTCATCACATTATTGCGTCAAGCGTCGATAACCCCATCATGCAAGGAATGATGGATTCTTTATTGTTAGCGCATGAAAAAGTGAATAAGCAGATTCAATATCGTGAGAAAGAGAAGACGGTTGCTCATCATCGTGCAATTTACAATGGACTTAAAGAGAGAAATCCACAAGTAACATTTGAAGCGATGTATCGACATTTAACGTTTGTACGCGATAAGGTGTTAAATCAACAGTAGTGTGTATCTATAGATACATGCTATTTTTTTGTGAAATTTTATTATTAAATTGACTTACAAGTTTATTTGTCTTACAATTGAACAAAATATCAAAGGGGTTGATGAAATGGCTGAAATCAGCAAGGGAATTCTAGGGTTTCCAGTGGCGCCATTAACGAATGATAATGAGTTAGATGAACAAGCACTATTTAAAAATATTGAATATTTAATCGATGAGAAATTAGACGCTATCTTTATTGCTTGTGGTTCTGGGGAATTTCATGCGTTATCAACCGATGAATATCGTCGAATGGTCGAAGTAGCGATGAGTGCTACGAAAGGTGCTGTGCCTGTGTATACCGGTGTAGGAGGGAATATTGCGCATGCGAAATCATGCGCTCGTATTTCTGAAGAGCTAGGTGCAAGCGGTTACTTAGTTTTACCTCCTTATTTAATTGAAGGCAATCAAGAAGGAGTAAAACATTATGTTCAAGAGTTACTCGAGTGGACGAACTTAAATGCTATTGTTTATCAACGGGCAAATGCGGTTTTACAAAAAGACGCACTAGAAGCATTACTTGATTATCCACACCTTGTAGGTTTGAAAGATGGCATTGGAAATATGGACTTAAATATTGAGCTTACGCAAACATTTGGTGATCGACTTGGCTGGTTAAACGGCATGCCGATGGCAGAAGTAACGATGCCTGCGTATTTGCCACTGGGTTTTGATACGTATTCATCCGCCATTTCAAACTATATCCCTCACATCTCTAGAATGTTTTATAACGCCTTGCTTGAAGGAGATGATGCAAAAGTTCGGGAGCTTTACCGTGATGTTATTTTACCGATAAACGCCATTCGGAAGAAAAAACCAGGGTATGCGGTATCTCTAATCAAAGCGGGAATGGAAATTATCGGTTTACCAGTACAAGGAAAAGTCAGACCACCAATTAGTCCAGTTGAACCGGAACATTATCGTGAGTTAGAAGCCATTATTACTCACGTTTACGACAAGTATCCAAAAATCAATGCATAAAGGAAGTGAAGCAATGATTACAGTAACACCTTACATTAATGCTAAGTGGGAGACCAATCAACAACCGGAACATACGGTCATAAATCCTGGAAACGTAACGGATACAGTCGGTCAAGTGACGATCGCAACAGAAGTAGAGGTGAACGGAGCCGTACGTGCTGCGAAAAACGCCCAAGCCCATTGGGCATCACTTGCAGGGGCAGCGCGGGGAGAATATTTGTATAAAGCAGCGAGCGAGTTGAATTCACGAGCCGAAGAGATTGCACAAATTGCCAGTCGTGAGATGGGTAAAACCATTGCAGAGACGAAAGGCGAAGTACAGCGTGGCGTTGCGATCTTACGTTACTATGCGAATGAAGGCATGAGGGTAGTGGGCGACGTGATTCCGGCAACGGATTCAAACGCACTCATGTTTACTACGCGAGCGCCACTTGGCGTTGTAGGTGTGATCACGCCGTGGAATTTTCCTGTTGCAATTCCACTTTGGAAATTAGCGCCAGCACTTATTTATGGAAATACAGTTGTCATTAAGCCTGCGCTTGAAACGAGTATTACGTGCGCGAAGATTATGGAGTGTTTTTCACAAGCTGACTTACCTGAAGGTGTTCTTAACATGGTGAGTGGAGGTAGGGAAGTTGGAAGTCTACTTACTGAACATCAAGACGTATCTGGAATTACGTTCACCGGATCGAATACCGCAGGGAAAGAGATTGGTGCAACAGCACTTGCACGTGGAGCGAAGTATCAATTAGAGATGGGTGGGAAAAACCCAGTCATTGTGTGTGACGATGCAGATATCGATCTTGCTGTTTCAGCAACCATCTCTGGTGCGTTCAAAACGACAGGTCAAAAGTGTACGGCAACGAGCCGGGTGATTGTACATGAAAACGTGTATGAACAATTCAAGAAGAAACTTGTTGCACAAACAGAAGAGATCATTGTCGGAGACAGTCTCGATAAATCGACGTGGATGGGACCGTTTGCTTCTGAACAACAACTAAGAAAAAGTCTCGCTTATATTGAAAAAGGCGTGGCTGAAGGTGGGAGTCTTCTAACGGGAGGATCTCAATTATACGAAGAGCGCGGATTTTATATACAACCAACGATTTTTGAAAATCTTGCGCATTCAAGTAGTTTGGCCCAAGAAGAAATCTTCGGTCCTGTTATTACCTTATTCAAGGTGGACGATTTGTCAGAAGCCATTGAGCTAGCTAATGATAGTGATTACGGATTAAGTGCATCAATTTTTACTAGCAATATCGGTGGAATGATGTCATTTATCGATGACATGAATGCAGGTCTTGTTAGAATCAATGCAGAGAGTGCGGGGGTTGAACTACAAGCACCATTTGGAGGTATGAAGAATTCAAGTTCTCATTCAAGAGAGCAAGGAGAAGCAGCCAAAGAGTTCTTTACGAACATTAAGACGGTATTCGTTAAAGCATAGGGCGGGGGGCTTATCCCCCTCTTCTAATCTTGTAGAGGAAGTGATTCAATGCTTTCAGAACGAAGAAGCAATGTAGTTACAGGGTTAAGTTTTTTGGTGTTGGCCGTAGGTGTGTTTTTCTTATCAATAAATATGAATACGCTTTCAATACTATCTATAGGCGTAAGCTCAAGTTTCTTTCCGATTGTTGCTTCAGTGATTATGTTTCTAATTAGTATCGTTTTATTATACCTTGCTAGAAAACAGGTCGGTAATGAAGAAGTTGCTTCAACTAAAGAACATGATGAAGGCAACGTGAAGTCGAAGCAAGTCAATGTTGGGATCACGTTTGTCCTGATCTTACTGTATTTACTTTTCCTTCCAATCATAGGGTTTATTCTCGCGACAACCTTATATTTGGTCGTTCAAAGTTATTTATTGGCAACAAAAGAAAAGCGTAATCTTCTTATGTTTAGCAGTTTGTCACTGACTGCCTCGGTTGTCATTTACCACGTATTTCGTAGTGGATTTGACTTAATGTTGCCAGTTGGAATACTGGGATAGGAGGAAACCGATGGTTGATTTGTTTTTGAACGGGTTTGTAAGTGTACTTAATCTAGAAACATTACTAATCATACTAATTGGCGTTGCATTAGGGCTCGTCTTCGGGGCCATACCAGGTTTGACGGCAGTGATGGCGATTGCCATTTGTTTACCGATTACGTTCGGCATGGAGCCATTAAATGGAATGGCCTTATTACTTGGTCTCTACATCGGCGGAGTGTCTGGGGGATTTATACCCGCGATGCTGCTAAATATACCAGGAACCCCATCAAGTATTGCAACCACGTTTGATGGGTATCCAATGGCGCAAAATGGTGAAGCGGGGAAAGCGTTCACGTTAACAATCATCTTTTCATTCCTTGCAGGGTTGTTAAGTTTTGCTATTTTAATCTTTGTCTCGCCCCTATTGGCATCGATTGCTATTGAATTCTCACCTTTTGAGTACTTTGCGGTCACAATCTTTGCACTAACGATGATCACAAGTTTGTCAGGTAATTCCATGTTAAAAGGTGTACTGGCAGGTTGTTTAGGTGTTGTATTAGCAATGATTGGAATGGCACCAATTGATTCTTATCCACGGTTTACATTTGGATTTAGTGATCTAGATGCTGGCTTGGATGTCCTGCCTGTTTTAATTGGCTTATTTGCAATTTCAGAGATATTGAAGGCTGCAGAAAACAAAGACGATCAGAATAAAAAACGAATTGAAATCGCTTATAAGCTAAGAGATATTGGTATTTCATTTCGAGAAGTGTTTCAACAAAAATGGAATTGGCTGCGATCAACGCTCATCGGTGTTGGTGTTGGGATATTGCCAGGTTTAGGGGGATCAACAGCAAACATCATCGCGTACGCCACTGCGAAGAACCAATCTAAAACACCAGAAAAATTCGGAAAAGGTTCGCCTTACGGAGTAGTAGCGACGGAATCGTCGAACAACGCTTCGATCGGTGGCGCATTAGTTCCATTACTTTCGATTGGTATTCCTGGTGATGGTGTTACGGCCTTACTCATTGGAGGGTTAATGCTTCATGGTCTAAACCCAGGCCCGTTGTTATTTGAACAACATGGAGATGTCATGTATGGCATTTTCGCAGCGTTATTAATTGCAAATGCATTTATGGCGTTGTTGTTAATTATCGGTATGCGTTTTTTCATACGAATCTTAAATGTACCACAACATTTGTTACTACCGATCATTATCGTATTGTGTGTCGTTGGTGCCTTTGGTGTTAACAACCGCCTCTTTGATGCAGTCATTCTTGTAGCATGTGGACTCTTAGGCTATGTGCTTATTAAACTGAAAATTCCAATCATGCCTGTCGTCTTAGCGTTTATTCTCGCTCCAATCTTAGAACTCAATCTTAGACGAGGGTTAATGCACTCAAACGGAGATTGGACACCATTTGTAACGTCTCCAATTGCATTTGTGTTTCTTACCGTTGCATTAATTTCTGTGATTGTTGCTGTTCGTAATAATATGAAGCGAAGAAGGATAGTAGGTGATCAATGATGAAAACTTCAGTAAAGTGGACATGTATCACGTTACTAGTTGCATCGATTCTGATGATTGTGTTCACGACAAACATAGCGACACCAACATTTGGAGAAAGTCAGGCAACCGTATCCGAAGCGTCTGTTGAATCGTATCCAAATCAAACGATCGAAGTCGTTGTGCCAGCAGGTGCTGGGGGAGATACGGATTTAGGTGCTAGATTATTAAGTCAATTTGTCGGCGAAGAGTTAGGTGTGAACATGGTCGTCTCCAATATTGCGGGGGCAGGAGGAAGTGTTGGTTCACGAGAAATCTTAGATGCAAGACCAGATGGACATCAAGTGCTGTTTTTTCACAACAATCTCTTGATTAATAAACTATTTGGTGTCTCCGATTTTGATCATCGTGATTATAAGATTGCTGCCATCTCTACGTTTGATATGGGCGACACGTTTATCATTAATGCAGATGCACCATATCAAGATGCCGTTGAACTCGCGGACTATGCAGTAGAGAATCCTGATGAGCTATATTTTGGCACAGAAGTGGGTGGGTACACCCATTTGCAAATGATGGCATTTGAACGTGAGACGGGTGCTTCATTTCGGTTAATTGATGTTGGGGGTGCGTCAGATAAGATTGTTGCTCTCTTAGGAGATCAAGTCGATGTCATTCCGATCGCTTACGGCGTAACGACAGATTATATTGCGAATGGTGATTTCAGTTCAGTAGGCGTATTGGCTGAGGAAAGCAGAGAGTTATACGACAACACACCATCCATGGTTGAGCAAGGGATCGACATAGAATTCGAGAAGTTCTTCTTCTTTGCTTTTCCAAAAGAAACACCAGATGAAATTGTAGAAACGTTCTCTCAAGCAGTAAAAGAAGTTGTCGAAAACAACGAAGAATACCAAAGTCGGGCAGAGTCTTACTACACAATTCCAGAATATTTAGATGGGGAAGAAGCATTTGAGCATATGGAAGGTGTAAGAGAATATTATACCGAATTGATCCAAACATTAGAAGAAGATGAGTCATAAATCCAATCATAAGAAAATTCCCCGCCTCAGCTCTGAGACGGGGAATTTTCTTATGAGCCATGAACTTCTGTCATTGCGTTAAGAAGTGCACGAATGTAGCCGATGGAATAAGCAAAGCCGACGCTTTGATAACTCCAGCCAATGTTTGAGTATTGCCAATTTCCATCAAGGTCTGGAACGTCTCCTTGCATAACGGGCACATGATCTGGATTTAAGCAGCCTGTGAATCCAGTTTTCTTTAATTCATAGAGAACTTTATACATGTTCATATCGCCATCGTCTAATAAAGCTTCTTCAAAAGCCCCGGCAGTCGGAAGTGCACCCCGAACGTTTCTGAAATGGATCAGGAACAAACGCTTCTTCCTTCCATATTGATTGAGCTCATCAAGCACTAAAGAACTGCCACCTTCTTCGGCGCGTGTACCTGTACAATAAATGTAGCCCACTTTTTTACTTGGAAACTCGTCTATAATTCTTCGATAGCCAAGCCCTCCAAAAGGCGTGCCTTGTAACGGGGAATCTGAAGGATGCATCCCAAGCTGTACATTGGCTTCTTCACACGCAGGTACTAGCTGTGAGTATGCGTGCGTAAAGCGCTTCCAATAGTGCTCATGGTCGTCTAACGAATGTACGTGATAAGGCTCTTCACTGAATACGAGACTTTCACCTCGAGCTAAGGCGCCTCCTCGTTGCCTAGCTTTATAGCTCTTTGTTAGATGATTAAACGTATCTCCAGCAAAACGCTGGCGAACAATATTGACCCCCGCTTCCCCGAAGACTTTCACCGCTTTGACAGAATGCTCCAATCCTGTCTCATCTTGACCGTTTATATAGGCCTCGGATAAATCTGGAAGTGTAACCCGATTAATGTCTAGACCGAACGATTGAATGCGTCGTCTCTCTTTAAGTAGTGTATCAAGATCTGGGAATCCATCTTCTTTAACTCCTGGGAATGAAGCGCCAGTCCCAAAATCAATATAATCCACTCCTAACTGTACCATTTGCTTTAAGTCATTATCAGATAAGTGAAATGTCGTTGTCGTTACCGAAATATCCATGCATTCAACTCCTTATGTTTATTAGTTTTATTGTAAGACAAATTAAATATTCGGTCAATTGGAAATCGTGATTCATCCTCTTAAATGAAAAGATTTAGTACATAAAGGGTGTGCAGAGTTTTGTTGTTATGAAAAAAACCCTTGCTTTATAATACTAAATCCCTTAGTTTTAATAATTGTGTTGGGAAATTTATACTATATTTTTCCATACTTGTTACTTAGAGGATTGAAAATTGATTAAGGGTAAGGGGTAGCTTTTAATATGGAACAAAACAAGAAAGTGAAGAAGCCGTTTTATAAACGGTGGTGGTTTTTTGCAATTGTCGCCTTTTTCGTCATTGGCATGTTCTCGTCGACAGATGAAGAGGAAATGGCGGAAGATGACGTATCGGCAGAAGAGGCGAGTGCAGCAGAAGAGCCTGATGATAGTGAAGAACAAGAACGTTCAGGTGAAGACGTAGCGCTGCAATCGATGACGATTGAATATGATGAGTTTCAAGATAGTTTTTCTGATCTCGTTAGTGTACATGGGATGATTACAGTAGAAGACATACCGTCTGCACAGTTTGATCCGTTTGTCCTTCTATACGACAGTGAAGATCGTTTAGTTGATGTGACATTCGGTGTTAACTCTGATGAAGATGAGCAAGCATTCTTTGCAGTATTCTCGGATATTCCTGACGGTGAGTATACAGTGAAAGCGTATTTGTCTTGTTTATCAAGTTTTGAAGCAATGCCGAATGAATTTGGCAATACTTGCTCTGGATTAACGAATATTGATACAGAGAATGATGTTGTTGAATTTGGTTATTTACCATACTCATATGCACTTTATGACGAATATTACTTATCGGTTGAGAACGGTTCAGAAGCAGATGCAATTAGCGAAGTGGATAACTTCTTATATGAAGCAAACTACCTTCTAGAAGATCTACAAATGCTTGTAGAGGACTTTGAGCAACGACCTACGGATGAGCTTGCGAATCATATCGCAGGAGATATGACGCTTGTCGCATACATGATGCAAGCGATTGAAGGGATTACGTTGAGTTCAGATGAGCTAAACGGTGCTGAAGCGATCAAGGAAGTGAATGTCAATGCTGAAGAATGGTTCACGACAATCGGTGAAGAGCTTGATCGTGAGTCTGTCACATCGTCCTCAGTCCAGAATTTACGTGAACTGCAAACACAACTGCACGACTATGCAGATGTGAATGGAATCGAGATTCATGTACATGAATTTTAAACACACAAGAAATCGGGCTCTAGTATGAGTCCGTTTTTTTCATTTATTTCCACGTCGATCGTTCGTTCCGACGATCGACATAGAATTTTCCCTTCGCATTGTGTACAATAAGACTCTAAGACTATATGAAGACAGTGGAGTGAACCTGATTTGGCAAAAAAAATTAAAGCACCTGTAACGAAAAATGAATACCATCATGTCACCTTTGAAGATCTTACCCATGAAGGGGCAGGTGTCGCCAAGGTCGATGGATACCCACTCTTCGTACCGAACGGATTGCCTGGTGAAGAGGCAGAGATTAAAGTCATTAAAGCTGGAAAAGGCTTTGGCATCGGTCGACTCATCGAACGACACACGACGAGCGCTGATCGTGTTGAACCGCCGTGCCCGATCTATGATCGTTGTGGGGGTTGCCAGTTGCAGCACCTATCTCACGACGCGCAAAGCAACTTTAAACGCCAACAAATCGTCAACGCGTTGCACAAGTATATGGGCAACAGTGACATTCCGGTCCATTCGACGCTCACGATGGACGAGCCGTGGAGCTACCGCAATAAAGCGCAAGTGCCCGTCGGTGTGAACCGAGACGGTGAGCTAATCGCTGGCTTCTACGCCAAACGCTCTCACCAAATTGTTGATATGGATCATTGCCTCATTACGGGTGAGCAGAATGATCAAGCCGTCCAAGTCGTAAAAGGATTGCTCAAGAAATTCAACATCCCCCCATATGATGAGAAAACCGGTGAAGGTAATGTCCGCCACATTGTTGCCCGTAGCTCTCACCATACTGGTGAAGTAATGGTCGTTTTTGTCATTAACAAAAAGCACTTGCCACATATCAATGAGATCATTGAAGAGATGCAAACTCAAATTCCGAAGCTACGCTCAGTCGTGAAGAACGTCAATCGCAAAGATACGAACGTCATTTTCGGTGAAGAAACCGAAGTACTCTGGGGCGAGCGGACAATTGAAGATAAGATCGGCGACGTACGTTTCCTCATCTCGCCACGATCATTCTTCCAAGTGAACCCAATGCAAACCGAAGTACTTTACAACAAAGTGATGGAGTATGCACAACTGACAGGGAAAGAAACCGTCATTGATGCCTACTGCGGCATCGGTTCCATTTCATTATTCCTTGCTCAACAAGCGAAACATGTCTATGGCGTCGAAGTCGTCGGAGACGCAATCCGCGACGCGAAGAATAACGCAGAACTGAACAATATGAAGAACGTCGACTTCGTCGTCGGTAAAGCCGAAGAAGTCGTTCCGTGGTGGCAAGCAGCCCACGGCATCCAAGCCGACGTCTTTGTTGTCGACCCACCAAGAAAAGGCTGCGATCCCGCCTTACTAGAGACGATGGTCCAAATGAAGCCCGAGCGCATTGTCTATGTATCATGCAACCCAGCGACACTCGCTCGTGACTTGAAAGTCCTCGCTGAAGACGGAGGGTATGAAGTGAAAGAGATCACGCCTGTGGATATGTTCCCACAGACGACGCATGTGGAGAGTGTTGCTTGGCTGGAGCGGGTTTTTGTAACCCGAAAATAAACTTTTCCTAGTAAAAATAAACATTTCCGATTTAGATCCGGTTTCCGTGAAATTAAACATTTCCGAAATCGGGTCTTTTTCTGGTCTGGATCTCCTCGAAGTCCAACGGTATCAAGGGTTTGCCAATATATCTTCCTTTCTTTTTGCTTCTACTATTCTCGGAAGACTTTATTTCAACAGCGAAAAAAACGAGAAAAAACGGGTGAAAAAGAGGTGGAATACAGGTGATTTTTGATTGGAAAAAGGTTGAAAAATGAGGTTTTGTCGGAAAAACTTTATTTTAACTGGAACGGTGGAATGCGGGTTTGAGTGGGGTGATTATTTATAAAATTAGTGTTCGAGTTAGGCTTTCTTATTAAGAGTTTAGAAATAAGAGTAGAAGAAATTGGTTTATATAATGTATTCAAGAATCAAAATAGAAAAATCGAAATTGCCGAATCATATATATATATACTGCTATTTCCAAAAAAGGGTACTAGTTTAAGTTCTGGCTGGTGAAGGTGAAAAGATTAAAGGTACTGAATCAGCGGCAGTAATTTAATGTATAGACCTCATTGTGATCTCACATGAGCTGGAGAAAAGAAGATGCGGTATAATCAGATAGTATATATGCGCTGAGTAACACCTTTTACTTATTAGGGATTTTACAGAAGTGTTTACTGTCAATATTAATTATTAGTCGATTGACAAATAACTTTTATTAGGTAAAGTGAACGTAATTCAGAAAATTCAAATTTAGTGTTTTTGGCAATTAAAAAATGCTGTTTATGGCAGTATGTTTTTGAATATAGAAAAGCTGAAAATATGCAAAAAGCGAATAAAAACTTGCATATCTTCAACCTGTTTATAATCTTGGTTATTAAACAAAAGCACCCGTTTGTTTAAGTACATCACTTCACAAACTTAGTTATACCATCGGAATACTGTCCAGGAAGCTTAAACCTATTACCGTTCAACTCTTGAATTAATATAATCAAGAGATTTATACTCTTGCCTGTTTTGCCAGTCACAGATAAAACCCTCTAAATTGAACAAACCATCCAAGTTATCACTTAGTTTCACTATGGTTTCAAACCCATTACCGTAAAAACTTATATGACCAAATAAAATATTTCCTTTCTGAGTGATTAACAGTCTATGTGCTTGATCAGGAAATGAAATTGCAGAGAAGTCCATCTCTTTTCCGGTTAATGTAGCAAATGTGTTTTCGCCGCCATTTATAATCCAATCTCGTATAGGATCGAAGCAAGCCTGTAATACGAAATCTCGACCTTTTACAAAGGAAAGGTAATTGAAGATTGTTTTGGCACAGACCCTGAAATACCTATCATCAAACTCAAGTGTTTGGTGTACTCTTGGCTGCTCCGTTCCATAATTCGGGGTTTGCTTCTCGAATGGTTTTTGTTCAACTAAATTCTTTACAAAATTAGCAACTTCCAATTCAAGGTCTTTATTGCTTAGACCTACATACCATTTACCTTCATGAACCCCTAGAAGAAATTCATCCTGACTAAATCGCTCATCCTCGTGCAACGTATACCTGCCGTTATAATTATCCAAGTTCTTAGTAAAGTCTGTGGTCTGTTGACCAACATCACCGAAAGACTTGTCTGAAATAAACTGACAGCTACCATTTATATTTATTTTGATTTGAGAAATACTATATGGTCTTCCTAGACTTATATATCCAAATTCAATTGTATCTGGATTAATTACGCCACTCATTAAGCTAACTGCGCCTTGTGTCGCTTTCTTAGGATTAGTTATGTTCCCTCTCTTACCTGGCCCTACAAATTGTCGGGGCAGTGCTAAAAGGGACTTCTTCATAACTTGCCCTTCCATTGCGGAAAACGCATTGTTAGCATTATGGCTTACATATTCCATAGGAAGTTTCTGAATACCACCGATACCGGCTGGGAAAATGTGTTCACCAGACTTAAATGTTACTACCGGCTCTGTTTTCTTTAAATACATACAATACTTCTCCATCTTTTTGACCCCCTATATCAAGCTCTCTCCAATCAGTATAGTATAGAAAGCACTACCAATCACTTAAGAAGTTACTTCTTATTACTCCTTTATTAACATATATGTCGAAACGGAACAAGTATTGCTGTTTACTGGAAAAAACACACCTATCATTTTACCGAACCAGTTAGGAATCGGAATTTAGGAGGTAGGTGCGTTTTTAATACAGGTTACAATACCACTAAAATATTTAACTTCCTAGTTTATCCATACAAATAAACATTTAAGTGTTTTCCAAATCAATAATCATCCTTGATTTTATACTTTTCAATATATTCTTGTTCTGATATAATTTCAAGGATATCTTCAGGAGCAATTTTTCTTATTGGATGTATATAAGAACATAGTTCAACTACTCCATATTTCAAGATATTGAGAGATTTTTGAATCAACCACCTTTTTACTTTTACTTCAATTTCTTCATTAGGTAAATATTCTAGATTGTCTCTCGTAATTCCGTAAAAATTATCCTCATATTCAACCAAAAACGTCCAATATTTATAATGATTAAGGGGCTGTTTAAATTTAATAATAAAATGTTCTTTGTTCTTATGTTTAACCCAATCACTCTCAATTGTAGCGTCTTTTAAGAATTCGGCTAAATCAATAAGTATTTCGGGTCTATCTCTAGTATATCCATCATATGAAACTACATTTGAATGGCATAGAAATCCATTGATTTGGAAATCTCGATAAAATTTATGTATTACACGATTTCTATCCTCTTCTTCAGTCAAAGAATAACCATCAGTTGTTTCACTAATATCAAGTTGGTTACCTTTATATAAAATGTATCTTTCCTTAATATTAACTTTAATTTCCTTTTCATCTAAATAATCGTTTAAGGGTGTTTTTTTTAATACTGCATCTTGTAAATTAACGATTCCTAACTCTTTAATAGATTTACATTTGTCTAAACTGGTAGTGCTATGTAGACTTACAAGTTCAACATTCTTTTCTAACAAATGTTTATCTTCAATTTTGAATTTTTCTAAAAATACCTCTACATCTGTAGTTTCGAGGCAAATAAAATCTAAAATACTTTTTTTATCCTTCTCATTTAAGTTTAAAAACTCTAATAGTGATTTTGATGTACTATCATAATCATTCATATCATATATCAAATTTAAGCACCTCCAAATAGTATTTTACTAAATAAACATATTTTCTCATAGATCAATTAAAAAAAGAGCTTACTAATAACTTTCGATGTAGGTAAGTGCTAAATGTATCAGGTCAACCACTAACCATCAAACTAAAATTACATTGTCAAATTAAATCCACCAATGTTTAAAAGCGGCTGAATGTATGGTTAGATGATAGAACAGGATATTTCGAAACATTCTGGGAGAAATTGCATCCTCATGGTTCGCACTCTGATTTATCAAATGGATACCTCATTCCATGGAGTACCTTATCTGGAGGTTATAGTTGGTTAGGAGCAAGTATAAGTAGAAATGAACTAATTCCAGGATATTATAATTCGATTCGAGTTTCTATGAATATGATAAGCAAACTATAAATAAAGTAGTGACTTTTTATCATCCATATATCAAAAAAGCTAGGGCCTTCGGGATTAACAAAATATGGTTTTGCTCCACACCATTCACTTGATCAATACTATAAGAGCTATATTGACTCCTTAAGACAATACTATCCAATGAATCCATTACACATATTCAAGAGTTTCTGGAGTCAAATGTTAGTAAACCTTTTAAGGGTGTAGGGATATATTGGGAGTTATGTTAACTGGAAAAACGGGTAGCCTCGAACTATTTTGTATAACTTATGCCTTTCTGAAGGATTAAACTTTTGAGAATACATTAGGAAGTATTATGCCAGAAATAAAATGCAAAGAAAGGTATTTACCATATTCAACACGCTAAAAACGATTATATTCATTTGATGGTGAGATGAAGCGGACCAAATAGATGGTAACAAGATACTTATAATTTCTGCATATGATTTCTGTTGACCTGAAATAGGAAGAAAATCAAATTAAATTATTGCCTGAATGTTATAATATATTTTATTTGAACAGAAAAAAATAATTTGCACTATCATAATAACGCATTTGAAAAGAGGAGTTATAAATGGGCAGGAAGATTGCTAGGAACGAGCCTTGTCCTTGTGGAAGTGGGGAAAAGTTCAAGAAATGTTGTATAGAAAGATTTAATAAACCAGATGATGAAGAGTTTTCTAAACTAGAAAATCTGCCTGTACAGTACAAAAAACTAAGAAAAGATTCAAGAATAAAGCAATGTTTACATCCATATAAGGAAGCATGTTCAGAAAAAATAATAAAATCACATTCTATACAAAATAACAAAATCCTCAAGAAGATTGCAACTAAAGGTAAAGTATTTATGCCTAGTCCTAAAGATGATAATCCTTTTGCTGTTATGACAGAGTACGGAAGAAAAGAAGCTACTATTTTTACTGGTTTTTGCGGATATCATGATAAAACTGTATTTCAGCCAATAGAAGATAGTTTGTTTAACAATAGTAAAGAACATATTTTTTTGTATACATATCGTTGTTTTGCTGTTGAATATCATAAAAAGCAAGAAGTGGTGAATATGGGGCAACAATTGTTTATGAAAAAACCATCATTGTTATCTTTATCAAAATGGGAAAATCCCTATGGCGGGCTACAAATGGCTATAAATGATTTTGGGCCAGTGAAGAATCAATTTGATAAAGCATTATTAGATAAAGATTTTGATATATTAACGAGTGTTGTATGGAAATTCAATCAATCAGCTAAATTTGCAGGAACAGGTTTTGAAGCTATGACTAAAGATTTACAAGGAAACAATATTCAGGACTTATTAAATCCGGATATTTTGGCTAAACATATATTTGTAGTAGTTTTCCCTGATGGTGATAAGACTTATTGCATTATATCATGGTTAAAGGCGAATGATGATTTATTCTCTGGATATTACCAACAACTGATTCATCTTAACGAACAGGAACAGAAAAATTATATAAATAATGTTCTCCCTATGATAAGTGAGAACATTACTATTAATACTGAAGCATGGGATAAGTGGGAAGACTATAAAAAAGATGAGTTTGGCTCATTGATTTGGGGAATGGAAGTTTTAGCTGAATTGTCAGGGAGACCCGGGGATAGACTTGAATCACCTCTATATGATTTGTTTGAGCTATGATTAAAGGTTATAAGAAAGGCAGATTAAACTTGAAGGAAATAACTTCTTGTAAATTTATTGATATGACAGCACTAGTACTAGTGGTCTTGTGAATATGTTGAAGTTGGTCTTTCAAAAACAAATGTAATGAAAGGTGCTCTTAATTGACTGTCTTTAGACACGTTGAAAGATTCCTCATACACTCCACTCCCTTTTTTAATTTTTCCACTAGGTTGGAGCTAGTTTGTATAGGTTCTGAGAGTAAAGCCTGTAAAAAAGTAAACAACAATAATGAACATATCATGATAGCGATAATTTTAAAATAAAGAAATTTAGATAATACTTTATTAAGTATCTAATACTATCTTGTTAGGCGATAAATAGAATTTTTATTTCCATGAGTTATACTTTTCCACTTTAATGTTCGTTCCCTACAAGACGGGACGAACTTTTTTGTGTATACACTAGAATAAATAGTTAAACTGAAATAATGAGTATTTATTTTCTTCATAAGTTGACTTTTTCATATAATAATCTAAAATAATAATTAGATGGGAGGTTTATTTCATGATTAGCTTACAAAAAGATGTTGTTAAGTCAATTGTTAATATACTTGTACTGGATGATCCGGAAGCACGTCAATTATATTTACAATCTATTAATAATGAGTCTGGCGAAGGTACGCAGAATAGTAGGCAACAACAAAAATGGGATTTTAGGTACAACTCTTTAATAGAGATGGCAAAAAGGTTTGATCTTCAATATGTAAAGGTAAGTAGAGGAAAGTTGTGGGAAGCAATTTTGCTTGTAGGTCCTGAAAGTGAGCTTTATGTTTTTTTTAGTCATAAAAATATGAAGCAAATTATTAAAAAAGGAAAAAGGAATCATTATCTAAAGCTGCTTAATTTATTCAATGGCGAATTAGATAAATTACATCCGATAAATTTACAACTGACTCTCCCATTATACGATGACACCGAGGAAGAAAATACGGAGAACTTAAAAGGACAAGCTAAACTGATGCTGAGTATGATGGAAAAAGATCCGTCTAAAGTAATTGTATTTGCTTTTGATAATTCTTTTATATCAACTGTTAAAGCGTTTGCTTTTAATACCAAACAGGAAGCAGTATGGGAGGAAGATTTAACAAAATTAATAGAACCTAATTATAGATTAGTTCTTATGGATGACTATGTTAATCCAGATAAGCGTGATAGTAAAAGTACGCTTGAGGCTAAGAAGGAGAAAAAACAAATAGTTAGTTTGAAAAATATAAAGTGAGTTTGGAGATATTGATATGAAAAAGATATTTAATGGAGTTCGGCTAAAGGAAGCTAGATTATACAATAAACTCACAATAACAGAATTAGCTGAGAAGTTAAATGTCACTAAGCAAATGATTTCAAAATATGAAAGTGGAAAAAGTGAACCAAGTTTTGAAAAGTCACTGCAACTTATTGATGTTTTGGGGTATCCACGTGAATTCTTTTATACTGCTGACAAGTACTTAGTAGATAATGAAGGAACCTTTTTTAGATCAAGGTTAACAGCAACTCAAAAATCTAAAGAACCTGCATCAATTGCACTTAAATATTCAGTTATTTTAAGGGATTTTTTGGGTCAATTTATAGATTTTCCTGTTTTACAAGATAGGGAAATTTATGAAGGGATAGATAATCCTGAAGAATTAGCCTTGAGTATAAGAAGGGCAATGGATTTAGGGGTCGAACCTATACAAGATATTATAGAAGTCGCAGAGCTAATGGGCTTTGCAGTCATAAATATAAATTACCAGGAAGATAAAGTAGATGCTTTCAGTAGTATGAATGCTATTAATGGAAACAGTTATTTTGTAATTACTACTGGTGATTCGGGGTCGTTTTATAGGCAACAATTTAGTATTGCTCACGAGATAGGTCATTGGGTTCTTCATCAAAATATAAACCCACAAGAATTAGACAAGGATGAATATAAGACAATGGAAAATGAAGCAAATAAATTTGCTTCAACATTCCTGTTGCCAGAAGAATCATTTGGGAATGAACTGAGGACTAAAATAGCAGATGAAATAGACACATACTATAATTTAAAAAGAAAATGGAACGTATCTATGGCGGCAATGATCATGAGAGCAAGAGATTTGAATATTATATCTGCTGACCAAGAGACGAAGTTATACAAACAATTGCATTACAGAAGGTGGAGAAATCCAGAACCTTTTGATTTAGAAACTAAAGTAACTTTACCTGTTGCCTTTAAGCAATCATTAGAATTGTTAATTGATGAAAATATATTACAAGGACATGAAATACCTTTAAAAATTGCCGAAGAATATAGTTTATATCTTACCCCTAAAATGTTAGCTATGATTTGTGGAGTCAAGCCTGCTTTATTCATGGACAATAATCAGTCTAAAGTCGTGCTTAAAATAAAGGACTTCAAAAATAAACAGAGTAGTTAACCTTATGAACTAGGCTTCTGTATTAATATAATTAACGGGTGTAGAAAGGCTCGGTGGGCATGGCACGTAGTCAGTTATTGAAGGATGCTTTTGGTGGTAAAGAAAGTATTGAAAAAAGACTGCCATTAAAGGCTGTCTTTTTTTCACGGTTTAATTTTATGGTGAATATTGAAATGGACCAGGTCTAAATGTAATAGTAGTTTTAATAAGTTATGCATCGTACTCGTACCTAACGTTAAACAGCCCCTGGTTAGGGGCTGTTTAATCTTTAGATCTTATCTAAGAATATTTCATTGTTGTGTCGTCGAAGGTATTCCTTATTTGGAGAACTTATAAACGGGGTACTGATAATAGTTCCGTTAAAAGGAACTATGTATTCTGATAGAAAAGAATCAGATGTTACTTTCTTCGAAACCAATACTTCGAACGATTCTAATATTGTTATATAACCTTTATCAAAAGCCTTATCAAACAATACGGAAAGGCATATACAGTTTGCAGGGTCTAACCTAATGCTATTGTCGTGTGACCATGGGACAATATGCGAAGCAATTAAGAATTCTTTAGTATTAATGCCTGAAATTGCACATTTATAATTATAATTCCTTTTAACTAACTCTGATAATCTTTGTTGTCCTCTTCTGATATTAGATATACCTTTTTGGTCTTCAGTACTAAAGTCTTTAGTGATATAATGGGTGCTATTAAAGTAAGGTAATAGTCCATTGTTTATTTCTGTTTCAGTTTTTATGTCTAAGTGTAAGCTGCAATT
Source organism: Bacillaceae bacterium JMAK1 (assembly GCA_012970285.1). GTDB lineage: Bacteria > Bacillota > Bacilli > Bacillales > Marinococcaceae > Geomicrobium_A. The sequence goes on from JIBW01000007.1 coordinate 241,960, forward strand.
AAGAATATTTAAGAAGTCTTCTTTGTGGACTTTATTCATTCCATATTGATTAAAGAAGTTGCTCCACGTTTGACCTTTCCTTTTTTTAAAAGACCATTGAAAATTATTCAAATGAATTTGTAGCAATTTTTGTTCAAATTCCAAAGGCTTCTCTATAAAACCCCTAACCAAGTCATCATTAATTTTCTCAATACGACTTATTTTGCCTGCTCCAAAAAAATAAAAGTTATTACGGATTTCAGATGATGATTGTGGCCTTCGATATAAAAAGAGATCACCTACTTTTACGCGGTTATATCTACTGGGTGACCAATCATACGAAATAAACTCTACGTCCTCATAATCTAATTTTGTACCTTTAGTATCTAAAATAAAATACTGGGTTTCTGGATTAAGTAATTCCTCTCTATAATAGTTTTTATATATCTGCATCATTTTTACCCCGCTATCTACTAATATATCTACTGTCTAGTCGTTCACTAATATAAATAAGGAGAATTTACATGATAGAAAATAATGTTAAAGGATATAATTATTTAATATCTATATACATGGTCATGGAAAGTAAATTTGAGATTCCTATTGAACGTAAAAATTCTTATAGAGACACTGTGGACTATATCACTCATAAATATGAAATGAGCATTCCTTACAATGTTAAATTAGACCTTGTTAAAAGTAAGAAAGTTAGGAATGATATTTGTCATTTTAAACCTATAAGTAAAAAAGAGATTATGTTATTAGCTAGTCTGGAAAAAGATATTCAACAATTAAAGAGAGGTTATTATTAGTAGTAATTAAAGTTTTGTTGCGAATCATAATAATATCTAAAACAATTTCATATGTACTTTTCATGATTCGTGGAGTTTTGAATATTAAATTTTGGGACTTGTAACATGAACACTCAATAACCACTAATCCTTAGTATCGAGTGTAGAGAATTCAAACAAATCTTTTGGAGTTACATTCAACGCAGTAGCTAATTTTTGAATGTTATCCAAGGAAACATTCCGCTTGCCTCTCTCTATGTCAGATACGTAGGTTCTATGCAGTTCACATGCAAAAGCTAGTTCTTCTTGAGTCATTTCTCCTGCTAATAATCGGACTTGACGTACCTTTTTCCCGAATAATATTTTTAGATCGTTATTCATGTTGCCTCCTACATTTAATGCGTACTTATAGAATGTTAGAATTTCTATAGTTGGTATGTCTACAGACTATAAGTTACATAAGATGCTATAATTGATTGATCGTTGGGATTATTAATGGGTGTGGTGATTTGTAATGGTCAGGTCAATTTTTTTCAACATTTTTACTCTGGGATTCTACCTTGGAACTTAACTAGGAGATGGTAATTATGAAGATCACAGAAATTGAAGCGATACCTTACAGCATTCCTTATCATAAGCCGTTGAGTTTTGCGACTGGTGTGTTGACGCATGCGAATCACGTCTTGATCAAAATCCACACGTCAGAAGGCTTTTTTGGAATAAGTGAAGCAGTGGAGCGACCGATGATTTATGGTGAGTCTCAACAATCGATCGTAACTGCAATCCATAAATGGTTTGCTCCTTTGCTCATAGGGATGGATCCATTCGCAGTTGAAATTGTTCAAGGGAAGCTCAAACAAATTGTAGCGAATAATACTGCGAAAGGCGCACTAGATATCGCTTTGCACGATCTGCGAGGAAAGGTGTTGCAACAACCTTGTTGGCGATTGTTCGGTGGGGACGGCGGTGAAATTCAAGTAACAGCAATGCTATCAATCGGTAAACCAGAAGAAGTTGCTCAGGAAGCACTTTCGATCAGAGAACAGAATGGCAGTAACGTGTTTAAAATTAAGGTCGGTCTTGATGAAGAGAATGATCTTGCGGTTGTCAAAGAAGTAAGGAATGTACTTGGAGATGATGCAAGACTTTATGTCGATGCGAATCATGGATACACGGCTGAGCAAGCATTGCGCATACTTCCGAAAATGATTAGCGAAAATATCGAGTTCGTTGAGGAACCGAACCCTGCAGAAGATTTTATTGGAAGAGCAAAATTGTCAGCGATGCTCTCTGTGCCAATTATGGCTGATGAAAGTGTCCCTACTCTTTCCGATGCTGTGCGGGAATTATACAACGACGCTGCTAGGATTATAAGTGTCAAAACCACACGTACAGGATTTACAGAAAGTAGCAAAATCGTGGCGTTAGCTCAAGCACTTGGAGTTCGAACTGTTCTTGGAAATCAAGCCGATAGTGTTATAGGAACGTCCGCTTCTTTGCAATTTGGTGGGGGATATCCATGGGTGAAACGTGAAGCAGGAGAATTTGACCTGTTCCAATTAATGAAGGATCAAGTTGCAAACGAAATGCTACACGTCCAAAACGGGAAGTTACAGGTTCCGAATGGTCCAGGAATTGGCGTATCTATTAACGAAGAAAAGTTAAAGTACTATCGGATCGATGAATAACTGAGTGCTCAAGTCATGCCCTGATTGTATAGCGAAAGGTATCGTCTTAAGTATTTACATTATCCTTAATGGTTCAATTTCAGTTGTTACTTTGACTTAAAATAATTTCCACGAAGAGCCTCATACATATGTGGCTCTTTTTTATATTGATCGAACGGTCAATTATCATAATAGTTTATTATTTGACTTTGAATTATATAATAGTAAAGTATTATTTAAATATTTATTATATAGAGAATTATAATTGAATGTGTATGCTCAGTGTATTGTGTGCGCAAGGAGGTCTTGAATAGTGAAGACGACGCTACGTGTTGCTGGGGTGTATGTAGGCGCGGTTGTTGGTGCGGGCTATGCTTCAGGGCAAGAGATGTTGCAATTCTTTGTTAGTCACGGTGTGTGGGGAATTGTCGGTACGGCCGTTACGATGATTCTGTTGCCGCTTCTCGGTTACCACCTCGTTCGACTCGGTGATCAGTTAAATGTGAAGAACCATAAGAAGGTCCTTTATCATCTGTGTGGAAAGTATCTTGGACCGGTGATTGACCTTGTATTAACCTTTTTCTTGTTTGGACTAGGCGCCATTATGATTGCCGGGAGTGGTTCACTATTTGAGCAATCGTTCGGTCTTGCGCCAATTTGGGGTTATCTATTTATGAGTCTTGTGCTCATCTTAACTCTTGTGCTTGATACGAATAAAATCATTACCATTATTAGTTCGTTAAGTCCATACATACTCGTACTATTGTTTATTATCGTTATTTATTCAATTTTTGCGAGCCAAGCCAATTTTGCGACTCTCGAAAGCTTAGCAAGTCAACAATTGACGGTATCCCCACATTGGACGCTGAGTACGTTAATTAGCGTATCCTTTAACTTTATGGTCGGGTTTGCCATTATGGTCGTCGTTGGTTCAGTTGAAAAAGATAAGCGAGGCGTTCGTAATGGTGCCATCTTAGGTGGGGTTGCCCTAGGGGTCATTGCGATTATTGTAGCCTTAGGAGTGTACTTGAACTTAGACCGAGTTCATCAAGCTGAAATGCCAATTCTCTTATTGGCTAATGAATTCAACCCAGTTGTAGGGTTCTTCATGGCACTTGGCTTACTCATGATGATTTATAGTACAGCAGCTACTTCCTTTTACACGTTCCTAGTACGCTTCTTTGAGCCGAAAACGAATGGTTATAGAGGAGCGGTCGTGGTTACATGTATTCTCGGTTTAAGCTTTGGGTTTATCGGCTTTGTTGACCTTGTGAATACGGTCTACCCGTTATTAGGCTATATTGGATTTATTGTGATTGTGAGTCTCATTATTAATATTGTGAGAACGAATAAGAGAGTTGTAGATACTAATTAAAAGTAAAATGATGATGGAACTGTTTATGATGAGACGCCAGCCTGTGAAAGGCTGGCGTCTTGTTGTATGAAACTTATGGTCACAATTAAATTCTTGCCCTGATTACGGTAACTAGTAACGTGTGAGACCTGGTGGTAAGATCAATGAACATCAGATATAGATTTGTCGTTAAATGCTATTTTGGACGCTGAGTGTTGTTTTCCTGCTATTGGATATTCATTCTCATGCTAGGAACTTAACGATACTAGTGATCTGCCATTTGTGTAGTTACCATGGTTAGGGTGCGCTTTGCTTTCATGTAAATGGGCAAATCAATGAGTTTACCGTCTAATTGAAAAGCACCATCTTGTTTGTTGTCATTATAGGCTTGAACGACTAATTGACACCATTCAATCTGTTCTTTTGATGGTTGATAGACTTGTTTTACCCAATCAATATGTTTTGGATGAATCACCATCTTCCCGAAAAAACCGAGTTGTTTTCCGTAGTTTGCATCACGTTGCAAGGATTCTTTATCATGAATGTCTGGATAGACGGCATCTACTGGAGGTTCTAGATTATAGTACCTTGATAACAAAACTAGATTGTTCATCGCGTTTTTACGCTCCTCACCTTGCGCTGTCCACTCTGCTCCAATATCTAATGCATAGTCGACGGACCCAAATGCGATACGCTTTGTTGTAGAGCTAGCGAGAATGATGTCTTTGAGGTTAACGATGCCCCTTGCCGATTCAATAAGTGGGATGATTTCGAGTGTGGTTTGTTTTTGAGCCCAAATAAGGTCACTCGCTTCCTCGACTTTTGGTATCATAATACCATCAAGATTTACTTGATGAGCAAGTGATATGTCTTCTTTAATCCATGGGGTATTTGTTGCATTCACTCGTAGAAATGTACGTTTTTCGTTAACGGGTAAGTCTTTTATTGTATTAAGAACTAACTGTCTGGCTTCAACTTTCTCATCAATTTTGACGCTGTCTTCTAAATCAATAATGATGACGTCAGCGTCACTTTCAAAGCTTTTAACGATTTTCTTTTCACTTGAACCAGGAACAAATAGGTAGGCAATACTCATAAGATCTCTCCATTCATTATTTTAGTTGGAAGGATGATTGTTTTTGGTCGTAAATACGTTAATCATTACTCATTCAAATTTTTCTCATCTCTTTTATGAAGTAAGTGATTTACTCAATATTCCAATGAAATTAGTAGTCTTAGAAGTAGAGTTCGGCAAAGTGTGGGAGTATATGACGGTCGATAAAATGATTGATTATGATCTAGTCATCACGAGTGGTGCACATTTAGATTTCATTGTTGAAGAATTTGAAGAACTCACGCAACTTGTTCCGGTTTACTCTTTAAAGTTTTCTGAAGCGGATTTAGTAACATCATTAGTGAAAGCTAAAGAGTATGGTAATCGTATTGCCACAATTTTTTATCGAGATCATGGCTATGACCTTAGTAGTTATCAATCGTTACTAGATATTGAATTAACCGATTTTCGTTGTGCCAATATGGATGACGCTTATGAAAAAGTGAAACAAGTTAAGGAGCAGGGCATTTATTCCGTTGTTTCGACCTCTTCAATATGTGAAGTTGCTAAACAATTAGAAATTCCGAATACACTTGTTTATAGCTTAGATACACTTCGAGCAGAGATCATGAAAGCGTTTCAATTCGCAATATCCAAAAAGAATTTAGTCGTTAACAAGCAACTAGTAAAAAAGCTTTTCGATATTAAATCCGAACCAGCATTTTTTGTGGATCAAGATCTTATCGTATTAGATTTTAATTTTGCCGCTCTTCACTACCTTAAAGATACGTCCAAAGCTGAAATTGTAGGTAGGTATATACATGATTTAATTAATATCCCTAAATCTTTCCTAACAAACGATGAAACGTACAACAGCAAAATCCAAAGCTTTCCCATTACCTATCAGGAGCGAATCTATGGACATTTAGTAACATTAGGCGATCGTTCAACGAACTACATTCATAAGAAAAGGTTAACATTACATTCAAAATACAAGTTTGCCAATATTGTTCATGAATCAACAGTCATGAAAAAGGTCGTAGCGAAATCAATTCAATATGCAACAAATTCTGATGCACCAATTTTAATCTATGGAGAAACGGGTACTGGTAAGGAACTGCTGGCACATAGCGTTCATATGCGAAGTGAACGTAGAGACCGGCCGTTTTTACCCGTTAACTGTGCCGCTATACCATCCAATATATTAGAAAGTGAGTTGTTTGGTTATGAAGAAGGTGCGTTTACAGGTGCTCGAAAGAACGGAAAAGCTGGTTACTTTGAATTGGCACAACACGGTACAATTTTTCTTGATGAAATTGGTGAAATCCCTTTAGAGTTACAAGTTCGCTTATTACGTGTTTTGCAAGAGAAAGAAATTATCCGTTTAGGTGGACAAGCGATTGTTCCTTTAGACGTACGAATCATTGCTGCCACGAATCAATCTCTGCTGGACCTCATCCACCGTGGCGAGTTTAGAGAAGATTTATATTACCGTATCAATGTACTTAACATTTCAATTCCACCACTCAGAGAGCGTTTGAAAGATATCTTATTCATTCTCGTACACTTGCTTATTCAAAATGGTGTTGAAGAGACTCAAGCGAGAGATATGGTGTATGCCAATCAATCATTATTACAAGAGTACAATTGGCCGGGGAATATTAGAGAATTAGAGAATTTTGTTTTACGACTGACGGCTTTAGCACCTCCTAACTCAACGACAACGGTGCTTATTGAATCATTCAATGAAACACTTACAGAGTTTATTACATTAAACACCTCCGATGCACTCACAAGGAATATAGAAAGAACAAGTCTAAAACACGTCGATTTAACGGTGCAAGAGAAAAGCAATATCGTAAAGTTACTATTAGAACACCAAGGGGATAAATCGAAAGTATCTGAAGAACTTGGAATCTCCAGGACAACCTTGTGGCGTAAGATGAAAAAGTACAGCATACTCGATTAATTGCAATTCAAGTGCCAACTTCATGGTGGCTTAAAATCGTATAGTTTTTAAAATGAAACGAAATGTTGATCATTTCGTTTCATTTTGTTTCTACCGGCATTGCACATATGAAACAGAATAATGCATTTGCATATCAGTGTTGAGCATGTTTGATGAATTTATCGATGAAAATACATTGGCACGAGAATTGCAATCTTTTTAAGTAGGAAGCGTAAATGAAGGGAGAGAACAAGGTGATTAAACGATCTTTTTTTTACTCTGGATTGATAGCGCTTACATTGTTGTCTGGGTGTACACAACAAACTTCCGTTGCTTCAAGTTCAGAAAAGACGTATGAAATGATTATGACGAGTGAAGTACCAGAATCACATTTCAAAAGTCAACTGATGATGGAATTCGCAGAAGAAATCGAAAGACGGACCGATGGTGGAATTCAAGTCGAGTTTTTTGCAGCTGGCCAATTGTATAAGGACATCTCAGCTGTTCGCTCTTTAGGGACAGGGGCAGTTCATAGTGTGTGGCCAATTTCATCGCAATTAGAGTCGATTGATAATGGTTTTGGAATTTTAGCGTTACCGTTTGCGATTACTGATGACAACATGTTAAAGAATGGTTATCGTTTAGAGCTCGTGGACATTCTTTCTGAATTACTAACAGATCAAGATATTAGTATTCAAGGTTTAATACGCTCATCGGATTTAATGTACATTTCAGAGCAAGAAGAGTTAACGAGTATGGAGGACTTAAAAGGAAAAAAAATACGCTTAACTGGAAGTGTTTTCTTGTTAAATTTAGCTGAGACATTAGGGTATTCAGCCGTTGCGATCTCTGCTTCTGAGATGTCAACATCATTATCGCAAGGTGTCATTGATGCCGTCTTTACATCAGCGGATGGTTGGTTAACGGTTCTTGGTACTTCTGTTGAGTATGGTTATCATGCTCCAGGGAAAAACGTACAAACCTATTCAATCTTGTTTGATCAACGCTGGTTAGATGGTTTGCCTGAAGACTACAAGAATGAGGTTGAATCACTGGCTCAAGAAATTGCAGCAAGACAGTGGGCAGAGGCGATGCAAAAAGAACAAGAAATTATTGAAGTATTGATAGAGGAAGGCGTTACCATTCATACGGAAACAGAAGAAAATATTGAAAAAATGAAAGAAGACATGCAGCCAGCTGTTGAAGAATTTGGAGCAGAGAATCAACAACTATACGACCAATTTTTACAATTGGAAAGTACATTTGAGGAGGAGAGTGAGTGATATTTAAGTGGATTTTCCAATTTGAAGAAAAGATATTATTTCCGATCTCCATCACGCTATTCTTACTTTCAGCTTCTATAACCTTTTATGAAGCCGTTCAAAGAAACCTTTTGAATCATTCCTTTGATTGGGCGAATGAAGTTGGTGTTTACTGCATGATTTGGTCAATCATGTTGATGATCGCTCATGCCGGTAAGTGTGGGCACCATTTAAGGATACAATTAATTACGAATTTACTAAGTGAAAAGACGAAGCGATATGTTTATATCTGTGCACATGTGTTCAGTTTAATATTTGCGGTACTTATTTTGTATTCTAGTATTCTTGTCGTTCACCATGCATTTGTTTCCAATCAATCGTCTTTAACGACATTGCAATTACCTATTTGGGCAGTGATGTCCATTATGATTATTGCGAGTATTTTATTAATCCTCTATTATCTTGAACTTATTTACAGAGGTATAAAAAATCAACCTATTGAATCAATCGAATCGGATAAAGAGATTAAAGAGCTAATCTAAACACGTAAAGGGGGAAGGATATGCTTGTTGCAATTAGTATTCTTATCATCATTGTACTATTAGCATCCGGGATGCAGATAGGGATTGCCATTGGATTAGCAAGTATTCTTTTACTATTAATTTACCAAGGAATCCCGATATCAGTCGTTGCTCACGAGATGTTTAATGCCGTTGATAGTTATACGTTTTTAGCGATTCCATTTTTCATCTTAGCAGGGAACATTATGATGGAAGGGAAGTTAGCTGATCGTTTGCTTAACTTTTTTGGATCTTTTTTGAGAAGAATTACAGGGGGCTTGGGTGTTGGTGCCATGTTTGCTTCAATTTTCTTCGCTTCAATTAGTGGCTCAAGTGTAGCGTCAACAGCAGCATTAGGAAAAGCCGTTACAAATTCACTTTTAAAAGAAAATTACACGAAGAAATTTACAGCTGGACTTGTTTCAGTTGGGGGCACCCTCGGTCTAATGATTCCACCGAGCTTAGTGTTTATTTTAATTGGTAGCATGATGGGAATACCCGTGAAAGATTTGTTCATTGCAGGAATAACACCTGGAATATTAGAAGGTGCATTGCTCGTTGTAATGACGTATATCCTTGCGAAGCGTCATAACTACGGGTACAAGCGTAAAATTGAATTTCAAGAAGTGAAAAGTAACTTCAAAGGTAGTTTCTTTGCGCTATTAATGCCAGTCATTATTCTTGGTGGAATCTATTTAGGAATCTTTACACCAACCGAGGTATCGATCATTGCGGCAATTTATGCGCTATTCATCAGTTTAATGATCTATAGGACAATTCGCATTGGTTATATACCGACAATTCTAAAAAATACCATTCATTCTACAGCGATGATTTATTTAGTGCTTATTGGAGGAACGCTATTAGGTTTTATTTTAACGAGAATGGGTGTAGCGGTAAGTATCTTAGGTTTTATCCAATCCATTGATATGCCTGTGTGGATGTTTCTTATCATCGTGAACATTATCTTGTTATTGCTAGGCATGTTCTTAGACGGGATTTCATTAATCGTTATCTTAGCTCCAATCCTATTCCCAATTGCGATCGGTATGGGTGTGGATCCAATTCACTTTGCAGTCATTATGGTAGCAAATGTAGAGATTGCAACGATTACACCTCCTGTCGGCTTAAATCTATTTGTGATGAGTGGTGTGACGAAACTAAGCATTGGAGAAGTAGTTCAAGGGGTTGCGCCATTTTATTTTGTGAGAATTGTTGGTTTAGCTTTAATCACATTTTTCCCATTCTTTTCATTATGGTTGTTATAACGATTCATTAGTGAAAAGAAGTGAAACATTATGAAACATTTCATTGTGTAAATGAAGCAAGACAGTTGGCATTGAATTTGCAATTACTAATCAACAAAACGAGAAAGGATGAAACAATGACGATTACAACGGAACTTTCGAAAATGGCTAAGGCATTGAATTATGATGATTTACCAGAAGAGGTGATTGATCGAACAAAGTATCTACTATTGGATTTTATAGGCTTAGCGGCTCGAGGAAATCACTATGCATCAAATGCACCGATTCTGAGTTATGTTAAGCGCCAAGGGTCAACAGGGAACGGCATTGTTATTGGTGGCGATGGGGAAACCTATCAATCGCACTATGCAGCGTTATTGAATGGCATGGCTGCACATAGTCTTGAGCTTGATGACGTGATTAACGAGGCATCTCTACATCCTGCCGTAGTTGTATTTCCTACTGCTTTAGCTCAAAGCATCGACAGCAAACGAAGCGGGAAAGATTTCCTCGTAGCATCTGTAATTGGATACGAAGTAATGGGAAGAATCGGAAAAGCGATGAATCCTTCAAGCCTTTATTCGAGAGGTTTTCACCCAACAGGACTCGTAGGAACATTTGGGTCAATTGCGACTTCGGCAAAGCTCATGAATCTTAGTGTCGAAGAAACGGTAAATGCTTATGGAATTGGGGGAAGTCAAACGTCTTCATCCATGGAATTTTTGAATACTGACACGTGGACGAAACGATTGCATCCAGGATGGGCTGCACACAATGGGCTCTTTGCATGTGGCATTGCTTCACTCGGTTTCACAGGACCTGAAAAGATGATTGAAGGAGACCGTGGTTTTGCCAAAAGTTATGCTAGTGACTATACATTATCCTCAATCGGGAGAGAGCTTCAATTGCATGATAGTTATGTTTTAAAAACAAGTATTAAACCGCATGCATGTTGTCGGTATAAGCAAGCCCCATTAGATCTTATCTTATCTCTCGTTAACAAACATAATATTCACCCAAGTGAAGTCGAATCAGTGACCATTGATCTTGTGAAAACCGCATTGCCAATCGTAGCATTGCCAGAGGAGCTTAAACGGAACCCTCTATCTACCGAAGATGCACAATTTAGCATGCACTACGGCGCAGCGGTAGCGGTTTTGTATCGAAAAACTTTGTTAGAACAATATGAGAATGACGTCATTCATCAATCAGAAGTCACATCGATGGTTAACAAAATCCATTGTAAACACAATCCTGAATTGGATCGAGAGTTTCCACGTAAGTGGCCTGCGCAGGTAACAATTCAAACTACGAGAGGAGAATTTTATGATGAAATTGATTACCCAAAAGGTGATCCAGAAAATCCATTAACATGGGATGAAGTAATCGAGAAATTCCGTTATGTAACGGAACCGATCTATTCTTATGACCAACAAACCAATATTATTGAAAAAATAAGAAATTTGGAAACCGTAAAAGAAATAAATCAATTTGGCAATCAAGGATTATTAAATGGAGGGACAACGAAATGGCGACAGTACTCTTAAATGAAGAGAAACAACAAATTTTGAACGTCGTAAAGGACTTTTGTAAAAAAGAGATCGCTCCTGTAGCTATGGAGCTAGAGCATGCAGATGAGTACCCTCATGACATTGTTGAAAAGATGAAGGAATTGGGGTTCTTTGGTTTTACAATTCCAGAAGAACATGGCGGTATTGGGCTAGACTACGTCACATATAGCCTAGTGATCGAAGAAATCACTCGGTATTGGATGAGTGTATCGGGCATCTTGAATAGCCATCTAATTATGGCTCATATTGTTGAGAAATACGGTACGGAAGAGCAAAAAAGTCATTATTTACCTAGGTTTGCAACGGGAGAATTACGGGGTGGTTTAGCACTTTCAGAAGCTGATGCTGGGACAGATATACAAAATATATCAACGAAAGCAGTACTTCAAGGGGAGCGTTACGTAATTAACGGCACGAAGATGTGGATCACAAATGCTCGGTATGGAAATACGTTTATTTTAGCAGCGAAAACAGATTTACACGTAACGCCAAGATACAAAGGAATTAGTTTATTTATTGCTGAAAAAGGAGACGGTTTCTTCGTTCAAAAAGACATCGATAAACTCGGTTACAAAGGTATAAAGACATGTGAAATTCTGTTTGAAGATTATGAAGTAACCAAAGGTACTCTAATTGGAGCAAAAGAAGGAGAAGGATTTAAGCAAGTTCTAGGTGGACTTGAGCTGGGTAGAGTAAATGTCGCAGCGAGAGGGGTAGGTTTGGCACGAGCTTCATTTGAAGACTCCATCAAATACACTCAAGAGCGGCGAACATTTGGCAAACCAATCGGGGAACATCAAGCGATTCAATTAAAAATTGCTGAGATGGGTACACGCTTAGAGGCAGCAAGATTATTGACGCAAAATGCAGCTCAAAAATTACAAAATGGCGAACGATCTGATTTAGAGGCAGGTATGGCAAAGTTATTTGCAACTGAGGCAGGGTTTAAAAATGCAGAAGAAGCAATGAGAATTCACGGAGGTTATGGCTACACGAAAGAATTCGCTGTAGAGCGTTATTACCGTGATGCACCGTTAATGTTAATTGGTGAAGGAACAAATGAATTGCAAAAAATTATTATAAGTAAAAGTTTAACTGAAAAGTACAAAATATAAACCGAGGAGTTTGATAAAAATGACTACAATTCATACACCATTTGGACGCGCATTTGAAGATTTTGTAGAGGGGGATGTAATTAAGCATTGGCCAGGACGAACCATTACGGAAGCAGACGACCTGTTCTTTAGTTTAATGGCATTAAACCAACATCCATTACACATTGATGCTCACTTTGCGTCTCAATCCAACTTTGGAGAGAATCTTGTTAATGGGACACTTGTTTTTTCAATTGCAGTTGGGATGACAGTGAATGACATCAGTGGTGCAGCCATCGCTATGCTGGAGTATGAAAATGTGAAACATTTAAAACCAACGTTTCGTGGGGATACACTTTATGCACATACGGAAATCTTGTCTAAGCGAGAATCTTCAAGTAAAAATGATCGTGGGATTGTGAGGGTGGAGACCATAGTCACAAATCAACGAGAAGAAGAAGTAATGAGCTATCAGCGTAAATTACTGATTTCTAAAGCAGAGTATTTACAAAGACCTTATACACATAAGCGGACTACACAATAAGTAAAGGAGGTTTAACGATGGGACCGTTAAGTGGTGTGCGTATATTAGCAATTTCACAATATGGGGCAGGCCCATTTGCAACACTTCATTTAGCAGATATGGGCGCTGAAGTGATCAAGATTGAAGATCCTAATTCTGGTGGAGATGTGTCAAGATCGGTAATTCCATATTCAGAGAATGAAGATAGCTTGTTCTTCCAATCTTTAAATCGGAATAAAAAAAGCATTACACTTGATTTAAAGTCAACAGAAGGAAAAGCCGTTTTCTTAAAGCTTGTTGAAAAGTCGGATGCTGTGTTTAATAATCTTCGTGGTGATGTACCAGAACGCTTGGGGATTACGTATCAACAACTAAAGCATGTTAATCCGAAGATTGTGACATGCTCCTTGTCTGGATTTGGGACATCGGGTTCAATGAAAAAAGAACCGGCTTATGATTATTTATTACAAGCGATGAATGGACATATGTCACTCACCGGTGAGCCCGGTGGCCCACCTACAAAGTATGGAATCTCAATTGTAGATTTTTCAACAGGAATGATGGCAGCATTGGGCCTAATGATTGGTTTATATAAAGCGAAAGTGGACGGTAAAGGAGAGGATATTGATGTATCGTTATTTGATACATCCTTGTCTGTTCTGAATTACCTAGCGATTTGGCATTTAAACAAGGGATACGAACCATTACGTACGACGAGTTCTGCACACCCAACACTTGTTCCTTCACAATTATTTGAAACGAAGACAGGTTACATTATGATTATGTGTAACAAGGAGAAGTTTTTTCGGATTTTATGTGAAGAAATTGATGCTGAACATTTAGCACGTGACACTAGGTATCAGGATTTTCAATCGAGGTTTGATCATAAAGAAACGTTAATCACAGAGTTAGAACGTGTGTTTCTAACTGAGACAACGAAGACTTGGTTATCACGGTTGCAAGGAAAGGTACCTATTGCTCCAGTTAATAGTATACAAGAAGCACTTAATCAATCAATCGTACATGAGCGGAATATGATTGTAAAAGTAGACAGTGATAATTTTGGTGAAATAGAAATGCTTGGAACACCAATTAAATGTGAATCCTTTACTCCAGACTATAAACCTGGTCCAAAGATGGGGGAGCATAACGAAGAGATTTTTGAACAACTGCTAGGATTGACAAAGAATGACGTAGAACGTATGACGGATCCAAGTAAACATCGTGATTCACTGTATAAAGCATAAATATTAAATACAATATAAGCATTGTCATTTTATAGCGGCTATTTGTGTGTTGCATGCTTTTGAAATATGGGTATTAAGGTTGTTTTGGCCGAAGAATGAAACATGCAGCACACATTTTAGCTTTTTATGGAATATATCCATCGTTAGTATCGAAAATCATTTAATTATAATTCAACTCTCTTTTTGAGAAAATAAACCGTCGTGAAAAAGAGAGCTACAAGCAATCCAAAATCTAATAGGATTTGTTCATTGCTCGTCATTTGGAACGTAGGTAAGATAGTTTGTTCATTTAGGGGAGTTGTTGCACTTTGAGCCAGTTGGATTGATACATAAGGGTAGACAATAATCGTAAGTAATCCATACAGAATAAGAATGGGATATTTTATGCTTACTTTTAACCCTAAAAATAGGTAGACGGGTAATAATGTCATAAAAATAATGGTCAAAGGACTAATTATAAGAATCCATAATAGTTGTAAAGGATATTCAGTGATTACACTGTTATTCAAGAGGATTTCTTCCATAATTCCGTTACTAGCAGCGAAATGTGTGAAAAGTGTGAGAGAAAGACCTGAATAAAGAATTTGAATAAGTAGCCAAGTGTAATTAGCAGCTACTTTTGCTAAAAGTTTGGTTGTAATGGAGCCTGGTGCAAGGTACCACTCGAATTGAGTACCTAATCGCCATTCTCGCCAGACCGATTCAATAATTATGAAAAACGCAGCAAAAAAAATGTACAGTAAAAGAAGTAAACTAATTATACTTATTTCGAGACTTTCGAATGGCTGAGCCACGCGATAGCGTATAACAGTAGCAACCATCAACATTATTAGAAAAATAATAGCAATGATAATATTCACAGGCACTAACATCCGCATATCTCTTTTTAGAAAGAATCCGAACTCATTCATGTTTTACCCACCCTTGCAAATAAATCATTAAGAGAGGTCCCTTGTTCAATTCGCCATGTTTCCAAATCATTAATGATGGTAGCGTTTTGATTCTCAATAAATATTACCCCATCCGCAAGCATCTCAACATCGTCGTAGGCATGAGTAGCCATGACGATGGTTCGGCTACCTTCGAGTAGAAAATCGGTTAAGATTCGCTGCATGGCTTCTTTTTTTACGGTGTCCAAATTCGCTAATAGTTCATCAATAAATAGAAAAGGTTTTTGAGTAGAGATAGCAATGATCAAAGACAACAAATAACGTTGCCCAGTTGACAACGCGAACCATTTCGTTTGAGTAGGTACGTTCATTTCGTTGCAATAACTCATCGCTTGATTAAGATCAAAATGAGGATATAACTTTTGTTGCTGTTGAAGTATGTCTTCAGCAGTCAAGTACCCAGGAAAACCAACATGCTCAGCAACAAAGCTAGAGTTATGCGCACGATCAATGCGCTCTTGCCCATTTCCTAGCATGATTGTACCTTCTGAAAAAGGAACTAATCCAGAGCATATTTTTAAAAGCGTTGATTTTCCAGAGCCATTTGATCCTAAAAGAACAATAAATCGATTATCGTCAAATCGAAAAGACAAATTATTAAAAAGTAACTTTTGTCCATATTTTTTATGTAGACCTTTTACCTCAAAACGACTCATTCTTTCAACTCCTTTACTGTTTTCTTGAGTGCTTCAACGATGGTTTCATCAGTGTACCCTAACTTGCGCATATATAAGACAAGCTCGTTCAGTTGTTTTTGTGCAATCGCTTCTTTTAATAATTGTATTTTCTTTAGATCTTCGGTTACAAATGTTCCCTGTCCACGTTTAGAAAAGGTTATTTCTTCACGATCCATTTCTTGATAAGCACGAGAAACAGTGTTCGGGTTTACTTTAAATAAATGTGCTGTGTCGCGAATAGATGGTAATTTATCTCCAGGTGCTAACTCTTCACTGCAAATTCGTTGATAAAAAGAATCAACAATCTGGACATAGATGGCTTTGTTTGGGTCAAATTGGATAGACAAATGCCAAAGTCCCCTTTCTAAAGCAATAAGTCAGGCGTCTAGAAACGCCCGACTCTTCTATTAAAGCACATCTCGTTTTTTAAATACAACATGAGTGACGATGAGAATAACTATAATATGAATCAGCAAGAATGCGAGTGAAGCCCACATATTTTCAAATGGAGGATTCCCAATTGCCAAGTCTGTCCCATAATAGTTACTGAGAAATTCTATATGCGATATTACAGCCCATTTTGCCCACTCATATTGAGAAATGAACATTTGTAAAACACTACTGAAAAACAGAGGTGAAAATGTAATCACAATCGTGAGTGCGGTGCTTTTGGTTAGCACAGCTACGAGTGTAGCTAATGCCATATAAAATACAAGCGTTGGTATTTGATACAGTGTAACTTCTAGCGCAAGGCTAAACGTCTCTGTAACTGATGTTGTCTCTGTATTAAAAATTAGAACGCTTAATGTGGTTGATAAGAGTATCGTGATAAATAAGACGAGGATCGATAATAGCAAATTACCAAACCACTTCCCAAATAACAACGAATGTCTAGAAGCCGGACGAATTAATAGTTGCTTTATTGTTCCATTTGAAAACTCACCCGCAATTGCACCAGCAATGAGAACAACACCAAAAATCATCACAATAACTGGAAACAAGTACGCACTTAATTCTGCGACAGTAGCTGCATCTAGTGGTTCTTGCATTGCACTTTCAGTAAAGAGTGATAAGGCAATAGCGCCTGCTATAAATACAAGCATGACGAGGGAAAATAACCAAGTTTTTCGTCCATACCAAGATTTTAGCCATTCATTATATATAATTCCAATCATGTTTTACCCTCCCTTTAGTCTTCAGTTAAATTAAAATACGCTTCCTCTAGGCGGTTTTGATAAACGACGCTATAGAGCATAACGTTTTCTTCCATTAAGGCAGAGATTAAACTAGGAATCGATTCAAAAGGCTGATCTTCGAGTTCAACTACGGATCCATCTCGCTTAACTGGAGCCAATGTTTTTAAAATCTCATAAGCTTTAGTAATCGGTCTCGCCTCAATTTTAACTGTAAATGTTTGTTCATTAGTGTTGCTTTCTTTCATTGATATCTCATCAATAACTTCACCTTTTTTAATGACAATTGCACGATCGCATAAGGTTTCAATTTCACTTAGTTGATGACTCGAAACAAGTAATGTCATCCCATTTTCTTTAGCTAATCGTTGTAAATAAACTCTTAAGTCCCTTATTCCTTTTGGATCTAATCCATTGGTAGGTTCATCAAGAATGAGAACAGTAGGCTGATGTAAAAGTGAAACGGCAATTCCTAAACGTTGTTTCATTCCAAGTGAATATGATTTCACTTTTTTGTTTAAAGCATCTTCAAGTTCTACTAATGTGGCTACTTCAAGAATTCGCTCCTTAGATATGGTTTTATTGCTTAATCTAGCAAAGTGTTCGAGGTTTTGTTTTCCGGTTAAATAACCATACAAATCTGGATCCTCCACAACTGCTCCAATTTTTTCTAAGGCTTCTTTTCGGTTTGAATTTATATTCTTACCATCAATAATGATTTCTCCAGAATCTGGTGAGATAAGTGATACAATCATTCGAATTGTAGTCGTTTTTCCAGACCCATTGGGCCCCAGGAAACCATAAATTTCACCACGTTTTAATTCGAAGCTCATATTTTTGATAATGTGGCTTTTTCCTAAAGACTTGTTTAAGTCTTTCACTTGTAACATGTAATCCGTCATCAATGAGTTCCTCCATTCTTTGTTTCTTTGTATCAGTGTTCTACTTAAATAGTACACCGATACATGTAGAATTACAATTAATATCTTTCTGTAAAAAAACACCATTAATTATCTAGTATGTTAAAAAGGGATTTTGTTTTAGGTAGTGTCAGCACAAAGAAGTATTAAAGTATGAAGTAATAGGTTACTGATAAGTTAATGAAGATTGGAATACTAGACTATTGAGAAGTGATCCTGGAAAATTGTAATGAATAAAGATTATACATTTACAACGTATCCACAATTCAGTATCCTAATAATTATATTCAGAAAATTAACGCGAAAGAAGGTAGAGAGAATGTATGCAGCGGTAAATGGGACAAGGTTGTATTTTGATGTGGATGGTGCAGAGGTTGAGGTTAGAGAAGGGGAATTGGTGAAAAAGCCGGTATGCTTTGTTCTTCACGGTGGTCCGGGTGGAAATCATATTAGTTTCAAACCCACGTTTGAGGCTTTGACGGGTACAATGCAACTGATTTACGTAGATCAACGGGGCTGTGGGTTTTCCGACGATGCTCCTGAGGATACGTTACATATTGATAATAATGTGGAAGACTTGGAGGCGCTTAGGCAACATCTTGGGTTGGAGAAAGTCTGGATTCTCGGGCATTCGTATGGTGGCATGGTCGCCCAAGCGTATGCGAAAGAGTACGGAAAGAATCTTGCTGGGTTGTTGCTCGTCACGACTGCTCCGAATTCGACGTTTCTATCGGATGCGAAAGCAATTGTTGACGAGAAGGGAACACCTGAACAAGTGGCAATCTGTGAGAAATTATGGGCAGGAGATTTTCAATCGGATGAAGAGTTGAGTCGATTCTACGAATTGATGGGTTCGTTTTATTCCGTGCGTGAGCAAAGTGAAGGAGCTAGTCCAAGACCGAAGACGAAGCGGAATTTCCGTGCGTTAAATCAAGGGTTTGGTGGCTTTATGAAGACGATGGACTATACGAAGAGTAATGGGGAGATCACGGTTCCGACGCTTGTCATTGCGGGTGCTCACGATTGGATTACACCACCTGTCGCAAATGAAGCGGTCGCCGCATCAATCCCAGGATCGAAGTATGTGTTGTTTGAACAGAGCAGTCATCGCGTTATGTTCGATGAGTATGAGCGGTTTATGGCGTTGGTTAAAGAATTTGTGCTTGAAGCAGCGCTTCAAGGAGTAGAGTGATGAGAACGCTGTGGAAGATTGGCGCACTCGTAGGTACGGTTGGTGTCATTGTCGGCTGTAGCGATGATGTGGAAAATCAAAATGATGCAAGTTCTACAACGTCCGAGACCGATGGTGGAGATTTGATCTTTGCCATGGCCAGTGATGCGGTAGACTTAAGTCCACACGGATCCAATGATACGGAATCAACGCAAGTGAGAAGTCAAATTTATGAAAGTCTAACGATTATGGATGAGAACATGGACGTGCAACCGCATTTGGCCCAATCGTTTGAACAAATTGATGAGCATACGTGGTCCTTTGAACTTCGAGAAGGAGTATCGTTTCATGATGGAGAAGAGATGACGGCAGAAGCGGTGAAGCTTTCGCTAGAACGAGTGATTGATCCTGACGTTGCTTCGCCTCGTGCTTTTCTATTCGACATGATTGAGTCAATCGATGTTGAAAGTGATTATGAAGTGACGATTACGACGTCGTATCCATTTGCCCCTTTACCAGCGCATTTAGCACATAATGGAGGAAGTATCATTAGCCCGAAAGCGCTTGAGGCGGTAGAGAATGAAGAGTTTAATCTTGATACTGAAACGGCGGGAACGGGTCCGTTTACGTTAACGCATTGGTACCAAGGAAATGAGGCGGTTCTGACAAAGAACGCTGATTATTGGGGCGATGAGGTTTCCATTGAAACGGTGACGTTCAAAGTCGTACCTGAAGAATTGACGCGGATTGGTATGGTCGCTAATGGTGAAGCTCATGTGGCAGATACAATTAGTCCGCTGAATACGAATCAAGTTGAAAGCACAGAAAATGTTGAACTCGTGAGTGGACCGAGCTTAGGAATGACCTACCTCGGGTTCAATAATCAACACGAGACGTTTGCGGATGCGGACGTTCGACGAGCGATTTCAATGGCGATTGATAAGGAAGTCTTACTTGAAGGGATCTTGCAAGGGAATGGGAAGTTAGCAACCGCCCCGATCAGCGATCTCATCTTCGGCTATGATGAAGAATTAGAAGGCATCGATTACGATCCAGAAGCTGCTGCAGCACTATTACAAGACATCGGTCAAACTGATCTTCAGTTTACACTATGGGTCGGTGATGCGGACGAAGTGACTCAACAGATGGCAGTCATTATTCAGGATCAACTCTCTGAAATCGGTGTGCAGGTCGACATTGAATCATTGGAGTGGGGGACACTTCTTGATGGGACGGCAAATGGCAGTCATGAAGCGATGATCATGTCTTGGACCGCCGTTTCTGGGGATAGTGATAACGGATTGTACAACCCGTTTCACTCGAACAACTGGGGAGGTTCAGGAAACCGGACGCATTACGAGAATGACGAGGTTGATGAGTTGCTCTTTAATGCCCGTCAAGAAACAGACGTGAACACTCGTGAACAAATGTATCATGATGCGCAAGCCATTATCGTAGAGGAAGCGCCGATGGTCTACCTCGCTCACCAAGATAACATCTACGCGAAAGCAGAGAATGTTGAAGGTCTAATTAAGATGCCCGATAACTTGTATCGTCTGTTTGTAACGACGCTGACAGATGAGGAATCCTATTAAATAGCTAAAAAAAAGCAAGTCCCACCATTCTTGTGAATGGAGCGGGACTTGCTTTTTTATTTTCTGCGAATGCCCATCGGCACGTTAGCACTTTTTGGCCAGTCGGCATGATATAACGCGGGTAATTGTTCAATTGCTGCTTTCACTTCTTCTGGAAATGGTCCTGGTCTGCCAGTCGATTCGTCCATTCCCATCACCATTTGTTCACTCGTTGCAATTACATCACCGTTTGCATTCTTCATCTCAAACCAGAGGTGCATCCGTTTGGCATCTTGATCTAAGATCGTGACGGCTGTTTCCAAAGGATCTTGGTCGTGAGCTTCTTGCAAGTATTTGATGTGTGCTTCTAACGTGAAGATCGTGTACGTATGCTTCTTGCGTCCAGCTTCATCGAGTCCGATCGTCTCCATAAGAGCGTCTAAGCTATGGCTGAACACAGTGGCATAGGCTGCATCGGTCATGTGACCGTTGTAATCAACCCATTCTGTTAGCACACGACCGTTCCAGATTGTTTTACTTACGCTCATAAGCTAGCAACCTTTCTGATGGCCAGAACCCTTCTTCTTCGAGTAGGTCCATCAATTTAATTAAAAAGCGGTCCCGACGGTGTTCGAGGTCTTCGATGGATACGGTCCCGCTTTGTTCAGCAGTTCCTTGGATAACCTTTTCACTTAATTCTTCCGTTAATTCTGGGGCGACAAGTCGTGTCCACGGAAGCTTTAGTGCTGGACCGAACTGTTCCAACATGTGGCGCATGCCTTCGTTTCCTCCAGCGAGGTGTAAGGTCATGAAAGGTCCCATTAGTGCCCAACGAAGACCCGGTCCGTACACGATTGCTTTGTCGACTTCTTCGGTCGTTGCCACGCCATCATTTACGATGTGAAGGCTTTCTCTCCAAAGAGCTTCCATAAGACGGTCCCCGATATGACCATCAATTTCACCGCTCATCATGAGTGGTTTCATGTTCATATGATCATAGAGTTTTTGGGCTTTCTCCATGTAAGCACGGTCTGTCTTCTTTCCACCAGCAATTTCAACGAGGGGAATTAAATAAACAGGATTAAACGGATGCGCAACAATGACACGTTCTGGATGGTGCTCGCAGGCTTCTTGAAGAACAGAAGGCATGTACCCTGACGTGCTTGATGCAATGATGGCATCAGGTTTTGTCGCCGCATCGACTTGTTTTAGTACGGATTTCTTTACATCTTCGCGCTCAGGAACGTTCTCTTGAATTAAATCAGCAGACTCAACCGCTTCTTCCAAAGTTTCAAAGAACGTTAGATTGTCTAGCGTCGCTTCGTCAGAAGTCCCGTATTCATCGAGTGTTGGCCAAATATCGTTTAAGAGTTTTCTCGTTTTCTCTTCGGCACCTGGTGCTGGATCAAATGCGTGTACGCGGTGTCCATTAGCTAGAAAGCGAGCAATCCAGCCGTTACCAATTACGCCAGTTCCGATTACTGCAAATGTCTTCATACTTCCACCTCTATTGATTAAATGCTGTTAAGTTTAGATGTTGACGTGCTTCTGCTGGTGTCATTGGTTCCAGGTTCACGCTGTTGAGAACCGAAACGGCTTTGTCGACGAGTTGTTCGTTCGAACCTAGCACACCTTTTTCGAGATATAGGTTGTCTTCAAGACCAACGCGAACATTCCCGCCAAGCAATGCAGATTGCGCAACCATAGGAAGTTGCATACGACCGATTCCAAAGGCAGACCAATGAGCGCCTTCAACGATGCGTTTTCTCATGTAGTCTACCGTCTCAGCATCAGCATCAGCGCCCCAAGGAATTCCTAAGCAGAATTGATACATCGGCGTTCCTTCAATTAACCCTTCTGAGATTAGTTGATTCGCTAAACGAATGTGACCTGTATCAAAGATCTCCATCTCTGGTTTTACGCCGCTATCTTTAATGAGTTGTGCATGCTCACGAAGCCATCCTGCAGGCCCGAAATACACCTCATCACCAAAGTTCAAGCTTCCACAGTCAAGTGTACAAATCTCTGGAAGTAGCTTGCCAACTGGCTCGTGGCGTTCTTTTGGTGTTTGAATATCGGTTCCAGGACCACCAGCACTAGGGGTCTCGAGGCTCGGAACGAAATCGCCACCGCCACCAGCGGTAATGTTAATGATGACGTCGGTATCAGCTTCGCGAATTCGCTCGACCGTTTCTCTAAATAATTCAACGTCATGGCTCAGTTTGCCTGTTTTAGGATCTCGGACGTGAAGGTGGGCGATCGCTGCACCGGCTTTCGCGGACTCAATGGCAGAGTCTGCAATTTCTTTCGGTGTCACGGGCACGTGTTTACTTTTATCCGCTGTATCTCCTGCACCGGTAAGGGCAGCAGTAATAATTCGTTTATTTTTCATGATGGTTGTCCTCCTTATGGCTGTCGTGAATCGGAATGTGATCAAAGATCTTACCACTTTCGAAGAAATCTACGAGGCGATCGATCCAGTTGTAGTACGCTTGCCACGCATCGAGTTCTTCGGATAGCGTTTCAATTCGTTCGACGATTTCTTCAGAGGTAGAATCAGTGACGGAGTTGCTCATCTGATCGACACGATCCCGCAATCGTCGTTCAAGTGTCATGTTGCGTGAAACAACGTCTTTCCAATTCGTCGTAAATAAGGAGATGAATGTTTGTGCATAGTCGCTTTCTACATTGTAATGTTCTTTGCGACTTCCTTTGACGAATTCTTTTTCAGCAATATTTAATGCAAGCATTTGGCGCATCACTTGACTCATTCGTGTTTTACTCATGCCGGTTTCTTCGGCTAATGAATCGAGTGTCATCGCTTCACGATTCATATAAATGATGCCAAGCAGTCTTCCGACGGTGGATGATACGCCGAATGTTTCCATGTTATCTGCAATACGGTCTGTAATTTGATCTTCCGCAGATTGTAGTTCTTCAAGTAGTTGATCGTTTGATAATGATTTCACTGACATGCCTCCTTCAATCACTGTGATTAACTGTAACATTCCACAAATCAATTGCAAAAAAACAAGTAAGGTAGAAAAAAAGAGCAATTGCTAGCAATTCTAAGATATACCCTTTCGTAAACCTTGTAAAGTTTAAATTGCACAGATTATACAAACTGTATCGTTTTTTTCAGACTTTAGTTTTTTAGGTACTTATTATTATACTGAGAAAGTTGCTAACGAAGAGCAACAATCGATGGAGGTGCTTGATTTGCTAGAATTTAAGGAAGTTACGAAAACTTTTGAAGGCAGTGAGAAGCCTGCTGTTAATAAACTGAATTTATCTATTGAAAAGGGAGAGTTTGTCGTCTTTATCGGACCGAGTGGGTGTGGAAAGACGACGACGATGAAAATGATTAACCGTCTTGTTGAACCGACTGACGGTCAGATTCTCGTAGAAGGTACGAACGTTTTAGAGCAAGACTCTGTTCAGTTACGTCGGTCAATCGGCTATGTTATCCAACAAATCGGATTAATGCCACATATGACTGTGGGAGAGAACATTTCACTCGTTGGTTCTTTATTGAAATGGAGTAAAGAGAAGCAACGTGAACGAGCGAAAGAACTCATTTCCTTAGTGGATTTACCTGAAGAATACTTAAACCGTTATCCCCACGAGTTAAGTGGCGGGCAACAGCAACGAATTGGTGTCCTTCGTGCACTTGCTGCCGATCCACCACTCATCTTAATGGACGAGCCGTTTGGAGCGCTTGACCCAATTACGCGTGACGGACTACAAGAGGAATTCAAGAAGCTACAAAAAGAAGTCGATAAGACGATCGTATTTGTCACTCATGATATGGATGAAGCGATTAAGCTTGCGGATAAGATCGTCATTATGAATGCCGGTGAGATTGTCCAAGTCGGCAGTCCAGATGAGATTCTAAAACATCCGGCCAATGAGTTTGTCGAAGACTTTATCGGGAAAGATCGATTGCTTCAAAGTAGACCAGATGTGACCCGCGTTGAGCAGATCATGAATGCAAGCCCGATCACAGTAAAAGAAGAGCGCACACTAAAAGACGCGATTCAAGTAATGCGTGACAACCGAGTGGATTCACTCCTTGTTATTGATGAGATCGGTACGCTCAAAGGGTATATCGATATTGAAATGATTGATACGAATTATAAAAAACGCTCCTACGTCTATGAAGCGATGGATACAGAAGAATATTCTGTTCATAAAAGTGACTTACTTCGTGACACGATGTACCGCATGCTTCGACGTGGAAGTGCGTACGTTCCAGTCATCGAAGAAAATGATCGACTCGTTGGCATTGTGACGAGAGCCGCATTAGCTAACATGGTCTATGACACGATCTGGGGTGACGAAACTGCTGAGGTAGCCGCAGCACAATAAGGGGGGACGAGACGATGGAAGCGATTATTACGACATTATCTGCTTACGGATGGGACTTGCTTGAGAAAACGGGCGAGCATATGTTCATATCCATGGCAGCGATTTTTCTAGGTGTGAGTGTCGCCATCCCGGCTGGCATTTTACTTACGAGGATCCCGAAGGTGGCAGACCGGATTATCTCATTTGTCGGGGTGTTACAGACCGTTCCAAGTCTAGCGATTCTTGCTTTTCTAATGCCGTTCCTAGGCGTAGGTATATTGCCAGCAATTATTGCTCTTTTCATATATTCGGTACTTCCAATCCTTAGAAATACGTATACCGGTGTAATGGAAGTGGACAGTAGTTTGAAAGAAGCCGGAAGAGGCATGGGAATGAGCAATTGGGAAACCGTTCGTAAAATTGAATTGCCACTAGCATTACCCGTTATTATGTCAGGGATTCGCTTTGCGACGGTGTACTTAATTGGTTGGGCAACGCTCGCTGCATTTATTGGTGGTGGAGGTTTAGGTGACCTCATTTTCGACGGATTGAACTTATATCAACCAGAATTAATTATTTTAGGAACCATTCCAGCAACGCTACTTGCATTGCTCGCAAACGGTGGGCTTTCAATGATCGAAAAGAAACTAACACCGGTTGCAATGAGAGGTGAGACAGCATGAAAAAAATCCTAACGACAGCGATGGCTTCAACGTTTGTGCTCTCAGGTTGCGCTTTACCTGGTCTTGCAGGACCGTCAGAGCAGACGATCCGAATCGCAACGTTGGATACGATCGAGTCTGAAATATGGGGATACACGCTTTCGCATATGATTGAGCATTATACGGATCTAGAAACAGAACTTGTCACGAACCTCGGTTCTACGATGGTTCTGCATCAAGCAATGATGCAAGAGGAAGTCGATATTACAGCGACGAGGTATACCGGAACCGACATTGCCGGTGTCTTAAACTATGAAGATATTACAGATCCAGAAGAAGCGATGGAAATCGTCCAACGGGAATTCGATGAGAAATTCGACCAAACGTGGGCAGAATCCTACGGATTTGATAACAGCTATACCGTTTCTGTTACGGAAGAGTTCGCTGAACGTGAAGGCATTGAGCACGTAGATGATCTAGAACCGTTCGCAGATGAATTGAATTTCGGAGTCGATAATGCCTGGGTCAACCGTTCCGGTGATGGCTACGCAGCATTTACAGAAACACACTTTGCCTTTGGTGATGTGTACCCGATGGCAATCGGTCTTGTCTATGAAGCCGCCGCTTCTGGAAATATGGATGCGGTACTCGGTTATTCGTCCGACGGTCGAATTGCGGCGTATGACTTAACCGTATTAGAAGACGATTTCTTCCCGCCTTACGATGCTTCACCTGTCGTGCGGAATGAAGTACTTGACGATCATCCTGAAATTGAAGAGATTCTTAATAAGTTAAGCGATACGGTGACAACCGAAGACATGCAAGAAATGAACTATATGGGAGATGTTGAACTCGTTGGTCCTTCAACGATTGCCCGAGATTTCCTAGAAGAACACAATTACTTTGAAGATGTGGAGGTTGAGTAATGGACACGTTTATTACGTATGTTTCACAAAACGGCTTTTACATTTGGGAAGAGTTTTATCGTCATTTTCTAATGGCAGCATACGGCGTTCTCTTCGCCTCCATCATCTCCATTCCCGTCGGTATTCTCATTGCTAGATACGGAAAACTAAGCTCATGGGTACTCACCTTCGGGAGTATTATTCAAACGATCCCCGTACTCGGGTTCATGGCAATTACGATGGTCGCGATGGGATTAGGAACAACAACGGTCATTACGACCGTGTTCTTCTACTCACTCCTTCCGATCATCCAGAACACATACGTCGGCATCAAAGGCGTTGATTCCACAGTAACGAGTGCAGCCTACGCCTCGGGGATGACAAGACTGCAACTACTCACCAAAGTCGAGCTTCCCCTTGCTGTGAGCGTCATCATGGCAGGAATCCGTACCGCCCTCGTCGTCGGAATCGGAATTGTTGCTATCGGTACGTTCGTCGGTGCCGGCGGACTCGGCGCCATCATCGTCCGCGGTACGAACGCAACCGACGGAACAGCAATTATCCTCGCGGGTGCCATTCCAACCGCTTTGATGGCGATCGTCGCAGACCTCGTTATGGGTAAAATTGAGCGCAAGCTTAACCCAGTGAATAAAACAGCAACGGCATAAGCGATTTTTGAGCCATTTCCCGCCTCTTTCGAGAGCAGGGAGTGGCTCTTCTTTTTGGATTTTACTCGGAGAGGAGCGGGGTGTAGCAAGCGGAGCGGGTAGTGTAGCAAGCGGAGCGGGTAGTGTAGCAAGCGAAGCGGGTAGTGTAGCAAGCGGAGCGGGTGGTGTAGCAAGCGGGGTGGGTGGTGTAGCAAGCGGAGCGGGTGGTGTAGCAAGCGGAACGGGTAGTGTAGCAAGCGAAGCGGGTAGTGTAGCAAGCGGAGCGGGTAGTGTAGCAAGCGGAGCGGGTGATGTAGCAAGCGGAGCGGGTGGTGTAGCAAGCGGGGCGGTTGGTGTAGCAAGCGGAGCGGGTGGTGTAGCAAGCGGGGTGGGTGGTGTAGCAAGCGGAACGGGTAGTGTAGCAAGCGGAACGGGTAGTGTAGCAAGCGGAACGGGTAGTGTAGCAAGCGGAGCGGGTGATGTAGCAAGCGGAGCGGGTGGTGTAGCAAGCGGAGCGGGTGGTGTAGCAAGCGAAGCGGGTAGTGTAGCAAGCGAAGCAGGTAGTGTAGCAAGCGGAACGGGTGGTGTAGCAAGCGGAACGGGTGGTGTAGCAAGCGGAACGGGTGGTGTAGCAAGCGGAACGGGTGGTGTAGCAAGCGGAGCGGGTGGTGTAGCAAGCGAAGCGGGTGGTGTAGCAAGCGAGACGGGTGGTGTAGCAAGCGGAGCGGGTAGTGTAGCAAGCGAAGGCGGTGGTGTAGCAAGCGAGACGGGTGGTGTAGCAAGCGGAGTAGGTAGTGTATCCAGACTAGAGTAGATTCGTATTTTTATAACACTTATATTAGAATGAGTAACAGATTATTGTCGCATCCGTATAACGACTAATTACGTAAAAAGGGAGGATATGTATGGCTTCTTCAAAAGATGTAGCAAAGCGGGCGGGGGTGTCGCAGCCAACGGTATCGCGTGTGATTAATGGTTCGACGAACGTTAATAAAGCAACAATTGAGAAAGTACGACGAGCGATGGAAGAGCTGAACTATCGTCCGAATTTAATTGCTCGTAGTTTGAAACAACAAAAGACGAAATCGATCGCATTAATTTCAGGTGCATTGCACAATCCTTTTTTTGTTGATTCGACAACGACGATTGTAAATGTGGCTAACGCTCACGGATATCGGACGCTAGTTTACTTTGAGGAACAAGGCAACAATGAGGCAGTTTATGAAGAAGTACTAAAGCAACAAGTTGATGGTATCGTGTTATCGTCGATTTTTATAGATGATCCTGTTTTCAAGGAATTGGAACATTCGAAGATTCCGTTTGTTATGTTCAATCGTCGCCATCAGGCTGGTGGGAATTTTGTTGAGATTGATAATGAGCAGGCAGGGGCGCTTGCGGCGAATCACTTGTTAGAGCTTGGTCATTCGAAGATTGCTTGGATTGGTGGACCGACGAATTGTTCAACGTTCGATGGTCGGCTTCTTGGATACAAGAAAGCATTAGGAGAACTAGGGAAGGCAGCGTGGATTAAAGAGACAGATACGACTGAATCAGATGTAATTACAGCCGTTGATCAATTACTCGCTTTGGAAGAACCACCTACGGCGATCTTTGCAGCGACGGATGCGATGGCTTTGAGTTGTCAAAGTTACCTTATGAACAAAGGGTATCGCATTCCTGAAGACATGAGCATTTGTGGTATGGATGACATTCCGATGAGCCGTCACGCCGCGATTCAATTAACAACTGTGACTCACGAAGAATTAAAACCAATGGGGCAATTTGCGGTTGAACATCTCTTACATTTGATTGATTCGCCGAAAGAAGTTAGGGGGAGTATGCAAGTCACATTAAAACCGAAACTTATTGCGAGGCATTCAAGTGGGATGAAAAACTAAGATTCTAAAAATTTCGTTTGTAAGTGTTTACAATAAGGCTTCGTGAAGATATACTAACGCTAAGATAAAAATGAATACGTATTCACGGGTTTCTTTCCTCTTTTATGAATACGTATTCACGAAACTAGGAGGCACAACAAATGGCAGAGGTACTTAAGCTCGGTAAAAGTGAAACAGAGATCCAAGAGACGAGTGCAAAGGTTCAAGAAACGGTTGCAGGTTTAATTGATCGGATTAAGACTGATGGTGAAAAAGCCGTGCGTGAGCTTTCTGAACAATTCGATAAGTGGAGCACGGCTGAATTTCGATTATCAAAAGAGCAAATTGAAGACGTTGTGGCTTCCGTTTCAGATGAAGTGAAAGACGATATTCGGTTTGCGCAAGAACAGATTCGTAACTTCGCGCAAAAGCAACGAGAATCGATTCAAGATATTGAAGTAGAAACTCGTCCAGGCGTTTTTCTCGGTCATAAGAACATTCCAGTCAACAGTGTAGGTTGTTACGTTCCGGGCGGGCGTTATCCGATGGTTGCTTCTTCACATATGAGCATTTTAACTGCGAAAGTGGCAGGTGTGAAACGGGTGATTGGGTGTACACCACCACTGAATGGAGAGATTCCAGCAGCGACGGTAACGGCGATGCACTTTGCGGGTGCGGATGAGATTTATATTTTAGGTGGCGTTCAGGCGATGGCTTCAATGGCGCTTGGTACAGAAAGTATGAATTCTGTCGACATGATCGTCGGACCAGGGAATGCGTTTGTTGCGGAGACGAAGCGTCAACTTTTCGGAAAAGCAGGAATTGACTTGTTAGCCGGACCAACAGAAGTGTTAATCGTTGCGGATGAAACGGCAGACGCTGAAATGGTGGCTACGGATATTCTCGGTCAAGCGGAACATGGACCAACGTCTCCAGGCGCTTTAATTACGACGTCACGAGCGCTTGCAGAAGAAACGGTAAAAGAAATTGAAAAACAACTTGAGACACTATCAACAGCAGACATTGCACGAGTTGCTTGGGAAGACAACGGATCGATTATTCTCGTTGATTCACATGAAGAAGCGGTTATCGAAGCAGATAAGTTGGCTTATGAGCATGTGCAGATTCTCACTGAAGATCCGAACTATTATTTAGACAACATGACGAACTACGGAGCGTTGTTCCTCGGACCAGAAACGAACGTCGCATACGGAGATAAAGTGATCGGTACAAACCATACGCTACCAACGCAAAAAGCCGCTCGTTATACAGGTGGACTATGGGTCGGTAAATTCCTGAAAAACTGTACGTATCAACGATGTACAGAAGAAGCGAGTGTGGAAATTGGTCGTTATGCGGAGCGCCTATGTGAACTCGAAGGATTCATGGGGCATAAAGCTCAAGCAACGTTACGTGTTAATCGTTATAGCAAGTAAATAACCGAAGTAAAAAAGCTGAACGGTGAGGGTTCCTCTATCGTTCAGCTTTTTCGTGTGATCGTAAATGTTTTAGTAAAGGACTCAAGAATGTCGATCAGTTGTTGCGACATCTCATCTGGTGGAATCGGGTACTGTTTTTCAATCCAATCTAATAGGATCCCAGCGGTTCCATGAGCCATATACAATTTATGAGCGTCGTGGTTAATGTCATGGTCTTGATTTAATGCGTATAGATGAAATTGTTCTTTTAATACTTCGTAGATCGCTTGCGGTAAATCCCTGAAAAGACTTGGCAACGTATCTTCTACTAAGTACAAGTTAAAGAACGGTTGATTTGCATAAATAAATTCAGTTAGCTCAAAAGAAGTCGGCCCCATCGATAAGGTTAGGATGCTTTTTCCTTCTTCATAGTTACTAATACTCGTTTGCTTTATTTTTTGAAACATTTCAGCTCTTAATTCATCGGCTAGACAGTATTTATCTTGATAATGTAGATAAAAAGTTGATCGATTATAATCAGCCTTACGAATAATATCGGTCACTGTAACGTGACTAAAACCTTTTTCATGAATAAGCTCAATGAATGATTGTTTAAAGGATTTTTTCGTCCGTTTGCTTTGTTTTGATGATCGGTGATCACTTGAGACCATGTATGTTTCCTCCAAAAATCAACATATTAAGTAAAGGTGTCGATTGTATAGACAAATCAGAGATGATTAACGATTGTTGAGTGTCATGAAGCCGTTTACACTTAAATCGTTAAAGCCGTTTCGCTTAGTATAGCATCAACGGAAGGAGAAGGTTTTATGAAGCGTTTTGAAGGAAAAGTATCAATTATTACAGGTGGAGGGTCTGGTTTAGGGAGAGCTGCCGCAAAGCAACTTGCATCTGAAGGAGCCAAGCTCGTTCTCGTTGACTTGAATATGAAAGGTCTTGAGGAAAGTAAGCAAGAGATTCTACAAGACATTCCAGAAGCTACAATTGAACTCGTAGAAGCAAATGTAGCGAAAGAAGAAGAGGTAGAGAAATACGTTCAATTCACGTTGGATACATTTGGACAAATTGATAGCTTCTTTAATAACGCCGGCATCGAAGGGAAACAAAACCTTACTGAAGATTATGGTATCGAAGAGTTCCAACGAGTTGTCGATGTGAACTTGAACGGTGTCTTTTATGGTATGAAGCACGTACTTAAAGTGATGAAAGAACAAGGACACGGTTCCGTCGTGAATACCGCTTCAGTTGGTGGAATTCGCGGGGTTGGGAATCAATCTGGGTATGCCGCAAGTAAGCACGGGGTTGTTGGATTAACGAAGAACTCTGGAATTGAGTACGGTCAGTTCGGGATTAGTGTTAAAGCGATCGCACCAGGAGCAATTTTGACTGCAATGGTCGAAGGCTCACTCCGCCAAATGGGTGGAGAAGACTGGGAAGCAACCGGGAGAGAGTTCGTAAAAGCAAACCCGATGCTTCGATTTGGTAAACCAGAAGAAGTTGGTTACCTCGTAGCCTTCTTATTATCAAACCAAGCCGACTTCATTAACGCCGTCGTTGTACCAATTGATGGTGGACAGTCTTATAAATACTAAATGATAATCACTAATTTTATTTTTAACGGCATGGCTTTTAATAAGCTATGTCGTTTTTTATTTCATCAACAGATTGACAATAACACTACAAACTCTTATGATAATGAGTATTACAAAAATTGAATACATGATTACTTATCTAGAGTGACCGAGGGAAAGGCCCGATGACGTCCAGCAACCTCCTGAAATAGGAAGGTGCCAAATCCTACAGAATGAATTCCATTCTGAAAGATAAGTCGATAGCCGATCGAGATCGGTCATATAGACTTTTTTTCAATGGAAAAAGGGTCTTTTTTTATTGGATTGGAGGAAGAAGATGATCGACATTAAGCAAGTCACGAAGGTATACCATACTAAAAAGAAAAGCGTTACTGGTGTGAAAGATGTTTCCTTGACGATTCATAAAGGTGATGTTTTTGGGATTGTTGGGTATTCTGGCGCTGGTAAGAGTTCGCTACTTCGTTGTATTAATATGCTCGAAAGACCTTCTAGTGGAACGATCAGCGTAGACGGTATGGAGATGACGAAGTTAAAGGGAGAGGCACTTCGTCAGCAGAGACTTAAAATTGGCATGATCTTTCAGCATTTCTACTTAATCAATCAGAAAACGGTCTATGAGAATATTGCGTTTGCCCTGCGTGCTGCGGGGGCATCGTCTGATAAGATACCTAGTCGCGTAGAAGAGCTACTACGAGTCGTTGAGCTTTCTGATAAGCGTGATGTGTACCCTGCACAATTAAGCGGTGGTCAGAAACAACGGGTCGGTATTGCTCGAGCATTATCCAATAATCCGACTGTGCTGTTGTGTGATGAAGCAACATCAGCGCTTGACCCGACAACAACGCAATCGATCTTACGATTACTAAAATCATTGAATAAAGAGCTTGGCTTAACGATTGTGCTTATCACACATGAAATGGGTGTCGTAAAAGAGATCTGCAATCGGATGGCGATTATGCAAGATGGTGAAGTTGTCGAACACGGAAATGTGTACGATTTGTTCGCAGATCCAAAGAACACGTTAACGAAGGAATTTATCACGAATGTCGTTTCCTTTGATGTTCCAGAAGAAACTCTTGTGAAGTGTACAGGAACGCTCATTAAAGTGATGTTCCAAGGTTCCTCTGCAGGCGAAGGAATTATCGGAGATATGTTGCAAGAAGTCAATGTTAGAGGGAATTTCTTGCACGGTGCCATTGAGTATATTGAGGGCAAACCACTTGGGATTTTCATTCTGGAGCTTACGGGTGATCCTGAACAAGTGAATCAAGCGATGGATTACATCCAAAAACGTCACGTACGAGTGGAGGTCATCTCCCATGGATATTGAACAACTTATTGATTTACTACCAGAAATGACAGAAGCATTTTTAGAAACGATGCAAATGATTGGGATTTCAACAGCGGTTGCGATACTGATCGGACTTCCACTAGGTGTGATTTTGTTTGTGACGGATCGAGGATTGTTTTGGCAAAATCTTGTAGTGCAACAAATCTTAAGTTTTATCGTCAATGTCGTTCGTTCCATTCCTTATATCATTTTACTCGTCTTACTATTTCCAATTACGGGATTACTTGTCGGGACGACGACGGGACCGATTGCTGCAAGTGTATCGCTTTCTGTTGCAGCCATTCCGTTTTTTGCACGAATTGTGGAAACCGCACTTCGTGACATTGATAAAGGCATGATCGAAGCCGCGATTGCCACGGGTGCAACGCCGTGGATGATTATGAAAGATGTGCTATTTCCAGAAGCTCGTTCAGCCATTATTCAAGGGCTCACACTTACGATTATTAGTCTCATTGCATACTCAGCAATGGCTGGTGTCGTTGGTGGTGGCGGTATTGGTGATTTGGCAATCCGTTACGGTCATTATCGCTACGATACGACCATTATGATTTCGACGGTTGTGCTACTCATCGTACTCGTTCAATTAATTCAACAAATTGGTGATGTCGTTGCAAAACGATTAGATCGAAGATAAAGAAAAGGAGAGAAATCAAATGAGAAAACAGTTAGGAGCAATTGTAGGAGGTCTACTCATCTTAACCGCTTGTAGTAGTGAGGAGGAAGCAGGGGGTACGGATGATCAGCAAGACATTACAATCGGTGCAACAGCAGGACCATATAGCGACATGCTATCATCAGCCATCGTCCCTGGCCTAGAAGAGAAAGGCTATAGTGTTGATATCCAAGAGTTTTCCGATTATGTGTACCCGAACAATGCGCTAGCGAATGAAGAAATTGATGCGAACCTATTTCAGCATACTGTCTATTTAGAAAACTTCACAGAGCAAAACAATTTAGATCTCGTTGGACTCATTGCAGTGCCAACAGCACCGATGGGATTGTATTCAGAGGCATATGAAACGATTGAAGATATTGAGAATGGTGATGAAATTGCAATCCCGAACGATCCGACCAATGCGGCAAGGGCATTTATGATTCTAGAAGAAGCTGGTCTTATCGGTTTCGAAGACGGCATTGATGAACTAACGGCATCGGCTCGTGATATTACAGACAATCCTTTAGATTTGCAGTTTGTGGAACTTGAGGCCGCTCAGCTGCCTAGACAAGTAGGAAGTTCAGAAATTACAGCTGTGCCAGGGAACTTTGCATTAAGTGCCAATCTAGATCTGTTAGAGGCACTAGAGTTAGAGAATATGCCAGATCAGTATCGAAACGTTGTTGCTGTTCGTGCAGAGGATGAAGAAAGTACGTTAGCGAATGATATCGTTGAAGTCATTCAATCCGAACAATTTGAAGAAACGATTGATGAAGAATTCGAAGGTTTTGGAAAGCCAGAGTGGATGGAGTAATTTAATTAAATGGACACACGAAAAAGTTCGAACGAAGCTATACTCGTTCGAACTTTTTCATTTTGTAGATGTTATAAACGGTCGTTACGATATAAATGATCGTAACGAGAAGTGGCATATAGAAGGAGAAGAAGATCAATGAGTTTGCTGAAGTTATTCCCCAATACATAAAAATCGCAGGAGCAATAATGACACTAGACACAACGCGTAATCTGTACTTTGTAATGGTTCCTTTGAGCATTATGAGGACAATGAGATTAGCGAATATAATAAAAGCAAATGCAAAGTTCATCCAAGCAACAGGATACATAAATACAATCACTCCAGAAACGTACTTAGTGTAATGGTTACCCGTAAAATAATGTAAATAATCAAGAATTATCATCTGTGTATATTGAAAAAAACGGGTCTTTTACATAATTACTATGATTTACGTGTTAGAGCTTTATGTAGATTACGGTATTAGTAAATCGTTGTATGCTAAGGAACATTGTATAGAATGTCTAAGCTTAAATGAGTCCATTGAACAACTATCTTGTTCAATGGACTCATTAGTTATTGCTATTTAAGCTTCTACTAAACTTCCTGTTCCATGATTTTTATCTTTGGTTTTCATAAAGTAAGCGATTGCAAGTATTCCAAGAACAATACCTGTAATGGATGTAGTTAGATCTGGGAGAATGACGAGAATGGCGCATAGTAACATGAATCCTCGCTCGAATACTCCATACAATGGTCGAATCATATAACCGGAGACTGTAGCGACTAAGAATACCGTTCCAATTAATAAAATGATAGACGCTTGAATGGTCTGCCAAGGAGTTCCAATTAATAGCAATTCTGGCTTAAAGACAAATACAAATGGAACCAAAAATCCAACGAGGGCATAACGGAAAGCAAGCAGTCCCGTTTTCCAAGCCGGTGCTTTTGCAATTCCTGCGGCTGCAAATGAAGCTAAGCAAACAGGTGGTGTAATTTGTGCAATAATTGAAAAATAAAAAACGAACATGTTTGCTGGTAATGGTGCGATTCCGAGTTCTGTTAGAATCGGCACGAACAAGATGAACGATGCTAGATAAGCTGCGACAGTTGGTAAGGCAAGACCAATGAGTATACAGCCAATACCAGTTATGAGTAGTGGTAAGTATAGTCCCCCTGAGCCAAGATCAGCGATCATATCTCCTGCACTTGAAGAAAGCCCTGACATAATTACTACACCAATTATAATTCCACAAGCGGCTGTAGGAATTGCAATTTGAGCGACTTGTTTCGTTCCTTCTAAAAAGGTTTCAAATAGTTCTTTGAGACGAATACGGGACTTAAATCGAAAGAGATTGATTAGTAAGATCGCTGCAATGCCTGATAATGCGGCGTACATTAATGACGTTCCACTCAAAATGTTATAAATTACAAGTAACATTGGTGCAAGTAAGTAAAGGCGTTTTAAGATAGGGTCAGTATCAATGACAATTTCTCTCGAGAGTTGGGTGATTTTATTTTTTCTCGAGATAAAGTCTACGAGAATAAATAATGATAGTAAGTAAGCTGCTGCAGGTATAATTGCTGCAATGGCAATCTCACTATAAGGAACACCAATCATATCTGCCATAATAAACGCACCTACACCCATGATTGGTGGTAAGATTTGACCGCTTGTTGACGCAGATGCTTCAATGGCCGCAGCTTCTTCAGGCTTATACCCAGCCCGTTTCATTAATGGAATGGTCAACACACCAGTTGAGGTTACATTGGCAACAGCACTTCCGTTTACAGTTCCAAGCAATGCGCTGCTCGCAATAGACGCTTTTGCAGGACCACCGCTACTATTGTTACCGATTTTCATGCCGAGATTTATAAGCACGTTTCCGCCACCACAAACTGCAAAGAGCGTTCCAAAAAGGATAAAGTAATACAAAAAGCCCGCCGAAGCATTCAAAGGTGCACCAAAAATACCATCTGCCCCCATGATCATCAAATCCGTAAAATGATTTAAGTTCGTTCCCGCATGACTAAAGATGGAAGGTAAAAAGCCCCCGACCCATAAGTAAGCAATAAATAGTAAAATAAAGAATAATAGATTCCAGCCAATGGTTCGACGAACCGATTCAAGTAAGATAAGGATCGTTGCAAACATTATTACGTAATCCAATAATAGTAAGCTATCAAGATATTGTATACGGTTCATCAGCCGTTCTGCTTGTGAGAAGAAATAACCGACCATAGACAAAAGTGTTACTAATATGACGCCATCAATTATGTTACCAACCCGTTGATACTGTTTGTTTACAGGCACATTTTCTTTTGGCCTATACAAAGGAAACCAAAGAATGGCGACCGCCAATGCAAGAATTAAATGGATTGGGTTTTGTAAAAGTGGTGGTAACGGTTGAATAAATGCCAGATACAATTGAAATAACAAGAATGACACGGAAACAAATATAATTAGTGAACGTCGTAGCGGGAACGCCATGCCCATACCTCCTAGGTTCATGATTCTAAACATCCAGATTCTTTATAGTATTGCTCCGCCCCAGGATGAAGTGGTGCACCAGCTCTCGTTGGTTCACATGCATTCTCCGGTTCAAAGTCTTGAAATGCGGAAAAGCTGCTCACAAGTGCTTCCTTATTCTCTGCCATTTCTTTAGCCAATATATAAGCATGATCGTCGGGCATGGATTTATGAACGAGAAGTGTTGTAGGTGAGCCTACGGTATGCATATCTTCTGATACGACACCGTTAAAGCTTCCAGCTGGGATCGTTTGCCTTGCATAACCTTGTTCAAATAACCGATCTTGCAATGAGTCACTTAGTTGTGCGAAATGTAGTTCTGTCGTAAGAGATAATTCTACATAGTTTGCTTGGTTGAGATTGGTGTGATCAAT
Source organism: Bacillaceae bacterium JMAK1 (assembly GCA_012970285.1). Lineage (GTDB taxonomy): Bacteria > Bacillota > Bacilli > Bacillales > Marinococcaceae > Geomicrobium_A. The sequence goes on from JIBW01000007.1 coordinate 279,911, forward strand.
CGTAATATCAGCTCGATTATCTCTTAACATATCAATAACATTACTAGAGTCAGTGAGCGTAATGTTCCCGCCCCAAGAACGAATATCATCATACGTGACACCGAGTTCTGAAAGGATGACATTTTGGGTCACTTCACCAAATGAACCGGTATCTTTGGATGCAATTCTCACGGGGTATTCGTCATCGATCACTTCTTCTAGCGTCGTATATCCGGTCCTGTTGACGAAATTCTCTGTAAATACAACGATGGCAACCGGAGCATCTAAACCACCTCCGACGGAGCGGACGTCTTGAACTGGTGGTCGGTCGAGGATGCCATCTTCATATGCCCAGATTGCCGGAGCAGCATTACCGATCGTAATGTCTGCAGTTTGTTGTTCAATGATGTACGAGGCGGCAATTCCGCCAGGTGACGTCGTTTGTGAATGGATTTCTGTACCATCATTAAACTTCTCATCATAAATAGTAGTAAATGCATTCGTCATCGTATTAAAAGAAGTTCCTAAACCTTGAGTGGAGAACACATATTGATTTCCTGATTCGTTCGCATTACTCTCATTTGAACACCCAGTAATCACAAAGAAGATGCTTAAGAATAGGAATGATACCATTTGGAATTTCATGATTCTTTACACCTCTCGCTTATGAGATTTTGTATTGGCAAGGGTAATCGCAGTGAGGAGTGCTTGTACCATGCTTTGCTCATCTGCGAGGTTTTTACCTGCAATGTCAAACGCTGTGCCGTGGTCAACGCTCGTTCGAATAATCGGTAAACCGATCGTAATGTTGACGCCATCGTCGATTCCAAGCACTTTAATTGGTGCGTGACCTTGATCGTGATACATAGCAATAACAGCATCATAATCACCACGTTGCGCTAAATAAAACAATGTGTCAGCAGGTAGTGGACCAACAGCATTAATACCAACAGCTTTCGCTTTCTTTATAGCAGGTTCAATCTTTTCTTCTTCTTCGCCGTACCCAAACAATCCATTTTCTCCAGCGTGAGGATTAATACCACATACGCCAATCCTTGGAGAGGAGATATCCATTGCTTTAAGTGTTTGATGTGCAAGTTCAATGGTCGTCAGAACACGTTCAGGTGTAATCCGTTGAATGGCATCGATCAGTCCCATGTGCGTAGTCACATGCATGACGTTTAATTTAGGAGAACTTAGCATCATAGAAAAGTCATCGGTGCCTGTTAAAGTGGCTAGAATCTCTGTATGACCAGGATACACATGCCCACCAAGATGGAGGGCTTCTTTGTTAAGCGGAGCTGTGCAAATGGCATCAATGTCACCATTAAGAGCTAACTGTACTGCTTTTTCCACATAGTGATAAGCGGCGTTTCCGCATGCAGCTGATACTTTACCAAGCGACCATTCGTTTGGTAGTAGATTTAGATCGAGAAATGGTATTCCTTCTATAGTATCCTGGATACCAGAATGGTAACGTTGAAACTGTAATTGAGTACCTATGTTTTTCATGGCTTTTTCAATAGCTTTTAAGTCGCCGATGACAACAGGTAGACAGTGTTCCAAGATTTCAGGTCGTTGTAATGCGTTTACGATGATTTCAGGGCCAACGCCAGCAGCGTCTCCCATCGTAATGCCAATTACTGTTTTGTTCATTTTGTATCCCTACTTTTCACATGATTGTATGCATGTACAAGTGATTGTTCATTGCCATATGCACCAGCTTTTGTAATGATCGTGCACGTAGTTTCACCGATCAATGTCCCAAGAGGAATTCCGTCTTCGATTTCTTTAACCAACGTTATTCCTTTTACACCAAGCTTAGATACAATTGCTTTAGCGGTATCTCCGCCTGTTAAGATTAAGTTACTCACTTGCCCAGTGCCTACACCTTGTGCCGTAATGGCTGCGAGTGTGTGTACAATAACATAGCTGATATCTTCTTGAGAGTGTTCTGGTACTTTGTCTACAGTGAGTAACACATCTCGTCTTTGAGATAACATGTATTCTAATGTTCTTATATACTCACTTATACAAGCAGGATTCGTGGTGATTTCTGTCATATTAATAGAAAGCGTTTCGATGTCACAGTCTTGCTTGAGGTGTTCAATTTGTGTAGCGGTTCTTCCACTTGCACTACCTGAAACGAGTAGTGTTTGACCCTCTTGTGGCAGTGATTTGCTTTCTGCTTTTGTTATCTCAAGTGGTGTAAAGAGATAATCATAGAGCATTTCAATTAGCCCAGCTGAACCTACCCAAAGTGTACGATACGGTAGGGTAGAGTGAAGCATTGCGATTTTTTGAAGTTCTTCGTCGCTAGTTGCATCACACACAACAAAAGGTGATGTAGTTAGGAGACGTTCAACTTCTTCTTCCCATTGCAATGAATTCTCGTATAGTGAAGGGCGAATATGATTGACTACTTGATTTAATTGTTCTGTTAATAAAGTTGGTATATGTGACTCGAAAACGGGTGTTTTTGGATCGGTACGTACTTCTGTATAATGAAGCAATTGATCATGAACGTAATGAAAGCCTTCTTTCGTAAGACGTCCAGCTTTTGGATAGGCCGGTGCAATAATCACAACATCAAACGCGCCAGAATCGTATAATGCATTAATCTCTGCCCCGAAATTCCCCCGTAAGGTTGAATCAATTTTTTTGTAAAAGTGAGGAGTCGGGGCGATTTCTGTTAATTCATTGATTAACGATGCGATGCAATGGTAGGCGATGGAGGGGGAGAGTGCCCTAGAGTCTGTATCAAGGATCGTGACATCCTCTCCATGTTCAATGGCATCTTCAGCGTTAAAGAAGACTTTCGCACACCTTCCTTTTTTGGCAAGTTGTATACCGCTATCATTCGCGCCAGTTAAATCATCGGCAATAATAACGAGCTCATGAGGTCTTTTCATAATGATCTCTCCACATAGTTAAGGTTTGAGTTTCCTCCATAATGTTGAACGACTAATTCCAAGCTGCTCTGCCGCTTTTGATTGATTCATTTCAAAGTGTTGCAGTGTATTTTCTATGATGATCTTTTCCATCTCATCAAGTGAAAGGTTGTTTTCTAGCATAATGCTATTTGCATGCGTTGGAGATGTCGTTTGTTCAATACCATCCCGTATAGCAGTAGATGTGATATAAGAAGATTCGGTATTCATTACTGCGTATTCAATCACTTCTTCCAATTGGTTGAAATTCCTTGGAAGATCGGTTGTCGTCAAAACGTCAATAGCTTCTGGTTGAAAGCCTGAAATTTGTTTCCCATGTTTGAAATTAAAATGCGCTACAAACAGTTTACTAATGCTCGACACATCTTCTTTACGTTCAGTCATTGTTGGAAGATGAAGCGTTTGTTTTTGTAACCAGCGTTTCAGGTAGATGCTTTTAATGTTCTCAGTAGAACTAGTAGCAATGATCTTGCACTGTTGCTCTGTCGATTCTAAAACTCGACAAAGTGTAGTGCCATCTTGTTCAGTGATATAATCAATATTTTTTATATGAATGGTTCCAAATTTAAGATGGGGTATTGTTTTCGCAAAAGAACCGATGAACCAACGACAGTCAATGGTCATATAAATACTCTCATTTCCATGTGCGTGAGTGTCGTGGATTGCGCGAGCAAACATTGACTTCCCAGTTCCAGGCTTACCGATAATCCAAATAGGTTTAGGATTTACACTGCATTGTTTTGCACGAGCAATTGTTTTTTGAATCAATGATTGGTCAGAAGCAATCATTTTTGAGAATGAAGCAACGTCCGTTTTTCTCGTGCGTGTGATACTGATTCCTTGTTCTTTTTCCAGCGAATCCAAATTACTCTGGATGTGTGAAATCCAAAAATACGATTGGGACCCCTTCGTAAAAGGAACGCGTTGGAAGCTCATGGTTTCGCCATGAATTTCATAATGGAAGGTGCCTGGATGTTGTTCAATCGCAACTTTGTAAAAATCAGGATATAAAGAAGCGATTGAATCATTTTTCTTAAGTTTAATGGGTTGTTGAATTGTAGAAGTTTTGACGTTGCCAAACTGATCGATGATAAATGCATGATCGCAAGACCGGTTGACATGTTCTTGCAATAGCCGGACATCTTCCAGTAATGCCTGTTTGAACGAGGTCATCTTTTTGGCTGTTTGTACGGCTTCATTCACAGCTTCAAACCCGGAAGTAATGAGAACGCCGTTCAGACCAAGATGATGAGCTGTACGTACGGTAATGGCATCTCCGATGATGACATTAAAGCTTGGTTGCAACCTTTGAAGTTGTTCTAAAGCAGAAGACTCATCGTAAATCGTATGAACATCATAGTGACGATTCATAATCTCTGATATAACGGTTGCACCTTGCGTGATGTTTTTGAATCCAACAATCGCAACACCTTCTGAAAACTCTTCCATTAACTTCATGCTACGAATAATGTCATAAGCAGACACTTGAATATCTATGACTGGGATGGTCACTTGTTGTTCGATGAGTGTCGCAGTACCGCCACGGCTAATAATAGCATCGTATCCGTTGGCTTCAGCCAACTTCGCAAGCTCAAGTCCTTCTACTAAATCCCCTTGTTGAACGTCGAACTGAATATGAGGTTCCTCAGCTGCTACTTTCCACATGACTTCTTTAAGCCCTGGATAAGGGGCAATGCCCATGATCTTCATGGTCATCTTCCTCCTTACACTTCAATGAGTTTACGATAAATGTTTTCGATTTCTGGAATGTTTAATTGCTTTGGGTTGTTGTTGAGTAAGCGTTTTACGTTAAATGCTGCTTCTGCTAGTGCTTTAATATCCTGTTCTTTCACACCAAATGATTGCAAATTTTGTGGGATATGAAGTTCGTTTGTTAAGCGTTTGATCTCTTCCACAACGGACGAAGCTGTTGCTTCATCGTTTTGAAGTTTAGGAAGGTTCATCGCTTCTGCTACGTTAACAAGCTTTGTTGTTATCGCTTCTTGGTTTACATCCATAACATGGGGGAGAAGCATTGAATTGGCCACTCCATGGGTAATGTGGAACGTGCCTCCTAATGGATAGGCAAGTGCATGAACCGCGGCAGTTCCAGCACTTGTTAATGCCATGCCACCGTACATAGATCCAATCAAAAGATTTTCACGATCCTCAAGTGATGATCCATCAAGATACGTGGGTACAATGCTTTTAGAAATGCGACGTATAGCCTCCAATGCGAACATATCACTAATCGGATTTGCTTTTATTGAGATGTACGATTCTAATGCGTGGGTAAACGCATCCATCCCAGTAGCTGCTGTTATTGCTTTAGGCAGTGTCAAGGTTAAAACTGGATCAATAATAACAAGTTCAGGTAAGAAGTACGGGCTAACAATTCCAACTTTTAATTGTTGATCTGGGATGGTGACAATGGAATTTGGTGTCACTTCTGAGCCAGTTCCAGAGGTTGTTGGGATCAAGATTGTCGGTAAACCTTTGGATTGAACACCGTTTTCAAGCATTTCCTCAATCGATTGCAATTCGTCGTTTAAGACAGCAAGTATTTTTACTGCATCGAGAACACTGCCACCACCGATTCCAATGATTGCATCCCAATCTTTGCCACGCACCATTTCTTCAAACGTGTTTTCGATATTTGCTATTGTAGGTTCTGGCTGAATACTTACGGTGAAATCAAATTCTATTTGGTAATCAGATAAATTGTGTTTCATGGTTTCAAATTGTGATTTTTTTACCATCGAAGGTTGCGTAACAATGAGGACCCGATGTGCCTGGATCGTTTCTTGTAGTTCAATGGCTAATTGTTCAAAACGATAAGCACCGGCGATTATTTTATCTGCTGTTTGAAATTGATACTGTGTTTGCATAAGAAGTATCCCCTCGCTTAATAGTTGTAATGCTGTTTAAGTACATCGTGCAATTCAGTAACCAAAGCTGGTGAAATTTCTTTTGTAGGAAGACGTGGTGGACCGATTGGTAAACCTAATAACTCCATCGCTTTTTTATTAACAGAAGGAATGCTTGCTTTTTGCATCATGTGACGAATAGGTCCTAATTGTTCTTGTGCTTTGTTTGCTCCTTCAATGTTCCCACTTTGATATTGTTGATAGATCGAGACGACAAGTTCAGGAAAAAGGTTAGACGTAGCAGCAATTCCACCATGACCACCAATTGAGAGTGTATCGAGAATCAGTGAATCGTTTCCAGATAATAGTAAGAACGTTTCATCGCACCGTGCCTTGTATTGTTTCATGGTTTCGAAATCGCCACTGCTGTCTTTAATACCGATAATGTTTGGGTGTTTTGAAAGTGCTTGAACCGTTACAGGTTCAAGGTGATTACCAGTTAATCCAGGAATGTTGTAAAGCATAATCGGTACATCCACAGCATCAGCAATTCGTTCAAAATGTTCTTGCAATTCATCTTGTGATAATTTTACAAAGTAAGGAGTAATAACAGAAAAAGCATCAATAAAAACTTCTTCAAGTTGTTTAGAAAATGCAATCGTGGCTTCAGTACTTATTCCGCCAGTTCCAACGATAACTGGGATTTGACCATTCACTTCGTGAACGACTGTTTTCGTAAATGCGATTTTTTCTGTAGATGATAACGTATGGAATTCCCCATTTGTCCCAAGTGCGAACAATCCGTGTACACCTGAATTAACGAGATGACGAACGAGAGAACGTGTTTGATCATGATCGATGGTTTGATTGTAGTTCATTGGTGTCATTAGTGCAGTGAGTATACCGTGAATCATCGAAACACTCCTTTCAATTAAAACGCTTACAAGTTACGTTAACGGACAGTGTTTTATTTTGCAATTAGAGATTGGTGGAGAAAGGTTGTATTTAATGATTTAACTAAAAATGATTGAGTGATTTGCATGTTTGTGTTTCATTTTGAATCATTTTAATGCAGGGAAGGACTTTAGGTATAGAGTGAACAGATTGAAACGAAGCGAATAGTAACACTCGTTATTAAAAACTAGAAGTTAAGAAAAGTACTACTGATTTACAGAAATTGTTAATAAAACAGCTATTTAGCCGAAAGAGAAGAGTCGATATATTGCCTGAGTATTAGGTCGATTAGGATGTCTGTAAGTCATAAATAGGAAGAATATGTAATAGTAGATAGGATTACGATTTAGGACAAGGCTCAAAAGTGTGGCTAATGACGATTTGATCTATGTTAACTTATCTTACACGAAATGTTGTAAATCATAGTAATATTCTATAAAGTGTGTCGTAATCGATCGAAAGGGAGAAGATTATGATACTAAAACAGAGACGTTCGTTTTATTTCGCGATTAGTGCACTTGTATTTGCTATTCTAAGCATCGTTGGTATTTCGGCTTCGATTGCACAAGCCGACAGTAATGAGAAGCCTAAAGTAACGATTGTTGCTACTGGTGGTACGATTGCCGGTGAGGCATCGTCGCGTGCGAGTTTTACGAGTTATCGTGCTGGCTCTATTCCTATGGATGAGATGCTCGAGTATATTCAACCGGAGATTAGTGAACACGTTGATGTCGATGTCATTCAGTTTGGAAACAGCGGTTCTGGTGGTTATACATTAGAGGAGTTTCATGAACTTACACTTGTCGTAGAAGACGCACTTGAAGAAGCTGACGGTGTCGTTGTTACGAGCGGAACAGACACGATGGAGGAATTTGCATACTGGCTTGATCTCACTGTACAAAGTCAGAAGCCTGTCGTTATGACCGGTGCGATGCGTCCTTGGAGTTCTGAGGGTGAAATGGTTCTTGGAGCGGATGGTCCTGCGAACTTATACAATTCGATTCTTCTGGCGGGTAGCCAATCAACGTTTTGTTTTGGAACGGTTTTAATGTTAAATGATGAAATTCACGCGGCGAAAGACGTGACAAAAGCTGATACATACCGTATGGATACGTTTGAATCACCGAACAACGGTCCGCTCGGATTTATTGATGGTACGAATATTTCAACCGACCGTGCACCAGCACGTGTTCAGTCTTGTGGCGACCTCGATGAATGGATGACTCCATTTGATATGACTGAAGTGGAAGCTGACGATTTGGCAAGAACTGAAATTGTCTACACGTATCAAAATGCCGGTGGTGAAGCAATCACAGCATTTGCTGAAGCGGGTGTAGACGGAATTGTTACCGCAGGTACAGGTGCTGGTGGGATTTCTTCAGCGCAACGTGCAGCACAAAACGATGCGATTGAGAACCACGATGTTGTCTTTGCAACATCAAGTCGAACAGGTGCTGGGAATGTCTATGGCGGTCGTGATCAAATTATTGCGGCAAACGATTTAATCCCTCAAAAAGCGAGAATTTTACTCACGCTCGGATTAACATACGCACCAGATAACACTGAGCAAGTTGCAGAATGGTTCCATACGATTGGTAATCCACAGTTTAATGCATCGAATGTAGACAATGATGATGAGTATCCAACATGGCAAAACAATGCCATTTATGTTGCGGGTGATCGCGTTTGGTATGATGACGTGTTGTACGAAGCAAAATGGTGGACAGTTAATGAAATTCCAAGCGAATCGGGTGAGTGGGACGTTTGGAAAGTCGTAGAGTCAGAAGTAACAGCGAGTTAAGTGAATCGTAGTGTAAAGCAGGCTTGGTTCAATATATTGGACTGAGCCTGCTTCTCTGATTATTGCTTTTGATATCAATGGATGCGATGCTTGCATGAATTAGATATTTATTGAGGTGTTACGGATCATGAGCAGGTTCTCAAACGTAAAAATTCCTAAAGAAGCGTATGATGCTTTCACAGTCGTAAAAGAAGTCATCGGTCATGAAGTCATTGCTGTTAGTCTTTATGGATCTGCAGCTAGTGGTGGGTTACGAAAGAATAGCGACGTTGATGTTCTTGTTGTCGTGCGTGAGGCACTCTCTGAAAAGACTCGCCAAGTACTGACAGAGCAATTGATGCGAATTTCAGGTAAGATTGGCAACGAAGAAGGCAAGCGATACCTTGAGTTGACCGTGATTCAAGTAACACAAGGTACACAATTTCAGTACCCACCAAGAAGCGAATTTATGTACGGTGAATGGCTTCGTCAAGAGTTTGAAGCTGGTCTAATTCCTGAACCGAAGTATGATCCCGATTTGGCAATCGTACTTGCACAAGCAAGGGAGGATGGTGTTTCGTTATTTGGCCCTGAACTGTCAACCATTCTTGAGCCAATTCCTAAAGAGGATATAAAAAAAGCGATTCTTGATTCGTTACCATCGTTGGTAGAGAACCCCGAGGGTGATGAGCGGAATGTGCTATTAACACTCGCGCGCATGTGGCGAACGCTTGAAGACGGTACGATCTTATCAAAAGATATCGCTGCACAATGGGCAATTCCGCGACTTTCTAAAGAACATGGAGCGATCCTTGATCTAGCTCGGCGAGCTTATCTTGATCAGGTGAATGATCACTGGGACGATAAGCAAACTGAGGTGAAGTCTCTTATTCATCAATTAGTAAGGATTATTGAGGGTTATCGTTAGGTTGTTGGTATATCAAATGAGGCAAAAAAAGTTCGAATCATCGCTCCTGATGACCGAGCTTTTTATCCTTAGATTTATGGAGCTTATCACAAATTGTAATAAGTTCTTATTGTGTATAACATAGACTAGAGGGTACTATAGAGGAATAATCATGAGATTATAGATCAGATTGAATATTATGAATGGATCGAAAGTGAAAATTACCTGCATTTGAAGATTAGAGATTCCATGTTCAACAAGTGAATTTACACATATAGAATTTAGAATATTTAGAATTAAAATTCAGAAAAAGATTCATTAACAAATCAAGTTCAAATTAAGGGAGGTAAGTGTATGTTCAGGAAGGTAGGAAGCTCAGTAGTTACATTAATGCTATTCGGATTACTTATGGGATGTGCGTCAGACACCGATTCAGAAGAAGTTTCAGAGGGAGCTAGTGAAGAGGGTGGGGAGCTTAACGTTGCTTATGGTGTTCAACCACCGAGTCTCGATCCACATTCGGTAACGGATGTTTCCACTCGAGATATTTCTCAGCATATGTTTGAACCTCTCGTAACATTGAATAGTAGTCTAGAAGTAGAGCCAATGTTGGCCGACTCTTTTGAAGTTAATGAAGATGAGGAAACCGTTACGTTTTATCTCCGTGAAGGGATTCAATTTCATAACGGTGATGAAATGACAGCCCGTGATGTGATTGCCTCTATGGAAAGATGGCATGATTACTCTTCGCAAGCACAAGAATATTTAGATGGAACAGAATATGAAGCAATAGACGATTATACGGTTGTTGCTCACCTTGAAGAATATACGACGATTGACATGTTTATCTTTGCGGACATGACTCAGTTTGCTGCAATTATGCCTGAAGAAGTTATTACAAATGCTGGAACGAACCTCGTTGATGAACTTATTGGTACTGGCCCATTTCAGTTGGAAGAGTGGCGACAAGATCAATTTATACACTTTAAGAAATTCGAAGAATATCAATCTCGAGAAGAACCAGCAGACGGTTTATCCGGAGCAAAAGAGCCTAAAGTCGATGACATCTATTTTCATCATGTAGGCGATGCATCAACTCGTGTTTCAGGTATTCAATCCGGAGAATATGATATTGCGACAGCTATTCCACAGGATAATGCTGAAATGCTAGAAAGCAATCCAGATCTTCATAATGAACTCATTTCGAGTTCATACCCAGCACTCATATTCAATAAAGCGGAAGGCATTTTCACAGAGCAAGCTGCTCGACAGGCGGTTAATGCGGCAGTGGATACAGAAGATATGTTACTAGCTGCTTATGGCAGTGAAGAATTCTACATTAATGACCATTCGTTGGTTCAAGAAGAACAAGAAGGCTGGTACTCTGAGGCTGGTAGTGATGTACACGCTACGTTTGATTTGGATCTAGCAGAAGAGTTGTTAGAGGAATCTGGGTATGATGGAGAAGAGATCGTTATTCTCGCGTCGCGTGAAGTTCCGGATGAGTATAATATGACGATTGTTCTACAGCAACAATTAGAAGCGATAGGAATGAATGTCGATTTACAAGTGAGCGACCGTGCAACCGTGTTAGATGTGCGTGATGACTCTGAAGTATGGGATATTACGTTTTCACCGTTTGCCTTTCGCCCGATGCCAGTTCAATATCTTTATTTAAATTCAGGGTACCACGGGTGGACAGATAGCGAGGAGCTATCACAATTGACCGAGGATATTTTATATGCGGGTACGCCAGAAGATGCACAGGCATACGCCGATGAATTCCATGAAGCGTTTTGGGATTACCTTCCTGTACTAAAGCCTGGTAATAAAATTGATATTGTTTCGATGAGAGATGGGATTGAAGGATATCAGCATATTACTGGCCCAATTTTGTGGAACGTATCCGTAAACGACTAAATGTTTCGTTAAATTTTAGAGTGTGACCTTGAAGTTACTGAAGGTCACACTTTTTATTGGTTTAACATGAAAGTGTTTGTAGCAATGACTGGTGTTATGTCTAGCGCTGCAGGTATTTTATTTTCTCTAAGTACATTATTATATGAAATTAAAAGAAGAACAGAGTAATACGAGATAACACGTTCATTCTAACCAAAATAAAAAGAAACCAGGACAATGAATACGATCCTAGTTTCTTCTACTTCCAAACGACTGCGACCGCTACACTCTCTCAAGCTGTCGAAAGCCAAATAATAAGTTCTTACCGTTCCATTGAATTAAATGCTCCATCCCATACATGTGAAGAGTTAACATTTGCTCGCCGACCATTCGTGCTGGCACTTCTTGACCTTCTACGACGATGAACATCGCATTGTCTTTTTCAACAATCTCTAATGATTGTCCTTCGTTTGCTTTATAGGTACCGAGCATAAACTGCTTGCTTTCTTTTGATAGTTCTACATCTTCATAAGTGACTGTTGGTGTTTCAGGGCTCTCTCCGATGGCTACTTTTAAAGCACTCTCAAGTACAGAGGAAGCAGGCGCTCCGGCAATGTTTGTTAAACAAACTCCAGCAGTTTTCTCATCGGGTAGCACAGTGAGTTGTGCAGAGACCCCTTTAATACCCCCAGCATGCTCAAGTGTTCGTCGACCGAAGAAGTCGGTACGAATCATGATGCCATAACCGTAGTAGAGATCAGGTTCGATTTGTACGTGTTGCGTGGTGAGTTGTTTCAAACTATCTGCAGAAAGAATAGTAGCTTCGCTTTCAATTAATTGGTTTCCGAATGAAAGCATATCCTTAGCAGTTGATTTAACATACCCTGCTGACCACATTGTTGGTGCATCCCACCAAGTAGGCGATGCTTCAGTAAAAGCTTCGTTATCTTTTTGTTCCATCGTGTATAACATCGCAACATTTTCATATTCTTCGAGTTTCTTGGGAGAAAAGAACGTTCGTTTCATACCAGCTGGAGAAAAAATCTCATCTTGCATATAGTCCGCGTAAGAGTGACCGCTTACTCGTTCAATAATGTATCCGAGAATTGAGTATCCATCGTTGGAATAACTAAAGACTTCACCAGGATCAGCGAGTAGATGATAAGGTTTCGATCGCAAATATGAGAAAAACTCGTCCTCTGTATCAATGCTCGCCGAATTTACGTCTAAATGATCACTCATTGCTTTGAATTCTTCATCTGAAATGCTCTTCTTATTTGCATAAAAAAGAGTATCGAGTGGCGGAAGTCCATAAGTGTGCGTCATCATATGATGAATCGTCATGTCTTTCGAGCGTTGGTCTTCAGAAGCGGAGAATTCGGGTACATAAGTAGTGACTGTGTCGTGCACAGACAATTTTCCTTCTTCTTGTAGCTTCATAATCGCCATGCATGTCATTACCTTCGTGACGCTGCCGATGCCAAAGATCGTATCTTCATCAATTGGCTGTTGTTCCTCTACGTTGCGGTAACCAAAGCTTTGTTGATACTTCGGATTCGAGAGTGCAACCATCGTTCCAGGTGTTTTGAATGCTTCTAAGAATGGTGTGACGTAGGATTCAAATGCGTTCATTTCCATACAATCATTCCTCCCTTTACTTGTTAGTACGTTTTGAATTGGAAAAAGGTTCAAATAAAATTATAGTCGTTTTGATACCCAATGTAGAGATTGCATTTGTTAGGAATGTCACATTAAGTGTGAATGCTTGTTCCTTTATGTGTTCGATATAACGCTGCCACTACGTTCATGAGCCATTTTGGTAATTTAGAAGGAAAATAAGCTTTATGATAGTACCTGTAATAGCCTGTCTTTAGGTCGTTCCACTGCTCACATGGTTTAGACTGAGAGAAACGCGCGATATCAATAATACACACGTCACCACGTTTTGTAATGATTAGGTTGTGTAGGTGAATATCCGATGGATTAAGCCCACGGTTACGAGCGAATAACAGGGCATCATCGACTTGTTTCACATGCTCAGGTAGAATAGGGACTCCTTCTTGTAAACATTGAAAAAACGTTTTCCCCTCAATGTAATCGAGAACAATGTAGTTATGACCAACTTCATAGAGCTTAGGATAACGAGGATCTCCTGCGACTTTCTTATAATTTATCTGTTCGTTTTTTGCAACATGTTGATAAGGTGGATAATACACTTTTATTACACGTTTTTGTTCTTTAATCTTAAACACGACAGCACTTCTTCCAATTCCACAAATTGATAAATCTGGATGGGCGCTTGCCGCTATATAGGATGATCTTAGTTGTTTGAAAGTGACGCTACTCGCGTATTGCTCGTAATCTATAGCTAGGCACACCATTATCTTTTCTTCGTCTCATTTCTTTTTTCTAGTTCCTTTTTAACGAAGGGAACGACGTGCTTTTGTGCCTCTTTAATTCCTTGACGAACGGCTTTTGACTTAAGTAGCTTCATTAGCTTACTCATTGAACAGGCTCCTTTACGAATGGCGGCAAAGGAATACAAAAAGAGACCTTTGCCCACCGTTGGATGGACAAAGGTCTCGCAAGCAACAAAATCGTTGCCAGCAGTGCCGAGGATTTCTCCCGTAATGACGACAGTTGCTTTTATGCTACTCCCCTTTGGGATGACGCGTTTCATGTTAAAATTAGTATAAGGGTGCTTTGTCGTCAAGGCAATGCTTTCCATAACTTTACATGAGTCACCGCAATCACCCATGAAATCTTAATATAATCTATAAAAAGTTCGTTTAATCATAAAGGAGGAGGAAGCATGAATCATTACCCACCGGTTAATTATTACGATGAACGAATCTATCACATTGATGAACAGATCTGTGCCCTATTGCATCAGCGTAAGGCGATGACCAATAACAATCCTGGATGCCCTCCATTGAATGATGTGCGAGAATGGGCCGACCGGTTTCATCTAGCGCAACGCTTTTTGGAATTGTTGTTTAAGGATGCTTGGGACGAAGAAAGGTATCGCCCTCAAATTGAGCCTAAAGAATTTAGAAAATACTTACCATTAATGAAGTGGTTCGAGAAAGATGATTATGTGTATTCGACGACTTATGTGGCTCAATACACAAATGCCAGCGTGATTAAGTTAACAGTGGACTGGGATACGAGTAATGAAGAGCGAGGCTTTATATCATCAAAAGTTTCTCATTTGGAATTGGACATTGGAAAGGGCTATAAAGTTAGAAGAAAGGGTGGGGGTGGAACGCAAGGACACCGACATTACGAATATGTTGTTACACCGGCCTTACCAGATGACTTATCTCAATTAACACTAGTCATTCAAGAATATCGGGATTTTTATAAACAGACACCTACAGATTTAATTATTAAGTGGGAGTTGTCTTAGACGATTTATGTATTCCTAAATGCTTTAATATATCTATAAATTAAGAGTGAAATGATAATTTAGAATATCGTTGTATAGGGGTGAACTAATTGATGAACGTGGATCTCTCTTACGAAGAGTTAAGAAGAATATCGAAGAAACGTACGTTTCTAACTATACCTCTATCCACTATCATTGTTGTCGCGATTGGTTATTTTCTAATTTATTTTCAATTACCTCCTTTTCGATATTTACTATTCTTTTTCGTATTCACATACATCGGAACAACACTCGGTTGGATGTTTAGGTCAGAAGAAAGAAACGTAGAGTTGGAACGCCGATGGATAGAGAAGAAAGCGAGAAAAACGAAAAGGAGAAAAATCATTGAATTCATACTCATCTGGTCGGCAGTCATTGTTAGTATACGTTTAATCGTCTACATTCTTGGCTAATTCGGTTGAACAAACTTACGTATTGCTAAGCGACTCGTTTAAAGGCACGTGAACCATCGATTTCCGGTACCATTGAAAACAAAACGCTCCGATCAGACATGCATCAATGAGATCTCCTCCATAGTACATGAAAACTGCACCTTGTTTTGCATCAGCTATTGGAACACCGGGAAGTGACGCTGAGTAAATGATTTTTGAAAGTATAGAGTGCAAAGTGAAACCAAGGATCATAACGAGTGCCCGAAAGCGAAAGGAAAAGCGGTGGGGGACAGGATCAATATAAAGGACGGAAGATGTAAAAACAAAGCCAGCAGTAAAAAGGTGAACATGTACGGCTACATTAACAATACTAAACGTGTGCATCCATTCAAACAAGATCGTTTGATACAAGATCCAAAGCCCTCCGAAGTTCAATAGCATGGCAACAAAAGGATGTGTCACAAAGCTGACGAAACGTAGCTTCAACAGTCGTGTTAGGAATCGAGCAAAGGAAACCGGTAAGGTTCTTAACAGTAAGGTGATTGGTGCACTTAAGACGAGGAGTAGTGGGGCAAGCATACCGAGAAGTAAATGAACGAACATGTGAACTTGAAAGTTATGATGGCTTTGCGCGTGAAAGGATAAAGCGACAGAGATTGAGCAAATGCCAGCTGCAAACAAGGCATAGCGGGAAATTGGCCAGTTACGTAGCCTCGCGGATTGACTTGTGCGGATTCCACACCAACAATAAAGCATGATCGTGACGACGGTTACGAGCAAAAGCATCATATCGATCCTCGTCGTGTTTGTAGTGTGAGGAAGCTACCTAGAATAATCATAGAAACGGCAACAACGCCCCAGATCCAATCATAAACAGCGACATTTTCTACGTAACGAATTTGATGAATTCTCATCAATTTATGCTGAACAACCCCATCATAGAGCTGAAAGACGCCAGCGCCTAGAAAAACGCCACCTAACCATCGTTTTAGCCAAAAGCTGTGATTTTTTCTAAGACCAGCGAGCATAAATAACGAAGCGATCGTTGAAAACCAACTAAAGGCATGAAACAACCCATCTGATACGAGACCAACATCGGTCGTAGACTTGTCATAAAAGTGATGCCAGTGAAGCAGTTGATGAAATAAGACTTCGTCAATAAATGCAACCATACCGAGTCCAAAAAGCAAACCAGACCATAAATTATAAATAGCCGATGTTCGAGTCATCATAATCCTCCCGTTTACTAATGCAGTTAGGCTTTGTTAGAAACAGGAAGATTATTCTTATAGATAGCAAGACGCTAAGTCCTGAAACTCAGCATTTCTGTGAGTTGCTTCTCCTAGGCCAACAGTTGTTACCTGTTCTGGTAATGTGAGATCATTAATTTTTAGTGCGTAACCTTCTACTTCACGAACAGCTGAGTGACAGCATGCTACTAACAACAAAAGAAATCTTTTCAATCGTTATCACTCCTATAGTAGGTTAAACAAATTTTACTGATCGGAGTTTAAATGTTCACTAACCACAGTTTAAATTTTAGTTAAGTTGCGCGTGGTGTGTTCAATTTTTGCTATCATTTCACAGTATCAATTTAAAGGGGGAATCCCACATGACTCACAACTTAAGTTTATATCACGTGCCTTTTCAGTCGATTGTGCATCAGGCCAAAACAGTCGAAGTAAGATTAAACGATCAGGAAGTAAGTACAGTTATAGTTGGTGATCACATTCGATTTTTTCTTGAAGACGACCCAGCAAGAACTGTTTTGTGCAAGGTGACGACTCTTGAATCATATATTTCATTCCTCGCCTTATACAAAGACGTTGCGTTTGAGCAAATGGATTGTAACGGATGGACAATAGACGAGATGATGAATGCAACGTATAAATTGTATACACCTGAAGAAGAGAAAGCATACGGTGCCTTAGCGATCGGTATCGAGGTTGTTGATGTAGACAAACAGCAGAGTGAGGGAAACGATAATGGAGATTAGCGCTTTAAAACAGGATGACTTAGATACACTCATCGACATTTGGTACGAAGGTTCAGTACAGTCACATGGCTTTATTGACGAGGCATATTGGATGTCGCAAAAGCAAGCAATGAAAGAAACGTATTTGCCGCAATCAACGACGTATGTCATTCGTGATCAATCTTACATTGTCGGGTTCATATCAATGGTCAATCACGTCATTGCAGCACTCTTTGTAGATGTTACGAAACAAAAGAAAGGGTACGGAAAAGAGCTACTAAACTTTGCCAAGCAACATAACGATGTTGTAACACTGCAAGTCTATAAGAAAAACAGATCAGCAATTCAGTTTTACGAGAAGCACGGTTTTCTCGTGAAAAATGAATCGATCGACGAGCACACTAATGAGAGCGAATACGTTCTTGAATGGCGGAAAGACTCATAATCGGGAAGGGGAGAAGAACGAGATGAGTTCGAAAGTGAATCTTGTGTCGAATCTCGCTACCTTATTCGCATGTAGTTATCTAGTGCTGTTCTTTTCAACTGGTCTGGCGTTCCTTGCCGAAGTTCTTCCTTGGGTGACGCTCTTTCTTTGTTTAACACTATCGGTAAGCGGTTTTGTGATGTCACTTTGGGCATTTAGTAAAGGAGAGAACGGATTCAAGTTATCGCAAAATTTACTAACGGCAACGGTTTGTTTTGTGCTGGTTGTGTTTACAGGCTTTGTATTCTTCATGTCAGAAGGCGGGTTCTCACCGTTAATAGGGACTATTTAAAGCGAACGTTTGTATATCCATTCAGTGATGAACGTATGAAGTAATGAAATGACGATCGCAAAAGAAGAAGCTGTGATCCAAATCGCTGCTGTAGTTGCAGAGAATTCTGGAATCAACAAAGGAATAAAGCTAATAAGACACACCACCGTTGAGATGACTATCATTTTCTTAGCGCCCCGTTTGTTTTTAGCATACCAATCTGAATCGCACTCATAAATGTTAGGGATTATCCCATAAAAGTAATTCGGCTTAATTTTTTCATAATAGAGAGGTAAGCTTACACCTACGAATAAAATGCCTAAAAGAAGCGTAACTGAAGTTGCGATTATGTTGTGCATCAGGACCTCCTTTTAATTTGATTTTAAAGAGAGTGGGAGAAAAATGACATTTCAATCTAGAATTGACAAACGTTTTGTCGCTTTCATCATCTTAGTCATGTTAAGTGTCGTCTGCTTTGCTGGTGGTACATTGCTATTTAGTGCCACAACAATTTGGGAATGGTTGCCGTTCATCTTTTTAGTCGTGGTCGTTTCACTTTGTTTTTGGATGTTGGGGACGGTGAAGTATGTAGTCATGGCGCAGAAATTAATAGTACGAGCGGGACCTGTTAAAAGTACGATTCCATATCAAAAGATTAACCGCATTGAGCGCTTTCGAGGTATGGGATATACTTCTGGTGGATACAAGTTTCATCTGGCAGGAGATGGGCTTGAAATCTATTATTCTACCGGTCTGCTTGGTAGTGTCCGGATCTCACCCCAACAAGATGAGCGATTTATTAAAGAGATTCGTAAGCATTTGAGCAATGATTCAATTTATCTCTAATTCATTAATAGAAAGAAAATAAAAAATAATAAGTTATATAATCATCTTATCATAATAACCCTTCCATCCATTGAACGAGAGAGGCGGATTGAACATGGAACACAAGTTTTCACAGCGAGTAGAAGATTATGTGAAGTATCGTCCAACCTATCCACGTGAAGCAATTGATTATTTATATGAACATAAGATTGTTGCAGATCATTCAACGGTAGCCGATATTGGAGCGGGAACTGGTATATTTTCTAAGTTGCTCGTTGAACGAGGGACGCATGTGATTGCTGTAGAGCCTGACCCTGTTATGCGCAATGCATCAATGAAAGCAATCGGAGACGATCAAGCATTCAACACGACGGCAGGTTCTGCTGAAACGACCGGCTTAGAAGATCAATCCGTTGATGTGATTACGTGTGCACAGTCTTTTCATTGGTTCGATCGAGCAGCAGTTAAAGAAGAATTTAGGCGAATACTAAAACCTGGTGGGAATGTCGCTCTCATTTGGAATAAGCGCCAAGTAACAGGAGCGCCTTTTATGGAGGAATTAGAAAAGTTGTGGTTCCGTTTTGGAATTAATTACTCCAAAGTCAATCATAAAAACATTGGTGACGATGACTTGCAGGCATTTTTTGCCGATAACACGATGCATAAAGCACGTTTTCAGATGCAGCAAACGTTTGATTTTGAAGGGTTACGTGGAAGGGTCAAGTCATCATCGTACACACCGATGCCTGAACATGAGAACTATGAATCGATGATGAGTGAGCTACAAAGTCTTTTTGACCGATATGAGAAAGGTGGTAAAGTTCCGTTCTTATATGAAACAGAGTTGTTTTGGGGTCGAGTCGATCGTACAGAAGTAGAGGTTAAATTGTAAAAGAGGGTGGTCATGGATGCACAAGCTGTTCGAGTATAACTGGAGAATTAGAGAAGCGTGGTTTGATTGGTGCTGTGAAGTGCCTCATGAAGAATTAATAAAAGATCGAGTTGGGGGCGTTGGCAGTATACTATATACATTGTTTCATATCGTCGAGGTGGAATATAGTTGGTTGCGTGTGATCCGAGGTGAAGAGGATCTAGTGGTGAAGTATGCGGATCATCAATCTTTGGATCAAATCCGTGCGTTATCCAATCGCTTTCATAAAGAGATCAATCATGGGCTATATTCGCTAACCGACCTAGAGCGATTCAAGGAGGTTCATGTTCCTTGGGACAATTCTGTTCAGACCGTCGATGATATTCTACACCATATGGTAGCTCACGAGATTCATCATAGCGGTCAGCTTTCCATTTGGGCTAGAGAGATCGGGCGACAACCTGTAGTGGCCCGGTATCTTGATTAGGAGGTTCTGCTCTCAAACGTTAAATTAGAGAGCAGAATCCAATTATCCCTTTGAATTCTCGCGTTCCCAATCAAATGTCGCTTCAATTACTTGTTGTAACGTCAACTGATGTTCATTAGCGGCACGTTTAAGGTCTTCATATTCATACGACTTTTTAACAATGCCATCCTCGGTACTGGCGTGTTTTACGTTAATCGCACCGAGTGGTGTGTCGAGTGTTTCCATCGAACGTTTCATCGGGTTACGTGTTGCTATAGTTTGTCTTACGCCGAGCGTACTCGTTTCTTTGAGCAACGTATGCTCGACAACTTGCGCTTGCTCGGGTTTTGAAATGACGGTAACTAAAACGCCAGGACGATTTTTCTTCATGTACACAGGTGTGTAGTAAGCATCAAAAATATCATGCTCAAACAATCTTTCTAACGCAAAGCCGAGCGCTTCGCCAGTCATATCATCAACTTGGCATTGGGAGATAACGAGGCGCTCACGGTGCTTTGGGACATCATTCATGACGAACACGCGCATGACATTGGGATGCTTCGGGAAATCTTTTTTGCCTGCGCCGTATCCAATTGCTGAAATGATCCCTTCAGGTACTTGACCAAACGAGGCGGCAAGTGCCTTTAAGATTCCTGCACCGGTTGGTGTTGTGAGTTCGCCTTTTGCTTCAAGTGGTGCGAGTGGGATGCCTTTTAGCAACTCGGTTGTCGCTGGAGCTGGGATTGGGTACAATCCGTGAGCCATATGCAACTTCCCTGATCCTGTTGGAACAGGTGACGAGATGATCTGTTCAATATTCAAATCATCAAGAGCAATACAGATCCCGATAATATCAATAATTGAATCCATCGCTCCAACTTCGTGAAAGTGAACGTCGTCAGGGTCCATACCGTGAATGGTTCCTTCAGCATGAGCGATTGCAGTAAAGACAGCGATGCTTCTTTCTTTCACTCGCTCAGAAAGCTCACTGTGTTCGATTAAATGGAAAATATCTTTTGCCGTTCGGTGTACGTGATCATGTCCGTGTTCATGCGAATGATTGTGGTCGTGGGAATGACGATGGTCGTGAGCATGCCCATGATCGTGAACATCTAATTGTAAATACTTCGAAGCGATTCCCATTTTGACGACATGATCAAACGACATGTGGAAATGATCAATCGGTAGTGTGTTAAGTTGGGATACGATCGTTTCTTCGTTTGCACCGGCGTCGACGAGCGCAGAGAGCATCATGTCGCCGGCGATGCCAGAAATGCAATCAATATATAACGTGTTCATCTGTAACTACCTTTCTTCGCTTAAATCAGCGGCAAGCTTTAAGATTTGTGCGGCTTGATACATCGCTCCAAAACCGTTGTTGATGTTCACAACACTCATTCCAGAAGCACAACTACTTACCATTGCAAGGAGCGGTGTAATCCCTTCGAGATTCGCTCCATATCCAACTGAAGTAGGAACAGCAAGCACAGGCCGTTTGACGAGCCCTGCCACAACAGAACTCAAGGCGCCTTCCATGCCTGCAATCACGATGACGACACTTGCATTTTGCAACGTTTCTTTCTGGGATAATAAGCGATCGATGCCCGCAACCCCAACATCGGTCATCGTCTCAACACGACAACCTAGCCATTGGCCTGTTTCTACAGCTTCTTCTCGAACAGGGACATCAGATGTACCTGCGCTAACGACGAGCACATGACCGAGTTCAATTGGATCGCACTGCCCGTAAACGAGCGTTCTAGCAGCAACGTTATAGCGACCATCTGGGAAGTGATGCAAGACTTCTTTGGCTTTTGTTTCATCGATACGAGTGATTAATGCTTTGTGATGTCGTGGAAGAAGCTCGTGAATAATATTGATGATTTGTGTGGAGGTTTTGCCTTCTCCGTAAATGATCTCGGGAAAACCAGTGCGGTTTTCCCGGTCAAAGTCGACGTGATGTTCATTGCTCATGATGGGACTCCTTTAATCATTGCGTTCATGCTTCCGCTTTTGTAACCTTTAAGATCTAACGTAATGTATAGAAAACCAATTTCTTGCAATTTTTCGTGGATGACTTTGTGATGTTGTAAAACAATGGCCATTTCATCAGGATCAACTTCAATCCGTGCGATGTTGTCGTGGGAGCGCACTCGGATTTGTTGAACGCCTAATTCTTGAATGAAGTGTTCAGCTGCATCTACTTTCTCTAGCTTTTCAATCGTAATTTTCTCCTCGAAAGCAATGCGAGAAGCAAGGCATGCATACGAAGGTTTGTTCCAAGAGGAAATCCCCATTTCGCGTGCATAGCTCCGGATTTCTTCTTTAAATAGATTTGCTTCTTGTAAAGGACCACGTACACCGTGCTCGCGTGCAGCGATAACCCCTGGTCGATGTTCGCCCATATCATCGGCAATTAAGCCGAAGACGATGTTCTCAAAGCCTTGATCTTCGAGAATTGGCTTTAAATTATGAAATAAGTTGTCGCGACAAAGGTAACAACGGTTCGATAAATTGTCCTCAAAGCCTTCGACAGCAAGTTCGGACGTTTCGATAATTTGATGGGTAGCACCGAGTTCGCCTGCAATACGGATTGCATCTTGGAGTTCTCGCTCTGGAAGTGTTTCAGAGTTTGCGGTGACTGCCAGTACGTGGTTTGGACCGAGTGTTTTAAGGGCAACAGCAAGTAAAAGCGAACTATCAACCCCTCCTGAAAAAGCGACAACTATGGTGCCCATCTCTTGCAAAATCTCCTCTAAGTGCAAGAGTTTTTCGTCACTGTGCATCGTATCTCTCCTTTAATCTTCTTCTACATAAGGGATCGTTAGTGGTCCTAAAGGGAGCACGGCTACGCTTAGTTCACGATCAGTAGCTTTGTTAAGTTTGTCTAACGTATCTGCAATAGAGTGGCTTGGTGTTAGCATGGCCGTGTTCACTTGTTCATCGCTTAACTTGGAATAAACATGAACGTCTGCCCAGACTTGGATGACGGCTTGCTTTTGGACTTGCCACTGATCAAACATTTTAAATTCAGGATCTTCGATCATTTGAAGGAGTTCGGCAGGTGTACTTGCCATTTTCAAGATATCGGCATAGTTGCCGTGACCTGGTAGCCCATCGGAACATTCAGAAGCGACGATAATCGTACCGCCTTCTTTCACAATCTTATGAGCAGCACTCATCCCTTTGACAGCTTGATATAAATTCTGATCAAGTGGGTAGCCAGAGTTTGAGGTGATCACAACATCAAAGCGATCGTCACATTTGACCATGGCATGTTCTTTGGCGTAGGCGCATCCAGCATCATGGGCTTCATACAATTCGCCTGAGAATACGGCTGTAATGTCTTTATCACCGTTCAGTGTGACATTGAGCATAAATTCTGGTTTACACATAGCATTAATTTCTCGTGTCATGTCTTGAACAGGGTTATCAACCATGTTACCCCACGTTGATTTCGAGTTTCCGATCATACGGGCGTTGTGGAACGTCATAATTGTTTCAATGCCGGCGATGCCTGGCATAATTCCTTTCGGTCCTCCAGAGAACCCTGCAAAGAAGTGAGGTTCAATAAAACCTGTTACAATTCGAAAATCTGCTTCAACATAATCTTTGTTTAAGTAGACGTCACAGCCGTATTTGCTTTCACCGACTTTAACGAGTTCATCGTTGTTGTGGCATTGGTTATTGACGATTTTAATGTTATCAACGATCCATTCTCCAAGCATACCTACAAATTCTTCACGCGTTTGATCACGGTGTGTACCCGTTCCGTTAATAATAACAAATTGTTCATGAGGAACGTGATCAAGCATTTCCAAGATTGCCGGAACAAGAATATGATTCGGTGTTGGGCGTGTAATGTCACTGATCACAATTGCTACCGTATCGTCTTTGTTGACCATCTCTTTGAGTGATTTTGTTCCAATAGGAGAAGCCATGCTTTTCAGCACAGCTCCCATTTGATCGTCAATGGCTGGTATATGTTTCGGTTCAATAATTTGGGCGTGGTCAGGCACATCAATCGTTAGATTTTCTTTTCCGTAGAGTAAGGTTTGTTTCATTAGGATGCCTCCTTGTTGTTATTGTCTGCGTCTAGTTCGTCCATTTCATCATCTTCAAGTCGGCCATCAATTCCTTGCTTTCGTTGCCAGCGGTCAACGATGATAACGGCAACTGGACAGAGCAGGGCGGTTACGATAACGGCAAGTGAAATTTGCGCCGTTGCGAGCGGTACTAAGTCTTGATAGGCCTGCACTTGTGAAGCACTCATTGCAGCACCAGAAGAACTAGCAGCCGCTGCAATTGCCATTGGTGTTGCTGTGGCGTTCCCTGCGGTCGATGCTTCTGCCCATGGGGCGATATAACTTCGTTCTTTGAACAATTTGAATACGAGCATACCTGCGAAACCAGTCACTACAGTTGTAAGTACCCCAAGTAAAATACCTGCTCCAACAACTTCTGGATTAAAGAATAAAGCTAAGTTCATGCCTGCACCGAGTGCGAAGGCGAAGAATGGTACTGGTAAAATCTCACCTGGTTTTAGAAATTCTCGGATGTCTTCATCCAAGTTACCTAATATCATACCAATAAGAATCGGTAAAAGCACGGCTACAAATGCAATAAATGGAAAGCTAGTACCGATCACACCTAGTGCAACCATCGTTAAGAACGGTCCGTCATTTAATGAAAGGACGGCTACACCACCAACATCTGAACGGCGTCCATATTGAGACGTTAGTGCAGCGTACATTCCACCATTACCATTTGTCATGGCTGCAACAATGGTCATAAGTGATAATCCTAGTAATCCATCCATTACGCCGAAAATCGAAGCGAATGCAAAACCTACAGCTACCCCAGAACCGTATTTCGCGACGAGGAGTAATGTACCGATTTTTAACGCTTTTCCGCCAATTTTTAAGTTCATTTGGCTACCACAACAAAAGAGGAACAATGCAATTAACACCATTGCACCATCTTTAAATAACCACTCAGAAAACCCACCGAGTCTCAAAAACTCATAATTCCCATTTTCTTGTTGTTCTGCACCGAGCATTTGGAGAAAATCAACAATCCACGGAATTTGCAATTGGTCAACGGTGTTTAGCGTTGCTCCGAGAAGGAGTGGAATAACCATTAAGCCCCCTGGTACTTTTTCAATCGTCTTCTTGATTTGCATGTTTGCAACCCCCATCTTTGTTTTTTTGAGAGCGTTTTCAGTCATTATACAAGAGGGTGTCCATAAATAAATCGGCACGAATGCACAAAATAATCACAAAATTATTAACAAAATTGTATAATAGGAACAAAAGAGGTGGGGAAGGACATGCTTACTGTCGATATTGCCAATTCCATAATTAAAGAAACAGCATCCAAATTGCATTTTCACATGAATATTATGGATGTGAACGGCGTCATCATTGCAAGTACAGACGATCGCCGCCTTTACACCGTTCATGAAGGTGCACGATCTGTGTTGGAAACCGGGACTCCTCTCATCGTAACGAACGAAGATGTAGTGCATTACAAAGATGTACGACCGGGCATCAATATGCCGATTTGCTTTCAAGATGAGCTAGTAGGGGTAGTTGGAATTACTGGAGAACCAGAACAAATAAAAGAACTCTCAGAAATGGCAAAGTTAACGACTGAGCTGTTAATTAAGCAGAACTTCTTGATTTCGCATAAAGGGTGGTTGCAAAATTCCAAGCAAACGATTCTAGAAGAAATTCTACTTTATAAAGGCTCATTAGCGGATATTACGAGCAAATTAGAAATTCTCGGATACGAGCTTCAATCACCTTATTTACTTATTATTATTGAACCTAATGTCGCAGGTCTAAATAGAAAAGACTTTCTAACACATGTTGAACAGTTTATCGATACGACAAAAAGCTTTGTAACGTGCACAGAGATTAATCGATTCGCAGTGTTAACGTCATCGATCTCGTCTAAAAAGCTCGTAACGAGCGCGAAAAAATTGTACACAGATTTACATCGGCATTACCCTGAACTACGAATGATGTATAGTCCAACCTTTCACCGATTAGATGAGACGAAAGGTCTCTTTGATGATTGTTGTATTGCGTTTGCCAATCAAATGAACGAACCAGGTTTGCTCGCCTATGAAGATTATGAAATGGACGTCTTATTGGCAGATGTGACTGAAGAACGGGCTCACCATTTTACGTATCGTCTGTTTGCATCGTTGAAAGAAAAAGAAGTTGCTACGCTTGAAGCGTTTTTTGCTGAGAATGGTAGTAGCGAACAAACTGCAAAACGATTGAAAATCCACCGCAACACACTCAAATACCGACTCGAAAGCATTCATGAGAAAACAAAGTTGAATCCTAGAAATGTTCGTGAAGCATTTGAGCTTCAGCTCGCTCTAAAATTGTTGCGGTTGGATTCAGGAGCTTGGCATTAAAGTCTAGTAAGATTTGCAAATAATGAAACAGAATTCGTGAAGTGACGTCTACATTTGAAATGAATGGTGGAGGGGTGAAACGATTCGATACGTTGTGACTTTCGTGATGCTTCTAATCATGTTGACTGCTTGTAATGGAAGTGAAGAGGTTAGAGATGAACGAGAGGACATTAGCTTATTAGATAAAGACGTCGAAGCGATTAATATCACTGAGATGGAAGCGTTTAATGAGAGAGTACCAGACTCAACAGTTGTGATTGATGATCAAGAAGATGTTGAAACGATCCAATCAATCATTGGAGAGGGACAGAACTCTAGGCAACCGTCAATCAGCGATGTGGTTGATCCTGATTATGAGTTTGAATTTGGTAAGTTAAACTATTACATTTGGTTAAGTGATCGCGGTGGATTGTTTCAAGATCAGCGAGACAATGATCATGTTTATCCCTTATACCGTGGGGAATCACAAGTGATTCTAGAGATTGTTGAGGAAGCGTTAAACGAATAACCGCCAAACGAGTATATGCTCGTTTGGCGGTTTTGTTTAGTTATTGATGAAAGTTTGTTCCGTCACTCGTCTCTTGGATATAACCTGCACGAATGACGTAATCACCAAAATGCTCCTCAGTTTCTCGGTTTTTGCCATAGTCGATGAGAAGGGGACGGAGAATGGAGAGAATCTCTTCTTCACCAATATTCTCTTTGTACATTTTACTCAATCGCTCTCCTTTGAAGCCTCCACCAAGGTATAAGTTGTATTTGCCCGGTGCTTTACCAATAAAGCCAATTTCAGCTAGAGCTGCTCGGGAGCAACCGTTTGGACATCCGGACATCCGGATGACAATCTCTTTATTCCTGAGCCCCGCTTCATTAACCGTCTCTTCTAGTTTATCGACGAGACTAGGAAGGTAGCGTTCTGATTCTGCCATTGCGAGTCCACAAGTAGGAAAGGAGACGCAAGCCATGGAGCTTTTCCGTAAAGCGGATAGCTGATCTTCGGCGACAATGTTGTAATTCTCGAAAATGTCACGAATCGCTTTTTTCTTAGGAGTGGTTATGTTACTGATGACTAAATTTTGGTTTGCAGATAAGCGGAATTCTCCGGTGTGAATTTGAGCAATTTCTCTTAAAGCGGTCATTAAACGGTAATCGTCATCATCTTTAATACGGCCATTTTGAATGAACAACGTATAGTTCCAACGGTTGTTCGCACCTTTAACCCAGCCGTAACGGTCGCCATTATGGGTGAATTCAAACGGTTTAGATTCAGCGAGTTCATAACCGAGACGTTCTTGTAATTCTGTTTTTAACCAATCAAGCCCGCGGGCGTCAATTGTATATTTGAATCGTGCGTATTTTCGTTCGTTACGATTGCCGTAATCTCGTTGAATTGTGATGAGTTTCTCTGAGATATCCGTCACTTGTTCAGGAGTACAAAAACCGATCATTCGAGACAGTTGGGGGTATGTGTTCTCATCTCCGTGAGTCATCCCCATTCCTCCGCCAACACTCACGTTAAACCCGATCAGTTGATCGTTCTCGATAATCGCGATGAGCCCGATATCTTGTGAAAACACATCCACATCGTTAGAAGGAGGGATCGCAATCCCCATTTTAAATTTACGAGGTAAGTACAGTTTTCCATACATCGGTTCTTGCTCATCTTCTTTGCTACTCGTTATTTTTTCTTCACCGAGCCAGATCTCATGATAAGCTCTCGTTCTTGGGGAGAGGTATTCACTCAGTTTGCTCGCCCATTCATAGACTTCTTGATGAACAGAAGAGAGGTCTGGATTTGGGTTCAACATTACATTGCGGTTTACATCACCGCAGGCGGCTAACGTGTCCATTAACGATTCATTAATAGCATGAACCGTTTCTTTCATATTCCATTTGATGATGCCGTGGATTTGAAACGCTTGACGTGTCGTCAGTTTTAGCGTCCCATTCCCGTATTGAGTGGCTAACTCATCCATGGCGAGCCATTGTTTAGGTGTGGCAACCCCACCAGGGGCACGAACGCGCACCATAAATTGGTGAGCTGGTTCGAGCTTTTGTTTTCGCCGTTCGTTTCTAAGATCTCGGTCGTCTTGCAAGTAACTTCCGTGAAACTTCATTAAACGATTGTCTTCGTCAGGTATGCCAGCGGTAATAGGATTGGCGAGTGTTTCCTCGAGTGTTCCTCGCAAATAGTTGCTCTTTTCTTTAATTTCTTCGACATCACTAGGAGGACCGTTTTGAATGTGTACATTGTTTTCGTTCGCCATTATTTTTCACCTCGTTTAGTAGACATCTCGTTGATATCGTTGTTCTTGTTGCAACTTCTTTAAAAAGCTGTCTGCTTCCTCTGTCGTATAATTGCCTTCCTCAGCGATAATCTCTGTTAAGGTAGCGTGGACGTCTTGTGCCATTTGTTTTTCATCTCCGCACACATAAATTGTTGCGCCTGCATCAATCCAGTTATACAATTCCTTCGATTGTTCTTTCATACGGTGTTGAACATATATTTTTTCATCGGTATCCCGTGAGAACGCAACGTCCATTTTCGTAAGCGTCCCGTTTGAAAGCCAACGTTGCCAGTCAACTTGATATAGAAAATCAGTCACAAAGTGTTGATCACCAAAAAATAACCACGATTTCCCTGAAGCATCAAGTTCTTCGCGTTCTTCAAGAAAGCTTCGGTATGGTGCCACGCCAGTCCCAGGTCCGACCATAATAATGGGAGCATCAGGATCGATAGGAAGACGGAAATTATCATTCTTTTGCACGAAAATTGGAAGGGCACCGCCAACTTCTGTACGCTCCGCACATTGAACGGAACAAACGCCACTTCGCGCTCGCTCATTTAGATCATAACGAACGGCAGAGACCGTCAAATGAACTTCATCTTCATTCGCCAAATGACTACTTGCAATTGAATAAAGGCGCGGCGGGATTTTTCTAAGTGTGGCAACAAATTCTTCTGCAGACGTTTGAATGGGTCCGAAATCTTTGATGTAATCAATAAGATCACGACCTTCTAGATAATCACGCAATTGATCTTGATTTCCTTCTCGGATTAAATCATCTACGCCTTCTTCATTCATCCACTGCTTTGTTTTAGTAAGAAGAGGCTTCGTTAATACAGTAATTTCATACTGTTTAAGTAGTGCTTCTCTTAGCGAAACGGTGTCATTGTTTTTATTGATCGTCACTTCAAGATTGCCATCCCAATTCGTAAGCTCAAGTAATTGATGAACGATCAACTCGTCATTTTCAGGAAAAATACCGATGCTATCACCGGGGGAAAAGGTAAAACCAGAGTCTTCAAGTGACAGCTCAATGTGCCGAGTTTCTTTGTTCGATCCTCGTCCATTTAGATTAATATTCTCAAGCACTTCAGCATGGTATGGGTTGCTTCTTGAGTACTGACTTGGAGGGTTCCCGGTTAATGGCGTCAGTGACGTTGATGGGGCTTTAGCTGATTGTTGATTATCAGTCATTTTCGTGACCACTTCGTTTACCCATTCGTTCGCCACTTCTTCAAAATCCACATCACAGTCTGCTCTTTGGACGATGCGTTCTCCACCGAGTTTTTCGAATAAGTCATCCAGTTCTTTTCCCGTTTGACAAAAGAATTCATACGACTCATCGCCAAGTGATAGAACGGAGAATTGCACGCCGTCTAGCTTCGGCATTTTGCGGCTAAATGCATGTTCATAAAATCCAATCGCATTGTCTGGAGGTTCACCTTCACCGTGGGTACTAATGATGAGGAAAAGTCGCTCCACAGACTTAAGTTCTTTCGTTTTGTAATCTCTCATTGAGTGTAGATCCGCATCAATTCCGATTTCTTGGAGTCGCAGAGCGAGTGTTTCAGCAACGCTTTGAGAATTCCCCGTTTGTGATCCATAGAGGACGGTCGCATTGATGGGGCTGTGATCGCTCATGACAGGTTCGGTAGAAGATGTGGGTACTACTTCGCTTGCAAAAGATTGTGCGCTTATGTATCCACTCAACCAAATTTTCTGTTCTGCTGACAGTGTTGGTAGCAATTGATTTAACAGCTGTACTTGTTCTTCAGTAAAAGGACTAGAAGTTGTCTTAAGATGCAATGAAGTTCCCCCTTAGTCGTGGTTGAATTCCGGAAGATGAAATGGAATGTTCTTACAATTATAAATTTAGCACAATATTATGCTAACTAAACAAAGTTGTCAAGTTGGTTTTATGGAATATTAAGAGAGTAAAGAGGACTTCGCAAGCATACCATTGAGTAAGGAAGTAGATTAAGATGTGATCGTAGTAGGGGTTTTTATCGTTTCAAGGCTTTTTATGAGAAGAATTAAGAAATTCTTTTCGTTTGAATTTACATTTTATTTTGACAAAGATTGCTTAGGAATGTAGAATCACTGTAAAACATATCCATTTACTAAGAATATTGTGAGGAAGTGGAAGTTCATGAGTGTTCGCTATCATACCGCTCAACATGAAGACTATGAAACGTTGAATCGAAAGCTTCATAACAAAGATAGTCTAGATGTGCTGAAATGGGCCGATCATTCATTTGGAAACCGGCTCATCTATGCGTGTAGCTTTGGTGCAGAAGCGATGGTGCTCCTTGATTTACTTTCCAAAGTGCAAAAAGATGCACGGATTTTGTTTTTAGATACGGATTTTCATTTTCAAGAAACGAAACAGTTGATTGAACGAGTGAAAAAGCGTTATCCAATGTTTGAGATTACAGAAGCGAAGCCTGAATTAACGCCTAATGAACAAGCGAATGTTCATGGAGAACGGTTGTGGGAGACGAATCCAGATTTGTGTTGTCAAATTAGGAAATTAGATGTGCTTGAACAACATCTACAACCTTACGATGCATGGTTATCTGGATTAAGACGTGAGCAGTCGCCAACGAGAGCGAATACGGAGTACGTAAACGCAGATCACAAGTTTCAGAAAGTGAAAGTATGTCCTCTGATTCACTGGACAGAGGAAGAAGTATGGTTGTATATCCGTTTGCATCAACTTCCTTACAATGAGCTTCATGATCACCATTATCCGAGTATCGGATGTACGCACTGCACTCGTCCTGTGTTGCCAGGTGAGGACGAACGGGCAGGAAGATGGGCAGGAACTGGGAAAACAGAATGTGGTTTGCATACAGAAGGAGGACGTCAGACGTGAAGCTAGTAAATCGTTATCAACCTGATAAGAAGGTACAGCACATTACAAAAACAATTGCTTTAGACGCTTTTGCACTCTCGGACCTTGAATTGCTTGGGATCGGCGGATACAGTCCGCTTACTGGATTTTTAAATGAGAACGACTACGAAGCGGTTGTTCAGTCGATGAGGCTTGCTTCTGGTGAGCCGTGGAGTGTTCCGATTACGCTTCCAGTAGCACACGCTTCTTCGGTTCAAATTGGAGAGGACGTCCGACTCGTCTACAACGATGTAACGTATGGAGTGCTCACTGTTGAATCAGTCTATGAACCTGATAAAACGGTAGAAGCAGAACAAGTCTATCGAACGAATGATCACGCACATCCTGGTGTTGCGAAATTATATTCTCGACCGAATGTTTACGTTGGGGGAGAAATCGTCCTCACGAAAAAAATCGAACGCGAAGAATTTGCGGAAGATTATTTGACTCCTGAGGAAACGCGACAGGCTTTTCATGAGAACGGTTGGAAAACAGTCGTTGGATTTCAAACGAGGAATCCGGTACATCGTGCGCATGAATATATTCAAAAAGCCGCATTAGAGACGATTGATGGCTTATTTTTAAATCCGCTTGTTGGGGAAACGAAAGAAGGAGACATTCCAGCAAACGTAAGAATGGAAAGTTACAAAGTGTTGCTTGAACGATATTATCCACAAAATCGTGTTCACTTGTCTGTTTTCCCAGCTGCTATGCGTTATGCGGGTCCTAGAGAAGCCATTTTTCATGCGCTCGTTCGTAGAAATTATGGGTGTACGCATTTTATTGTCGGTCGTGATCATGCAGGAGTGGGTGATTATTACGGAACGTATGATGCGCAAGAGATTTTCAAAGAATTTGAAGAAGGAGAATTAGGAATTGCTCCATTGTTTTTCGAGCATAGTTTTTACTGCAAAGCATGCGATAACATGGCTTCACATAAAACGTGCCCTCATGATCGCTCAGAACATGTCATTCTATCGGGTACGAAAGTGCGCGAAATGCTCAGTAACCAAGTCCTACCTCCTAAGGAATTCAGTCGCAAAGAAGTGATTGAAGTACTTATAAAAGGAGAAACGAACAAAGAGGTGAGATCATGACTGACCAAAACATCGTATGGCATGAGGCGAGTGTTACAAAGGAAGAGCGTCAACAGCGAAGCGGAGCGAAGAGCTGTGTGTTGTGGTTTACCGGTCTGTCTGGTTCTGGGAAATCTACGCTTGCAAATGCGATTAATCTAGAACTCTTTCGACGTAACTTGGCGGGATATGTGTTAGACGGGGATAACGTTCGGCATGGCTTAAATGCTGATCTCGGGTTTAGTGATGAAGATCGAGTTGAGAACATCCGCCGCATTGGAGAGGTATCGAAGTTGTTCGTGGATGCAGGAGTCATCGTATCTACGGCATTTATCTCACCGTTTCGAGAGGATCGTCACATCGTTCGTGAACGTTTTAAGGAAGATGAATTTATTGAAATTTATGTCGATTGCCCATTGCATGCATGTGAAGAGCGAGATGTGAAAGGGTTATATAAAAAAGCGCGAGAAGGAACGATACCGAATTTCACAGGAATTAGCTCGCCATATGAGCCACCTACACAGCCCGAAATTACAATCAATACGGACGTTTTAAGTGTCGAAGAAGGTGTCTTAAAGATCGTTCAGTACTTAGATCAACACAACTACATTGTGAGGCAAGCCGATGAGTAATGGTCAGGTGTATTTTATCGGTGCAGGTCCAGGAGATGAAGGCTTAATTACAGCAAAGGGTATTAGAGCGCTCGAGCGCGCCGATGCGGTGCTATACGATCGGCTCGTCAATCCAAAGCTATTACTTCACGCTCGACCGAATGCTGAATTTATCTACGTTGGCAAGTTTCCAAAGCACCATACGTTACGGCAAGAGTTAATTCAAGAAGAAATCATTCGTTATGCGAAAAGTAACCAAACAGTCGTGCGCTTAAAAGGAGGCGATCCAGGTGTGTTCGGGCGAGTTGGCGAAGAAACGCAAGCGTTAGATAAAGCAGGAATTGCCTATGATGTTGTTCCTGGTATTACAGCGGGAATTGCGGCTCCTCTGTATGCGGGTGTTCCCGTTACTCACCGTGACTATGGAGCAAGCTTCGCAATCGCAGCGGGTCACCGCAAGAAAGAATCGGAAGACGAATTAGATTGGCAATCGTTAGCTGGAATTGAGACAATCGCCTTTTATATGGGCGTAAACAACTTACAGCAAATTACGGATCAACTGCTCGCGCACGGTAGGTCTCATGATGAACCTGCACTCATAATCGAATGGGGGACAACAGGAAGGCAACGAACTGTTCAGGCAAGTCTAGCAACGCTAGCGCTTACTGCGAAAGAAGCTAGTATTTCTAATCCAGCGATTACATTAGTCGGTCGAGTGAATCACGTATACGAAACGAAAAGCTGGTGGGAGAGAAAGAGTGGCTTTGGACAATCCTATATCGTTGCATACGATGAACATTATAATGAAGGAATACAACAAGAGTTATTAGAAACAGGAGCAAATGTGCTCGTATATCCTCACGTGGCGTCAATCGCTAAGCCGTCTCCGAAGCGCAATTGGCACGAAGTGACGAGTATTTGTTTTGAAGATGCTCAAGCGGTTCGTCATTGGATGGCTTGGCTCCGTGAATGTAATGAGGATATTAGACAGCTACGTGCTGAGTTGATCGTTGGAACAGAGCGTGCAGCTAAACAACTCGAACAGTTTGGTCTTTCATCGATCCAGAATGATACGAGAGAAGCAGAAATTTCGCTTTCCAGTCAACCAGGCACTGAACAGCTCGTAACGACAACTCATACGTATCATCCAATTAGTCATGATTGTCTAGCAAAGCAGTTCGAGAGTGGTGAGCGACAAACAATCCATTTTCCGACTGTCGAATCGGTTTCGTTCTTCGTGGATGCGTTAAGGCAGGGAGGAATTGATTGGGTGACCGACCAAATTGATGCCATTTGTATGGATCGAGAAGTTGAGCAAGCAGTAAAGCCGTATTTTACGATTAAGGAGGAAGAGCATGAAAGCGATCTTGTACGTCGGTCATGGCAGTCGGGTGAAAGCAGGGGTCGAGCAGTTCGAGCAGTTTATTCATAATGTCATGACACGCTACCCTGATCACGATGCGTTCCAGACGTATGGGTTTATTGAATTGTCCTCCCCAACAATTGCAGAGGCGATTGATCACTGCGTGCAAAACGGTGCAACTGAGATTACGGTTGTACCGGTTTTGCTTTTAACAGCAGGTCATGCGAGAGTTGATATTCCTGAGCAGGTGGAAGAAGCGATAAAAACTCATCCGAAGATACGTATACATTATAGAGAAACGATTGGGGTGTGTGAGGAAGTTGTTGAACTGGCGGTCAAACGTTTAGAAGCAGCGGGGATGTCTAGGTTAGTAGATAAGGCAAAGCGAGCAGATGTGGACGTCTTGCTCGTTGGAAGAGGATCTAGTGATGGGTATCAACCGAGTGACGTAGCGAAGATTGCTCGTCTCATATATGAGCGAGTGGACTGTCGGTATGTTGAGACGTGCTTTTTAGCAGCAACAACGCCGACTGTTGAAGAAGGGTTAGAGAAAGTTGAGCGTTTACGTTCCGAGCATACGGTTGTGTTGCCTTACTTACTATTTACAGGCGTTCTTATGAACGAGTTAGAACAGAAGCTACAACGCCGAAAAGGTGGGACAACATACACGTTGTGTGCGTTTTTAGGTGCTGATCATGAGTTAGCACCGGTGATCGTTTCTCGGGCATTAGCCTCGGGTGGGCAAGTATGACAGCGAGTTATTCCATTATGATGCATCCAAAAGATGCACAAGTTGTTGTCGTTGGTGCGGGAAAGGTTGGAACGAGAAGAATCAAACAATTGCTCGATTACCATTCAGACATTGTCGTCATCTCGCCTGAATTACCTGAAAGCCTTTTGCACAAAGTGCGTTGGGAAAAACGCCGGGTGAAAGATACGGAGTGTTTTCTTGCGAGTATACTCGTGTTATGTACAAATGTGCCAAAACTACATAATGCGTTAATGCGAAATCGGGCACCACGTCAGCTTATTTATCGAGCGGATCAGATGGCGCAAAGTGATTTTCATTTTCCAACGTCTATTCAACGAGGGAATTTGACAGTTGCTCTTTCGACGCACGGATCAAGTCCTCATTACGCAAAACGCTTAGAGCGTGAGATTCGTGACATCTTGCCGGGGACGGTAGAAGAAGAATTAGCTTTTTTGGAAGAAGCTCGTACGGCATTGAAGCAACAAACGATGTCGCAAACGATGCGTACGGAATTGCTAAAGAGAATCTCAGCTCAATCTTTTTTGAACGACCCAAATCGTAAAGAAAAGTTCAAACTGCTCGCCAAACGACGTGGTGAGGAGTAGTGACCATGTGGACAAAGTGGGGCACCGAATAAAATGACAGCCAGAAAGGCAGTGTCATTTTATTCGGTGCTTTTCGTTTTTGTCAATTTGTACGACATGGCCATCTTGGACGATGATCGTAACAGAACCATATTGAAGCGTGGCTAACATCTGTTCTACGGTTTCTTTAACTTCTTCAATTTGTGGATGACTGGCTGACATCAAGTCTCCCTCCTATGTTATTAATGCTTTATAGTAAGTGAATGCTTTAGGTAATCTTTATCGTGATACGTGACCGTGTCAGGGTATTTAATTCCCATTCCAGTATTCAAACAAAGAACGTGTTCATCTTCTTGGATCCATCCTGATTGTCGAAGCTTTTTCGCTGCGGCAAACGTCGCACCGCCTTCGGGGCATATCCAATTCCCTTCACGCTCTGCGACTTGTTTTTGTTCCGCTAACAACTCGTCGTCGGTGACGGCGAGGGCACATCCATTCGTTTCGTAAATGGCTTCAAGCACTAGGAAATCACCAAGGGCTTTCGGAACATTAATGCCAAATGCAATTGTATCCGCATTCTCCCAAACGTCAGCATGGCTTTTTCTTTGTTCGTACGCTTTAACGATCGGTGCACACGTCTCTGATTGAACAGCAACGAGACGTGGTAGAGTGGCATCGTTTGCAATCCAACCGAGTGTTTTAAGTTCCAGAAACGCTTTATAAATGCCGATCAAACCGACACCTCCACCTGTTGGATAAAGAATCACATCAGGGAGGTGATAGCCATATTGTTCAAATATCTCATAGCCCATCGTTTTTTTACCTTCGATTCGGTAAGGCTCTTTTAACGTGCTTACGTTGTACCAACCGTATTCCTTAGAAGCTTCTGATACGGCATGTCCAGCATCGTGAATGAGTCCGTCGATCAATGATAGTGTCCCTCCAGCTGCAATGACTTCACGTTTTGTGATTTCAGGTGTTTGTAGTGGCATGACAATGTGTGATTGAATGCCAGCTCTAGATGAATAGAGCGCCCAAGCGGCTCCGGCATTCCCATTCGTCGGCATCGCAAGCGTCTGAACCCCAACTTCCTTTGCTTTTGAAACGCCAACAGCAGCGCCCCTAGCCTTAAATGAACCTGTAGGGAGTAAGCCTTCGTCTTTCATATAAAGGTTCGGTAACTCGTACGTTTTACCGAGCGTCTTCATATGAACGATGGGCGTCATCCCTTCTCCGAGCGATACACGATTTATTGGACTCTGCACAGGCAGCACTTCATGGTAACGCCAGAGTGATGGTTCGCGTGTTTTGAGCTGTTCAATGGACCAATGCTCTTTTAAACGATGCAAATCATAACGTGCTAGAAGTGGAGAACCACACACGCATAAGTGTGTAGCGGTGGATCCGTCATACTCTTTCTTGCATTTTGGGCATTCGAGGTGTGTAAAGTAGCTATAGTTTTGTTTCACGATTGAACCTCCTGTACGAGTTAAATCATGTATTCGTTCGCTTGGAACGTTCCGAAACGCTCAACACGAGCGTACATAATGTCGCCGATCTTGATCGACAAGTTGTCATACGAGCCTTTAGTAAGCTCAATTTCAATTCGTTCACGATCACCATCTAGTCTCTTTGCTTCAATAAATACAATTGGACCAACAGGGTGAGTTTTTGTAATTTCGACTTCTAAATGATGATCATTTCCAGAAGCATGCGCGAGCGAGATTTCATGAGGACGAACATAGCTAATGACATTCGCGCCATCTGCATGTGGTTCTCCACTGGCAAGTGTTACTCCTCCTATAGAAATGCCTTCTTTTGTTGCGGTGCCCTTTAATTCATTTGCGTTCCCTAAAAAGCGGTACATAAATGGACTGTTAGGTGAATCATAAATATGGGACGGGGTACCTTCTTGAATAATTTCTCCATCATTTAAGACGATGACTTGATCAGCAACATCGAGCGCTTCTTCTTGATCGTGTGTCACAAAAACGGTAGTCACACCGGTTTGTTTATGGAGCGTTCGAAGCCAGCGACGTAGCTCTTTTCTAACTTGGGCATCGAGTGCACCAAAAGGTTCATCAAGCAATAAAACCGAAGGCTCGATCGCCAGTGATCGAGCAAGCGCTACACGTTGTTTTTGACCGCCTGAGAGTTGACTAGGGTACCGTTCACCCAATCCTTCAAGCTTTACAAGCTCAAGTAGCTCATTTACTTTTGAGTCTATTTGTGACTTTGTTGGTCGATCCTTTTTCTTTTTTACACGTAAGCCGTAGGCGATGTTGTCTTTGACTTTCATGTGTGAGAACAGGGCATAGTGCTGGAACACAAAACCTACGTTTCGGTCTTTGGCATTCACGTTGGTCACGTTATTGCCATCAAAGAAAATTTCTCCTTTAGATGCGTGTTCAAGACCTGCAATCATACGAAGCAATGTCGTTTTCCCAGAACCAGAAGGGCCAAGTAGTGCTAATAATTCGCCTTCCTTCACGGTGAGATTAATGTTTTTTAGCACTTCAGTTTTACCGAAGTCTTTTGTAATACCTGTAATTGTGATCGACATCGTATTCACCCCAGTTGTTGTTTTCGTTCGACGACTTGCTTAATGACAATGGTAAAGATTGCGAACAACGACATGAGCAGTGCAACGGAAAAAGCGGCAGCAAATTGATACTCGTTGTAAAGGATTTCCACGTGAAGCGGCATCGTGTTTGTCGCCCCGCGAATTCGTCCAGACACGACAGAGACAGCCCCGAATTCTCCGATGGCACGGGCACTACAAAGAATAACTCCGTACAGAAGACCCCACTTAATTGCAGGGAGGGTCACGTGATAGAACGTTCTGAAACCACCTGCACCTAGTGTGAGAGAAGCTTCTTCAGCATCGCTTCCTTGAGCCTCCATCAAAGGAATTAGTTCTCTGGCAATAAACGGTAACGTGACAAACATCGTCGCAAAAATAATACCAGGCACTGCGAAAATGATTTGCAAATTATTTGCAAGTAACCATTCCCCCAAAAAGCCATTCACACCGTAAAGAATAATAAACACAAGACCCGCAATAACTGGGGAGACGGCAAACGGAATCTCAATTAACGTGATTAATAGTTGTCGACCGCGAAAGCGATATTTCGTGAGTGCCCAAGCAGCAGATAACCCGAACAACGTGTGAAGTGGGACCGTAACGACAACAACGAGCAATGTTAGAAAAATCGCGTGCCTCGCCGCAGGCTCCGTAATGGAATGCCAAAACACTCCAAACCCTTGACTAAATGCACCGATGAAAATAATAAGTAAAGGTAATAACAAGAACAACGTAAGAAAAAGAAAAGCAATGAAAATCAAGAGGGGCTTGTAGGTTTTTGTGTTCATCGGGATGAGTCCACCACCTTTTGCCCTAAGTTTCTAGAAAGCCACCATTGCAGTATGTTCGCACCGAGCAATAAGATAAATGAAAGAGCGAGCATAACGGTTGCAATTGCAGTCGCTCCTGCGTAATCAAATTGTTCAAGCTTATTCATGATGAGTAAAGGAACAATTTCCGTTTGCATCGGGATGTTTCCGGCGATAAAGACAACAGAACCGTATTCCCCGAGTGCTCGTGCAAATGCAAGCGTCATGCCCGCTAAAATGGCCGGTGTTAAAAGTGGTAATAATACAGTCTTAAAAATTGTAAAAGGAGAAGCGCCGAGCAATCCAGCCGCCTCTTCTGTTTCTTGGTCCAACGAACGCAACACCGGCTCAACCATGCGGACGACAAAAGGTAAGCCAATAAACGTAAGGGCAATCGTGACACCAATCGGTGTAAATGCGACTTGAATTCCGAGTGGTGCAAGCAATGAGCCGATCCAGCCATTTTCAGCGTAAAGACTCGTAAGTGCAATACCTGCAACTGCCGTCGGTAAAGCAAATGGAAGATCAATCATTCCGTCCATAATTCGCTTTCCAAAGAAATCATATCGAACGAGGACCCAGGCAATGAGTAGACCGAAAACTCCGTTAATAATTGCCGCAATAAAAGAAGCAGAAAAGCTTAGTCGAAGTGCTGCAAATAACCTTGGATCAAAAATGGCATTCCAAAAGGCTTCCCACCCGATTCCCATCGTGTACCAAACCAATGCAATTAAAGGAATGAAGACGATAAAGCTCATGTAAAACATCATAAAGCCGAAAGAAAGCGGGAAGCCTGGAAGTGTGCGTTTCATCGTAGTTCCTCCTGACTATGGTGCGTAAATCTGATCAAAAACGCCACCATCCGAAAAATGTCTTTCTTGTGCTTCATCCCAGCTTCCGAATCTCTCTTCAATCGTAAATAATTCGACATCTGGGAAGTAGTCTTGATATTCGGCTAAAATGTCTTCATTTCGTGGTCGATAATAGTGTTCAGCTGCAATCGTTTGACCTTCTTCAGAATACAAATAATCCAAGTATGCTTGAGCGACTTCTTCCGTTCCTTTTTGTTGGACATTCGTATCGACAATCGCAACAGGTGGCTCAGTTAGAATTGAAACCGATGGGGTAATAATCTCGAAGTCTTCAGCATTCAATTCATGCACAGTGAGTAGCGCTTCGTTTTCCCATGCGAGCAACACATCTCCGATGCCGCGCTCAATAAACGATGTCGTCGATCCACGAGCTCCTGAATCCAATACGGTGACGTTCTCATAGATGTTCGTGACGAAATCCTCCGCCTCTTCTTCGCCATATGTATCTTCGGCATATCCCCAAGCGGCTAAGTAATTCCAACGTGCACCACCAGATGTTTTAGGGTTTGGAGTAACAACTTCTACATCTTCTCGGACGAGATCGTCCCAATCTTGAATGTCTTTTGGATTGCCTTCACGTACTAGAAAGTTAATCGTTGACGTATAAGGTGAAGCATTGTCTGGGAAGTCGCTTTGCCACTCAGAATCCAGTAATTCACGCTCTTGCAAAACATCGATATCGTAAGCGAGCGCTAACGTCACAACATCAGCTTGTAGTCCATCCAATACTGAACGTGCTTGACTACCTGAACCACCGTGGGACTGATTCACAGTGACTGTGTCGCCGGTTTCTTCTTGCCAATACGTACCGAATGCTTCATTGTAGTCATCATAAAACTCACGAGTAGGGTCATAAGAGACATTTAGCAATTCAATCACATCTCCATCGGCCGTTGGATTGTCTTGAATCGCTTCGCCGCTTTGATCTTCTTCAAATCCACCTACGTTACATGCAGAAAGAATTGAAACAACCGTTAGCCCTCCAAGAAAGTAAGAATAATACTTCACAATCATCATCCTTTCTTATAAAAGATATAATTCAAATGTAAATACTCTGAATTAAACGAGTAAAAAAGCAAAGGTTTAGAAATAACCTCTCCTCAATTGGCCTTCGGTTGTCCGGTCAGCACGTAGGGTTTTCTTTTTTATCATACTATTCTTATTGTTTAACTATGTCAATCGATTTTTTCTAATATTTGGATGATAACAATAGGTAGGAATGTGTAAGACGTTACGATCGGCGGTTTCAATTACGATGCCGTTGAGGTATGACGTTTTATTGGAAGGGAAGGCGCGCCATAAAGAAAGGAGGGGGATGTAGGTATGGCGTACCTGTACAATCAAGCTTATTCTTCTACAAGTGTATAGCGGACAGATAAGGTTTGTTCAATTTCATCACCATCGTTAAGGAAAACGATGTATTCAGACGTATAAAAAGAATCGTCGCCGCTCCCTAAGATGATGTTTGATTTAGAGCCGCTATTTACAAAATAATTGCCACTCCCTGCATTTGGTTCTACTTTATAACGTCCTGAAGGAAGGTCTTGACCAACGGTGAAATATCCAGCTGACAACACACGCGGTTCCTCTGCTTTTGTTACAATTCCATTCGTTAACTTTTCAAGCTCAATTTCTGAAGTTTCAATGTCGTCTATTACACGTGCTAATGTTGCCTCATTGTCTTCGATTTCGTTAGTTAACGTTTCAATCTCTAGCAGTACGTCATCACGTTCACTAATTAATGTGGTCATTTCTTCGAATTCATCACTGTGCTCAGAAATGTCGTTTTCAAGTTGTTGGAGCAAAGTAGCTTGTTCCTCGTGTGTGGTTTGAACATCGCTTAATTCTTCATTTACCTGAGTTAAGGACGTTGACGACTGTGCAATCTCGATTTCAATTTCTTCGAGCTTAAACGTGCGTTCATCAAGAACCGCACTCGCTTGATTCTTGCCGATCGTGTGACTAATAAAAGCAACGAATATGAGTAGAACAACACCGCCCGATACCCCAATTATCCACCATATACCCCGATTTTTCATTGATCGTCCCCTTCGTTGTAGTCATTATTACTCTTTTATATCTATTGATATTCTGACAATTTATTCATTAGATTGGAGTCTAAAGAACGATTATCTAGAGTTTATTCTCATTTTATTGTTCTTCGGATAAGCATATGCACGGTCAAAAAACACTTATAGAATATGGATCAAAAGTAGATCGTCAGAAATCTTGTAGTATCAATTTTTATCCGGAACCATCGTCATTAGCGGTGTAAGAGTAGTGGTTTTAGGGTAAGTATAGTGGAGTTCATTTATTTCGGAGACGAAAAAGAATACATAAAATGTTGGTTTTTGACAGCTCATTGTCTGAATTGTGACCGTGACGTGACAGGTGGGCGTTCTTCATAAAATGTTAACATGCGCGTATTACAATGAGTTTTAATCGTTGTTATAATGAAGTCGAAAGTTTGTGAAGTAGTGAACATACTTTATTTGTGTTGTTCAAAAAGGGGGTAGCACATGTTTATTGATGATCCCGTATTGATGAGTCGATTGTTAACGTTGCTTACGCTTTCGTTTCACATATTTTACGCAACCGTAGGTGTCGGTTTGCCACTTATGATTATGTTGTTTCACTGGTTGGGGATCAAAAAAGACGACATTCACTATATCTTAATGGCAAGAAGACTTGCTAAAGGATTTGTCGTTACCGTAGCAGTTGGTGTAGTAACCGGAACTGCGATCGGTCTTCAATTAGCGTTACTGTGGCCGAACTTTATGCAACTTGCCGGTCATATTATTGCCCTTCCGCTCTTTATGGAAGTGTTTGCGTTTTTCTTTGAAGCGATCTTCCTCGGCATTTACTTATATACGTGGGACCGCTTTGATAATCAGAAAAAGCATCTTTTACTACTCGTCCCAGTTGCGATTGGTGGTGCGATGTCCGCATTTTTCATTACTGTCGTCAACTCGTTCATGAACGCACCGGGTGGGTTTGAAATGATTAATGGTGAACTTGCCAACGTCAACCCATTGCTTGCGATGTTTACTGTTGCGATGCCAACGAAGGTGACACACGTCTTAGCAACAGCTTATATGACGATCGCCTTTACGCTTGCGGCAATCGCTGCATTCCGCTTAATGAAAGGCAGTCACAAAGCGTATTACAAGAAATCACTAAACGTCATGATGAAAGTTGGTTTCGTCTTTGCGATTGCAGCGGCAATCATTGGAGACTTCTCAGGGAAATACCTTGCAGAACATCAGCCTGAGAAACTTGCAGCTGCCGAGTGGCATTTTGAAACGGAAGAACAAGCTCCACTCATTCTTTGGGGAATCTTAGATGAGAATAATGAAGTGAAGTATGGGATTGAAATTCCATTTGCGTTAAGCATTCTCGCACATAGTGATCCGAATGCTGAAGTGATTGGTCTGGATCAATTCCCGGAAGAACATCATCCGCCACTCATTATTCACTATTTCTTTGACACGATGATTACGGTCGGCATGTTTATGCTTGC
Organism: Bacillaceae bacterium JMAK1; assembly: GCA_012970285.1. Lineage (GTDB taxonomy): Bacteria > Bacillota > Bacilli > Bacillales > Marinococcaceae > Geomicrobium_A. Next base: position 323,740 of record JIBW01000007.1, read on the forward strand.
GCTCTCGTTCGTCTTCCTCGTCGCTCGCTGGAGAAATTGGACATTTGTCGATAAAAAATGGTACCGCTGGTTAATCGTCATGGGTGCGCCTCTGTCGTTCCTTGGAATTCAAGCAGGTTGGTGGATGTCTGAAGTTGGTCGTCAACCGTGGATTTTAAGAGGCATTATGACGGTTGATGAAGGGGCTACTACAGCCAGTCACGTAGATTTAGTCTTCTTTTTCTTCGTGTTGTTGTATCTGATCCTTGGAGTTGGTACGATCGTTGTTCTTCGTAAGATGTTCAAAGACAAACCCGTAGAGAAAGAATTAGAGTCTTATGCAGGAGGGGATGAGCAATGAGTTTAGAAATCATCGGCATTACGGTGTTGTGGCTCTTTCTCTTCTTTTATATCATTGTTGGATCGATTGATTTCGGAGCAGGTGTGTTTAACGCTCACAGTATTATAAATGGGAAGCAGCACATCTTAAGTAAGGTCATTCAGCGTTACTTGTCACCAGTTTGGGAAGTGACCAACGTCTTCTTCGTCTTTTTCTTCGTTGGGATTATTGGTTTCTTTCCAGACAGTGCGTTTTACTTCGGAAGCATCCTATTAGTTCCTGCAAGCATTTCGATAATATTACTCGCACTTCGAGGTTCGTATTATGCGTTTGAGTCATACGGCTCTAAAGGCCATCGAGGCTATGCATTCATGTACGGTGCAACAGGTATCTTGATTCCGGCATCCTTATCGGTCGTCCTGACGATTTCAGAAGGTGGATTTGTCTATCTTGATGACGGTCAACCTGTCCTAAGTTATGAATTGTTGTTTATGAGTCCGTTAACGTGGGCGATTGTTGTGCTCAGTATCGTTGCTGTGCTCTACATTTCATCCGTGTTTCTTACTTGGTATGCAAGTAAGACGGAAGATCAAGAAGCGACAGGCATAATGAGGAAGTACGTACTCATTTGGGCAGTTCCACTGATCGTTGCAGCTGGCGGGATTATCTTCGAATTGCAAAACCATAATTCCGTTCACTTTGATAGCATCCTAAACCTTTGGTGGATGTTCGCCATTTCATTCGTGCTATGGGCAATCACACTCTGGTTAATTTGGAACCGGCGAAAGTATGGTCTTGCGGTCTGGCTCATGATTGGGCAGTTCGCCTTTGCCTTTTTCGGTTATGGCATCTCGCACTATCCGTACTTGCTGTATCCGTATTTAACGATCTACGACGGATTTACGAATGAAGCGATGGCGATCAGTCTCATTGTCGTATTTATTCTCGGTATGATGTTGCTATTACCATCCTTGTACTTGTTGTTACGCTTATTCTTATTCGATCCGAAGTACGTAAAAGGAAAAAGGGAGTGAGCTTATGTTTGATGATTTCTTAATCTTAGTGGCTCCGTTTCTCGTACTGATCGGTGCGATCATCGTCGCCTTTATCGTAGCTAGCAAAGATAAAACGAAGTGACTCTCAAAACCAGAGTGGCAGAGCTGCCCTCTGGTTTTTTTGTGGATTGTTTTAGAAAAGCGTATGAAAACATACGTTCTCATGATAAAATATAAACTGAAAAGGGGAGAGCATACATGAATCATGGCGAAGACATGCAATTAGCTTTTGTCAAAGATGAGCACATTGAATTGTTAGAAAAGTTCGAACTTCCAGAGGCTCAAGCACAGTTTACAGCCTTACCAGAGGAACTAATGAATGTATCAGAAGGTCAATATCGAATTGTTATTCTTGTAAATCAGGAGCCAGTAGGGTTCTTTTTGTTACATACTACAAATAGAGTTTGTGAATATACAACAAACCCTAAAGCGATGTTATTAACCGCTTTATCGGTTGATTATAAACAGCAAGGAAAAGGGTATGCGAAACAAGCAATGCTAGAACTAGAAACATTTGTAACCTCAACCTTTGAGAACATTGATGAAGTCGTCTTGGCAGTTAATCATAAAAACCTCCCTGCACAGAACCTCTACCAAAGTGTCGGCTTTAAAGACACAGGCAGAAGAAAAGTAGGGAAAATCGGCGAGCAACTCATTTTAGATTTAACGATTGAGTAACGGATTCAATGATTAAGAATGAGTTGAATCATGTGAGCGAGGTTATTAACGATTGCAACGCAACAATTTATTAAATTATTATTGTTTTTCAATAACACGTATACTTTATGATAGCGTTGATCATCAATAAAAATGTATATTGGGTAGAAGATTACTTTTTTATGAATAGGGAGTTGATCATCATGCAATATAGACAGCTTGGCAAGACAGATTTAAAGATAAGTGAACTTAGTTTTGGGACTTGGGCAATTGGTGGTTCATGGGGGAAGACGAATGATCAAGAGTCGTTAAGAGCACTCGACGTTGCGATGGACCAAGGCGTGAACTTCTTTGATACAGCGGATGTATACGGAGATGGACATAGTGAGGAGCTACTTGCCAAAGCAACTAAGGGCAAGGAAGACCAAATTTATATCGCTAGTAAGTTTTGTAGAGCGGGTGATATCTTTTCAAAAGATACCTACTCGAAGGAACAAGTGAAGACTTATGTTGAGAATAGTCTTAGACGCTTGCAAAGGGAACAACTTGATTTATATCAAATTCATTGTCCACCGATTGAGATTCTAAAGGATGGTCAGGTGTTCCAAGTATTAGATGAATTGCAGGCTGAAGGAAAGATTCGTCATTATGGTGTTAGTGTTGAGTCGGTAGAAGAAGGACTTCTCTGTCTAGAACAACCGAATGTAGCGACACTTCAAGTAATATTTAATCTTCTAAGACAGAAACCACTTGAAACATTGCTCCCAGAAGCCAAGAAAAAAGGCGTTGGCATTATTGCAAGAGTTCCGTTAGCGAGTGGGCTGCTGACAGGGAAATTTACAAATGAGCACACATTTGAAGCGGATGACCATCGCAATTTTAATAAGGATGGAGAAGCCTTTAATGTTGGAGAGACCTTTGGTGGATTAGAGTTTAAAACAGGAGTGGATTTGGTACAAGAGCTCTCATGGATTAGTGAAGGTCGTCAATCACTCTCAAATGCTGCCTTACGTTGGGTACTTGATCAGAATGAGGTTACAACCGTAATCCCAGGCTTTAAATCAGTCGATCAGGTAGAAAGAAATCTTGAGGCATTAAACGTTCCCGCTTTTTCAGAAGAGGAACTAAATAAGTTAAATCTATTTTATGAAAATAAGGTGCACGAACATATTCGCGGTTCTTACTAATATTGATCAGCTATAGTGCATTCAGTGTAAAATAGACAAGGCATACTGACTAGTCCTAGTCAGTATGCCTTGTCTATTTAGAAGATCATATTTCATCATTACTAAAGGATTTGTAAAGGAACTTAGTAACTTTGAATTCAATAAACCGTCAATAGTTTTACGCGATATAGATGTGAAATGAAGATTTGAACGAGTTTGTTTTTAGTTAATCTTAAATCACTTAATCTCAAGGAGGCCAGTAGCCGGAATAAAAACGTATTTGAAGATAGTACCGGTTGAAGGGATGGTGGGGGAATCTTTTATGACAAAAACTAAATGGTCCCTCGTTTTGTTAGGGATAATGAACGTGGTACTTATAGTGATCCATCTGACAGAATTCCATTTTCTTGTGTTGAAAACAACGGGTTACATGATTCCTATTGTCATCAATATGATCGTATTGGGTGTGCTTGGCTTTTGCTCTTCATCCGTTCGAACTGGCTGGGTTTTAATAGCTTTGCTCCTTAGCTTGCCACTATTGATCGTACAAAGTTTTCTCGTTTTAATCACGGAGAATAGCTATTCAAGTATAAAATCTCCACATGGCCAACGATCGCTCGTTGTTGAATATAGAGATTTCACCCTCGGGGAAACAACCTTTTTTTATAATTTTTATGAGACGAGGTTTGGGATCTTAGGTAGATCACTTGAGGACCAGTCTATACGCATTATGAGTAGGGACTTTCCAACAGGTATGGATGCTGAAGATGTTCTCGGTTTGCATACAGCAGAATGGATTACTGCCGAAACAGTACGTCTTAATACGTGGGAAGGAATGATGGAGATTGAGTTGGGATCATCTTCATCGACGGCAAGCACTTCTCCTCTGACAGCTAATGAAGGGGATTTAGCAGTGTTTATTAAAGCTTTGGAAAATGAGGAAGGTGGGCAAACGATCACGATTCATGGGAATCGACTGGAAACGAGATATGACGAGCCCACGGGTCAAAGTTGGATTGAGGTTTTCGACAATGCAGGTGAAGGAGCGATCCCTACACAGCAATGTAGCCGTATAGAAGTAGATGAAAAACGAGGATATTACATGTTGGTGGAATGCACACATCAATGGGAATATCTTTTACAGCAAAAAAAATCGGGATAATTGGGATAGCGTAAGGGTTTGTTGTATTAACGGTAATCGTTTCATTTGCTTATGTATTAGCGTTACAGAATTCAAACGGAGTACTATAGGTAAGCAATTAATAGATTGTGTTGATAAAGGATAGATAAAGATATGAAAAGCTTCATCTATCCAATTTGTCATTTCAATAAATTAAGGCGTAAATGATGCAATGACTAAGCCTTGGAACGGGAGCTCTTGAATTAAAGTATTCGTAGAGGGATCAATTACATAAATAATGTCATTATCGAAGTCACTAATATAAGCACGACGAAAAGTTGGGTTAACTGCAACAGATCTCGTGTTCACATTCCTGTCTATCGTAATCGTGTCCAGTAAAGTGTTAGTATTTCCATCCACTAAATATGCAAGAACATTGGTTGGATTATCAAAGTTTAGAGATGAAATATAAATTCGGTTATTAACTTCGTCGATACCTAAGTCGGGGGATAAATTCCCAGGTTCAGCAAGAGGAATTGTCGTTACAATGGTGTCGCTGTTGCCATCAATGACGGTGATTATGTTAGCCGAATTTGGCGTCAAGTTATTTAGAATATAGATTAGATTTGTTGTTGAATTTACACCTGCTGAGTCCGCGGCATTCGGCGAGATGTTAACCGTATTAATTTATGTGTTAGTGATTAGGTCAAGGGTGTATACATTTTCAACGAAAGAAATGGGTACATAACCTCTGCTCGTCAAAGGATTTAGAGTGAACCTTCCTCCAGTGCCACCAGTTTGAGGGACATCAATTGTTGTACTCAATTGATAGTTGTTATCGGGATCAAATCCAAATACCTTAAAGTCTGCACCTGTATAGACGGTATTATTACTTGGATTATATCCAATTTGATGAATAAAACGCCCTCCTGCCGGTACAGGCGTTTGAGCAATTAATTGATAACTGGTTAAGTCAATTACACTTAATCCTAATTCGGATGCGACAAAGATCACATTCTTCCTGTATTGATCAAAATATCTGTAGGTGTGCCTACATTTTCAATCTCTGTAACGATTTGACCTTTCGCTACGTCATATACTGTAATTCCTCCATCTCGACCAATAAACAATAAATCTTCAGTAATTGGAACTGGCGGTGGCGGTGTAGGTGTAGGTGATATGTTCCCTGGACCATTAATTAAATGATTATTAATTGTGATTCGTTTTTTCATATTTTCACTCCTTTATTATTAGGATATGAATCTTGGAATTGTTTGTATGGATGAACATCAGGTTGTAGGGCTGTATGTTGAAAATGAGTACGTATAAAGCGAATGGATCATATAGCCCTTAACAGGGCGCTAGCATTTTAAGGTCATTAAGTAGCTACTACATGCTACTTTTTTTATGTTTTGAACATCTGACATAAAAAAATGATAGAAATTGAAAAGTGAAAACGTATTAGAGGGTATGAGGAGGGAGCATGTGGAGATAAGTGAAAAAAACGCAGTAAAACAGCTGAAGAAAAAGAATGAAAAGGCACTGCAATATGTGATTGATACTTATGGTGGTCTCGTTAAACATATCGTCTACAAGTACCTCTACAAATACCCTCTAGAACGAGAAGAGTGTATAAATGATGTGTTCTGGGTCGTTTGGGATAAGATTAGTGAATTTGATCCGAAGAAGAACAGCCTGAAAAATTGGATTGCTGCAGTCGCTTCCCACAAAGCGATTGATTATAAGCGTAAGAAGTTAAGGTTACTTGCTAGGGAGTCTAGTACAGATGGTGATGGAAAAATAACATACTATGATGACTTGAGAAAGCAAGAAAGAGCGTTGCAGGAAGAAGTTGAAGAGTTACTCAATCATTTACCAGAAAAGGATCGGAACCTTTTTCGTAGTTATTATTTAGAGGGAGAACAGACAAGAGCTTTAGAAAAGAAGTTTGGACTCTCGTCATCCGTAATATACAATCGTTTGTCACGAGGAAGAAAACAACTGCGCAAGCTTTTCAGAAATTAGAAAAGAGGTGAAACCATGAATAAGCTGTATAGGAAATTAAATCGAGCCAACTTTTCTAACTTACAAAATGAAGAAGAATTAAGTCTTTCTGAGAAAGAGAGAATTAGAAGGCATATTGAATCGAAAAAGCCGATTCGTAAATCTAAACATGTGGTGATGTTATCCGTGACGTCACTTATGGCTGCAATCATTTTAATTGGAACCATTGAACCGCGAGTTCTCGCTAATGTGCCTTGGATTGGATCGTCAATCAGTGGATTCTTAATGAATGAAGGTGAAGAACAAGTTGATCTTGATGATTACGTGACAGTCGTAGGCACTCACGTGGAAGACAAAGACATAGAAGTAACACTTAATGAGGTGATGTATGATAACCATCGTCTGATTGTAAGCACAACATTCTATTCCACAGAACTAGATTTAACTGATTATATGCTTCCTATGCCAAACCTTAAAGTAAATGGCGAAGATGTTTTACAGGGTGCATCTGGTCAGCGGGACATTGTTGATGAACATACAATGACTCTGTTTAGCTCGGTCCATATTGACGATGACTTCTCTTCCTTATTATATGAAAAACCAATTGAAATTACGTACTCTCATTTCCTTCATCAGACGACAGATCATGTGATTGAAGGAGAGTGGTCATTCGCATTTGAAACATCTGGTGCAGAACTATCTGAAGATACGAAGGTCATTGATATTAATAAAACAATCCAACTCGATAATGGACAAGTTGTTGAAGTGGATGCATTTGCAATTAGCCCAGGATCTTCGACACTACACTATACAATGTACAATAATGAAGAAGCTGAACCACTTGATTGGGAGTATGATGTCATCTTTGAAATGTATGATCAAGATGGGAATATCATTAAACCTGAAGCTGGTCAGACGTTGAGCGAGAATTCTTTCTGGCAATATGGTCGATTATCAGAAAGTATTGATGAACTGACATTTATTCCAATTGTCAAATCAGGCAGGGAAGGCGAAGCTAAAGAAGAGATTCATAATAGGTTAGTAGATGAAGAAATTCAAATAACGGTAAAGCAGTAATGAAGTTGAGATGTTTACTGAAGATCGTTTATGGCTATCAATACTTAACGGGGTGAAGCTATGAAAGTGCCAACTAGGTTAGGTACGGATAATCAGGGATTTATTAGTAATCAAACAAATAAAAACAAACTACAAGATGAATTTAAACCGATCCTTCAAACTATTGTTCAATCGCTTAGAAGTGTATTTGAACATAAATTGCACAGCATTTATGTTTATGGAAGTGTCGCAAGAGGTGAAGCGATCCCTTTTAAGTCGGATGTAGACTTAACTGTTATTTTACATTCATCGATTACTGCCAAAGAGAAAGATAGGATTGGGCATAAAACTAGTGAAATTCTGAAAGGTAACAATTTAATAATAAAAGTTGATTATGATATTGGTGAATTAATCGATGTCGTAGAACGAGACAATTATTATGAGTGGGGATTTTGGTTAAGGCACATGTGCTATTGTATCTACGGCAAAGATCTATCAATAAAATTTCCGGCAATGAAACCTAATCGCATGATTAGTCGAGCACTTAGTAAGGACCTCATCCCAACAATCAATGAACAAATACAGGATTTAAAAAGTGATAAAGAGATATCAATAGTTAAAAAACGTAGTGTTCTAAAGAAACTGATCCGAGGCGCATATCTAACTGTAAATGTGCAAGATGAAAGCTGGTCGACAAGAACAAATGAGAATTTAGAAATTCTATCTCTATATTTCCCGAATGAAGCAATCGTTAAAGAACTTCACTTATTTTATGAAACAGAAGAAGTGCTGGACAATTACAAGTACCATCACTTACTTCAGAGATATAAGTTGTGGTATGAGAAACAGTACTAAACACCAAAAATTCTTTTAATATTGGGAGGTTTCGTATGCGTAAGTCGCTGAGCCTTATACTACTGATTATTTTAATGGTAGGCTGTAGTAACAGTGAGTTAAAACGTTACTCAGGAACGATAACAGAAATAACAAACGGGAATAATGGTTACGAACGTGTAACGGTTGAAGGATTTAATGGTGGAGAGGAAGACACAATCATATTTACCGTTCCAAATGATGTAACCGAAGGCGTCGAAGTAGGAGAGCAGGTCTCTGTCTATTATGACCCGGATGCTTTGAGAGAAGATTCGTTACCGCCGACACAAGATGGTGTTGAGAGGATCGAATTAAATGAAGAGGAAAGTTATACGAGCACCGCTTTAGCTAAATCTAAAGGTTAACCACACATAGATTGCTAAACTTTTTTGATGACATCAAGAAATGATATCCTATATTAATTATTAAATTCGCTTTGAGTTACAACAGAAGAAGCTCAAAAGGAGCAGTTTATATGAATCATAAAAGGAATACTTCATACTATACCGAACGGTATCGCCCTCAGTTTCATTTTTCAACACCTAAGGGCAATTTGGCAGATCCTAACGGCCTTGTCTATTACAAAAATAACTATCATCTTTTTCATCAAAAAGATGGCAACTGGGCTCATGCATTTAGCCATGATTTGCTGCATTGGAATCATCTTCCCCTTGCATTGGAGCACGATGAATTAGGGCAAGCGTTATCTGGTAGTATCGTTGTTGACAAGAGTAATTGTTCAGGGTTGTTTAACGGTGGTGAAGGATTACTCGCTTTTTACACGAGTACGGTCGGGGGAGAAGCACAGTCTTTAGCTTATAGTACAGATGAAGGAGTAACATGGCAGCGACATAAGAAAAATCCAATTATTGAAAACCCTGGCATAAAAGATTTTCGTGACCCTAAAGTATTATGGCATGAGTCGACAAAGCATTGGGTAATGGTCGTTGCCACAGATCAGACGGTTACCTTTTATCGATCAACAAACTTAGTAGACTGGGCGTACAGTAGTCAATTCGGAATGGAAGAAGGGCTACATGCAGCGGTGTGGGAATGCCCAGACCTATTTTCTTTACCTGTTGATGGAAATCAAGAAGAGCAAAAGTGGGTGCTGCATGTAAGTGTTGGCGATAACGATGAAACAAAAGGGTCGACTGCACAATATTTTATCGGTGAATTTGATGGTCGAATGTTTCATAACGATAATGATCCAAGAGAAATATTAATCACAGATTTTGGGCAGGATTTTTATGCAGCACAAACGTTCTCCAATCTTTACTCTCGTACAATTTGGATTGGATGGATGGCGAATTGGCGCTACCCGTATCAATCGCCAACGTCCCCATGGTCGGGGGCAATGTCTTTTCCTAGAGAATTGAGTCTGAAAACAAATAAGCAGAACCAATTACGTCTTGTCCAACAACCAATTTTAGAGCTTGATAACATCAAATCAAAGCGCAGATCATTTGAAGAGTTTATGGTTGAACAGGAGCCACATACTCTAGATTTTAGCGGTACTAACTATATGTTAGAAGCGACAATTTCATGGGAAGATCTTCGTGAATTTGGTCTGCGACTTCGACATGGTGATGGTGTTGAAACCTTAGTTGGTGTAGATGTTGAGTATGATAAGGTATTTATTGATCGCACGAATGCTGGAATGAAAGAGATTATTGATCGAAATGGGGAGGTATTTCCATTCGGTCAACGCTATGAAACGAACTATGACGCAAGCAAAGGGAGCATTGAGTTGTGTGTGTTAGTAGATGAATCTTCTATTGAAGTATTCGTTCAAGAAGGCATGACAATCTTCACTTCGTTAATTTACACCGAACCTACTAATGATGGAATTGAGTGGTATGCGGAGAATGGTACAATAATAGTTCAACACTTAACGATTACTTATCTTAAGAATACTTGGAGAGATAAAAGTCTTGGCTATGACCGATTGGTTTCAAATGTTGAGTGCGTGTCTTTGCAGGAAGGAGAAACGACAAAGTTGCTTGCAAAGCTCAAGCCAGATGAAGCAGAAAGTCAGTATGAAATACTATGGGAGAGTTCCAATAAAGACATTGCAACCATTCAACACACGAACGGACAAGAGTGTTTGTTGGAAGCCGTAAACGAGGGAGAAGTAATGGTTTCTGTTAAAGAAATTTGCTCAGGACTTTCAAAGAATATAAACGTCACTGTTCATGGGAAGCCAACACTAGCTGAGCGTATAAAGCAATGGTTTTAATAGGCTATCAACATTATTAGGTTATAGAATACCTTAGTGAGTGTGTAGTTATCATGTCACATATTTCTTACTTAGTGAAGAGCAACCCAACAATGGATAGATTACTCAAAATCTTGTATAGCTATGCTCCTATAATTGTCATTGTCTATGGCTAACGAGAGCGGTTCAGGTTTAACAAAAAAGGTTGGGTCATCACTGGATTGACCAATACTAAAAGGCAAATAATAAAAAAGTCTTATAATAGTAAGACCCAAACTGATTACCCATTATAATTGTAGAATGGATAATCAGTTTGGGTTTTTTGTTTTAAAATATTCTTTTACAACCTCTTTATAATATATAAAATGTATGGAGCACCGATTAAGGCAACCAGTAATCCAGAAGGAATCTCTTTAGGGAATAGTAAGAACCGGCTTAAAAAATCAGCTGTTACGAGCAACATCCCTCCAATGGCTATTGAAGCTGGTATAACACGGTGATTTTTTGTGCCGACTAATCCTCTTGCTGCATGAGGTGCAAGTAATCCAATAAAGCCAATAGCGCCTACGACAGCTACGGTAGCACTTCCGATTATGACAGCAAGGATTATTGTTCCTATACGCATTAATTTGACATTTAGACCTAATCCAGTGGACACCTGTTGGTGAAGACCTAAAAGATCTAGTTCTTTTGATAACCAATACGAAATTGGGACTATAAGAACGAGAATAGAAACCAAGAAGTATACGTTTTGCCAATTCATACCGTAGGTGCTTCCTGCAAGCCACAATAAAGCTGGAGCTACACCAATCGTTGCTTTTACCGTTAGGATTTGAATAATTCCAGATCCAACGGCGGAAACGGCTACACCCATTAAAGCTAAGGAGATGGGTTCCCAATCAGAACGTTTCGTTGCTAGTAAAATCGTGACGATCGCAAGTGTCGATCCAACTACAGCACCTACAGGCACAAAAGCAAACGATAAAGTAGGAAAGAGAACGATGATTGTAAGTGCCCCCGCACCGCCACCAGATGTAATTCCTAGGATAGACGGGTCACCTAAGGGATTTCGTAGCACACTTTGGAGGAGTACACCACAAAGTGCAAGAAGTGCTCCGACAAGAAACGCTGTAAGTATCCGAGGCCACCGATATCGAACTGAAAACTCTTGGAAAAGGGAACCAGAAATTAAGTCTTGTACAGAATCAAAGCTTCCGCCACCATACATGAGTGAGACAAGTGCTACACCAAAAGTTAATAAAATCAAAGCAGCATACAAGATAGGTAAAGGAAGTGAGGATTCTCTTCCATTTAACGTTATTTTGCTCGATGCATACCTTTTTCCCATTCGATACGCCAAGTACATAAGCCAAGGTCCGCCTACGATCGCAGTCATTGCACCTACAGGTATTTCACCACCAGGTTGTACGAAGCGTGCCAATGCATCTGCTGCAATGAGCAAGAAGGCTCCCCAAACAAATGTATGGATAAACTGCTGACGATGCCCTTTGATGCCAAGAAGTCGTACAATATGAGGAGCCATTAAACCGATGAATCCAATCGGTCCAACTACACTGACTGTTGCTGCAGCAAGTGTAATGGCTAAAATCCAACCAATTAACTTTACTCGTTCGGTAGCGAGCCCAAGCCCGGTGGCACCCTCATCGCCTAGTAATAGGAGGTCAAAGTTTTTCCCATTAAAAAGAAGCAGTATTGCCGAAATAAAAATAAAAGGTAAAGCAAACTGCACCCCAGCCCAGTTGTTTTGAATTAGAGTACCTGCCCCCCATAAAAACAGCCCGTTTGTTTCTTGTTCAAACATTAATTGCAGTCCGCTAGTAATTGCACCAAAAAGCAATGTTATGATCATGCCAGTAAGAGCAACCTTAACAGGCTCCATCCCCCGTCCGACGAGCAAAAATACGAGAATAGCCGCAGTGCAAGAACCGACAAATGCAAAGAGAAATGGGAAGTTCGCCGCTACAGTTGGAAAGAAAATAGCGCCAGCAGACACAAAAAGAAAAGCGCCTGAATTAATTCCCAACGTACCTGCTGATGCCAATGGATTGCGAGTTAGTGTTTGTAGGAGAAGCCCTGCCATGGCAAGTGCTCCTCCTGCTAAAATTCCAATTACTAGGCGTGGAAGTCGAATGCCAAGCAAAATGGCTTGCAATCTTTCATCCGTCCAGGATGCGATTAGAATGTCCGTCCAATAATAGTCAGCTTGACCTTGCGTTAGATGGATGAGCGACACGAGTAAAAGTAAAAAGGTACCGAGCAATAATAATCTAAGTTGTCGGAACTGTAACATATTAGTCCTCTTCTAATACAGCAACGGTACGTTCAACAAGTGTTTTGGCGGCTAATGGACCTCCGTATGGCCACGTGTCCCCGCCTAAAGCAAACACATTGTCCTTTTGTACAAAGGTTAAGTCCTTCCATACAGCGTTATCGCTTAAATGCTCTTCAAAAATATTGTCACTATCTTGCACGATATGCATAAAGTTAGATTCTTCTATTTTGGTTAATTCTTCTACACCAACTGTTGCAAATCCAGCTGATTCAAAATTGCCTGAATCATAAGCGTTTGTCAGGCCGATATTTTCTAATATTTTTACTGCAAGGGCGTTAGGGTTTGATAAACGAAATACAGGTGCTTGGTTGTCTGTATAGCCCATGGCAAGAGTGAATTCCGTCGTGTCCAATGATAATTGGTCAATCGTGTCATTCGCCTCTGTATAGATCGTATCTAATTCTTTTAGTACATCTTCAGCTTCATCCACCTTATCAACCGCCTTAGCAATTTCGATAAATGTATCTTCCATTTCTTCATATTGATCAATGCCTTCTTCTTCCTCAGGGTATGGATTATACGTAAGCGTAGGTGCAATCGCTTGTAACTCTTGCAATACGCTTTCGGTACGATTATCAAGCATAATAATTAAATCAGGCTTCAGACCAGCTATTACTTCTAAATTAGGCTCTGTACGTAACCCAACGTCAACGACTTCATCTGATAACTCCGCATCAATATCTACCCAAGTCTCAAATCCTTCTATATCAGCTACACCTACTGGGTCTATTCCAAGAGCAAGTAAATTTTCTGCATATAACCACTCTAAAGCGATAACCCGTTCAGGTATTTCATCTAGCACCTGTTCACCATAAATATCTTTCACGACGATAGAATCTTCTGATGTTTCCGTAGCGTTATCTACTTCTGATGTTGCATCACAAGCAACTAAAACTAAAGCTAAAATTCCGAATCCTAAACAATTTATTCGTTTTCTCATATGTACACCCCTATAATTAATAATGATAATCATTATCAATTATACATTTTAAGTCAGGAAAAGCAATTCCTTTATTTTTTGTGAAAGAGAATGTAAATCAAAGGGTGTAGCTTAGGTTAGGTTAGTGTGAACAAAGTTTAATGCACCAATGTGGGTACATACGTATTTGAGTTCAATGCCAGTGATATACACAAATAAACCCCACCTGTATGAAAGGTGAGGTGAGAGTGCGATTTAAGAAAAACATGTCTTGAAACTTTTTTAAAGAATTATGAAGTATACGCCCGTTGCCAAGCAAAAGCATAGACGAGAATTTGGGAAATTGGAAAGATCAACATAATCACTATAGGATAGTACGGAAAAGACTCAGAAATAAATGGATACAAAAGCATGAGGATTGTAATGAAAGGGAAACTATAGAAGATACTTATATAAGCGAATCGTGTTGCTTTAGAAGTAATAAATTGTTCTCGCTCGTCGTTTTCTTCAATCTCTGCAGGGAAAAGTAAGGATTTATTTTTCTTTTTATAAATAATGAATGTAATGAGTGAAAATAAACTAAAGAGCAAGAAGGGCATTAAGTTTAAGGATGCAGACCATGGTGGATTTAACCCTTGTGAAGCAATCAATTGAGTGAATTGATAAAATTCAATTAACGACCAACCGAACAAAATGATAATTCCAACTGAGCTGAAAACTCCCCAAAACAATTTCATTGTTATTCCTCCTCAATCGTAAAGATTTCTTCTACTTGAGATTCAAAGACGTTCGCAATTTGCATGGCGAGTAAAAGAGACGGTGTGTAACTTCCCTTCTCTAAGGCAACAATGGTTTGCCTAGTGACGCTTACCGATTTAGCTAGCTTCTCTTGTGTGAGGTTATGTCTAGCCCGCATTTCTTTGACTCGATTGTTTATTTTCATATGATCACCTTAGTAATAATGTAAACTCAACCTTACATTATGTCAAGTTGAGTTTACATATGATTGTACTTCTGAATCTTAATTAAGAAATTGTGGTATCTTTTTTACTGGGCACGGTATTTTGCTTGAACCTCACTGTGAAGTTGAGGGTGTTTGTGAAATATCAAAATGGACCAGAACACAGAAATCGTTAATGTAAGGAAGGTTGCTTATGAGAAGAATTGCGACAGTAACAACGGCTTTCATTGTACTTGTTGGATTGTTAGTCGCTTGTGGAAACAATGATGAGGGTGCTACAAGCTTTTTTGAAAAAAATAAAAATAAATGGCCTGAGTTAAATGTGATCGAGGATCAAATTGGCTCGGATTTCGAAGAGGTCAATGTGGAAAATGATAAAGGAAACAGTCGAGTACTCCTTTACGAAAATGATGGGAATGCAGAATATAAATCAATCTATATTCTAGATGAAGAACGTTTGAAGATTATTAGCATGGGGGAAAACAGTGAAGGTCAAATTTATAATGAGGTTATTCATTAAAGATGTTTAATGAATTGACTTCCTGCTAAGTTAGGATGAACGGACGCAAAATAGGTGAAAGTACCTTTTTGCGTTTTTTATGCAAGCGAACTAAGTTTTGATGCTGAAATTCTTCTCAGAATACACGAGAATTTTTAAGAGAAGTAAAATCATTGAATGTTCTTCAAGTATAATCTGTAATGATTTACAGGTTGGCTTTGGTACGAATGGAATTATTATGGTGGAATGATGACTTACAATTTAGAAGCTATTCGTAATAAAATCATGCTTAAGTGTGAGTTGTTTCAGAATGTACTAGTTTTAATTTGCGAATGGGCAGTCGTATCATTCATACATCCTACTCATCAGGATTAAAATGGAAGGGTTAGAAGGTTGTGAACGTGTGGAACCTGGACTTGAGTTATGGATTACACGTCTATTTTCGTGATTTTTGCCTCCTTTAAACTTGAGTCTTAGGTTCATTTTTAGTGACAATTATATGTGGTAGATTCGTAGACGGAGGTGTTAAAGAATGAAACAATTTTTACTTTCGTTTACGTCTTTGGCGCTGATCGGTGTATTTGGAATAAATGATGCCGATGCTGCTGAACAAGAAGAGGTAGCCGATCTTGTTAATGAGGAGAGAGAAGAGAGAGGTCTCGACCCTTTGGAATTGGATGAAGATTTATCGGAAGTTGCTCAGGTGAAATCCGAGGATATGAATGAGAACAACTACTTCAGCCACGTGAGCCCAGTCTATGGAACGCCATTTGAAATGATGAGTGATTTTGGTATTGAGTACATGCGTGCAGCTGAGAATATTGCAATGGGACAGCAAACTTCCGAACAAGTCATGGATGGTTGGATGGCCTCAGACGGACATCGTCAAAACATCCTTGATCCAGAGCTCACTCATATCGGTGTTGGATATGAAGAGGATGGAAATTATTGGACCCAAATGTTTATTAGTGAATAGCGAACGTACTATCCAGTTGAGAACAAGGTATTCTCAACTGGATTTTATTTAGTATCATGGTGGTGGCATGCGATTGTGTGATTAGAATGGTTACTGAACGTTGCACTGATCGATGGTAATGTTTCCATAAATCTAAAGTTAATTGATCCTAAATATGATATACTTTTCAAAAGTTAGGAGGTGACAGTCCAATGGCAATACGTCAATAAAGGAAAACCTACAACTTAATCAGCATGTAGGTTTTCTATAATTCGGACTATTAAATCAAATTATAGAGGAGATCTATGATGCTAAACCAAATAAATCAAAGCAATTATTATTTAGCGAATGATGATGCAAAAGAAAGACCTGCGTTAGGGTTGGTCTGTGGTGACAAGTATAGTATGGTTATTGATGCTGGAAATTCTGCTCAACATGCACGAGAATTTTTAACAGAAGTAAGAGCATTAAATGTTCCCCCAGTGAAATATGTTGTGATTACGCACGGTCATTGGGATCATTTTTTAGGGATGAATGAGTTTGAAGATGCTAGTATAATCGTAAATAGCCTTACAAATGAAATCATCAAACAGTGGCAAAGGTATTCATTTGATGATGAATCTCTACAAAGGTACAAAGATGCTAGTTTGTTTACGGATCAGTGTGTTGAAGTTATTGTGGATGAAATTCCTGAGCGGGAGTCATTTAAATTAGTTTCACCGGATATCATTTTTCAGAATAAATTTACAATTGATTTAGGAAACAAAGTTTGTCTGCTTGAAACGATCAAAGGGACACATACCGATGATTCTACGATTGTTTACGTTCCCGATGATAAAGTCATTTATTTAGGCGATTGTGCCTATGGAACGACAACAAACTCTTCATTCCATTACAAACAATCTCATTTACTACCTATGATTGAAAACATTACAAAATATGATGCAGACTACTCCTTACTCGGTCATGAATCCGTATGTGATCGAGAAGAAATGGATCTTTATTGGAATGAGTTGATCTCTACTAGTAGCGTCGTAGACTCAACTTCATTGGAGAAAGCCCTTGATGCTTTTAATAAAGAATATTATAGAGAGCCGAACTCTAATGAAGCTTTCTTTATCAAAGCGTTTGTGAATGACCGAATGATTAATTCAAACTGCATTAAGAGCTAACATCTTTAAAGGCACAAGTCAGGAATAACAACCTGCTTGTGCCTTATTGTGTAATTATAGGATGAAGAAAATAAGATTGGAGCGAGAATAATAAATGAGTTTGCTTGATCGAATTGACACAATTTGTATATGCGTTAGTAATGTTGAGAAGGCAAGTGCGTGGTATCAAAACCTATTAGGTTTTGATGAGTCGTTTATAGGAGATAACTATCGAATTTTATCAATTGGTCATAGTGAAGTGCCTTTAACGATCGAGGAAGGTAAAGTGGGTGGATCACACAATAAAGTGTATCCTATTTTTTTCTCTAAAGACATTGAGAATACGTACAAAGTATTAAAAGAAAATGGTGTGACGGTTAGTAAATTAGAAAGTGACGATGTGAACAAGTTCTTTGACTTCTATGATTTGGACGGTAATAAGTTGCAAGTTTGTTATTGGGCATAAGAGTTTTACTGTTATAGAGGTGAGGAGTGTATGGATTGTCTGATTCAAGTGTTAAGAGAACATGATATTCATGTTTTAAAAAACGATGAATTAATTATGCTGGAAATCTTTCATGATGTTCCAAAAGAAATCTCCAAAGTAGATCATTTGATCATTGAACTATTCTCTACAGCTCTTGCTTATGGCTATAGACGTGTAACACTTGAATGCACGAATCAACTTCTTAACAAGTTGGTTAATACTCGAGAGAAAATGAGCATAGTTGGAGAAAGAGTTATGTACACATACCAAATGACAAATGAAATTACCGTAAGTAAAGTTGACTACGAGGTGTGGCTTCCTTTTGAAGATCGTTCGATAGAGCTATTATCAGAAATCATGGGTGTTGATGACGAAGAATCAAGGAACTTTCTACAGAGCATGAAAGTTGAACTTCCGTCCCAATATTATGAGATGTTTACAGTTTATATCGTTGCTGGGACTCCAGTTGGAATTGTCTTGCCGCATATTGAACCTTACACAAATCAAGAGGGTCGTATGTTTTGGATAGGAATTCATCCAAAGTATAAAGGGATCGGTTATGGTGCTTTGTTACATAAATTAGGTTTGTATAGGTTGCAAATTGATTTTCATGCTAAGACGTATTTAGGTATTACGACTATAAAAAACAAACCAATGAGGAATGTCATGTTATCAAATGGGTGTAACCAATTACAAGACACGTTGGTTTCATTAGAATATCGATTAAAAACAAAGATGTAAACACGGCATTGAGTAAATATCAGATTAGTCCCAAATGACTTAGGGTAAAAGTATGTGATTGCACAATAAATCATTTTAAATACGTCATTAATTTGGGAGGTGGGTTATATGAAAACGTTTGGTAAGACGATGCCTACACTTTGTTTAAGTATAGTGGTGCTAGCCGCCTGTGGAAGTGATGAAGAGAGTGCAACAGGAAGTGAAGTCGGGGACAATGAAGTTGAACATAACGAGATCGAAGACAATGAAAATGGAACGGATGAAAAGGAATATGAAGAAGGTGAGATGGATACCGGAAATTCAGGTGAGGAAGAAATCCATTCTTTAGAAGAAGGAGAAGAACGAGAGGCTGCGTCAACGAAAGAAGATCATTATATTCAGTCGGGCATAGTGATCGGTGGTGAAATCACTGATGGAAAAGCTGTAGGAAACATTGACCATGGGATTCATGATGAATATGAGCGACTTGTTCTTGATATTTATGAAGGCGCGCATCATGAGCTTGGTGATCCTGCTGAAATGCCGAATCATTTTGAAGTGGCAAAAGAAGCATACCCTTCGCACTTCGTATACACATTAAGAGGAATTCGAGGTCTTCCAGAGGAGTTACCTGATTTATCAACGATGGATCTCTTTTCTTCTATGGAAATGATCCCGTTCTTTGATGATGCGACGATAAAATTAGCAGTCTATGTACAGGAGCCTGTTGAATTTGAGGTGTTCGAAATGCACAATCCAGCCAAGATTGTAACAGATATTCGCAGCATAACCAGTGAAGAAGATTACCCTACGGTCTATTCTGTGAGGACGGCCTCAATTTCGCAAGAAGAGTACACCGAGTCTTTTCAGTTAGATTTTGAAGAAAGAGATGCAGAACGGGTGAGAACATTACACTCAGAAGGTGACACGGTCTTTGTTGAAGAGGGGTATTACTCTACGCTTGAAGAAGCTGAGGAGAGAAAATCAAATCTGCTGAATGATGGTATTGATTTTGATTTACACATTGAAGAAAGAGGGATGTATGACACCCCGACAAATATTGAATGAAATAAAAGTTATTATGTGAGACTAGTTTAAGATTTGTATCCAATGGTGTAGGCAGGAACAATAATTTCTTCTTATATAACTAAAGGAAAATCGGGAATAAAATAACTACCGATACTATGAAAATCGCTAATGCTAAGATGGCTTTGACGCGTTCGCCTCTGTTAAGCATCTTTAGCATGTTACGCCCTACTGCCAGTGTCATAATAACAAGTGCGATTATGAAAGCTGGAAGTGATCTTAACCATAAAGCTAACAAAAGTGATCCCATAGCAATAAGTGGAAAGATACGATCAAAGAAAACGTTAATCACCCTTTACCAGTACTGTTTCAAATTCCATTCCACTTTTTGAGTGGATTCAAACAATCGGTATCGTGGCGTCAATGCTGTGATTGAGGATTTAATTTATGAATATAAGCTTAGGAGTTTTATTAGGTGCACTGGCTATTTTTCTGTTTATTCTTTACTTTGTTGTAGAATCAGCAGCGCAAAGGGGGATCGACAATTCGGATACGAAAAAGATATTAGAACAAGTACTGAAGACATTGGAAGAAAAAGAGCAAAATAAATGACCGTAATAAACTTCCAATCTACGAGAGGCGATAGGCAAGAGCGCATAGGATCGTCTTGATGGAAAGAGATAAATAAAACTTAGCTAGGAGGTTAGGATGAAGAAGTATGCTATTGTAAATGCTTTTTTAATTGGCTCCTTGTTTTTATATGCCTGCGATGATGGGACTGAGAATCCTCAAGAGGGCGGTACGGATAACAATCTGGAGGAAGAGCAAGAGTTGCCTGAAGATGACGAGGAGAACAATGTCGACGATGAGCCAACGGAACTGGAAGGAGAAGGCCTAACGGAAGAAAGTGATTTAGACACTAAGGAAGCTTCTTCTGATGAAGAGGAGGCCGTTAGTGAAACTGTGTACCTTTACTATACAGAGAACATCGAAGAAAGTGATGCCCAAAGGTACAAAGAACATACGACGATCTATGCAGCTGCCGAAGATGAATTGTATTGGGCAGCGATTCATACGTGGGCAAGCGACCCGGACCATAAGGTCGGTGATGTACTTGTTTCACATGAAGTCGAAGTGGATTATGTAAGTGAAAATGATGGGGTTGCTGAAGTTTCTTTTTCTGAAGAGTTATATGATATTGATTTTCATTTACCTTTGAATGATGATTTTCAGCAGCAAGTGGGGCTTATTATGATGGATTTTGGTTATGAATCTACGCAAATTCTAGTCGAGGGGGAAGAAATTGATGGCCCGCTCTTTATAGGAGACCAAATTAGTGACCGACCATTCCGCTTGCATGAAGATCGAAAAGAAGAATACGAAGAGCTGAATAGCTAAGAAATGATGAAGATAAAGCTTTTTTCTTGGATTGGTGGAGTTAAGTTGGTGTATGTATGCGATGACGTATATAGGAAGCAGTGATGGACATATTTAGTTTATCGATTGTCATTCATGTTTTTGCTGGTTTTGTTGCTTTGTTTACGTTGTGGATTCCATTGTTTGTCAAAAAAGGTGGGCGTTATCATCGTCTTACTGGCTGGATCTTTACAATTAGCATGTTTATTATTAGCGTCACATCGATTCATTTAGCTTTATACAGAATCTTTATTGATGGAAACAGAGCAAATGAGCAATTTTCCTTCTCGCTTTTCATGATCTTTATCGCAATCTTAAGTTTTGCTACAGCTTATTATGGACTAAGAGTATTAAAGTTCAAGACGCACAAGGGTAACCATCATAAGACAATTGACTGGCTCGTGTCACTGTTACTTTTATTAAGTGCAGTAGCAATGAGCATTTATGGTTTTACTTACAATGATCTGCTTTTAGCGTGGTTTCCATTTCTGGGTATTTTCATTGCTTCCACTCAAATGTTCTATTGGTGGCGTGGCTCCAAATTCAGAAGAAGTTGGGTTGTTGAACATATTACAGGTATGTTGAGTTGCGGTATTTCAACTGTGACGGCTTTTGTTGTTTTAGGAGCGCCGCGTTTATTCTCCTTGGAGGAAGCCCCGTTATGGTTGTGGTTCGCACCAACCGTTATACTCGTCCCACTGATTGTTTATTTTACGACGCTAGAATATCGTAAAGCAGCAAGAAAAAGGAGTGCTAAAAAAGCAGCTTTGTAATGAGTCTGAATAAAGCGCATATCAGGTAAAATCAACCTGATATGCGCTTTATTTTTTCGGAGTAGGTCATTAAATATCAAATGAATGTTGATTTATTTGTAACCGCGCGGTTTAATTCCCGACCTATAAGTAACGCAGCTGCAGAAATGATTTCCAGGAGGTGCGACGCAAATAAAAAAAGATGTGACGAATAGTGAAAATCATTGGATGATCCGTACTGAAAGAAGTAAGATACTCAATTTTTAGGAGGAGATTCGTATGAAGAAGCTGTTAATCTTAGTACCCATGTTTGCGCTTGTAGCGATGCCACTCGCTGTGCAATCTGTAGAGGCATCATCAGGAGATGAACTAGAAGTTGAACAATCAAAGGGATCTGATCCTTTAATTACACCAGGATATAGCCCAATTTTCGAATGGGCACCTGAAGAGCAACCAATACTCACAAAGGGACCTGGAGCGTCCTTTGAAAAAGAGTTTTTACAAGTCATGTTAACGCATTTCGGATTTGAAACGGACATTGACGGGATTTTTGGTGAACATACTGAACAACAAGTGAAGAATTTGCAAGCAGATCAGGGAATTACTCAAAGTGGAGTTGTTGACGTTGACACTTGGACGATTCTGCAAGAAGAGTACGGAAAGAAAATCTTTACGGAAGAGAAAGCCATTACCTTTGCAGAAGAGGCTTTAGATAATGATGATCTTAGATTCGGAATCGTTGGATACAAAGACGTGATACCAGAAAATAGAAGCTATTATAAAGTTCAAGCAAAAAGCCAAGAGCTGATTGATAATGGTGGAAGTGGAACAGTTGGATACTATGATGTTTATAATAATGGGGAAGTTGTTGAATCAGATCCTCCAAAGTAAATGAGTTTTCCTAATTAAGTCAGTTTTTGTAGTGTCTGGCGTGATCCTGTAATAACAAGGATTGCGCCTTTCTTTGTGTATTAGAAAAAAGAATCATAGTAATTTGGCAACCCTGACATATAAAATGATCAGTTCATAAAACGTTTAATAGCTTCAAGACGCGCTTTATGATGACAATCCTCACATGTGAATTTAGTACCTTTTCGCTCTTTTACAAGTTTATAAAGGGTAGACCCTTCATAGACATTGAACGTTCGCTTGCAACTGTAACAAATTAATTCATAACTGAACATAACATCCCATCAACTCCTTTTACGGAAATCATTTCTCCCAGACAGTATAACATTCCCTTCCTTCAATGTTAGATCGAGTTCATGCTGACTTCATAAAAATACCAAAAATGATTAAATTAGTAACTGCACAGCGCTATAATGGAATTACAAAGCTAGTCATGCTCTGTTATAACCAAGTAATCGAAGGAGTACTCTCTATGAGAAAAGCGATAACGACTGTTGTAGTAAGTTTATTTACGGTATTAGTCATCGTATTGATTGTTCAATATTCCGCTCCTAAGAGCGCACAAGTGGGCCATGCCGCACCAGACTTTCTAATCAACACGATAAATCATGAGCATACCGTATCGCTTCAGGATTATGATGATAGCTTTATTGTAGTAAATTTATGGGCTTCGTGGTGTGACAGTTGCAAAGATAACTTTCAGTTATTAGATCACTTAGACGATCAATACAATGACGATCAATTAAAAGTTCTCGCTGTTAATATGGAAAGCTTAGAGTTTAATGATCATGGGGTATCAGAGTTTTTACAAGAGCAGCATTACAACATGTCATTTTTACAAAGTAATGAGGCGTTTGAAAATAGCTACCCTTATTTAATTGGTGTTCCTACGACGTATTTTATTGACGAAGATAACATCATCATTGACGCTATTTCTGGTGAGTTGAATCCAAATGGAGTAGAGCAAAAAATGGAATATTATTTTGAGTTTAGGAATGAATGATTGCTAGGAGCCTTAACGGTGGTTGGTTTACAAGAAAATTAAGTTGTACGTTACCTTGAGTCGTCAATGGTATGATGAAGCAAGTTAATGTAGGGGGAGAAACGATGCAAGCGCGAAAAAATCCACAGCTTATTTGTCTATCTATTCTTTTAACAAGTGTAGGTATTACACTTGTGACAGTGCAGTTGATGACTCTCGTTGGAATCATTGAACGGGCATTTCCTTTTATTTTTACAACAGGTATTTTAATAGCTTTAGCAGCAGTCTTGAATTTCTATTTATATAAGAACGTGAAGAGTCAAAAGTTGGTTCGATAATTGAAAGAATAATGCGATATTCTTTGTAGCATTGGTAGATATTTGTATGGGAAGTGATATAAATGAGAAAAAGCAAATTAGCTTTTACATCGATCGCTTGTGTTGTTTTTATATTTGCGTTAGTAACGCTAATACATAAGGAACCTCCTAGCATGGAAACGGTAGTGGATTCATTATGGGAAGAGCATCATGTACAGAGTATACAAGTTGGTGACACAGATCCTGTTATAGCTGTATCGGTTTATGATCAAGAAGAGATTGTAAAAGTAGAAAAGTATCTTGAACATAATCTCTCTAAAGCGAGCTTGGGACAATACAGTCTTCATGTCTTTCTTTATTCCTCCGATGATAAAGAACTTCGGGACAATGCAAGGGGATTGTAGCGCACTTTTAGCGATCAATTATTGTCGTCATCGGTTTTATCATTTATGAATGACAGCGAAAGGGAATGAAAGAATCTTTGGATTTCTATTATTGCTTCACTCACGGTTGGTGTTTCTTTGGTCTAGCCTCTATTTCTACTATTACGACAGATTCATCTAGAAAAGCAAGAAAGGTTCTCATAGGTTGGATCGAGCAACGAAAAAGGAAACAGCTCTACTGAAAAGAGCTGCTTCGTATCGACTAATTTACTTTTTCACTTTATAATGCAATTCCACAAATTGATTAAAGTGTTGTGTTCCTTTTAATGAAAGGTTTAACGTATGATCTCCACCTTTGAATAATGGAATTCCTTTACCGATGATCGTCGGAGCAATTGTGATGATGAACTCATCAATTAACTTCTCTCGTATAAAATCAGATAATAATTCTCCTCCACCTACAAGCCAAATGTTTTTGCCTTTCTGATGGTTTAGCTTCTGAATAAAATGAGAAACATCGTCATTAATGAACGTTACATGTT
Organism: Bacillaceae bacterium JMAK1; assembly: GCA_012970285.1. GTDB lineage: Bacteria > Bacillota > Bacilli > Bacillales > Marinococcaceae > Geomicrobium_A. Next base: position 348,580 of record JIBW01000007.1, read on the forward strand.
CAGTATCTTTAGCGGATGAGCGTGTGAATACGTAGCACTCTTTATTTTTATAAGGGAATTCTCCAGCTTCTTCATTCATTATCCAGTCGTACGTTCTTTTTCCCATAATAACGGTATCAACGGTTTCATAGAACTCTGAAAATCCATTATCACCTTCGCCTTCTACGTTAAATAACCATTCTAGAGATTCATCTTCTGTAGCAATGTATCCATCTAAACTTGATGCAATAAATACGACGATTTTTCGTGTCATAACCATCACCTTTCTTTCTGCTGTAGATTAAGTATACAATTAAAATATGACACCTTATGTCATATTAGATTATCTATTTATATTATCACCTAAGGGGATTAATCGTATGAGAGCAGATCGATTGATGACAATTATGATCTTGTTGCAAAACAGAGGGAAAATGACAGCAAAGGAATTGGCTGAAGAACTAGAGGTGTCCGATCGAACAATTCTTAGGGATATGGATGCATTAAGTACTGCAGGGATTCCTGTTGTCTCGGATCGGGGAAAAGACGGAGGTTGGCGCTTAGTGGACAACTTTCGTAGTCAGTTAAGTGGGCTCACAATGAACGACTTGAAATCGTTGTTTCTTTTCCCTTCAGGAAAAGTACTTGAAGAATTAGGATTAAATAGTGGAGCCTTAGACGCTCGCCATAAGTTACTAGCGGCCATACCGGGAACGTATCGAGACGAAGCAGAAGCGATGTGGGAAAGAATTCATATCGATTCAAGTACATGGCGACAATCTAAAGAAAACGTTGATGCTTTACAGACCGTTCAACAAGCGGTGTGGGAAGGTAAGAAGTTAACCATTCTCTATATACAAGCAGATGGGGAACTAAAAGAACGATTGGTTGAACCGTTAGGGCTCGTAGCAAAGGGGAATACTTGGTATCTCGTTGCAATAAGAGATTCGGAATTTCGTAATTACAGAGTGTCCCGAATACACAAGGCCATTGTTGAAAACGAAACTTTTATAAGACCAGCTAATTTCATATTGGCTGCGTACTGGGAACAGTCAAAAGAAGAATTCATTCAACGTTTACCAGCCTACGACGTCCAAGTTGAAATTCATCCATCCGTGATGAAGCGGCTATATTTTACGAGTAAGTTTGTTCAAGTGATAAAAAAAGAAAGTTCAAATCCAGATCAGTGGATCGAGGCAACGTTAAGATTTAATGCAGAACAAGAAGCCGTTGAGTATATCGTAGGGTTTGCGAATAAAATGAAGATTATTGCCCCAAAGGATTTGAAGAGTAAAGTGGTATCGTTAGCAAATTCCGTAATTAATTTTTACAAAGAGTAATTAGGAAATCTTCATAAATAAGGATTGGAGGTACACCATTGTTACTGATTTTAAGACTTGTGATAGCCATCGTAGTTGTCGTGTTATCGGTAATTAGTATCATTACTGAAAGCTATGATTTTGGCAAGTATACAATCGGGCTTTTAGGGATTATGTTTATCATAATGGGGGTCGATGAATTTAAAAAAGATCGTAGTTTTTTTGCGATCTTCTGCTTCCTAGTAGCACTCTTTTCGTTGTACGTTTCAATAAATAATTTCCTAATGAGTTAGAAATGACATGTTGAAAGTTACCCAGTTGTCCAATGAGTAGAACGTTAAGAACTATGGGGGTGGATAAAGATTGGCTCATTTGTCTTTTATTTGATCTTCAATAGCGTTTTTTGCATCATACTTACTTTTGTTCATGAAACCGGGCATTACCTCTTTGGCAGGTATATAGGAATTCCAAAAGAGAGAATACGTATTAAGATGAAAACGCTCCTACCTCATGTAGCGATTAAAAGAAGCGGTAAGTGGATTTCACCTGTTCATTATGAAGCATATACAGAGGCTTATTTTGAATATGACCGGGAAGGTCGTTATTCATTTAGTTTTATTAATGCGGGATTTATCGCGGAATTGGTATTTATATTAAGCTGTGTACCAGTATTTAACGTTGTTCTAGGTTATCCTCCGCTAAGCATTTCGTTACTTTTAACGGCACTTGTTATCTACATTGTTTATTTAGGGATGAGTATTTTTATGACGATGAGAACGAGAACTCCTTGGGGAGACTTTGGAGCAATGTGGCACCTATCGAAACGTCAAACAACACTTATAATTGCGCTATCTATAGCAATCAAAGTTAGTTTGCTAATGTATTCGATCTTGTTGGTGTAATCCATAAAAGAAGTAAGTATGGTTATTCGCCCCATAACTTGCCGACAACCAACAAACGTAAACCTACAAAAATGACTCCAAAAATAAAACCTGTCAGTGCATTTAATAAAATGGAAGTAACCGATAGTGTGTCACCAAGTAGTATGGACCAAACCATATAGAGAAGTGGCATTGCAATTGTTGGGATTAAGATAAAAAGAAGAACGGTTAGTAAACGATTCATAGGATCACCTCTTGTTATCCAATACCCGACTTCGTTAAAACAATGTCATAACTATTCGACAAATGAATCACAATTATCGGTATTGCACTCATTGATTTTCACAAGAAATCTACTATACAATCAAGAATACGACTCATGTGAGGGTGAACCATTATGAAGAAAACAGATGAAACTGCCTCCTAAATCATTGTACAACACTAATTTAGGAGGCAATTGTATATGACATTTCATACGATTAATCTAGAGAATTGGGAACGTAAAGAATACTTTAATCACTATTTAAATCAACAGACAACATTTAGCATGACAACAGATATCGAGATTAGTTCTTTAAAAGCTGCGATTAAAAGAGAAGGATACAAATTTTACCCAACATTTATTTACATGGTGACAGAGGTGATAAATGCAAATGAATCATTTCGAGTAAGCTTCAATGATGAAGGCAAGTTGGGATATTGGCAGAAATTGATTCCCCTGTATACGATTTTTGATGAACACAAACAATCGTTTTCTAACCTTTGGACAGTAGCAACAGGCAATGTTGCGACCTTTCAAGAAGACTATAATCGGGACCTAGATGAGTACAATCATGTAGGCGGCTTGTTCCCTAAACGTCCGGTACCTGCCAACACATTTCCCATCTCGATGATTCCATGGAACTCTTTCAGTGGATTTAATTTAAATGTAGGAAATGGTGGAAATTTTCTATTGCCAATTATTACAGCGGGAAAATATTATTCGAAAGGTACAGCAACGTATTTACCTGTTTCTTTGCAAGTGCATCACGCGGTCTGTGATGGCTATCACGCAGCATTGTTTATGAATCAATTGCAAGAGTTAGCAAGGAACACAAACAATTGGCTATAAAGTAAGTAAGCAACGGCTGTATATAGTTACAGCCGTTCTTTATTTGAAAGCTCGTTGTGATAGAGAGTAACCGCTAAGCGAGTGCACATTTATTTGAATTGCCCGCACTTAAAGTGGCGTCTGCACACTATACTGTATAGAACTAAATATAAAAAGGAGGATTCCATGAGCTGCGGAGATAATTTAGGTGGGTATAGAAAGCGGGCTGTTCAAAAAGAAAGTTGTCCATTAGGGAAAGGAAGAACAGTTGTAGATTTTGATTTTTTTAATCAATCAGGAGAGGTGTTACTACCTATTAGTGGTTTTGATAGTGGCACACCCCAAGCTAATGTAATGAATGAACAAGTGATTGGAAGTATTGAATTTGATAATTTATGCAGTGGAGATTTAGTGAAAATCGACGGATCAGGTGAAGCAAACTTTCCAGCAAGTTTTGAAACTGGTAATACGACAATCGTCATCAAAATCCGTAGAGTAGATCGTTCACAGACAAATCCATTACTAGGTGCTGCTGTATTTAGTAGGGCTTTCAATTTGGACACAAGTATATTGGGTAGTGATCTATTGGGGAATGTTTTGTTTCCAATCGATTTTACAGATTATATTAATAGAAATAATGAGTCAGTAAGTTATGTTATTACAGGTGCCGCAATCCAGCCTTTCTCAGGTGAGGGTGTAGTAGCAGTTTCTAATACGAACATCACTGGCACAGTTTTTAGAAGTAATTAAGCTAAGTTTTTTATGAAAAGTATAATAACCTCCTCTTAAGCCGTGGAAAATAATCTAGAATTAGAGGGGGATTTCTTAGACGAGAGATTTTCTACATAAATAAGCGACGATCGAATTTCTTTAGTTATACATCATTAAATGATAAAATTACAAATAATAAAAATGTTTTGTTTAATATCCAGGCGGGGAATCTTGAACGAATAGAGGTATGAACGGATGAGCAACAAAACGAATAAAAAAATGAAGGCGACTAAGAAGGATTGGTTATCTGTGTTAGCTGAAATGACGGTTTATGTTGGTGCGTTTATTCGTGGTTTCTTAAAGTAACAATCCAATCGTAATGAAAATCAGTGCTGAGAGTACTGCAGTGATTTTTATTTGAAAGGAAGTTGTTCGAAAAAACGATGTAGCTATGCTTGTAGGTCTCAGCAATTTTGTTAGGGGGTAAAAATGGATTTAACATCATTAATCTTAAGCTCCATCTTGCAAGTGTTGCTCTTTACTTCTATTCCATTTATTTTTTGGCTGTTAACCGCAAGAAAAGACGTAAAGTTCTTTGGCTACATTGGCTTACATCGAATAAAGATGAATACGTCTGTTTTAAAATATAGTGCGTACCTCATAGGAATGATTTTCCTTATGCTAGCTATTATCGGGTTGATGGCAGTCAGTGGATTGAGTGACTCCAGTGACATTGCAATCGCACAATTCGCAGGATACGGTATCGTAGCAATCATCCCGGCATTGTTTTATGCATTTATCCAAACTGGTTTATCCGAAGAGATCTTTTTTCGTGGATTTGTTGCGAAGAGGCTTATAAACAAGCTAGGTTTTCGTTTAGGCAACTTCGTGCAAGCATTCATTTTTGGAGTCGTGCACGGCATCATGTTTATTTTTATCACTAACTTCTTAGTAGCAATGATGATTATTACCGTAACAGGCGTTTGTGCTTATCTTTTAGGTTGGATGAACGAAATGAAGTCTGGAGGATCAATTTTACCGAGTTGGTTAATCCATTCAGTCGGCAACTTTATTGGCGCGATTTTTATTATGTTTAACATCATATAAAAGGGAGGCGTGAAAATGGAAGTATGGGACGCGATCACGAACTACCGTACTGATTTGAATCTTGGAGGTGTGGAGAAAATTAATGGTTGGGTTTCAGAGAATTTTATAGGGTACTTTGGGTATTACAATGATGTTGATTATCGTGTGTATCATGGGCAGGAATATCGTGATGACAATAAACAAACCTTTTTAGGGTATAAAGGGAAAAATGCTACGTTCGAGTACAATGACCTTACATATAACTTGAGGAAGAACGATGAATTCATTTTGACAGCAACGATTGATTTCTATCTTGAAGGTCAGAAGCAAACGACTGTGTTGACAGTAGAGGTATTCAAAAAAGAAACGATAGGCTGGAAGCTTTATCGTCAACATATGGAACATTACGGATAATTAGTTGGTTAGCGCGGATTCATCCTACTATTCTCATTACATAAACAATTAATGGTAGTATAGTAGTATATTTTATGAAGAGGATGATCCGATGTTAAACCCTAAATTTCACTCAAAAGAAGGTTACGATCAAGCAATTGGAGAACTCGTTTACATGCTCGAATTAACAAGAACGATGACAGAATTTGAACTTGCTGAGTTAACAACGAATGAATTGGATTTTCTTCATGATCAAAATAGTAACTCAATTGGCATGTTACTTTCACATATGGCATCGATTGAATATTTACACCAAGTCATGTCGTTTGAAGATCGCATGTTCAATGAGCAAGAAGAGAAAGAATGGACAGCGGCCCTACAAATGGGCGAGCAAGGAAGAACAGAGATTCATTCTAATGATTTACCGTACTATTTAGAAAAGCTGAGTAAGGTAAGGCAAGTGACTTACGATTTCCTTAAAGAGCAAGATGACCAATGGCTTTATGAAGAAAGGCATTTTCCAGATGGAACACCGTACAATAACTATTATTTATGGTTTCATGTTATTGAAGATGAAATCAGTCATAGAGGTCAGATAAAATTAATTAGGCGTTTAATAAAAGAAAAGGCGACCGTAAATTAAACACATTCAGCAACTGAGCGCAAGTAAGGCTTAAGAGCCTGGTTGCGCTTATTATTTGATTGATTTAACGGCATAATGTAATAGGGGTGATGTCATGGAATTACTTGAAAAAGGTAAGGCAATCAGCGGGTATTATTGTAACAATCCAAACGTTGATTTAGTCATGATTGCAGGTTCGGTATCACGAGGGTGGGCGGATCACTTATCGGATATTGAGATCTATGTGCTTTGGAACGAAGCTCCAACAGACGAGGATCGAAAGAAGCCAATAAAAGAGTTACAAGGAAAAATAATCGAGTTTCACCCTTTTGAAGAAGGTGAATGGTCAGAAAGTTATGTGAGTTTTCATGTGAAGTATGAGATTAGCAACTTCTTAACTAAACGCGTACAAGAAATCGTGAACGAAGTTACAAAGGAATATGACACTTCAATAGATAAGCAATTAATAGTCTCGAGTATTAAAAGTGGCATTCCAGTCTTAGGGAATGAATTGTACGATGAACTTGTGGCACAAGTAACCCCATACCCTAGAGAACTAACGATCGCGATGATACATAAGTATATGAAACTAACGAATCGATGGAATCATCGTGAAGCGTTGATGAAAAGAGATGATTGGTTCATATTGAAGCAAGTCATCAGTTCAGTTCAACTGAATTATAACTATATGTTCTATGCCATCAATCAAGAATACATCCAACACCCAGTCTTTAAATGGAACAGTCAGGTAATCAGTCAATTCAGGCTCAAACCTAACAACTTAGAAGAGCGACTAGAAAGGATTAATTTCAGCCCACTTGAAGACAGTATCTTAGAATTAAAGTTGCTTCTAGATGAGTTGTATCTGCTGGTTGAGAATCATTATCCAGAAGTGGTCCTTGAGAATAATAACAGTTCGTAAGCAACTTTAGAAAAGTTAACTACGTAAGGCAAAGAAACAAGTTATTAATTATTGAATGACTTGCTTCTTTGTTAGTCCGTTAGCAGCGCTATTCGACATTAATAAAAAAAGTACTCACATAGAGGGCGATGATTAGAAGTAAGAACGTATTCATAATCACACCAAGAATCCCTAATATTTTTCCACCGATCGCAGCTGAGGTCTTCTTTCCGTTAGAATACGTAATGGCTTTAATGCCAAAGACGAATCCAATGTAAGGGATGAGTAAAGATAATACACCTAAGACGAATGCTTTACGGTCATCTTCTAGAAATCTTAGAGGAGATCTAAGAATAGGGACACCTCCAAAGTCTATGGCTGATAACAGCAAAGGACCAAGTATGAGTTCAAAGAAAATTACGGAGTAGATTGCTTACTTTTGCTTAACATAATATCGATATAATCGAATGATGAGGACGATAATTAGGATAAGAATTATAAAAGCGATCACTGAAGTAATGACGGTTCCCCAGTTAATGCCTGTGCTTAATACTTCGATTTTACCTTCTCCTTTCGAACGAATCATTGAGATAATTATAACAAACAAGAATATGGTTATGTGTTTTATTGGTGATCTAGAAAAGGACGATTGGACGTGTACATTAAAGGTTCATGCTCTCTATACCTAAGAGTAGTGGAAGTAGCATGACAATAACTCCAATAATCATGATGATGCTACCGAATAACTTAGAGAAGAAGTCGTCTGTAAAAGTCATACATTGTTTTAAAAACAAGTCAACGATACCTGGAGCTTAATTAGGTATCGTTGCTTTTTCTAAAATAATGTATTAGTATTTAATAAACTGATCGGTCAGTTTACTATGCTGATCATTAACATTGAAGGGGAATATTCATTATGGCTCGGCCAGTAGGACAAGGAGAACAGACCAAGAAACGTATTGCGGAAAAAGCAAAGGTGATATTTGAACGTAAAGGGTACGCGGCAACTTCGATGGAAGAAATTCGTGAGTACTCTCAGATAAGTAAAGGTAGCATTTATTATCATTTTAAGAGTAAGGAAGAGCTCTTTTTGTATACCGTTGAGAAGGCGTCTGAATCTTGGAGAATAGAGTGGGAGAAAGAAGCCAATCAACTTGCTACAGCAACCGAGAAACTGTATCTTCTCGCTCGATTTTATGCTTCGGATATGCAAAATCCGATTTCAAAAATTGTACCTGAATATATGGGTTCGGAGAATATCGAAGAAATGGTGAAAGAAAAGCTGATCCATCTTGTTCAGCCGGAGTATGATGTTTTTTATGAAATTATAAATGAAGGTTTACGCAATCAAGAGTTTGTGAGTAATAAAAATGCTGAAGATATCTCGCATATTCTTTATAGTACACTCACTGGTATGAGTATTACACAGTTCCTTGGTTACGATGAGGAGAAGTTTTATTTACTTTATCAAAATGCGATCGAAATCTTTTTGAATGGGATTAAAAACTAAAACCTACGCCTCATAATCGTGAGGCTATTTTTATCGAGGTTAATAAACCGAACGGTCAGTTTATTAAATTATAAAAGGAGAATTTTATGTCAGCAATCGTTTTGTATATCATAGTTTTCATTATTGCAGCTACACCTTTTTTAGAATCGACGTTGATTATTCCTATAGGGATATTGGCAGGCCTTAATCCATGGAGTGTTACCATGATTAGTATGATTGGGAATTTAATGACCTTTTTAATCGCAATTACCTTGTCAGAACAATTTATAAGATGGTTAGAAAATCGACGGGAAAACAAAAAGAATGAAAGAAGCGATAAAAAGAAAAAAGCAGTTAAACTTTGGAAACGATACGGATTACCTGGCCTTGCAGCTATTCATCCTGTGACGGTTGGAAGTAGTCATGCAACGGCTTTAATTGCTCGTTCATTAGGAGCCTCTAAAAAATCTACATCATTATGGATAGGAGGAAGTATCATTATTTGGGCGATTGCTTTTGCAATGCTATCAGTTGTTGGCGCAGATTTCATATACTCTCAAATCGACTCCGATGGATTTCTTAATCGTTGGTTCGATTTAAATTAATAAAATATTGGTGCACATCAGTATCATAGAATAAATAAAAGGCTACTTCAGGTCCAATCACGACCTAAAGTAGCCTTTTATTAATCTTGTTATTCTGGTTTAGGTTCTTTCCAGCCTCTGCTGAATAAATAGCGATCGCCTTTCTCTAGTGGCCCGTTTTTCATAAACAAATAAGAAAGGAGTACAAACAGTACAGAAACGCCAGCTAAAATGTGAACGAATGAGAGTTGTTCAGTAAGGAAGAATTCGAAGAGTGGACCCAGGTCCGCAAAAAAGACTGTAGCGAGAGAAATAATTAGCAGAACAGCACCTACACTTAACGTTCGAACTGTACCAAGGTTAAAGTATATCGTTTGCACGAGTACCCCAATACCGAAAAGAATGAACATCCATAATACGTCAATCCATACATATAAGAGGGGATTTGATCCATTCACAAGGTCTGCCATGTGGAAGATGTACCCTTGATTGAATACGTATGGACTTAAATAATAGAGTCCATTTAATATAATGGCGCTTAGTACAAGATAGATACTAATGGAAAGAAAAGTTGCGATCATATATTGCTTTCTCGTGCCTCCTAAAGAGAGTATACATTTGTAGGCTTTCATCAAAATGAAAGGATAGACGAGAAAAATGACATAGAATGGACCAAACGTGATCCCTAAGTGCTCATTGCCATTGGTATAGAAGCTCAATACGATAAACAATCCCAATAAGGCGATCGTAATCCCAACGTTCCATAAGAACGTTGGATTCATTTCTTTAATAATGATTCTGAATGGTCCTTTGAGTGTATTCATGCTTTCGTCGTCCCCTTTTTTGTTAGGTTCACGAGGTAATCTTGAAGTGGTGCTTTTTCAACGGTAATTCCTGTTGCTTGCGTTTGCGTAATCAAACTGTCGTCATAGTTATCGTCAATCATGACATGAAGTTGCTTTCCGATTTTGCGTTCCCCAAGAACATTGCTCGTACCAATTACTGATCTTACGGCATCCGCTGGTCCTGTTAGGAGAATTCCTTGACGTTTTAGTTTCTCCGTTTCTTCATATCTAGTGATCGTGTGTTGATTAATCAAGGCAATTTTTTCACAGAGTGGTTCAACTTCATCAATGTGGTGGGTTGATAACATGATTAGACGTGGAGATTCTTCATACGTATCCAACAACACATCATAAAAGGTCTTACGCATACTAGCATCGAGCCCATTTGCTGGCTCATCCATGATGGTTACGGGTGCTTTACTCGCAAGTCCCAACGTAATTTTAATCATGCTTTTCATTCCTTTGGAAAAGTTCCTGATCTTCTTTTTCCTCGGTAACTCAAACACATCCAATAAATGTTCGGCTAATGATTGATCCCAATTTTCATTGAAATAAGAGCCGAAACGTAGTGCATCGTCAACATCCCATAAATCTGAAAATGGATGATCTTCCTGCATGAATGTTACATGATTCATTGCTTCAGAATTGTTGTATGGGCTGACCCCGTTCACACTGATTGTTCCTTGATTTGGTTGTTCCATACCGGAAAGCAACTTCATTAATGTCGTTTTCCCGGAGCCACTGCGCCCCCATAAACCAATGATTATCGGTTCGTTCTCGTGAAACGAAACATTTTGTAAGGCTTTTGCATTCCCATATGAAAACGATAAGTTATCGATTTTTATCATCATAATCCTCCTCAATCAATTGAATAAATTCTTCTTTCGACATTTGAAGTCGCTTAGCTTCGCTCAGTGTGGGCTTAACATATTGAATGTAAAATTCTTCTTTACGTTTAGTCAGCAGCCGCTTCTTGGCCCCTTCTGCGACAAACATCCCAACACCTCGTTGTTTATAGGCATAACCGGCTTCAACAAGCATGGATAAACCTTTTTGCACTGTTGCCCGGTTCACTTGATAAAACTTGGAAATCTCTGTTGTTGATGGAATTTGTTCTCCTTCAAGCATTTCGCCATCAACAATATCATCAGCAATCATATCGAAGATCTGCTGGAAAATTGGTTTTGATTCATCTAGAACAGACTTCACTAAACGCTCCTTTCTCACTGTTATGTTGAGTGGTTGATTAGTCGTGTAATCAACTATACATCCAGAAACTCATCTTGTAAAGTGTGCTGTACCTAATTATCATTTTTTGATTAAGATCGTTGGCAGGAAGAGCCCAGTAATTGGGGAATGCCAGTGAGGGGTTTACTAAATGGAAAGATCTGGTTTTGAGCTTTTTTGTAGTGTTTGGCAGTTGTAAATGGTTTATTCGTTGCGGTGACATCATAATGTTCGCACTCTTACTCGATTAAGATCGAAGTCAATTGACAAAACTACGAGTTAATCATACCTTTAAGTTTAGGCACTAATTGAACGAGATTACATATAAGTACAGAAGGACTGGGGATCTATGACACCACTAAATAAAGAACAATTAGATCAGAAAAAAAATGAGCGAAAAGCACAAATTATGCGTGCTGCGATTAAAGTATTTGCTGAAAATGGAATCAAACTGACAAAAATCAGTATGATTGCAACAGAAGCGAAAGTGAGCCACGGGCTCGTTTATCATTACTTTAATTCTAAAGACGAGATTTTGTATGCAAGTTTAGATTGGGCAATTGAAGAGCATAGATCTGCAAAGCTTTTCCAAGAACTGAGTGATAATGAGTTTAGTCCGCTTGAACAAATCAAGCAGTTTACTCAATATGCATTTACAGAGAGTGATACAGAAATTAACAATGGTGTGTTTCGAATTATCCAGAATTTGAGTTCTTCCAGTGATCTACCTGAACATTTGGAGGAGTTCGTGGAAAAAGCAGGTCAGTTCTACATCAAATCGTTATATCCTCTATTTATTGCAGGGCAGGAATCAGGAGAGATAATTCAAGGAGATGCGGAAGAATTGCTTGGTGTTTATTTGACAGTCTTGTCTGGCATTATGGCAGATGATCCAGCATTTTGGAAAGAGAATACGGAGTATAGAGTGGACATTCTGCTCAGAATGTTTTCAGAAAGGTAATCGTTATAAAAAGTATTGACACCAAAAGAAAACCTACGTACTATAAAATTGACTGAATGAGTCAGTCAAAAAATTTGTTGTTATATTGACTGAATGAGTCAATCAACATAAAGGGAGAGATCTTTCATGAACGATGCGATCATCTCAGTAAAGGATATCAAGAAAAGATATGGTGAGCATATCGTGCTGGATGGACTGAGTTTTAACGTGGAACGAGGTTCAATTTTTGCTTTATTAGGCGAAAATGGCGCTGGAAAAACGACGATGGTTCGTATATTAGCTACGTTGATAAAGGCTGACAGTGGATCAACAAAGATTGGAGGATATGATACAGAAAGTGCGGCATTGTCTGTTAAGAAATTAATTAGTTTGACTGGACAATATGCAGCAGTTGATGGTCTGCTCACAGGTGAAGAAAATTTACAAATGATAGGCCGATTAAATCACTTGGATAACCGTACAGTTAAAAAACGCACAACAGAGCTACTAGAACAGTTTGACTTGAGTGGTGCTGCTAAAAAACGAGTAGCTACGTATTCCGGTGGGATGCGCCGTCGGCTTGATATTGCGATCAGCCTGTTTGCTAACCCTGAAGTGATTTTCTTAGATGAACCAACCACCGGTCTTGATCCTCGTAGCCGCAAAAACATGTGGGATTTAATTCGCAAGCTTGCCAATCGTGGTGTAACGATCTTCTTAACGACGCAGTATTTGGAAGAAGCAGATCAGCTTGCTGATAAAATTGCGGTTATGAATAACGGTAAAATTATTGAAACTGGAACTTCAGAACAATTAAAAAGCATTATTGGCAAAGAGAAGTTGGAGCTAACGTTCCACGATCAAGCATCGTTTGATGAAGCAAGCAAAATCATCGCAGGGCAATTAAACGAACGTGAGAGGATTATTTCTGTTGAGACAGAAGGTTCAATGGAAAACTTGCGTCTTCTGTTAAATATATTGCATGAAAATCAAATTGAATCAGTGGCTATGCATTTCCGTAAACCGACATTGGACGACGTATTTTTGGAGATCACAGGCAAATCTACAAAAGGGGTTTCAACAAATGACTAATTCAAGATTATATTGGGCTGCGATGGACGGATGGACGATGACGAGGCGTAGCATAAAACATATCGTTCGAGAAAAGGAGTCCTTATTGATGGCAATTGGCTTACCAGTCGCCATTATGCTTATGTTCGTTGCAGTGTTTGGAGGAGCCATTCAAACTGGAACGGACTATGTCAATTACGTTGTTCCCGGTGTAATTATTACGTGTGCAGGTTTTGGAAGCTCAATTATTGCAGTAAGTGTTACGCAAGACATGGTGGGTGGGTTATTTGAACGCCTTCGTAGCATGCCACTTCTCCCATCTTCATTAATGATCGGTCATGTGATTGGTGGTTTCATCCGGAATGCGATCGCTACGACAGTCGTTATTCTAGTAGCACTGCTGATTGGATTCCAACCGGAAGCAGGAGTAGTAGAGTGGCTAGGTGTACTTGGAATTTTAAGCCTTTTTATGCTGTCCCTTAATTGGTTATTTGTCGTATTTGGGTTGCTTGTAAAGAATGTAGAAACCGCTAATGCTATCACATTTCCGATGTTGTTCTTGCCCTATGTGAGCAGCGCATTTGTACCCACTGAAACGATGCCTTCATGGCTTCACACATTTGCAGAAAATCAGCCGATGACACCGTTAATTGAGACATTACGTGGACTTCTTCTCGGTACACCGATTGGCACGAACCTGTGGTTATCCATTGCTTGGTTCGGGGGATTGCTCATCATTTCGTTTGTTGTAGCAACGATTCTATTCAAAAAGAGAAAGACTGAGTAAGGGTTTTGTCGTTAACCTAATCGTCAATCAGCGAGAGCACCTTGTAGAAAAGGCTTTCTAGAAGGTGCCTTCGCGTAGGTTTTACCTTTCTACAGAAACATCCTCTAAAATTTCCTCAGACTGCAACGGTACAATCCAGTCGTCTGGTACTTCCATCCATATCTCATTGCCTTCATAGAGAAAATGAACTTCCCACTGCCCTGTCGTGTAGAAGGAAACTTCTTCAGTGTTTTCATCAAAGGATGCACTTGTATTTGCATGAATCCAATCTACTCCAGGCATTCCACTTGCATAAGAATGTAATTCTGAGAGTTCAAGAGTTGATGGAGTAATAGAGTCTGCTCCTTGTTGCAGCGTATAATTGAAATGCACATTTCGATTGAAGCCGGATTGATGTCCTTCATCTTCACTCATTTCATCCAAGTAAGACGTATGACTACTGGCAACACCCGCTTCTTCTACAGGCTCTTTTAGTTTCGGTTCAATTGCAACATCACGGTCACCCTGCTGTGGTCCGTCGTCGAGTGAATGACGGATGTACTGCAGGAGTTCCTCAGATTCGTCATAGTCAAGCTCTACGAGATCATCACTTCCAAGCATTGTGTCTTCCATTACCACAAGTGTAAGTTCATATTCCTCTCCTAATTCTCGTATTTCTTCGTTGGCATTGCTACATCCAGCAAGTAAGAAAAAGCCAGCTATGCTGAGCATTACCTTATTAACATATCTAATGTGGATTCCTCCTTATCTGAATATCATCTTGTAAAAAAGTAAAACAGAATAATACACAATACAATAATGACTACAAAGGTGAGGACTCTTGATAGACAACTCCCTTGGAATAAGATTTCTGGTCTTCCGACCATGGCTTTATCAATTGATTCACCGAAACTTTCTTTCGTTTTATTTTTCTTTGAATGATGGTCTGAATTATTCGTCATTTTAGAACGCTCCTGTAATACGTCAGTTCGTAGAGTTTTATAGGCGTAGATGTTCTTTTTGGCATTTACCCGTCTTTGTGGTTGTTAAAAACAAACGTTATTGAAACACAATGGTGAGTATGGTGTAATAGCTAACAGTATTTTTTTATTGAGGGAGTCGTTACAGGCATATGAGAGTTGTAGTAAAAGAATTTTCTTATTATCTAGCGGCTATAGGATTAGCGATAGTATTTTCAATCGTTGTGTCTTTTTTGAACCCATTAATAAGAGCATTTTCTGACCTAGCACTAGGAACAGCGTTGTTGGATTCTGGGAATTTTTCAGTTTTAGGTAGCGGTCTATTTTTATCAATTCTATTATTAGCAGTGATTGTTCCTGTAGTTATCGTAGTTTATCCTATAGGCATAATAATTAAGTATGCAGTACTTAAAGTGTGGCGAGCTCGCAAACACGAAGTGTAAAGAAGAGACCTAAATGTAAAAAACCAAAAGGTGATGATCGGACAACGGATAAATACTCTTTAAAAGTAAGTACTTAAACATGCGAATCGGATCGCCCATAATTCAAGCTATATGTCGTTTCCAGCTCAAGGTTAAGCACATTTACCTCATAATTAAAGATGAATTTGGAATTCTGCCTGTGCTTCGTAGTAAAGTTTACATTGTGAACAATTCGGTTGAGCCATCGCCGGAGCTATTTATCTCTAGATTGATGATACTTAATGGAAGCATAGAGTAACAAAGAAATTATGGTACACACGGTTAGCATACCGAGCAAGTTCATTAGATTTATTGAGTTACGATAAATCAGTTCAGTAAGTACCATAATGAAAAATAGACATAGTCCCATTAAGAGAGCTTTTTTGGCCATGAAATCCTCCATGTTACAGTTTACTTTTACGTATACCCGACTTTATAGTTCTTAAAATCAATCTTGAATCAATTCATTGAGTTTGGTGTGAAAGGAGATCTTATGGATAGCATAATAAAACAAGTTGCGAGCTATATTAATAATTCTGATGAAAAAATCGTCATTGGAATCTCGGGTCACGGAGCTTCTGGAAAAACGACGTTTGCGAAACACCTTAGAGGGTTGATCGATCAGCATGAAGTGAATTATATGAACACTGACCCATATATCATTGGTTCTGAGCTTAGGAAATACGCAACAATCGACTATGAATTTGATCATGAACAACATACTTCGAAAATGACAGCCTGCCATCCTGCAGCTCATCATGTTGTATCTTTAGAAAGAGACCTTAACATGATTCGAGCAGGTTTAGATTTTAATACGATAAAAACGCATTATATGGAAAGTACCTTAATTAAAGCGAATCACAAAGTCAGTATTGTGGAAGGCATGAGTACTGCATTTGTAGATCCAGATTTATTTGATCTTAAAATTTATCTCTATACAGATGGAGATACTGAATTTACTAGGAGGGGCATCCGTGATGTGTCCGAAAGAGGGATGAATATTGACTATTTAAAGCAATCCCACAAACAACGAAGAATTCAATACGAATTATTTATGCATGCTTATCACGAGGCATTTGATCTTGTGATTAAGAATACGGATAAAACATATTTTCTAGAAAAAGATAGCTTGGATCTTTGTTAGAAAATCATTTCAACATTTGACTGTTATGAATGGAAATAGTCTGTACTTATGAGTCATCTAAGTCGCTTCCAAATACAAATTGCATAAAAAACTTGGAACGTTCTTATTTATATGTTATGATAATTATTAACTAGTTTTGTTACGAAGAAAACAGAAAGCAAGCAACTTTCATCTAGAGTTTCACTTTGAGCAAGAATAGTAATTTATCGTGTAATGCATGCGCAAAGCACTAGGAGGCAACAATCATGGAACAAGGTACAGTAAAATGGTTTAACGCAGACAAAGGTTTTGGATTTATTGAGCGCGAAGGTAACGAAGATGTATTCGTACACTTCTCTGCAATTCAAACTGACGGATTCAAAACTTTAGATGAAGGTCAAAAAGTTAGCTTTGAAATTACTCAAGGTGACCGTGGACCTCAAGCTGCAAATGTTTCAAAAGAAGGCTAATAACCGACTAAAACAGACTCTCTGAGTCTGTTTTTTTTATTTGCCAATAGTAAGTGCGTGATTCAAAAGAGGGAGTCATGTCGATGACGCTACAACACAGCCATACTAAACAGTTGCTTGATGAACTCGCATGTTTAGGCAAACACTTAAATGACAACAAGATTTCTTGGGGGATCGGCGGTTCATTATTGCTTCTACAAAATGGGATCGTGCAAAAAGCGAATGACATCGATATTTTAGTGTCCGAGGAAGATGGAGATCGTTGCAAAGCAATCATTGATAAGATCGGGAAGGAAGAGGAAGCACAAAAGTATGCTCCTTTTCGAACCGCATATTTTTATAAGTATACGATCAACAACGTCGAAGTCGATCTTATGAGCGGGTTAGCCCTGGAACACGAAAATGGAATATACAAATTCTTTCTAACTCCAAATTCAATCGTTGCGTATTCACAAATTAACGGTACAGAAATACCACTGTGTGCGTTAGAAGATTGGTACATCTTATATAGTTTGATGCCTAACAAAGAAGAGAAAGAATACCTTCTAAGGCATTACTTTCAAACACATGGCATTTCTAATAAGCAATTGATGATCGAAGCGAACAGACAACCGTTGCCGCTTAAGGTAAAGGACAATGTTGAACAGCTTCTTAACAGTGTATGACTTGCTATGTTAGTAAAGAATAGAGGGGGCAGCATCATGCCTACATGTTCACATTGCAAGCAGGAATGGGGGTGGAGGTTATCCATCAAAAAGTCATTTTCGATTTATGGAATGAGCTGCCCTCATTGTGACGAGATACAATACTTATCGAGAAAAGCGAAAAGAAATACGTCGTTTCTAGTATTTTTACCGTTGCTTGTTCCATTATTAAGCTTGTTAACAAATTTGGGCTTCCTAGCAATCATCGTTATCTTCTTATCTGTTTCTTTGCTTTTAATGTCCGTATACCCATTTTTGATGGAGTTATCGAATGAGGATCAATTGAGGATTTAAATGCTTGATTTTATACGAAAGGACTTGCCTTGAAGTGCTGGAGGTGAGTCCTTTCTTTTTTTGTTTATAGACATGAGGAAATTAATTCAATTGTCATAGTGCTACTTCCTATATTATTATGGAGTAGTTGCTATAAATCGTGTCATGAATAAGAGGTTGTTTAAAGTTAACCTCAAGTAGATGATCTAGAGGGTCTTTTTAATTTTATATTAGTTACGAGAAAGACCGATTGATAAAAAGGTAGGGAAGTACGATGACTGAAAATTTCTGGCGTGATTTGCCGCGTCCATTCTTTATATTAGCACCGATGGAAGACGTTACGGATGTAGTGTTTCGTCACGTTGTAAGTGAGGCTGCAAGGCCGGATGTGTTTTTTACGGAGTTTACGAATTCTGAAAGTTATTGTCATCCAGACGGTAAGCAGAGTGTGCGTGGTCGACTGACGTTTACTGAAGACGAACAACCGATGGTTGCCCATATCTGGGGAGACAAGCCTGAATTCTTCGAGCAAATGAGTATCGGTATGGCAGAAGAAGGTTTTAAAGGGATCGACCTCAATATGGGTTGTCCCGTTCAAAATGTGGCAGGTAACGGAAAAGGGAGCGGACTTATTCGCCGGCCGGATACCGTTGCTGAACTCATTCAAGCAGCTAAAGCTGGAGGCTTGCCAGTAAGTGTGAAGACGAGACTCGGTTATACGTATGTGGACGAATGGCGTGAGTGGTTAACTCATGTACTAAAGCAAGACATTGCGAATTTGTCCATTCATTTACGTACGAAGAAGGAAATGAGTAAAGTAGAAGCACATTGGGAGCTCATTCCAGAGATCAAAAAACTACGAGATGAAATTGCACCTGATACACTACTGACGATTAATGGAGATATCCCTAACCGTCAAGTCGGCTTAGAACTCGTTGAGAAATACGGCGTCGACGGTGTCATGATCGGTCGAGGAATCTTTACGAACCCATTTGCATTTGAAAAAGAGCCAAGAGAGCATAGCAGTGAAGAACTACTTGATCTACTTCGGATGCAGCTCGACCTTCATGACAAGTACCATGAAATTGAATCCCGTGCATTTAAACCGCTTCATCGCTTCTTTAAAATCTATGTACGCGATTTCCGTGGTGCAAGTGAACTAAGAAATCAATTGATGAACTCAAGTTCAACAGATGAAGTACGGTCACTTCTTGATTCGTTCCAAGCTGAAAAGCAAGAGACACTCTAACGTAGCTACGCCCATCAAAGTGAAAACTTTGATGGGCGTTTTTTGGTTGAATTTTATGTGGTCCAGAGTTCTTGCCCCCCGCCAAAAAAGGCATAGCTTTTTACAAGCTATGCCATGAATGATGCATCTTTATTTCCCAGCCTTCGTAATAAGGGAAGGGTTTGAATCATTGATGCCCTCAAAACTCGGCACACCAAAGTTCAATTTCAATTTTTAACTCGGGCAGTCCTAATTCAGAGATGTAAGCGACTGTCATTGCCGGGTAGGCTGACGGAAACAATTCATCCCATTGAGCATCTAGGAATTCCCAATCAATTTGTTCGGTTGCCCAAATGTTAACTTTAATGATATTCTTTTCACTTAAATTTTCAGATGTAAGGATTCTCTGTATGTTTGAAAATGTATTTATGACTTGATCGTTAAATTCAGGTGGGACATTGCCATCTGGATCTGTTCCGATTTGACCTGATGTTACAACCAAACCTGCACCTTTTGGAACTCGCGTCACATGACTGTAATTCCCTACAGGCTCTGCCATTGAATCTGGGTTTTTCCTACGGATGTTTTGCATTGTATTCCCTCACTTATAGTGTATTTCTGCTCATGTTCTTAAAAAAAGATAGACGTCACCAAAATCGTGAAGTCTAGAAGAAAACGGCAGTAGAGAATCCATAGCCTAAAGATAAAAACATCAGAATCTTCTTCTTCATAACTTGGACACTCCTTTTCTCCATTTGTGAGGTTCATTTCTAGGTTTTCTTAATCGTACCAAAGTATCTTAGTTAATTAAATGAATTGGGTGAAAAAACTCTATAGACAATACATGACGATCTGATATTAGAATCTTTCATCTAGTATAAAATTTGTGTGATAAAATAGACCTAACATTTAATATGGGGGTTAGAAAAATGGAAATGATAACGCCACAACGTTTAAATAAGGGAGACACGGTTGCCGTATTGTCCCCATCAGCAGGGGTACCGAGCGTATTCCCACATATCTTTAATGAAGGTGTACATATGTTAGAGCAAGAACTCCATCTAAATGTTAAGGAAATGAATACTGCACGTGCAGCTGCTGAACAACTACATAAAAACCCGAAACAAAGAGCAGAGGACATCAATCAAGCGTTTGCTGATTCGGATATAAAAGCGATTTTTTGTTCCATCGGCGGTGACGATTCAATAAGAATTCTTCCCTTTTTAGACACAGACCTTATTAAGAAAAACCCTAAAATTATTATGGGGGCATCTGATAATACGACGTTTTTAACGTATCTAAATCAATTAGGGATTGTTACGTATTACGGACCTACGGTTATGGCCGGTATTTCGCAGCTTAGTAGCTTAGAAGAAAACTATAAGCGCCATATTCTAGATCTGTTGTTTCATCCGAGTGACACGTATGATTTTCAACCGTATACACGATGGTCTGAGGGATACCCTGATTGGTCAGAACATGACAACACAGGCAAAATTAATGCACAAAAGCTAAATGCTCAGGGATGGCGTTGGTTACAGGGTGAAGGGATTAACAGTGGGAAGCTGTATGGAGGCTGTATCGAAGTATTGGAAATGCTAAAAGGAACACCGTACTTTTGTGATATTGAGTTTTTTAACGACAAGATTTTATTTTTAGAGAATGCTGAAGGATCAACAACAGTCGAGCAAATCAGAAGGACCATTCGTAGCTATGGCATGCAAGGGATGCTGGAACGAATACAAGGGCTTTTAATTGGCAGAGCTCGGGACTACTCGGATCTTGAAAAGGAACAATTAGAAGATGCGATTATGAGCGTCGTTCGGGATGAATTTCAAAACCATAAGTTGCCGATTGTCACGAATGTTGATTTCGGTCATACAGATCCGATGTTCATTTTGCCTATGGGAATTTGTACAGAGATCAATTGTAATGAGAAGCGAATAAGGTTGATGGAGCCTAGTGTGTTGTAAGCTTAGTTGGAGAATAAGCAGACTTTAAAAATTGTCTTATAAAAGGTCCTAACTATTGAAGGGAAATGATTTATGCAAATCTTCTTTGCAGTACTATTTTCGGGATTAATCATAGCAATCACAGTAACTTCAATCATCAAAGTGTTAGTCATTGCATACAAAAGAAAAGAAATTTCTAAACGTAAATTCTTCTCTATGTCAACATTCAGTATCATAGTCGGGATCGTCGTTCTAACAGTTCTTCCGTCTTTGTACGATGCTATTTTCACATATTTTAATAGTCTCACTTAAAGAAGTTTGCCATAAAAAGGAGATAAGGGTATGACTTTAGAAGTTGGCAGCACACTAAGTTTTAGTCGTACGTTTACGAAAGAAGATGTTGGTACGTTCACGAAGCTATCGCTAGATGAAGGTGTTCATCATGTAAATCCTGATGAGAACGGGAACGTAATTGTTCAAGGGTTATTAACCGCAACTCTTCCAACAAAGATTGGGGGAGAGAATGATGTTCTTGCGCATACGATGAATTTCAATTTTCTTAAGCCAGTAGTCACTGGAGACACAATTTTATGTGTAGTGACCATTGATAAATATACAAAGAAAGACAATGGTCGAAGATCGATAACGGCTTCATTTCGTTGTACCAATCAAGATCATGTTGAAGTGATGACGGGGTTATTTGCAGGCGTTATAAAGTAACTCGATGTGATTAATGAACGATTAGATGCCTTATTTCTTGGATGATCGTAATGACTTATACTATATTTGGATACAGTAAGAGTGTTTTTATGATCGAATGGAGGAAGTTATGGATCAAAGCAGGTATTTTTCCATTGGTGAGGTATCTAAATTAAAAAATGTAACGATTAAAGCGCTTCGTTATTATCATACGATTGGCTTGCTAATTCCAGCATACATCAATCCTGAAAACGGTTATCGGTATTATACGATGGGTCAATTTATTTACATAGACATTATAAAACTTTGCCAACAAAGCAACGTCACAATCAAAGAGATTAAATCTTTATTTGAAAAAGCAGATACGAATGAACTTAAGCTTTTCTTGGAAAAGAAGAGTAAAGAAATTCAAGATGAGATGAAAAGTTTAGAGCTGCTTCAGAAGCGATTAGACTTATTGCAGACTGCAATTCATTCTTCAGAAGTTGAACTTATGAATGAGGGGTTTAACGTTCAAACCTTCGAAGAGCGGTACCTTTTATGTTCGCCTACACAAGGGGGCGAGCTGAATGAGGTTTTGTCATTTGACCAATTAGACGAGCAGCTAGCGGAATTTACGAATCATACGTTTCAATATGGATTAATCTTCTCATCTTTGCCCAATCAATGTAAGGTTCGTGATGTATTTCGCATGATTACGATTGAAGATTATCAGTTGATCAAAGAATCTTCCTCGGCTTTACTGTTGCCAAGAGGGGACTATGTAACAGTGAATTGCACGAAGGAAACTGAGGAAGAAACGTTGCAATTGTTGGTAGACTATTTAAAGACGAATGATCTGAAGTACCATGATATATACATGTTGTACTTAGTGACAGATGTATTTAATCAAGATAATCATCATGCTCAATTTCAAGTAAACGTAAAGTCCGCCCCATGAAATGAGGCGGACTGAATTTGTTGTCGCTTAAAACGTGTACTCATACATGAAGTTTCTATTCTTGAATGAGCCATCAGGTAGATCAAATACTGTGACCTCTTCATCAAGATAAACAAAACCATTATGATCATAAAAACCATAGTTACTCATCGTGTCTGTATAGACGTATATTTTCTTTGTGTTCGTCTCGGTGAAATAGGCGAAGAGCTCATTCAGTAATTTTTTTCCGACTTTTTTGCCTCTAGCCTGTTCAGATACGGCAAAGAATTCTAAACAACCTTGGAACTCATCTTCTTTTCCTCGTATTAATTTCTTATAAGCCTCATTTGTTGCGGTCGTAAGTTGAACGAATAAATCTCGATCGCTATCTTTTTGATTGAGAAGGTGTAGCATTTCCTTCGTATAATCTTCATGCAACATTCGATAGGTCGGTGCTTCGCCAACTCTTGAGCCGAAAATCACACCAACGACTTCTCCGTCTAACGTAGCCACTCTTCCGAAACTGCTTTTCGTTAAGATTGGACTTACAAACATCATCGTAACGGCTGAATCTAGTAAGGTTTCATCCTCAATAAAGTCTTTAGCGAAAGCCTCAATTGTAATCGCTTTGATCGGTTCAATATCTTCTTTTCTTACTTCTCTAATTTCAACGTTCATGATCTGGTCGCCTCCTTTGATTGGTTACTTGTAGTGTAAGGTCTCCCCTATAGGGGAGAGTCAATCCTATACATTTTGCAGGAATGTAAAAGAATTAAATTGAATCGTTATAGAACTACTCAATCGGCAATTTAATAGGATTTGACAGGAGGTTATGATGGACCAAATTACGAAGGAAGTAACAGCTCAAGTGCATAAAATGCGTGAATTGCATGAGCGAATGGCAAAAGGAGAGTTCGAAGAATTGAACACGTATTATTCTAAAAATTTCATTGGATATCTTTATATGCCTAAGAATGACATCGTTGAACAGATGAATTACGAAGCGATTACTACAGGGAATTGCAATGCAGCGAACTTCTATAAGGGGAAAGATATTCAATTTAAGTATTCTGGATTAACGATTATTCCTCAAGCGAGTGAACAGGTGGCGGTCTCTTATGAAATCTTATTTAAGGAACAAGACATTCAAGTAAAGGCACTGTCACTAGAGGTTTGGAAGAAAGAATACGATGGGATATGGAGAATGATCAGGTGGTATGAAGAGAAAGGGTCTGCTACGTTACGTGAAGGAGGAATGGATGCTGATTAACGTACCGTTTGAAGGTGAGCGGTCTGTCATCGAATTTGAGGGTATTCTATTCATTATAAATACCCGCATGCATAAGGCTACGGGCTAGTAGGTTAACATTGTCCTTAAGCAGTCTTAACGATGGTAACTTCAACATTCTCAGTTCCAATCGTGAAATCTGGAGGTACTAATGTGAGGACAGATGGTGTTGAGGTTACAGTCAAACTTCCAGTAGCGGCTAACAGAGAAACTTCGGTACCTTCAGCGTACGTGCCAGGTACGAGTACACCATCTTGTTCGATCTGTAGGGCAATTGTCGAACCGTTCATAGCGAATGCATTAGCTGAATAAGAAACTGTATACGTACCAGGTTCGACGAGAACAATGTATGCTTCGCCTTCTGTATGCGTAATCGCAGTACCGATTAGCGTCTGATTCGTCTCAAGAGGAACACCAATTCCACCTTGAGCAGTCATGAAAGGTATCGTCGTGAAGATGCCGATATTTTGTTCTTCTGGACCTGTTGGAACGGTTGGTGCCGTAGGGACTGTTGGTATAGTAGGGATGGCTCCGTTACCAATGAATCCAGGTCCGTTAATCAAGTTGTTGTTGATTTTAATACACTTGTCACGTTTTGACATATGATCACCTCTTGTATATCTATATGAGGAATAGTCATTGTTGTGTAGGTAAGTCTAGTTATTTGGTATGTACAGAGTAGGTACTTAACCTAGTAAAGTTGATATTAAATGAGGAGGCCTAAGCTTTTATGAAGCCAAGAATTAATATCATCACACTCGCAGTTCATGATTTAGAAAAATCAACAGCCTTTTATCAAGATGGATTAGGGATTCCATCAGAAGGGCTAGTTCAAGGTTCAGATCAAGTAGTGTTTGAATTAGAAGATGGAATCACTCTCGTATTAAATCTTCGTAGTGAACTTGAGGAAATTGATCAACGAAGCGGTAGTTTGGGGAAATCCTCTGAAGTCATTTTAAGTAGCTTTGCTGATCATAAAGAAGAGGTCGATTCAACCTTAAAAAGAGTAATGCAATTGGGAGGCTCAATCTTGCCTAACCAGCCAAAGGAATATGATTGGGGGTATTCAGGGCACTTCAAAGATTTGGATGGACATATTTGGGAAATTGTCTATTTCTATTAAGTGAGCACTGCAAGCAAAAAGTAAAAGCGAGAAGACTACTTTGGTAGACTTCTCGCTTTTTTAAATCATGAACAATTCTTCTTCTAACGCCTTCATCTGTTTGAAGTACCCATCCTTTCGCATAAGCTCATCGTACGTTCCACTTTCAATAATTTGGCCATGATCTACGACGATAATTTGATCCATCTGATCAAGTCCTGTTAAGCGGTGGCTAATGAGTACAACAGTAGCGTCTTTCGCACGTTCGAGTAGGAGACGTAGCATACGTTCTTCTGTTAGTGCATCAAGCGATGTTGTTGGTTCATCGAGCACCCATAATGGCGCTTCTCGAAGGAGTAGACGAGCGATCGCGAGTCGCTGCTTTTCACCACCAGAGAGATTTTGTCCTTTTTCCTCGACGCGACTATTGAGTTCAAGGTAGGGTAATTCTGCTACGTGTAACGCTTTTTGGAGAGTAGAATCGTCCGTTATATCTTCTGTGACGAGAAGGTTATCTCGAACTGTACCAACAAAGAAATGATTGGATTGCAATGATATATTTGTGTTCTTCCAAAGTGTGTATTCTGAGACAGTTGATAGCTCGTGCCCATCGACTTTGACAGTGCCTTGGTCATAAGGCATGGCTTTTAGTAGTACATTCGCGATGGTCGTTTTACCTGAGCCACTTGCACCGATGATCGCAGTTTTGCTTCCTGACGGGATGTGGACGTTCACACGTTGAATTGCAGGTCGAATCTGGCCCTCAAATTGAAGCGTAACGTCTTGGAACTGGATGTCTAAGGCTTCACTAAATTGAACGTCAGCAGCGGGTTCATCGCGATCGTTCTCCTCTTCAAGGGACTCAATTCGCTTTGCTGCATGCGCGCTTTCTTGCAAATGATACGGTAAAGTGGCCATCGGTGTAATCTGCTCAAATACTGTGAGTGTAATCATGAGTAGTAATGCCAGTAGAATGCCTGCTAAATTGCCTTCGGCAACTTGGAAACCTGCATAAAACAAGACGGCAACTGAGACGAGAAAAGAGAGCAAACCGATTGTTGCATCGCTCCACATTTGTACCGATTGTGATTTTTGCTTTTGCTGTTCGTATTGCTTAATCGTGTCACGCACCTGTTGCTCTCGGTCTTGACGGGCTTGGTGAATCGTAAGTTCTCGAAAGCCGTAAACGTATTCCGCAAACGTAGAGGAAAGCTGTCCACGAGTTTCTCGAATCTGGTCATTGACGCGTCGTTGGCTGAGAAAGAACAGTACAGGGATGACGATTAATGTGAGTACCAAACCGAGTATGATCAGGATGGCAGTGCCAATTGAGAACAATGTCGTAAAGGCTATAGTTGCAAGAAATACTGAAAGCATCACGATCGGTGGATAGACGACGCGGAGTAAGACGTTTTGTAGCGAGTCAACATCTCCGACAATTCGGGACAGAATATCTCCGCTCGTATAGCGGTTGAGAATTCGACTTGAGACAGGTTCTAGTTTTTCGTATACGCGTAAGCGAATGTTGCTAAGCATCGTAAACGTCGCACGGTGAGAATAATAGCGTTCACCGTAACGACTTACAGCTGATGTGATTCCGAGTAATTTTACGATTGCAACGATGACCATTAACGTTGCAATCGGAGGCGTCAGTGCGGCATGAGAAATTAAATACCCACTAGCAGAAAACAAGCCAACGGCTGTTATTCCTGCAATAAAGCCAGCAAGGATCGAAAGAAAGAGGTCCCTTTTTTCAGCAAAAATCATCTTAATAAAAGGTGTGAGTGCTTTCATGCTTGAGTGCCTCCTTGCTGCGTCGTGATCATGTCACGGTATAATTCGTCCTCGTTCCAAAGTGTTTCGTGTGTACCGCTCGCACGAATCGTCCCGTCTTCTAATAAGAAGATGCGGTCTGCTTCTCGAATCGTGTACAATCGGTGAGCGACAATAATTACGGTCGACTGTTCACTTAGTTTTTTAAGTGATGTTTGGAGCATCGCTTCCGTTCGAAGGTCAAGGCCCGTTGTTGGTTCATCGAAAAACACGACGTTTGGTTTTTTGTAAAACGCCCGTGCCATAAACACTCGTTGACGTTCCCCTCCAGAAAGGCCTCGTCCACCTTCACCGACGATCGTATGAATGCCATTTGGTAATTGCTCAATCCATTCAATAATCCCAGCTTCAACTGCCGCATTTAGAACATCTTCATCCGTAGGTTTCTTTTTGGAACCAATTGAAATGTTCTCGGCAATCGTCCCCGCAAACAAATAGCCATCTTGAGAAATAAGCGTCATTTGGTCGTACCAAGAAGAAGCTTCAATTTCGTGTAAATGCATGTTCCCTAATTGGTAACTACCTTCTGTGTGAGGCAGCAGTCCAGCTAATATGTGAAGAAGTGTCGTCTTTCCTGACCCTGTAGCACCGATCAAAGCAATCTTTTCATACGGCTTGGCTACAAAGTTAATGTGTGACAGCTGAAAGCCTTCAGGATAAGAAAATTGTACTTCCTCCATCGAAAGTGTCGGTGGATTTGTCTGATCAAGTGCATTCGAACCGAAGGATTGCTCTTCATCGGATTCCGCGAGCAACGTTTCAGTTTTTTCCAGTGCCCCTTTACTCACTTTTCCTGAATGAAATGCAGAACCGAGATCTTTTAACTTATTGAACAGTTCAGGCGCTAGAATTAACATTAAGAACCCTGAATAAAAGGTTGTGTCTTGAACGATAATCATACGAATGGCAACTTCTAAAGCAATGATTCCGATGCTTAACATTGAGATAAATTCAAGTGCGAGCGAGTTCGTGAACGCGACTTTTAAGACATTCATCGTAGCATCACGGAATTCAATGCTTTTTTCTTTAATCCGTTGATGTTGTTGCTTTGTCCGACCGAAAAACTTAATCGTTGATAATCCTTGAAGTGTGTCGAGAAACACACTTGAAAAGTCAGCCATTTTCTCGACTTGTTGTTTCGACTGATCACCGGTACGCATGCCAATAATGATCATATAGACGAAGATGAACGGAGCCGTAATGAGAATAATGACACCAGATGCCCAATGTTCGTAGAAGATCACGATCAAAAGCATGAGTGGGATAATGGTTGATTGAATCATTTGTGGAATGTATTGATTAAAATACGCAGCCGTTTCATCGACCGTATCTAGAAAATAGCTTGTCGTCTCACCTGTTTTTGTTTTCTTAGATGAGGTAAGGGTGCGATTTGAAAAGTGACTCAATAGTCGTTCGCGTAGCGTGATTTTAACGTTTGTGGCAATGGTATTAGCCATTCGATCAATCAGAAATCGACTGAAAATGCGCGCGAACAACGCAATCAGTAAGATGATAAATTGGGGCATCACTTCTTGAAAAGGAAGCGATTGAAGAAATAATCGATCAATAATTGAAACAATCATAAAGGCTTGAACTACGATCGCAACACCCGTAATAACGGTAAGTAATGTCATCGTAGTAAGGTGTGTACGACTAGGACGTAAGTGTTCGTTCAACAGAAGTCCTCCTAAACGTTTCTTTCTAGCTCTAGTGTATCTCTTATGTGAAGACTTTCACAATCCTTTGCTCGTATTCATCGTTATTGTTCCAATTATAGTCACATTCTAGTGACTGATCTGTCAAAAATGCTTTGTAAAAGTAAAAAAATGCCACATATGAGTGGCATCTACTTGCGAATTTCATCTAAATAGTTGTAGATCGTTTGTTTCGTAACTCCAAGATATTCAGCAATTTGCTCTGCAGAGCCTTGAATAAGAAATGCACCTTTACGGTCAAGGTGTTTAACAAACGCAATTTTGTCATCACGTTTCATTGTAGTAATCGAGATGCCAATGGTTTGCTTGGCTTCTTCAAGAAGGGCATGAAACATTTCTTGAATATCTTTGCCATAAAACTCTTGTTCTACTGGAGCTTTATCGTCGCTTGAGGAGACAAGAGTATTGAGAAACTTTGAGGTTGAAATGAGTGCAGTGATATCAAGGTTAATACCGAGACAACCGATTACATCTCCTTCGGAATTCCGAATGTAAGAGAGCGAAGCTTTTAGCCAAAGGCCATCTTTCGTCCGGGTCGTAAATCCGTAATTATCTTCGATCTCATTCCCGTACTTTCGCCAATCTTGAATCATGCGATCCGTCATCGGTGCGCCAACTTTCCGATTGGTAACATTTCCTTTTATATAAACGAGAGATGCACTTACATCGGCAAAGTCATGGATGACAACTTCTCCTTGTTCACCGAAGTTTTCTGCAATCATGTTTGCGATCGGTACAAAGCTTGCAAGTTCAGGCCGAATGGTTGTCATTGCTTCAACTCCTTTCGAGTCATTCAATGAGAGTGTATCACATTTATATTTTATTATTAGTAAATATTTATTTTACTTATTTTAAAATATAATATACAGTAGACGTAAATGTATAGGAGGTGTTCATGGTGATTGAACCGATTCGTTGGCCAGATGGCCAAACATTAGCTGCTGTTTTGACGTTTGATGTAGATGGAGAGACTGCACATCTAGCAGAACCACATAACCAAGATCGTCCATCATTGTTGTCCATGGGTACGTACGGGCGTGGAATTGGACTTGATCGTTTACTTTTGTTACTTCGTAAACATGACATTCTAGCCACCTTTTTTGTACCTGGTGCAATCGCAGAAATGGACCCAACGGTCGTAGAGCGAATTAGTGATGGGGGTCATGCCATCGGGCATCATGGTTATTTACACAAACCAAATGATCAATTGACGAAGGAGCAAGAAGAAGCAGAACTCATAAAAGGAATTGAAATGCTTGAGAAAACAACTGGCAAAAAGCCAATTGGCTATCGTGCGCCGCTTTGGGAATTACATGAACGCTCTCTATCCCTTCTTAAGCAATATGGATTTTTGTACGATGCAAGTCTGCAAGCGAACGACATTCCTTATGAAATTCAAACAACTGGAGGGAACTTACTTGAAGTTCCTGGTACGTGGGTTTTAGATGATTGGGAGCAGTTTGCTTTCTCAGGGGATTGGAGAAGCTCATATCACATCGAGGAACCTGACAAAGTGTATCGATTGTGGAAGGCAGAGTTCGATGCGCTTTATGAAGAGGGGCGAATGTTTCATTTGACGATGCATCCTCAATTAATGGGACGCGCATCACGTGTTCAATTGCTTGATCGATTAATTACTCATATGAAATCAAAGCCTCATGTTTGGTTTACAACAATTGATGAGATTGCCCGAAGATGGCAAGCGGAGGACTTGTCATTTCCGATTATGGACCAACCAAATCGAGAACTTTTATTTCCAAAGGGAGGGGAGTGAAGCGATGATTATTAGAAATGCCAAACTGTACAGGCAAAGTGGACAATTTGACATTATGATTACGAATGGATTCATAGAGAAGATTTCGCCTACTTCTAGCCAGCTGAATGAAGGGGAGTTAGATGCGAAGGGAAGACTTGTCATTCCCCCGTACGTAGAGCCTCACATTCATCTTGATTACGCACTTGCAGCTGGAACGCCGAGGTGGAATGAATCGGGCACACTGTTTGAGGCAATTCAGCTCTGGTCCGAGCGTAAACAAGTCGTTCATGAAACGAAAGAAGAGATAAAGAAGCGGGCAAAAAAAGCGCTGCTCATGCAAATTGAACATGGTGTTCAACACGTACGGACTCATGTTGATGTGACGGATCCCTCGTTAACCGGAATACATGCGTTGCTTGAACTACGAGAAGACATGAAGCCGTGGGTGGACGTTCAACTGGTCGCTTTTCCTCAAGAAGGGATGTACGGTTATCGTGGCGGCGATGTGCTTGTTGAAGAAGCAGTAAAGCTCGGTGCTGACGTCGTAGGAGGAATCCCACACTACGAACCGACTTTTGAAGAGGGCGTTGCATCAATTAAGAAGGCTTTTGACATTGCGGAGAAATATAACAAACTGCTCGATTTTCACTGCGATGAAGTTGACGATGAACAATCTCGTTTTGTCGAAGTCATCGCAAGAGAGGCAGATCGCAGGCAGATGGGGGAGCGTGTCGTTGCCAGTCATACGACTGCCATGGGCTCTTATAACGATGCGTATGCTTATAAGTTATTCCAAAAATTAAAGCGTTCAGGTATTCACTTCGTATCCTTACCAAAAGCAAATTTACATTTGCAAGGTCGATTTGACACGTATCCAAAGCGACGTGGCTTAACTCGCGTTAAGGAATTGTTAGAAGCGAATATGAACGTTGCCTTCGGTCTCGATTCGATTCAAGATCCGTGGTATCCACTTGGCAATGGCAACTTAATGAGCGTACTTGATACAGGCATTCACGCGGCTCATTTAACCGGATACAAAGAGATCGTCAGATCGCTTGAACTCATTACTTGGAACGGAGCAAAGGCATTGAACTTGAAGAACTATGGAATTGAAGAAGGGTATGCAGCGAATTTGCTCATAATTGATGCAGAAGATGAATACGAAGCTGTACGTAAAGAAGCGAGTGTGCTCTATTCCATTCGAAACGGGAAAGTCGTCGTAAGGCGAGAAGCGCCGGTCGTGGAGTTCCCTCAATTTACTATGGAGAGATAGTGATAAGAATAGCAGATTGATAGGGTCTGTTCTTAGGTGTTCAGTAACTTAAGCGTACTGGATTGGTACTTGCAAATGAGCAAGTAGCTGCTGTCGTATCGCTTATCTTAGGTATTGTTGTACGATGAGTTTTTCAACGACCTATTAAAAAACGCCCACGAACACTCATTTATGAGTGCTCGTGGGCGTTTTAATTTTAATAACCATTTTCACTTTCGCTAAGACTTACATTCTTTAGTTGCAATACCCCGTTTGGCAAGTGGATAAAGCCGTCAACGTGGTCAGACAAGCCGACGAGATAATCATTGTGAACGGTAAAAATTGCAGGTGCGTCATCAACGATTTGTTGTTCAATTTGTTCATAGAGTGCGAGTCTTGCGTCTTCGTCTGTTTCTTCACGTGCCTGAATGAGCCACTCATCAACATCTTCGTTCTGATAGAATGTCTGGTTGCCAGCTGAACCTAGATTGTCAGAGTGATAGTTCGGGTGCAACGCATAATCCGCATCACCTGTTGCCGAAGACCAACCTAGAACGAACATATCTGCATTTCCTTCGCCAACGGCATCGAGGTAAGCTCCCCATTCCATCAATTCAATGGATAACGTAACACCGACTTCTTGGAAGTAGTCTTGTACAAGTTCTGCGACTTGAACACGTAATGGATTCGCATCGTTTGTTAAGATCGTTGCTTCGAAGCCATCTTCATAGCCTGCTTCAGCTAGTAACTCTTTTGCTTTTTCAGGGTCGTATTCTAATGGTTCAATGTTGCCTGTATACCCAAACGTATTCTGAGTAAGTGGCGATTCAGCGACGAGCCCGTAGCCGTCGTAAAGACCTTCAAGTAACGTCTCGCGGTTTACGGTCATTGATAGAGCTTGGCGAACGAGTGGATCTTCAAATGGCTCCACCTCGGTGTTGAAGCCGATGTATTCATAGCCTAATTGTTCTTGAGTAATGACAGAGACGTCATCCATATGTTCAAACTGGCCGACATTTGCAGGTTCAATTTGTTGCATATAATGAGCTTCTCCTTGCTCCATCATTGCAATACGAGTGGATTGTTCAGGTACAACTTTGAATGTTGCTTGGTCAATTGCAGGAACTTCTCCGTAGTAGGATTCATTTGCGGATAATACGAGTTCATTTCCTTGGTCCCAAGAATCGAATTCGAAAGGGCCTGTCCCAACTGGATTCATGTTTAGATCGGATTCACCTGCTTCATCTTCCTCGATCGCTTTTGGACTCACAATTCCAGCTGATCCGTGAGCGAGGTGAGCGGGAAGTGGTGCGAACGGAGCAGACGTTTTGAAATGGACAGTGTATTCATCGATCGCTTCGATCTCTTCAACGAGTTCGAATAAAGACGCGCGTGGTGATGCGGTATCAGGGTCTAAGAATCGCTCGAAATTTGTGACAACGGCATCGGCGTTAAATGGCTCTCCGTCATGGAATGAAACACCTTCACGTAAGTTGAATTCCCATGTCAAATCGTCGATCTGATCATAAGATTCAGACAACGCAGGTTGTAATTCCATGTTCTCATCATTCATCACAAGATTCTCATAAATGTTCGTAAAAACGATGGTTGAAGGGATATCCGTGGCTGCGTGAGGGTTTAGCGTTACAGGGTCTGATGGCATTGCTAATATGAAATTGCCACCCGCTTCAACTTCACTACTCGTTCCACTAGCATCTGAACTTGTCTCGCTTTCTTCTGGATCGCTCGAACAAGCTGTAAGTAGTAGTGCACTACTAAGTCCAAGGGCAAGTGCGTTTCTTTTTCTCATAATCATCAATCTCCTTATTCTCTTAGATGTCTACTTCCTTTAGAAGTGTAACGCGTTGCTATCAATCAGTCCTTTAAGTATACAAGTAATTCTGAATAGTTCAATGAAAAGATTCTCTATGTATACGGTCTGATGATCATGATTTATGATTTATGGAAAGGTCTTGACGTAGATTATGACATCCAACCTAACATGTACTATAATAAAAAAGTTGTTACTTTAGCCTTTGTAAGATGGAATGGGGTTTATTTGTGATTGAATTGCAAAACGTAACGAAAACGTTCGGTAACCATACGGCTATTCATGACGTTTCCTTAAAAGTACATAAGGGCGAAATTCATGGTTTGATCGGGGCTAGTGGGGCTGGAAAGTCGACCATGCTACGGGTAATGAATTTACTTGAAATCCCAGATTCGGGGTCTGTTTATGTCGGTGAGCGTGAGTTAACGATCCGCTCAAAACGAGCATTACGAGACGCTCGCAAACGTATAGGCATGATCTTTCAACATTTCAACCTCGTCTTAAATAAAACGGTCGGACAAAACGTAGCAGTATCCTTACAACTTGCACGCGTTTCTAAGCATAAGCAAATGGAACGAGTACGGGAATGTTTACGTTTTGTTGGATTAGAAGATCAAATAGATAAGTACCCTGCTCAGTTAAGCGGAGGACAAAAACAACGCGTTGCCATTGCACGTGCATTAGCAAATGAGCCTGAAGTTCTTCTTTGTGACGAGCCGACGTCTTCACTTGATCCTCATACAACTTCCGAGATTTTAACCGTTATCCGAGACATTCATGAACGACTCGGTGTTACGGTAATTATCGTAAGCCATGAAATGGATGTTATTAAAAGCATTTGTCAACGAGTAACCGTCATGGATCAAGGAACAATCTATGAAACGGTGTCGATTGAAGCATCAGGAATACCAAAAAGTGATCGAAGTCCTGAAAGGTTTATAAAGGAGTTAAAAAATGATGCCTGACATTCTGTTGCGTTATCAAGCGGAAATTTGGCAGGCAATCGGGGAAACGTTTATTATGGTAGGCGTTTCAATACTTGCAGCAATCTTAGTAGGTTTGCCTGTTGGAACACTGCTATATTTGTGTCGAAAAGGCAATTTGTTAGAAAACCGTTTCGTTTTTTCTTCGTTGAACCTGCTCGTTAACATTATTCGTTCGTTCCCGTTCTTGCTTCTAGTCGTCTTCTTAATTCCTTTTACACGTCTTATTATGGGTACAGCGATCGGTACAGCGGCTGCAACGGTTCCTCTATCAATCATCGCGTTTGCCCACTATTCTAGGCTCGTGGAACAATCCTTGTTAGAAATTCCTAAAGGAGTGATCGACGCAGCGGTTTCAATGGGAGCTTCAGTAAAAGAAGTTGTCTTTAAATTTCTACTCGTAGAATCAAGGTCAGGATTAGTCGTTGGGCTTACGATGTCGACGATTAGCTTTATTAGCTATTCAACGATTATGGGAGTCGTTGGAGGCGGAGGTGTTGGTGACTTTGCGATTCGTTACGGTTATCAACAGTTTCAAACGGATTTAATGCTATATGTCATAATCATTATGGTTATACTCGTTCAGATGATTCAATTTATCGGAATGACCATTGCAAGAAAGATAGATAAACGTTAGGAGAGATTGATTGACCATGAAGAAACTGTTTACGCTAGTTGCAATACCTACTTTATTATTAACTGCATGTGGCACGTCTGAAGACCAACAAGAACCAGACACGACCGAAGGTACGACTGAAAGTACAGAAGAAGCAACCGAGGAAAGTGAAGAAGTTACACTAGATGTTGCTTCCTTAATCCCTCCAATGACAGAAATTCTTGAACTTGTTGAACCAGAATTGGCAGAAGAAGGCATTGACCTGAACATGGTTGTTCTTGGTGACAATATTCAACCAAATGATGCCTTGCATCATGAAGAAGTGGATGCAAACTTTTTCCAACACGTTCCTTTTATGGAAGAGTACAACCTTAATAATGATGCATCCCTAGTACCTGTGGAGCCGATCTATTTCGCTAACTACGGCGTATATGCTGCTGATTATGAATCAATGGATGAACTTCCAGAAGGTGCAACGATTGCAATTGCAAATGATATCTCTAATATTGACCGTTCGCTACAGCTGCTCGCACAGCATGACGTTATTGAGCTAGAAGAAACAGATGAGCGTTATTATACACAGTCTCATATTAGCGAGAACCCAAATGATTATAACTTTGAAGAAGTCGATTTACTTATGCTCGCCAGAATGTATGACGATGCAGATGCGGTTGTCATAACTCCGGCTTATGCTGAGCCGTTAGGATTAACTCCTGCAAATGACGCGCTTCTCACTGAAGGCACAGAAAATGAATTCGCAATTACACTTGTCGCTCGTGAAGACAATGTAGATGATGAAGCGATTCAGACGTTAGCAGAAGTCATGACGAGTGACATCGTTCGTGAATTTCTAGAAGAAAATTATGATGAAACAGCGATTCCTGCCTTTGAAAATTAAGAAGTAAACAATTGACTTGGATTAGATCTCCAAGTCTTTTTTTTGTTCTTGTGTTGTCAAAAGTAAGCAAATTCATTGTGTTTTTCTAATAGAAACTGGTATCGTAATTCTAACTAATTGAAAATATGTGAGGTGCAACGATGAAAATTATGCTGCTTATGGTGGTTAGTATGTTGTCAGTTGTCATTGCAAGTCACGTAGAACCATCAAGTGAAGAAGTCACGCAAGAAGCCGATGAAAACGAAGAAGGACCTTTTTAAACGTTACTCTACAATGTTTTTCTTCTGGCGCTTTGCAAATGACAAATAGTCATAGGCTTTTTCGTAGTTGTCATTGGCATAATAATAGTCGGATACTTCGTGAGCTAGCTCAATGAGCTCTATTTGTATTTCGAGATCCTTTAATCGTCGAAATCCTTCAAGAATCATCTCGTCATGAAATGGCTTATGCAAGAACACCCCTCTAGAGATCATACTTTTTGCATGAAACTCTTGAAACCGTTTGTGATCTTTTGTAAGCACTTCTTCGATTTTATGTAGTAACTGATTTCCTTCTTTTTGTTTCCCTTGTCGAAGGCACGAGTTTGCAAGTCGATAAAGGGTATCTGCTTGGAATTCTATTCGTAACTCTTCATCAACGTTAAGTGCCATGTTAAATCCATGTTCCGCATTTTGATTGTAATGAAAAAGATAATCATTTTTTGCAATGCTTCGATACAAATCTGCACGTTGGCGATCTTTAAGTCCCTTTACAGTGAGTGCATCTTCGAATGTAGCCTTTGCCTTTTCATAGTAGCCAGTTTTAGAATAAATGTTCCCGATCAGTAGTAAGGAACGGACGGTTTTCTTTGTAGATGTATGACTTTTCTTATATGTGTCGTAGGCTTTTATTGCATAGTTTAAAGCTGTAATGCTTTCTCCTAACTGATTAAACGTATTCGCTTGTCTTAGGTAAAAGTTGGCTTGATCTAAATCACACAATACACCAAGCTGCTTTTCGGCAGCGGTATAATGCTTCAACGCCTTATAATAGTTTTTTGTGTGATTAAGAAGCGTACCTTCCATATAATGATAAAGGTACCTCAACGTTTGTTCTGAGTCCTTTTCTGAGGACAGTTGCTCTTGAAAAGGCTCGATCGAAGGGTCATTTTGTTTCTCGTTTTTTGAGAGCATCATTTGGTGTTTAGAGTAGAGCAAGTTGTAATATGATCTAGTTTGCTGATCTAAATGTAGAAATGGTAAGTTTTCAGTAAGTTGATCTCGGATGTGAGCAGCCTTTTCTAGATCATTCAGTGATAAACAATGTAGCCAAGAGCCTAAGTCTTTTATGATTTCATATTCTTCAGTCAAGTTTAAATACTCCTTTCCTGTTCACTACATGAATAATCGCACTTTCTATATATTTAACTAGCATAATACAACAAAAATCTCTCGAATAAAATATATTCTGGTAGTTTAAGGAATATTAGATAGGATTCGACAGCGGTTGTCTAAAACGAGACTGAACGATGTCGTAATTTAAATGGAGGATGAATTTTGTCTAACGTAGTAAACGTTTATAAGGAGGAATAATAGGGCGAACTAAACGCTACTTATTTATCGAAGGAGGTAGTGCGATGGAGCATTCTCTGAGTGAAATTGCATTTGATGGCAGAGTTTATCGATGGCAGAAATCATTTGTATTTATTGTGTTATATACAATCGTATTCATTATAGGTTATTTCACCGATTTAGTAGCCATTTTGTATGGAACAACGTTGATAGCTTCAGTTGTTGTCTCCATTATTCTCCTTCTAGCGATCCTTTTATATCGCCATAACAAACCTCGAGGAGAGGTGATTAAAGATGGTGTTGGTCTTGCAGTCTCTGTGATAATTTTTATCTTTTTTTAAAATCTTTAACATTGAAAGAGGGAATTAAAGTGACTAAACAAGTGTTATTTATTCATAGTGCGGGCCCTCAAAATGCCCACGAAGGAAGTGACGCTTTAAAGGGGTCACTTGTTCAACAATTAGGCAATGACTATGAATGGATGACCCCGCCAATGCCGTTCCCAGAAGATCCTCAGTATGCTCAATGGAAAGCCGTTCTAGATGAATCCTTTGCATCTATACATGACGGTGTAATTTTAATCGGGCATTCGTTAGGTGGATCGGTTTTGTTGAAATACCTCTCTGAAGAAAAGTGTCATGTATCCATTTCTACTTTGTGTTTAATCGCATCGCCATTTTGGGGTGTGGATGATTGGAGACGAGAGGACTTCGTGTTATTTGAGGACTTCGGTACGAGGTTGCCAACCATTCCTCACATGTATTTCTATCAAAGCAAACACGATGAACAAGTGCCGGTTACACATATGGCGTATTATGCAGAGAGAATCCGAAGTTTAAATCCGAGACTGCTTTCAGGAAATGATCATCTGTTTCAAGACGGCTTGCCTGAATTGGTTGTAGATTTAAAAAAGCTACAATAAACACTGTCTAAAGTTGTTGATTCACGTAAGGCGTTCGTTCTAAACTAAGAAAGAAGCACAGTTTAATCGCATCGTAGAGGCATAGAGGAGGAATAATGCGCATGAACTGTTTAATTTTAGGCGCTACTGGAAGGGTAGGGAGTCATGTTGTAAATCATGCACTTCAAGAAAATTACCGCGTGACGGTCTTGGTACGAACACCAGAGAATGCCAAGGCTGAGCATGAAAACCTAACGATTATAAAAGGAAATGTCTTAAATAAAGATGATATTACTCATGCAATTGAAGGTGTTGACGTTGTCATTAGTGCACTCAATACAGATGGTTCGACGACGCTGTCCGAGAGCATGCCACTCATCATAGACGCTATGAAAGGACAAGGGGTAAGGCGAATCATTACGGTAGGTACAGCTGGAATTTTACAAAGTAGAACATCACCTGAATTGCTTCGTTATCAATCGAGTGAATCAAAGCGTAAGCTAACTCGAGCAGCAGAAGACCATCACCGAGCATATGATTTTTTGAAGGCATCAGGTCTTGATTGGACGATCGTTTGCCCAACCTATTTGCCAGATGGGGAGTACACTGGACAGTATCGAATAGAACGTGACTTCTTGCCAGAAGGTGGAGCGAAAATATCCGTGCCTGAC
Source organism: Bacillaceae bacterium JMAK1 (assembly GCA_012970285.1). Classification (GTDB taxonomy): domain Bacteria; phylum Bacillota; class Bacilli; order Bacillales; family Marinococcaceae; genus Geomicrobium_A. Next base: position 387,689 of record JIBW01000007.1, read on the forward strand.
ACAGCGGAATGTACCTGGAAGCAAGTCGAATGTGATAAGTACATAGGAGCTAGAATCGGACTAGCTTATTAGAGATAGGGATTTCATTCATGTTTGTGTGCATACATTAAGCTCGCAATCTACTTTGATCACTGGATCGTGTTGATGAAAAATGCCTAAATGATTGAGTAGTCGTAAATGAACGATAAGAATTATGCACGCAGTTCTGGTTATGCAAAAATGCATAACCAGAACTGCTTTTTTTCTTGATTAGACTGTAATAGGAAGTTGGCAAGTTTTTTGCAAGTTCAATTCTCTTAAAAAAGATACACGCAAAAGGAGAGAAGGGAATGAAAGAAGCAAAGCAACCGACATTGCTCGTAGCGCTTTTACCAATTGCCTTTATGATTATTGCATTGGTCGTTGCGATTGGGGGATACGGTGCAGACCCGCATTTTCCACTATTTATTAGTGCAGTAGTTGCTGTCATCATTGCGATGGCTCTAGGTCACACGTGGAAAACATTAGAATCGGGAATGTTAAAAGCAATTGGACTTGCCATGCAAGCGATTATCATTTTAATTATTATCGGTACGATTATCGCTTATTGGATTGCTGGGGGTATCGTACCAACGATGATCTATTGCGGATTAAGCATTTTATCTCCTGGTTATTTTCTTGTTGCTGCTTGTATTATCTGTTGTGTCGTTTCGTTAGCGGGGGGAAACGCCTGGACAGCTGCGGGTACAATCGGTATTGCACTTATGGGTGTTGGCGAAGGGCTCGGGATGAATCCGGCGATGGTTGCAGGAGCAATTATTTCGGGTGTTTACTTTGGTGATAAAATATCACCGCTCTCTGAGACGACGAATTTGGCGCCAGGGGTACTCGGTGTGAACTTGTTTGAACACATTCGTCATCTTCTTTATACGACGATACCTGCACTTATTATTTCGTTGATCATTTATACGATTATGGGCTTTTTCTTACATCAATCTGGATCAGATACGTCACAAATTGCTTATTTGCAACAAAACTTAACAGATTTATTTACGATCACACCGTGGCTACTTATCGTTCCTCTCATCGTTATTATTCTCATGATCATGAAAACACCTGCAATTCCCGCGCTCGTCATCGGTTCAGTACTTGGGTTAATCAGTGCGATCTTTGTTCAAGGGGTAGCATTTGAAGATACGATCGGTATGCTCGTTGAAGGCTATGTCGTTGAAACAGGTGATGAGGCTGTCGACAACTTGTTGACAAACGGTGGCGTAGAAGCGATGATGTGGACCGTTTCATTAATCATTATTGCGATGAGCTTTGGAGGGATTTTGGAGTCCGCAGGGTTTTTCAAGGCGATCGTTGAAAGTTTGATGCGTCTTGCGAAGTCTACGGGAAGTTTAATTGCAACGACAGTTGCAACTGCATTCGCGTCAAATGTCGTTGGGTGTGATCAATATTTGAGTATTATTTTACCGGCGCGAATGTATGAAGGTGAATACAGAAAACGTCGCTTAAAATTAAAAAACTTATCGCGAACGGTTGAAGATGCAGGAACAATGACGTCACCATTGATTCCTTGGAACACGTGTGGAGCGTTTATGTTTGCAACACTTGGTGTGAGTGCATTTAGTTATGCACCGTATGCATTCTTGGCATTATTAAGTCCGATTATAGCGATTATTTACGGCTATATCGGCTTTACAATTGAGTATGAAGAGGATGAACCGACAACAGAAAGTAAGCAAGCTAGCTAGAGAATTTATCAACAATTCTAACAATCTCTCTACTTTTTTAGTATACTGTTAAAAAGGGAGAGTTTTGTTATGTTAATGGAACAATTGCGACCAATTTACGCCATTCCTGAACATTCCGATGAAATAACAGAATACTTACAAGAGTGCAAAGAGCCGTTCCTTTTCTTGGAAAAGGACAATGAACTGCAAGCCTACGTAGAGTTAAAGGATAGTGACGGCATTCACTCACGTAAAGATCTAGAATTAGTTTCTACATCGATGCACAACGTCGGGGTGATTCAACCGGATCAATCGTTTACACTGCCGTTAATTTTTCATTTAATGGGTGAACCGATTGTCATTGTTCATGATGAATCGGAATCACCAATTGGGTTCATCGAACGTGAAGATGTGTTAATTGAGCTGTTTCAACGCGAGCATCATAACGCAAATCTACTAAAAATTCTGTTGTCATCGATTCCAATGGGCATGTTCATCGTTGATAAAAACGAACGAATTATGAACAGTAATGATAAGGCGCTACAGATGATTCGCTCGACACATAAACAAGTCGTTGGCAAATCGGCTGGAGAAGTGTTTCAACAAGATCACGTGCATCGTGTGTTTACATATGGTGAAACGCTTCTGAATCAAATTCTTATTACAGATGAAATGGGCATTCTCGTCGACTATAGTCCAATTAAAAATGGATCTGGTGTAGTCGAAGGAGCCTTGATCATCGTTCAAGATTTACCAATGGTTGAACAGATGGCAATGGAAATTGAATTTGTGAAAGACTTGAATCGTGACTTAAATGCGGTTTTGTCTACGATGTATGATGAAGTGTTAATTGTCGATAAAGATGGCACATTACTTCGTCATAGTGATAAATATATCGAAGGAATGTGGCCAGATGGTATTGATGCTCTCGTCGGAAAGAATCTATTAGAAGTTGATTTGCAAGGGTTGCCTCCATCGGTGACAAAGCTTGTATTAAAGCAGCAAAAGAAAGTGTCTGTCGTTCAAGAAATACCTTCAGGTGATAAAGTACTTGCAATTGGGAACCCGGTATTTAATACAAATGGAGAGCTTGAACGAATTATTATTGCCTCAAGGGATATTACCGAGAATATTCAGTTGAAATCAGAGTTGAGGCAAACGAAGGCAATTTCGAATCGCTATAAAGAAGAATTAGAGAGCTTGAAGAACCAAAAGTCCCCACAGCATACTCTTATTTATGCGAGTGAGAAGATGGAGCGAATTATGAAGAACATTGAAAAGTTATCGATGTTCTCATCGACTGTCCTCATTCAAGGGGAAACGGGTGTAGGGAAAGAACTAATTGCAAAATCGATTCACGAGAAAAGTACGAGGAGTACTGAGCCGTTTTTAGCGTTAAATTGTGGCTCCATCCCTGAGACGCTCCTTGAAAGTGAACTGTTTGGATACACGAAAGGGTCATTTACTGGTGCAGATTCAAAGGGGAAGCCTGGCTATTTTCAGCAGGCAGACCGTGGCGTGCTTTTTTTAGATGAGATTGGTGACATTCCGATGTCATTACAAGTGAAGTTACTTCGTGTTTTACAAGAAGGAGAAGTTGTGCCGATCGGTTCCCAAACGCCAATACGTGTTGATGTGCAAATCATTGCGGCGACGCATAGGAATTTGGAAGAAATGGTTCAAGAGGGAAGTTTTCGTGAAGATTTGTTTTATCGAATTAATGTCGTTCCACTCTATGTTCCGCCATTACGTGAACGACCTGAAGATATCCCGCTGTTGGCTTACCACTTTATTCGAAAACTAAATGAGCGTTATCAGATGCGTCATTCATTTTCGCCTGACGCACTTAGCTTACTGGAGACGTACGCATGGCCGGGAAATATTCGCGAACTTCAAAACGTCGTTGAGCGATTATTTGTAACTGCCGATGATGATTTGATTTCAGCAGAGGCTGCTAGTCAGTTTTTACGTGTAGAGAAAGTGATTAAACCGTCAACACCGTCACCAGTTTTGGCTTCTGTCATGCCTTTAAATGATGCGAAGCAACTCGTTGAGAACCAATTGCTACGTCTTGCGATGGAGCAATTTAAGACAACGACGAAAGCAGCGAGAGCCTTAGGGATTAGTCAGTCAGCAGTCAGTCGAAAATGGGCAAAGCTACAAAGCGAAACATCTGCGAGAGAGTAAGATCGTGCAGGTGTTTCGTTTTACATCTATGCAAAATATCATTATTTATGCAATAACGCATAGTTTGAAACGGGGTTATGCGTTATTGAGCGCGTTGTCATATTGGCATGAGAATTGCATTTTAACTATGTATAGATTGCATACTTAGGAGGCGTTTTTCATGGTTAAAACGGTAGCGAACGATGTACAAACATTAATTGAGCAAGATAAAAAGCATTATATTCACCCCACCTCATCACCGAAGTTGCAGCAAGAAGAAGGAACGCCACTTATTTTTACGAGTGGTGATGGTGTTTACGCAAATAGCAAGGACGGCAAGCGTTACTTTGATGGTCTTTCAATGCTTTGGAACGTAAATATTGGACATGGTCGTAAAGAGCTTGCGACAGCGGCTTATGAACAAATGACGCAAATGGCTTATGCTTCTTCTTTTAAAGGGTACTCAAATGAACCAGCGATTAAGTTAGCAGAGAAGCTGGCAAGCATTTCACCAGGAGATTTAAATGCAGTGTTCTACACTTCAGGCGGTTCAGAGTCGAATGATACAGCGTTTAAATTGGCTCGTTTTTATTGGGCGCAAAAGAACAAACCGGAAAAGCGCAAGATTATTGCGTTAGAAAATGCGTACCACGGCGTAACCATTGGTGCACAAACGGCAACGGCCATTCCTTTATTCCATAACTTCTCAGAATCAGGAATTGCTGACGTTCTCCATGCAAAAGCCCATATTACAGCTTGTGAGAACGGAGACCGAAACGACCCAGATTATGAGTCATCGATTCGCGCGACGATTGAGCGTGAAGGTGCTGATACCATAGCAGCCGTTATTTTGGAGCCAGTTCAAGGTTCTGGTGGAGTGTACATTCCACCTGCAGGGTATTTAGAAGCAGTCCGCGCACTATGTGATGAGCATGAGATCTTGTTCATCGCAGATGAAGTGATTTGTGGGTTTGGACGTACAGGCAAGATGTTTAGTGTAGAACATTGGGGTGTTACACCAGACATGATGAGCATTGCAAAAGGAATCTCAAGTGGTTATGCCCAATTAGGCGGGGTCATGGTTAACGATGCAATTCATGCGGTTATTAACGAGTACGATGGTGTATTGGCTCACGGGTTTACGTACAGTGGTCATCCGACGGCTTGTGCGGTTGCATTGAAGAATATTGAGATCTTAGAAAATGAGAAAATCATAGAAAATACTGCTGAGATGGAGAAAGAGTTACTCGCACAATTAAAGAAACTTGAAGTCAAACATGCTCACTTCACCAATAGTCGTGCGGTCGGTATGTTAGCAGCATTTGAAGTGTTAAAGAATCGTGAAACAGGAGAACGCTTCGCTGACGATGTTGCACCTGCAGTAACAGTCGTTGATGAATGCTTCAATCGACAACTTATTTTACGAGCACTTGGACCAAATCGCGATGTGATTGCAATTGCACCACCGTTGACGATTACAAAAGATGAGATTGCGGAAATGATTTCGATCATCGATGAGGCATTAACAGCCTCCTTTTAATCCATGAAAAGGAAGTGAACGGATGATTAAACGTTTAACGCTAGCAGGTTCTGCAAAAGAAATCGGTAAAAAACACGGTGAGCTAGGGAAAGAACAAGTTACGCAAAGTTTGGACTTATACGAACGACTTTTCCACGGTTATCAAAACATAACGTGGCAAGAGGCACGAGAGCGGGCGCTCGTTCACGTAAAAGCGATTGAGAAGCACGATCCATCGATGTTAGAAGAGATCGAAGGCATTGCGGTAGGTGCTGGTGTTGATTTTGAAGACATATTAGCGTTAAATGCGCGAAGTGAAATTGCTCTTGCAGGAAGTGGACCGAGTTTTTCTGATGGTTGTACAGCGATGTCAGTTTACCCTCCGCTAACAAATGACACGATCATTGCACAAAACTGGGACTGGAAAGGGGAACAAGAGAAAAGCTTGTTGCTCCTTGATATTGAAGCTACGAATGCGCCGAAGATTACGATGGTTACTGAAGGTGGGATGATTGGCAAAATTGGCTTTAATGAGGCGGGGGTTGGGATTTGTTTTAACGCCCTGATTACAGACAAAAAGTCCGATCAGTTGCCGATCCATCTCGGGTTACGAGCTGTGCTTAATTCTTATAGCATGAGCGAAGCAATTGCGAAGATTAAGCAAAAACAAATCGCTGCAGCAGCAAGTTTTCTAATTGGCTATGACAATGGTGAGGACTCTGGAATGAGTGTCAACGTTGAAGTGTCACCATTTGGGATGGATTATGTGAGTGGTGAAGATGGAAGGCTTGTTCATACGAACCACGTATTATCACCAAAAGTACTACAAGACTTAACCGATATGAATGAGTTACGTTTTGAAGATTCAATGCTTCGCAAAAAACGTGCAGAACAGCTCATGCTCGGAGCACTCGTTAATAATGAGCGTATTGATGAAGACACATTTAAATCGTGGCTAGGTGATACGTACAATGCACCGAATGCGATTAATCATTTCAAAAACGAAGCGGCACCGACACATCGTCAGATGGAGACTGTCTTTTCTGTTGTGATGAATTTATCAAAACGTACGATGGATCTTTGTGTCGGCAAACCGAGCGAAAATGAATTTGTATCGATTACTCAGGAGGGGCATTATGGCGTACATTAACGGACAATGGTTGGAAACAAGCGAACAAGAGAGTGTGTATAATCCAGCAACGGGCGAGGTCATCGCTTCAGTTTCTATCGTTGGTGCAAACGAAACAAAAGAAGCGATTCAAGCAGCAAGTGAAAGCTTCAAAACGTGGCGTAAGTTACCAGGTGCAACGAGAGGGGCCTACATGGCTAAAGCAGTTGAGATTATGCGTTCTCGCGCAGAAGAATTGGCTAATACGATTACACAAGAAAATGGCAAGCCACTTGCCGATGCGAAAGGTGAAGTCACGAGCGGCATTAACTATTTAGAGTGGTATGCAGAAGAAGCGAAGCGTGTATATGGCGATGTTGTACCGGCATCTCATGAAGACAAACACCTCATGGTTCTTCGCCAACCTGTTGGAGTTGCAGCGGCAATTACACCTTGGAACTTCCCTTTTTCAATGATTACGAGAAAGATTGCACCAGCACTGGCAGCTGGGTGTACGGTCGTATTAAAGCCTGCACCTGCAACACCACTTTCTGCGATCAACGTATTTGAATGTTTCCATGAAGCGGGTGTACCTGCAGGAGTTGTGAACTTAGTTATAGGGGATGCAGAAGCGATTGGTAAAGAAATGACGAGCAGCACAGACGTACGTAAGCTCACGTTTACTGGCTCAACGGCTGTCGGTAAAATGCTTATGCGTGATTCTGCTGCAACGATGAAACGAATGAGTATGGAGCTTGGCGGTCATGCACCTTTTATCGTTTTTGAAGATGCTGATCTTGAAGCAGCGGCAAATGGTGTGCTGATGTCTAAGTTTAGAAATGCGGGTCAGACATGTATTAGCACAAACCGCGTGTATGTCCAGCAATCGGTCGTTACAGAGTTCGGAGATATTTTGGCGCGTAAAGTTTCAGAGTTAACAGTTGGAGAAGGTACGAAAGAAGGCGTTGACGTTGGTCCTTTAATCAATGACAATGCGGTTCAGAAAGTCAATGAACACGTTCAAGATGCCTGTTCTAAAGGCGGTAAGGTCTTAAGCGGAGGCAATATCATTGAACGTAACGGGAACTTCTTTGAACCGACAGTGATTCAAGGTGCAACCGACACGATGCGGATTGCTACTGAAGAAACGTTCGGACCAGTCGCGCCCATTTTCTCTTTTGAGACGACAGAAGAAGTGATTGAACGGGCCAATAACAGCCGTTACGGGTTAGCGGGGTATTGCTTTACGAACGATCTTAGCCGTGCGTATGAAGTGATGAATGAACTTGAATACGGCATTGTTGGGATCAACGATCCGACACCGATTACAGTTCAAGCCCCGTTTGGTGGGATGAAAGAAAGTGGCACAGGTAAAGAAGGTGGCAAATATGGGCTTGACGACTATCTAATCGAGAAATTTGTATCCATTAAAACCAACTAACTCGTGATGGAGGTTGTTTTATGAGTCGTGAACCCAAAATCATCGTTAGGCAGACGACGTTTGCTGATATCGATCAGATCATTACTGTAAATGCAATTGGGTTTGGTATTCCTGAAATCGCTTTTAAAAGAAAACACTTTGAAAGCCAGTTGCGAACATTCCCTGAAGGCCAAGTCTGTGTCGAATACGACGGTAAGATTATCGGTTCTTGTTCAAGTTTAATTATTGATTTCGACGAGTATGGAGAAGACCATCGTTTTGAAGACATCGCTGATGACGGATATATTCGAAATCACAACCCGAACGGTCGGCACTTGTACGGCATTGAAGTCGTTGTACATCCAGACTATCGCCATATGAAAATTGGTCGTCGTTTATACGAAGCAAGGCAACGTATTTGCCAGACATTTAATCTTGAAAGCATCTTATTCGGTGGGCGGTTGCCGAACTATCATAAACATGCGGACCAATTTAGCGCTGATGAGTATGCTGAAGAAGTTATTAAGAAGAACATTTACGATCCAGTATTAACGTTTCAACTGTCGCACGGATTCAGGTTGCGAAAAGTTCTAGCGAGTTACTTGAAACATGACCGTGAATCGTTAGAATACGCGTCACTCATGGAGTGGAAAAACCCTCATTATGTAAATCCAGATGAGGCGTTGTATCAACGTTCTTTACCTGTGACGTTTGCAGCGAGCCAATATGAACTTTCTTTGATCTCATCTTTTGAAGATTTTGCGATTCAAGTGGAAAATGACGTGCAAATTGCATTGGAACATCGTGCGCAAGCAATCGTGTTTCCAGAATTGATCACCTTGCAATGGTTATCGTTCAAAGAAGAAACCATTCCTAGTAAACAAGCACGGGCGATTGCTGAAGAATATGAGAAGTACCACTCATTGTTCCATACCCTTGCAGTTCGGTACAACATGAACATTTTTGCAGGGTCAACCTTTGTAAAGGACGAGCAAACGCTTAAAAATCGAGCGCACCTTTTTCACCGTAACGGAACGGTTGATGTTCAAGATAAACTGCATATTACTGTCGAGGAGAAGCGTAAGTATGGTGTAGAGCCTGGAGATGAACTAGACATCTTTGAAACTGACTTTGGCATGGTATCACTCATGCTAGGATATGATTTGCAGTTTCCGGAAATTGTAAGATTGGCTGTCGAACGTGGTGCACGCTGGTTAATCGCACCTTTTGCAGGCTCAACACAAGCGGCTGCACTAGAAGTGGAGCGAATTGCAAAGGCACGTGCAATAGAAAACCAAATTTTTGTTGTCACAGCATCACTCGTTGGCGGACTTCCAAATGTCAGTCATAGCAAAACGTATCAAGGATTAACGGGTGTTTACTCCCCACTTACTCCGCAACTTTCAACAACGGGTGTCTTGGTCGAATCGAACGTTTCAACCGGAGATGTACTCGTTGCAACGACAGATAAAGAAATTCTTCGCCGTGAAAGAATCAACGGAAGTTGGAGTAACCGACGTCATCGTTTGTATAAGGCAACAGATCTTGAAGGCGTTCATCCATAAGGAGGATAAAGTCTATGCGTATTGGAATTCCGAAAGAAGTAAAGAACAATGAAAACCGTGTGGCCATTACACCAGCAGGTGTTAGTCAATTAAAGGCAGCAGGACACGACGTACATATTGAAACGGAGGCGGGAGTTGCCTCTGGTTTTTCGGATCAAGAGTATCACTTAGCCGGTGCTGTTATTGAGCCGACTGCAATGGACGTATGGAAGAAGGAAATGGTCATGAAAGTAAAAGAACCAGTTGCAAGTGAATATGACTATTTCTATGAAGGGCTGATCTTGTTTGCCTATTTACACTTAGCTGCAGAGCCTGAACTTACAGCGGCTCTCGTTTCAAGGAAAGTGACGGCAATTGCGTTTGAAACGGTAGAAAGTGATAAAGGAACGCTCCCACTTCTTACGCCGATGAGTGAAGTGGCTGGACGGATGGCATCTCAAATCGGCGCTCAGTTTCTTGAGAAACCCAAAGGCGGGAAAGGAATTCTTTTAAGCGGAATCCCTGGTGTTCCTCGTGGCAAAGTAACTGTCATTGGTGGTGGGGTTGTCGGGACAAATGCTGCCAAGATTGCAATCGGTCTTGGAGCAAATGTGACGATTCTAGATACGAATCCTGTTCGTTTGCGTGAACTAGATGAGTTGTTTGGTAACCAAGTGACGACCGTGATGAGTAACCCAGTTAGCATTCACGAAAACGTCATTGATTCAGACCTTGTCATTGGGGCAGTGTTAATTCCAGGTGCAAAAGCGCCTCGTCTCGTCCGAGAATCAACAGTTCAGTTAATGAAAGCTCACTCTGTCATTGTGGATGTGGCAATTGATCAAGGTGGAATTTTTGAAACCGTTGACCGTGTATCCACACACGATGATCCGACGTATACGAAGCACGATGTTGTTCATTACGCAGTTGGAAATATGCCAGGGGCTGTTCCGAGAACGTCTACGATTGGATTAAGTAATGTGACGATTCCTTATGCTGTTCAAATCGCTAATGATTTAGAAGGGGCATTACTACACAATTTGAATTTACGTAAAGGTTTAAATACGTACCGAGGACAAATCACATACGAAGCAGTTGCCGAAGCGCATGGAAGTGAGTACGAGCCGTTTGCAACTGTTTAAATACACACTTTTTACGGATAACACGAAGGGTTTAAACCTTTCGTGTTATTTTTTGTGCAATATTACTTTGACACAAATAGTAATGTTGCATATAATGTATTTTAGGAGGTGAGGTTATGTCTGGAATTTCCACTGATTTGATCCGAGGACATACGGTCACAATTATTCTAAATATACTTCGTCAAGGAGATAGCTATGGCTATGACATTTATAAGAAGATCATTCAATTGAGTGACGATCAATACGAGCTGAAAGAAGCAACACTATACACGGCCTTTCGTCGACTTGAGAAAGAAGAGTTGATCACGTCTTATTGGGGTGATGAAACGCAAGGTGGGCGAAGGAAGTATTATCGTTTAACACCAGAAGGAGAAGAGCGATATGAACAAAATCGACAAGATTGGGATTTTGCAAAAGAAGTCATCAATCAACTTATTAAAGGAGAGATTCTACATGACTGATGCGTTGGATAGAAAGATTGAGACGTACATCAATCATCTATTTAAAAATGTTGGAAGTAGTCAAGAAGCCTATGAAATGAAAGAAGAATTGTTTTCCAACATGAAGGAGAAGATAAGTGACTATAAGTCACGTGGCCTAGAAGAAGATCAAGCGTTTAAGGAAGCGAAAGCATCACTTGGAGATTTAAGCGGTCTAATTGAAGATTTGCAACGATCTTCACAAGAAGAAGCGAAACAAAATATGTATACATCAAAGTCTGCACGCATTTCAAAAGTAGGCATAGTCGCTTCTGCAGTCCTCATTTTATTCGGTACACTAACGTCGTTAATGCTCGTGTTTATGGATCTTGAGTCTGTCTCTGTCGTTGGACCGAACATCTTTACAGTTTCAGGTGGCGCGCTTCTCGTTTACAGCATACTAACGATTGAGACTACGAAAAGATATGCCATGCATCAAGGTCGTGCAGCGCTCTATGCTTTAGCAATTGGTACGATGTTGTTCGCGGTATTTGTTGGTTTCTCTGCAGGTGCTGCAACTGGAGAAATGTTCATTGCCATTTCTTCACTTATGGTTTTCTTGATCGCTGGTTTTGCTTTGTGGCTCGGTCTTTTACTATCAGGAAGGTCGCGGAAGAAACAATAAGGAGTAGGTATGATGCTTTCATTTTCACATCAAAGTTCGACCAAACTAATCGTTGGGACCGACTCAGTTGAACAAGTAGGAAAAGAAATTCGCCAAGTAGGTGGTACGCGAGTTTTGCTTCATTACGGCAGCGATCGAATTAAACAAAATGGATTGTATGATCAAGTCACCCAGTGGTTGGAACGAGAGCAAATCTCCTATGTAGCACTTGGTGGTGTGAAACCAAATCCGACACGCTCACTTGTTATTGATGGCATTGAGCTTTGTAGACAGGAAAACGTAGATTTCATTCTTGCTGTTGGCGGTGGAAGTGTCATGGATTCAGCAAAGGCAATTGCAGTGGGCGTGGAATATGAAGGTGACGTTTGGGACTTCTTTAGTGATCAAGCGTCTGTGACGAAGGCACTTCCGATCGGCGCCTTGGTCACGTTACCTGCATCGGGTTCCGAGGCGAGTGCCGATTGTGTTCTCACTCATGATACGTTAGCTTTAAAACGAGACATGGAGAGCAATGACTACATTCGCCCACAGTTTGCACTTTTAAACCCTGATTTTACGAACAGTTTGAGTAAGAAACAACTTGCGATCGCCTGTACGGATATCTTTTCACATGTGTTTGAACGGTATTTCTCAGAGCAAAAGCCCTTATCATTTGTACGAGAGTGGCAAGAAGCGACGTTGCGATCTATTGTTTCTGTAGCTAAAGATTTAGTTGAAGGTAAAGACGGCGAGAGCTCGCGTACGGAAATGATGTTACTTGCTACGGTGGCTCACAATGATTGGTTAAGCTTAGGTGGGATTGAAGGGGATTGGTCAAGCCATGCCATTGAACATGAACTCAGCGGCAAATACGCGGATCTTCCTCACGGTACGGGGCTTGCGGTCGTGATGCCTGCATGGATGAAATATGTGTACAAAAGACACCCGGAGCGGTTTGCAACATTCGCTCATAACGTTTTCTCGGTTACAGCAACTTCAGATGCTACAGTAGATGCCTACGAAGGAATTAAGCAAGTAGAGGCGTTTCTTACGACGATTGGAATGCCGACAAGCTTACAAGCTGCTAATCTTCCAGCAGAAGGATTCGAAGAAATGGCGAAAAACGCCACTTTATATGGTCCGATCGGTGACCTAGAACAATTATATGATAAAGATATCATACAGATCCTAACCCTTGCACAGAAATAGCCATTCCAAAATTGGAATGGCTATTTTTCATTAATGTTCAGGTTGATTTGCATGGGGATCACGATCTTCAAGCAACGGAAAATCGAGAATTTCTTGATTGCCCTCATCAACAAGCCTTGCATTGGTCGCATTAAAGTCGAGTGCGGTTAGAAATACGGCATATTCAAATGCTTGTTGTTGTTCCTCATCCCACTCACTCTCATCGGTAATTGAATAATGAAGTTGTGCTTTACCGTCGTCTTCGATCCAAGCGTCATGCAATTCAACAACGTCTGAAATTGGTGATTCATAATAAGCTCCGCCTTCAAATGTCTGCAACTCAAGAAGGACTTCTCCGAAGTCTTCACTTATAATCGGATCGTCCGTTACTCTTGAAGGTATGAATACATTCTCATATTCACTATCGGAGGAAATAGTTGGTCGATAATAACCAATTCCTTCTTCAAGCTCTACAGGTACTTCTTCCATTTCAGCAAGAGGATCTATCATTACGCCAGGTTCGTCTCCGGTGTAGAAGTTCATTTGTTCTGCGCCGAAGCCGTCACTTACGGCGTGCAACATTTCCATAAATCCACGGCTCTCGGTAGAAGCCATACTTATAGGAGCTGTAGAAAGATCATCAGAAAATGTAAAATGAATGACATCATCTTCATCAAGTTCTATGTTCGTCATGTACTCTGTAATGTTATTTTGAGTTCGATCGCTCAATGTAAATGAAGCTAAAAGTCGATGATCAAGATCAGATGCGGATGCAGTAATTGTCATCACGAATATTAATCCATATTCTTCATCAAAGAACTGATCATGATTCAATACGATATTCTCTGTAAAATAGTGTTCATCATGTTCGACAGGCTCTTCTTCATTCGCTTCATCAACTTCATGACCTGGCGTTTCTGCGTTGTCTTCATCAGGAGTTGCATTGACAGTCTCTTCTTCGACAGGCTCGGGATCTTCATCAGGCTCTAGATCTTCATCGCTTGCTTCTGTTGTTTCAACGGGTTCATCTGTCGTGTTTTCACCTTCTTGTGTGTCGCAAGCCATCGTTAGAAGGAAAGGTAAAGTCGGAACAAAAGCCATGATTTTCTTGTTCAAAATATTCCCTCTTCTCTATGCTTTTACTCATTGATTCCCTCTGGTGTGAACCGATAAACGCAATCCTTCGGTTATTTATGATACGATACGGGAAACGAGTTGAAACGAAAGAGGGATCTAAGTGATGTGGAATCTCGACCATAGTTATTTGCAATTACCAGAAACGTTCTATTCTAAGGTAGAAGAAACACCAGTCCAGTCCCCTAAGTTGTTTGTATGGAATGCTGAATTAGCGAAAGAAATCGGTCTCGATGATCTTCATGATCAAGAAAAGGTCGATGCTTTTTCAGGAAGTGAGCTACCGAAGTCATCATCTAAGATCGCCCAAGCTTATGCAGGCCACCAGTTTGGGAATTTCACAATGCTCGGTGACGGTCGTGCATTGCTAATCGGTGAGCAACTAAAACCAAATGGAGATCGCGTTGACATTCAGCTAAAAGGTTCCGGGCGGACTCCATATTCTAGAAGTGGCGATGGACGTGCGGCTTTAAAACCGATGCTTCGAGAATATGTGATTAGCGAAGCGATGCACGGCTTAGGAATCCCAACGACAAGAAGCTTGGCGGTTGTTACAACAGGTGAGCTTGTACAAAGGGAGACCACGTTACAAGGCGCAATTTTAACTCGTGTTGCGAGCAGTCATTTACGTGTTGGTACGTTTGAGTATGCACGAGCGCTAAAAGACGAACCCATGCTGAAAGAACTTGCGGACTATGCGATTCAACGCCATACCCCGCAGTTTCAAGACGCAGACAACCGTTATGCCTATTTTCTTGACGAAGTGATTAAGCGTCAAGCGAAGCTCGTTAGCCAGTGGCAACTCGTCGGCTTTATTCACGGTGTCATGAACACAGACAATATGACAATTAGTGGAGAAACGATTGATTATGGCCCATGTGCATTCATGGATACGTACGACCCAAGAACGGTGTTTAGTTCAATTGACCAAGACTCGCGATATGCATACAGCAATCAACCGTATATGGCTAACTGGAACTTGGCTCGTCTTGCGGAGGCACTAGTTCCCCTTCTAGGTGATTCACAACAAGAAGGTGTTGAGGTGGCGCAAGAAGCGATTGAGCGTTTCAAAGACTTGTATCAGACTGAAATGATCCAAGGTATGCGTTCGAAGCTTGGGTTAATGAATGAGGAAAGTGGAGACGGCGAGCTCATTGGAGAATTGCTGTCACAAATGGAACAACGTAAAACGGACTTTACGAATACGTTCCGTGCGCTAACACTACGAGAGTGGGCTGAAACAGGGCTGTATGGTACGAAGCGATTTGATGATTGGCTCGAGAATTATGAAGCGCGTCTTTCACGTCAAGAAGCGACAAAGGAAGAAGTCATGTCTCAAATGAAACGTTCCAACCCGGCGATTATACCGAGAAATCATATCGTAGAAGATGTGTTGCGCCGTGCGAATCAGGGGGATTCATCACACTTGATTCAATTTGTTGAGGCGTTGAAGAACCCGTACGCTTATTCAAGCAATCACTATCCGTACACGAAGCCACCAGAAGGTCATCAACCATATACAACGTACTGTGGGACGTGATTTTGAGGAGGGATAGATGAGTTGACTCATCTATCCCTCCTTTGCGATGCGTGTTATGATGATGCTCTGTATATGTTAAGTGAACAGGGGATTTTACCATGAACTTTTACTCACAATTACGAGAGAAACATCACTATAATCATGAACTTGAACAAGTAATCTTTCGTACGTATCATAAATTGTCTTCAGAAGCGACATCTTCAAATCGTCCGGGTATGCTGCTTGGAAACATTCAATCTGGGAAAACGAGAGCATTTATCGGTGTGATCGGCGTAGCGTTTGATCGTGATTACGATCTAGCAATTGTTTTAACAAAGTCATCAAACGCATTGCTAAAACAGACGTGTCAGCGGTTAATGAGCGAATTTCACGATCCTATTGAAAACGACCAAGCAAGAGTGTACGACATTATGAAGCTACCAAATCGCATGCGAAAATATGAACGCAATCAAAAGCTCATGCTCGTCGTAAAGAAGGAAACGAAGAATTTAGATCGTTTACATGAGTTGCTTTTTGAGACGCACCCTGAACTGAAGGATAAACGGATTTTATTTATTGATGATGAGGCAGATTATGCTAGTGTTTCATATCATCATAATCAAGCATCCAACATCACGGAATTACGGGTAATTTCTACGAAACTTGATCAACTGAGAAAAGGGTTACCCCATTCTTCTTATTTACAAGTGACTGCAACGCCGTACTCGTTGTACTTGCAGCCTGAGGACCGGACGATTCATGAACAAAAGAGCTATCTGCCGATTCGTCCAGCGTTTACGGAGGTTGTTCCAATTCATGATCACTATATTGGTAGCAAAACGTATTTCGATAGCGAATTATCGAACACGTTATTCTGGCCAGTGAATGAACAAGAAATTGAAGTCTTAAAGAAACAAGACCGTAGGCGTGTAAAGGAATCCACACTGCTAACGTCAGGCAATGTGCATGGGCTGCGTCATGCGTTGATTAACTTCATCACAGCAGCTGCAGTTCGGTGGGAACAACAGAGCCAAGCAAATGAACGTTGGAAGAAGTATTCGTTTCTTATTCACACAGACCGTGGAAAGAAAGCACATGAATGGCAGGCGGACGTGGTCATTAAGATGGAAGAGCAATTTCGACAACTGATGAACAGTGATGAATCGGCATTTCAGAAAATCGTGCATGATTCGTATGTAAATGTAATCCAATCGACGACGCAGTTTCGACCTGCCTTTGAGCACGTGTACGAGCGTGTGAAAAAATCACTAGATGATGAGTACGTCGTAACTGAAGTCGTGAACTCTGAGAAAGATGTGGAGAACCTTCTCAATCAGCAAGGGGAATTGCGATTGCATGCACCGCTTACGATTTTCATTGGCGGTCAAATTCTTGATCGCGGAATTACTGTCCAAAACGTCATCGGGTTTTATTACGGTCGGAACCCGAGAAACTTTCAACAAGATACGGTTATGCAGCATTCAAGAATGTATGGTGCAAGAGCAATCGAAGACGTTGTTGTAACGAGGTTTTATACGACGCAGAAAATTTACAATGTGATGAAGCGGATGCACGAATTCGATTCCGAATTACGCAGGTCTCTTTCTAAAGAAGGAGAAGACCAGCAAGTCGTTTTTATTGAAAAAGCTGAGAATGAAGAACTGATTCCTTGCAGTCCGAACAAGTTATTACTGTCTGAATTACAAACATTAGCACCTCACAAACGAATTTTGCCAACAGGTTTTCAAACCGATTACCGTACGAAAATTATTCCGAACGTAAAGCGAATCGACCGTTTGCTGCTTCCTTTTGAGGATAAGCCGAGTGGGAAGTTATCACTTTCTACGATCTCTAACATTTTTGATCTGATCAGTGAAACGCTCGTCATGGATGAAGGTTACTCGTTTCACACTGATGACGTAAAGGCAATGATTACGTATGCGGCAAAGAAAGACTTTGCTCATGTAGTTGTTAAGACGAATCGTAACATTCAGCGATTAACAAAAACAGGGGTATACGAGACATCACCGGACACGGCGAGCACGAAGAGCAGTGAATTAAGGATTGCACGTCAGTTAGCGAAAACGACGCCAGCAATCATTTTCTTGAGGCAAAATGGAAAGCAAGAACACGGATGGAGTGGAAGTCCATTTTGGTGGCCAATTATTGTTTTACCGAGCACGATGACATCGACGATCTACGCTAATAAAACGATCCCAACACGTTAGAGTTGGGATCGTTTTATGGTCAATTGAATGGCTGTAGTTTCTTCGGGTAAGCTATTCATAGACAAGGAGGTTTACGTAATGACACTCGTACGATTAGGATATGTAGCGATGAGTCAAGAGCTTACGAACGCGTCACCCTCACAAACGATGACGTTCAAGCAGTTTCAAGCGATTGATCAACGTGATGCAGCGATTCGAAAGTTAGAGCGAATCGCGTTATCGAATTTAGACAATACGTTGCGGATTTTAAAGCATAATAGAGCCTCTGATATTTCATTTTACCGATTAACGTCTAGGCTTATTCCACTTGCGAATCATGAAGAATTACTTGATTGGAAATACATGCGGCTTCTTCGAGACAAACTGCGAGAGATTGGTAAATACATTCATGAGCATCAAATGCGCGTTGATTTTCACCCTGATCATTTCGTGCTTTTAAATT
The DNA here is from genome assembly GCA_012970285.1 of Bacillaceae bacterium JMAK1. Taxonomy (GTDB): domain Bacteria; phylum Bacillota; class Bacilli; order Bacillales; family Marinococcaceae; genus Geomicrobium_A. Next base: position 405,900 of record JIBW01000007.1, read on the forward strand.
CTCAAAAGAAGGAGATCTTTAAAACTTCACTTAAAACGCTCGGGATGCATTACAAGTTATTAAAAGGCATGAACATTGACCCTACTCATCGATGTGTTATGCATGTTGGTGGCCAATACAAAGAAAAGGATCGTGCATTAGAACGGTTTATTGATAATTGGGGCGATGTGCCGTCTTCATTACAGCAGATGATTATGTTAGAAAATGATGATAAGTCATTTACGTTAACGGATACGTTATACCTTTGTGAAAAGCTACAAATTCCACTCGTATTTGATTACCATCATCATCTTGCCAATCATCATGATGAGCGTTGGGATGAACATTGGGAGCGTGTGCTTTCGACGTGGGACATGTCGCCTTTACCAGTGAAAATGCACATTTCAAGTCCAAAAAGTGATGAACAATTCCGAGCACATCATGACTTTGTGCAACCAGACTTATTTTTTGAGTTTTTACATACGATTAAAGGAACTGTAAACCAGATTGATTGCATGATTGAAGCAAAAGAAAAAGACAATGCCTTGTTTACGTTCATGAATCATCTCAAATCAAGGGATGATGTGGAAATTATCGATGGCGCAAGCTTTAGAATCTTATGACTTCTTATTGACAGTAAGCTTCTTAATTATATAACATAATAGAAGAAGCCGTTTTGAAATCATGATATTGTAAGGTGGTGCAATCATTGTGAGTTCTACTCGTGAAGAAGAAGTAAGGAAGGTTTTAGGTACGGTGGATGATCCAGAACTTGCGGGAGTACGAATTCGAGATTTAGGTATGGTGCATGAAGTTGCGGTTGACGGTGAGGGTGTACGTGTCATTCTCGTCCCCACATTTGTCGGATGCCCAGCGCTCACGATTATTGAGAAGAACGTCAAAGAAGCATTACGTACATTGCCTTGGGTAGCATCGTGTGACGTGTCATTTTCCTTCGAAACAATGTGGTCAACCGAACATCTAACTGAAGAAGGAAAAGAGAACTTAAAGAAGAATGGGATTGCACCACCTCCGACGAATTATGTGGAGGGGGAAGAATGGCACGTGGACTGTCCATATTGTAATTCTCCATATGTTTCAATGGATAACGTGTTTGGACCGACTGCTTGTCGGTCGATTTTATATTGCCGGAGTTGTCGAAACCCATTTGAAGCGATGAAGCCTGTTGTGCCTTTTTCGTTAAACAATGCTCTTTCATAGAAAGGGCTTTTTTTGTTTCCGCTTTGTTTACATGTAGTACACTAGGTAACAACGATGATTAAGGGGAGAACGTGATGGAATATCTTGATGTATTTGATGAGTTTTACAAGCATATCGGAGTTGAAGAACGAACGAAAGTTCATCAAAAAGGGCTCTGGCACCATACATTTCATTGTTGGTTGATTAAGAAGGAATACGATGAGACGTACGTTCTTTTTCAAAAACGTTCGAATACGAAAGAAGACTACCCAGATTTATTTGATATAAGTGCAGCAGGACATCTCGAAGCGGGGGAAAAGCCGAATGATGGAGTAAGAGAAGTGGAAGAAGAATTGGGTTTGTCATTCGCAATAGAAGAACTTGATTTTCTAGGTGTGATTCCTGTCCAAGCTTCGATGGGTATGGGGAAGTATGATCGAGAGTATTGCTACACGTACAGCAAACAAGTCGATGACCAAATGCTTAAGCAACTTAAGCTAGATTCGAAGGAAGTTGAGTCTGTTTCATGGTTTTCTTTAAAAGAATGCGAACAGCTCTTATGTGATGGTGAGGTTGATCCTCGTTTTGTTCCGCATCCAAAAGCCTACTATCAAAAAGTAATTGATGCGCTTTCGGGGAAGTAGTGTTAGTTGCGACGTATACATAGTCAATGGATTACAGAATTGACAGTTTATTTCAGAGTGCTATACTTGTTCCAAAAGACACGTTAGCGCTTCGTCGTAGTGCTTAATTGCTGATCGGCTGTAACGTTGCCAATGGATTTACCGGGGGACATCATGAGAAAACTAATTACTTATTTAAAGCCCTATACATTAATTATAGCGTTAGCGTTATTCATGATGGTTATAGAATTGACGGTTGAGCTTGCTCAGCCGTTGCTTATTGCCCGAATGATTGATGAAGGTATTGTCGTTGGTGAACTTAGCGTTGTCTTGCGATTAGGGTTGTTCATGGTCGCTTTATCGTTTGTGTCACTCGTTGCGGGAATACTGAATTCCTTTTTAGCTGCACATGTTAGTCAACAAGTCGGTTGGCAGTTGCGGCAAGATCTTTTTACGAAAATTCAACGATTTTCTCTACATAATGTTACTCGTTTTAACAATGCGAAATTAACGACAAGATTAACAAATGACGTAACTCAAATTCAAAATACGCTACTTATGTCAATGCGTATTATGGCAAGGGCGCCTGCTTTAGTCATTGGTGGTGTCATCATGGCCCTTGTTGTGAATTGGCGCATTGCCATCATCTTACTGGTTACAGTTCCGCTACTCTTCGTTTTACTACTTTGGCTATTTATCGTTGCTAGTTCACGCTTCCGTAAAGTCCAGCACCATTTAGATGAATTAAATACAATCGTCCATGAAAATATTCAAGCGATCCGGTTGATTAGAGCCTATGTGAAAGAACGCTCAGAACAAAAGCGGTTTGTTCAAGGAGCAAGCAAGTTACGTGATCAGACAATCTCTGCATTTCGCTACGTAGAAGTGACGATGCCGATCATTCTTTTGTTAATGAATGTGAGCATCTTGGCAATTCTTTGGTTTGGTCAAGCGTACATTCAAACAGGTCAAGCAACGACAGGTGAAATTGTCGCCATCATTAACTACAGTACTCGTACAGCGATGGCTTTAGGAATCTTCTCGATGATTATTATGAATTTATCGAGAACAAAAGCATCCAGCGCGCGTCTGTTTGAAGTGATGGAATCTCCAGTTGATGATTTGGAGAACAATGTGCATCAAGGACAAACTACGAAACTAAACGGAAAACTTGAATTTAAGAATGTTAGTTTCACCTACGATCCTAAACAGCCTCGAGTGTTAAAAAAGATATCATTTACAATTAAGCCAGGTGAAAAGGTCGCGATCCTCGGTGCAACAGGTTCTGGGAAAACGACATTAATGCAGCTCGTCTCAAGACTTTATGAACCGAATGAAGGAGAAATTTTATATGACGATCAACTCGGTTCAACGTATGCAACGTCTTCAATTCGAGCCCAAGTCGGTTATGTTGCACAACATGTGCACTTGTTTTCTGGGCAGTTAAAAGAAGTCGTCGCTTTTGGTAAACATACGGCAACAGAATCTGAGATTGTAGATGCCTTAGAACGGGCTCAACTGGCTGAAACGATTGAAAAGTTGCCAGAGGGAGTCGAGACTAGAATTGGTCAAAAAGGGATCAACATGTCTGGAGGACAAAAACAACGACTTACGATTGCTAGGGCGTTGCTTCGAAACCCTGCGATTTTGCTGTTAGATGATAGTACGAGTGCATTGGACATCAAAACGGAACATGCATTCTTGCGCGCACTTGAAGATTTGCGTTGTACGACATTGCTCGTAACACAAAAAGTCGCAACGACGAAGAAGATGGATCGCATTATGTTGTTAGACGATGGTGAGTTGATCGCCACAGGTACTCACGAAGAGTTGTTAAAATCAAGTACGTTATATCAAGAGATTACGAAGTCGCAACAAACTGGTGATCGTCTATGAAAGCGCAATTCAAAGCACCTTTTCAGCATGATGTTTCCCATTTGGATGACATGCTTAAAAAGCATTCTGTAGCTGATCAACCGAAAGGAAAGAAGCCAAAGAACATCGGTCAGACGTTATGGCAACTGTGGGGAACGATGAGCAAAGAGCGTACCAAGCTTGTTGTCGTGTTTCTACTCGTTGCAATGAGTGCAATACTCGCATTAGCAGGTCCGTTTATCGTTGGAATGAGTATTGATCGCTTCATTTCAACGGGAGAAGTGAATGGATTTGTATGGATGCTCGGGTTGTTACTCGTCGTTTATCTTCTCCATTCACTTACCGTGTGGTTACAACAATTTGTGATGATTGGCATTTCACAACGGACAGTGTACCGATTGCGTTCACAACTATTTGATCATCTATTGCAGTTACCAATTCGCTTTTTTGATCGATCTGAACAAGGCGATCTCATGAGTCGAGTGAACAATGACATAGAGAATGTTAGCAATACGTTAAACTCATCTGTTATTCAAGTGTTTACGAGTGTAATTACACTTCTAGGAATTGTGATTGTCATGGTTTATTTAAGTCCAATTTTAACGCTCGTTGCTATGGCAGTCGTTCCGATGATGTTCTTTGGTATTCGGTGGATTACGAAACGAACGCGAGTGTTATTTAAAGAACAACAAACTCATCTTGGCGAACTGAATGGGTATAGTGAAGAGGCGATCTCTGCTCATTCGATTACGAAAATGTTCTCGCAAGAAGATCAAATGATTGAGCGGTTTCAAAAGAAAAATTCAACACTTAGAGAAACTGGTTTTTGGGCGCAAGTGTATTCTGGATTGATCCCTAAGTTTATGAATGCATTAAACAGCTTTAGCTTTGCGATCATTGCGTTGGCAGGTGGTGTGTTAGCTGTTAATGGAATCATAACTGTCGGTGTGATTGTTATTTTTGTAGAATATTCAAGGCAGTTCACACGACCACTAAACGATCTTGCAAACCAATTTAATCTTGTGTTGTCAGCAATTGCAGGGGCAGAACGGGTATTTAGTGTGCTTGATGAGAAGAAAGAACAAGCAGATGAACAAGACTCAAAAGTCATCGACTGGGAAGTCCAAGGCAATGTTCAATTTCAAAATGTATCGTTTTCCTATGACACAACACCAACCATTCAAAATGTTACGTACCATGTAAAGGCTGGAGAAACGGTAGCTCTTGTCGGTAAGACGGGAGCAGGCAAGACGACAATGATGAACTTGTTGACGCGATTTTATGAACTAGACGATGGTGAGATTCTTCTTGATGGCGTGTCCATTGCGACACTGACGAGAGAGAGTTTACGAGAGAACATGGCTGTCGTCTTGCAAGATCCGTTTTTATTTCATGAGACGGTATTGGAAAATGTTCGCTACAGTGTACCAGAAGCAACAAGGCACGAGGTCATTGAAGCATGCAAATTAGCTAATGCTCATTCATTTATTCGTGAATTGTCTCAAGGCTACGATACGTTGCTTGAAGAGGGAAAAGGAATTAGCCAAGGTCAAAAACAACTACTTTCCATCGCCCGAGCGATTTTACGCAATCCTAAGTTATTATTACTTGATGAGGCAACGAGCAGCATCGATTCAGTAACAGAAATGCACCTTCAACGGGCATTGGATACGTTAATGAAGGGAAGAACGAGCTTTGTTATTGCTCATCGACTCAACACCGTGAAAAACGCAGATCAATTGTTTATCTTTGATGAAGGTACAATTGTCGAGCACGGAAGTCATGAAGAACTGATTGAACAACGTGGCGTTTATTATGAACTTCACACAGCCCAACAGTTTGATTGAAGGAGAGATGTCGGTGATGAAAACGATCATTGCAATTGATGGTGGTGGGACCAAAACAAACGCTGTGCTCGTACACAATCAAACGGTCGTTGCATACACAAAAGTAGAAGGAACAAACCTTGCAAGCATTGACGCGAGCAAGATCCAAGCTGTATTAAAAAAAGCGATGAACGATTTAGAAACACAAGCGGAAGAAGCATATGCGAGTGTTTCCGCCGTATTTGCCGGAATGTCAGGTGGCGGAAGAACAACAGAACAGCTGCGCGTGAAACGGTCGTTACAACCTTACGTGAGTGACAAGGCAACCATTATCGTCGATAGTGATGTGATATCGGCATTATATAGCGGAACATACGGAGAATCTGGGATTGTATCCATCGCTGGCACTGGCGCTGTCGTTTACGGTCTAAATGATCGTAACGAGCAGGCACGAGTTGGTGGATGGGGGTACTTGTTTGAAGATGCAGGCAGTGGGTTTGAGCTCGGGCGCCAAGCACTTCTTAGAAGTATGCAAAACGAGGATCAAAATCGTACGCTCTCACGCCTAGATCAAGCTGTGCTTCGTCATTATAATGTGAAAACGATGCAAGCGTTGATCCCAATCATTTATGAAGTAGATAAAGAGCGGGAACGAATTGCTTCATTTAGTCCAGTGTTATCCCAATTAGCTAATGTCGGGGATTTTGAAGCAACTGAAATTATCGCACACGCTCGAACGAAGCAAAGTGATGCAATTAAACATGTGAGATCACAATTGTTCCAACAGGATGAGACGTGTTCTATCGTCCTTGCAGGTAGTGTTTATCAAGAACTACACTTATGGAAACCATTCTTCGAAGAAGCCATTGATCATGTAAAGGTTATTCGCCCTAAGTACTCGCCTATTGCAGGAGCAATTGTTGCGTGTGACCTTGCATTAAACCAAATGCGTACAAAAGAAGCGTATGTAAAGTTGTTTGAAACACTACCTTAAGTCGTTTCAATTCTTTATATAGCGTAGAAGTGGTACACTATCATCAATTAAGTAGCTTCCCATTAGTAATGAAATACGATTTCCCGGGGAATAATTCTTTAGTACTGTTCCTTAACTTTATGTTAGATCAGAGCAAGAATTATTAGTCGTGTTGGAAGTTCGGAAGGGTGTTTAGTGTGTTACAGCCTATGAAAGGTCAATTGGAACGAGCGATATTTGTAGAACGTCCAAACCGATTTATTATTATGGCAGAACGCCCAAATGGGGAACACGTACGTGTACATCTTCCCGATCCAGGTAGGCTTCAAGGGATTCTCGAACCGGGTAGAGAGCTGTATTTGCGTTTTCATGACAATCCAAACCGGAAAACGAACTGGTCAGCAGTTTTAGCAGAACGAGAAGATAGTCGAGGATTTATCGCACTTGAAACAACGAATGCAAATGCCCTTGCAAGACTCGCTATAGATAATAACAAGATCCCTTCACTTGAACCGTGGTCGATTATTCGTCAAGAATTCACGTACGGAGACTCAAGGTGGGATTTTCTTCTTGAGAACGGGGAAGAACAAGCCTTACTAGAAGTCAAAAGTGTCACGTACGTCATTGGCGAAACTGGCTACTTTCCGGATGCAGTGACGAAACGTGGAACAAAGCATGTGCATGAGCTTCATCGAATTGCCAATTCAGCACAGTATAAAAGTATCATTCTCTTAATTGCTCAACGAGACGACCTTTCGTGTATTCGTCCTGCTGAACATATTGATCCGCAATTTGCCAAAGCGTTAACCGATGCGAAGGAAGATGTGACGATCGTTGGTTTGAAGACGAGACCGAGTATAGAAGGATATGAGATTCTTCATGAACTACCAGTTATATTTTCAACAGAGGGAAGTGAGGAAGACAAATGACATTAGAGCAATGGTTTGAAAAAGGAATGTCAATTGAACAATACGTGGGTGAGATGGAGAAGAATAAAGATCATCTACACTACATTTACGGTCAGTTTGAGCTACCAAAGGAGCAAGACAAGCTTGAGAGAAACCTTAGAGCAATTATCTTAACGGAAGATTGGTGCGGAGATGCGATGGTAAACGTGCCAATTCTTATGCATATTGCAGAGCATCACAACATCGAATTGCGTGTGCTTTTACGCGATGAGAATTTGGAGTTAATGGATCAATACTTAACAAATGGAACGGCCCGTTCAATTCCGATCTTTATCTTTATTGATGAGGAAGGAAATGAAGTTGCAAAGTGGGGGCCAAGAGCGCCAGAAGTTCAAGAACGCGTAAGTGCACTTATGAGTGAATTGCCAGAGAAAACAGCGCCAAACTATGAAGAGGAATGGAAAAAAGCGATTAAATCAATGACGACGATGTATCGAGAAGACGAGCAAATTTGGTCAGACGTCTATCATAGTATTCAATCAACACTACGATAAAAAAACAGAGCGAGGTTATACTTCCTCGCTCTGTTTAAAGGTCCAAAACGTTTCATAACGAATCCACGCTTCAGGGTCAGTTGCACCTTCTTTTAATTTCTGTTTTGTTATGGCGTCAACTTCTAATGCTTGCGAACGGTGCGCACGAATGGCTTCCTTCTTCATCTCTAAATACGGTGAGATGTCGTACACAACGTCAGGTTCACCGATATGTTGCTCTGCATCTGCAGTAATCGCTTTTGTTAGGAGAGTTGGTCTTTTAGAACAATCCATCATCTTGATCGCTTCGACGACGGCTTCACCTGTTGCATCATGGTCGGGATGAATACTTAGTCCAGGATAGAACGTAATCACCGTTGTTGGTCGATGTTCTTCAATGACTTCAAGTAAATGCGTGGCAAGTGTACTCGTTCTTTCAAACTCTAATGTTTTGTCTCGGTAGCCAAGGTGGATGAAGCGATCGACACCCATGATCGTTAATGCATCTTCAAGTTCTTTTTTTCGGATGTGTGGCAACGTTTCACGATTGGCAATTGGAGGCATTCCGAAGTTCCTCCCCATCTCCCCAAGTGTTAAGGAGACTGCACTAACATATGCGTCTTTTGTTTGTTTATAGTGTTGAACCGTTCCAGCAGCTGAAAATGTCTCATCATCAGGATGTGGGAAAATTAACATTACGTGTTCAGTCATCGTTTTTTCACGTCCTTACTCAAATGGTGTCGTACTAATTTGCAATGCGATTTGCATTTTGCCATCATCGTCAAATCCATACAGTAGAATTGCTTCATTAAAGGTTTGATCAATATGCGTTAAACCGTCCGCATATAGCCAGCCATCGCTCGTTTTTAAGCCAACGCGAAAAGGTGATTCTCCAGTTACTTTTCCTTCCATCATCTTCGCTTTCGCATTTCGAACATAGCCAGAAGCGGCTTTACCATGTCGATAGGCGGCATAAGCACCGTTCGTCATTTCAAAATGTACATAGATTTCATGATTAAAATACTGTGATAAGCTTTCTTGAAGTTGGTCTTTGTTAATTTCAATCATCGTCTCATCCTTTCTCTTCGTTTAGTGTAGCGTCTTTCTCTCTTTAAGGAAAAGAATCTGCATAGGTCTGTTGTCTATTTCATATAGTGTACCCAAGCCAAACGGAACGTAGGTGAAGGGATGGTTGTAAGACCTGCAAGTTTACAAGCGAATGATACGATTGGTATTGTCAGTTTAGGAAGTCCACTTGAACCGAACATTATAAATGAACGAATTCTCTATTTAGAAAGCCTTGGCTTCAATGTCCTTGTTGGAGAGACTGTTTTTCGTTATACTGGGTTTCTATCTGGCAGTGATGAAGAACGAGCAAATGATTTTATGCGTATGATTGTTAATGAACAGGTAAAGTGGATTTTGCCAGTCAGAGGTGGAGTCGGAGTAGCAGGAATTCTGCGCTACTTAGACTGGGATTTGATTCGTCAGAACCCTAAAATCATAACTGGCTATAGCGACATTACCGTTCTGCTCAACGCGCTTTATCAATTTGCTGACTTAGAAACGTTGCATTCCTTGATGTTAATTGATTTTAAATTATCGTCACCAGCGTTTAATTTTAATCAATTGTTCAGGGCAATTTCAAATACTCAAGTTCCTTACACAATTGAAAATCCTAGACGCATGCAACGATATTCAATTGTTCCTGGCGTTGCTGAAGGAGAGATTGTCGGAGGGAACCTTACGTCAATCATTGGCACGCTTGCTACTCCATATGAAATTGATACGACAGGAAAGTTGTTTTTTCTTGAGGAAGTAAATGAGTCAGTAAATCGTGTGTATAGACAGTTGCTTCATTTGGAAGAAGCTGGGAAGTTCGACGATTGCGCTGGAGTGCTGATTGGACGATGTACAAATTGTCAAACGTCTTATGGTGTTAATTATGAACAGTTATTAGACGAATTCTTCTCATCAATTGGAAAACCGACGCTTGCGAATATCGCTTCAGGACATGGGCAATATAAGACGACAATTCCAATAGGTGCAGAAGCAATTATGGACAGCGAGAACGATATGATTGTTACGATAAATCCAGTCGTTACCTAGTTTTTGGTACAAAATCTTTTTAGACACCCTCTTGCTATTAAGAATTTACCGTGCTATACTCAGTTTGTCGAAAGTGATTGAATGTACGGTGTATTATTTTTTTACGGCCTCTGCTATACAGTTTAGGACGCAAAAAGGTTCACCATCTTTTCAATTATTTTACACTAATTTTTTTGTTCAAGAAGGAACGTACCTTTTTGAACCGCCTATTCAAAGGAGGCCACAAGCATGACTGGTAAAGTAAAATGGTTTAACGCTGAAAAAGGTTTCGGTTTTATCGAGCGTGAAGACGGAGACGACGTATTCGTACACTTCTCTGCGATCCAAGCAGAAGGTTTCAAGACTCTTGAAGAAGGTCAAGATGTTGAATTTGAAATCGTTGAAGGCGACCGCGGACCACAAGCTGCTAACGTAGTAGGTCTTTAAGAAGAGCTGAATACTCAGGAATAGAGGGGTATATTCCAAATGGAATATACTCCTTTCTATTGTGCAAAAGTGAGCTAGACTTAGGTTTAGTGGAATTATCGTGATTAGGTTCGTTCCGTTTTTGGGATTGGAAGTCTTCGAGCGCTTTTGCATCATACATTCCTTAGAAGAAATAGAGAAAAGAGATGTAAAGGAGCATTTTTTGAATGAAGTTTAATGAATTAGATCTGCCTCTTGAGTTACTTGAGAGCATTGAAAAAATGGGTTTCGAAGAAGCGACCCCAATCCAAGAACAAGTATTGCCTGTAGCACGTGAAGGTCATGACGTTATTGGCCAAGCACAAACAGGAACAGGAAAAACAACAGCATTCGGTCTTCCAATGTTAGAGAAGATTGACATGGATAACCCAAACGTTCAAGCACTTGTCTTAGCACCGACTCGTGAGCTTGCAGTACAAGTTGCTGATGAGCTTACTCGTTTAGGGCGCAACAAAAAGGTTAAAACCGTTGCTGTATACGGTGGAGCTGACATTAGTCGCCAAATCCGTGAATTGAAATCACGTCCTCAAATCGTTGTCGCGACACCTGGTCGTTATATGGACCACACTCGTCGTCGTACGATTCGTCCAGCTTCAATTGAGACAGTTGTTCTTGATGAGGCGGATGAAATGCTGAGCATGGGATTCGTTGAAGATATCGAAGCGATTCTTGAAGAAGTTCCAGATGAGCGTCAAACGTTGCTTTTCTCAGCAACAATGCCAACTCGTCTAAAGAAAGTCTCAGATCGTTTTATGAAAGACCCTAAAACGGTTTCGGTTAAAGCGAAGACGTTAACGGTTGATAACATTGAGCAATTTGCTGTTAAAGTACCAGAAAAGAACAAGTTACTCGCTCTTACTCGTATTATCGAGCTTGAAGATCCAGAGCTTGCAATCATTTTTGGACGAACAAAGCGTCGTGTTGATGAACTATCAGAAGCACTTGAGCAACAAGGCTATGCTGCAGCTGGTATTCATGGTGACCTAAAACAAGCTCAACGTACAAATGTTTTGCGTCGTTTTAAACAAGGTGCAGTAAAATTCCTCGTTGCAACTGACGTTGCGGCACGTGGAATTGACGTATCTGGTGTTAGTCATGTCTTTAACTTTGACATTCCACAAGAGGCAGAGAGTTATGTTCACCGTATTGGACGAACAGGACGTGCCGGACAATCAGGAAAGGCGTATACGTTCGCAGCGCCAGTTGAGATGGATCATTTAAGCATGATTGAGCGCGAAACAAAAGGGAAAATCAAAACGGTTGATATTCCTTCGAAAGAAGAAACGAGCGATGTACGTCAATCTCGCTTAGCTGATGAGCTTATTAAAGTAATTCAGAGCAATGGACAAGTGAGTTTTGAAGCAACTGCGGAGAAATTATTGCAATCGTATGATGCAAAAGACGTTGTAGCAGCAGCGCTTGCATCGATTCAAAACGACACGAAAGAACCAATGAAAACATTAACAGGTGAACGTCCTGTCGTTAACAAGAAGCGTTCGAAAGCGCCAAGTTCTAGCAACAAGAACAAAAAAGGCGGACGTCGTTTCTACGAAGATCGTGATAACAGAAACCGTAATCGTCGCCGAAGCAGTGGTGGTAGTAGCGGTGGAGGAAGCCGTGGACCACAATCAGGTGGTGGAGGAAGACGCCAAGATCGTAGACGTCAACCTCGTTAAGAACGAACGAAGAAACGCTTGCTATTATAGCAAGCGTTTTTTTGTTCTGTTTATGGACATAAAAGCCAAGCAGGAAAGTGTAAGTGTTTGTCGAATTCTTTTATAGAAGAGCCTACGAAGGGGGATTTGAGTATGGGCGCAATTCTAACTCAAACAACCGAAGCGAAGAATAACCATACTATCGTAATTCGAACTGCAAATGTGAAAGATGCGAAAGCGATTCTGGAATTTAATGAAGAGGTGCTAGCGGAAGCCCCTTATTTATTAACGACCCGAGAAGAATTTACATTAACCCTACAAGAAGAAGAGAAGTTTCTAACCGATATGTATGATCACAAGAACAAGTTGGTCATTGTCGCAGAGCTTGATGATAAGATTGTCGGTTTTCTTGATTTTCATGGGGGTGATCGCAGGCGTAATCAACATGACGGTACCCTCGGCATGAGCGTGCGAGAGCATTGGCGAAATCAAGGAATTGGTGATTTGCTTCTTCGTGCTCTATTTGACTGGGTAGAACGACATGAAACCGTTGAGAAGGTAAGTCTCGAAGTGTTTTCCCAAAACATTGGTGCCATTCACCTTTACATTAAGCAAGGGTTCGTCCAAGAAGGTCGTAAAGTACATGCCATTAAACTTGATGATGGACAGTATATGGACCTAATCATTATGGGGCGCATTCTCAAATAACATCGGGGTCAGTCCCCCACCGCTTTAAAGCGGTGGGGGACTGACCCCGAACGTTTAGATGATTTGTTTTGAGCTTTTATTCGTCGTTTGTTGAGATTCAATGATGAGATCAGCGGTAAGTTGGCCAGACAGTGTGACCATTGGTACGCCTCCGCCGGGGTGTGTTGAGCCCCCAACGAAATACAAGTTATCATATGCGCTACTTTGACTTGGGATTTTAAAACCGCCGTTTGTTTTGCGGTTTGCAGTTACTCCGTAAATGGAACCACCGACTGAACCATAGAGATCGTGGAGATCGTTAGGTGTGAATGTGTAATCGAATTCGATACAATCCCGTAGACCAGTTAGGCCGTTTCGCTCTAATTTGGAAAGCACCACATCGCGGTACGATTCGTACTGATCTTGCCAATTCTCATTAGCTTTTAATGGCGGGACGTGTGTTAGTATGAAAAAGTTTGCCTTTCCTTTCGGTGCTTGTGAGGGGTCACTCTTTGAAGAAATGCCAATGTACACTGTCGGATCATCAGCCGGGCGTTTCTCTTCGTAAATCTGTTTAAACTCAAGTTCAGGATCTTTTGAGAAAAAGAAATTGTGATGCGCGAGTTGTTCATAATTTCGATTAATGCCAAGTAACAATACGAGTCCGGAAACGGTTGGTTCGTATTTCTCGACGAGTGGTTTACTCGTATGTTCTGGAAGCAAATCAGCGTATGTAGACACAACCTCTCGATTTGAGACAACATAATCACTTTTGAGCGTTTGGCCAGTTGCTAACTCAACACCAGTGACACGCCCACTTTCGTGTATGATCTTCGTAACTTTTGTCTCTGTCTCGATTGTAACCCCTAATTTTGTTAATACGCTTTCCATCGCTTTTACGATGTTGTATAACCCACCTTTAACGTAATAAATTCCTAGACCAAATTGAACATGAGCAAGCTGAGACATGACTGCAGGTGCTTGATAAGGTGACGATCCGACATACATGACAAGAAAGTTCAAGAGTTGTTGCAGATGAGGGTCTTTAATGTATCGTTTCGTTCCAGAGGCCATACTTTTTAACGGATCAAGCTTTAATAGTTCAGGAAGTGTATGATAACTGCGCAATTCGGTTAAACCGGTTAAACTTCGTTTGTAAAAACTTTTCATACATAGCTCGTACATTTTTGAGCTGTAATTCATATATTGCAAAAACCCTTGCGCGTCCGCTTTTGAACGGCGTTCAATTTCTTTAAGCATTGTTGGCAAATCACCATGTAAATCAATCGTTTCTCCATCCTCGAAGAACGTTCGCCATTGAGGCTCCACGCGAGTGAGTGTTACATAATCGTGCAAGTTCTCACCTGCGCGTTCGAATAGTTGTTCTAATACCCAAGGCATCGTCAAAATGGAAGGACCCGTATCAAACGAATACCCTTCACCTTGACGCACATTGCACTTTCCACCAATACGCTCATTTTGCTCAAGAACGGTTACCTCATATCCTTCTGAAGCAAGGCTAATTGCAGCGGAGAGACCGCCTAATCCACCTCCAACAATCGTTACACTAGTCATTGAAATCACTCCTATTTTTTTAATAAATCCAAGGAATTACAATCCATCGGCTTTTTTTCCACTGTTCGTACCTGTCTTTTAAGATAAGCTCTAGAGCAGATTCTTCTTTTCGAATTCTTATCCATAAGGCAATAGGAAAAAGGGTAAGCGACATAATAATCGCAACGGGTGATTGCATAAACAAAGCGAAACCTAACGCGATCAACCCTAAGCCGACGTATAATGGATGCCGAAGCACTTTATACGGTCCTTTTGACGACAGAACCATATCTTGCTTAACATCGATACCGCGCGTAAATGCTTTTCCTAAACTTTTAATTGACCAATATCGTAGAAAAATGCCAAAACCAAACAACAAGACCCCGAGAAGTTGGATGAAGTAAACGTCGATTGTGTTGGCGGTAATGCTTGCGGTCGCAATGATTGCAATGACGGCAAACAAGATTAGATAAAAGCTACTGTCTTTTTGGACGGTTTGTTGCTTTGTCTTTATAAAAAACTCCGCAATCCAAAAGAAACAAAGACTATAAAAAAGCAAGTGAAGCAACAAGGTCACACCTCCCATATGGCATAGTGTTCCCAAACTGGAAAAACGATCCTCAAAAAAATTTAACAAAACACTTGAAAGTCAAAGATAGTCAAACTATAATGGAGTTAAGAAAAGGTTAAATATAGTCAAAGTCAAAACAACAACAATAAAAACAGTTAAGAAAGAACGAGGAGGAAAACCATGATGAAATGTACTCATTGTCAAACGAACCAAGCTCGTATTCAAATACGCTTTCGAATGAACGGACATCAACACCAGATGCACTTATGTGAGACGTGTTACAAAGAGATTCAAAATCAAATGCACCAACCATCAGGTTTTGCTGCAAGTTCTCCATACAATGCAATGAATGGTCAAAGCTCAAAACAGCAACACACGATGACAACCGATGAAATGAATTCAGGTGGAATTCTAGATGAATTAGGGAAGAACTTAACCGCGGATGCGAATAACGGAACGATTGATCCGGTTATCGGTCGAGATGCAGAAGTTGAACGTGTCATTGAGACATTAAACCGCCGTAACAAAAACAACCCAGTCCTAATCGGTGAGCCTGGTGTTGGTAAGACGGCTATTGCTGAAGGACTTGCACGTAAAATTGTCCAAGGAGAAGTGCCAAAGAAATTAAGGAACAAGCAAATTTACTTGTTGGACGTTACTTCTTTAGTTGCCGGGACGGGTGTTAGAGGTCAGTTTGAAGAGAGAATGAAGCAACTTATCGAAGAAATGAAGCAGCGCGACGATGTCATTTTATTTATCGATGAGATTCATCAAATTGTCGGTGCAGGCTCTGCAGAAGGATCATCAGATGCAGGCAACATCATGAAACCAGCGCTCGCACGTGGTGAGCTTCAACTTATTGGTGCAACAACATTAAACGAATACCGCAAAATCGAAAAGGACGCAGCTCTAGAACGACGCTTCCAACCAGTGATGGTCGATGAACCATCAACTGAAGATGCGCAAAAGATCTTGTTCGGTTTAAAACCATACTATGAGAAGTATCATGAAGTTGAATATAGTGATGAAGCGATTGAAGCTGCAGTGCAATTATCGAACCGCTACATTCAGGATCGTTTTTTACCAGATAAAGCGATTGACTTAATGGATGAAGCGGGTGCAAAAATGAACTTGCATATTTCTGAGAGTACGATCGACGATATTCAAGAACGACTTGAAGTCATTCAACAAGAAAAAGCTGACGCAGCAAGTAAAGAAGAGTATGAACGAGCAGCACAGCTTCGCACTGAAGAACTGCAACTACGAGAAAAACAACAAGCAACGAAACAAGACAATAAAGATAATGTCATTCACGTTGCAGCGATCGAGGCGCTTGTTGAAGCAAAGACAGGCATCCCAGTACGTCGATTACAAGAAGATGAACAACAAAAAATGCGCAACTTACCAGAGCGATTAGATCAGTCAGTCATCGGGCAAGCCGAAGCGGTCAATAAAGTCACGAAAGCGATTCGTCGAAATCGTACAGGATTACGTCGGGGCAACCGTCCGATTGGTTCATTCTTATTCGTAGGACCGACTGGTGTCGGTAAAACAGAATTGACGAAAAAACTCGCTGTAGAATTGTTCGGTGACAAAGACGCGATGATTCGCTTTGATATGAGTGAGTATATGGAGAAACATTCCGCGTCTAAATTGATCGGTTCACCGCCTGGATACGTCGGTCACGAAGATGCAGGTCAATTAACAGAACAAGTACGAAGAAAGCCGTATAGCATCATTTTGCTTGATGAAATTGAAAAAGCACATCCAGACATTCAGCATATGTTCTTGCAAATTATGGAGGACGGCCGTTTAACAGACTCTCAAGGTCGTACAGTAAGCTTTAAAGATACAGTCATTATCATGACATCAAATGCAGGAAGTTCAGTTAAGAAAGCAACGGTCGGATTTGGAGCTAGTGAAGATGATCAAAAACAAGTCACACAAGGCTTACAAGATTACTTTAGACCAGAATTCCTTAACCGCTTTGATGCAATTGTTCAATTCAATGCATTGACGAAGGAACATTTGCTCTCGATTGTTGATCTTATGCTTAACGATTTAACGGAAGTTGCAAATGAGCGAAACGTAACACTTACAGTTGATCAGAAAGCAAAAGAAAAGATCGTAGAATTAGGGTATGATCCTGTCTTTGGTGCACGTCCACTTCGCAGAATTATTGAAGAGTACGTCGAAGATGGAATTAGCGACGCCATGCTTGAAAATGAACACGCAAATTCAATGAAAGTGACTGTGATAGACGATGAAATTGTCGTCCAGGCTTCCTAATGTTGGAAGAGCCCGAGATTTCTCGGGCTTTTTTCTATTTATAGTTCCGAAATCACCGGCGGACTGGTACACTAAGGATAGCAGGTACATCATAAAGAGGTGAACGTAGGATGGACAAGATTAAGATTGTGACCGACTCGACGACAGACCTTCCCGAGGAGGTTCTTGAACATCATCAAGTCACGGTCGTCCCCTTGACGATTTTAATAGATAACAATAGTTATAAAGATGGCGTTGACTTGAATCCAGATCGTTTTTTAGAAATGATGAGAGAATCAGAAGAATTACCCAAAACGTCTCAACCCTCTCTTGGAGAGCTTATTGAAGCGTATGAAGAATTAGGCAAAGATGGTAGCCGAATTTTATCCATTCATATGACTGCAGGAATGAGCGGGACGTATAAAGCAGCAAGTATTGCAGCAGAACAAGCAGACGCAGACGTAACAGTTATAGACTCTACGTTTATTGCCAATGCCTTAGGGTTTCAAGTGATTGAGGCAGCAACGATGGCAAGTGAAGGCAAGAGTATGGACGAGATTTTAGAACGTTTAGATCACGTGCGTAAGAACTCGAAGATTTTCGTCGTTGTGAGTACACTTGAGAACTTATTAAAGGGTGGACGCATCGGTCGTGGGAAAGCATTTATCGGCTCGCTACTCAAGTTGAAACCGATTGCAGCCTTAGAAGACGGTGTCTACACACCAGTAACGAAAGTTCGAACACAAAATCAAGTCATTCAAACATTAATGAATCATTTCAAACAAGACACTGAAGGTAAAGTAGTCAAAGGCGTGAGTATTTCGCACGCAAACGGCTTAGAACTTGCTCAAAAGCTCCGTGAGAAATTAAGTGAACACAAAGTGTCGATTCAATCGACAACACCTGTCATCAGTACACACACAGGTGAAGGAGCCATTGGTTTTATGTATTATACAGATTGAGGTTGAGCTCGGTACATAGTGCCGGGCTTTTTATTTCAAATCTATTTATAGTGTGAAAGGAGAAGACGATGCCTAAGTACCATAAATTAGTTCGAGATCGCATTCCAGAGATTATTGAACGTCAAGGATTGTCGTATTCATCTCGTAAGTTGAGTGAAGAAGAATACATCATGAAATTACGCGAAAAGCTAAATGAAGAGATTGAAGAATACGATGGTGCTGCAAGTGATGAAGAAGCAGTTGAAGAATTAAGTGATGTTTTAGAGGTACTATATGCCTTAGCCGCATTTCATGGATCTTCAATTAAGTCCATCGAAGCAAACCGTGCCAAGAAATTTAAAGAAAGAGGAGGATTTCTTGATCGAATTTTATTAGAAGAGGTTGAAGATGACTAACATCCGTTTATATACGAAAGCATTAGGGCCGGCACTAAAAAACCAAATTGACCAGGCGACTTCAATATGTATTCTAACGTCATTTGTAATGAACTCAGGTGTGGCTTATTTAGCTAAGTCACTAGAAAAAGCGGCTCGTCAAGGCGTTGACATTAAAGTCTGTACGGGTGATTACCTATATATTACACAACCGGATGCGCTTGAACAATTGTTAGCGATTCATCCGAATATTGAAGTTAGAATGTGGCAAAGTCATGGGAAGTCGTTCCACCCTAAAGCCTATTTAGTCGAAAGTTCCAATCAAAAGCGTAGCTTTATTGGTTCATCAAATCTTTCTTACTCGGCATTACATACAGGTGTTGAATGGAATGTTGAAGTGAGTGGACACGAAGCGTTTTATGATGAGGTACTGGATCAGTTCGTTAAAACATTTTATTCCGAAGCAACAATTCCTTTAAATCATGAAACGCTTAAAGCGTATCGCAATCGCTATGAACGTCAGAGAATGAATCAACCTAGTATTTCTCATTTGTTTACTGAGGGTGAAGAAATGGACCTTATGTTGCCGGATGAAGAGCCGGTAACAGAGAGTGTGTTGACGATCTCTGAGTCTACATCTACGTATGAAATCGATCTAAAACCAAGGTTTGCACAGGTAGAAGCGTTAGATCAATTAGAACGTACGGTAGAAGAGGAATATTCAAAAGCGCTGGTAGTTATGGCAACGGGACTTGGAAAAACGTATTTAGCGGCGTTTTTTGCGAAACGATACAAACGTATTCTTTTTATTGCACATTTAGAAGAGATTCTCCATCAAGCTGAACGTTCGTTTCAAAAAGTTCAGCCTAATAAAACGACAGGAATCTATAATGGAAAACATAAAGAATTTGATGTAGATTATTGCTTCGCTTCAATCTATACGCTAAGCATGGATCAGCATTTGAAAGTTTTTGATCCTTATGATTTTGACTTAATTATTGTGGACGAGTTTCATCACGCAGCTGCCAATACATATCAGAAAGTTTTGGATTATTTTAAACCTAATTTTTTATTAGGAATTACTGCAACGCCAGATCGTAATGACAACAAAGATGTTTTTGCACTTTGTGATGGTAATGTTGCTTTTCGTCTTGATTTTTTAGAAGCAATTCAAAGGGAGTGGCTAGCTCCTTTTCATTATTATGGCGTTTACGATGATACAGACTACAATCAAATTACGTGGCTTGGTAATCGCTATGCTGAAGATGAGCTGCTTGTTACTCAGCTTCATGAACAAAAGGCTCGTTCGATTTATGATGCTTGGCAACGACATAAGCAGACAAAAACGGTTGTTTTTTGTTCCTCGATTCGTCAAGCGAACTTTTTATGCTCATTTTTCAAAAATCAAGGTGTCGTTGCTGTATGCTTACACTCCAATTCTAAAGATAACCGGAATGATGTAATCGCTTCATTTACAGAGGGCGTTATTGAGGTGATCTTCACAGTTAATCTTTTTAACGAAGGTGTGGATATCCCTGCAATTGACACATTGTTGTTCGTCCGTCCTACGGAGTCTTTAACTGTTTTTACACAACAGCTTGGTCGTGGGTTGAGACTCAGCAAAGGAAAAAGTCATTGTGTCATTATTGATCTCATTGGTAATTATCGTAATGCAGATGTTAAGCTACATGTGTTCCGTCAAGGTAGTGAGAAACAAAAAAACAATCATACAAACTCTCAGTTACCCGATCAATGTAACCTTAATTTAGACACGAAAGTCATCTCGTTATTAGATGAGATGAAACGAAAAAAACAACCTCGAAAAGAGCTGTTGAAACGTGATTTCGTTGCAGTTCAACAAGAGTTAGGTAGGCGCCCTACTTATGTGGATCTTCATTTGTTAGGCGATATAAATTCGTCTTCGTATCGACAAGAATACGGCTCTTATGTCCATTTTTTACGTTCCAATGATGAATTAAACTTTGAAGAAACGAATATCGTCGATACGTATACTGATTGGATTAAGGAAGTCGAGAAGACGAGTATGGCAAGAAGTTATAAAATGGTTGTGTTATTATCTATGCTTCAAAGAGGGGAGGAAACGTGGACAGATCCTATAACCAGTTATGAGAGTGCAAAGACGTTTAGCGCGTTTTATTTAGAAAAAGAATATCGCTTCCGAGAATTCTCAACTGACAAAACGAAGAGCAATCATTGGATCTATGATCGTGCTAAAACAGCTAAAAAAATCGAAGAAATGCCGATGACAAAGTGGAGTGGAAGTGCAAATGGATTACTCTCCTTTGCTGAGGGAACATTGCGTTTGGGTTTTGATGTGCCTATTGAAGATCGAGCTTATTTATATTCGATAACCAAAGAGATTTGTGACTATCGCTTGCATTGGTATTTTGAGCGTAAAGGATATAGCAAGAGATAACATAATCAAAGAACGTATAAAAGGTAAATAATACTGAAGACATCGCTAGTTAATAGCGATGTCTTTTTTGTAATATGGTTGATTCTTGATTCTTTTAGGATAGATAAACATACTTTTTAAATCCGTAGGAAAAAGGTTTTGATATTTAGCTTGGTTTCTGGCATTTTTAATTCCGACCGTTAATATACTCAGTGAGTAAAGTCTAGTATTTACATTGGGGAGGCGTTGGAGTGTCAAAGAAATTGTGGCTTAGCTTGGTGGGTATCGGTGTGATATCAAGTGGATTTATCGTGTCAGATGTAGCAGCAGAGGGGAGGGAGGGTACAACTGAAGTTCAAGTAAATTTTGTACGTGATGGGGACCCAGGAGATCCTGATGGAGCGCTTCGCTTTGAACAAGTAATAGAGGATTTTAGCTTCGGTGAGCAGTCCATTTCTTCATCTTCTCAAACATATACGGTAACAGATGGTATTGAACGTTTCGTAGAAGTAACAGATAACCGAGGAACTGGTGCAGGATGGGACGTGCAAGTACGTGCTCCGCAGTTAGCTTCAGAAAATGCTGAATTAACAGGTGCTGAGCTTTTACTAACGCCTTCATCAATTTCTTCTGACGCATCAAACGTCTCTAACCCTCCTTCACTTTCTGGAACGATTAGGGTGACTGATGCTGCACAATCAATCATTGATGCAGGAGTAAATGAAGGATTAGGAACTTGGGAAACGAGCTTCTTACCTACAAACCTTGAGCTTGTTGTGCCACCAGGAACGGCTCGAGTGGATGACTATTCGACAACGATTACATGGATGCTGTTGAGTACACCTTAACGATAGGGCTGCACGTGCAGCCCTTATTA
Organism: Bacillaceae bacterium JMAK1; assembly: GCA_012970285.1. Taxonomy (GTDB): domain Bacteria; phylum Bacillota; class Bacilli; order Bacillales; family Marinococcaceae; genus Geomicrobium_A. The sequence continues at coordinate 427,755 of JIBW01000007.1, forward strand.
TAACGATGAATAATGATGAATAGTGTGAGGTGTATGAATTGAAGTATTGGTATGCTGTGATCGTTAGTATGCTCATGTTCGTGGTTTATTCTGAAACGATGTATGCAAATGAGCCATCATTTACTGTTACGCCACTGTTTCCTGATGAACAGATTGATGGAAACGAATCTTATTATGAATTACAACTAGATCCTAGTGAGTCAACGGAGTTAGAGCTTGTTCTTCACAATCTTAGTTCAAATGAAGTTACAGTGAACGCTTCACTGTTTCCTGCAGTTACAAATGAGCACTTTGTCATTGATTATATTGAGACGGAAGCTGAAATTGTTGATCTAGTCGATGTAGAGCCAAGTGTTACCCTTGGTCCTCAAGAAGTGAAGACGGTCGACGTGACCGTTCAATCTCCGAATGACGCTTTTGATGGGATTTTACTTGGAGGTTTGTATTTCGAAGAGGATTATGATGAAAAGACGAACAGTGGCATTTCTAATGAATACGCGTATCTCATAGGTTTGCAACTGACGAATGATCATGAGCAACATAAAGCGATTGAACCAGAATTAAGTTTTATTGATGTCGAACCAATCACGTTTGAAAACCGACCGCTTATTAACGTTTCATTTCAGAATGATGAACCGATTATTATAGATGAATTAACCGTTGTAACTGAGGTTTTTACAGAAGATGGGGAAATCGTTGAGTCAAATGAAAGAGAAGATGGTCGAATGGCACCGAGTTCAGCGGTAACGTATGGGGTAGCATTGTCTGAAGTTTTAGATCCAGGTACGTACATTGCAAAAGTTACAGCGACAACGAACGCTAATGAATGGGTATGGGAAGAGGAATTTACGATTGAAGAGGAAGATTTTGCTGAAGCAGAAATGATTGAAGAAGAATCAGCTGACACCTTCCCTTATTGGATGGTAATAATCGTGGTAATCGCGATCCTTTTCGTTCCAATTGCATTCTTGTTAGGTCGACGTGGTCGTTCATGAAAGTGTTTATTCAAGCTTTAAGTTTTATTGTATTGTTGTCAATTCAACCCTATGTAGAAGGAACTGATATCGAAGATTGTGAAGTCGATGAGGACTACGTTTGTGAAGAACTTGATGAAGAAGAGGAACTCGAAGAGATTGAAGAAGAGATTGAAGAAGACGAAGAAAACGAAGAATATGAAGATGTAGCAGATGAAAGTGCTGAAACATTACCGCCTGAGAATAGTGAGCATGATGAAGGTGAAGAGTCAAATGATCGCAATGACAATGCAGAAGAGAGCAATGAAACAGAAGATGAGGCACCATCTGAAGAAGAGAGCGAACAAGAAGAGAGTGCACTTGAAGAGAACGACAAATTACCAGAACAACGAGAAGTCGTAGAGGAAGAAGTTATATACGAAACAATGAGTGTGAGAAACTCTTCCCTTTCGACGACGCACACACCGATTGGAGAGAGTCCTTTTTCAGCAGGAACCTTACGTTTAGAAACGAGGAACACGGCTTATTTTTATGGGATACTCAATTTGGTAGCGAGTAATGAATTTAAAATAGACATCCAATTGCCAGCTGAGATTCCAGTTGAACAATTTGCGCAATCAATAACAAGTGCTAGCATTCAAATGGGATCAAGGTCTCGTCAGGTTAGCAAAAATGATTTTATTATCGTACAAGATCAAAATAAGATAACGCTCAATACACAGTATAGCTCGAACATTTTTGAATGGCTTTTGAATATTATTGGGCTTTTCGGTAGAGACCGGGAAGTAACGTTAAGGATCGATGCAGACCTTAGAGCGTTGAACTTTGAAGATGGTATGTTGCCGCCCCATCCAAATAAAGCACTGCCATTCTCAAGTACATTTACGTTAGACCGCGGTGGAGCTCCTGGAGTTGCACATCGAACACTTCAAACTTGGAATTCTGAAGTTGTGTTTCATGATGATGATGACAATTCATTACCAGTTGAAAATGGTCTGCCGGTAATTGAACTACCGTTTAATAATGGAGGCAATGCATTCCAATTTCTTGATTATGTTTCCGTGCGGAATGTGTTTACTGGTGAGATGAGTGACAACGCTCAATTTATAGCTACACGTAATGATGTTGTGGAGCAAAATCATCTACAAAAGCCAGGCGATTATGTGTTAAAAGTAGGGGGTACGGACCAAAGTGGGACATCTTTACGTGTAAAAGAAGCAATCGTGCGTGTGAAACCGGGAAATGTCTATTTTGAACATGTACCTCGTGCATTCAACTTTGTGGACGTTCCTGTAAACGACCAATCGGCCATTCACACCCGTCAAGAAGAACACTCTCATTTAAAAGTCGTTGATGAATCTGGTGAAGTTACACCTACTTGGAGCGTCCATGCGGCACTCGAAAGGCCACTCACATCAACTGCTCATTCAGAAGTTGTCCTACCAGAAGCGATTGTGTTCGTTAATGAGAACAAAGAGAAAACGGTCTTGTCGAGCAGCTCTATACTGGTATACAGACCAAATCATGATGGGATCGAGCATCCGATTCAATGGAATGACGACGTAGGCGTGCTTTTACAAACAGCGCCTTATCAAAGAGTCGGGCAATTTGAAGGATCTGTTCGTTGGACTTTAGTAAATGCGCCTTAACGATACGACTTACATAGGCCTATTCAATGTAAGTCGTGGAGAGGTTCATAACAGACGATCAATGACTTACAATGTATATATTCAAGAATAAAAACTACGAAAAAGGTTGTGCTAAAACGACCAATTTCGTAGTTTTTTTGCTCTTTGTGACTACAGGACTTATGAATGATCTTCTCGTTATTTGGTCACTAAGGTGTATAAACGTTAATGTATCAATGGTTGTGAAAATGAAAATGGTTTCATTGTTAATATCGAAAGCATAGCCTCAGTTTTAATGGGAATATATGGTTATTGATACCTACTATAGTAAGTACATAGAAATGGATAAGATTCAACAAACCTAGGTTCTTATACTCGTTTTTCTTGAATTTTCATGTGATGTTGTAAATGAGCATCGATCGTTGACTATTCGGATTAACAACACAATGTTAAGATTTTTGTAAAAAGAAAGAACATTTTGTATTAATATGATTATTTTTTGTATTTCAGGAGTGAGCAGATGAAAAGGATCATGTTTCTCGTCTACATAGGTTTTAGCTACTTCCTATTTCTGTTTATCGCACTAGGTTCAACGCCTACAGAAGCGATGTTTATCGATCTTGAGCACGTAAATGGAACCGTCACAATCGAAAATAGGAGTGAAAACGATGAAGAAAGTAACCTCGATTCTTAGTGGAACGTTAACCACCTTGCTCACGATCATCTTACTCGTCACTGTTGCTGCGGTCGTAACGACCCAAGTCTCTGATGGTGAACCGAGTCTATTCGGATATCAAATAAAAACCGTATTGTCAGGTTCAATGGAGCCAGGAATTGATACAGGTTCCGTCATTCTCGTTCGGGCGGTAGATGAACCAAGAACCTACCAAGTTGGCGATGTTGTGACATTTCAAACGTATGAAGGCCCGCTCGTCACTCACCGTATTCACGAAGTCGTTGACGGTGGTCAAAGTTATATAACAAAAGGGGACAACAACCCTCTTCCTGACACGCAGGTACTCGAACCATCGATGATTGTCGGTGAATATATCGGAATTACAATTCCGTATTTAGGACATGTGTTTTCATTTATTTCATCAGATGTTGGAGTGATTATGTTATTCATAATACCAGGTGTAATACTCGTTCTTTACTCGATGTTTACCATTGTACAAGCATTTCGGGAAGTTGATCGATTGAGTAAAGAACAACAAACGGTGTCATCGTCCCAACAAGAATAGTCGTTGGGCGTTGCATAATATAAACTCACTTTAGGAGGAATGGTCATGAGCAACAACAATGTAAAAAAGCAACTTGGGTTAGGTGTTGCAACAGCAGCACTCGGACTAACGTTAATTGGAGGAGGTACATATGCCTACTTTAGCGACAGCGTGACGACGAACAACACGTTTGCAGCAGGTACGTTAGATTTAAGTGCAAGTCCAAACCAGATTATTGAAGTAGATAACATCAAGCCTGGCGACTCCTTTATTGAAGATTTTGAGCTTGTGAATGATGGTAGTTTAGACATCGGTTCTGTGACAATTGATACAAATTATCGTGTAATCGATGTGAAAGGTGACAATTCCGATGATTTCGGAGATTTCATAGAAGTTGAATTTCTCTACAATGTGAATAATTTTGATGAAGTCATCTATGAAACAACATTAAGTGAGCTTCAAGAGATGTCACCAGAAGCTGTCAACCAAAACATATTCTATCCTGAACTTGGAGATCGTGGATTGCCAGTTGGCGAAAGTCATGACCTCGTCGTGCAGTTTAACTTTTTAGGTGATGTGGACGCTGATTTGAACCAATTCCAAGGGGACTCTCTGCAACTTGATTGGACGTTCATCGCAACACAAGATATAGAATAATGAAAATTTAGTGTAATCTTATTCTTTTTAATAATTAAAATAAAACAATCTATCAGGAGGTTTTTATGAGTCGAAGCAAATATATTCAAAAACGTTCCTGGCTTGCATTAGGCGCTCTGATGTTTGCAACGAGTTCTATTCAAGTCGCTTCAGCTGATGAAGGGTCTACTGCTTTAACACCACCAACGACAGGATTTGAAGATCGTAACCAAGAGCATTGGTCTACGTTTGATGAAGAGATTAATTTTCTTAATGAATTGTCTGAGTCTGAACTCGCTTCTTATTCAGAAGTTGGACAAACGGTTGAAGGGAGACCCATTCACCTCGTACGAATTGGAGATCAGACGTTAACGGATGAAGAAGTAGCAGAAGGTCGGAATATGCTCGTTGTAGCTACTCAACATGGTAACGAACCTGCTGGTCGTGAGATGGCACTTCAATTTATGAGAGATCTCGCGTTTACTGACGATGAGGGCGTACTAGAGCAACTCGAAGATTCTACCGTATTGTTTGTGCCTACAGCAAATCCAGACGGATTTATTCGTGACCAGCGCGCAAACGCCAACAATGTGGATATGAACCGAGACCATCTCGTACTTGAGCAACCTGAAACGAGAGCACTTGCGGAAGTGCTAGATACGTATCAGCCAGACTTAACGGTAGATGCCCATGAACGACCGAGAGCATACGGGGACCCAGACATTGAATTTTTATGGCCAAGAAACTTGAACATTGATGAAGACATTCGTGCTTTAAGTGAATCGCTCGTTGAAGACGTACTTATTGATGATATTGCAGAGCAAGGATTTACAACAGGGATTTATGGAACGCCTGGTGGTGCTGGAAATGGTGACGAGCGAATTTCTAGAAACATGCTTGGCTTACGTCATGGATTAGGCTTATTAACGGAAACAGCAGGCATGCAAGAACCAGTAAAACGAGTCGATGCACAGATGGCAACGATTGAAGCAACGTTTGACTGGTACACAGAACAGTTTGAAGAAATCGGTGAAGCTGTTCAAGCAGCACCAGAAAACCGAGCGCAAGATGGAGCAACAGGTGCTACTCCTTTTTACTTTGATGGAGCGGACAATTGGGATCCAACAATTGTGCAAGACCCTCACTATTGTGGATATCTATTACATGAGCAACAAGTAGATGAACTTGGACATTTGGTAGATGCCTTCTCACTTGAAACTGAAAAAGTAAGTACGTACGGGACGTTTGTTTCAATGGGACAACCGATGATGACAGTCATTCCAAAACTTATGGATGCGGATGCACTGTATAACGAAGTGAATGCATTACCTCTTTCGTCTTGTGAACAACCGCGAGTAACGGCAAGTCATTTAAATGATTTTGTAGACATTTTAAACGATGAAGAAGCTTTTTCTACGACGGCAATTCATCGCGCGCTTGATCTTCATACAACAACTCTTGCACACTTTGAAAATCGTGGACAAGAAGATCGCCTTTTAGAACATACTCGAGGATTCCAAGCGTTATTGAACCGTTATCAAGATCAAATGACAGAAGAAGCGTACTCAATGCTTTATACATTTGCGTATGATCTTATGGACTATTATGAACTAGTGTTTGATGTGGATCGTGCAATGGGTCACATTTCGCACTTAAGCGAAACGATTGGACCGAGAGTCGCAGGCGCAGATTCTGAGCGTGAAGCAGCAGCGTACATTGAAAGAGAATTTGAACGTTTAGGTTATGAAACGGAACAACATCTCTTTGATATTCGTAATGGACAAGCAGAGTCACAAAACGTCATTGCAGTTAAAGAAGCAGACGGTGTAGAAAACCCTGAAATTGTTTACGTAACGGCTCACTATGACAGCGTAAGCGTTTCTCCGGGAGCGAACGACAACGCTTCAGGAACAGCTGCCATTATTGAGTTGGCACGTGTGTTAGAGGATGTACCAAGTGACAAAGAAGTACGCTTTATAGCCTTCGGAGCAGAAGAAATTGGATTAGTAGGAGCTCGTGAGTACGTCGCACAATTATCTGAAGAAGAGATTGAGCGAAGTGCTGCGAACTATAACCTTGATATGATCGCAACAGACTATGAAGATGCTTCACAGATGCACATTACGACAGTAGACGGTGAAGAGAATGCGGTTTGGGACTCATCTGTTCACGCAGCAGAAGTTCTAGGATATGACCACAATGATTATACCCTTCATCGAATGGGACGTTCTGATCATGTGCCATTCCACGACGCAGGAATTGATGCCGCACTATACATCTGGATGGAGCCAGGTACACCTCCAGGAGCAGCAAGACCTGAGCCTTGGTATCATACACCAGAAGATACAATTGACCGAATCAGCCCAGAACGTTTGCAGTGGGTAGGAGATCTCATCGATGTAGCTGTCACAGATCTTATTTCTCAAGAAGACATTGAAGCAGCAGAAGACGCAGCATAAGTAAAAATAACGAAATCGCCCCCTTGTTTTGATTAAAAAAGTAGCACTACGGTGAAAGGCATAACTCGTGATGAGTTATGCCTTTTTTGGCGTGGCTATAACATTAGACATGGTGCGAGAGCACGGTAGTGTGTAGCAAGAGAGCGGCAGTGTGTAGCAAGAGAACGGTAGCGCGGTGCAAGAGCAAGGAAGCGTGGTGCAAGAGAGCGGCAGTGTGTAGCAAGAGCAGCGGTAGTGTGTAGCAAGAGCACGGCAGTGTGTAGCAAGAGCACGGCAGTGTGTAGCAAGAGAGCGGCAGTGTGTAGCAAGAGAGCGGCAGTGTGTAGCAAGAGAGCGGCAGTGTGTAGCAAGAGAGTGGCAGTGTGTAGCAAGAGCACGGTAGTGTGTAGCAAGAGCACGCTAGTGTGTAGCAAGAGCACGCTAGTGTGTAGCAAGAGAGCGGCAGCGCGGTGCAAGAGCAAGGAAGCGTGGTGCAAGAGCACGATAGCGTAACCAAAAAGCCCGCTCCAAAGTATTCACTTTGGAGCGGGCTCACCCGTACCGTACTTACAACTACGCTTGCATTGGGGTTGCTGGTTGTTTTCGTTTTCGGATCCATTGAAGAAGGAAGATTGTCACGAGAATGATCACGCCAACAGCATCGGTTAATAGCGCTGGGTGTAAGAATAGTAAAGCGCCACCAGCCATGAACAACCGAGAAATGACATTCATTGTGTTCAATAGATAGCCTTCAGCAGCTATACCTAGCATTAAAACACCGATCACAGCGCTAATGATGACGCCGATTGATTCTGTAAACGTTGTATCCATTAATAGCAATTCATTGTTATAAACGAACATAAATGGGACGATAAAACCTGCAATCGCGAGTTTCATAGCCATAAAACCTGTTCGCATCGGACTGCCGCCTGATAAGCCGGCGGCAGCAAAGGCAGCTAAGGCGACTGGTGGTGTGATGTTTGCAAAGATGCCAAAGTAGAACACGAACATATGAGCAACAATCGGTTCAATGCCGAGTTGGACGAGGGCCGGTGCGGCCATTGTTGCGGTAATAATGTACGCTGGAATACTCGGCATCCCCATTCCAAGAACGATACAGGCGACCATCGTAAACAATAGAGTTAAGAATAAGCTTTCTCCGCCGATGGAGACGATTGCGTTGGCTAAGTTCAAGCCAAAGCCAGTAATGTTCGCGATCCCGACGATAATTCCAACGGTCGCACAGGCAATGGCGACGCTAACGGTCGTACGCGCACCGTTTTCTAGCGCATCAATAAAGTCTTTGAAACTCATTCGTGTAGATTTTCTTAAAAAGCTAATCAGGATTGTAACGATAATGGTCCATGCTGCTGAGAAGATTACGGTCGTACCGGTAAAAAAGAGCATGTAAATCAAAAAGACAATCGGGAGTAGCAAATGACCGCGTTCTTTTAACACGTCTTTTATACTCGGCAATTCACTTTTCGGAATGCCGGACAAGTCTAGCTTCGTTGCTCGCAAATGAACTTGAGCAAGAATTCCTAAATAAAAGAGCAATGCTGGTAAAATGGCAATCAAGATAATGTCGGTATAAGGGACACCTAGCGTTTCCGCCATAATAAAGGCGGCGGCACCCATAACTGGAGGTAAGATTTGTCCTCCGACAGAAGCAGAAGATTCTACAGCGCCTGCAAAATTACGGTTGTACCCGATCTTTTTCATGAGAGGGATCGTAAAAGCGCCTGTTGTGACGACATTTGCAATTGCCGAGCCATTGATACTTCCTAAAAATCCACTCGCGACGACGGAAACTTTTGCAGGTCCGCCTTTTGCGTGACCGGTGAGGGCGAGCGCTAAATCATTGAAAAGTTGCCCCATTCCAGACTTCGCTAGAAAAGCTCCGAACAAGATGAAAAGAATAATATACGTCGCTGATACTCCGATCGCCGTACCGAGAATCCCTTCAGTTGTTGTGAAAAGTTGATTCGTAATTGCATCCCATTCGTACCCACGGTGACGAAAGATGCCAGGGAGATCTCGACCAAAAAGAGCATACACAACAAAGAGTGATGCAAGGATTGGTAAAGCCCAACCGGTTACCCTTCTGCCGGCTTCGAATACCAGAACAATGAGCAAAGTTCCAAATAGAACATCAAGGGTACTTGGTAAACCTCCACGTGTCACAATTTCCGTGTAGTTTACAAATAGGTAAATCGTTGATGGTACAGATAAAAGGGCAAGTAGCATGTCATACCAAGGTAAGCGGTTGCGAGCTGCGCCTTTTGTAGCTGGGAACAATAGAAAGACGAGCACGAGAACGAATGAAACGTGTAGAGCGCGGTGCACGAGTACGTAAACGGGTGGTCCTGTAAATGCAGTAATCAGATGATACAGTGAAAATGTCACCGCGATAATCGTAACGAGTAAAGTGATACGATTGTTTAAGAAGACCCGAAATCGAGATTCACTATCATATTTTTCTAGAAGTTCTTGTTGGTCTTGGTCGAGTGCTTCTGTATTTTTCGATTGGCTCATAGTAGCCCCCTTTCATAGACGACGGTGTACTAGCAATTCGATTGACTCATGGTGTGGTAAATCGAGTGCACGTATCCACAAGTTTTCATTTACGTACCACGTAAAGGAAGCATCGTGGGAGTGGAACCAACGGTACGAATCAAACGACTCATTCAGGTCAGATAAGACGATGTAACCGTCTTCAATACTAGTCGTACCGCGTCCGTATGGAGAGACGCCTGCGCCAAACGATTGAAAACGGGTCTTGGATAACAAAAGCTCGCCATGTTCGTTGATTGAAAAATACTCTTCCCAAGGGGTTTTTTCTACTGAATGAATCCATGAGAGTTTTAACTCATCGTCTTCGCTTAGTTGTTGAATGGTGAACGTCTCTTTCGTTAGAGCGTGCCGGATTTCAATCCATAATGTTGATTGTGCAGAACCGGCGAGTATGATACAGCAAAGGAGTAACAAAAACGGCTTCATATCATTTACTCATCTAAGAGTCCTTGTTCTTGAAAGTAACGCTCAGCTCCAGGGTGAAGGGGGATATTCACACCTTCTTGAAAGTGATCAATCTCAATGTCTGTAGCTGCTTCGTGTGAACTTTGAATGGTTTCTAAATTGTCGTAGAAAAGACTCGTAAGTTCGTAAACTTCGTCATCTGAAAGTGAAGGATTAGGGACGAGTAAATTTGTAATGGATGGGGTTGGAATGTCTTCTTCATTGTCATACGTTCCAGCGGGCACCTCGTCTTCAATAAAGAACGGATATGTTTCGTTTAAATAATCCATCGCATCACTTTCAATCGGCACGACCGTTACATCATGGGTACTTGCAAGGTCCATCGCCGCTGAGTTAGGCACACCACTCGTAACAAAAGCGGCATCCAACATGCCGTTTCTCATCTGATCGATTGCTTCACCGTACGGCAAATAGTCAGCTGAGATATCATCGTATGTCATATCGTGAGCTTCAAAGATCATTCTGGCATTTAGCTCTACACCGGAGTTTGCGTCACCAACAGCGACTCGTTTGCCTTCTAGGTCTTCAAACGATTCAATTCCAGAATTGGTCGTCGTAATGACTTGAACGACATTGGGATACAATCCAGCAATGGCGACTAAGTTATCTTGCGGATCTTCCCCTTCAAATGCACCAAACCCCTCGTAGGCTTGTTCAACGGTATCGGCCATTACAATCGCAATCTCGGCTTGATCACTTTGTAAAAGGTTCACATTCTCAACGGAAGCGCCTGTTGCTTGGACGGAAACGTCATGACCAGCATCGCCGTACACATTCGCCATCGCACCGGCAATCGGATAATAAACGCCAGACGTGCCTCCTGCGGCAATGGTTACGAATAAGTCTTGGTCATCACCATCGCTAGAATCACCACATGCGCTTGCAACTAGCGCAACACTCGTTAACATCGTTCCTAAGATGATTGTTTTTTTCATTTCAATTCCTCCTCTATACATCGATGCTTATGTATATGACGAGCCGTACAAACTATGAAAAACAAAAAAAGTTGCCTATAAAAGGCAACTTTTGTAATGTGGTTCATTTAGTTGTTGAAATCGTCTGTAATCGCACCTTTAGCAGCAGATGAGACAAGGGCAGAGTACTTTGCAAGAACTCCTTTTTTGTAACGGAGTTCAGGAGCTTTCCAATCGTTCAGACGATCCTTAAGTTCTGATTCGTCCACTTCCATTTGAAGGAGCTGCTCATCACTATCAATTGTAATGATATCTCCGTGTTGCAAGAGACCAATCGGTCCACCGACTTGCGCTTCAGGAGCAGTATGTCCGATTACGAATCCGTGGGAACCGCCAGAGAAACGTCCATCTGTTAAGAGGGCAACCTTGCCGCCAAGTCCTTTTCCGACGAGCATGGCTGTAACCGAGAGCATCTCAGGCATTCCAGGTCCACCTTTAGGACCGACGTAGCGGATGACAACAACGTCTCCTTCTTCAATTTCATTGTTCATGATTGCTTTTGTTGCAGCGTCTTCACTATCATATACTTTAGCTGGTCCTTGGAATTTCGTTACTTGTAGACCAGACATTTTGGCAACCGCACCTTCTGGAGCGAGGTTCCCGCGAAGAACGACGAGTGGTCCGTCTTTTTTCTTCGGATTATCCATCGGTAAGATGACGTCTTGTCCTTCGTGTAAATCTTCTGCCTCTTCAAGGTTTTCAGCGAGTGTTTTCCCCGTTACAGTTAGGCAGTCACCGTGAAGAAGTCCTTCTTTAAGAAGCATTTTCATAACTGCAGGTACACCACCGACGTTGTTCAAGTCTTGCATAACGTAACGTCCACTTGGCTTTAAGTCCGCAAGGTGAGGGACACGACGTCGAACAACTTCAAAATCATCAATGGACAAATCAACTCCGACCGCATGCGCCATCGCCGTTAAATGTAAGAATGCGTTTGTCGATCCGCCGAGAGCCATAACGACCGTAATGGCATTTTCAAAGGCTTCCTTCGTCATAATGTCACGAGGATAAATATCCTTCTTGAGGAGCTCAATAACTGCTTCTCCAGCACGTGTACATTCTTCTTCTTTCGCACCAGCAATGGCAGGTGTTGAAGATGAACCAGGAAGTGACATACCCATCGCTTCAACGGCAGATGCCATCGTGTTTGCTGTGTACATACCTCCACAAGCACCAGCTCCAGGACATGCATGACATTCAACTTCATGCAATTCTTCATCTGTAATTTGTCCGACTTGGTGTTGACCAACTGCTTCAAATGCCGAAACGATATCAAGGTCTTTGCCGTTTAACTTCCCAGGTTGAATCGTTCCACCGTACACGTACACAGAAGGAACATTCAAGCGACCCATTGCAATTAAACAAGCAGGCGTGTTTTTATCACAACTACCAACTGCGACGAGCGCATCTAACCGTTCGGCGTTCATTACGGTTTCAATCGAGTCAGCGATAATCTCGCGGCTAGGGAGGGAGAAGAACATGCCTTCATGTCCCATACCGATTCCATCAGAGACTGTAATCGTGTTGAAAATTAACGGCGAGCCTTCTTTAGAAGCGCCTTCTTTAGCGGCAATCGCAAGCTTGTCCAAATGCATGTTACAAGGCGTTACCTCTGCCCAAGCGCTTGCAACACCGATCATTGGTTTTTTGAAATCTTCGTCTTCAAACCCTACAGCTCGAAGCATCGCACGGTTTGGTGCGCGGTTAGGGCTCTCACTAATCACGTGAGAACGGATGCGCAAATCTTTGTTATTTTCCATTTCCAAACAATCCCTTCTCCTGTAAAACCTAATTATAATTTCGCGAATAATGGCACTTATAACACGAATGTTCTTTTATTTTAGCTGAAAAGTGTCACTTTTTGTAGTACTTTACTGAAGAAAAGGCGTATTGACAGAAAATTAAATTTGTATACAATTATATTATAATACGTCACCAACTGAACTGAGGTGATTTTGCACTAAAAGGAGAATGGATGTGAACAATTTATCGAAGCGTTTATCAGCAGCTGACGTCGCGTATGAGACGTTAAAAGAACGCATCATTGAGTTGCAGTATGAGCCGGCAGAACACCTTCTTGAAGATCAGTTGTCAAAAGACCTTCAAATTAGTCGTACACCGCTTAGACAAGCGTTGTATCGATTGGAACTCGAAGGACTTGTGAACAAACAGTCAAACGGAAGAATGTATGTTGCGCCTGTAACATTAGAAGAAGCAAGAGAAGTATTTGTCGTAAGAGAGTTAATGGAGAGTCTTATTGCAAAAGAAGCGGCGACAGAACTTACTCAAGATGATGTTTATGCACTTGAAGACACGATTGCTTTAATGAAGCGTGCAGCTGAGCTAAACCGTTCACAAGATTTCATGAAACATAGTGGCGACTTTCATGAAATTATCCAATCAAAGAGTACCAATCAAACAGCCAAGCGTTTCTTACAACAATTGGAGAACAAAGTAGAACGGTACCGGAGAATTAGTGGGTACAGTAATCCTGATTATGCTTTAGAAACCCCACTAAACGAACACGTAAAAATTTTACACTACCTAAAAGAGAAAAGTAGTGGAGAAGTGGAAGAGCTCATGCGTGCACATATTCGAAGAAGCTTGAAGACGATTGAAGAAACGATTGAACACTCATCTTCATATTCAACGTAAAAGAGGTGTAAGTATGAAAGATCAAACAGTAATCCCTGGTTTAGATGGAGTCATTGCGACAGAAACTGACGTGTCTTATTTAGACGTAGAACAAGAAGAAATTGTCATTAAAGGGTATGATTTAATTGAGCTTTCTGAAAAGATTACGTACATCGAACTCGCTCATTTACTCTTTGAAGGAACGTTACCGAATAAAGATGAAGAGGCACAGTTTGAAAGCGCTTTAAAGAAAGAATATGCATTACCAGATAATTTTCTATCCATTTACAACAACTTGCCGAAAGACATGAACGCGATGGACGCATTGCGAACAGGAATCTCGGCACTAGGTAGTTTTGATCCACTCTTAGAAGAGCGCTCAACGAGCGCGAATCGGGAGAAGTCTCTACGTCTTTTAGCGAAAATACCAAATATTGTTGCGAATAGTTATCATAAACTTACAGGTGCAACGCCTGTAGAACCGCGAGAAGATTTGCCGTTTAGTAGCAACTTCTTGTATATGATTACAGGCAAGGTGCCTACCGCCCTTGAGGCAGAAATATTTGATCAATCATTGATGGTCTACAGTGAGCATGAAATGCCGAACTCGACATTTACCGCACGTGTTATTGCGTCTACACAAGCCGACATTTACGGAGCGTATACTGGTGCAGTCGCTTCTCTTAAAGGAAGCTTGCACGGTGGAGCGAATGAAGCGGTTATGTATTTGCTTTTAGAAGGTAAAACCGTTGATGGTTTGGAAACGTTACTCTTTGAGAAGCTTAAAAACAAAGAGCGAATCATGGGATTCGGTCATCGTGTCTATATGAAGAAGATGGACCCTCGCGCAACGTTAATGAAAAAAGCGTTGAAGCGACTAGCGAAAGACCGTGGAAGAGAAGATCTCGTAGAGATGTGTCAGCGCGGTGAAGATATTTTACGAGAAGAAAAGGGCTTATACCCGAATCTCGACTACTATGCAGCACCGGTTTATTATTTATTGAACATTCCAATTCCACTTTATACGCCAGTGTTCTTTGCAGCGAGAGCGGTTGGTTTAGGTGCACACGTCATTGAACAACACGACAACAACCGTCTCTATCGTCCGAGAGTAAAATACACGGGTCCAAGAAACTTACATCCTTAGGAGGAACAATGATGAGTACAGATATTAAAGCAAATGAAAAACCACTCGTAGATGAATTGTTGTTACAAATTGCAGATTATGCAGTGAATGCAGAAATTTCAAGTGAAGAAGCGCTTAAAACATCTAAGTTAGTCGTGATGGATTCTCTTGGTTGTGCGTTTTTAGCTCTTCGTTATCCAGAATGCACGAAGCATTTAGGTCCAATCGTACCGGGTACGGTCGTTCCGAACGGTGTGCGTGTACCTGGTACGCAGTTTGAATTAGATCCAGTACAAGGAGCATTCAACATTGGTACGCTCATTCGTTGGCTCGATTACAACGATACGTGGCTTGCAGCGGAGTGGGGACACCCGTCTGATAATCTTGGCGGTATTTTGTCAGTTGCTGATTACATTAGCCGTACACGCGTAGCGAAAGGTCAAGAACCACTTACGATGGAAGATGTATTAAAAGCTGCAGTAAAAGCGCACGAAATTCAAGGTGTACTTGCACTTGAGAACAGTATGAACCGTGAAGGTCTTGACCATGTCTTGTTCGTGAAAATTGCGTCTACAGCAGTTGTTACAGCAATGCTTGGCGGAACAGAAGCGCAAGTAGCGGACGCCGTTTCACAAGCGTGGATTGACAACTCGAGCTTACGTACGTATCGCCACGCACCAAATGCAGGCTCAAGAAAATCATGGGCAGCAGGGGATGCAACGAGTCGTGCCGTACGCTTAGGTCTCATGACGATGAAAGGCGAAATGGGCTATGCAAGTGCACTAACTGCACCGAAGTGGGGTTTCCAAGATGTGCTCTTTGGTGGAAAGAATCTTACGCTCGGTCGTGAGTTCGGAAGTTATGTGATGGAGAACGTACTATTTAAAGTGTCGTTCCCGGCAGAATTCCATGCCCAAACGTCTGCTGAAGCCGCTGTAAGACTACATCCTGAAATTAAAGACCGTCTTGATGAGATTCAAGAAGTGAAAATTACGACTCATGAATCAGCGATTCGAATTATTGATAAAACGGGTCCTCTTCATAACCCAGCAGATCGTGATCACTCACTTCAGTACATTACGGCGATTGGCCTTATCTATGGGGAATTAACGGCAGATCACTATGAAGATGATATTGCGAAGAACCCTGAGATCGATGCGTTACGTGAGAAGATGTACACCGTTGAAAACGAACAATATACAAAAGATTACCTTGACCCAGAAAAGCGTTCGATTGCAAACGCCGTACAAGTGATCTTTAAAGACGGCAGTAAGACGGAAGACGTAGCGGTTGAATATCCGATCGGACACCGTCGCCGTCGTGAAGAGAGCATTCCTTTACTTGAAGATAAGTACAAAGATACGTTGTATACGCGTTTCCCAAGTACTCAAGCAGAAGAACTCGTAGCGCTATTTAATGATCCGAATTTCAACGACATTCCGGTTCACGAATTTATGGAAAAGTTCACAATTTAGGAGGAACACATGAGCTGGGTAGTAAACGAACAGAGCAGTCAACAACAACTTGCAGAACGTTTCTTGAAACTCGTTAAAGAAGATTCGATTTTGCAAATTCCAGGCGCACATGATGGGATGAGTGCGCTAATGGCGAAGAAGTCAGGGTTTGAAGCACTTTATTTATCCGGTGCGGCCTATACGGCAAGTCAAGGATTGCCTGACGTTGGTTTCATTTATTCAAATGAGATTGCAGACCGGGCGAGAGAACTTATTCGCGCAACAAATTTACCCGTGCTCGTTGACATTGATACGGGTTACGGTGGGGTCATTAACGTTGCAAGAGCAGCGAAGGAAATGGTTGAGGCCGGAGTTGCCGCGGTTCAAATTGAAGACCAGGCGTTACCGAAGAAGTGTGGTCACTTAAACGGTAAGCAACTCGTTTCAACGGAAGACATGGCAGCAAAGATTAAAACGTTGAAAGAAATTGCTCCATCACTCGTTGTTGTGGCAAGGACAGATGCCAAAGCCGTTGAAGGGCAAGAGGCAGCGTTGAAACGCATTGAAGCCTATGTTGAAGCGGGCGCAGATGCGATCTTCCCGGAAGCACTTATTAATGAAGAAGACTTTCAATATTATGGAAGTAAAATCAACGTGCCATTGCTGGCGAATATGACGGAGTTCGGGAAAACGCCTTATTATAGTGCTGTGAAATTTGAAGAACTCGGTTTCTCAATGGTGATTTATCCAGTCACATCAATGCGTGTGGCAGCAAAAGCCTATGAGCGTGTATTCCGTGAAATTCGTGAAAAGGGAACGCAAAAAGATCATCTAGATGAGATGCAAACGAGAGCTGATCTTTATGATACGATTCAATACTATGATTATGAGAATTTGGATGAGCAAATTGCTAAGACCGTTCTTCCAGTTGAAGGCAAAGAACAACGCTAAGAACAACGCTAAGATTAGGTTAACCACTCCACACTTTACGTGCGGAGTGGTTTTCTTATTTTTCCTCTGAAAGTCCGTACATAATCTGTTATAATTATAGTGTTTGGCTCCTATGGAGTACAATGACATCACTGCAAGATGTACATTCGGAGGGAAAAACGATGAGTAAGGATTATCGTGTATTACTATATTACAAGTATGTGGACATGCCCGATTACGAAGAGTATGCCGCAGAACACTTGCGTTTTTGTAAAGAAAATGAATTAAAAGGACGTATTATTGTCGCACCAGAAGGCATTAATGGTACGGTCTCAGGTACAGTTGAACAAACAGAACGTTATATGAATTACGTGAAGCAAGACCCGAGGTTTGAAGACCTTTGGTTTAAAATAGACGAATCAGATGAGCACACATTTAAGAAAATGTTTGTTCGTCCGAAACAAGAACTTGTTACATGGCGCTTGGATGATGAGATTGATGACAATCCGAACGACCTCACTGGAACGTATTTAAGTCCGAAAGAATTCCACGATGCACTGCTCGATGAAGATACGATCGTCATTGACGGACGAAACGATTACGAGTACGAAATTGGTCATTTCCGTAACGCCATTAAACCTGGTGTACAGTCTTCAAGAGAATTCCCAGAGTGGATTGATGAAAACTTAGAAGAGTACAAAGATAAACGAGTCGTTACGTATTGTACAGGCGGCGTTCGCTGTGAGAAGTTGACAGGTATTCTAATGAATAAAGGTTTCAAAGACGTAGCACAATTGCACGGCGGTGTTGTGAACTACAGTCAAGACGAAGAAGTACAAGGTCGCTTATGGGACGGCAAGCTGTATGTGTTTGATGAGCGGATTTCGATAAAGGCTAACCATACGGAGGAAGATGTTGTCATTGCAGCGTGCCATCACTGTGGTACGACTGAAGATCGTTACATTAACTGTAGCAATCCTGAATGCAACCGCCAGTATGTATGCTGTACAGAATGTGAAGAAAAGTACGAAGCAGCATGTACGACAGAATGTCGAGAGCACCCGCGTAATCGCTGGCCGAACATTAAAGAAACGTATGCCGACAAGAAGGCTCAATAAGGGGAGACTAGCTGGATGGACGTTTTTGAGGCAATTCAAACACGTAGAAGCATTGGCAAAGTAGATCCACATGAAATGGTAGACAAAGAAACACTTGAAAAGGTGTTAGAAGCTGGAACATGGGCTCCATCGCATTATAAGACGGAGCCGTGGAAGTTTTTCGTTCACACAGGTGAAGGGCGACGAGCACTCGGCAGAGTTCTTCGTGAGATTCAGCGTGAGAAGATTGATGGAGAACCTGATGAAGAGCAACTTGAAAAGCTAGACAAGACGGTCGAGAAACCATTTCGAGCACCAATCGTCATTACGATTGCCGTTGAACCGAGCGAGAAAGAGAAAGTCATTGAGATTGAAGAATACGCCGCTGCTCATGCTGCTGCTCAGAACATGTTACTCGCGGCACATGCACTCGGTCTAGGAGCAATTTGGCGCTCGGGTAAGCCGATGTACCATGAAAAAGTACGGGAGTTCTATGATTTAACAGAGCGTGGCAATGTTGTTGGATTCATTTATTTAGGGTTCCCTGCAACCGTGAAAGACAAGCTTGCAGAGCGCAATCCTCACGAAGCGAAAACGGTCTACATTCATGAAGATATTGATCGCATCAACGTGTGAGTTAAGAAACGGCCAATCGGGCCGTTTCTTTTTTTTATATGAGTTCATTCCATTGACAATATAGAACATCATCCGCTAGCATTAAAACTGATCAGTTTTCATAAAACTAAAGAGTATCAAATAAATGTGAGGGTCGTCGTGAAAGATAAAATTATTGTAGAAGCGTTAAAACAGTTTTCTAGAGAAGGTTATTATGCTACGTCCGTCCAGACAATTGCAGAGAACTGCGGTATTTCAAAAGCATCTTTGTATAAGTATTTCTCGTCCAAAGACGATTTACTTATGCAAGTGTTTGATTATAACTTGAAGCAAATGTTCATACGAACGACAACGTATAAAGCTGATGAGTCCTTTTCTAAAAAGGAGCAGCTGATCGACAAGATCGTTCTTGAGCTTGACGTTGCGAAAGACCATCGACCGTTTGCCAATCTTGTTTTTCAAGCGATTCCTCAAAAGAAAACGAGCGAAATCATGATCATGGTGAAACGCACGAAAGCATTATTAATGAATTGGCATTTTACGAGCTTGAAAGATGCATATGGAGAGCAAGTAAAAGACTACATTTGGGACCTTGTCGTCATGTTCCAAGGAACGCTTCGAGAATATTCTCATTTGATGGTTGATGATCATAAGCCGCTTCGTTCGAGGGAAGTGGCACAACAAGTCGTTGAAATGATTGATTGTGTCGTTCAAAGAGGTGGTCACCTTGTACCTCTCTTAACAAAGGAAGTTATGCATGATTACGAACAGTTTAGAGAAGAAGAAACTGTAGCAAGTATAGAAGAACAAGTAAGAGAATGTTGCATGCAAATCCGTCACCGAATCGAACAAAAATGGACGCGTAAACAGAAACTACAAGTATTTGATGCCCTCGATCATTTTGAACAAGAAGTTATGGCAGAAGAACCAAAGCTTTACTTATTTGAAGCATTAGGTCGTTATCTAACGAGCGAAGTCCCGATCTCAACCGAACTTGATCGCTTGCGTAAACTGATTGAGATAAATAGAAATTCGTCTAATGCTCACGTAGATGTTACTAAAGAAAAGAAGGAATAAGATGAGTACAACCACAAATGTAAGATCAATGGTCGCAATTTTACTTGCGGCCGCTTTTATGGCTATATTAAATCAAACGTTACTTACGACTGCATTGCCACACATTATGCGAGACTTTCAGATTAGCGCAGACCTCGGACAATGGGTGAATTCAGCATTCATGCTCGTCAACGGCGTTATGATTCCAATCACTGCCTTTTTAATTGAGAAGTATACAACGCGCCGGCTATTCTTTATTGCAATGGGATTGTTTGCGATTGGAACACTCGTCTGTGCGCTAGCTCCATCGTTTCTAACACTCATTGCAGGTCGTGTTATCCAAGCAGCAGGGGCTGGAATTATGATGCCTTTAATGCAAACAGTGTTGCTACTTATTTTCCCAGTTGAACGACGTGGATCTGCGATGGGAATGGTAGGTCTCGTCATTGCGTTCGCTCCAGCGATCGGACCGACATTGTCTGGTTGGCTCGTTGAGAGTCACCATTGGTCGATTTTATTTTGGATTATCTTGCCATTGGCGTTAATTACGATTTTTGCCGCTTGGCTCAAACTCGAAAACGTTTCGACATTGAATAATCCAAAGCTCGATGTTACATCGATTATTTTATCGTCGTTCGGTTTTGGTGGGATTTTGTATGGTTTTAGTTCAGCTGGTGCATCAGGATGGTTAAATCCAGTCGTTTTAGTCTCGATTGTCGTCGGGATTATAACACTTGTTCTATTTATTGTCCGCCAATTACGGTTAACACAACCGATCTTAGAGTTTCGAGTGTTTCAATATCCAATTTTTACGCTAACGACGATTATCGGGATGATTGTGTTCATGTCGATGATTGGTTCTCAGACAATTCTTCCTGTGTATATGCAAGATATGAATGATTTCTCCGCATTTGAAACCGGACTAATGTTATTGCCCGGTGCTGTATTAATGGGGATTATGTCACCAATTACAGGGCGTATTTTCGATAAGATTGGAGCGCGAACCCTTTCGATTTTAGGACTCTTTTTAGTAACTGCAACGACCTTTTTATTAACGCAGTTAACGACAGAAACAACCTTTCTTTATTTGACGATCGTGTCAACGATTCGCATGCTTGGGATCGCTCTATGTATGATGCCAGTCACAACGGCAGGAATTAACGTACTACCAAATCGCTTGATTCCTCACGGTACAGCGATGAACAATACGATGCGTCAAGTAGCAGGTGCTGTTGGAACGGCGTTACTCGTAACGATTATGACTCAAGCGGCAGTTTCACCTGCTGATACGGGTTCCATGGAAGGCGCAGTTCGAGGAGTAAACATGGCATTTTTATTTGCAGGGATTTTATCTTCTCTAGGCTTCCTACTCTCGTTTATGATTAAAAGAAAGAAACAGACAGTCACGGATTCAATGAATGAATAATGAATAAGAAGTAAAAAGATTGGAGGTCGTAGATGGTTGAGAACACAAGTTTAAAAAAAGCACCGATTGTAACGGTCTTACTCATCGGTTCTTTCGTTGCGATATTAAACCAAACGTTATTAACGACGGCACTGCCGCATCTAATGACCGACCTATCGATTAATGAGAATGAAGCACAGTGGGTAACGACGGTCTTTATGCTCGTAAATGGGATTATGATTCCAATTACCGCTTTTCTAATTGAAAAGTTCTCAACGAGGAAGCTCTTTCTAACTGCAATGAGTTTGTTCGTGCTCGGAACACTCGTCTGTGCTTTATCTCCGTCTTTTGAAATGCTCATGTTAGGGCGGGTTATTCAAGCTTCAGGTGCAGGTATTATGATGCCACTCATGCAGACATCGTTTCTCTTGTTGTTCCCAATTGAAAAACGGGGAAGTGCGATGGGGCTAGCTGGTCTAGTGATTGCCTTTGCACCTGCCATTGGACCAACCCTTTCTGGTTGGCTCGTTGAACAATATCACTGGTCGATTCTCTTTTGGGTCGTCCTGCCGATTGGCGTACTCAATATGATACTCGCATACATATTCTTAAAGAATATCGCGACGCAACGAGAAGCAAAACTCGACATTCGTTCTATTGTCTACTCAACACTTGGATTTGGGGGATTGTTACTCGGGTTCAGTAGTGCAGGGGACGGGGTATGGCTACAGGCGACGGTTTTAGTACCGATGATCATAGGGATTATCACGCTCGTTGCCTTTATTAGACGACAACTACGTTTAAAACAACCGATCTTGGAGTTTCGAGTGTTTAAGTCGAGAATCTTCATGTTTTCTACGATGATTAGCGTGATTATCTTTTTATCGATGATTAGCACCGCGACGATTCTACCGATTTATATGCAAAATATGAACTCGTTTGATGCATTTGAATCGGGCTTGATACTGTTGCCAGGAGCCATTTTAATGGGGATGATCTCGCCTATTGCTGGAAGGATATTTGACCGGGTTGGTGTTCGGTATTTAGCAATTCCGGGTTTGTTCTTGATTTTTATTTCATCATTAATGTTCATTGATCTTGATAGCCAAACGTCTGCGCTATATTTAAGTATCGGTTACGCGATTCGCATGGTCGGTACGGGCATGGCAATGATGCCTGTGACGACGGCTGGAATCAATGATTTGCCACATGTACTTATCCCTCACGGCGCAGCAATGACGAACACGATGCGTCAAGTTGGGGCATCGATTGGTACGGCGATCTTCGTAACGATCATGACTACAGCAGCGGTGGATTCCGTTGCGGATGAGACGACTGCACTCATCATTGGTGTAAACACAAGCTTTATCGTGGCATCAGTGCTTGCGTTGATCGGTTTTATTTTCACTCTGTTTTTACGTAGCAAACCACGGTCCGAGTAAATCGAACCGTGGTTTTTGTATTAATTGAGTTTACGATAATTGCCTTCAAAGTATACGAGCGGATCGATTTGTTCTGGATCTTTAATGTTGAGGTTCGTTACCTCACCGATGAAGATCGTATGATCGCCTGCTTCTACCTTGTTGTACGTTGAACAAATGAGCTGTACCATCGCGTCTGGTATGACGGGTAGTCCGTCAAGGTCTGCAAAGGCAAAGCTGTCTTTACCTGGCAACTGCTTCGAGAAAATTTTAGAAATATCTTCTTGCGATTGATCTAGAATGTTCACTGCAAATTTGTTTGCATCTTTTAGCTTTTGGAACATCGTTGTCCGGTGATCAATCGATACTGCAATTAACTTCGGTTCTAATGAAATGGACATGAATGCATTTGCAGTCATTCCATGAGTTTCAACCCCATTTTCTGTCGTTACAACAGTAATCCCGGTCGTGAACTTTGCCATTGCACGACGGAAAAGATAATCATCCATATGTGCCACTCCTTTTTCTCTGACGGGTAATCTATATCATTAACTTATGATAAAAAGTAAAAAAAGTACGATGCAAAGAGAAGCATCTTATTAATTTTAGCAATAGTTTTTGATTCTCGCTAACAATTCGCTCACATTCAAACTGAAGTTAGAAAAGAATGATTATTTAAGAAAGCGGTTTAAATCGAGTCTTTCGCTATATTCTAAGAGAAATCTAATGTATGATAAAACGAGGACATGTAAAGAAAGGATGAAGGTCATGCCTAGCACAAAGTTAACATCATTTTTAAATAGTGGACTTAACGAACTTAAAGATAAAGGTCTGTACAATGTTATACACCCACTTGAGGGTGCGAATGGACCGAAGATTCAACTTGAAGGTAAAGAACTCATTAACTTGTCATCAAACAACTATTTAGGTCTTGCTACAGACGAACGACTTAAAGAGGTTGCCAAAGATGCTGTCACTAAGTATGGTGTCGGTTCTGGAGCGGTTCGTACGATTAACGGTACATTACAGCTTCACGTTGAGCTAGAAGAGAAGCTTGCGAAGTTTAAGCATACGGAAGCGGCAATTGCATATCAGTCTGGTTTTAACTGTAACATGGCTGCAATTTCAGCAGTTATGAACAAATACGATGCGATCCTTTCAGATGAGTTGAATCATGCGTCAATTATCGATGGATGTCGTTTATCAAAGGCGAAGATTATTCGTTACAACCATAGTGACATGGAAGACCTTCGTCAAAAAGCAAGTGAAGCGGTAAAAGAATACGAGAAAGTCATGGTAATTACAGACGGTGTATTCTCCATGGATGGCGACATTGCGAAGCTTCCTGAAATTGTAGACATCGCCGAAGAATTTGATCTAATTACGTATGTAGACGATGCACACGGTTCAGGTGTTTTAGGTGAAGGCAAAGGAACTGTAAAGCATTTCGGACTTTCAGATCGCGTGGATATGCAAATGGGGACGTTGTCGAAAGCGATTGGTGTCGTTGGTGGCTATGTTGCAGGAAGTCAAGCGCTCATTGATTGGCTTAAAGTTCAGTCACGCCCGTTCTTGTTCTCAACTTCTCTAACGCCTGCAGATATTCGGGCAAGTATTGAAGCAATTGATATTTTGTCAGAGTCTAAAGAGCTTCAAGAACGACTTTGGGAAAATACAAAGTATCTTCAAGAAGGGCTAAAGAAATTAGGATTTAGTGTTGGAGTTACTGAGACACCGATTACGCCTGTTATTATCGGGGACGAGAAGAAGACCCAACAATTCAGTAAGCGTCTTATGGAAGAAGGCGTTTATGCGAAATCAATCGTATTCCCGACGGTTCCTCGTGGGACAGGACGTGTAAGAAATATGCCAACAGCTGCTCACACGAAAGAAATGCTCGATGAGGCGCTTTCTGTATATGAGAAACTTGGGAAAGAACTAGACGTATAATAGGGAACAACGTTTAAATAAAGGGGGAAGACAGCGCTATAGTTGTGCGCTGTCCAATGAGCATGAAACGGATCTTATTAACTGGGGCACTTGGTCAGATTGGCTCAGAGTTAACGACAACTCTGCAGCATAAGTATGGCGTCGACAATGTCATTGCCACCGATATTCGATATAGTGATGGAGCATTTGGAGAGGGTGCGCGTTTTGAAACGTTAGACATTATGGACGGGAATCGCTTGAATGAACTTGTGAAGAACAATAATGTGGATACGATCATTCACCTTGCTGCGATGTTGTCTGCGAATGCTGAGCATCATCCACAACGTGCGTGGGAAATTAACATGACAGGACTGATGAACAGTTTAGAAGTTGCTCGTGAACACGATTGCAAGTTCTTTACTCCGAGCAGTATCGGAGCTTTTGGTCCGTCAACAATTAAACAAAGTACACCACAAGTCACCGTCCAACGCCCAACTTCAATGTATGGCGTAAGTAAAGTAGCGAGTGAATTGCTATGTGATTATTACTATACGAAGTACGGGCTTGATACACGTGGTCTGCGTTTTCCTGGGCTGATCTCTTATTTAACACCACCAGGTGGCGGAACGACAGATTATGCTGTAGACATTTATTACAAAGCTGTTGAAGAATCAAGCTATACGTCGTTCTTGAGTGCGGGAACATACTTGGATATGATGTATATGCCAGATGCCATTCAAGCGACGGTAGATTTGCTTGAAGCGGATCCAAGCCGATTAAAGAATCGCAATGCGTACAATGTAACAGCGATGAGTATTGAACCGGAAATGATCGCTGCTGAAATTAAAAAGCATATTCCAGACTTTACGTTAACGTATGATGTTGATCCAGTTCGTCAAGGGATTGCTGATAGTTGGCCAGATGCCATTGATCCAACAGCAGCTAAAGAAGAATTCGGATTCTCACCTTCATATGATTTAGAAAAGATGACGAAAGATATGCTTGAGAAAGTTCAAAAGTAATAAAAAAAACCGTAAGTGAGAGCCAACGCTCGTTTCTCACTTACGGTTTTTCATTGTGTTCAATTACTTCATAGCCGTTATTATAGACATCGACAAAAGAAATAACTTCTTCAACGTACCAATCGGCACGGTTGTATGCAAACAACGCTTCTTCAAGATCACCATCATCTGCACCGTTAGACGATAAATATCTTGCTGCTGCAAAAATTGCATCTTCATGGTTCCAAGGGTCAGCGACGCCTTTTTCACGCACGTCCATTCCGTATCCACCATGTTCATCAATAAGGTCTGGATCGGTTAGTTCTTCATTTGGGATCGCTCCTGCACCATTGCCTTCACACGTTGGGTGGCTCCAGCCAAACCAAGTGCAAGGCATAAATTGCATCGGACCTTCAGCTCCAGCTGGTGAAACCATTGGATCCATCGTTGAAAATCGTGTTTCTACACGGTGGACGGCAGCAAGAAGTTCCCAAGGGATATCGTATTCATCTGCAGCTTCTTGATAGATAGGCATATATTCAGCCGGAATTTCATTGTTTGCAATCCCTGACAATCGTCCATTTAAAAGCTTGTCCAATTCATTTTCAGTAAACATAGAGCTAATGAGATAAAACGCTCCAATGCCGATTGCGGCAATGAAAACAACACTTGCGAACAAGCAACCAAATAATCTTCGTTTCTTTTTGTTTTTGGCTTTCCCCATGTTATTAATCCCTCGCTTGCCTAACCATTTCGATGTCACTCATCCATCATAGCGTTAAAGTGAGAAGTTTGTCTATCGTTAGATTATTCACCAGTAACTTCCACTTCATGAACAGGCATCGAATGCATTCCGCGAGCGGTAACGTGAGGCTGAATATAATAGATAGTATCCTTTTCTTGAAATGCGAGTTCGGCTTCATAAATGCCTTCAGAGCTGTGTTCAGCTGGAATCATCGCACTGTTTTCTTTGTGTCCTTCTGTCCAAACTTCAATAACCACTTCATTTGCATCTTCAACAGGTTCATCTTCTTGCGTCACTTCAACTTGTAGCGTCCACTCTTCATCTAGTGTTGCGCTCGTATCATTTAGAACCTCGACGTTTATTGGCTCTGTTGAGAGCGTTAACTCTTGTTCTTCTTGATTTGAATTGCAAGCAGAAAGTAAGAAGCAAGCGCCAATGAAAATGAGCATACGATGCTTCATAACATCACCTCATCGTTATCATATCTTATGATGTTCTAAAAAGAAAACCTAGGATGATAACGTTCAACAGACCGTCAATATTCAAGGGGGATGAACGTTTCAATGATTGGTCCGTCATTGTAATAAATATCGTTTCGAATTATGGAATTACTTCTATTATTTCGATTTATGGAGATGTGTGTTTACTTAGTAGTCTTGTCGGGTAGTTTTACTAGTAAGGAGATGATAGCAATGGCAGCACCAGTATTTAAAGAATTTATGAATGACGATGAAGCAGTAAAAGCAGTTAACGAATTAAAGACTAAAGTAGATGAAGATAACATTTATATTTTGACACATGATGATGATCATACGAAGCGCGTTGCAAACCGTGCCGATGCAAATACGGTTGGCGCAAGTGAAACAGGACTTACGACATCCGTAAAGAACGTTTTCCGCAAAAAAGGCGATGAACTTCGTGCGAAGTTTGAAGAGCTTGGCTTTTCGGAAACTGAGTCGAACAACCTTGAGTCAGAACTTGATAAAGGTGCCGTTATCGTCGTTGTGAAAGATGCCCCAGCTGGAATTACTCTTTAACATAAAAATCCCCTAATCGCTTATTTACAGCGATTAGGGGATTTTTTAGGTTGCTTTACAAACCGCATTAATGAGCAAGTCTAGCTTTTTTTCCATGCGATGTAGCAAATAAAAAGCAACAACTGCCGCAAATCCATGGTTGAAAACAAGCGTTAACCATTCTTCCATAAGAACGTCCTTTCTTATGACTGTTGCTCAGGTTCGAATAGTGTTTCAACAGTTCTCGTTACATATCTTGCATCGACAACGGTCATTAGATCCCCGCCAGATGAAGTGAATACGTCCGCTTGAATAAGTTCATTCATACTCATTTCAACATCTTCTGCTGTAATGGTTGGAGACGGATCTGGAACAGCGATCGTCGTAATTCTGTCTTCTTGATTTCGAAAGCGCAATTCTAAAACAGTAGCCATCAATACCCCTCCTTATTACATGTTTTCTAATTGAAGTAAGTCATAATCATTTCGACGGATGGCACTGCGAAGTGGAAAGTCACTTAAGTTCGCAATGGCCAACACTGAAGCGTAGACACGCTCATCTGTTGTAGTTGACTTGATGTTTTGAAATCGACGGTTTAGGAAGACGTCATTCCCCTCAAGATCGTACCCTTGCAAGAAACTGAGTTCGACAACTGTGTTTCCTGGTTGCATCGGATCACCTCCTTTCATTAGATAAGTCTTGGACAAATCAAAAAAAGGGGAGGCAGAATTATAGTTTTTTTGAAAAAACTTCATTATGATAAAGGGTAGAGAAGAAAAGGGGAGTGACAGGTGGGGAATCAACAACAAGTTCTATTTGGGGTCATTGCTTCATTATTGGCATACTTTATTTGGGGGTTATTGCCACTCTATTGGAAGTTAACAGAAGAGGTTGGGGCACTTGAAACACTGGCACACCGTGTTGTTTGGGCTTTGTTATTTATGCTCATTTTATTACTCGTAACAAGACAGCTACAAGCAACATTTAAAGAGATTCGCTTGATTTTCAAAAAACGAAAAACTGCAATCGCCATCACAGCTGCTGCTGTATTTATATCGATTAATTGGTTCGTTTTTATTTTTGCGGTTAATAGTGATCGTGTTATTGAGGCAAGCCTAGGTTACTACATAAATCCTTTAATGAACGTTTTGCTTGCGACTGTATTTCTGAAGGAAAAGTTGTCACGAAATGAAGTGATCGCAGTCGCTTTTGCTTTTGTTGGAGTTGTTATTATGACCGTTTATTATGGCTATTTTCCTTGGGCTGCGTTTGTGTTGGCACTTAGCTTCTGTATTTATGGATTAATTAAAAAGCTCGTTCCGATCGGTGTGTTAACGGGTTTGACGATTGAAACATTGCTCGTCGCTCCATTTGCATTCATATATTTGTTCTATGTGTATACATTTGGTGAAAGTACGGTTTCAGTCATGCACTCACCAACACTCACGTTAATTTTACTCGGTTCAGGCATTGCGACAGCGTTGCCATTGCTTTTATTTGCGTATGGTGCGAAACGTATCACATTTTCCGTAATAGGGATTTTACAATACGTTGCCCCAACTCTGATGCTCATCATGGGGGTATTCATTTTTCAGGAGCCGTTTAGCGGTGTTCAATTCATATCGTTTCTCATGATTTGGCTCGGTTTGCTCATTTTTACGACAAGTCGTATGCAGTCGACGTTACGCCTTCGTAAACAACATGCAGAAAGTTTATAGCAACAAAAAACGGAAGAGTACTGTACTCTTCCGTTTTATTATTTAGCTTGTCTTTTGGCGAGCTGCTTGTCGGTCAAATGAAATTTGAAAATCGGGGGAGCTACTGTGGCCCTGGAACTTGCGTCGTGCAGCTTTTAGCTCTGCTTCTAAAGCATTGAAAATACGGTCGAGATGTTCCTCAGAGTAATCATAATTATTCCGGTTTGATAAATTTCCGATTAAACGGATTTTCTTTACAGTCTCTTCGGTACGTCTTTTCGCAATGCGTTCGAATTTGGAGAGTTTGTCTTCCATGGGCTTGTACCCCTTTCAATATCGTTTCCTTAATTCTAAATAATTCACAGGTAGAAATAAATTATAATTTGTAACTAATAATATGAATTTTTAATGTTTTTTTGTCGAATTCATGTAGATTTTACCGATTTAACTAGTAAATGAAAGTAATTGGGTAAAAAGATCTAATGAAAAATAAAATAAAACGAGTGCACAACCGAACATAACGATCCGCATCATTTGTTCGTTAATCAGGTGTCTAGAAAAGTGAACGGTGAATGCAATGTTTAAATTCCAAAGAATCACACCCGTAATGATCAAACCGCTATAAAAAATCGCTTGAACTAATGTCGTATCATTCATAAGTGTTGTTAATGTTGAACCGAAAATGCCAAACCAAAATACAAAATTTAATGGATTAAAAATGGCGATTGCAAAACCTGTCCAATACGAAGAGCCAGATGCTGTACTTGTCTGTAGTTGTTGAAGTACATTTCCTCTAAATACGGCGAGTAACGTAGTTATTGATAAGTAGACGAGTAGCGACCCTCCAATCATGATAATGATCGCTTGAACGATTGGTAGTTCAATGAAATGAGAAAGTCCGAAGAAAATAATAGCGAGAAAAATCAGGTCAGCGGTCATTGCGCCTAAGCCTACGAGCCATGAAGGGAAAAAACCACCACTTATGCCTCGCTTAATCATTTCAATGTTAACAGGTCCAACAGGTGCGGCAAGACTGACACCGAGTATAAGCATTTTAAACACAATTAATACATCCATCGTTTGTCCACCTCATTGCACTATATGTTTTGAGAACTTGTCTATACATAAATGCATAAAATCATCGTACATATATATCATTGTCTGCACGTGAGAGGAGGACTTGGCATTCGTCTTGAATTACTCGAAGATGTTGAGCGCTATTATGAGAACATTTTTACAGGTCAAGATGATTGGGCAAAGAACCAATTCCGGAAATTTTGTTATGACCTATTAAGTGAAACGGAACCATTTCCGTGTGTACTCGGAGTTCAAGGTTTAAAGATGGGTGAGCTAGAATTCGCGTTTGTGTCAAAATCAGATCAAAACTATAAGAATTTAGCGGTTGAGCTCATGAAGTATGCGAGAACGAGCCGTACGTATGGTCGGAATACATCGTTTGTTGCTTTTTTTGAGCCAGATGTAAACGTTGATCCTTTGGAGCAGTATGAAGAGCGCTTTTGGGACGTACTGAATCAGCTTCATCGTTTTGACAATCAACCTTGGCCAAAAGACATACCGAAGCATCCAGATGATGCTCTGTGGGAATTTTCTTTCATGGGTGAACCGATGTTTGTTGTCTGCAACACACCAGCTCACCAGAAGCGGAAAAGTCGACGCGCAAACACATTTATGATTACGTTTCAACCGCGCTGGGTTTTTGAAGACATTAACGGCAATACGAAGAGGGGACGCCATATCCAAGACATCGTAAGAAGTCATTTACAGTCATATGATGATGTTCCACCTCATCCATCATTAAAATGGTATGGCGAAAAAGGATCGCACGAGTGGAAGCAATATTTTTTGTACGATCATAATGAGTCGGTTGAAATGAAATGTCCGTTTCACATGAAAGGAGAAGAACAGATGGAAACTAAGATTCAGCAGAATTTCGGTGGAAGAATGCCTCAAGTAATTGAAGAATTGTTACCTAAAGGAAAAACTGGAAGTGTCGAGGTGCAACGAGATTTACCGTATAAAGCACATAAACAACACACCCATCCTAACGATGAAGTGTTGCACATTGTTGCTGGTTCATTGACATTTACAGTTGATGATGTTGAGTATGAATGCCGTGAAGGAGACCGAATTTCTTTACAAAAAAACTCATTGCATAGTTCGATTGCGGGACCGGATGGGTGTACGTATGTTATATCTGTTTTAGATTAACAAAACTTTTCAGCATGAATGTTCGTCTTCTCATTCATACTACGGATGGGAGGAGAGGATTCTATGCAACAACAACCATCAAATCAAAACCAAGCTCAAGCTGGAAGTGCCAATATGAACCATGGTGGTCATGAGCTATTTGATGCCCACGAAATGTTGGCTACGACTGTGAATGTATTGGACCAATTTATGATTTTTAGGCCGTATGTGAAAGACCAGCAGTTGCTATCGATCTTGGATCATCAATACGGGTATATAACGACCCAGTATAATCGTATGGTAGAAGCATTTTCTACCGGTCAGAAACCAACAACGTCTATTGGACCGTATGAGATGGAAGCGTCAACGAACGTGACGTATGGCATTACACCGAGCCAACCCAAAAAACCAAACGCTAACCTTTCTGAAGTGAAAGAAACGGGGATCTCCGCTCATATGCTCGGTTTAATTAAATCGACGTCTTCGTTGTTTGCGATGGCAGCACCTGAAGTGACTCACCCTGTATTTCGACGTGTCATTGCTGACTGCATCCCTGATTGGATTGAGATGGCGTATGAAATCTTCTTGTACCAAAATAAGCACGGCTATTATCAAGTGCCGAAACTCCAGCAATCAGATATGACGGCTATGTTAAATAGTTTCACGACGAGCTCAACGAATATAAAAACGAGCACAACACACTTACATTAACGCACTGGGGGACAGTCCCCCGATGCGTTAATGTGATAAAGCTTATGAGCCGAAACAAACGCCTGTTGATCATAGTGTCAACAGGCGTTTGTTTCGTGTTCAATTCTTATATCGTTAGATAAGGTTGCAACGTTCTGAGTTCTTCCACTGAAGCAATGTCACGTTCTTGCAAGGGGACGAACACTTTCGATTGCCTTATAAAACGTTGTTGAATTTCTTCTTTGTATCCGTCTTCAAGCTGCTTACGTTGCTTGAAAAATGCTGAGTCGTTCGCTTCATCAGGCAAGCATTTATTCACAATCAAACCGCTCACATCCATCTGGTGCTTCTTTAATTGTTCAATCGCACGGTCCGTTTCTTCAATCGGAAGTTTCTCTGGTGTCAACACGTATAGGAACCGTGTCTTTTCGTTGTCAAGTAACCATGTTCTTGCTAACGAAAACTTTCGTTTACGCTCCATTAACGTTTGATAAATCGGGTCTTCTACAGGCTCTCCATCATTGAGTAATGAACTGTAGTTGTCCGTGACCACTTTTCTACGCTTTAACATGCCATTAATCCATGCTTCCATAAGTTCAGGAAGGGTAAGCAAACGAATGGTATGCCCGGTTGGAGCTGTATCGAAGATGATGGAATCATACGTTGACGTATGTTCCAAAATAATCGATACAAGTCTGTCAAAAAGGGCGCTTTCATCCGCGCCTGGAGAAGAGGCGGCTAAGTCGATTTGTCGGTGAACTTCAGGTAACCGATGAGCATGGACGAGCCCTTTGATGTTTTCTTTAACGCCTTTGATGTAGCGTTTGGATTCTTCTTGAGCGTTGATTTCAAGACCGTCTAGCTGTTTCGTAAGCGATGTGACTTTATGACCGATGCGCTTTTGAAACAGATCTTGAAGGTTGTGTGCTGGGTCTGTTGAAACGAGTAAGACGCGCTTGCCTTGGTCTGCTTGTTGTAATGCATAAGCGGAGGAGGACGTTGATTTACCAACGCCACCTTTCCCTCCGAAAAAAACAATCTTGTGTGTAGTCATCGTTCGTTCACCTCATGTAACGGTTAGCAACAACGAATTTGATCAAGAGGAGATTTCTCCATGCCCATTCGCAAGTGCCAGTCGTGAAATTGCTCGATTATATGGGGGTACATTTCAAGGGTATAATAGGAAACTGGATTCGGAAGACCGAGCATTTCCGAAAAGCAAAGTAAATGAAATAAGTCATCTTCATCTCGCAACTCACGCTTTACATCTGCTTTATGCGGAAGACTTAATACTTCGTCATACCACGCTAGTGCTTGAGCAATCTTTTTTGAGATGTTCATAATACTCTCCTATACGTCTAAATCTTGGTTGGAATCGTTCTTTTTGTTCTTAAAGATAAAGATCGCTTCAAAACAGATCCATATCGCAAACACAAACACAACAGAACCGATTCCGAACAACAGCCATTCTCCTGCAGGTAACCATTCGGTCGTGATTTGAATGAACATCGCTGATAGTGTCATTGTCAGGAGGAAGATCATCGGTATGAGCGTGATGAAATAATTCCTTCCAAGTTTCCTGAGCCAAATGGTAATAAGAAGTAGTGTGATGCCTGCTAATAATTGGTTTTGTGTACCAAACAGAGGCCATAGAAGGTAACCACCTGAACCAAATCCACGATCATCGCCTGGCATCATCACGAGAGCCATACTAGATGCAACAGCAATTGATGTCGCAACGTGCTTCTTCGTTAGTGTAGGCACTTTGTACTCCGTTGCAAGTTCAGCGATAATGTAGCGCATTAAGCGAACCGACGTATCAAGTGTCGTTGCAGCAAAGCTAATGACGATGACAGCTACGATTGTCTGAGCAATGTGTGAAGGAATCATCAACCCTGTTGCAAGTTGACCTGCACCTTCAATGAAATTGTTCAAACCTGTTTCATTGGCTACGTTAAAACTTGTATAAGCTGCATTAAACGCATCGGCAGAAGCGAATAACGTCGTAACGGCAATGATTGAGAGTAATGCGAGTACCCCTTCACCGACAGCTCCTAAATAACCGACCATACGGGAATCTGGTTCTCGGCGAATTTGTTTGGATGACGTTCCAGAAGCAACGAGTGCGTGGAATCCAGAAATTGCACCACAAGCGACGGTGATGAATAACAATGGAAACCATGAAACATCGTCAACTGTACGCGTTGCAGGTGCGGTTACAGTAGGGTTTGATATGAAAATGGCAAGATAAAGCAAACCTAGACCGACGACAAACTGTTGGGCATTGATGTAGTCTCTTGGCTGTAATAATCGCCATACGGGTAAGGTCGACGCAAAATACACATAAATGAAAGAGACGACAATCCAAATTAAGAAAGCCATCGGAACGGCACCCATTCCAAGAACTGTACCTTCTGGTCCTCCAAAGTAACTCACTAAATCAATCTGTAAAATAGGAAATTGAGCGGCGAGCACTGCTGTACCATACATAATAACAAGTGCAATGATCGATGGGATGAGCATACTCTTTTGACGTTTGTGAATAGCAACCCCGATCCATAGAGCGATTGGTATTTGAATGAATATTGAGATAACACTTGCCGGGAAGCTAATAAAAAGGTTGGCAACGACCCAAGCGAACACGGCATTCACCATAACGACAAGAAGTAAAATGATGAATAAAAATAGGAGCTTGCCACGACGGCCAATGAGTTTATTGGCGATCGTTCCGACGGATTGTCCTTTGTTACGAACCGATAATGCGAGTGCGCCAAAGTCATGAACACCTGCTGCGAATACAGTTCCAAGAACAACCCATATAAAGGCAGGTAACCAACCCCAATACACAGCGATGGCAGGTCCTAAAATTGGTGCAGCTCCAGCGACTGACGTAAAGTGGTGCGCCCAAACAATGGACCTCTTCGTTGGGACAAAATCAACCCCGTCATTGTATTTCTCTGCAGGGGTTTGGAAATTTGGGTCTAGTCTGAATACTTTCTCGGCAATGTATTTAGAATAATAGCGATAACCGAGAGCAAATACGATCATTCCAATTAAAGCTAAACCAATACCAGGCATGATCAAACGCTCCTTTCAAACGTGTTACGCTTAAGTATAAAGCCTTGTTCAACAATTTTGTAGGATTTATTTACAAAGTATTTAAAAGCACACCGTTAAAACGATACAATATTTTAAAAATTCGGTTGCATTAACGGTGGGTTCATGGTAATTTAGAGTGGAAAAAGTGAATATGATTCACTTGAGATTTAAATGTAAGGAGGCCTTTATCCGATGAAAGGCACAGTAAAGTGGTTTAACGCAGAAAAAGGTTTTGGGTTTATCGAAAGAGAAGACGGGGACGACGTATTTGTACATTTCTCAGCGATTCAAACAGATGGGTTTAAGACTCTCGAAGATGGTGAAACTGTAGAATTTGAAATCGTCGAAGGTGACAGAGGCCCGCAAGCGGCTAACGTTGTGCGTCCATAGAGATTAATAAAGTTGGAAGCGGTTGCATCGTTGCACCGCTTTTTCTTTTTTTGGTGGATCTAATAGGATAGGGGGGAACTGCCAAACAAACGTTTTGGCAGTGAATGCGATGTTTAATATAAAAGTCAATGAACATATACAGATTCATCTTATTGAAATGAACCATATTGAAGCGATGTATCAGGCCGTACATAACTCAAGAGGGCATTTAAGACGTTGGCTTCCTTGGGTTGATCAGGTAAAATCAATATATGACTATCAACCAATTATAGGTTCTTGGCTCCAACAATTTGCAGAAGGTAGAGGGTTTCAAGCGGGAATTCGTTATGATGGAGAATTTGTCGGGATGATTGGTCTTCATGATATTGACTGGGCAAGTCGTAAGACGACAATGGGCTACTGGTTGTCACAGCAGGCTGTTGGCAAAGGTATTATGACAAAAGCCGTTGATGCTTGTCTTCATGTCCTATTCGAAGAATATCAACTAAACCGTGTACAAATTAATTGCGGAGTCGAAAACTTTGAAAGTCAAGGAATTCCGAAGCGATTAGGGTTTGAGTTGGAAGGGATCGTTAAAGACGGAGAGTGGCTATACGACCACTATCATGACTTATATCAATATAGTCTTTTACGCGCAACTTGGTTGGAGCGACAACAGGAATAGAGGAAAGGGAAGAACGTTGTCCGATGGAAACAAATGATTATTTAGCATTTAAGAAATATGATCATCTGATCGTCAGTGTTTTATTTACGATCGCTTATTTTTTGTACATTTTTGCAATGGCTTCATTTTCATTTCCTGCGGTGCTAATGATCATTGCTGTTATTTTTATCGCTTGGGCGTCTTTGGAACGTAAGAATAAAAGAGCACTTATTGCACAAATTGTTCCTAAGTATAAAGAAGTGATGAATTTTGAGCAGATCATTGCCCCAGAAGCACATCACAACTATCGCATTAGTCTGCGAATTAGTTTACTACTTGTTGGAACGGCTTTGTTCGTCATTTCGATCCTGCAATCATTTGGGACGATTCAAGTTGATGAGACAATGCTTACGTTACCTGTTATTTACCCAATTGCACTCGTTGTTGTTAATCTGAACGTGCATTCGAGGTACAAACGGATGTTAGCTGAACGCAATTTGTCATAAAAAGTGACATCTAGCCGTATGAGTGAGGAATAGAGATAATTAGTAAGCTTTAGTTATCTCACTTGCTCGTACGACTTCTTAGCTCAATAGTCGCAATTAACAGGTAATATATACGAATCAGTAAGTTTGAACCATTTTTAATATATGATAAGATAAGAAAAAGCTACGAGTCATACTTAATTCTAGGACAACGTAGTATCAGGTAAATAATAAGAATTTTAAGGGGAGATTAACGAATGCGAAAATTCGGTCTTATTTTGTTTCCTGCTGCAATTTTAGCGCTTGCTGCATGTGGAACGAGCACTTCAGTAGAGGACTTTCAAGAAAACGGGGTAACGTTAGGTGTTGCCAATGAAGAGCCGTACGGATACATAGACACAAGCACAAACGAAGCAACTGGAGCGAGTGCAGAAATTGCTCGAGCTGTATTTGAGCGTATGGGTGTTGAAGTCATTGATGCGGAAGTAGCAGATTGGGATAACCTTATTCCTAGTTTGAATGCTGGCAACTATGATGTTGTTACGGCAGGTATGGACGTACAACCAGAACGTTGCGAAAACGCTTCTTTTGGTGATATTGAATATAGTTATGGTGAAGGAATGGCAGTACAAGCGGGCAACCCACTGGATCTTCACAGTTATGAAGATGCTGTTGAAGCAGGGGCGACTATTTCAGTTATGTCTGGAGCGAATCAATTCGGCATGCTAGAAGCGATTGCTGAAGAGCAGGGTCTCGATCCTGAGGCAGACTTGAACGTTATGCCAGCGAACGATATTCCAGGTAACATTGCTGCGGTTGAGTCAGGGGATGCAGATGTTACGATGATGACAGATGCAACGATGAATGCAGCAATTGCGACTGCAGACGAGAACCTAATTGAACAACCTGAGAACTTTACGAATCCAGTTATTGAGGGGGAAGAGCAAGTTGCATATGGTGCAGCGCTATTCCGTGACGATGATGATGAATTGCGTGAAGCGTACAATGAAGCATTAGCAGATTTGCAAGGTAGTGATGAGTTTGTCGCAATCTTAGAAGAATTCGGGTTTAGTGCAGACAATGTCGTTGAAGGCGTAACAACAGAAGAACGTTGCAATGCAGGTGGAGATGAAGGCTAAGCGTAAGCTTTAATCGATGAAGCACGGCGGGAATACAAACGTCCGTGCTTTTTTACATCACAAGATTAAGCAAGAAAGAGGAGACTGAAGATGTTCACTAACATCGATACATTTTTGCCGTATATATTAGGTGGATTGACGACGACCGTACAAGCATTTCTGTTTGGTGCAGTTCTCGCGTATTCGATTGCAATTGTCGCAGGTTTGGCAAGGACGAGTCGGCTTGCAATTGTACGTGGCGTAGCAACGGTTTTTGTTGAACTTTTTCGTGGAACTTCTTTACTCGTGCAAATGTTTTTCTTTGCGTTTGCTTTTCCAGCGTTAATGCCCTTTACAATGTCGACATTTATCGCTGGTGGTTTGGCACTCGGATTGAACTACGGTGCGTATGCATCAGAAGTCGTTAGAGGTGCAGTACTTGCTGTACCGAAAGGGCAAAAAGAAGCTGCGATTTCTTTAAATATGTCTAAGTTTCAGACGATGCGAAGAGTCGTTTTGCCTCAAGCGTTTCGTCTCATGTTGCCAGGGCTTGGAAACAATGCGATTGAACTCTTAAAAGGGACGTCACTCGTTTACTTTATCTCTCTAGCAGATATGACGTTCAACGCGAATATCTTAAGAAGTTCTAACACGTCACTCGTATCACAAGTTGAGATTTATACGTATTTGTTGCTCGTTTATTTCGTGCTGGCGTTGCCGCTCGTCTTCCTTACTCGTTGGCTTGAGAAACGCGCTTCGAAAGGAGTGAGTACAGCATGACTTGGGATTGGGCATTTGCATTTGAGATATTTCCAAGAATACTACAAGGTGTTGGCGTAACGATTGGTGCGACGTTTTCTGCCTTTGCAATTTCATTAACACTTGGGCTAGTTTTAACGTTACTTAGAAGATCATCGTTCAAACCGTTATCGTTAACCATTGCAGGAATTATTGAGTTTATTCGAGTGACACCGCCGCTTGTACAGCTTTTCTTCGTATATTTTGCATTTGATATGGGTCCTTTTTTAACAGGTGCGATTGTGCTCGGTGTTCATTACAGTACGTATGTGTCTGAAGTTTATCGCTCAGGAATTAATTCAGTTCCAAAAAGCCAATGGGAAGCAAGTCGAGCATTAAATTTTTCACCTGTTCAGACGTGGCGGAAAGTCGTGTTACCACAAGCGATTCCTCCAATTATTCCTATGCTCGGGAATTACTTAATTATCTTATTCAAAGAAACGCCTTTACTAATGGGGATTTATGTAACAGAAATGATGATGATTGCTCGTTCTATTGGTGCGGAAACGTATCGCTTCTTAGAACCAATCACGATTGTAGGGTTTATATTCCTCGTTCTAAGCTATCCATGTGCACTATTCATTCGATATTTAGAACGTAAATCTGGTCAAATTCCTGGAAGTGCTGAAAAAGGAGTGAAAGCATGACAGAACTAGCAGAGAACCTAGAACCGGCACGAGAGGTGATCGTTCGGTACAATAACGTTAAGAAAGCGTTTGGTAACAATATTGTTCTAAATGATTTAAACCTTGATGTATATAAAGGAGAGAAAGTTGCGCTGATTGGACCATCAGGTTCAGGAAAGACAACAATTATACGTATGTTAATGACGCTCGAACAACCATCATCAGGAACGATTGAAATTGATGGTGAGCAACTTTGGCATAAAGAAGTAAATGGTCAATTAAAGGATGCGGATGAAAAGCATCTACGAAAAGTCCGTGGAAAAATTGGCATGGTGTTTCAGCAGTACAACTTATTTCCGCATATGTCGATTATGCGGAACTGTACAGAAGCACCCATTCACGTTTTAGGTCTACCAAAAGATGAAGCGAAAGAGCGTGCACTGCAAATGTTACAAAAGGTTGGATTAAGTGACAAAGTGGATATGTACCCTTCACAGCTTTCTGGTGGACAGCAGCAACGTGTTGCCATTGCTAGGTCCCTCGTTATGCAACCAAAAGTCATGTTGTTTGACGAAGTGACGGCAGCCTTAGATCCGGAGCTCGTTGGAGAAGTGCTTGAGGTCATTAAAGATATTGCATCTGAAGGTGAAACGACGATGATGCTCATAACTCATGAGATGGATTTCGCTCGTGATGTAGCTGATCGCGTATTATTTTTAGACAATGGTTTGATTGCAGAGCACGGCACACCTTACGATGTTATTGAAAATCCACAAAGTGATCGTTTGAAATCATTTCTCGGTCGATTTAATAGTGCTCACTAAAGTAGAAGGCTTTGGGAATTTCCCGAAGCCTTTTTTTACGTTATGATAAGAGCTAGGTGGTGAATAGAGATGAACGAGAATGTTAGAGAGACTCATCCGCTTATTTATTGCATAACGAATGATGTTGTTATGAATTTCACAGCAAACGGGTTGCTCGCAGTTGGGGCAGCTCCTGTTATGAGTAAGCAACCTAAAGAAGCAGCAGATCTGGCTGCAGCTGCAAACGGGCTTCTATTAAATATGGGGACGCTTACTGATGTTCAGTTTGAAGCTATGAGGAATGCAGGCGTTTCAGCGAATCAAAACAATGTCCCAATCGTATTCGACCCTGTTGCAGTAGGTGCAACCACTTTTCGCTCACAATCAGCGGTACAATTGCTCGAACAGATAGAGATGACCGTTGTTCGTGGGAACAGTGGTGAAGTTGCTTCGTTAGTTGGGATGGAAGCGAATGTACGAGGTGTAGACGGCTCTAGCGCTATAGACACTAGCACAATTGCGAAAAAAGCGGCAAAAGAGCTTAAAACGATTGTTTGTGTAACTGGTGAAACGGATGCTGTAAGTGACGGAGAACAGACGATTACAATTACAAGTGGCCACGAATGGTTAACGAAAGTTGTCGGTACAGGTTGTCTACTCGGTGCAATTATTACAGCTTACGTTAGTACCGACAAAGAGAACACATTAGAAGCTGTGGCTAGTGCCCTCGTTGATTATGGATTGTGTGCGGAAGCGGCGTATACGCGTAGCGAACAGTATGGAATCGGAACGTTTCAACAGGCATTTCTCGATGAACTGTCAAAAAGAACAAGCAACACAAAGCTCAGTAAAGAGCATTTTGTATACGCATAAACAAAACTCCCGTAAATCCACTCTAAGTAGGAGAGGACATCGGGAGTTTTGTTTGTTTAGACATCGCGTTTTGAAGAAGTCCTAAAGAAGACGAAAGCCATACCTGTACTAACTGCTACCATAATGAAAGAAAAACCGAGAATTGCTAACAAACCGGCTGGTGTCATCATCATCAACCTCTCGACATAGTGACATCCTTAACGTAAGTGTAGCGCTTTCAAATAAATTAAGCAAGAAATTTCAGTAAATTACAAAAGCAATCAACTATACGGGCAATCCCTCTTACGCATAGAGTATTGTAAAAGGAGGATGAGCTATGGGCTGTCATAGTGGTAATAAAAAGCATGAGCCGAAGATTCCGTGTTTAGATCAACATCAACATCAATGCGGATGCGGTTGTTCGTGTGTCTGTAAAGAGGTCGAGTGGATTTTAAAGCATCAACTGGATGGATGTGCACAGTCTTGTTATTGCTTATCGTTAAAAAACGAAGGTAACTATGGGACAATTCCTGTTCTATTTAAAACATCGCATAATCATTTACTTTATGCGTTTGGGAAAGATCGCTTCGGTGAATCATTTGTTACCGTCTATTTTCGTGTTAAAGAAATTGACGATGAGGGGTGCGTTACACTTGAATTATTAAGACCTTCAACGCCAATTGTTATACAAGAAAACGCAACTCAAATTCCAATTCAAAGTGTGAATGTGGATCAAGTGCAGTTGCAAAGAACGTGGCAGTATGCAGTTGTGGATTGTCATGCACTTTGTCAAGTGCAGTGTCTAGATCCAAATTTAGTCAGACGTTGAAACTTCTTATACCGATGAAACGTAAAAAGAGTGTTAGAATAAACGTAGATAATCGTCGCAAGAGGAGATGAATAACTTGAATACATCATCGGTTCTCAAGTGGGTCACAGGTGGTATAGAGGCATTGTTTGCAATTCCTATATTAGGGTGGTTCATTTATACGCATACGTTTCCTAGTTTATTTTTAGTACTCCTTGGACTTCACATCGTAACGTTAGTCCTCAGTATAAAAGATGGTAAAAACAAACACGGCAGTATTTTAGGAATTGTAACGGCTTGCCTTGCTTGGATTCCGATCCTCGGTTGGGTGATGCACATTATAACAGCGGTGTTGCTCATGCTTGACGCAAAGCGTTCAGAACGAGCAATCGAAATGTAAAAAAGGCTAACAAATTTGTTAGCCTTTTTTATATAACAACTGTAGACAAAATCAATCTGTTATAATACAATAGCTGTACAAGGAAAATTAAACGAGGAGGAACGAACGATGAAAAAAACTGAACTTTTAAAAGAGTCAAACCGATGTCAGGATTGTGGGGAGAAGCTTCCGACAAAAGCGGATCGTTTCTTTACTCAGTGTGAACGTTGTTTACGACATGTCGAGCATAGCTAAACACCAGGATTCCTGGTGTTTTTACGTTGTTGAGGAAGCTCTAGTTTACAGAACTGGGGCTTTCTTTTTTATTTGTTACGAAAGAAAAGGCTACCAATTGGTAGCCTTTTCTCGCTGTATTAGAACTGTTCAGTCTCAGTAGAGCCCGCAAGAGCTGTCGTGGAAGAAGTGCCAGAAGAGATCGTTTGTGCGACTTCATCAAAGTACCCTGTACCAACTTCACGTTGATGCTTTGTTGCAGTATAGCCACGAGATTCAGCTGCAAATTCGTTTTGTTGTAGCTCAGAATAAGCTGCCATTCCGTGATCTCTGTACTTTTCTGCAAGATCAAACATGCTGTAGTTCAATGAGTGGAAGCCAGCGAGTGTAACGAACTGGAATTTATAACCCATCTTTGCAAGCTCATCTTGATATTGCTCGATTGTTGCTTGATCAAGGTTTGCTTCCCAATTAAATGATGGAGAACAGTTGTAGGCGAGCATTTTGTCTGGGAATTTTTCATGGATGGCATCCGCAAATGCTTGAGCTTCTTCTAAGCTCGGCTTAGACGTTTCACACCAGATGAGATCCGCGTAAGGCGCGTAAGCAAGACCGCGAGCGATTGCTTGGTCGATGCCTGCTTTTGTTCTATAGAACCCTTCAGACGTTCGTTCGCCAGTAATGAACTCTGCATCTGCGGGATCGATGTCACTCGTAATTAAGTCTGCTGCATCGGCATCAGTACGAGCAATGAGCACAGTAGGGACGCCAGAAACATCAGCAGCAAGCCGTGCTGCAACTAAATTCTGTACTGCATTTTGTGTAGGAAGAAGAACTTTACCACCGAGATGACCACATTTCTTCTCAGAAGCGAGCTGGTCCTCTAAGTGAACACCAGAAGCACCTGCTTCAATCATGCCCTTTACAAGTTCGAAGACATTTAATTTTCCGCCAAATCCAGCTTCAGCATCAGCGACAATTGGCACGAAGTAGTCAATATCACCTTTGCCTTCCATATGTTGAACTTGGTCTGCTCTTCGTAATGCGTTGTTAATTCGCTTTACAACTTGTGGTACAGAGTTTGCTGGATACAAGCTTTGATCTGGATACATTTCACCAGCAATGTTTGCGTCAGCAGCTACTTGCCATCCGCTAAGATAAATCGCTTTCAATCCAGCTTTAACTTGTTGGACGGCTTGATTACCTGTTAATGCGCCTAGCGCATGTACTTTATCCATAGAGTGTAATTGAGACCAAAGTTTGTTTGCCCCTGTTTTTGCAAGTGTGTGTTCAATTTCAAGTGAGCCGCGTAGTTTAAGCACTTCCTCTGCTGAATAAGGGCGCTCAATTCCGTTCCAACGCGATTCATTTTCCCACTGTTGTTGCAATTCTTTTTCTGTCGTCATGTTTCCCAACTCCTTTGTATTATAACAGTTAGT
Source organism: Bacillaceae bacterium JMAK1 (assembly GCA_012970285.1). Taxonomy (GTDB): domain Bacteria; phylum Bacillota; class Bacilli; order Bacillales; family Marinococcaceae; genus Geomicrobium_A. Next base: position 471,362 of record JIBW01000007.1, read on the forward strand.
TCTTATGCTATTTAATATATAACAACAAACTTTGTTATGCAACACTTTTTCGTCAATTCATACAATTATTTTAATTTAGGTATGAAAGGACCATAAAAAAACCTTGATCACTAGGATCAAGGTTTAGAAGTATAGTTAATTGAGAATGGTTACGCTCACCGTTTGACGACCGAAATTCAATGCTTCTTCACGAGTCGGGACGTGTAGGTCAATCTTATTTCCATTGATTGCACCACCTGTGTCTCCAGCAATGGCTTCTCCGTATCCTTCAACGTAAACGCGACTACCTAGAGGAATGACACTAGGGTCAACGGCAACGACATTTGCATGTGGATCATTTCTTAAATCAATTCCTGTGGCTGTAATACCTGAGCATCCATCACAATAAGCGGTATATGCAGTTGCTTCCATTTGAATGGTTGTTCCTTCAGGGCTGCTAGATGAGTCATTGCTTTGTGACTCAGTGGCTGTAGCTTCTTCAGTGCTAGCTGTAGCAGGTTCCTGTTCAGACTCTTCAGTTGCTTCAGGTTCTTGTTCAGTTGTAGCAGCAGGACTAAAGTTCATCATCGCGGAAAATGTTTTCGGTCCAGCGACACCGTCAGCAGAAAGTCCAGCATCGGATTGGAATCCTTTTACCGCTTCTTCAGTTAGTGGCCCAAAAACCCCATCAACTGTGCTACCGAAATATCCAAATGCTTGAAGATCACTTTGCAAATGTTCAACGAGCGTATTTTCATCGCCCTTCTCTAGACTATATAAGGCACTCAATGTTTGAGGTCCAGCAATTCCATCTACGAGCAAATCTTTCGCTTCTTGATAACTAGAAACTGCATCCTGTGTAGTTGAGTCAAAGACTCCATTTGCATCGTCTGCAGATAAGTATTCCGCCTCAACGAGTAACTCTTGCAACTTTTCAATGTGTTCGTGTTCCATTCCATCTTGCAAATTCTCACTACCAAAATCGCTAGCATCTGCTGTTAGAGGCACAAAAAGCAGTGCAACGAGTGTTACTGCAATTGCAACAAAATGAGAACGGTGGATCTGTTCAACAAATTTCAATTTCCCCATGAAGCTAACTCCTCCTCTTGGCGTGCTTAGTCACTTGTATTATCACTAGCATCCTAGCAAGTAAATCAAGTGGGACACAAGAGGTTTGTGGACAATTTAACAGCACTGAAAACACCTTGTAATATGTGAGACGTATTCATTACAAGTCTGGTACGGTTGTAACAAAGTCGGAGTTTGTTAGTCCTTGTCGCAATTGCAGTACTTTCTTACGGAAAAACATGAACCTTAAAGCTTATTTCTTGTCAGGTGACGCTTCTTCAATAAAACCATGTCGAATAAACTGCTCGATGTCTGTAATCACACCGATATCTTTTAAAATGGTGAGAATGACCAAAAGTGCGGGACCTAAGAACAATCCAATCACACCGAGAACTTGAAACCCAACAAACAAGGAGAAGAGAACAGCAAGCGTGTTGAGGTTCATACTTACAGATAACACTTTTGGCTCAAGCGACTGGCGTACAATGACGACGACGATATAAAGTACGAGCAGAGAAATGCCTAAGAAAATGTCTCCCGTAACGAGACTATAAATTCCCCAAGGTATAAGAATGGTTCCAGTTCCTAAATAAGGTAGAATTTCTGCCAAACCAGTTATGAGAGCGAGAGTAATTGCGTATTCAACGTCTAAGACTAACAATCCAATTAAAACGATAATGGTCGTTATGGTCATTAGAATCAATTGGGCACGGATAAATCCCCAAACTCTCGTTTTTACTTGCTCCATAAACAAGACGAATTTCGTTTGAATTCCAATTGGAATGCGACTTTGTAAGCTCGCTTTCATCGTGCCGATATCTTTACCGATAAAGTAAACGGCAAGAATAACAAAAATAAAGGCAAACAAGAATACGGGTATTCCGGATACGATGTTCGTCATACCGTTAGCAATCGACTGGGCGAAGTTGCCTAAAATACTACCTAATTGGTTACCAAGCTCCGTGATCCCTTGCTGCAACGTTTGCTGTTGTTCAGAAGATAGGTTATCGATAAACCAATTCATTTCTTGCCAAATTGGCAAGATCAGTTGATTGAACATTTGTTGTAATTGCATGGCTCCTTGTTCAATCCAACCAGGAAGTTGATCAGAAATTTGCTGCACGATATAAATAATCAAAAACGTAATTCCTGTGATGATCCCTCCAAGTACAGAGATTCCGATGAGTACAGTTGTTAAAGAAGCTAGTGTTGACGGAAACTTGAATTTGATCTTTAATACCTTAAGCAACGGGGAGAATAGCCAAGCAATGAATGCAGCAATGACAAATGGATACGAAATCCGAAACAAATACGCTGACACGAGTAATGCAACAATCGCTGCGATAAATACACCAACAGCTCTCGCTACAACAAAAGCTTGTTCTTTAGTCATGAAAGTATCGCCCTTTCTGCAGCAAGGGTAGGTGTCGTGAGCAATGCTCATTCACTAAGCCTACAAATCATATTCTATTATATACGTTCAGCATGCCCAGCTAGTACATAAAGAATAACGGTCGATGCAAGGTGGGAGGAGAAATCGGTTGGATCTTGTTGAGGATATACTTCAACGAAGTCCATTCCACAGAGCCCTTGTTTACCGAGTTCATGGATGACAGTCAGTAGCTCATAAGAAGTTAGACCGTTCGTGTCTACTGGGCCTCCTGGATTGTATGCGTGATCTAAAACATCACTACAGATCGATAAGTAAACGGCATCGACGTCTTTACTCGCTTGTGCATATAAGTCACGAGCAAGTGCACGTAAATCGTTCGCTTCTTTAAATTCATTAACCGTTCTTGTAATCGCACCAGCATTACGCGCGAATTTACCACTTTCGGGTTTATTTCTTGGACCGTGAATACCTGCATGAACGAGTGAAGAGTTCACAACAGCGTCCAGTTCATAGAGCCTTGCAAAAGGAGTGTTCCGTGCATACAAATCACCATTAAAGTCGTTCATGTTGTCATAGTGGGCGTCGAGGTGAATAATACCGAGTTTTTTGCCAGGATTGCTTTCTGCCCATCCTTTTATAATGGGATACGTAATGCTATGGTCACCACCTAAGGCTACCGGGAAAACATGTTTATTCCAGATGTTTTTTGAAAAGGAAGTAATTCGATGCATCGTATTCTCTACTTCGGCAGGGATAATATCTACGTCTCCCATATCTGCAAGAGATAACGATTCGAATACATCAATGTGATTGAGTTCAGGTAAATAGCCACTGTACCTAGCGGATGCAAGTCGCATTGATTTTGGTCCGAGTTCAACTCCAGTGTAATCTCCCCACGTGACACCACCTTCCCAAGGAACGCCGTAAATGACAACGTCTGCTCCTCGTGAATCTTTATCAACAGCCCATTTGGCCCCAAGAAAGGTCGGTGTGTTGCCGTATACATATTCACTCACGATTATCCCTCCAGCACTTATTCTGAGATTAATTGAACGAGATCTTCAACGTCAATTGCACCAAAGTATTTCTTCATATTGAGCTCTTCTAAAGCTTTACGAACGTCATGTGCTTCGTGTTTTCTTCCTTTTAAGGTGTTTTCTACATCAGTAACATCACCTGTGCCGAAGAAGTCGCCGAAGATTGTCGCTTCTGTAATGGTACCTTTACGAACCTTTAATCGAAAGTCAACGAGACCTGCGGTAAATTTCTTTGAACGTTTAATGTCGTACGTCGGGGATTTGCCGTAATTCCAGTCCCAGTTTTTGTATCGTTCATTTGAGATTTCATGAATTTGTTTCCAGTCATCCTCGGTCAATGTATATCGTTCAAAGTTTTCGTAGCCATCAAAGATGTGTAATAAGATCTTTTGTTTGAAATCTTCCATAGATAGAGGGTGATCAAGAAAGTCATTAATGTTAGCTACCCGGCTCCGAATGGATTTAATTCCTTTGGAGCGAATCTTTTCATCACTTACATTTAGTGCAGATACGACGTTTTCAATTTCGGAATCGAGCATGAGCGTACCGTGACTAAACATTCGTCCTTTCGTTGAAAACTGTGCATTTCCAGAGATTTTTTTGCCATCTGCATGCAAGTCATTACGTCCGCTAAGTTCAGCTGGAATACCAAGTTGGTTTAACGCTTCAACGACAGGCTCGGTGAATTTCTTGAAGTTGCTAAAACTGTTCCCGTCATCTTTCGTAATAAAACTAAAGTTAAGATTTCCGAGGTCATGGTAAACGGCTCCGCCTCCGGAAAGTCTGCGTACGACATGCAAATGATTTTCTTTTACATAATCACGATTAATTTCTTCGATTGTATTCTGGTTTTTACCAATAATAATCGAAGGTTCATTGATATAAAATAATAAGTAGGTTTCATCTTGGTTTAATTTCGTTAAGATGTACTCCTCAATTGCTAAGTTCAATGATGGATCGGTAACGTTTTGATTATCTACAAAGATCATTGTAATTGCCTCCTTACGTGCTCCTTCTATTGTATAAAAGCTTGTTCATCATTGCACGTTTTCTGATTCTTTTATGCTATACTTGAACAAATAAGGAGTGATGATATGGGTACGCTAAGTCAAATTTGGCGGGATAATGCCGACGAGCTCGTGAACGCATTGCGTGTTCATAAAAAAGAAATTATAATCGCAATTACAATTCTGATAATTGCGTCAATCGCTGGTGCGCTAACAAGCCAATTTATTGATTCTGGTCGTAATGGAATCATTCGCTTTTATATTGGTGGGATTTTTACTTCATTTGTTTTATTTGGTCTGTATTTAACGATCGACCAAGCGATTCGTGGTCGTAAGGTCATTGAATAAACGCATATTGACTTTAAGAACTGGTTAGTTAATGTAGGATTAAAATCGATAAAAAGGGGGAACGAGATTCACAAGAAAGGATGATAACGAATGACAGTAACAAAAGATGAAGTGCGTCAACTTGTTGATCGATTAACTGAAGAGAACTTAGATGAAGTGTATAACTACTTGAAAGATCTCTTAGATAATGAAGAGGTAGAACTAACCGATTCTGAAATAGAAGGCATTCATGACCAAGACGCTTATTATGCGAATGAAGAAGAAGCTTCTGAAGTACAGAAGGTGAAAGATCTCTCTTCTAGAGGGCAACTGTAAAGAAATCATCGGCTTATGCTCATTCGGGTATAAGCTTTTTTTAATGTCAAAGCAAATGAGACAATCTCTCAAAATCTCTTATGATCATGTGAAAGTTTGTGAAAGGGTTTTTTTCTGTTTAAGAAGTATCAGAAACGGTAAAACATTAACTAGGCAAGCAAGAACAATCAACAAGAACCATAAACAATTACATTTGGTTTTATAATTCTAAGGAGGAAATATATCATGAATAAGAAATTATTGTACGGAGCACTTTCAGGAGTATTTGCAGTAGGAATGTTAGCAGCTTGTGGAGACGATGCTGAAGATCCAGCAGGCGAGCCAGGCGATGACATGAACGGCGGCGACGAAATGGCGCCAGAAGATGACGGCATGGACGATGGCATGGAAGATGACGGCATGGACGACGGCATGGAAGATGATGGCCTAGAAGATGACCTCGAAGACGATGGCATGGAAGATGACGGTATGGATGACGACATGGAAGACGATGGCATGGATGATATGGAAGATGACGACGACGATATGTAATCGTTAGAACGAAGCTCTGTAGATTTTCTACGGAGCTTCTTTTCTTTAATGTAAGAAAAAGAGCATGATATGATACGGGGAGTAGGGGGGCGTATTATGGCCAAAAAGAAATACTACGTCGTTTGGAAAGGTAGAAAGCCTGGAATTTATACGACGTGGGCAGAGTGTGAAGCAGAAGTGAAGGGGTTTAAAGGTGCCCGATTTAAATCGTTTCCGACGTATGATGAAGCAAAAGGAGCGTTTCAATCTGGGAAAAGTGAGGTTGTAGCAACAAAAAAGAAGCAACCAGTACGTACAACAAACCAGAACAAAACGTCACTTTATTATGAAACGACAAGTATTTCTGTTGATGCAGGAACACATGGAAACCCTGGACCAGTTGAGTATCAAGGGGTTTGGACAGAAGATGGACAAGTGCTATTCAAAATAAAACCATATCCTTTAGGGACGAATAACATGGCAGAGTTTCTAGCAATTGTACATGCGCTCCAATTTCAAAAAGAAAAAAACCTAAACGTACCAATCTATAGTGATTCAAAGACAGCAATTGGATGGGTTAACAAGAAGAAAGCGAAGGCAACGCTTGTTGTTAATGAAAAAAGCAAACCAATTTGGCAAGACGTATCGAAAGCGGAAGAATGGTTGCAGGAACACGGTATCCCTAACCAAGTATTAAAATGGGAGACGAAAGATTGGGGAGAAATAAAAGCTGACTATGGACGAAAGTAACATAAAGTTCCGTTAAAGGGAAAAAATATAGAACGCGCATTAGGAGGTTGTTTCGTCATGGAAAAAGCGACATTTGCAGGTGGGTGTTTTTGGTGTATGGTTGGCCCGTTTCAAGCGCAAGAAGGGGTCACCCATGTGAAGTCTGGATACACAGGTGGGCATACAGAGAATCCTACGTATCGTGAAGTTTGTAGTGATACGACAGGTCACGTTGAGGCGATCCAAATTGACTTTGATCCGAGTGTTGTCAGCTACGAACGACTACTAGAAATTTTTTGGATGAATATTGATCCAACAGACACTGGTGGTCAGTTTAACGATCGTGGAGATTCGTATAAGACGGCAATTTTTTATCACAGTGACGATCAAAAAAATTCAGCTGAAAAATCACGCACTCAACTTGAAAAGAGCGGCCCTTTTGAAGGTAAGATTATTACGCCGATTGTTGCTGCAAAAGCTTTTTATGATGCAGAAGAAGAACATCAAGATTATCATTTAAAAAACCCTTTTCATTATCAGTTGTATAAAAGGGGCTCAGGTCGAGCAGGATTTATTAAGAAACATTGGGGGAATGATTGATGAGTGAGAAAAAAGATTTAAAAGAGCGGTTAACTGACATGCAATATAATGTTACGCAACATGACGCAACAGAGCCTCCATTTCAAAATGAGTATTGGAATCATTTTGAGGAAGGCTTATACGTGGATATCGTCTCTGGTGAGCCGTTGTTTACTTCTAAGGAAAAGTTCGAATCAAGCTGTGGCTGGCCTAGCTTTACAAAGCCAGTAGAAGAGAAAGTGGTTAATGAGAAGTTGGATACAACACACGGTATGCGTCGGACAGAAGTACGAAGTAAAGAAGGAGATTCACACTTAGGTCATGTGTTCCCTGATGGGCCAGGACCAGAAGGATTACGTTATTGCATCAACTCAGCAGCAATTCGCTTTATTCCTTACGATCAATTAGAAGAAGAAGGCTACGGAGCGTTTAAATCGCGTATTGATTCTAAGTGATGAGAAACCTAGAAGAAACGCGTCTTCATTTTTTACAAGATCAACAAAGTTATCTTAATCATTATCACCTATCAACAGTGGCAGATTATGAGCAAACTGTATTAGACGTAGAGCAGTTAGAAGTAATTGTTCATTGGTTTACGCCAAAGTCATATATCGACACGCTCATTTTTGTACATGGATATATGGATCACAGCGGCGCGCAAGCGCCGTTTTTTACAAAAGCAGTGGAAAACGGTTTGCGAGTTGTCGCCATTGATTTACCGGGACATGGTTTATCGTCAGGCGATCGGCATGCGATACGATCCTTTGAAGTTTATGAAGGGATCTTGGAGAGATTGTTGGAGCAAGTTGAACGTGAACAGCAAAAAAAACCATTCCTTCTTGGACATAGTACTGGTGGAGGCATTATCGCTCATCATGTATTGAGAGCTACAAATCCTTATGTTTTACATGCGATACTCGTTTCACCACTGGTTAGAACGATGAGTTCTCTCTTCATGAAAGTCGGTCAACCGTTCGTGCAATTGACGACAGACGAAGTTCCAAGGAAGTTTCGACATAACACAGGCGATGGTCAATTTGCTAGGATGCAACAACAAGATCCATTGCAAAGTGATCGAATACCAATTGCTTGGGTCAAAGAAATGCTAAGCTGGGAAAAACAGTTTCTTTATAATCAACCGAGTCAAAAAGAAGTCTCTATTATTCAAGGAACGGCTGATAAGACGGTTGATTGGAAGCATAATCTTGCGGTTTATAATCAGAAGTTCCAAAAGGCCAATCCAATTCTAATTGAACATGGCGAACACCAGTTACTAAATGAGATAACACCTATTAGGGAAATGACGTATGAGCGAATCTTTCATATTGTTCGACAGTATCAACAATAAAAAAAGAAGCACTCTTATAAAAGTGTGCTTCTAGTCTAAGCTTAAGATAAAGCTTTCTTATTATTTGACTTTTTTAAACGTCGGAGTTGGCGATCTTCAACGCGTTTCTCAATCGCGTTAAGTAGATCAGCGTCTCTCTCAAGATCTTGTTTATTTTGGTCGACTAGTTCATTAAAAGAAGTTCTAAATGGTCGTCGCATGTTTCCCGTCCTTTTGAATAAATTCATTGAATAGGTAAAAGTAAAAATTACCTGTAAGATCATTTTACCCTATTTGCAAAAAATTAAACATTGATAAATTGTTACAATTTAGCGAAGGCTTCAAGTTTGGACAACATTTGTGAAGAATCGTGAATTTTGGACCCGATTCGATGTATAATATGGAAAAGTAAAACAATAATTTGAACGATGGAGGGATCAACTTGTCAAAAGAAGGAAGAAAATGGACAGCGTGGGTAGTCATCGGTGGAATTGCAGCTTTTGTTGCGTATATACTTTCGAATAAGAAAACACGTGAAAAAACGATCGGTTACGTTCGAGAAGGTGCTCAATTTATAGATGAGACAGGAAAGTTTGTAAAAGATAACCAAGAAGAAATTCGATCTTTAATCAAAGACACGAGCACGAAAGTGAATTCGCTCGTGACCGTTGCAAGTTCAGAAATTGAACAAATCGCCAAGCACACTTCACATTTAAAAACGACAGCGACAGATCTGCTTGATACAGCTAAATCGGCAGCAGAGGAAATTAAACATCAAAAAAACATCGAAGATGATAAATCAACTCCTGATAATCTGACGTATTTGGATCCTCGATAAAAAGATGTTTATTCCATACTACAAGCGGTAATAGATAGAATACGTTATCGCTGTAGGAGGAATAGAAATGTCATTAGTAGAAGAACTAAACCAACTAGAACAAGTACAAGATAAAGAAGGTACACTTACTGTTTATTTAAATACTGATTTTCAAGAACAAAACCATCAACGTGGCGAATGGAAGATTCGACTTAAGAATGGTCGGAAGCGACTCATTGAATACGCAGAGAAGAGTGAAGATGCGGATTCAGTGAAGAAATTAAAGAAACGACTTGAAGAAGTCGAAACATACATCAATGACCAACAAGCGAATATGCAACGAGGATTAGTGATCGTTACGACTGCTAATGGTGATGTGTTCTCAGCGCATCTACTGCAAGTTCCAGTTGAGACATCGTTTCATTGGGAAGAAGAAGCTGAGCTCGAACAAGTGCGTGAGCTTATGAAATCTTATCCACAAACAGGTATTATCGTCGCGCAGAAAACCGATGTCATGTTTATTGATACAGCGCTTGGTGAAGTTCGTGATTCCTTCACATTCAGTTGGGATTTCGAGAACGATGATTGGGTTCAACACGATGCAGGACATGCGAGTTCACCGAACGGGGCTGATACGGCGAATGACGAATTCGACCGCCGTTTTGAAGAGAACATGCAACGTTGGTACAAGAAGTTAGCCCCAGTCATTATTCAAGAAATGAAGAAACGTGAGTTGAATGGTGCGTTCTTTGTAGGAAGCAAACCGATGATTGAGGAATTAACTCAACATTTCTCTTCAAACCACATTCAAGGTAGAGTCGAGAAGAACCTCGGTTCAAAGCCGGTGAAAGACATTGTGTATACAGTATTTAAAGAAGCATAATGACAAGAACACTGATCTTAAAGCGAATAAATTCGTGAATGAGAGTAAGTAAATCCAAACACATTCTAATTGAAAATGTGTTCGGGTCTTAGCGCTAAGACATCAAGCTGAAAAAAGTGACGAACCTTGCTAATAGGTTCGTCACTTTTTTAGTCATGTGATTATTCACATGGGAATTCATAAATCGTAAGACCATAAGGCCTGCTTCCCACAGGTAGCGTGGCGATTACCGTATTAGTGTCAAGGTCAATGACGGAAACAGTATTGTCGAAGTTATTGCTAACATAAGCAAGTCGAGTGGCGGGGCTGATTGCTACAGCTCTTGGGGCTCTGCCTACTGGAATTACGTCGAGCACTTCATTCGTCGTTCCGTCCACGACTGCTAACGTTCCGTCGTTGACCACAATATAAGCGGTATTCGTCGTAGGATCAAGCGCTGTTCGATGCGTTTCGTTCGGGAAACTAATTTGATCAACGACAGTATTCGTTGTTAGATCAATAATAGAAACGATATTTGCCCCTTGAACGGATACATAGGCTTTTCTGTTGATCGAATCAATCGTAATTTGTGTCGGAGTCGGTCCTACAACAATTTGGCCGATAACCGTGTTGTTGTCTATGATTGATACAGTATTGGTACCGGCATCCGTAACATAAAAATAATTCGTTTCAGGATCTCTTGCGATGTCGTATGGCGTAGTGATCCCAACACCGGTGATTGCGCCAACTTGTTGATACGTTGTACCGTCAAGTAGCAAAATCCCTGAACGGGTTGTTGTAAGATAATAGATATTTTGTTCAGGATCATAAACAATATTTGTCGGAAAACTTGCTCCAGTTGTAGGTCGATACGTAGCGATGACTTGATTCGTAACCGGGTCAACAACATCAATCGTTTGAGAAAAACTATTAACAACATTAATCAGGCCAGTAAACGGGTTGTAATACGTAGCAAACGGTTCTCCATTTAGACCGATTGTCCCCAAATCTTCACCGGTTGTCAGATCAATAACGCTAAGGTTTCTGCTTCCCTCATTTGCCACATACACCCTCCCGCAAGTTGGAGGTACCGGCGGTGTCGGTGACGTAGGTGAAGTGGGTGCAGTTGGTGCAGTCGGCACGATAATGTTGCCCGGTCCGTTGATGAGGTTGTTGTTGATCGTAACGTTGCCACAACACATTCTCTTATGATTTCTTGTCATCCATAACCCTCCTTTCGCGATAGTATATGTGACAACTTATAATATGGATGGTTATCTGTTGGGTAAGGTCATCTATTTTACTTTGTAGAAGGGTGATCGGGTCTTGACGCTAGAAGATCAAAGTAAGGGCTCAGTTGGGGTTGCCGCCATCGACTTTATGGCGCAGACTTCGGCAGAGTGGATCAAGACTTGGGTAGTGCGGATCAAACTTTAGCTAGGGAGCAATGACTATGATATGCGAATCATAATATAGAAAACAGAAAACGAACTCGTACCATCCTCATAAAAAAACTCCCATCAACGTTGATGGGAGTTTAATCACTAGGCGTTCGTATTCTTTAATTCTTTTAACTCTCTAAGGATCGGCATATCTTCTAAGTCGTCTTCGCTTACAATCGACCAATCAATTCCGGTAGACTTGTGGCTTTCCTGAACTTCAATGACCCGTTCATTTGTAATTACATAATCCATCGATACGTCGTAGTGTGCACTAGGCAAGGAAGATTCAATGAGCTGTAACTCATGGATTGTCGTGACGACGGGAATCGCTCGGTTACCGATCTCTCGTATAATGCCGTATTCCCGATCAGCGAATCCTGCGCCTTTGCCGATGCGATGACCGTCAAAGTCAACAGCAACAGAGCCCATGAGCATGAGATCAATTTCTGGTAGCTCATGGAGCGGTGTGACTTTGCCGTAGGCATTCATATGTTTTAAGCTAGCCGCTTTTCGTTCTTCGCCAGCCGGGACGGTACCGGGGAGGATGACGACAAAACCGTCTTTAAGCCTTGGTGTCGGAATGAGTAATGTTTTGTGGTCTTTAATTACTTGTGCTCGAATAGGTAGTTGGGGCGAATCAGGGTTAACTTTTACGACGGTTGCATCTTTATATATGGACAGCTGAAAAAGTAACTCTGCTGCAGCTTCTGCTCCTTTGAAGTTTGGGATGCGTCCTTCTAGTGGAAATGGGAAGCGACCTGCTTTTTGTTCTGTAAGGTCGGTCCACACGTTTTCACGTATCGCTTGTTTTTCGTTCAATTTAGGCCTCTCCTTCTTGCTTATGAACATTGATTCGTAAGGCATTTAATTGTGCACCAAGTAAAATCATTAATCCAGTTAGGAAAAACCATACCATAAGACCGATGATCGTGCCTAGACTGCCGTATATAATCGAGTAGTCATTGTACTGGTTGTAAAAAGAAAACCCTAGTGAAGCGATTTGCCAGCCGATTGTCGCGAATAGTGCGCCTGGCCACGTGTCTCGCCAACTAATCCGTTTACTTGGCACAATCGTATACAAAATAATGAGCACAATCCCGATAACGAGTACGCTAATGGACCAGCGGACAACGGACCAAAACGGTGCTAACCAACTTTCGACCCCTAATGTACTAAAAATAAACTCTCCAATCGGCTCTCCAAAGATTGGGAAGAGAAGAGAGACGAGAAGTGCAGTGAGAAATGAAACGACAAGAATTGAGCCGACCCCAACCATGCGCTTTAATGATGGATGAGGGAGTTGATAAGCTTTGTTCACGGCTCGAATGACCGCAAAAGAACCAAGGAACGTTAACCAGACTGTTGCGATCGAACTGATGCTTAATACGTTTACACGTTGGTCATTAAAGATATCAGTTAGGGTGGATTGAATAAACGAGTAAATCTGATCTGGGATATAAGGTGAGATAATTTCAAGAAACTCAGCAGTTCCGACTGGGAAAAAACTGATTATGTTTAAAATAACGATAAGCAAAGGAAAAAAAGCTAACAAAAAGTAATAGGCCATTTGAGCAGCAACATCAAATAATCTCTGCTCCCATGTCGTTTTAATCATTTCAACGATCAGTTTAATCATTCATTTTCTCCTTACACGATAAGTTCTTGGTAGTTTGAACAATTTTGTAACATCTCAACCATTACCAGTCTTTTCTCAAATAGAACACAATCGGTATGCTAATGGCTAGGCATATGGCTACGATCAGATAAACTTCTTGTATAGCAATGAGTCCAGACTGAAGTTCATCTGAAGTTGTAGCAAGGTGAGAATTGCGTCGACTTTCATAAAGGATTGAGAGTAATACAACGCTAATGACCTTCATCATTTGTCGTGCCACATTGTTAAACACAGACCCTGCAGACACATGTTCAGCAGGTAAGGCGTTTAAACCAGCTGTTGTGACAGGGGTATTAATAAAGCCGTTTGCAATTCCATGAATAACGAGCAACGTGATGATTAAAGCAATGCTTGTTGTATTAATCGAAAAGGCTAGAAGAAACGTAACGGCTGTGATCGTAATAACGCCAATCATAATGACAGGGTACGGTCCTTTACGATCAAGAAGGCGACCTCCAATTGTCATAGATATCCCCATTGCTAACGCTTGAGGGAATAGCAACAATCCAGCATACAATGCTGATTGTCCATATACTTCTTGGATAAGAATTGGAATGAGTAGTAGGACAGAAAACATCGCTGTAACACTATTAATAAGTATGAGTAAACTTGCAGAGAAGACCGTATTTTTAAGTATTGAAATGTCTAGTAATGGTTCAGAAGTGCGTAACTCATGGACAACAAATAATCCAAGTAATCCTATTCCACCAATAATGAGTAGGTAAACATACAATCCCGCGTTCGTTTGAAGGGCATCGACCCCAATCAACGTTCCTAATATCCCACCAGTTACGAACAAAAACCCTAGCCAATCGAACAGACGTCGTTCTTTTTTTGCGTCCTCTTGTAAAAACTTAACCGCTAGCAGTAAAGAAATAAATGCAGTGGGAATGTTCATTAGAAACAACATGTGCCAAGAGAAGAATTCGAGTAGTAGACCACCGATTGTAGGACCAATTGTTGGGGCAATCATAACCGCAACGCCCCAGATCCCCATGGCAAATCCCCGCTCGCCTTTCGGGAATTTCTGAAAGATCATGATCATTGCAATTGGCATGATCAGCCCACCACCGACCCCTTGAATGAGCCTAAACGCAATCATGCTTGCAAAATCCCAAGAAAAAGCTCCTGCTAGAGAAGCTAATAAGAAAATGACTGTCCCTGTTAAAAAGATTGTTTTACTACCGAACCGTTTTGCAAGGTAGGTTGATACAGGCATAATCAAAGCCATACCTAAGGCAAACGCTGTAATAATCCATTGTCCAGCAACGGCAGTGAGCGCATAAAATCCCATGAAATAAGGCAATGCGACGTTCATCAGACTATTGTTTAAGACGACGGTAAAGCCGGCAAATAATGTTGCAGACAAGACGCCCCACTTTGACTTTTGTGGATCACCCATCAATTCCATCCCCTAAAGATTCGAGTTGCGAAGTATTTAATAAAATAAAAAATATTCTCTTTATTATAGCAGAGAATTAGTATTTGGACTATTCGAGATCCGTTTCTGTTCGTTCATAATAAGCACCTAGCCTCGTGTTGAGCTAAGTGCTCGCTGAATAAAGATACTCTTTCGTTTCATTGTTCTGACTGTGTTAGGTGCGCATTGGACTTAGCTATTCTTTGGCTAGACATACATGTGAAAGGACTAGCGACACTGGATCTCTGTTTAGCGACACAGAGCCCGTGTCTAGCGACACCGGACCTCTGTCTAGCGACACCTGGCCCGTGTCTAGCAACACGGAGCCCGTGTCTAGCAACACCTGGCCCATGTCTAGCAACACCTGACCCGTGTCTAGCAACACCCGGCCTTTGTCTAGCGACACGGAGCCCGTGTCTAGCAACACCTGGCCCATGTCTAGCAACACCTGGCCTGTGTCTAGCAACACCCGGCCTCTGTCTAGCGACACCTGGTCCGTGTCTAGCAACACCTGGCCTGTGTCTAGCAACACGGAGCCCGTGTCTAGCGACACCAGAAACACCTCGGCTGACTACTCCCCACGATAAACAGGGCGGAAGATGAGTCCTGCAACGATCAATAAGATTAACAACGAGCCGATTGCATAGTAGAGACTTCCTTGACCGACCCATTCAATTAAGACGCCACCACTGACTGGACCGAGCATACTTCCGAGACTAAAAGAAATCGCGATCAGTACGTTTCCAGTTGGTAGTAATTGCTTTGGTAACAAGTCTGCCATGTACATTAGCCCGAGTGAATAGAATGAGCCGAGCAACCCTCCAGCGACGAGAAAGGCTGTTATGAGGAGTGGAATGTGCTGCTCGAATTGAGGAATCGATAAAAAGATAAGTGCACCAACAGTAGCAAGTAGTAGAAGTATCCGTTTACGACCAGCGCGATCGCTCAATAATCCAAGAGGGATTTGAGTAATCACACCTCCGACAACAAACGCCGGTAATATGAACGAAAGCCATTCAATGTCAATTCCCATGCGCATTGCATAGATCGGATAACTGCCATGAATGGTTGCTTCCATAAAACCAAACGTCAAGGGTGGTAGAAATGCAAACCATCCGTATTTTATGACGAGTAGGTAGCGGCCTAATACACCAGATTGTTGAACGGTTTCAACAGAATTGTCTGGCCACTCGTTTCGTAACTTTAGCATGATTAGCCAAATCATCGCACAAAACAGTGCAGCAATCACAAACGGTAGTCGTTCATCAATCGCTAACAAATTAGACATGAGTGGACCACCAGCGAATCCTGCACTAAATGCAAGTCCGTAGATGGCGATATTTCTTCCGCGTACCGCTTTTGAACTCGTTGATGTAATCCACACTTGTGTTGAGAAGTGCACCATATTATCTGCAACCCCGATAATTAACCGAAGGACAAACCAAAACCAGAAGCTTTGCCATAATGGAAATAGTAGTAAAGTAATGATGACTGCTATGAGGCCGATTGAAATAACGGGTTTGTATCCATATTTACGTACAGGGTGTTCAATAAATGGCGAAGCGATAAGAATACCTATGTATAGTGCAATCGCATTAAAACCATTTAATGCTGAGGAATATCCTGCTTGTTCTAAAAGAATCGCTAGTAAAGGCAATAACATCCCTTGGACAAACCCGGCGATAAAGACCATGATGACAAGCATCGTAAATCGAAAAGATGGTGAATTGGTTTCTAACTTAGTCAAAATTACCGCTCCTTATCTTGTACAAGAGCTATCATAGCGAAGTTTTGTACGATTGAAAAGGTGAAAAGCAAACCGTTCGCAAACACGAGAAACATTCGGTACAATAAACGAGAACAAAGGAGGCGAAAACATGAAATTCACAATTCATAATGACGAAGCATTTGAAACAGAAGCACCATTTGGACCTCTTGTGATCTCTGGGAACGATGAATTTGGGTATCGTCCTTATCAATTACTCGTATCCTCAATCGCTGGCTGTAGTGCAAGCGTATTTCGTAAGATATTGAGAAAACGTCGGGTTGAATTTGAAGATATCGTCGTTGAAGCTGAAGTGACGAGAAATGACAACCCTCCAAGCGAGGTACAAGCAGTTCACCTTCATTTTACCGTTACTGCAAAAGGCGTATCAGAAGAACAGTTACAGAAAATGCTCCATGTTGCTTCCAAAAACTGTCCGATCGTGCAATCGGTAAATCAGTCCATTGAGATTAAAGAAACATTATCGTTGCAATCGTAACACTTGCGAGAGCGGATCATTCCGGTCTCGTATTTTTATGATGATAAACTCGTAGAAATGTGCGAGTGAAGTGGATTTCTTAATGGTATAGGTATAAAATAAGGAATGATTATCTAACTGATAATTCTTAAAGTTATTGAAGGGTGATTGCAATGTCCGATCTCATAGGTATAGTCATCGTTATAGGTGCTGCGAATGTTATTGCGTTACCATTCCTACTATTTGGGATGATGTACAAAATGCGAACGAAAAGGTGGACGAGAGTAGAAGGAGAAATTGTACCTTTTCCTAAGCAAGAAGCGATCGTAAAAAACATCCCGAAGCGAGTGCGGCGATTTGTGACCGTTTCAAATGCTAAGCCAACGGTTCGTTTTGAGCGGGAGGACGGGGTTGAACAAATTGTTACTGCTGGCATTAGTCATGATCCCCCTCTTACAATAGGCAGACAAATTGGTGTTTATTACAATCCAGAGCAACCAACGAAAATAACGTTAGAACATTTTGCACACAACGGTAATGCTCTTTTACTCGTCTCAATGATTATTTACGTACTGTCATTCATTCCTATTGCAGTCATACTTAGTAGTTAACCAACATTTGAATTCGCACGGTTCCATATCTTCATGGAATCGTGCTTTTTTCTTATGTGGACGTTTATAAAATACGAGCTTCATTGAAAAGAATAAGTCGGTGATGATTAATTTGGATAAAACATACGGCCTCTGAAAAGACTATAAAAAAATCGCTTTTGGAGGTTTATTATGAAACGAATTGGTCGAATCCTCATGATCATGCTCGTTCTTGCAAGCGCCTTGTTACCATTGATTGCTAATGCAGAAAGTGAGCCTGAAGCAAAACCATTTGAAAAGCCTGATTATGTCTATAATATTTCAAGAGAGAATACGTTTGAAAATGTTAGTCGAGAATTGCCTTATTTGGAGCCAGCAGAATTTACGAGCCGTCTTCAAGACACGTCTGACGTTCGTATCGAAAATCCAACTCTCATTTCTATGTTGAATGAGTCTAATGTGAAAGATTCGAAAGTAGCCTTCGGTGTAAATGCATCGATTTATTTAGGATCTTGGGCGCTCTCATACGATTCCGAAGCAACAGAAGTAAATTGGGAATACGAAAGAATTAACTCCAATACGATTGATAATCGTGGTGGTGAGGACTCTTCAAAACTTTCATTCGTACAAAATGATGACAAGTTCATTAAAGGAGAATTACTTAGTCCTGTCCCTCAACAAGAAGATGTTCAGAACATGATGCGGATTAATGCAACGAAGAAAACATCATTGCCGCTAACGTTTTTAGCACCGATTGGAAGAGAGACGAAGATCGGTCCAGAGTATCAAGTACATGCAGGACAAATGGGTACTGTTCAAGGATATGTACCGGCGGTGCATGACCAAGGAACGGTCACTTATGGAGAAGTGTTCTTAACGTTAAAAGGGAAAAATCCAGCACTCGTCGTTAAAAACATCGAGAAGCAACAAGTCGATGCTTGGATTCCAGTTAAGGACTTTGTCACATTGAAGTATAACAATGGATAAAACGAAACAAGCTTCTATTTGAAATAGAAGCTTGTGTTTTTATAGGCGACTTGCGCGTTGTTTGAAGTCGATATTTTTATAATAAGCATTTTTAACGAGGGCATTCGGTCCTAAGCATTGAACTGAAGGGCAATGGCAGTTAAGAGATTGGTTTAGCGCTGTCTGTTGCCATTTATTAAATGCGTCAGGGAGCGATGTGTCACGGATATTCCCAAGCTTCGGCTCATCACCAAAGTCTGTCACGATAATATCTCCGTCAAAAATGTTGACGTTCAAACGACTTCTGCCATCAGGGTCATTTCGAATGGTAACGCCATCGGTTTCGTGTAGTCGTTTGATGAGTGCAATATCTTCATCATTATCATTGCACGCATAAAAAGGTAAGGTTCCAAACAGCATCCACGTATTTGGATCTTTAACATCTAACAATCGATGGATCCCTTTACGAATATCAGGAAGTGTCGAGATGCTTAATTTAGATGCGAAGTCACTTGGATACATTGGGTGAACTTCATGACGTTGACATCCCATGGAGACGATTTGTTCATGAATTTTTTCTAAGTGGGGTAATGTCCGCTCGTTCACCATTGTTTCCGCTGAAACGAGGACTCCGCGTTTCGTTAGCTCCTGAGCATTTTCAACCATTCGATCAAAAAAGGCATACCGTTTATCCATGCTAGGCGCATTCGCCATCTCTTTAAATCCAATTTCGGCAAAGTCTTCTTTACTGCCGTAATTGTGGGAGATATGTAAAACATCTAAGTAAGGCAAAATGACTTCGTATTGTTTCAAAGGAAGTGTAAGGTTGGAGTTGATTTGTGTTTTTGCTCCTCGTTCATGAGCATAGCGCAAAAGTGGGACAACGTAGTGGTCAACCGATTTTTTAGAGAGCATCGGCTCCCCACCTGTGATGCTTAACGCTCTTAAATGAGGAATTTCGTCTAATCGTTGTTTAAGTAATTCAAACGGTAATGCATCTGGATCTCTACGTTGGAGCATATAGCCAACAGCGCAATGTTCACAGCGCATATTGCATAGTGTTGTTGTCGTGAATTCTATATTCGTTAACGTAGATTCCCCAAACAATTGTCGGTCTTCGTAAGCTTCCCACGGATCGTTTTGAGGCGAGATTGGTTGGTGATGCATTGTAGGTGTATGTAAAGACATCGTTCGTCTCCTTTATGGTAAAAAGTCAAGAACAGTAAAACTGCACTATTTCCCATTGTAACATACAGAAGATGATATTCTATGAACCGGGAAGGAACAAATTATGAAACGAATAATGATAGTTGTTATAGGGTTATGCTTATTCTCAGCTAGCGCAACATATGAAGAGGCTTGGGCAGAAGAGTCCTACGGGTGGAATTTCAAACCTGCAAAAAACAACGAAACACCGACGACCGAAGAGCATTATTTGGAATGGCTCGATACGTATGACGGCTATTTTCTCGGTAACCCAAAAGAAAAAGAATTGTATGTAACGTTTGATAGTGGTTACGAAAACGGTACGATGCCAGATCTTTTAGACACACTTAAGGAAAAACAAGTGCCTGCGGCTTTTTTTGTAACGGGTCATTATTTAGAGAGTGAGCCAGAACTCATTTTACGTATGGCGAATGAGGGACATATTGTAGCCAATCATTCGTGGAGTCATCCTCATTTCCCAGACCTTTCAGATGAGTCAATTATCGAAGAGTTAAAGAAAGTAGAAGATCATTATTTTGCATTAACTGGAAAACCAATGCATTATGTACGACCGCCTAGGGGGACGTTTAATGAACGTACGTTAGAAGTAGCTAGAGAGTTTGGTTATCATCATATTTTTTGGTCGTTCGCATATGTAGATTGGAACACCGATGACCAAAAAGGCAAAGCGTATGCGTATGACAAAATTATGGACCGTGTTCATCCAGGAGCGATCCTTTTGTTGCATTCTGTTTCAACAGATAATCGAGATGCGCTTGGCGATGTGATTGATCAGTTAAAGGCTGAGGGTTATACATTTAAAAGTTTAGATCAACTAACAGGTAAACACTCAGCCTCACCAATCATTAATGGGCAAACAAGCGAGCCCCAATCCGGTTTGCAACCGTTTGTAACGTGGATAAATCCGTAACATCAAAAGCAACCGTTTCTTTCGTACGAACGACGAGCGTGCCATTGTCTTCATTCTCACCGATCGCAAAACTTAGAGAACCTATGTATTCATCTTCATCGCAGTCAGAAGCAATGATTGGTTGATCATCACCCAGATGAAGTGCAGCGTAATGAATGTAATTAACATGCTCTACTAAAGTGTGGACGGTTTCTTCTAAAAACCGTGGATGGTTATTATTCTTTTCTAGTTCGGCTACAATTTTAATTGCAGCAATGTCTGTTGCGATTGACATAGTAATACCTCCAGTGATCATTCGTGCATGTTCAATTCTAACAAACGTTATGCGGTAGATTCGCTAGTAAGTTTAGGAAATGTAGTGTTTAGTCAATAAACGTTCATACATTTCTATGCGGTTTATCATGATTTTCGTGTACACTTGTAAGCAGACAGTTTTGAATGAGCAATGTGCAAATTGGGGGCTTAACGATGTCGACGCTTTTTTTGACAGGCTTTTTTGTTGCAGGGGTTTTTACGGCTTATACAACATTCCTGATGCTTATAACGTGGCCGAATCGGAAAAACGCACGCTATAAACAAGTGAAATATTTTGGAGCGAGTATTTCTTCTGCAGCTGTTATGTTTTTACTATTTTGGGTGACTGCAGACGACCATGAATTTATACCCGCTGAAATGATGTATGCGACGCCAGAGTCGCTGTCAACGGTAGAAGAACAAGCGAGTTGGCATATTACATCGGAACTAGGCCAAGTAACCGTTGATCACAATGATGTGATTCGGAATCTCGAATTTGTAGAGAATAATGAAGAGCAATTTACTGAACTTCATGCATCGCTAACGACAGAAGACAATGTAACGACAGAACTTATTCGTTCATCTACAATGAACCGCACAGCAAGAGTGTTACAACGTTTGTCGCAGATTGAAGAAGTTGATATTATTCATCTTAATTGGGATCTTTATTATGAGCCAGAATACGGACCAGGTGAATTCGATACAATCTTGGAGATGACAGTATTCAACGAACAATTACGTAACATTGAATGGGAAAACCTCGAACAGTTTGATGCAGAATTGATTGCAACAGAATACTGGGAAAAGCCAGAGCTTAGCGCTGTGGCGAACGATGAGAAAGCAGGGAGCTAATCCTTGCTTTTTTATTTTTAGTATAAAAAGTAAATTTTCTAAAAAAACATGTTGACGTTAATGCGATGAAGCAGTAGAATACTATTTAATTCTTATAAGATTAGTATGAATAAAGATGAATCAGGAGAATATTAGGAGGAATCAGAACAATGAGTAAACATCACGACGACGTAAAAACGTACGATCTAGAGACACTCGTGTTGCACGGCGGTCACCATCCTGACCCGACAACTGGTTCAAGAGCGGTGCCGATTTATCAAACGAGTTCTTATGTCTTTCACGATACAGAACATGCAAAACAACTGTTTGCCTTAGATGAGCCTGGAAACATTTATTCAAGAATTGGAAATCCTACAGTCGAAGTTTTAGAGAAACGGATTGCTTTGCTAGAAGATGGGGTTGCGGCTGTAGCTACAGCTTCAGGGCAAGCGGCAATTACGTTAGCGATCTTAAACATCTGTCAATCAGGCGATGAGATTGTTGCAGCGAACAATCTTTATGGTGGTACATACAACTTATTTGCAACGACCCTCCCGAAATATGGCATCCACGTTACATTTGTTGATGCAACAGACCCTTCAAACATTGAAGAAGCGATTACGCCGAATACAAAAGCGGTTTTTGCAGAGATTATCGGAAATCCTAGTTTGCATGTGCTAGACGTTGAAGCAGTTGCAGATGTTGCACATCAGGCAGGTGTTCCTTTAATCATTGACAGTACATTTGCAAGTCCGGCAGTGTGTCGCCCAATTACATGGGGGGCAGATATCGTCGTACATTCAACAACGAAATGGATTGGTGGTCATGGTACCACGATCGGTGGAATTATCGTTGACGGTGGACGCTTCAATTGGAATAGTGATAAGTTCCCTGGATTTACAGAACCAGACGCGAGTTACCACGGTGTACGCTATGCGGTAGATTTTGCCACCCTTGCTTTTAGCCAGAAGGTGCGTGTACAACTGCTACGCGATTTCGGACCGGCATTAAGTCCATTCAATGCATTCTTACTATTGCAAGGGTTAGAAACATTGCCGCTACGGATTGAGCGTCATCAAGAGAATTCATTGAAGATTGCTGAATATTTGGATTCCCACCCTGCAGTCGAATGGGTGTCTTACCCAGGATTACAATCGCACGATTCCCATGAGCTTGCGAAGAAATATTTGCAACGTGGATTTGGTTCTGTCGTGAACTTCGGAATCAAAGGTGGTCTTGAAGCAGGTAAAACGTTCATTGATTCTGTGTCAATTTGGTCTCATCTTGCAAATGTCGGGGATGCGAAGTCCCTCGTTATTCACCCTGCGAGCACAACACATCAACAGTTAAATGAAGAAGAACGAGTAAAGTCAGGCGTGTTAGAGGAGCTTATACGTTTATCTGTCGGCTTAGAATCGTCAGGTGACTTGATTGCAGCATTAGATAAGGCGTTGTACAAGGCAACCGGCTTAAGTCATGCGGGAAGTAGCAGACCAGAAGGCGTTGTAAATGATGAAGGCGTAATTCGTTGGGCACTTCATTCTTCAATTGAGCGAACGAATGAAGGTGGTCAAGAATCGGTTCGGACGAAATCATTAGCTGTAGTTGGGTTAAGTGGTAATTCGGCTAGACCGAGTTACCGACTTGCTCGTAAAATGCAACGACTCGGATATAAAATCATTCCGGTAAATCCTAAAGAGACGGAGATTTTAGGAGAGAAAGTCTATCCAGATCTTCAATCGATCGATGAAAAAATCGACATTGTTCAAGTGTTTAGAAGTCCTGAGGCGGCGATTGGAATTGCAAAAGAAGCGGTGCTAACGGATGCTTCGGTTTTCTGGCTACAAGAGGGTGTTATTTCTGATGAAGCGGTGCGCATTGCGACCGAAGGTGGTTTAGAAGTGGTTCACAACAGATGTACGTATAAGGAAGCCCAACGAATGCGTGGCACAATCCGTACATTCAGTGGCCAATAAACCATCATTAGAAATAGGAGTGGAGAATGTTGAAAAAAAGAAATGTAGGATTTACGTTACTCGCCGGAGCACTACTGTTGTCAGCGTGTGGAGATTCAACAAGTGGTGAAGAGAGCGCACCAGATACCATTCGCTTAGATTATGCGTTTTATTCACCGACTAGCCTCGTTCTAAAAGAGTCAGGGAAAGTTGAAGAACACTTTGAAGAGCAAGGGATTGATGTTGAATGGGTACTCAGTCAAGGAAGTAATCGAGCCATTGAATTGCTCAATTCAAACAGTGTAGACTTCGGCTCGACAGCAGGAGCAGCAGCTCTAGTCGCCAAGTCTAACCATGCGCCAATTGAGACGGTTTATGTTGCTTCTGATCCTGAGTGGACAGCACTTCTATCAAATGGTGATATTGAATCTGTCGAAGATCTTAGAGGCAAACAAGTAGCAGCAACGATGGGAACAGATCCTCATATTTTTCTCTTAAGAGCTTTGCATGAAGCGGGCATCGATGAAAGTGAAATTACGATCGTTCAACTGCAACATAACGACGGTGCATCAGCATTAGCAACAGGAGAAGTCGATGCTTGGGCAGGGTTAGATCCACATATGGCAACTCAAGAGGTGGAACACGATGCAGAGCTGTTTTACCGCAATCAAGACTTTAACACGTATAGTGTGTTGAATGTGCGAGAAGACTTCGCTGAAAGTCACCCTAGCCTTGTTGAAGAGGTGATCGAGCTATACGAAGAAGCTAGAAATTGGACGCTTGATAACCATGAGGAAGCAACAGCAATCCTTGCTGAACAAGCAGATTTAAGCGAAGAAGTTGCCGCAATTCAAATGGAAAGAAATGACTTCTCTAACCCAGTTCTTGAAGAAGAGCATCGCGAAGCATTAATCGGTGCGGGTGTTGTACTAGAAGAAGGACACTTAGGTCCAGCAGCTTCTTCGGTAGAAGAGTTAGTGGACGAACTGCTTAATCCTACGTATGTCGAATCAGTCGTTGGCTCTACGAGCAATTAATGGGGGAGCACAATGACACAAACAGAAGTATCACATTCACCGAACAAGAAATCACCAGGCAAGAAAACAACGTCTAGCGTGAACTACATTCGTTCATTTGCGATTGGCTTAATTATTCCAGCTCTTCTTCTCATCATTTGGGAAGTGGCATCAAGAGCTGGGATCTTCCCTCAATATTTATTACCTGCACCTTCAGCAGTACTCTCTACGTTGGTCGCTTTAGCAAGTAGCGGAGAACTATGGACACACGTCTCATCAACCTTATCTCGCGTACTCATCGGATTTTTCTTAGGAACAGTCATTGCCGTCGTATTAGGCTCATTTATTGGCTTTTTTAAACCGTTGGAACGATTATTTGATCCATTGCTTCAAGCCCTAAGGTCCATTCCTTCTTTAGCATGGGTACCCCTCTTTATTTTATGGATGGGGATTGCAGAAACGTCTAAAGTAACGCTCATTGCAGTCGGTGTGTTCTTCCCTGTTTATTTGAATATTGTTAGTGGAATTCAAGGGGTCGACCGAAAACTTATTGAAGTTGGAAAAGTGTATAACATGTCAACAGCTTCCATTATTACGAGAATTGTTTTACCTGCTTCTTTGCCCTCGTTTCTAGTCGGACTACGAAGTGGTCTTGGCTTAGGTTGGATGTTCGTCGTGGCTGCGGAACTGATGGGAGCAAGTGAAGGTTTAGGCTTCTTGTTGACACTCGGACAAAATACATCACGACCAGATACAATTTTGGCGAGCATTATCTTGTTTGCCATACTTGGTAAAGCAACCGATGCGATCTTAAAACAACTAGAAAACCGCTCACTACGTTGGCAAGATCGGTATGAGACTTAGAGGAGGGCATGAACATGTTAGCAGTTCAAGAGGTAAGTCGTACGTTTGACAATGGTTATAAGGCGTTTAAGCCAGTTAGTTTTAATACAGATCAAAGTGAGATTGTTGGCATACTTGGAACGAGTGGCTGTGGAAAGAGCACGTTACTACGTGCGATTGCAGGACTCGACCTCGGATTTGATGGTGAGATTTCGTTTCACGAGCAATCGGTGAGAAATGGAACAGAGCATACTGGGGTCGTATTTCAAGAGCCACGACTAATGCCATGGTTATCAGTCATTGACAACGTAGTGTTTGGATTAAAAGGAAGTAAATCGGAAAAGCGTGAGAAAGGAACACGTCTTCTTCGTGCCGTAGGACTTGCAGGAACAGAGAAGCTGTATCCAAGAGAGCTTTCAGGAGGTATGGCACAACGAGCGGCGATCGCAAGAGCGCTCGTTACGAATCCTCAATTGTTGCTTTTAGATGAACCATTTAGTGCCCTAGATGCGTTTACAAAAATGCAACTGCAAGAACTGCTCATAGATTTGTGGGAAACCAATCATACGTCGATGCTCATTGTCACCCATGACATCGACGAAGCCTTATTTCTTTGTGATCGAGTCTTAATCTTTCGAGACCAACCTGGAGTGCTTTTCAAAGATCTCACGATTAATTTGCAACGACCACGAGAACGGGGATCACTCGCAATGGCAGAATTTAAACGAGAAATTTTGCAGTCATTAGATTTAAATCATGACGTTCATGTAAGGTCAGCAATTTAGATAGAATAGGAGGAGTTACGTTGAGTTCAATTACATCAGGAGAACGTCTTATTTTGGCGAGTGAGCTTAAAGAAAAAGCAAATATTGAATTGGTGGACGTTTCTTCCTTTCGTTGGGAAGAAGAATTTAGTCAATGGAGAACCCGTTTACAAGGAAAATGGAACGCGGCTTACGAGTGTATTGATCGCCACGTAGAAGAAGGCAGAGGCGAGCGAGTGGCGATGATTTATGTGAACGGAGACATTAAAGAAGAAATCACATATTCAAAGTTAAAGGAAGAAACGGATCGTCTAGCGTATGTTATTAAATCAAAAGGCATCCAACGAGGCGAGCGTGTATTCACGTTATTGCCAAAAACCCCGAATGCATACGTTGCGGTGCTCGCCATTATTAAAGCAGGTGCCGTAGCTGGCCCGTTGTTTGAAGCTTTCCAAGAAGACGCAATTTTCGAGCGTATGCACAATTGTGATGCGAAAATGATCATTACCGATGCAGAGTTAAAACAGCGAGTGCCACTAAGTAAGTTGCCTGCATTAGAACATGTACTCATCGATGGAGATGGTGCAGACAAGGGAGCAGGCGAATATCACCTTCAAGAGGAACTGGCAACTATTACTGATGAAGATGTTGCACAAGTGACGGAATGGATGGATGAGAACGAAGGAATGATCATTCATTATACATCGGGGTCAACTGGACAACCAAAAGGAGTGCTCCATGCACATCGTGCAATTGTTCAGCAGAAGAAGACTGGCGAATGGGTGCTTGATTTAAAAGAAAACGATGTATACTGGTGCACATCACATCCGGGTTGGGTAACGGGTAGCTCTTATGGAATCTTTGCTCCTTTCTTAAACGGTGCAACGAGTCTAATTAATTCAGGACGGTTTGATGCAAACGAGTGGTATAGCTATATTGACCGGTTTAACGTTACGGTTTGGTATAGTGCCCCAACGGCATTTCGGATGTTAAAAGCCGTTGGCGGTAAGGAATTGATCGAACGTTATAACTTATCAAGCTTAAGACACGTGTTAAGCGTAGGGGAACCTCTAAATCCAGAAATCGTAAAGTGGGGATACGAGCAGTTAAACGTTCGTATTCACGATACATGGTGGATGACTGAAACGGGAGCGCAATTAATTGTAAACCTTCCGAATCAAACGATTAAGGCGGGCTCGATGGGACGTCCATTACCTGGAATTACAGTTGCCATCCTTGATGAAGCTGGCAATCAATTGCCAGCTGGGGCTGTAGGTCAACTGGCAGTCCGAAAAGGTTGGCCGTCAATGATGCGTGAAATTTGGAAGAACGAGGAGAAGTATCATTCCTATTTTCCTTATGAAGACTGGTACGTTTCTGGTGATCTAGCATTCCAAGATGAAGATGGGTTCGTGTTCTTTCAGAGTAGAGACGATGATATGATTAATTCCTCTGGAGAACGAATTGGTCCCTTTGAAGTGGAAAGTGCACTGATTACTCATGATGCAGTTATAGAAGCAGCTGTAGTAGGGAAGGCTGACGAGCTTCGAGGAGAGATTGTTAAAGGCTTCGTTGTCTTGCATCCTAACTATGAAGAGTCCACAGCACTACTGGAAGAGATACGATTACATGTCCGCGGTAAACTTGCAGCTCATGCTGCACCGAGAGAAATTGAAGTTCTTGAAGAACTACCGAAAACGAGAATTAGCGGTAAGATTATGCGGCGGTTATTAAAAGAACAAGCATAAGAAAAACGCAGGAGCATTTGCTCCTGCGTTTTGTGTTCGTTATTAGTCTAAATCTGCTGGATAAACACCATTCTCATCGTGGATTTCACGACCGCTTAGCGGTGGGTTGAATACGCAAACCATACGTGCATCTTCAATACCGCGTAGTAGGTGCTCATCATGCTCATCAAGTGCATAAAGAGTACCAGCTTTGATTGTGTGGACTTTATTGTCACTTAGCGTCACGACTTCTGCGTGACCTTCAATGCAATAAACAGCTTCTAGGTGATTTTGATACCAAATGTGTGTCTCTGTGCCAGCACGAATAATCGTATCATTCACAGAATAGCCCATGCCGTCTTTTTTGGAGATTAGTCGACGGCTAACCCAGTTGCCACCTTCGACTTCTTTTTCAGTTCCTAGGATGTCTTCTAATTTAACGACTTTCATGAGTATTGCCTCCTAAAGTAGTTGAGTAACGAGAGATGTTTATGCTTTTAGTGCTTGATCAATAGCTGCGTCTAATTTATCGAGACCTGCTTGGAGACCTTCTTTATCAATTGTAAGTGGTGGGAAGAGCTTAAACACTTCATCATTAGGACCTGCTGTTTCCATAATTAAACCTTGCTCAAATGCATGAGCCGCCACTTTTCCAGCGAGATCTGGATTGTCTGTACGAATTCCTTGAATGAAGCCACGACCTTTAAGCTTTCCTTCAAGCGCAGGGTACTTATCAATCATAAGCTGTAAGAAGCTCGTAATCATCTGGGATTTTTCTTCAATGCCTTTCTCAAAGGAAGGGTCTTTCCAGTAGTCAAGCGCTGCAGTTGCGGTAACAAACGCGAGGTTGTTTCCTCTAAATGTACCGTTGTGCTCACCTGGTGCCCATTTATCGAGTTCTGGCTTTAAAAGGGTTAGGGCAAGTGGTAATCCGTAACCACCAATTGATTTAGATAAACAGATGATATCTGGCTTAATACCAGCAGGTTCAAAGCTGAAGAACGTGCCTGCACGGCCGACGCCTGCTTGGATGTCATCAACAATCAATAGCGCACCAA
This sequence comes from Bacillaceae bacterium JMAK1, assembly GCA_012970285.1. Lineage (GTDB taxonomy): Bacteria > Bacillota > Bacilli > Bacillales > Marinococcaceae > Geomicrobium_A. The sequence continues at coordinate 500,294 of JIBW01000007.1, forward strand.
TTTCTTTAGCAAGCTTCTCGATTTCTTTAAGCCATTCCATGCTTGCTGCGTTTAATCCACCTTCACCTTGAACCGTTTCTAAAATCAAGGCTGCTGGTGCGTCTACGCCACTGCCGTTCGTAGCTAAAAATCGACGAATGTACTTCATTTGCGTTTCTACAGGTTCATCGACATATTTGTCATACGGCATAATCGTTGTATTGCTTAATGGAACACCGGCACCTTTACGTTTGAAATCATTTGATGTTACTGAAAGTGAACCAAGTGTCATACCGTGGAAGCCGTTTGTGAAACTGACGACATTTGTTCGACCTGTAATCTTACGAGCGAGCTTTAATGCACTTTCTACGGCATTCGTACCGGTTGGTCCTGGGAACATGACTTTGTAAGACATGTTACGTGGCTCTAAGATTGAAGATTGGAAAGCGCTCAAAAATTCACGCTTTGACTTTGAGGCCATATCGAGGGAATGAGTGATTCCGTCTTCTTGAATGTACTCAATCAATTTCTCTTTCATCTTATCATCATTGTGACCATAGTTTAGTGCACCTGCACCAGAGAAGAAGTCAATGTACTCTTTACCTGACTCATCGTATAACTTATGACCTTTTGCTTTATGAAAAACGGTAGGGAAACTTCTGCTATAACTTCTTACCTCAGATTCTAATTGTTCAAATACGTTCATGACATTGACAGACATGTAATTGATGTGCTCCTTTCAGATATAACAAGCGTTTGCTTATTGACGTAAAAATGGGCCGATCTTAAACGATAGTTCAGCTTCATGACCTTCTCCAGGGAACAAATCTTCGGAGAAGCATTCCGACACGTGACAAGCAGTATCGTTTTTACGGGCTAATCGCCGGAACAGCTTTTGCGAAGCGTCGTTCGATGGAGTTACTGTTGCTTCCAGATATTTTACTTTACCACATGAGTTACGTTCTAAAACCTCATTTAGCATACGAGAAGCGAGTCCGCGTCCTCGTTGTGATTCATCTACGCCGACTTGCCAAACAAAAACAGTATCTTGGCGTTCTGGAAGAATAAAAGCGGTAACAAATCCAACTAGTTCATCGTCTTCTTTAACGACAACACAAGTTTCGGCGAAATATTCCGCCATCATCAAATATTTGTACGATGAGTTCAAGTCGAGTCCTAGCTTTTTAGCTAATTCCCACATTTCTGCACCATCTTCGACTGATGGTTTTGTAAATACTAGCGCTTCTTTCTCCGTAATTGGAGTAACCGCCATGTGATCATCACCTTCTAAAGAGTATTTTATTTACCTACTCTTCCATAACCGTTATCCTAATCGTTTAAACCAGTTATTTGGAATGAGTAGCTAACTATTTCCTTTTTGAAAAACGATTACGGTATATAATGATAAGGAGAAACAAAAGAAAGATCAAATGCATTTAAAAGGACTCTGAACCACTGAGAGACGATTAATCGTGAATTGATGATTTGAACATAGTGGTGCATTTTAATTTCTGCTGATTTGATCAATTTCCTTATTTGGCCAAGAAAAACTCGACAAAAATATACAGAAAGAGAAAGGGAGAGAAAGAAGTTTGTCTATATTCCTAGAGGTTGTATTGCCTGTTCTATTAGTGTTTTCACTTGGGTTTATATTAGAGAGAAAATCCAAACTCGATATTAAACCGATTTCAACACTCGCCATTTATATTATGACGCCTTGTCTCGTTTTTCAGAACTTTTATCATACATCAATCGATGTGCAAATCTTTTATATGCTCCTAATTGCTCTTATTTTATTATTATCTCTCGTAATACTTAACAAAATCATCGCTTATTTCATGAAAATTCCTGCGGATCGGGAGACAGGATTTATTTTATCAACAGCATTTATGAACGCTGGAAACTATGGGGCGCCGATCATTTTATTCGCTTTTGGGCAAGAAGGATTTCAATTTGCGGTCATGTTTATGGTCATTCAATCGATCCTTATGAATAGCTTTGGAGTCTATTTCGCAACAAAAATGAGGGAATCAATGTTGTACGCTGTGAAAATGGTCTTAACGATGCCGGCAATCTGGGCACTTTTAGCAGCGGCTATAGCGAAAACAATTCCTTTTGATTTACCCGTAGCGCTAGAGAGAACGACGAGTATGGTTTCTGAGGCTACAATTCCTACCGTGATGTTAATTTTAGGTATGCAATTGGCTAAGATTCCACTATCAGGCTTTGAGTGGAAAGGCATTACATATGCAAGTATTATGCGACTCTTAGTATCGCCGTTAATTGCTTATGGGTTAACGTTGCTGTTTCCAGTAGAGCCATTGTTAGCAAATGTGATTATTGTGCTCGCTGCAATGCCAAGTGCTGCGAATATCGTGATGTTTGCCGTTCAATTTGAAGCAGAACCAAAGCTCGTATCGAGCATTACGCTCGTGACGACGATTATAAGTATATTCTCAATCACTGCATTGCTCGGTTTATTATAAGTATATTCTCAATCACTGCATTGCTCGTTATATTATAAAAAAACACCGCTACGTTCATCGAATGCCTCGATGCGTAGCGCTGTTTTTAAGAGTAAATATCTTGTAACGCTTTTCTTAAAGTAGGAAAACGATACGTGTACCCGAGTTGTTCAGTTCGTTGTGGAATTACTCGTTGCCCTTTAATAATGAGATCGCTCATTTCACCAAGCGCGAGTTTCATAGCAAATCTTGGTGCGGGTAACCAGTGTGGACGATGGATCGTTTCGCCAATAATTTGCCCGAATTTGCGCATTCGTAGAGGTTCTGGAGCAGTGATATTAAATGGACCTTCGCATTGCTTATTTTCTAAGCAAAATACTATTGCGTTAGCAGCATCTTCGACATGGATCCATGAATACCATTGTCTGCCGTTGCCTATTCTACCTCCGACACCAAACCGATACGGGAGTGCCATGAGCGGGAGCGGCCCATTATTACGATCCAATACGAGACCAAGTCGACCAATGACTAAACGAATCTCATCTTTCGCTTTCAATGCCTCGTTCTCCCACTGTTCGCTGACAGTTTGTAAAAAGTATTGATTGATCGGTTTCGAGTGCTCAGTGAACGTATCTTCTTCAGAAACGCCATAGTAGCCGATTGCTGAAGAACTGTAGAAAACGTCAGGCGTTTGATCTAAAGCTCGTATAATTCGGATGCATTCTTGCGTGGCTTCTATTCGACTTTTTAAGATTGCTTCCTTATGTGAACGAGTCCATGGCTTACTAATTGAAGCGCCAGCTAAATTCACAACAGCATCGACATTTTCTAATTGTTCTTCCGGTTTTGAGCCATCGAGCCACGTTACGTAACGAATATGAGATTGATTCTGTTTGTCTTTTGCATTTCTTGTTAGAATAGTAACAGAGTGACCTTTTTCAACGAGCCGTTCGGTCAGTTTCGTTCCGACAAGTCCAGTTCCACCTGAGATGAGTATGTGCATGGCAAGAACCTCCCTTTCTAAGTAACTCATACCCAAAAATGACGAGTATTGATCCTATAAAGTGAGAATTAGATAACACTCAGATTCTTGTGTACCATAATAGATGTAACAAAAACGGTTTTTGACGGGCACGAGCTGAATGGACTGTTTCATTTATGGCGACGACATTGCATTGCCGAAGCGTCTTTGTACTTTGCCTACATATATAGCTTCCTACGATCTTAGTACTATTAATTAGGGTGTTAAAATCCGATAACGAAAGCGAGGTGAGTCTGCTACTAGTTCGTGACAATCATCAACTAAGAAGGCTCTTTTCCTTATGCTAGTAGCAGGAAGCCATGAAAATCACAAAAATTGCCGTCCAAAAAAATGATCCTGAGCGGTACAATATTTTTGTTGGAGATAAACATGGAGAACGCTTTGCTTGTGGCGTTGACCAAGAATTGCTATTGCGTCATCATCTTCATAAAGGAATGGAAGTTGATGAAAAACAGCTTGAACAATTGGCTTTAGAAGACGATTATGAGAAAGCGTACAAACATGCGCTGCATTATGTAAATCGTCGCATGCGAACAGAACAAGAAGTGCGTCTTGAGCTGACGAATAAAGAAGCTACGATGGACCATATTGAACGAATACTTGAAGCGATGAAAGAACGTAAGTATGTGAATGATCATATGTACGCTAAATCCTATGTGAATCTCGAATTATCAACCAGCTCTAAAGGGCCAGGGAGATTAAAGCAATACTTAGTAGATAAGGGTGTTGAAAGGTCAATCATTGAAGGTGCGCTCTTAAGCTATACGAAAGAGCAACAATTAGATAAAGCGATAGCAGTCATTAATAAGAAAGCAAAGCAATACAAGAAAGACAGCGTTCAAATGAAAAAGAAAAAGCTTACAGACGCTTTGTTGCGACTTGGCTTTTCGTATGAGATGATTCAAATGGCGTTAGAGCATCTTCCAAAAGCAGATGAAGAAGACGCTTTGTCGCTACAAGCACAACAAGCTGCACAAAAGTTGCAAAAGAAATATAGTGGCCAAGAGCTAAGTCGACGCATCGTTCAAAAACTTGTGCAAAAGGGATTTTCTTATCAAGCTGCGATCGACTATGTCAATGAGAATTTTCAGGAGGAAGAACAATAGATGGAAGAACGTTATGGAAGGTTAACACGACAGGAGCTATTACGAGAAGTTACTTCGTTAACAGAACGGGCGAGAAAAGCAGAACAGAAAGGCATGTTAAGTGAATTCGAAGTTTATGAGAGAAAGAAAATCATTGCTCAATCGTATTTACTTGATCGAAAGCAGTACGAGCCTGGAAAGCGTTACGAAATTCAAGGTGAAGACCAAGGATCACTCCTGATTTCTTATCTAAATGGGGTTTTTGCATGGGGATATCGCGACGGAGAAACAGACTTAACCGCGATTCCAATTTCACTACTAAAAAGACATGCAACGTAATGTTACGTTGCATGTCTTAGTTTCGCTTTTTTTGTATTCTGTTCGGTAGATTTTTGCAGCTTATATTCGAGTTTTGATTGGTTGTAAATCCAACCTGTATAAGACCCGAGAATTTGTAGATTGCTGTTTAAGCGGACAATCGTAATAAAAGGATAATATCCTCCAGAACGATAGCGAAGGTCTGTAAAGGTTACTTCATATCCAAACGACTTCTCTTCAACATTCCAACGATAGGCTGGGGAGAAGCTTAAAAACGCCGTTAGATTCGTATCTTTTAGAGCGGCTAAAATGACTTTATCTTGTGGAATTGGCTCAAAAGGAAAGCTTTCCAAATAACGAATGTTTTTATTTTTGTAAGTGGCCACATGCAAGTGATTTCTTGTGCGAATGACAAGGTGAAAGTCAGACCACCGAATCGTCGGTGAAATGAATATATGACTTGCTCGTGGATGTCTTTTCCTTGCGAGACGAATAATCTTATTACGAACGTGCATTCTCCATAAATAATAGATCAATAACACTCCGTAAATGGCTAGAAACGTATAGCCAGGATGTGCACCCATGATCCACAGAACAATGCCTAGTATGTGCATTCCAAAAAGAAAAGGATCAAATATATTTATGGCACCGAGTGCAATCCATCGATTTTTAAAAGGGGCGAGCGCTTTCGTGCCATATGCATTAAATATGTCTACAAACACGTGAAGACCGACTGCGAGTAACGTCCAAATCCACACATGAAGCAATGCTGCTTCTGGAATGAACATAAATGTTAAAACAGCAATGGCCACTGACCAAAGTAAAACAGCGGGAAGTGAATGAGAAGAACCGCGATGATTTTTAATATAAACGGCGTTATTTCTCATTTTTAAAACAGTGTCTAAATCAGGTGCTTGTGATCCAAGCATAATCCCGACAGCAGCGGCTGCGAAAGTGGCTTGGTTATCGGCGATGACCGGGTCAAGTGTAGCAAGCCCGCACAACCCTACACCCATGGCTACATGTGTCGCTGAATCCATACCCGGTTATTCCTCCTTTTATAATGCGTGTAAATAGATTAGCAAAAAACGGTACTGACGTAAATAAAAGAAAGGTGATGACGATTGAATACAATGCAAATCTTTATGGAATATAAAGTTCATGATGACTATGTAGTTGATTATGAACGACTGATGCTTCACATTAAAGAGGAAATGCAACATCTTAAAGTCAGGAATTATCGTGCCTACAAAGCGTATGATCAGCCGAATTTATTTGTTGAGATGTTCGAAGTGGCAAATCATCATGAGTATGAGTTCGTTAAAAATAGTCGAAGAGATGAGAATCACCCGGTTTTTGGCAAGCTTGCGCCGCTTCTTACGAAGCCATTAGCGAACATGAATTGTTGGGCATTTATTGAACAAAAGGAGAATAACTAGAAAGGATCTTCATCATGTCACTTTTTGCATATCAATTTACTAAAGACCTCGTTGACTGGTATGAATCTGAACAACGAGACTTACCGTGGAGGCGAAGCCGAGATCCATATCGTATTTGGATCTCAGAAGTGATGCTCCAACAAACGAGAGTCGATACGGTCATTCCATATTACGAAAACTTTTTAAAAAAGTTCCCGACATTGCCTGCTTTGGCTAATGCCCATGAAGATGAAGTGCTAAAAGCTTGGGAGGGACTTGGTTACTATTCAAGAGCAAGAAACCTCCACGGAGCGGTTAAAGAAATCACTCAATCTTACAATGGTGTCGTTCCGAATGACCCTGATAAGTTCCGCGAGCTAAAAGGCGTTGGACCTTATACGGGTGGTGCGGTAATGAGCATTGCATACGACTTTAAAGAACCAGCAGTCGATGGAAATGTCATGCGAGTTCTGTCTAGAGTGCTTTATATTACTGAAGATATTTCAAAACAAAAAACGCGAAAGCAATTTGAAGAACATGTTCGTGAGTACTTAGAAATGACGGAACCATCTAAGTTTAATCAAGCTCTTATGGAACTTGGCGCGTTAATCTGTAAACCAAAAAAGCCGGATTGTGAACAATGTCCAGTTTCTAAATTATGTTTAGCGCGAGAAAAAGGAGTTGTGGAACAACTCCCGATTAAGGCGAAAAAAGCAAAACCGAAAGATCAGCACGTGACGTGTGCCGTTATTGTTGATGAAAACGAACGAGTGCTTATTGAGCAGCGTCCAAAGGAAGGATTGTTGGCTAGTCTTTGGCAATTTCCAGCTGTCGTGGGACAAGCTGATGAGCTTGTTTCACTGCTGCATAATCAATACAGACTAGACACGACCTTAAGAGAAGAAAGTGAAGAATTTAAGCATGTCTTTTCCCATTTGAAATGGGAAGTGTCTGTTTACACCGGAACTATATCAAATGAAGAAGAACAACCAGGTGTTTGGGTGAATAAACACGAGTTTCAAAGCTATAGCTTTCCTGTTGTATACCAAAAGATTGCTAAGCATTTTTTAGGATGGTGATTCGTCTTCGTTACTCATCAGTGTAGGGCGCATGCTTTCCATGTCTTCTTTCGTCTTATGCGTTCCTAACTCGTAAATCCGTTTGTATACGTGATCCAATCCATGTTGAAATTCTTTACTATCTTCTTCGCTATATTCTTGATTAAAATGTCTAAACGTAAATAAATCTTGCAACTCCATATCATGGGCTTGAACTTCGCCTAATAACGTTTTTAATTCTTCAATCTCGTGAGCAGATGCCTCGATTTCAAACTGAATTAATTCACTATCATCAATTTTTGTCGTTGTCACATCATCCATGCTAATTGGATTTAAATTTACGTAATAAATTTGTTTGTCCATCATAACTCCTCCTTATTGTTACACGTAGTATGTGCAAACGTTAGGAGGAGTTATGTGTGATTACTTACTAATCTCATCGAGCGCTGACTGCGTCTCTTTGGAGCCATATTGATAAATGAGTTTGTAAAGGCGACCGAACTCTTTGCCGACTTCTTCTTTATCTCGGTCTGCTTGTTTTTCATCAAAAAACGTTACGATTTCATCGCCTTCTACGTCATGGAGGTCTATAACGCTAAGTTCATGTTCGAGTTCATGTTTTTCTTCTGAATTAACGAAGACTTCATATTGAATTGTATTGTCATCTACTTTCACTGGTGATAATTCAAGGGAACCTTGATTTACCGTCACAAAATATTTTTCGCGTGCCACACAATCTCTCCTTAAATTCTGGCTTATGAGAGAGTTACCCGTTAATGTGCATGTATAATCTGAACCAAACGACTCAAATGTAATGGTATAATGCCAATGATACTCAAGGAGGGAATATTATGGAAAGAAAAGTAGCACTCGTTACAGGCTCAAGTCGTGGAATCGGAAGGCTTACAGCGATTGAGCTTGCCAAACGTGGATATAATCTTGTCGTCCACTACGCTAGAAGCAGAAAAGACGCCGATCTTGTTGTAGAGGAGATTCGTTCTCATGGCGTTGAAGCAATAAGTGTAAAAGCCAATTTAAATGATGAAGAAAAGATCGATCATTTATTTGAAGCAGTAGAGGAACAGTATGGAAGGTTAGATGTTTTTGTTAATAATGCAGCATCAGGTGTACTAAAGCCTTCTATGGAGCTCACAAGTAATCATTGGGATTGGACGATGAATGTCAACGCAAAAGCGTTGCTCCTCTGCGCTCAAAAAGCCGTTCCTTTGATGGAAAAAAACGGACAAGGTCAGATTGTTAGCCTCTCTTCGTTAGGCTCAATTCGTACGTTAGAGAACTATACAGCGGTAGGGGTATCAAAAGCAGCCGTCGAATCTTTAACGCGGTATTTAGCTGTTGAACTCGCTCAAAAGAATATTCGAGTAAATGCAGTAAGTGGGGGAGTCGTCGATACAGATGCATTAAAGCATTTCCCTAACCGAGATGAAATTCTAGAAAGTTCTGCGAAGAACACACCTGCAGGACGCATCGTTGAGCCTCATGATTTAACGTCGGCGATTTTGTTTTTGATTTCTGATGAAGCGAGTATGATTTGTGGACAAACGATCATTGTCGATGGCGGTATATCACTGACAATGTAATTTCTTTGCATAAGATTTCACACAGCGGGCATGTTAATCGTTGTGGAGGTGAAGTCAAATGGCTAAGAAACAAAACAACCAACAGAACCAACAACAACAGAATCAACAAAATCAACACCAAAACTACGAACAAGAATTCGGTAGTGAGACTGATGTGCAAGAAGTGAAGAAACGTAACGCACAATCAGAGCAACACAAAAACCAAAATAACCAACAGTAATGTAAGATGGGGAGCGTCCTTTACGGATGGCTCCCTTTTCTTTTGACGTTAGGTTTATTATACTACGGATAACGATTTGTCATTGGGAAGAGAGGGGTAGCCACGTGATTCCAGCAGAAGGGGAAACAATCGAGATTCGTAGCTATAAACATAATGGAACACTTCATAGAGTTTGGGAACAATCGGCAGTATTAAAGAGTACATCACAAGAAATTATCGGTGGTAACGATCGTATCCTAGTGGTCGAAGGCGATGGTAGCTCTTGGAGAACGAGGGAACCTGCACTTTTTTATTTTCATCATGAAAAATGGTTCAACGTGATTGCGATGATCCGTAGTGACGGTACACATTATTATTGCAATATCAGTTCACCATGCGCCTATGATTCAGAAGCTTTGAAATATATCGATTATGATTTAGACATCAAAGTATATCCAGATCACAGCTTTCAATTGTTAGATGAAGATGAGTTTTTGTTGCATCAACAGACAATGAATTACCCCTCCGATGTCACAACAAAAGTGATCGAAGGGGTAGAGGAATTAAAGTATTGGATTTACCAAGGGAAAGGACCGTTTGATCCCCAGTTTATTGAACGTTGGTATGAAGAGTTTCTGATGCATCGTTAATCATCGCTATTGTGATAACTAAAAAAGCTTTCTACGAGTCGGTCGAGGTGTTCCAATCGCTGGTTGTATTCGACAATGTGAGAGACAATCGGTAGTAAGCTTAACCATTCTTCTCGAGTAACCTCTTTGTAGTCGTAGGAGTCCATGAACAGGTCAGTCAGTGATTTGTGACCTTCATCAACTTCCTCAGCCATCGTATCGGTCATTTGAGTTGTTACTTTACCGTCATAGCGCATCAGAATCCGTTCATGATACGTTGTTAAATGATCAAGCTGTTGGGACAATAGCCGTTGCATATTATCGGGTAGGTGATGATATGCATTTTCACGATCATCTAAAAAGGTCAAAATGCTAATGAGCTCTTTATTAACGTTAATCATTTCGCGAAAGAGAACCAACTTGCGTGCTTTGTTGAATTTGTTTTTCATGAAATAATTACGTTCTTCTTTGAATAACAAGTACATCTGATCTAATTCAACGAGTTGTTCTTTTGATTTTTCTAGATCTTTTCTTCTTGATTGCGTGTTCGTATCGTGACGAGTCGTTAGTCGAATCCACTGAGCAGTGTTCTCTGTCATCGTGACGACTTTCTTATATAACTTTTCTTCGTACTTAGGTGGTATAAAAAGCATGTTGATGAGGAATGCCGAGAATACCCCAACCATAATTAAACCAAAACGAGAGATCGCGTACATCAAGTATTCTTCGTTTGGAGCAGAACCCATAATAATGATAATTGTCACAAGTGTCACTGGAATCGTTGCCGACTCTAGATTCATTCGGGTAATTATGGCGATTGCCAGCATGACAACAACACCGATCACAAACGGTTCATGCCCAAAAGCAAGACCGAATACAACAGCAAGAATAGCTCCAATTGTATTCGCTTGAAGTTGTTCCAAGATCGTTTGATACGTTTTGTAAATGGAAGGCTGAATCGCAAATGCCGCAGTTAATCCTGCAAAGAAAGCGGGTTCTAAACCGAGCCATTGTGCCGCATACAAGGCAAGCATGATGGCCAATCCAGTCTTAAAAATGCGGGCGCCTAGACGCATAAGAATAAGCGCTCCTTTCTAGGGTTAGTCCAGCGGCTTTTCTTGATTATAATCAAAGGCTTCTTTCGCCTCAATCGCTGGTCTTTTTTCAATAAAGTAAAGGATTGCTGCTTTGCAAAGCCCCCACGTTGCGGTCGCAGCGAGTGTTCCTGAAATAGCATTTCCAGCCACGGGGAATACGAATTTGCTAACGGAACGGGAAAGCTGCCGGAAAGCTATTGCGGTTCCTACGTTTGCTCCCATTGCTGTGAAAAATTCCAGTAATGTTCGGCGATTAAATGTTCGCCCTGAAATGTAAGCAATAGCAGCAACCATTGAAATTTGAATACCCGTTATTATAGGAAGGTCTGCAAGGGGGATCGGCTGTGCACCAACCCCGGCTGCAATCGTGGAAGCACTTTTACCAACCGTTTTAGCAATCCGGGTTTGAATCTTTTTTCCTTGTGTAATCCTCGCCCACTCCATCCAAGTATTCCCAGGAAGTTGGTCGAGTAAATAGTCCGTGAGTGTTTCAATGTTATAACGGCGGTCGTATACAATCTCTCCATTTTTAAATGCAAGATAAGCACAAACCGGAATGACCTTAGGAATATCTTGAAATTCTTTTTTGAGCATTTTATTTACATGCGATACCGCAAGGTGAATCGCTTCTTGTTTTTCACTCGTAAACGGTGGGTCGGAATCATAGATTGGATCAAGTTCATCGACTTGAGTAACGACGCCTACAATCGGTGGACGATAGTCGTGCTTTTCGAAGATCAATGCTTGAAGACTCTTAAGTTGCTTTATATCCTCTGTAATCCGACTGTCAACTTCTTTAGCTTTGGCTAGAAAAAGAATCGCATCTGGATATTTATCTTGAATCGCTTCTTGCCAAGCATCTTCTTCAGAAAGAGCGAAACGTTCCGAAGAGCCTTCACCAAATCCTCTCGTATCAAGAACTTCCATTAGTGTTTCGTTTTTATCATCTTTAAATGTATGCCAAGAAGCCCGTTCTGTTTCAGCAACAACACTGCCAACTTTAGCGACTTCTTTTTGAAAGAGCGCATTAATTAGCGTTGACTTCCCCGCACCCCGCCGACCGACAACGGCAAATCGTGGGGAGCGAGTGTTTAAAAACAATTCTTCGAGTTTCTCTATTTCAGGATTGATTTTCTGCTTTATAGAGGCAGGAAGTTTGGGTAACAGTTTATTGCGAATTAATTCAAGGGATTGTTGAAGTTCTTCAGGTTTTCTTTCATTGCTCAAGAAAATCACCTATTCCTTCTTTTATCGAACTTCTTTAAAGGCTTCCTTAGCAATTTCAATCGTTTCGTCTACATCAGCTTCGGTATGAGCGGTCGTTAAGAACCAAGCTTCATATTTACTTGGTGCTAAATGAACGCCTCGTTTTAGTAGAGCATGGAATAACTGTGAAAAACGTTCCCCGTTACTTGCCTTGGCATCGTCGTAATTTCTGATTGGTTTGTCTGAGAAATAGACGGTTAACGCACCGACTTTACGGTTAATCACAACATCATCAATTCCTGCTTCTTTCGCAGCTTTATGCAGACCTTCTTCAAGTTTCTTACCGAGTGTTTCTAGGTGGTCGTATGTGCCTGGCTGTTGTAAGACTTCTAAACAAGCAATTCCAGAATGCATGGATGCTGGGTTACCTGCCATGGTTCCTGCTTGATAAGCCGGGCCAAGTGGTGCAATTTGTTCCATAATATCTACTCGACCACCGTAGGCACCAATTGGTAAACCGCCACCGATGATTTTTCCTAGTGCAGTAAGGTCGGGTTTAACACCGAGAAGGTCTTGGGCAGCTCCGTAATGAAAGCGAAAGGCCGTAATTACTTCATCATAAATGACGAGGCCTCCGTAACGATGCGTAAGATCATTTACCGCTTCTAAAAACCCTGGTTCAGGTTCTACAATTCCAAAGTTCCCGACGATTGGTTCAACGAGGACAGCAGCAACGTCGTCTCCGAACGTTTCTAACGCTTGTTCTAATGCCTCTGCATCGTTAAACGGAACGGTGATAACTTCCTTTGCAATGTTCTTTGTGACACCAGCGGAGTCTGGAGAACCTAATGTCGAAGGTCCTGAACCTGCGGCAACAAGGACAAGGTCAGAATGACCGTGGTAACAACCTGCAAACTTAATAATCTTATTGCGACCTGTATAAGCTCGTGCTACACGAATGGTTGTCATAACAGCTTCGGTACCTGAGTTAACAAAGCGAACTTTCTCAAGAGATGGGATCGCTGATTTTAACATGATAGCAAAGTCATTTTCTAACCGTGTTGGTGTTCCGTATAAGACACCATCTTCAGCAGCTTGTGTAATTGCCTTCGTAATGTGCGGGTGAGCATGACCTGTAATGATTGGCCCGTATGCTGCGATGTAATCAATGTAGCGGTTGTCATCAACATCATACAAATATGCACCGCTTCCTTTCTTTATTGAAACAGGGATTCCTCCGCCGACGCCTTTAAATGATCGGGAAGGGCTGTTTACGCCTCCAACAATATGTTCATTTGCGATTTCGTATTGTAATTTTGACTGTTCTATATTCATTTTGTAACCTCCAATATCATCAATCTTTATTCTACCATTGTATGATTCGACAAACACGTAAAACGCGATCATAATAGAAGAAAGTCATCAAAAAAGTGAGAGGAAGTTGAATAAAATGGAATTAGTGAACAAAGTAGCGCCAGATTTTACATTGCCAGCAAGCAATGGTGAAGATCTTTCAATTAGTGATTATAAAGGCAGCATCGTTGTACTTTATTTTTATCCAAAAGATATGACACCAGGGTGTACAACCCAAGCGTGTGATTTCCGGGATGCATTGCCAGCACTTCGTGAAGATAATGTCGTTGTACTTGGTATTAGTCCTGACTCACTAGAACGTCATGATAAATTTATCCAAAAGCATGAACTTCCCTTTACGCTGATCGCAGATGAAGAGCAAGAAGCTGCAAACAAATACGGAGTTTGGCAATTAAAAAAGAACTTCGGAAAAGAATACATGGGAATCGTCAGATCCACGTTTATAATAGATGAAACAGGAACGGTAATTAATGAATGGAGAAATGTACGTGTTAAAGACCATGTAGAAAAAGTGAAAGAAGCGATTCAAGCCCACAAAAACGGAGGATGATGATCGTGGAAGTTGTCATTACGAACAAAATACCGGCTGAAACAATTCAAGATATAAAAGAGCAACTGCCATCTGTAAACCTTTCTCAGTTTGAAAGCATGGAGGAAGCGAAAGAAAAGCTCGAAAGTGCAGACGGATTGTTTTTGTTTGGTGGAGGGTTAACAGAACGTGTGATCACAAGGGCAGTGAATTTGAAGTGGGTGATGACTTCATCGGCAGGTGTTGAAAACCTGCCGTTGGACTCACTTGAGAAACGAGGTATTGTAGTTACGAATGCTAGAGGTGTTCATAACGTCCAGATGGGGGAGTATGCACTTCATGCGATGCTTGATCATGCGCGAAAACATTCAGTAAGCGTAGAGTATCAACAAAACAAACGATTTGAGAACTTCAAGCCAGGTGAACTATACGGGAGAACGCTATTAATACTCGGGACTGGGGCAATCGCACAAGCAGTCGCAATGAGAGCTAAAGTGTTCGGTATGAGGGTGCTTGGAATTAATCAAAGTGGTCGAGACGTTTTGCATTTTGACGAGACATACGCGCTACAAGATTTCTTTAACATGTTACCTAGCGCTGATTACATCGTAAACGTTTTACCATCAACACCAAAGACGAAACAACTTATTAATGAAGAATCGCTAAGTTATATGAAGCATTCAGCCGTGCTGATTAACTTTGGTAGGGGAGACGCTGTTGATGAACAAGCTCTTATCCAAGCGTTAAGGAATAAAAGGTTGGCTCATGCTTACTTAGATGTGTTTGAAGAAGAGCCTTTACATGTAGATCACCCACTATGGGAAATGGACGAAGTGACGATTACTCCTCATATTGCAGGTTACTCATCACACTATATGGAGCGTCTTCTTCCTATATTTAAACATAACCTTCGTGTCTTTGTTGAACAAGAAGGGGAAATGAAGAATATCGTTAATATAAGTGAAGGCTATTAACGTTCATTTTGTGATATGATGAAACATAAACATGAGTCAAACGGAGGTTTTCCAGTGAAACTGCTTGTATGTATTGTTAATGACGTATACCGGGATCATCTTGAGAAAGTATTGCAAAATTCAGGTTATCGAGTTACTGAACTAGCAAGTAGCGGAGGGTTTCGGAGAAAAGGGAATACGACCTTTTTAATTGGATTTAAAGATCAAGATTACGCTGATCTTAAGAAGACCATGGAAGAAGCGTGCGTTCACGTAGAACAAAAGAAAAAGATTCAACCGACAAGCAAATACCGGTTTACATCGTTTATTATGGATACGGCAACGAATGATGATTGGACGACGCGATTTAATAAGGCGTAAGAATCCCTATATTGACAAGCATTTCACTGTCCGTTAAACTAAATTATAAGAATTATAATGTAGTAATTGTTGTATGAAAGAGGGTGCATGGCGATGGCAAGTGAACGGCTTCAAGACGCGGTCGATTCATTAAAGTCTACAAAAGTGCGAATGACACCGCAGCGTCATGCGATTTTAGAGTTTCTATTTGAGACGATGACGCATCCAACAGCAGATGAAATTTATAAAGCTTTAGAAGGTAAGTTTCCGAATATGAGCGTTGCTACGGTGTACAATAATTTGCGCGTTTTCAAAGAGGTAGGAATTGTTAAGGAACTATCTTATGGTGACTCTTCAAGTCGTTTTGATTCAGTAACAAATAGCCATTATCATATTATTTGTAATGACTGTGGTAAGATTGTTGATTTTCATTATCCAGCTCTTGATGAAGTGGAGACGTTAGCTGAACATGTGACGAACTTCCAAGTTCAGTCGCATCGTATGGAGATCTATGGAACGTGTCCAGAATGCATGAGTAAACAATCGATCGCACACGATTAATTGTATCGATCTAAATGAAATGCAAAAAAACACCGCCATATTTCGGCGGTGTTTTTATTTAGGGTTAAAAGAAGACTTTCGATTGTAACGAGCGTCTAACTCTTTTCCTTCTAACGCTTTATCAATTGTGAGCGGTTCGTTACAGTGCATACATGCATCTACACGACCGAGAATCTTTGTCGCTCCTTCACATGAAGGACAGATAACTTGTACGGTTTTCATCGATTGCATACCAATCCATAGATAGACAAGAGCGCTCGACAGCACTGAAAGGAAGCCAATGATCATTGCAATCGACATTAATATTGGATTTTCACTAAATACAAAGATTGCGATGTACATAATGAAGATTCCGATAAAGATTAATGCGAGTGCAAACGTGCGAATGCGATTAATTTTCGCCACTTGCTATACCTCCTGTTTCTTTCAATAAGAACACGTCCATAGTATAACATAGTCATTCATAGCGGTGCATCGACAGCTTTAGAAACAATTTTAAACTTTTATTGGAAAATGTATTGACGCTTTAGTTCATATCATGGTATCTTTATATCCGTCGCCAAGAGAAACGGCAGACAACATCGAAAAAACAACAGAAAAAAAGTTGTTGACGATAATTGCTAAAACATGGTATCTTATAACTCGCACTAACAAAT
>JIBW01000008.1 GCA_012970285.1 Bacillaceae bacterium JMAK1
GACGCTTAATTTTCATTCAGTTTTCAGCGGACAACCGTTGTACTATTTGCAAGATGGGCCTGTAGCTCAGCTGGTTAGAGCGCACGCCTGATAAGCGTGAGGTCGGTGGTTCGAGTCCACTCAGGCCCACCATCTTCAAATCATATAGCAATTGGGGCCTTAGCTCAGCTGGGAGAGCGCCTGCTTTGCACGCAGGAGGTCAGCGGTTCGATCCCGCTAGGCTCCACCATACATAAATTCTCAAGACAAGCTTAGGCTTGTCTTTTTTGTTGTTTGTAAAACTAATACAAGTTCTCTTAACTTGCATGTTGAGGATAAATGTATTATATTATAGTCAAAGATAGTCAAGGTCAAGGGGTGTGGATGATGAGCAATAACATTTCAGATGTTATTGAACAATATCTTAAATCAATTCTTACAGACGAGGAACGTAATTTAATAGAAATTAAGAGAAGTGAACTTGCGAAGCACTTTGAATGTGTCCCTTCACAAATAAATTATGTCATTCGTACGAGATTTACGATTGAAAAAGGTTATATTGTGGAAAGTAAAAGAGGTGGGGGCGGATACATTCGTATTCAAAAAGTGTCCCATTCAGATGATCTTGAATTAATTGATCATCTTCTTAAATTGATTGGCAAACAAGTAGATCAAGTAGGGGCGTTGAGCGTCATTAGCCGTCTATTAGAAGAGAAAGTTATTACGAAACGTGAGTTTTTACTAATGAAAGCAACAATCGATCGTCAAGTACTTGCCTTACAGCAAGCAGCACATCGAGATGTGTTGCGTGCAAACATTTTAAAAGCAATGTTAAGCAGTTTGAAGTATAAGGTGTAGGTAGAGGGGGTGTGCAAATGCTTTGTCAACATTGCAATGAGCGTAAAGCAACGCTTCGTTTTACGAAGATCGTAAATGGCAACAAAACAGAGAAGCACCTCTGTGAACATTGTGCTAAGGACCAAGGTGAAGCATTGCCTGGGAACAACAACTATTCCATTCATGATTTACTCTCTGGAATGTTGAACTTAGATTCTTCTAATCCTTCATTAGGTCAAATACATTTCAAGCAGCCGAGGACAGAACTAAGTTGTCCGAAATGTAAGTTGAGTTATTCAGCATTTGTACAAAATAGTCGGTTCGGATGTTCACATTGTTATCAAGCTTTTGAAGAAAAGCTCGATCCCATACTAAAACGTGTCCATGGTGGCAATCATGTTCATAGAGGTAAAATTCCAAAGCGTATAGGGGGAAAGCTTGAGCATAAACGTAAGGTTATAAAGTTAAAGGAAAAGATGCAGTTCTATATTCAAAACGAAGAGTTTGAGGAAGCTGCGATTATCCGAGATGAAGTTCGTGCTCTACAACGTGAACAAAACGATGAAGGGGGCAATGAATGATGTCGCTTGAACAATTTATTTCGGAAGCGATTAGCCCTTGGATGAATCAGCCGGGTCCAAATGACGAAATTGTTTTGAGTAGTCGTGTTCGCTTAGCAAGGAATCTTTCCAATTACTCGTTTCCATTTAAAGCATCAGATGAAGATGCAAAGTCGGTGTACAACTATTTACATGAAAACTTGTCTGAAAAGACGCTTGATGGAATCGGAAACTTATCTTGGTTTGCAGTAAAGAACATGTCTGAAATTGAGCGACAAGTCCTCGTTGAAAAACATTTAACGAGTCCTCAGCTTGCAGAAGGTTCAGAGGAAGCGGCGGTCGTACTCAGTGATGACGAATCCATAAGTATTATGGTGAACGAAGAAGATCATTTACGCATTCAATGTTTATATCCAGGATTGCAGCTGAGTGAGGCATTTGAAGCTGCCAATGCTTTGGATGACTGGGTTGAGGCAAACGTTGACTATGCATATGATGAAAAGCGTGGTTATTTAACGAGTTGCCCTACAAATGTAGGAACAGGGCTTCGCGCCTCAGTAATGATGCACCTTCCTGGACTCGTAACAACGAAGCAATTATCAAGAATTATTCCTGCAGTTAATCAAATTGGTCTCGTCGTTAGAGGAATATACGGTGAAGGTAGCGAAACTAAAGGGAATCTCTTTCAAATTTCCAATCAGATGACACTTGGAAAGACGGAAGCAGATATCATTGATGATTTACGCAGCGTCGTTTTGCAATTGATTAAGCGAGAACGGATTGCAAGAGAAAAGCTGCTTGAGGCCAAGAAATTACAAATGATTGATCAAGTTTATCGATCTTTCGGTATCCTTGCGAACAGTCGTATCATAGAATCAGTAGAAGCGGCATCGCATTTATCGAATGTAAGGCTTGGCATTGATCTTGACTTAATTGAAGACATCGACGCGAAGATTCTCAATGAACTCATGATTCTCATTCAACCAGCGTTTCTTCAACAGTACGCGAAGAAAGCACTAACGACAGAACAGCGCGATGAACGACGAGCGTCGTTGATTCGTGAAAGATTAAAGCTAGAAAACATATTAGACGGAGGTGAGTGACCATGATGTTTGGCCGTTTTACAGAGCGCGCTCAAAAGGTGCTCGCACTTGCACAGGAAGAGGCCGTGCGACTTGGTCATACGAATATAGGAACGGAGCATATCCTTCTAGGACTTCTTCGTGAAGGAGACGGTATTGCTGCCAAAGCCTTGCAAGCACTCAATTTAGGTGCGGAGAAAGTACAAGTGGAAGTGGAGAATCTGATCGGTTCGGAAAGCTCTCAATCCACTGTACAAGAGACGCCTCACTACACACCACGTGCTAAAAAAGTAATTGAACTCTCGATGGATGAAGCTAGAAAGCTTGGTCACTCTTATGTAGGAACAGAGCATATTTTACTTGGTCTTATTCGAGAGGGTGAAGGAGTAGCCGCTCGTGTGCTAAATAATCTTGGGGTGAGTCTGAATAAAGCACGCCAGCAAGTGCTACAACTTCTAGGTAGTAATGAGTCTTCTAGCAGCGGTACACAACAAGGTGGAGGTGTAGCTGGAGGAAACGTCAACACACCAACTCTTGATGGTCTCGCAAGAGATCTAACGAACGTTGCAAAAGAAGAAAACCTGGATCCGGTTATTGGACGCGGTACTGAAATACAACGCGTGATTCAAGTGTTATCGAGAAGAACGAAAAACAACCCAGTGTTGATTGGTGAGCCTGGTGTTGGTAAGACAGCGGTAGCAGAAGGGCTTGCACAAGCCATTGTCGCGAATGAAGTTCCTGAGACACTTCGAGGAAAACGTGTGATGACGCTGGATATGGGTACAGTCGTAGCCGGCACGAAATACCGGGGTGAATTTGAAGATCGTTTGAAGAAGGTTATGGAAGAGATTCGTCAAGCTGGTAACGTTATTCTCTTTATTGATGAGTTGCATACGCTAATTGGTGCAGGTGGTGCAGAAGGTGCAATTGATGCCTCTAACATTTTGAAACCATCTCTTGCCCGAGGGGAATTGCAATGTATTGGTGCGACGACCTTAGATGAGTATCGTCGTTACATTGAGAAAGATGCAGCGCTTGAACGTCGCTTCCAGCCAATACACGTGAATGAACCGACACTTGATGAGTCCGAGCTGATTCTCTTTGGACTGCGCGATCGTTATGAGGCACATCACCGTGTGACAATTACCGATGAAGCGATTTCGGAAGCCGTTAAAATGAGTGATCGTTATATCTCTGATCGTTTCTTACCGGATAAGGCGATTGATTTAATTGATGAAGCAGCTTCAAAAGTTCGGTTGCGTTCTTATACAGCTCCGCCGAATCTGAAAGATATGGAACAAAAGCTCGATGAAACACGCAAGGAAAAAGACGCAGCTGTTCAAAGTCAAGAATTTGAAAAAGCAGCTTCATTACGAGATAGTGAGCAACGTTTGCGTGAAGAGCTTGATCAACTAAAAGATGAGTGGAAAGAGCAACAAGGTCAAGAGAACACCGAAGTAACAATGAATGATATTGCTGAGGTGGTAGCGAGCTGGACGGGAATTCCTGTTGCTAAGCTGGCTGAAGAAGAGACCGAACGATTACTTCGTATGGAAGATATTCTTCACAATCGTGTCGTTGGTCAAGATGAAGCAGTTGTAGCGATATCGAAAGCGGTTCGCCGCGCACGAGCAGGCCTTAAAGATCCAAAACGACCAATTGGTTCATTTATTTTCTTAGGACCAACAGGTGTTGGTAAGACTGAGCTTGCGCGGGCAGTAGCAGAAACGTTATTCGGTGACGAAGATGCTGTTCTTCGCGTGGATATGTCTGAGTACATGGAGAAGTACTCGACAAGTCGTCTCGTTGGTTCTCCTCCAGGTTATGTTGGGTATGATGAAGGTGGACAATTAACGGAGAAAGTTCGTCAAAAACCTTACTCAGTGATTTTACTCGACGAGATTGAGAAAGCACACCCGGATGTATTTAACATTCTGTTGCAAGTGCTTGAAGATGGTCACTTAACGGATTCTAAAGGTCGTAAAGTCGACTTTAGAAATACCGCGATCATTATGACCTCAAACGTCGGTGCAAGCGCACTAAAAGAAAATAAGTACGTTGGGTTTACGACGCAGTCTGAGGATGCAAAATACGGGGATATGAAAGGGAAAGTTATGGGCGAGTTGAAGAAAACGTTCCGTCCAGAGTTCCTGAACCGTATTGATGAGACGATTGTTTTCCATAGTCTTGAGAAGAAACACATTAAAGAAATTGTCGGTCTCATGGCTGATGAATTACAAAAGCGTCTTGCTGAACAAGAGATTAACTTCTCGTTAACTGAAGTTGCAAGAGAAAAGATTGCAGACGAAGGGTTCGATCCAGAGTATGGAGCTAGACCACTCCGTCGTGCACTGCAAAAACAAGTGGAAGATCGTCTCTCCGAAGAACTTCTAAGAGGACGAATTAAAAAAGGTGAAACAGCCGTTATCGACTATAAAGATGGTGAGTTTGTCGTAGAGCTTAAAGAAACGGCAACCACGTAATTTCGAGAAGAGCCGGGACACCTCCCGGCTCTTTCTGTACATGTAACGTTATATGAGAAAACACGACAAATAGAGGGAGGGAATTATGGCAAAAACAAAAACAAAATTCGTCTGTCAAGAATGTGGCTACGAGTCCATGAAGTGGATGGGTCGGTGCCCGGGTTGTCAGAACTGGAATACATTAGTTGAAGAATTAGATGCTCCTAAAAAATCAAGAACGACTGCTACGATGACAAGTATGTCTAGCGCAAAGTCTAAGCCTGAGGTCATCACAAAAGTAACGCGAGAAGATGAACCTAGAATGACGACAAATTTGTCAGAATTGGACCGTGTACTTGGCGGTGGCATCGTACCAGGTTCGCTTGTACTCGTTGGTGGAGATCCTGGAATTGGGAAGTCGACACTTCTTTTGCAACTCTCGGCTATACTCGCGGAAAACAAGCGTAAGATTCTTTACATATCAGGTGAAGAGTCCGTGAAACAAACCAAAATGCGCGCTGAGCGTCTCCATGCCCAATCGGATCAGTTATACGTCTATACAGAAACGGATACACAAGCGATTGAGATAGCCGTTGATCAGGTTGATCCTGATGTTGTTGTAATTGATTCCATACAAACGATGCAGACGCCTGACATTACTTCTGCTCCTGGAAGTGTGGCTCAAGTTCGAGAATCGACAGGGATGTTTATGAAGATGGCAAAGTCAAAAGGAATTGCTGTTTTTGTCGTCGGGCATGTGACGAAACAAGGAGCGATTGCTGGTCCTAAAATGCTTGAACATATGGTTGATGCTGTGCTCTATTTTGAAGGTGAGCGTCATCATACGTATCGGATTTTGAGAGCGGTAAAAAACCGTTTCGGATCGACAAATGAAATTGGGATTTTTGAGATGAAAGAACAAGGTCTCCGCCAAGTGCTAAATCCATCTGAGATATTCTTAGAGGAGAGGACGAACGGTGTAGCGGGAGCAATTGTCGTCGCATCCTTAGAAGGGACAAGACCAGTACTTGTAGAACTTCAAGCGTTAGTTGCCCCTTCAAGCTATGCAAACCCAAAAAGAACCGCCACAGGGGTCGACCATAACCGGGTATCGTTGTTGATGGCCGTACTTGAAAAACGAGTCGGGATGTTGTTACAAAATCAAGATGCGTATATTAATGTTGCGGGTGGTGTGAAGCTTGACGAACCTGCAGTTGATCTTGGTATTGCCATTAGTATTGCCTCGAGCTTTCGAAATGAAATTACAAAGCCTACAGATGTCGCCATCGGTGAGGTAGGTTTGACCGGAGAGATTAGACGGGTATCAAGAATTCAAGAGCGTGTGAAAGAGTGTGCAAAGCTAGGATTCAAACGTTGCATTGTACCTGCTAAAAACCTCGGTGATTGGACCGTTCCGAAAGGGGTTGAAGTAATCGGAGTACATTCCTTAGATGAGGCACTTGCCGTTATGTTAGGCGAGCGAGCAAAAAGAAGATAGCAAGCAAAGGAGAATCGTGATGTCGGAGATTAGTCGCAATCATTTTATTGAAAATGTATTCCCTTTTTTGGCTCCAGGAACAGCGTTAAGAGATGGTATTGATAATGTTTTGCGTGCGGGTACAGGAGGGCTCATTGTCGTTGGGTATACCGACAGTGTAAAAAAGGTTGTTGATGGGGGATTTCATATCCAAGCGTCCTATACCGCAGCTCAATTGTATGAACTTGCA
Organism: Bacillaceae bacterium JMAK1; assembly: GCA_012970285.1. Classification (GTDB taxonomy): domain Bacteria; phylum Bacillota; class Bacilli; order Bacillales; family Marinococcaceae; genus Geomicrobium_A. The sequence continues at coordinate 6,648 of JIBW01000008.1, forward strand.
AAAATGGATGGTGCGATTATCTTAAGTAAAGACATCCAGAAAATCCTCTATTCAAACGTACAATTAATCCCTGACAATAAAGTATTCTCTGACGAAACTGGCATGCGTCATCGCACAGCAGAACGAGTGGCTAGACAGACTGGAGAGTTAGTCATCGCCGTGTCTGAACGAAGAAATGTCATTACGTTATACCAAGGCGAATTTAAGTATACGTTAAAAGAAATGGGAGTTATTTTAACGAAAGCAAACCAAGCGATCCAAACCCTTGAAAAATATAAAGCGGTTTTAGATCAAAGCATGACAAACCTTGGCGCTTTAGAATTCGAAGGTCTTGTATCATTCCAGGATGTAGCACCAGTTATTCATCGGATCGAAATGGTCTTACGTGTGAAACGCGAACTCATTACTTACGTACATGAACTAGGGAATGAAGGTCGTCTCATTACGATGCAATTAAATGAGTTGCTCACAAATGTTGAAAAAGAAGCTCTTCAACTCTTTAGAGACTATGTCAATGAGGAAGAGATCACAGCGGAAGAAGCATTCCATGCGTTGCAACAGAGTAGTGCTAAGCATTCCTTTACAGACGAATACATTCGTAAATTACTTGGATTGAAGCTTCGGAGGGAACAAGATCCTGTTTTACATTCAAGAGGATTCCGTTTACTACATCGTATTCCGAGATTGCCATCGGCCGTGATTGATAATATTGTCCAATACTTCGAAACGGTTAGTGCGATGACAGAGGCGACTTTGGAAGACTTGGAAAATGTAGAAGGAATTGGTGAAACCCGTGCAAGACTGGTCGTTGAAGGGTTAGAGAGAGTACAGGAACAGTTGTTTATTGATCGTCATATTTAATGTGATTGATACGTCGCTGTAAGGGTTACAATGTATAGTAATCTTCACCTCAAAGAAATGATTCTATGAATTTCTGCGAACGAAGATTAGAAGACTTAAACGTTGTCCATAATGAAGGGTAGGAGGTGGAAGTTATGTTAAAACGAATCGTCCAAGTGTTCTTTGTTATTCTTGGCGGTGCGCTCGGTTTTATTTTTTATCCCGAACTTATTACAATTTTATCCCTAGAGCTACCCGGCTGGATAGCGAGTGATTATGTGGGCGGGTTAATTGGGGCAGGGATATTCTTCTTGTTAAGTTTATGGTTAGCAGGACCGATTGCACGAGCGATGAGTATCGTTGAAGAAGCGATTGTGAAGGCACCGATTACTGATGTGTTGTTCGGTACGATTGGTTTAGTGTTAGGTCTGACCGTTGCTTACTTGATTGGTATTCCGATTGGTGAATTTTCAGTTCCGATCTTAAGTCAAGTTCTCCCAATCTTTATTACGATTCTGTTCGGGTATTTTGGATATCGAATCGGTTCACAAAAACGAGACGAACTCGTCTCCCTAGTTTCAAGCTTCGGGAAGATGAGTAATAAAGAGAAGAAGAAAGACGATCAATCTTCAACCGAGTCAGCAGTACCAATTAAGATCTTCGATACGAGTGTTATTATCGATGGACGAATTGCAGATGTTTGTCGAACGAGGTTTCTAGAAGGAACCGTTGTGATTCCAAAATTCGTTCTTGATGAATTACAGCATATTGCAGATTCTTCAGATGCGTTAAAGCGTAATCGTGGACGCCGAGGTCTAGACATTCTAAATCAGATCCAAAAAGAACTCCCAGTGCAGGTGAAAATCGAAGACATTGACTTCGATGACGTACAAGGTGTCGATAGTAAACTTGTAAAGTTGGCACAAAAGACAAATGGGATCGTCGTAACGAATGATTTCAATTTAAACAAAGTGTGTGACTTACAAGGCGTTTCTGTTCTGAATATTAACGATCTGGCTAATGCTGTTAAACCAGTAGTATTACCAGGGGAAGAAATGCACGTGCAAGTGATTAAGGACGGTAAGGAAGAAAAACAAGGCATCGGCTATCTCGATGACGGTACGATGATTGTCATTGAAGAAGGTCGTTCATATATTGGCGAGCATCTTGAAGTCATCGTGACGAGCGTTTTACAAACGAGTGCGGGTCGCATGATCTTTGCAAAACCGAAAGTAATAGAGAAAGAAAAAGCGTTATAAGTTTTTTAACTAGAGAACCGTAGATGATGGCAGATGAGACAGTTGCCTTATGCGGTTCTCTAGTTGTATGATTAAGAATGGTCGTCCTCGTACGACCTTTTTACTTTCAATAGAAGGGGCAGAGCGATTATGACCTATACCGTGATCATTCCCGCAGCAGGTCAGGGAAAACGAATGAAAGCGGGAAAGAATAAGCAATTTCTACAACTAAATGATCGCCCTGTAATTATTCATACTTTACAAGTGTTTGAAAGAGACCCTCTGTGTGAACAAGTGATTGTTGTTGCTAATTATCAAGAAATAGCACAAATGGAAGCCTTATTTCAACAGTACACGTTAAAGAAAGTTGATAAAGTCATTGCAGGTGGAGCGGAACGACAAGAAAGCGTGTTCGAAGGAATAAAAGCGGTAGACGATCGTGAAGGAATGGTCATCATCCATGACGGAGCGAGACCTTTTATTGAAGTCGAACAAATACACGAGTTACTGACGTACGTAACCGCTGAGCAAGGGGCCGTATTAGGGACTCCAGTGACAGATACGATCAAGCGTGTTGATGAGAATAGGAACATTGTAGAAACTGTACCGAGAAAGCCGCTTGTTGCCGTGCAAACACCACAAGCATTTACATATTCGATGATTTATCAAGCTTACGAGACTGCTTTTACGAATCAATTTGTCGGAACGGACGATACGAGCCTAGTTGAGTACATGGGCAAAGAAGTGATCGTTGTTTTAGGTAGTGAGGACAATATCAAGTTAACAACACCTTTTGACTTAGCGGTCGCTAACGTTATTCTAGAACAACGGCTAGAAAGGGGAGTTTCGGAATGAGAATTGGACAAGGGTTTGACGTCCATGCATTAGAAAGGGATACGGACCTCATTATTGGTGGGGTGAAGATTGACTATGAATTCGGTCTGAAAGGCCATTCAGATGCAGATGTATTGTTACATGCAATTTCAGATGCACTTCTTGGAGCGGTAGCAGAAGGAGACATTGGAAAGCACTTTCCAGATACTGACCCTGCGTATAAAGGGGCAGACTCTGCCAAGTTATTACAAGAGGTATACAAGCTTGTCACCAACAAAGGTCTAAAGCTAGGTAATCTTGATTGTACAATCATTGCTGAGAAACCAAAGATGGCTCCTCATATTCAAGATATGCGTTCAAGAATTAGTGAGCTGTTAAATGTCGATGTTGGCCAAGTAAACGTAAAAGCGACAACGTCTGAGAAGCTTGGATTTACAGGAAGAAAAGAAGGTATTGCTTCGCTGGCAACTGTACTACTCATTGAAGATTAATGCATGAATCAACGCATTTTGCATGCTATACTAAGATAAGAACTTGATAGGACGGTGTTTTTTATGACAGCAGATGTACGTGTGCGTTTTGCACCAAGTCCAACTGGACATTTGCATATTGGTGGGGCAAGACAAGCTCTATTTAATTATCTATTTGCAAAAAAAAATAATGGTGACTTTATTATTCGGATTGAAGATACAGATCAAGCTAGAAATATTGAAGTGGCCACGGACAAGCTTCTTCGTAGTATGAAATGGCTCGGTGTTCATTGGGAGGAAGGTCCAGACGAAGGTGGTCCTTATGGTCCTTATCGAAGCATGGAACGAATGGAGACGTATACGGAGTATCTAACTCAACTTCTTGAGGAAGACAAAGCATACTATTGTTATATGACGACTGAGGAGCTTGAAAAAGAGCGTGAAGAGCAAACTGCTCGCGGTGAGATGCCAAAGTATAGTGGTCGAGATCGTAATCTAACAAAAGAGCAACGTGCAGAATATGAAGCTAAAGGTATTGAGCCTGTCGTACGTTTTAAAGTGCCTGAAGGTGAAACGATTGTTATTGATGATGCAATTCGTGGACAAGTAACCTTTGAAGCTGATGGAATTGGTGACTTTGTTATTGCGCGAACGGACGGTGTTCCTACGTACAACTTTGCGGTTGCGATTGATGATCACTTAATGAAGATTTCTCATGTCATTCGTGGAGAAGAGCATCTGTCCAATACACCGCGACAAGTAATGGTCTTCAATGCACTAGGTATGAATCAACCGACCTTTGCACATGCACCACTTATCCTAAATCCTGATCGTCAGAAGATGAGTAAGCGTGACGAATCGATTATGCAGTTCGTTGAACAATATCAAGATTACGGGTATTTACCAGAAGCACTCGTTAACTTCTTAGCTCTCCTTGGCTGGTCTCCAGTAGGCGAAGAGGAGATTTTCACTCTCGACGAATTACAAGAGCAGTTCAGCTTAGACCGTGTATCAAAAGCGCCAGCTGTATTTGATGAAGCGAAGCTTGCATGGGTAGGAAATCAATACATGAAAGCGGCAAGCTTAGAGCGTGTTACGGAGCTATGTATTCCGTACTTGCAAAAAGCAGGCAAGATTTCAGAGACATTGTCTGATGACGATCACAAATGGGTCACTGAGCTTGTGAGCATGTATCAAGAGCAATTGCATTACGCTGCAGAAATTGTAGAGTTAACGGAACTCTTTTTCAAAGAAGACGTAGACTATGACGGAGAAGCGAAAGAAGTCATTGCTTCTGAGCATGTGCCAGCAGTTATGAGTGCTTTTGCAACACAAATCGAGTCGATGGACGTATTTGAAGCAGATGCAATTAAAAAGTCGATTAAAGCAGTTCAAAAGGAAACAGGCTACAAAGGCAAGCAATTGTTTATGCCGATTCGTGTAGTTGTCAGTGGTCAAACACATGGACCAGAATTGCCAAAAGCAATAGAACTGATTGGAAAAGAAACGGTCTTAAAGAGAGTTCAAAAAGCAGCGCAACAATAACATAATTAAAACATGTAGATGAGGAAAGTAAGCAAGAGTGGCGATTTCCAGAGACAGCCGGTTGGTGGGAAAGGCTGAATCGTCTCCTTGCTGAAATGCACCTCGGAGTCTTTTGCTGAAAGGGAACATCAAGTAGGCAAAAGCGGTGATGAGCCGTTATTAACAAATGAGTGGGGTATGGAAGACTTGCCTCAACAGAGTGGAACCACGTGGAATGCGTCTCTGTGCCTTTGCACAGGGGCGTTTTATTTTGGAATCATTTCTTTCGTCAGATAAAGCAATGTTTGTTACAGTAGAGCTTAGTACGTGACCGAATAGGGTAAGCTAAGAAAAAATTGACCGTGTTTTTAATGGGTTAGGAATAAACATAAACGATTGGAAAGAATGAGGGGGAGGCCATGTGGCGGACATTCAAAAACGACATTGATGTTGTGTTTACGAGAGATCCTGCAGCGAGAAGTCGATTCGAAGTCATTCTAACGTATTCTGGGGTTCATGCAATTTGGCTTCATCGGATTGCGCATTGGTTTTGGGGAAAGAAACTCTTCTTATTTGCAAGAGTCTTATCTCAAATTAGTCGCTTTTTTACAGGAATTGAAATACACCCTGGCGCACAAATTGGTCAGCGTGTGTTTATTGATCACGGCATGGGTGTAGTTATTGGGGAAACATGTGAAATTGGCAACGATGTCACGATTTACCAAGGGGTAACTCTTGGTGGAACAGGGAAAGAAAAAGGGAAACGACATCCTACAGTGGAAGATCATGTTTTATTTGCATCTGGCGCAAAGGTGTTAGGGTCTATGACGATTGGTCGTAATTCCAACATCGGAGCCGGGGCAGTCGTTTTAAATGAAGTACCACAAAACAGCACGGTCGTCGGGATTCCAGGGCGTGTCGTTGTTCAAGACGGGGTACGTGTGAGTGATAGCTTGGATCATCACCAACTACCCGATCCTGAGAACGAGCGTTTTCGGTTACTCGAAAAAGAGGTTGAACGATTGCGCCGTGAGTTGAAAGAATTGAAGCAAGAGCATAAAGGAGAGTGAAGCCGATGGCTATTCATATGTACAACACGTTAACTCGTAGCAAAGAAGAGTTTCGTCCTCTAGAAGAAGGACGGGTGAAGATGTATGTATGTGGACCTACGGTATACAATTACATTCACATTGGAAACGCACGACCTGTAGTCGTATTTGATATGGTGCGCAGGTATTTAGAATATAAAGGGTACGATGTGGAGTACGTATCGAACTTTACAGACGTTGACGATAAGATTATTAAAGCTGCCAATGAAACAGGAGAAGATGCTTTTAAGTTAGCGGAACGTTTTATTGAGAAGTTTCATGAAGATACGAAAGCGCTTGGTGTGAGAGAAGCTGATGAGCATCCGCGTGTAACGAAAACAATGCCTGAGATCATTGACTTCATTAAAGCATTAGTTGATAAAGGTTATGCTTATGAATCGGACGGAGACGTTTACTTTCATACAAAGGCGTTCCCTTCTTACGGGCAGTTGTCCGGACAGTCGATCGATGATCTCCGTTCAGGCGCACGTATTGATGTGGGTGAACAAAAGCGTGACCCGTTAGACTTTGCATTGTGGAAGAAGGCAAAGGATGGAGAAGTTAACTGGGAAGCGCCGTGGAGTTCGGGGAGACCTGGTTGGCATATTGAATGTTCAGCGATGGTTAAGAAATACCTCGGTGACACGATCGACATCCATGCGGGTGGTCAAGATCTTGCGTTCCCGCACCATGAGAACGAAGTGGCTCAATCCGAAGCACTTAACGAAAAGAAAATGGCGAACTATTGGTTACACAACGGTTACATTCAAATTGACAATGAAAAAATGTCAAAGTCGCTCGGTAACTTTGTTTTAGTGAATGACCTGATAAAAGCGTATGATCCAAGTGTCATTCGATTCTTCATTTTACAAGCGCATTATCGCCATCCACTGAACTTTAACAATGAGTTGCTCGAATCAGCAAAGTCGGGTTTGCTCAGAATTCATACGTTTGCTGAAAACGTTCAACACCGAATTCAAGAAACGGCTGACTTAGGTGAATCTGACGTGATGGAAAATCGCATCGAGCAATTTAAAAAGCGTTTTATGGATGATATGGATGATGATTTCCATACTGCAAATGCGATTACGAATATTTTTGAGTTTGTTCGGGAAGGAAATCGCTACCTACAGGAACCAAACACTTCTAAACGTGTATTAGAATTAATGATAACAACACTAAAAGAGTGGGGAACAGTACTAGGCGTATCGTTTGTACCAGAAGCGGAACTTCTTGATGATGAAATTGAGACATTAATTGAACAAAGGATTCAAGCAAGAAGTGAACGTAATTTCCAAGAGGCAGACCGAATTCGTGATGATCTAAAAGAGCGTGGCATTCTTTTGGAAGATACGGCCCAAGGAACGAGATGGAAGAGGGTTTAAACGATGCAATCTTCACAGTATAAACAGTTAAACGGATTAACATTAGCGTACATCGGTGATGCGGTTTATGAGCTGCATGTACGCTCTTCCCTCGTACAAAAGGGAATGGCAAAACCGAATGAACTCCACAAAGCGGCAACTTCATACGTAAGTGCGAAAGCACAAGCGAGCGCGCTTCATTACTGGCTAGAAAATGAGCAACTAACCGAAGAAGAAGAAGCAATTGTGCGCAGAGGGCGTAATGCGAAATCAGGAAGTTTGCCAAAAAACACAGACGTTCAAACGTACCGATATAGTACAGGCTTTGAAGCATTAATTGGTTATGTGCATCTAGCGTGCGACAAGACTCGTTTAGAGCAATTAATGAATGAGGCGATTGCCAGGACTGATGAGGAGGAATCATGATGAAAGAACAACAAGATGAATGGTTGGCGGGACGAAATGCGGTTACTGAAGCGTTGCGCTCTTCACAATCAGTGCAAAAGATTTGGGTAGCTGAAGGAGTCAAAAAGGCGTCCATTCATGAGATTACTCAAAAGGCTAAAGAGCAAAACATCGTCGTGAATTTTGTTCCTAAACAAAAAGTCGATACCCTGGTCGGACATAAAAACCATCAAGGCATTATCGCTTCGATTGCAGCTCACAACTATTCGGACATGGAAACGTTATTCCAACGTGCAGAAGCTAAAGGCACCGCGCCTTTTTTTATTTTGCTTGATGGCATTGAAGACCCACAAAACTTAGGGTCTATTCTTCGATCGGCAGATGCAGCAGGGGCGGATGGTGTCATTATTCCAAAGCGTGGGGCGAGTGGACTTACGTCTACAGTTGCGAAAGCTTCAGCGGGAGCAATCGCCCACGTACCTGTCGTAAAAGTAACGAATATGGCTAGAACAATTGCTGAGCTCAAAGAACGAGGGCTATGGATGATTGGGAGTGACGCAAAAGGCGACGGAGATTTTAAGCAGTTAGATGCTTCCATGCCACTTGGCTTGATTATTGGCAGTGAAGGTAAGGGTATGAGTCGTCTCGTGAAAGAATCGTGCGATTTTTTGTATAGCATTCCTTTAATGGGACAAGTTACCTCGTTAAATGCAGCGGTAGCCGGTAGCCTTTTTATGTACGAAGTTCAAAGAAAGCGCTCGTAGGGGTGCTGTGATGATGAAAGAGTATGTGATTGTTGACGGCTATAACATAATTGGTGATTGGCCTGAACTCGTTAAACTAAAAAAACAATCGTTGATCGATGCAAGAGATGCGCTCATTGAAAAGATGGCTGAATACCAGGCCATCACTGGGCGCAATGTCATCATTGTGTTTGACGCACATCTTGTAAAGGGAATCGGCGCGAAAGATCATCTCTACCGGGTTGAAGTCATTTATACGAGGCAAAAGGAAACGGCAGATGAGCGGATTGAAAGGCTAGCAAAGCAATTGAAGAATGTGAATACGCAAATCTATGTGGCAACGTCAGATCAAGTAGAGCAACGGGTTATTTTTGCTAACGGTGCGTTACGTACCTCTGCAAGAGAGTTGCGACTCCAAGTTGAAGATGTCGAACGTACGATTGGACAAGCCGTAAAAGATGTCGAGTCTACCTCGAAAAAAGGGAACATTGCGCTTAGTGATGAAGTTGCTGAATTCTTTGACAAATGGCGTCGAAAAGGTCATTGACTTATTGATTCTCGTCCTGGACTGCTATATACTTAGTTCACACACACCGAAGTCGAGGGCGAGGGATTGTCATGAGCGCATACGTCTTAGAAAACAATCAGGCGGTTGTTAGATCAGAGAACAAGGATGTAATTAGCGAAGATGAAAGACTCGTAGAAGCTGTTCGTTACGGGAACTCCACTGCTTTGGAACAATTAATTAATAAGTACAAGAATTTTGTACGTGCGAAAGCAAGGTCATATTTCTTGATCGGTGCTGATCACGAGGACATTGTTCAAGAAGGAATGATTGGTCTCTACAAAGCCATCCGAGATTTTAATGGGGACAAGCTTTCATCGTTTCGGGCATTTGCAGAACTTTGCATTACACGTCAGATTATAACGGCTATAAAGACAGCCACTCGTCAGAAACACATTCCGTTGAATTCATATGTTTCTTTGGACAAGCCAATGTATGATGAAGAGTCAGATCGTACTCTAATGGATGTGGTTTGCAGTTCGTTAATTAGTAACCCAGAAGAAATGCTCATTAATCAAGAGGAACTGACAGACATTGAATTGAAGATTAGCGAAGTGTTAAGTGAACTTGAGCAACAAGTTTTAAGGTTATATCTAGAAGGTCAATCATACCAAGAAATCTCGATCGACTTGAATCGTCACGTGAAATCAATTGATAATGCATTGCAACGAGTGAAGCGTAAGCTCGAACGTTACGTCGAGAAGCGATACGTACACACTTAATATTTTTATAATTTAAAATAGCAGAATCTTCTATTGGTTTTGAGATTTAACGGAAGGTGCAAGGTCTTGTGGCCCTGTACCTTCATTGACAGTTGTTTCGTTCTATGATATTCTGCGACTGTATAGTAGATTGAGATTTGTGGCTATAATGATAGAAGATAGTAATCCATTCAAAACGCCGTCGATACGGTTGTTTTTTTATGTTCAGAAATATTGATACGCTTGAAGCTACGTTTTCATATTTTCGGGGGGTGTCCTGCAAGTGACTAATCCAGTGCAATTTCTAAAAGAAGTCGGCAAACAAATGAAACAAGTAACTTGGCCGACGCCGAGTGAGCTTTTTAAATATACGAAGATTGTCCTCGTGACGGTAATTTTCATGTCAATCTTCTTTGCCATCGTTGATTTTGCTTTCTCGGAACTTGTAAGGCTGTTCCTATAAGCGTATTTTTGATGTATAGAGAGGAGGGCGGCAGCCTGAAAGGCTGACTACCTATGGAGAAGAATTGGTATGTTGTTCATACGTATTCTGGGTATGAAAATAGAGTGAAAGCAAACCTAGAGAAACGTGTCGAGTCAATGGATATGCTCGATAAGATTTTCCGTGTCCTCGTTCCTGTGGAAGAAGAAACAGAAACGAAGAACGGAAAGACAAAAACGGTAAATCGTAAGACGTTCCCTGGGTACGTACTTGTAGAAATGGTCATGACCGACGACTCTTGGTATGTCGTTCGAAACACGCCAGGAGTTACAGGCTTTGTTGGCTCCTCAGGTGCAGGGTCAAAACCGACAGCGCTTTTGCCAGATGAAGTTGATTCGATTCTACGTCAAATGGGTGTTGAAGCACCGAAAGCAGAAGTAGATCTTGAGATTAAAGAATCAGTGAAAGTTAAAGAAGGACCATTTACAGACTTTACTGGTACAGTGGAAGAAATTAGTCTAGAGAAGCAAAAAGTCAAAGTCCACGTCAACATGTTTGGACGAGAGACTCCTGTAGAACTAGAGTTCCATCAAGTAGAAAAACTTTCATAACTGGATTTCCCACTTGAAAAAGATAAGTATAAGTGATAAGATTTTCATGTTTGCTTCAACTGTCTAGATGACAGTTGGTCAATAAGTGGGAGGGTGTAACAACCCGAAACACCACATTACGAACGAAGGAGGTGTGTCGCGTGGCTAGAAAAGTTGAAACCGTAGTTAAGCTACAGATTCCTGCAGGTAAAGCTAACCCGGCACCACCGGTCGGTCCTGCCCTTGGTCAGGCTGGTGTAAATATCATGGGCTTCTGTAAAGAGTTCAACGCACGTACACAGGAGCAAACAGGAACTATCATTCCTGTAGAGATTACTGTTTATGAAGACCGTTCATTTACGTTTGTGACAAAGACTCCACCAGCAGCAATTCTTCTTAAAGAAGCAGCTGGCGTTAAGTCTGGTTCTGGAGAACCACACAAGGTAAAGGTTGCATCAGTAACTGCTGAACAAGTACGTGGAATCGCTGAAACGAAGATGGAAGACTTAAACGCTGCTGATATTGATGCTGCTGTTAAGATGATCGAAGGTACAGCACGCAGCATGGGTATCACTGTTGAAGGATAATTAATCCTTATAAAATGATCAAGACAGGTTGCGATGAGCCTACTTACGGGTCATTTGCAACCTTGATTGTTGTTACGAAGCAGTCGTCTTTCTAAAAGGAATGAATCTTCTCTAGCGATTAAGCGTGGGAGGTCAAACCGTTAAAACCACAAAAAGAGGAGTTGTTAGAAATGGCTAAAAAACACGGTAAGAAATATGCAGACGCTAAGAAACAAGTCGATGTAAATAAAGAATACAATGCAAGCGAAGCCATTGAGCTTGTGAAAAAGATTGCTCCGGCAAACTTTGATGAAACAGTTGAGGTAGCAGTACGTCTTGGAGTAGACCCTCGTAAAGCGGATCAACAAATCCGTGGCGCGGTTGTTCTTCCAAACGGAACTGGTAAAACTCAACGTGTACTCGTTTTCGCTAAAGGTGAAAAGGCTAAAGAAGCTGAAGAAGCTGGCGCGGACTTCGTAGGTGAAGAAGACCTCGTTAACAAAATCCAACAAGGTTGGATGGACTTTGACGTTGTTGTTGCAACACCAGACATGATGGCGCAAGTTGGTAAGCTTGGTCGTGTACTTGGACCAAAAGGCCTTATGCCAAACCCTAAGACGGGTACAGTAACAATGGATGTTACACAAGCTGTCAATGAAATCAAAGCGGGTAAAGTTGAATACCGCGTTGAAAAAGCTGGAAATGTACACGTTCCAATCGGTAAAGTGTCATTTACAGAAGAGCAGTTGGTCGAAAACTTCAAGACAATTGTTGATATCCTTGCAAAAGCTAAGCCTTCTGCAGCAAAAGGTACGTACATGAAGAACATCGCGGTTTCATCTTCAATGGGACCTGGTGTGAAAGTAAGTACTTCTGGTTACGCTGGCTAATTTTGCCGTATTGACTTTTGAATGACCGTTTTATATAATTAATAACGGTTAATAGCTAAATATACTGCCACAGACAGTAGGTGCACGATTGTGCGTAAGTCCTGCCGAGGTATCGATCCTATAGAAATGACATTCTGTGTCATTCGGAATCTCCTCTGTCTGTGTGCTCATAGGCAGGGGAGTTTTTTGATCCTCTGAACGGCAAATTATTCAGGAGGTGGAACAATGAGCAGTGTACTCGAGCAAAAACAAGCAGTTGTTGATGAGATCGTTGAGAAGTTTAACAGCAGTGAGTCAATCATTTTTGTTGATTATCGCGGTCTTAGCGTGAGCCAAGACACGGAATTGCGTACTAAACTACGTGATGCAGACGTTGAACTCAAAGTGTACAAAAACACATTGACTCGTCGCGCGACAGCTGAGACAAGCCTTACAGAGCTTGACGAAACACTTGTAGGTCCAACAGCAATTGCTACGAGCAAAACAGATGCAGTAGCAGCTGCGAAAGTCTTGAACGAGTTCGCGAAAGAAAACGAAGCTTTAGAAATTAAAGCTGGTGTTATTCAAGGTAGCGTAACTTCAGTTGAAGACATTAAGAAGATTGCTGAACTTCCTTCATACGAAGGACTTGTATCTATGCTTCTCAGCGTACTACAAGCGCCAATCAGAAACTTTGCGTTGGCTTCTAAGGCAGTCGCAGATCAAAAAGAAGAAAGTGCGTAAGCACCTAATTTTTAACATTCCTGAAGGAGGAATATACAATGGCTAAAGAGCAAATTATTGAAGAAATCAAGAGCATGACAGTTCTTGAGTTGAACGACCTAGTTAAAGCAATCGAGGACGAGTTTGGTGTAACAGCTGCAGCTCCAGTTGCAGTAGCTGGTGGAGGAGACGCAGGTGCTGTTGAAGAGCAAACAGAATTTAACGTAGTTCTTACTTCTGCTGGTTCTTCTAAGATCGGCGTTATCAAAGTGGTTCGTGGAATCACAGGTCTTGGTCTTAAAGAAGCAAAAGCGCTTGTTGACGGTGCCCCTGAGACACTTAAAGAAGGCGTAAGCAAAGACGAAGCTGAAGACATGAAGAGCCAACTTGAAGAAGCTGGTGCACAAGTAGAAATCAAGTAATTTGACTTCTATTGAAAAGACTTCCCTGCGATATGTAGGGAAGTCTTTTCGTTTAAATAGCGTATTCCCAATGAATAGAAGTTTCTAAGAGAAGGAGGTAAAGTTCTTGTCTTCGTATTATTATGATAAAAAACCTACGGTAAGTAGTGAGCGTCAAACGGTTGATGTCGTAATTAAGGAAAAAGAGTATACATTTTATACAGATCGTGGTGTGTTCTCTAAAGGTGGCGTTGATTTTGGCAGTGCATTTTTAGCCAATGCGTATCAAGTTCCGGCGGTTGAGGGACCGATCTTGGATGTTGGTTGTGGATATGGTCCTCTCGGAATCTCAATTGCAAGCAACACGGGCAGGGAAGTTTGGATGACGGATGTGAATGAACGTGCAGTCGAACTTGCTACAGAAAATGCGCTTCGTAATCACGTCGAAAAACAAGTAACAATCGTTCATGGTTCAGGGTATGAGGCAGTTTCAGAAGAGAAGACATTTGCGTCAATCGTCACAAATCCCCCCATTCGGGCAGGGAAAACTGTCGTGCATCATTTTTTTGAAGAAGCTTACAATCGTTTGGTAGATGGAGGAGAACTTTGGGTCGTTATTCAGAAGAAGCAAGGTGCGCCGTCTACGAAAAAGAAACTAGAAGAGCTATTTAAAGATGTCGTTGAGGAAGGGAAGAGCAAAGGCTACTCTCTCTTTCGGTGTTATAAATAAAAGAAAAAATAGTTGACCTTAATCTTGGTTTGTGATAATATCATCTAATGCGTATAACCGTACTTTTTTAGAACAAAAAAGTTGTTAAAAAAGGAAGTATAAAGGTTATGATGAACGGGAACAATAAGTGAATACGAGAAAAAAAGGTTGGTATTTTTATCCTATTAAGTATGAGCCTTTTTGTGCATTCACGAAGTTTCTTATATGAACTTCGGCATCATTCACAATTGATGTGTTTGATTACATCCCCCATTTCACAATGAATGGTACAGTCATGCCGGGACTAAAGGGATATTTTCAGTTAAAAAATACGCGGATTTGAGGGGTGAATTCGTTGACAGGTCAACTCATTCAGTATGGACGCCATCGCCAGCGAAGAAGCTACGCGCGGATTAGCGAAGTGCTAGAACTTCCTAATCTCATTGAGATTCAAACAGCTTCCTATCAATGGTTTCTTGACGAAGGAATTCGTGAGATGTTTCAAGACATTTCACCAATTGAAGATTTTACGGGGAACCTCGTGCTGGAATTCATTGATTACAGCTTAGGTGAACCGAAATATTCTGTAGAGGATTCTAAAGAACGAGACGTTACGTACTCTGCACCACTTAGAGTAAAGGTTCGTTTGATGAATCAAGAAACAGGAGAAGTTAAAGAACAAGAAGTATTCATGGGCGATTTCCCGTTAATGACGGATACAGGTACATTTGTAATTAATGGTGCCGAACGTGTCATCGTTTCCCAGCTCGTCCGCTCTCCAAGTGTATATTATAGCCGTAAGACCGATAAGAATGGCAAGAAAGGTTTCACTGCAACAGTCATTCCTAACCGCGGTGCTTGGCTTGAATTAGAAACCGATGCAAAAGACATCGTATACGTAAGAATCGATCGTACAAGAAAGATTCCTGTCACTGTATTGCTTCGTGCACTCGGATTTGGTGCGGATCAAGATATTGTTGATCTAATTGGTGAGAACGAATACTTGCGTAACTCATTAGAAAAAGACAATACCGAAGACACGGAAAAAGCTTTGCTTGAAATCTATGAGCGCCTACGTCCTGGTGAGCCACCGACAGTAGATAATGCTCGTAGTCTATTAGAGTCTCGTTTCTTCGATCCAAAACGTTATGACTTTGCAAATGTAGGTCGTTACAAGATCAATAAGAAACTTCACATTAAAGATCGCCTCTTTAATCAAGTGTTGGCTGAAACACTAGCAGATCCTGAAACTGGTGAAGTGATTGCAGAAGAAGGCTCATTAATCGATCGTCGTACGCTGGATCGTTTGATTCCTTACTTTGAAAATGATCTTGGATTTAAAACGTACACCGTTGCAGATGGTGTCGTTGAAGATTCTGATATAACGGTTCAATCGATTAAGATCTATGCACCAAATGATCCTGAAGGCGAGCAAACAATTCAGGTAATCAGTAACGGTGAAATTGATCGCAGCATTAAAAACATTACTGCTGAAGATATTATCGCTTCAATCAGTTATTTCTTTAACCTTTTACACGGGGTTGGAAACACAGATGATATCGACCACCTAGGAAACCGTCGTCTTCGTTCAGTTGGGGAATTACTACAAAACCAATTCCGAATTGGTCTTTCCCGTATGGAGCGTGTCGTTCGTGAGCGTATGTCGATTCAAGATCCTAGTCAAATTACGCCACAGGCACTCATCAACATCCGACCTGTAATTGCGTCAATTAAAGAGTTCTTTGGTAGTTCACAGTTGTCTCAATTTATGGACCAAACGAACCCACTTGCTGAGCTTACGCACAAACGACGTCTTTCAGCACTTGGACCTGGTGGTTTAACTCGTGAACGTGCAGGAATGGAAGTACGAGATGTTCACTATTCCCACTATGGTCGTATGTGTCCAATTGAAACACCGGAAGGTCCGAACATTGGTTTGATCAACTCACTTTCAAGTTATGCAAAAGTGAATGCGTTCGGCTTTATGGAAACGCCTTATCGTCGTGTTGATCCTGAGACAGGCCGAGTAACAGAACAATTTGATTACCTTACTGCTGATGAAGAGCATAACTACGTTGTTGCACAAGCGAATGCGAAATTACAAGATGATGGAACGTTCGTGGATGATAACATTATTGCTCGTTTCCGTGAAGAAAATACGATCGTAAGTAAAGATCGTATCGATTACATGGACGTATCACCAAAGCAGGTTGTTTCTGCCGCAACGGCTTCGATCCCATTCTTAGAGAATGATGACTCGAACCGTGCCTTAATGGGAGCGAACATGCAGCGTCAAGCAGTACCGTTACTAGAGCCAGAAGCGCCAGTAGTTGGTACGGGTATTGAATATGTTTCTGCCAAAGACTCTGGGGCGGCAGTCGTTGCTAGACACCGAGGTGTTGTTAAGCGAGTAACTGCACGTGAAGTTCGAATCCGTCGATTGGTTGACGTTGAAGGTAAAGAAGTAGAAACAGATGATGACGTGTACCGCATGTCTAAATATATCCGTTCGAACCAAGGTACGAGTTATAACCAACGTCCAATCGTTGCAGAAGGCGATGTTGTTGATCGTGGCGAAGTGCTAGCTGATGGTCCTTCAATGGATAAAGGTGAAATGGCATTAGGACGTAACGTACTTGTAGGATTTATGACTTGGGACGGTTACAACTATGAGGATGCTATTATCCTCAGTGAACGACTTGTTAAAGATGATGTATTCACTTCAATTCACATTGAAGAATACGAATCAGAATCAAGAGACACGAAGCTCGGTCCAGAAGAAATTACTCGCGACATACCAAACATTGGTGAAGATGCACTTCGTAATCTTGATGAGCGAGGCATTATCCGAGTAGGGGCTGAGATCAAAGACGGAGACATTCTTGTTGGTAAAGTTACTCCTAAAGGGATGACGGAATTAACAGCTGAAGAGCGTCTACTACATGCTATCTTCGGTGAAAAAGCTCGTGAAGTACGTGATACGTCACTTCGCGCTCCGCACGGTGGGGATGGAATTATCCTTGATGTAAAAATCTTTAACCGTGAAGATGGTGATGAGTTGCCACCAGGTGTGAACCAACTCGTTCGTGTTTATATCGTTCAGAAGCGTAAGATCAACGAAGGTGACAAGATGGCTGGGCGTCACGGTAACAAAGGTGTTATTTCTCGAATTCTTCCAGAAGAAGATATGCCATATATGCCTGACGGAACACCAATTGACATCATGCTTAATCCTCTTGGTGTACCATCGCGTATGAATATCGGACAAGTGCTTGAGATGCACTTAGGAATGGCTGCTCGTCAGCTTGGTATTCATGTTGCTTCCCCAGTATTTGATGGTGCTCGTGAGGAAGATGTTTGGGAAACGTTAGAAGAAGCCGGTATGGCTCGAGATGGTAAAACGATTCTCTATGATGGTCGTACAGGAGAAACCTTTGATAACCGAGTATCAGTCGGTGTTATGTATATGATTAAGCTTGCACACATGGTTGACGATAAGCTACATGCACGTTCAACTGGACCATACTCTCTCGTTACGCAACAACCACTTGGAGGTAAAGCTCAATTTGGTGGACAGCGTTTTGGTGAGATGGAGGTATGGGCACTTGAAGCATATGGTGCTGCATATACGTTGCAAGAAATCTTAACGGTGAAGTCAGATGATGTTGTCGGACGTGTTAAAACGTATGAAGCCATCGTTAAGGGTGAAAACGTACCAGAACCAGGGGTTCCTGAATCATTCAAAGTACTGATTAAAGAGCTTCAAAGTTTAGGTATGGATGTTAAAATGCTTTCAAGCAATGAAGAAGAGATTGAAATGAAAGAGCTGGACGACGAAGAAGAACAATCAAACGATCGAATGAACCTTAAGTTAGAATCCACGGAGAAGGCTTAAGAGGGAAGTTGCAAAAGAAAGTTCCAGAGCTGGATCTTTCTTTTGCACGTTTGATGTTTACTATCGCCATTTAGCCCCTTTGACAACAGAGCGCAGGAAAGGGAGGGTCACCCTTTGATCGATGTCAATAATTTTGAATACATGAAGGTAGGTCTAGCATCACCGGATAAGATCCGTAGCTGGTCTCGTGGTGAAGTGAAGAAGCCTGAGACGATTAACTATCGTACTCTTAAACCCGAAAAAGATGGTTTGTTTTGTGAGCGTATTTTCGGACCACAAAAAGACTGGGAATGTCATTGTGGGAAATACAAGCGTGTTCGCTACAAAGGTGTTGTATGTGACCGTTGTGGTGTTGAAGTAACGCGTGCAAAAGTACGTCGTGAGCGTATGGGTCACATTGAACTAGCAGCTCCGGTTTCACACATTTGGTATTTCAAAGGAATTCCAAGTCGTATGGGTCTTGTCTTGGATATGTCACCGCGTTCTTTAGAAGAAGTTATTTATTTTGCTTCTTATGTGGTTACGGATACAGGAGATACCCCGCTAGAATACAAACAATTGTTATCTGAAAAAGAATATCGAGCTTACTATGACAAGTATGGTCGTTCTTTTACAGCACAAATGGGTGCAGAAGCAATTCGTAAAATCCTATCTGATCTTGATTTAAATAAAGAAGTGAAGATGTTAAAGGAAGAGTTAGAGACTGCACAAGGACAACGTCGTACTCGTGCAATTAAGCGCCTTGAAGTTATTGAAGCGTTCCGTAATTCTGGCAACGAACCATCATGGATGATTTTAGATGTATTGCCGGTCATCCCGCCAGAACTTAGACCGATGGTTCAATTAGACGGTGGTCGTTTTGCGACATCAGACCTTAACGACTTGTATCGTCGTGTGATCAACCGTAACAACCGTTTAAAGCGTCTACTTGATCTTGGTGCACCAAGTATCATCGTTCAAAACGAGAAGCGTATGCTCCAAGAGGCTGTTGATGCATTGATTGATAACGGTCGTCGTGGACGTCCAGTAACAGGGCCTGGTAACCGCCCACTTAAGTCACTTTCACATATGCTTAAAGGGAAGCAAGGGCGTTTCCGTCAAAACCTTCTCGGTAAGCGTGTTGACTACTCTGGCCGTTCAGTAATTGTTGTAGGTCCTAATCTGAAAATGTATCAGTGTGGCTTGCCTAAAGAAATGGCACTCGAGTTGTTTAAGCCGTTTGTTATGAAAGAGTTAGTTTCTAAAGGTCTAGCGCACAACATTAAGAGTGCTAAGCGTAAAGTTGACCGTGTTCAACCAGAAGTTTGGGACGTACTAGAAGAAGTGATTAAAGAGCATCCAGTTCTTCTAAACCGAGCACCTACACTTCATAGACTAGGGATTCAAGCATTTGAGCCTACTCTTGTAGAAGGACGCGCAATTAAACTGCACCCACTCGTATGTACGGCATACAACGCCGACTTTGATGGTGACCAAATGGCGGTTCACGTACCGCTATCGGCAGAAGCGCAAGCAGAGGCACGTGTACTCATGCTAGCAGCTCAAAACATCTTGAACCCGAAAGATGGTAAGCCGGTTGTAACACCATCTCAGGATATGGTACTCGGAAACTACTACCTAACTCTTGAGCGTGAAAATGCAGTTGGAGAAGGTTCGGTATTTAAAGATAGTGACGAGGCAATCACTGCCTACCAAAATGGGTATGTGCATTTGCACTCGCGTATTGCGATTCCAGTAAGTTCGATTGAGAAAACGACTTTCCCTGAAGAAGCGAAAGGTCACTTACTTTTAACGAGCATTGGTAAGCTTATGTTTAATGAGATTCTTCCTGAATCGTTCCCTTACATTAACGAACCGACAGCGAAGAACTTAGAACAAGCGACGCCACTTGAATATTTTGTTCCTCATGGAACAGATGTAAAGAAAGTGTTCCATGAACGCCCAATCGTGTCGCCATTTAAGAAAGGCTTCCTTGGTGATGTAATCGCAGAAGTATTTAAGAAGTTCCAAGTCACTGAAACGTCACGAATGCTTGACCGAATGAAGGAACTCGGTTTCTTCTATTCAACAAAAGCAGGTCTTACTGTTGGTGTCGCTGACATCGTCGTTTTAGCTGAAAAACAAGAGATTCTTGATGCTTCAGAAGAACAAGTATCAAAAGTCGTTAAGCAGTTCCGCAGAGGTTTAATTACGGAAGAGGAGCGGTACGACAAAATCATTTCAATTTGGAGTGACGCTAAAGACGACATTCAAGGACGTCTGATGAAGACTCTTGATAAGTCTAACCCGATCTTCATGATGAGTGATTCCGGAGCCCGTGGTAATGCTTCCAACTTTACGCAACTTGCGGGTATGCGTGGACTAATGGCCAACCCATCTGGACGAATTATTGAACTTCCAATTAAATCTAGCTTCCGTGAAGGTCTAACCGTACTCGAGTACTTTATCTCGACACACGGTGCACGTAAAGGACTTGCGGATACGGCACTAAAAACGGCTGACTCAGGTTATCTTACTAGACGTCTCGTTGATGTTGCACAAGACGTTATCGTTCGTGAAGATGATTGTGGAACAGACCGTGGACTCGTCGTATCGGCATTACGTGATGGAACAGAAGAAATTGAGAATCTATATGATCGTCTCGTTGGACGTTTCTCTTTCCAAACAGTAAAGCATCCTGAAACTGGCGAGGTACTCGTTAAGCCGAATGAATTAATTCATGAAGAGCTTGCGAAGACCATCGTAGAATCAGGTGTTACAGAACTTAAGATCCGTTCAGTATTTACGTGTGATACGTCACATGGTGTATGTAACCAATGTTACGGACGTAACCTTGCAACAGGTAGTGACGTTGAAGTTGGCGAAGCAGTCGGTATTATCGCCGCTCAATCAATTGGTGAGCCAGGTACACAACTTACAATGCGTACATTCCACACAGGTGGGGTAGCCGGGGACGATATTACTCAAGGTCTTCCGCGTATTCAGGAGTTGTTCGAGGCTCGTAATCCAAAAGGTCAGGCGTTGATTACGGAACTTAAAGGTACAATTGAAGAGATCCGTGATGCTGGAGATAAGAAAGAACTCGTAATCCGAGGGGAATACGAAACTCGTTCTTATACAACGGCATATGGTGCTCGTGTACGTGTCGCTGAAGGCGATGCCGTTGAAGCTGGTGAAGCGTTAACTGAAGGTTCAATTGACCCTAAAGAGTTAATTCAAGTAACTGGTATCGACGAAGTTCAAATGTATCTCTTGAAAGAAGTACAGAAAGTATACCGTATGCAAGGGGTAGAAATCGGAGATAAACACGTCGAAGTTATGGTTCGTCAGATGCTTAGAAAAATCCGTGTTATGGATTCTGGCGATACGGATGTATTACCTGGAACACTTGTTGAAGTTAATACATTCCATAAGGCGAATATCAATGTACTTCGTAAAGGCAAGCGTCCTGCTGTTGGAACGCCAGTTATTCTCGGAATTACGAAAGCATCCCTTGAGACAGATTCCTTCTTATCGGCAGCTTCATTCCAAGAGACGACTCGTGTACTCACAGATGCAGCGATTAAAGGACGTAAAGATGCATTGCTTGGGCTTAAGGAAAACGTTATTATCGGTAAGCTCGTTCCTGCCGGTACGGGTATGCAAAGATACCGTAGCCTAAAAGGCGAGACACCAGATAGTGAAAAAGAAACAACACCTGAAGTAGAAACAGTAGGTTACGATTGATATAATTGCTGTTGACACTTAAGGGTGTGTTTGATAAGATGTCAAAGTGCGCGTATTTCACCGATGTTGCGGTGAAGATAGGTCACATCATCGAATTGCGGACGCAAGTGAGCGTTATGTAGGTGTCAAAGCAACAGTGAAGACAATCTCTACCGATTTGGTTGATGAAGTTTACATTGCTGCTGATGCGGATGTTCTAGTAACGAAGCAAGTCATCGACATGGCGACACGAAAGCGAAAGCCTTTAACAACCGTTTCACCAATGAGAAAGCTCGGCAAAGCTTGTAGTATTGAGGTCAATGCTATGGCTGTAGCGATAAAAAAGTAACGATGTTTTTACTGGCGGGTGCATGTTTCCCGCTAGTAAGAACATTACTTTTGCCCATACGTGAACACCTGGAACAGTGGTCTTATAAAATGCTGATTTAGAAGGGTTCATCTTGCAAGCTGCATGAGAACTATAGAAGGAAGGAGGAAACATCATGCCAACTATGAATCAACTCGTTCGTAAAGGACGTAAAAGCAAAACTAGGAAGTCTGATGCTCCAGCTTTGAACAAAGGCTATAACAGCTTCAAAAAAGTTCAAACGGACTTAGCTTCTCCTCATAAACAAGGGGTTTGTACTCGTGTTGGAACGATGACACCGAAGAAACCGAACTCGGCTCTTCGTAAATATGCTCGTGTGCGTTTGACGAACGGAATTGAAGTTACAGCTTACATTCCAGGAATCGGACACAACCTACAAGAGCACAGTGTTGTGCTCATCCGTGGTGGTCGTGTTAAGGACTTACCAGGGGTACGTTACCACATCGTTCGTGGTGCGTTGGATACTGCTGGTGTCCAAGATCGTAAGCAAGGTCGTTCGAAGTACGGTACGAAACGTACGAAGAAGAAGTAATACATTTAAATGGGATTTAACCCGTCTATAGAGACAGAAAGGAGGGTTGGTTATGCCTCGTAAAGGTCCTGTACCTCGTCGTGAAGTGCTTGCCGATCCGATCTACAACTCTAAATTGGTAACGCGTTTGATTAACCGCATCATGGTTGATGGTAAAAAAGGTAAAGCGCAAAACATTCTTTACGCTTCATTTGACATCGTTCGTGAACGCAGTGGTCAAGATCCAGTTGAAGTTTTTGATCAAGCACTTAAGAACATTATGCCAGTACTTGAAGTTAAAGCTCGCCGTGTAGGTGGTGCGAACTATCAAGTTCCAATCGAAGTAAAACCTGACCGTCGTACGACTCTTGGTCTTCGTTGGTTAGTAAGCTATGCTCGTCTACGTGGTGAAAAAACGATGGAAGAGCGTCTAGCAAACGAAATTCTTGATGCTTCAAACAACACAGGTGCTGCTGTTAAGAAACGTGAAGACACACACCGTATGGCTGAAGCGAACAAAGCGTTCGCTCACTACCGCTGGTAAAAATAAATATCAGCTGAATTTAGCTGAAAGGAGAAAGTGTAAACCATGGCTAGAGAATTCTCCTTGGAGAAAACACGTAATATCGGAATCATGGCTCACATCGATGCCGGTAAAACGACTGCTACAGAACGTATTTTGTTCTATACAGGTCGTACTCATAAAATTGGTGAAACACACGAAGGTGCATCTCAGATGGACTGGATGTCTCAAGAGCAAGAGCGTGGAATTACAATTACTTCTGCTGCGACAACTGCTTCTTGGAAAGATCATCGTATTAACATCATTGATACACCAGGACACGTAGACTTTACTGTTGAAGTAGAGCGTTCATTACGTGTTCTTGACGGCGCTGTTGCGGTACTCGATGCTCAGTCGGGCGTAGAGCCACAAACAGAAACAGTTTGGCGTCAAGCGACCACTTATCATGTTCCACGAATCGTATTCGTTAACAAAATGGATAAGATGGGTGCAGACTTCCTATACTCTGTAGGAACGTTAAACGACCGTCTAGATGCAAATGCGCATCCAATTCAGCTACCAATTGGTGCTGAGGATGATTTTGAAGCAATCATCGACCTTGTTGAGATGAAAGCTTACTATTATCTTGATGATTTAGGGCAAAACACGGAGACTCGTGAAATCCCTGAAGATCACCGTGAATTAGCAGACGAATACCGTGAGAAGCTAGTTGAAGCGGTAGCAGAATTTGATGAAGACTTAATGATGCGTTACCTAGATGGTGACACAATCAGTAACGAAGAACTCAAATCTGCAATTCGTGAAGCTACACTTACTGTACAATTCTACCCAGTTCTTTGTGGTTCTGCATTTAAGAACAAAGGTGTTCAGCCAATGATCGATGCGGTTATTGACTACCTTCCAGCTCCTACAGATGTTCCAGCAATTAAAGGACATAAAGTAGACAGCGAAGAAGAGGTTGTACGTGAAGCTGACGACAATGGTCCTTTCTCTGCACTTGCATTTAAAGTTATGACAGATCCTTACGTTGGTAAGTTGACATTCTTCCGTGTGTATTCTGGAACATTAGATTCTGGTTCATACGTTAAGAACGCATCTAAGGACAAGCGTGAGCGTGTCGGTCGTATCCTTCAAATGCATGCGAACACTCGTGAGGAAATCAAAACGGTTTACTCTGGAGATATCGCTGCAGGTGTAGGTCTTAAAGATACAACAACAGGAGATACTCTCTGTGATGAGAAGAACCTAGTGATTCTTGAATCAATGGACTTCCCAGAGCCAGTAATCTCATTGTCTGTTGAACCTAAGTCTAAAGCCGATCAAGACAAAATGGGTGTTGCCCTCGGTAAGCTTGCTGAAGAGGATCCAACATTCAAGACGTATACTGACGAAGAAACAGGTCAAACTGTTATCGCTGGTATGGGTGAGCTTCACCTTGACATCATCGTTGATCGTATGAAGCGTGAATTCAAAGTTGAAGCAGTTGTAGGTGCTCCTCAGGTATCTTACCGTGAGACAATTCGCCAAGCTGCTGAAGTTGAAGGGAAATTCGTACGTCAATCTGGTGGACGTGGACAGTATGGTCACGTTAAAGTTGAGTTCTCTCCTAACGAAGAGGGCGCAGGCTTTGAATTTGAGAACGGCATCGTTGGTGGTGTAGTTCCACGTGAATACATTCCGTCTGTTGAACAAGGAATTGAAGAATCATTGCAAAATGGTCTTCTTGCAGGTTATCCTGTAATTGACGTTAAAGCACGTCTCTTTGACGGTTCTTACCATGATGTTGACTCAAACGAGATGGCGTTTAAGATTGCTGCATCTATGGCATTCAAAGAAGCTAAATCGAAATGTTCTCCAGTACTTCTAGAACCACTCATGAAAGTTGAGATTGTCGTTCCAGAAGAGTACATGGGAGACGTTATGGGTGATGTCACTTCACGTCGTGGACGTGTTGATGGTATGGAAGCACGCGGTAATGCTCAAACAATCCGCGCGTTCGTTCCACTTGCAGAAATGTTCGGTTATGCGACAGCACTTCGTTCAAACACGCAAGGACGTGGAACGTACTCTATGTTCTTCGATCACTATGAAGAAGTTCCTAAGAGTATCTCTGAAGAAATCATTAAGAAAAACACTGGTGAGTAATCACCAACAAAGTGAATAGTTTGAAAGGTGTAAAGTACGCTAAGTTGTACTTAAGCCTTTCTTGCTTTATAAATATACTAATTTAAGGGAGGATATCCTCAAATGGCTAAAGAAAAATTTGACCGTTCCAAGACGCATGCCAATATTGGTACAATTGGACACGTCGACCACGGTAAAACAACACTAACTGCTGCAATTACAACTGTACTTCATAAAAAATCTGGTAAAGGTACTGCAATGGCGTATGACGCAATTGACGGTGCTCCAGAAGAGAAAGAGCGTGGAATCACAATCGCGACTTCTCACGTAGAGTACGAAACAGAAAGCCGCCACTATGCACACGTTGACTGCCCAGGTCACGCTGACTATGTTAAAAACATGATCACTGGTGCTGCACAAATGGACGGAGCGATCCTTGTAGTATCTGCGGCTGATGGCCCGATGCCACAAACTCGTGAGCACATCCTACTTTCACGTAACGTAGGTGTACCTTCAATGGTTGTTTTCCTTAACAAAGTTGACATGGTAGACGACGAAGAGCTTCTTGAGCTTGTAGAAATGGAAGTACGTGACCTTCTTTCTGAGTACGACTTCCCAGGAGACGACATTCCAGTCGTTGCTGGTTCTGCACTTAAAGCACTTGAAGGCGATGCTTCTTACGAAGAGAAAATCGTTGAGCTTATGAACGAAGTGGATGCTTACATCCCGACTCCAGAGCGCGACAAAGATAAGCCTTTCATGATGCCTGTTGAGGACGTATTCTCAATCACTGGTCGTGGTACAGTAGCAACTGGCCGTGTAGAGCGTGGAGTTCTTAACGTAGGTGACGAGATTGAAATCCTCGGTATCACTGAAGAGTCTAGAAAATCAACAGTAACAGGTGTTGAGATGTTCCATAAACTTCTTGACTACGCTGAAGCTGGTGACAACATTGGAGCACTTCTTCGTGGTGTTGACCGTGAGGACATCACTCGTGGTCAAGTACTAGCTAAGCCTGGTACAATCACTCCACACACGAACTTCAAAGCTGAAGTTTATGTTCTTTCAAAAGAAGAAGGTGGACGTCATACACCTTTCTTCAACAACTACCGCCCACAGTTCTACTTCCGTACAACTGACGTAACTGGTGTTGTAAATCTTCCAGAAAGCATTGAAATGGTAATGCCTGGAGATAACACTGAAATGGAAGTTGAATTAATCTCTCCAATCGCGATTGAAGACGGTACTCGTTTCTCAATCCGTGAAGGTGGACGTACTGTAGGTTCTGGTGTTGTTTCTACAATCACTAAGTAATGCTACGAAAAGCACTCGCATTTGCGGGTGCTTTTTTTATTGAACAACCTCCATCACATGTTAGACATATTTACTCTTGTTATTTAGAAAAGTGAGAGTATAATGATGTTTACCTAAAGGGAGGGAACAGTCTTGAAGATCATGAAAAAGATGGTTACAAGAGTTATGTTGTCTAGTTCTGCGTTAGTGTTAGCAGTGTTACTTTTACCGGCTTTTTTAATTACAGATCAAATTGACGGTTTCCAACAACTCATTGATATGATATTTAAAGATGATGAAACACCATCCTAAAATAACAAAAACAAACAGCTAATGAATCCTTTCATTAGCTGTTTGTTTTTGTTATAATAAAGTTTGGTAATTGAAAACCAAACAAAGTCTGTTGAATGATACAACAAGGCAAGAAATTCCTTTCGTAATCCCCTTGCATTCAAGGCGCAGAGCCTTTATAATAGTAAAAGTGTGACAAAGTTGGAGATCCGCACGGGATTTCCTGTTTTTATGTTGTCATTGCGATGATGCAGAAGGTTGCTGATACACCCGGCCCCTTTGCCATGATGGGTGTGTGGGATTTCTGCGGAGTAGGTCTGAAAATCAGGCGATAAAAAGGAGGGCTAAACATGGCAAAAGAGAAAATTCGTATTCGATTAAAGGCGTATGATCACCGCATTTTAGATCAGTCGTCAGAGAAGATTGTTGATACTGCGAAACGTTCAGGTGCAAATGTATCCGGACCGATCCCATTACCAACAGAGCGCTCTGTCTACACGATCCTTCGTGCGACTCATAAGTACAAAGACTCTCGTGAGCAGTTTGAGATGCGTACTCACAAGCGTCTTATCGATATTGTCAGTCCAACACCACAAACGGTGGACGCGCTTATGCGTTTAGATTTACCATCTGGCGTTGACATTGAGATCAAGCTCTAATCAACGTTAAGAGTTAGGATGTCTAATTGGACAAACATTTATTAAAGTAATTTATTACAGGAGGTGTGACTGATGACCAAAGGAATCTTGGGTAGAAAAATCGGCATGACACAGATTTTTAGCGAGAACGGTGAAGTTGTTCCAGTAACTGTCGTTCAAGCAGATCCAAACATTGTCATGCAGTTGAAAACACAAGGAAATGATGGTTACGATGCGGTTCAGTTAGGAGCTGACGACAAGAAACCTGTACGCTCTACTAAACCGGAAAAAGGCCATGCTGACAAAGCAAGCACGGCGCCCAAGCGCTACGTTCGTGAATTCCGCAATATCGATGTTGCGAATCATGAAATCGGTCAAACGGTCAGCGTAAATACATTTGAAGTTGGCGACATCATCGATGTAACTGGAACTTCAAAGGGTAAAGGTTTCCAAGGTGCTATTAAGCGCCATAACCAAGCCCGCGGACCTATGAGCCACGGTTCACGTTACCATCGTCGTCCAGGTTCACTTGGTACGATGCAAGATGCGAAAGTAATTAAAGGCATGGAAGGCCCAGGTCAAATGGGTGGCGGCCAAATTACTGTTCAGAACCTTGAAGTTGTTCAAGTGGATGAAGAACGCAATTTGCTTCTTATTAAAGGAAACGTACCAGGAGCTAAAAAGAGCTACGTCAAAATCCAGAGTGCTATTAAAGGCAACTAATGTTTTGAGGAAAGGAGGAGTCTTATCATGCCGAAAGTAACGGTATTTAATCAAAGCGGATCACAAGTAGGCGACGTTGAACTCGCTGAAGCCGTTTTCGGGATTACACCGAACGAAAATGTTGTTCACGACGCTGTTGTGATGCAACAAGCTTCTCTTCGTCAAGGAACTCAAAAAGCTAAAACGCGTTCTGAAGTACGAGGTGGAGGAGCAAAGCCTTGGCGTCAAAAAGGTACTGGTCGTGCACGTCACGGTTCTAGCCGTTCCCCAATTTGGAAGGGCGGTGGTGTGATTTTTGCACCAACACCACGCAGCTACAGCTACAAACTACCAAAGAAAGTTCGTCGTCTTGCATTAAAATCAGTTCTATCTGATAAGGTTCAAAACGATGCACTTATCGTGTTAGATGAGTTAAGCTTAGATGCTCCAAAAACAAAGGATATGATCAACATTCTTTCCAGTCTTTCAGCTGAGAAAACTCTTGTCGTTACAGCAGAGCGTAACGCTAACGTTGAGAAGTCTGCTAACAACTTGCCTAACGTCAAAACAATTACTGCCACTGGCGTAAACGTACTTGACGTTATCAACTACGACAAAGTGATTATCACGAAGGAAGCTGTTGAGAGAGTAGAGGAGGTGCTGAGCTAATGGATGCACGCGATTTAATTAAGCGCCCGGTCATTACGGAACGCTCTACTGAACAGATGGAAGATAAGAAGTACACATTCGAGGTTGACGTTAGAGCGAATAAGACTCAAATCAAACAAGCGATCGAAGAAATCTTCGAAGTTGATGTTTTGAAAGTCAACACGATTAAATACAAGCAAAAGTATCGTCGTTTTGGACGTTTCGAAGGCTTTAAGCCAGCGAAGAAAAAAGCGATCGTTACGCTTACAGCAGACAGCGAAGAGATTGAAATCTTCGGCGAAGCTTAAGATCAAATAAGTAAGGAGGGAAACCAAAATGGCAGTAAAACGTTATAAACCGACCACTAACGGTCGTCGTTTCATGACAGGGAAAGACTTCTCTGAGATTACAACGGATCAACCGGAACGTTCATTACTCGCTCCATTATCAAAGAGCGCTGGACGTAACAACCATGGTCGTTTAACGACTCGTCATCAAGGTGGCGGTCATAAGCGTAAATACCGTATCATCGATTTCAAGCGTAATAAAGATCACATCGAAGGTCGTGTAGCAACAATTGAATACGATCCGAACCGTTCTGCGAACATCGCTTTGATTAACTACATCGATGGTGAAAAGCGTTATATCATCGCGCCTAAAGGACTTAAAGTTGGAGATAAACTCTTCTCTGGTTCTGATGCAGATATTAAAGCAGGAAACGCACTTGAACTTAAAGATATTCCAGTAGGTACGAACGTACACAACATCGAGCTTAAGCCTGGTGCTGGTGGTCAACTCGTACGTGCTGCAGGTGCGCAAGCTCAAATTCTTGGACGTGAAGGCAAGTACACACTTATCCGTTTACGTTCAGGTGAAAACCGCTTGATTCTTTCTACTTGTCGTGCGACAGTCGGTCAAGTTGGAAACCTTGAGCACGAGCTCATTAACATTGGTAAAGCAGGACGTAGCCGTTGGATGAACAAACGTCCAGTCGTTCGTGGTTCTGCAATGAACCCAGCTGATCACCCTCACGGTGGTGGTGAAGGTCGTGCACCAATCGGACGTGTGGCTCCAGTTTCACCTTGGGGACAACCTGCGATCGGTTACAAGACTCGTAAAGGCAAGAAAGACTCAGATAAATATATTGTTCGCCGTCGTAACCATAAGCGTAAGTAATCGGAGAACAAGACGAATAAGCGCCTGACGGTGGTAAGAACTACTTCTTTAACTGGGGCGCTATCATCGTCACTTTACACATTTGAAGGGAGGCTTTCGCATGGGACGCAGCCTTAAAAAAGGACCATTTGCTGACAGTCATTTGCTCAAGAAAGTAGAAGCGATGGATGAAAACAGCAAGACAGTGATCAAAACTTGGTCTCGTCGTTCTACAATTTTCCCGCAATTCGTCGGACACACGATCGCTGTATACGATGGTCGTAAGCACGTGCCGGTTTACATCCAAGAGGATATGGTCGGTCACAAACTCGGTGAATTCGCGCCAACTAGAACGTATCGTGGACACGATAAAGACGACAAAAAAACGAAGCGCCGTTAATTAGAGAGGAGGTTCACTCATGCAAGCTAAAGCAGTTGCTAAACAAGTTCGTGTTGCTCCTCGTAAAGCTCGGATGGTTATTGATCTTGTCCGTGGTAAGGAAGTTGGAGAAGCGATCTCAATTCTTCGTCATACACCAAGAGGTGTGTCACCGATCGTTGAGAAAGTACTCAACTCTGCTATTGCAAACGCTGAGCACAATTACGAACTCGACGCAGAAAACTTATATGTTAGTGCGGCTTACGTAGATGAAGGAGTTACTTTAAAACGTTTCCGTCCAAGAGCACAAGGACGTGCTTCACGTATTAACAAGCGCACAAGTCATATCACAATTATTGTTTCTGAGAAGAAGGAGGGATAGAACGTGGGTCAAAAAGTAAATCCTGTCGGTCTTCGAATCGGAGTCATTCGTGACTGGGAGTCTAAATGGTATGCAGAAAAGGACTACGCTGATCTTTTGCACGAAGATGTAAAGATTCGTGAATTCCTAGAAAAACGTCTAAAAGACGCGTCACTTTCTAAAATCGAAATCGAACGTGCTGCACGTCGTGTGAACATCA
Source organism: Bacillaceae bacterium JMAK1 (assembly GCA_012970285.1). Lineage (GTDB taxonomy): Bacteria > Bacillota > Bacilli > Bacillales > Marinococcaceae > Geomicrobium_A. The sequence goes on from JIBW01000008.1 coordinate 37,553, forward strand.
ACATTCACACTGCCAAACCAGGAATGGTTATTGGTAAAGGCGGTTCAGAAGTTGAAGCTCTTCGTAAGAAGCTTAACGATATGACTGGCAAGCGTGTACACATCAACATTTCAGAGATTAAACAAGCGGATATGGATGCTCGTTTAGTAGCAGAAAATATCGCTCGTCAACTCGAAAACCGTGTTTCATTCCGTCGTGCAATGAAACAATCAATCCAACGTACAATGCGTTCTGGAGCTAAAGGGATCCGTACAGAAGTTAACGGACGTCTAGGCGGAGCTGACATGGCTCGTTCTGAAAGCTACAGCGAAGGTACTGTTCCACTTCACACACTACGTGCTGATATCGATTACGGAACTGCTGAAGCAGATACTACGTTTGGTAAAATTGGTATTAAAATTTGGATCTACCGTGGAGAGGTCCTTCCCACGAAAGGTAAGAGCAAACAGGAAGGAGGCAACTAATTATGTTAATGCCTAAGCGCGTGAAATACCGCCGTCAATTCCGCGGCCGCATGAAAGGTCGTGCAAAAGGCGGGACTGAAGTTAACTTTGGCGAGTATGGCCTTCAAGCTCTCGAAGCTTCTTGGGTTACAAACCGTCAAATTGAATCGGCACGTATCGCGATGACTCGTTACATGAAACGTGGCGGTAAAGTATGGATTAAGATCTTCCCTGATAAGCCTTACACTGCAAAGCCTCTAGAAGTTCGAATGGGTTCCGGTAAAGGTGCTCCTGAAGGCTGGGTAGCAGTAGTAAAGCCAGGTAAAATCATGTTTGAAATTGCAGGTGTGAACGAAGAGGTTGCACGCGAAGCTTTGCGTCTAGCGTCGCACAAACTTCCGATCAAATGTAAATTCGTAAAACGTGAAGATATGGGTGGTGAGGCAAATGAAAGCTAAAGAGATTAGAGATCTTACGACAACTGAAATCGAACAACAAACAAAGACTCTAAAAGAAGAATTGTTCAACCTTCGCTTCCAGTTAGCCACTGGACAGTTGGATAATCCAGCCCGCATCCGTCACGTACGTAAAGAAATTGCTAGAGCCAATACAGTTCTTCGTGAAAGAGAACTCGGCATTACTCGTGGATAATAAAGGAGGGGCAAACGTAATGACTGAACGTAATAACCGTAAAGAGTTAACTGGACGCGTTGTTTCAGACAAAATGGATAAAACAATTACTGTCGTTGTTGAAACGTACAAACGTGACAAATTATACGGCAAGCGTGTACGTTACTCTAAAAAATACAAAGCTCATGACGAGAAAAATGAAGCGAAAGTCGGCGATATCGTCCGTATCATGGAGACGCGTCATCTTTCTAAAGATAAATACTTCCGCCTCATTAAGATCGTTGAAGAGTCTGTAATCATTTAACACACTTCTTTGGTTGAAGGGAGGCAAACGTAATGATCCAACAAGAATCAAGACTCAAAGTTGCTGATAACTCTGGTGCTCGTGAAGTTCTTTGCATTAAAGTACTCGGTGGTACTGGACGCAAGACTGCAAATATCGGTGATACAATTGTGTGTACCGTCAAAAATGCAACACCAGGTGGCGTTGTTAAAAAAGGTGAAGTTGTTCGCGCGGTAATTGTACGTTCACGTAGTGGAGTACGCCGTAACGACGGTTCTTACATCAAGTTTGATGAGAACGCAGCGGTTATCATCCGTGACGATAAAGGACCAAGAGGTACACGTATTTTCGGACCAGTTGCTCGTGAACTTCGCGACAAGCAATATATGAAGATCGTATCTCTAGCACCAGAAGTACTGTAATTAATTAATTAATCACCACTTAAGAACTAAGGAGGTGCGAATGAATGGCGCAGCCGAAATTGAACGTAAAAGCAGGAGATAAGGTTAAAGTTATCTCTGGTAAAGATAAAGGCAAAGAAGGCGTAATCCTGAAGTCTCTTCCAGCTAAAGAGCGGGTGATCGTCGAAGGTGTCAACGTTGTGAAAAAGCATGCGAAACCTACACAAGAAAATCCACAAGGTGGAATTCTTAATCAGGAAGCTGCAATTCACGTTTCAAACGTTATGCTTATCGATCCGAAAAGCGGAGAACCAACTCGTATTGGTTACAAAGTTATTGAAGACGGTGAGAAAACACGTAAAGTACGCGTTGCGAAAAAATCAGGTGAAGTCATCGATAAGTAACACCTGCTGAAAGGAGGTCTTTGATCATGAACGCTTTAAAAAATCGTTATAAACAAGAAATCGTGCCTCGTTTACACGAGCAGTTTAACTATTCGTCGGTCATGGCTGTGCCTAAGATCGAAAAAATCGTCATCAACATGGGTGTCGGTGAAGCTGTAAACAACCCGAAATCACTTGATAGCGCGGTTGAAGAGCTTTCTCAAATTGCTGGTCAAAAACCAGTAGTTACAAAAGCAAAGAAATCAATTGCTGGTTTCAAACTTCGTGAAGGAAACCCAATCGGTACGAAAGTTACACTACGCGGCGAGCGTATGTATGACTTCCTCGAGAAATTGGTTCATGTTTCTTTACCACGAGTACGTGACTTCCGCGGTGTATCAAACAAAGCGTTTGACGGACGTGGAAACTACACACTTGGTGTTAAAGAACAATTAATTTTCCCTGAGATTGAGTACGACAAAGTAGATAAAGTACGTGGTATGGATATCGTTATCGTTACAACTGCTAAGACAGACGAAGAATCGCACGCACTTCTTAAAGAAGTCGGCATGCCTTTCCAAAAGTAACGAGGATAGCGTCACAAAAGTCGAAGGAGGGAAATACTCTTGGCGAAAAAATCAATGGTTGCAAAACAACAACGCACTCAGAAGTATAAAGTTCGTGAATATACTCGTTGTGAACGTTGTGGAAGACCACATTCGGTTATTCGTAAATTTAAGCTTTGCCGGATTTGTTTCCGAGAGCTTGCATATAAAGGCCAGATTCCTGGTGTGAAAAAAGCCAGCTGGTAAGATCCTTAGATAAGGAAGGAGGACCAACATTATGGTAATGACAGATCCGGTTGCAGATATGTTAACAAGAATTCGCAACGCGAACACGGTACGACACGATAAATTGGAACTTCCTGCTTCTAACGTTAAACGTGAGGTAGCGGAGATTCTAAAACGTGAAGGTTTCGTACGCGACGTAGAATTCGTTGATGATAAAAAGCAAGGAGTTCTTCGCATTTTCTTGAAGTACGGAGAGCAAAACGAACGTGTAATCACAGGCTTAAAGCGTATTAGTAAGCCAGGACTTCGTGTTTATGCGAAAGCAGATGAAGTTCCACGTGTATTAAACGGACTTGGTATTGCAGTTATTTCAACTTCTAACGGTGTTATGACTGACAAAGAAGCTCGTCAAAAGAAAGTCGGAGGCGAAGTACTCGCTTACGTTTGGTAAAAAGCTAGACAAGAATGGAGGTGCGACAGAATGTCACGAATCGGTGTAAGTCCTTTAGAAATCCCTAAAGATGTAACAATCACTTTAGACGGAAGTCATGTGACTGTAAAAGGTCCTAAAGGCGAATTGTCATACACATTTAACCCAGCTATCGCAATTACAATCGAAGATGATGTGCTTACAACAAGCCGTCCTTCTGATCATAAAGAACACCGTTCACTTCACGGTACTACGCGTAGCTTGATCGGTAACATGGTTGAAGGTGTAACTCAAGGTTTCGAAAAGTCATTAGAACTTGTCGGTGTTGGTTACCGTGCTTCAAAATCAGGTAGCAAACTCGTTCTTAACGTTGGTTACTCTCATCCAGTTGAATTCGATGCAATTGAAGGCATCGAAATCGAAGTTCCAGCGAACAACAAAGTAATTGTTCGTGGAATTGATAAGCAAAAAGTTGGAGCGATCGCTTCTGACATTCGTTCAGTACGTAAGCCTGAGCCTTACAAAGGTAAAGGAATTCGTTACACTGGCGAACTAGTGCGTCGTAAAGAAGGTAAAACTGGTAAATAAATGTAAATGGTGCGTGATCTTTCTCTATGAAAGGCTCGTACTCATGGATCGAACGGCACGAAAGGAGGATACATTCTCATGGCGAACAAAACATCAAAAAACGTTGCACGTCAACGTCGTCAAAAAAGCATCCGCTTGAAGATTAAAGGTACGACGGAGCGTCCTCGTTTAAACGTATTTCGTTCTTCAAACCACATCTATGCTCAATTGATTGATGATGTGAAGGGCGAAACAATTGTTGCTGCTTCTACGCTTGATAAAGATGCGAACGTTGACCACGGTGGAAACGTTTCAGCTGCGAAAGAAGTTGGAGCACTTGTAGGAAAGCGTGCCATTGAAAAAGGATACGAAAACGTCATTTTTGACCGCGGCGGTTATGTATACCACGGACGTGTAGCTGCTCTTGCAGATGCAGCACGTGAAGCAGGTCTGAAATTCTAAAGGTCGAAGGAGGGAAAATTTATGATCGATCCGAACAAACTGGATCTTGAAGAAAAAGTAGTAGCGATCAATCGTGTTGCGAAGGTTGTTAAAGGTGGTCGTCGTTTTCGCTTTGCAGCTGTCGTTGTTGTCGGAGACCGTAATGGACACGTAGGCTTTGGTATGGGTAAAGCTCTCGAAGTACCAGAAGCGATCCGTAAGGCGATTGAAGACGCGAAGAAAAACTTAGTAAGCGTACCACGTGTTGGAACGACAATTCCTCACGAATTAATCGGACGTTTTGGCGCAGGTAAAGTACTTCTTAAGCCAGCGAGCGAAGGTACTGGAATCATCGCAGGGGGTCCTGTACGTGCGGTACTCGAGCTAGGTGGAGTTGGAGATATTCTTTCTAAATCACACGGTTCTAACAACCCGATTAACATGGTTCGTGCGACGTTAGAAGGTTTAACTTCTCTTAAAACAGCAGAAAATGTAGCGAAGCTTCGAGGTAAAAGCGTCGAAGAATTGCTAGGATAAGGAGGGAAATGACATGGCAAACAAGCTAGAAATCACCCTCAAGCGTAGTTTGATCGGCCGTCCTGAAGACCAACGTGTAACGGTAAAGACGCTTGGACTTCGTAAAGTCAATCATACTGTCGTACAAGAAGACAATCCAGCGATCAGAGGGATGGTTAATAAAGTATCCCACCTTTTGAGCGTTAAAGAGATTAACTAATAAATCACAGGTGATAAGACAGGAGGTGCGCATGGATGAAACTACATGAGTTAAAACCAGCTGAGGGTTCACGTAAATCTGGTATTCGCGTAGGTCGTGGATACAGTGCTAAGCGTGGGAACAAAGCGGGTCGTGGTGAGCACGGTCAAAAATCTCGTTCTGGCGGTAACGTAAGACGTGGTTTTGAAGGTGGTCAGAATCCGATTTACAAGCGTTTGCCTAAGCGTGGATTCACAAACCCAACTCGTAAAACTTACAGCATTGTTAATGTAGAAAGCCTTAATCAATTTGCTGAAGGTACGGAAGTAACTCCGGAACTTCTTATTGAAGAGGGAATCGTAAAGAAAGCTAACGATGGGATCAAAGTTCTTGGTAACGGTAGTCTAGATAAAAAACTTACCGTAAAGGCCAACAAGTTCTCTGCATCTGCAACTAAGGTGATTGAAGGAGCCGGCGGTACAACAGAGGTGGTCTAATGTTTAAGGCGCTCGCCAATATATTTCGAGTCGCTGATCTGCGCCGTAAGATTCTTTTCACCTTGTTGATGCTTGTCGTCTATCGTATGGGAACATTTATTCCTGTACCAGGGGCAGATAGTGATGTGTTATCGTTTCAGGACGAAGCAAGCGCTTTTGGCTTCCTCGATACATTCGGGGGCGGGGCGCTCGGGAACTTCTCGATCTTTGCGATGGGTGTATTTCCATACATCACTGCATCGATCGTCGTTCAACTTCTTAGGATGGACGTCGTTCCGAAATTCACAGAGTGGTCGAAGCAAGGTGAAGCAGGGCGTAGGAAGCTTGCGCAGTTTACACGATATTTTACCGTTGTGTTAGCCTTTGTCCAAGCATTGGCCATGTCTATTGGTTTCAACACACAGTTTCCTGGATTAATACCAGATCCTAGTATTACGACGTACTTAATGATTGCGTTGATTATGACGGCTGGTACGACGTTCTTGATGTGGCTTGGTGAACAAATCACTGCACAAGGCGTTGGAAACGGAATTTCGATTCTTATTTTCTCAGGTATTGCTGCGGGGATACCAAATGGCGTGAACATGATATACGCAACGCAGATTCAAGATCAAGGCGATCAGATGTTTATGGGGATCGTCACGATTCTTCTATTGGCGCTAGCCGTTTTACTCATTATCGTTGGTGTTGTATTCGTACAACAGGCGATTCGAAAAGTACCGATTCAGTATGCTAAACGGGTTGTAGGGCAAGGCAATACTGCTGGAGCTCAGTCTACTCACTTACCTTTAAAAGTTAACTCTGCCGGGGTAATACCGGTCATCTTTGCGATGGCTTTGTTTATTTTCCCGCCTACTGTTGCTGGCTTCTTTGCCGACAGCAATGGTGCTGCACAATGGGTCGTTGAAAACTTCAACTATAATAACCCAATTGGGCTCATCTTTTATGTAGGACTCATTATTGCATTCACGTATTTCTATACGTTTGTACAAGTGAATCCTGAAACGATGGCCGAGAACTTGAAAAAGCAAGGTGGCTATATTCCTGGAGTACGGCCTGGTAAAGCTACGGAACTTACGATTCGTCGAATCTTGTACCGTCTCACTTTCGTCGGCGCTCTATTTTTGGCCACAGTTTCGATTATACCGATCTTCTTTACGAATCAGCTCGGTTTACCGCAGCAGATTCAAATTGGAGGAACAGGGCTTCTCATTGTCGTGGGCGTTGCCCTTGATACGATGAAGCAAATTGAAGGTCAGCTTATTAAACGAAGTTATAAAGGCTTCATTAAATAAGCATAGAGTGACAAGCGGATAGGAGAGGTAGTATGGATTTAATTTTAATGGGTCTTCCAGGTGCAGGAAAAGGAACACAAGCCGATCGAATTAAGAGTGAATATGACATTCCTCATATTTCAACTGGTGACATGTTCCGTGCTGCTATTAAAGAGCAAACCGAACTTGGAGTGAAGGCAAAAGGTTTTATGGATGCTGGGGAATTGGTTCCCGATGATGTGACGATCGGTATTGTAAAAGATCGTCTTTCTCAAGACGATTGCAAAGATGGATTTCTTCTTGATGGCTTTCCACGTACGCCAGTACAGGCACAAGCGCTTGAAGACATTCTTTCTGACCTTGGCCGGTCGCTCGACTACGTTCTAAACATTGATGTCCCTAAAGAAAAGCTCGTTGAGCGTCTTGCGGGTCGTCGTGTTTCACCTACTTCAGGGAGAACGTATCACGTGATTTACAACCCACCGAAAGTCGATGGCGTTTGTGATGTGGACGGCAGTGAATTGATTCAACGTGAAGACGACAAACCGGAGACGGTTGAAAAACGTCTTGATGTGAACATTGAGCAGCAACAACCATTGAAAGATTTCTACACGAATAAGGGCTACCTTAAAGACATCGATGGCGATCAAGACATTCATGTTGTCTACGAACAAATCGATGAGCTCTTGAAAGGTCTTCGTGCATGATTATTACGAAGACTGAACGTGAGATTGGCATCATGAGAATTGCTGGTCAAATCGTTGCTGAAACACATGCTGTACTGAAAAAGCATATTCAACCTGGAATTACGACTGCCGAGTTGGATAGAATTGCCGATTCTTACATTCGTTCACGTGATGCAGAACCATCGTTTAAAGGGTATCATGGGTTTACTGGGAGTATATGCACTTCTGTCAATGAAGAACTCGTTCACGGGATTCCGGGAAAGCGTGTTTTGAAAGATGGAGACATTATCTCCATCGACATTGGTGCGAAATACCAAGGGTATCATGGTGACTCTGCTTGGACGTATCCAGTAGGTACGATCAATGAACGAGACCAAAAACTTTTGGATGTCACCCGGGATGCCTTGTACGAGGGTCTTGCAGAAGCAAAACCCAAGGAAAGGCTCTCCAATATCTCTCATGCAATTCAAAGATACGTCGAAAAGCATGGGTTCTCGGTAGTCAGAGAGTATGTGGGACACGGTGTTGGGCAAAACTTGCATGAAGAGCCGCAAATTCCACACTACGGACCACCAGGTAAAGGACCTCGTCTAAAACCTGGTATGGTGTTGGCAGTAGAACCGATGATTAACATGCAAGAACGTTATGTTCATACCCTCGACGATCAATGGACCGTGGTCACTTCAGATGGTGCGAATTGCGCACACTTTGAGCACACCATTGCTATTACAGATACAGGCTATGAGATATTGACTCTAGCCTAACAAAGGAGTTCATGATGGACGAAACAGCTTATCATCTCGGTGAGGTTGTTTGCGCCTTGAAAGGAAAAGATGCTGGCAATCATTACATTGTCGTGTCGATTCTCGATGTTCACTTTGTTCGTGTCGCAGATGGTGATGGTCGTAGGTTTCAGACTGCAAAGAAGAAGAACGTACGCCATTTACGGAAGATGGGGTATATCGCTTCTGAGGTTAAGAATAGCCTCGAGCAGACAGATTCAGTGACCAATGCCAAAATCCGTCACGGGTTGATTCAGTATTGCAGGGAGAAACCTGTTATAATAAAGGAAGGAGAGTAATCCATGGCCAAAGATGATGTTATCGAAGTAGAAGGCACAGTCATTGAGCCGCTACCAAACGCGATGTTTCGTGTCGAGTTAGAAAATGGACACAAGATCCTCGCGCACGTATCTGGTAAAATTCGAATGCACTTTATTCGTATCTTGCCTGGAGATAAAGTCACTGTGGAGTTATCTCCGTATGACTTATCACGTGGGCGAATTACGTATCGTTATAAATAAACGTCACAGTTTAGCAGACGTGGGCCTCCCAAAGGATGCCGATCATGAAGGAGGGAAACAGGATGAAAGTCAGACCGTCCGTCAAACCGATCTGTGAACGCTGTAAGGTCATCCGCCGTAACGGTTCGGTTATGGTGATCTGTTCAAATCCGAAGCACAAACAAAAACAAGGATAAATATCAAGGAGGTGCTTGAATTTGGCACGTATAGCTGGTGTCGATATCCCTCGCGACAAACGCGTTGTGATTTCACTCACTTATGTATACGGTATCGGTAAAGTTACTGCTGAAAGAGTACTTGAAGAAGCAGAAGTTTCTACTGAAACACGTGTACGTGATCTTACTGATGAAGAGCTTGGACGTATTCGTACTGTCGTAGGTAACTACAACGTAGAAGGTGACCTTCGTCGTGAAAAGTCACTTAACGTCAAGCGTTTAATTGAGATCGGATCTTATCGTGGAATCCGTCACCGTCGTGGTCTTCCCGCTCGTGGACAACGAACGAAGAACAACTCACGTACGGTTAAGGGTCCTCGTAAGACGATCGCAAACAAGAAGAAGTAATGGATAAGGAGGTAAACTAAAATGGCTAAACCTAAGACAACATCTCGCAAACGTCGTCAACGTAAGCAAGTAGATGCTGGAGTTGCGCACATTCGTTCAACATTTAACAACACGATTGTAACGATCGCGGATCTTCAAGGAAATGTACTTTCTTGGGCAAGCGCGGGTAACCTTGGTTTCAAAGGTTCTCGTAAGTCAACACCTTTTGCTGCACAAATGGCTGCAGAAAGCGCTGCGAAATCAGCGATGGAGCACGGTATGAAAAGTGTTGAGGTTGCAGTTAAAGGACCTGGAGCTGGACGTGAAGCAGCAATTCGTTCTTTACAAGCAACTGGACTTGAAGTTAACGTCATCCGTGATATGACGCCGGTACCTCATAACGGTTGTCGTCCCCCGAAACGTCGGAGAGTTTAACACCATAGAGGTTTAAATAACCGGAATGTGACTATAATGGTTAGATGTGGGAACCACAAGTATGGTGTACAGTGTCAATCACTGCCTTTTCAGGAAAAAGCGAAGAGACGTGCGATGCACGCCTTTTCGGATTCCGACGTTTTTAAGGAGGAAATAATATGATTGAAATCGAAAAGCCAAGCATTGAAACGATCGAAGTCAGCGAGGATGCTAAATATGGCAAATTCGTTGTGGAGCCTTTGGAACGTGGCTATGGTACGACATTAGGGAACTCCTTACGTCGAATCCTATTATCCTCCCTCCCAGGGTCTGCGATTACCAATGTTCAAATTGATAGTGTTCTTCATGAGTTCTCAACGATTGAGGGCGTTGTTGAAGATGTTACAACGATCATTTTGAACTTGAAAAAACTTGCTCTGAACATTCATTCGGATGAAGAAAAAGTGCTTGAAATTGACGCAAATGGAGAAGGTGTCGTCACAGCACGTGACATCAACCATGACAGCGACGTAGATATCTTAAATTCGGATCTTCACATTGCTACTTTAACAAAAGGTGCACAGTTGCATATGCGTATGACAGCAAAACGCGGACGCGGCTATGTTCCTGCTGAAGGAAACAATCATGAAGATTTACCAATCGGAGTTCTTCCGATTGATTCGATTTTTACTCCGGTATCTCGTGTGAACTATCAAGTTGAAAATACTCGTGTTGGTCAAATTACCAACTATGATAAATTGACACTTGATGTCTGGACAGATGGTAGCATCCGTCCTGAGGAAGCCGTTTCTCTAGGTGCGAAGATTATGAACGAGCATCTGAACATCTTCATTGGCTTGACCGATCAAGCACAGAATGCGGAGATTATGGTGGAAAAAGAGGAAGACCAAAAAGAGAAAGTGTTAGAAATGACAATCGAAGAACTCGATTTGTCTGTTCGCTCATACAACTGTTTGAAGCGTGCTGGCATCAATACGGTTCAAGAGCTCACTCAGAAGTCTGAAGAAGACATGATGAAAGTGCGTAACCTTGGACGTAAGTCTCTAGAAGAAGTACAAGAAAAGCTTGGTGAACTTAGTCTCGGTTTACGTAACGAAGATTAATGATCCACGTTGTTTAGACGGAGTAAAAGTATTGGGCAATGCTTAACTCTTTCTAAACAAAAGATATAGGCTCAGTTGAAGGAGGGAAACGATTATGGCATACGCAAAACTAGGACGTGACAGCTCTGCTCGTAAAGCTCTTTTCCGTGATCTTGCAACCGATTTGCTTATCAACGAAAAGATTGTTACGACTGAATCGAAGGCGAAAGCTTTACGCCCGATTGTAGAGAAAGTCATCACACTTGGTAAACGCGGAGATCTTCATGCTCGTCGTCAAGCGGCATCATTCATTCGTAATGAGAACGTTAGCGAAGAAAGTGACAGCCAAAACGCAGTTCAGAAATTGTTCAGCGAAATTGGTCCACGCTACGAAGATCGTCAAGGTGGTTACACTCGTATTGTTAAGATGGAACCACGTAAAGGTGACGGTGCACCGATGGCAGTCATCGAACTCGTATAACATTCGTTTTGGGGCAGGACGGGGACCACTTCGTCACTGCCTTTTTTTAGTTACGTGGTTCATGATTGCTTCGTACCGTTATTATCGATACACTTTCTTTATTGATTACAAAAGGGGGAGAAGTGTTTGTCTACAATTGAGTGTAAGAATGTTTTTTTCAAATATACAGACGAGCAAGATTGGATTATTCAAGATCTCTCCATTACAATTAAACAAGGAGAATGGGTGTCAATATTAGGTACGAACGGTTCTGGAAAATCAACGTTAGCGAGATTGATAAACGCACTATTAACTCCTACTTCAGGAGCGGTTACTGTAGCAGATAAATCAACAGACGATGAAGGTGAAATATGGAATATTCGTCAAAAAGCCGGTATGGTATTTCAAAATCCGGATCACCAATTTGTTGCGGCAACCGTTCGGGATGATATTGCGTTTGGGTTAGAGAATGCCGGAGTTGATCGTGAAGAAATGTTAAAGCGTATTGCATCGGCCAGTGAGCGTGTAGGTGTCGAGGAACTCCTTGCTGCGGAACCCCATCGTTTATCAGGGGGGCAAAAGCAACGGGCCGCCATTGCGGGTGTGCTCGCTTTACAACCTGATATCATGATTTTTGATGAAGCAACTGCAATGCTTGACCCTAAGGGGCGGAAAGAAGTTATGGCTACGATGAAGCAGTTGCATGAACGAGGAATCACGATTCTAATGATTACCCACGAGCTTCAAGAAGCGCTCGTATCCGACCGGATTGTTTTCATGGAACATGGCAAGATCATCAATGATTCAAAGGCAGAGGAGTTCTTTCAAAAGCCAGAATTTCTCGTTGAGCGTGATTTTCATTTGCCTTATTTCTTACAAGTTCAAAAACACCTTGTAGAGAACGGCTTTCAAACGAACTATTTGTTAGATGAAGACGAGTGGGTGAAGTCACTGTGCACATCAAATTCGAAGATGTAAATTATACATATATGCTTGGCTCTCCGTTTGAGAAGAGAGCACTTAATGGCGTTAACGTCTCCATTTCTTCAGGTTCCTTTACTGCGGTCGTTGGTAGCACAGGGTCGGGAAAGTCGACGTTGATGCAACATATTAATGGACTGCTTGTCCCGACGAGTGGACAAGTTACCGTAGGTTCTACGATCTTGCAACCAGGAGTAAAGCGGAAAGTGATTAAACCGTTGCGGAAAAAAGTAGGAATGGTGTTCCAATACCCAGAGCACCAATTGTTCGGTTCAACGGTTGAAGAGGACATTCTATTCGGTCCGGTTCAACACGGCATGTCGGTAGAGAGGGTAAAAAAACGACTTCCCGAGCTATTAAACTTGGTTGGATTACATGAGGATTATCTTCATGAATCTCCATTCCAATTAAGTGGCGGGCAAATGAGACGGGTAGCTATTGCTGGTGTACTAGCAACAGAACCTGAGTTATTGATATTAGATGAACCAGCTGCTGGACTTGATCCGTCGGGTCATCGAGCATTATTACAGTTGTTTAGAAGTTGGCATGAGGAACACGGGTTAACGACGGTACTCGTTACCCATGATATGGAAGATGCAGCGAATTATGCTGATGATGTGATTGTCATGAATGAGGGCGAAGTAAAGTTACAAGGAAAACCGATCGATGTGTTCCGTGAAGTTGAATCGCTTACGAATATGAACTTAGCAGTACCACCTGCCGTTCGAATTGGTATGGCACTAAGGCGTTCGAACTGGTCGATTGATGTGACGAACCAATCGTCAAAACAGCTAGCTGAGCAGTTAATGACAGATTGGCCAGAAAAAGGAGGGCGATAACGTGCTCCAAAATATTGTCATTGGTCAATATGTTCCTGTCGAGTCTCCGATTCATCGATTGGATGCTCGCTCAAAAATCTTAGCTGTACTACTCATGGCAGTTGTTGTTTTTTTAGCTAATGATGTGATGACAAATGCAATTCTCGTCGCCTTTGTTGGTTTGCTCGTGTTGTTGTCAAGAGTCCCCCTTCGATTCTTCATAAAGGGCATGCTTCCCATTTTTATATTGATCGCTTTTACATTCGTTTTACATGCGTTATTTACGAATGAAGGAAATGTACTATTTACGGTACTCGGTTTTTCTATATACAGTGGAGGAATTATTCAAGGTTTATTCATTGCCATTCGTATTGGAGCGCTCGTCGTTGTTGCGTCATTATTAACGTTAACGACGTCCCCGATTGATTTGACAGATGGTTTTGAGGCCTATTTAAGACCGTTTAAACGTTTCGGGGTGCCTTCTCACGAAATCGCATTGATGATGGCGATTAGCATTCGGCTTATTCCAACGTTATTGTTAGAAGCAGATCGAATTCTTAAAGCACAGTCTGCTCGCGGTGCTGATTTCACGAAAGGTACATTAAAGACACGATTAAATACGATGACAGCCTTCATCATTCCGCTTTTCGTCCGCTCATTTAAACGGGCAGAAGATATGGCGACCGCAATGGATGCACGTGGATATCGGGGTGGAGAAGGGCGGACTAAGCTTCGTGTGCTCAAATGGCAAGGGAAAGATACGGTTGCGATTATATGCATCGTACTGTTTGGATGTACACTCTTTATGCTCCGCTATGTGTAAGAGGTGAGAAAGATGCAAAGATGGAAAGTGAAAATAGCATATGACGGTACAGAGTTTTCTGGATGGCAAGTGCAACCTGAAAAGCGAACGGTTCAACGTGAAATCAACCAAGCACTTGCACGTATTCATCAAGGAGATCAAGTGAATGTTACTGCGTCTGGAAGAACAGATGCAGGAGTACATGCAAAAGGACAAATCGTCCACTTTGATTCGCCATTACAAATTCCTGCTGATCGTTGGGCAAAAGCATTAGGAGCTCATTTACCTGATGATATTCAAATCATTGAGTCTGTGCCGGTTGCTGCAGATTTTCACGCGCGTTTTGATGCGGTTGCGAAGGAATATCGTTATTTCGTGCGATGTGGTCAAGAGCGGGATGTGTTTTTGCGACACTATGCTTATCACGTGTACAATAAGCTTGATGAAAGAGCGATGCAATCAGCGTTAGATCATTTAGTCGGGACGTTTGATTTCTCATCATTTTGTGCTAGTAATACGAATGTCGTCGACAAAGTTCGTACTCTTTTTGAAGCAAGAGTGGAACGAACCGCAGATGATCAGTATGTTTTCGTTTATAGAGGCAACGGATTTTTGTATAACATGGTAAGGATTATAACTGGAACCGTGTTAGCTGTTGGTACTGGGGAAAGAAAGGCTGATCAGATCGTTACAATTCGCGATGAGCGAGATCGAAGGTATGCTGGAAAGACAGCACCCGGTCATGGCCTTTATTTATGGGACGTTTATTATAATGATGTATAACAAAAACAGGCTGTCGAACAGTCTGTTTTTTTGTTGATTCTGTTGTGGAGTAGAGGACTGTAGTATATAATTTAGATATTAGAATATTTAGTCTTATATAAATATAAAATTGTAAGCGTTAACAAAAAAGGGAGAGAGTGCGTGTGTCACGGTTTAATCAGAAAGTTGCAGTCATCACAGGAGCAGGAAGTGGAATTGGAGAAGCATTAGCTAAGATTATTGCGCGCGATGGAGGAACGGTCGTTTTAGTTGGACGCACATTGTCTAAGCTTGAGAACGTAGCAAGCGCCATTCGTGAAGAAGTAGGTGAGGATCGTACGGTTGTTCATCGTGCAGATGTAACGAAGTCTGAAGACATAGAAGCATTAAAATCGGTACTTGAAGAGCGGTTTGGCTCTGTTGATGTGCTCGTTAATAATGCAGGTGGCTCTTCAAATAAGACCAACATCTTCGAAATGAGTGAAGACGATTGGGTGAAGTCCCAAGATGTGAACTTAAAGAGTGTGTTCCTCGTCTCTAAAAGCATCGGACAACTTATGAAGAACAATGAAGATCAGAAAGATCGTTCCATTGTCAATGTGGCGTCCTTATCTGGGCATAAAGCTGGTGCGCATATTCCGCATTATAGTGCTGCGAAAGCAGCGGTTATGAATTTCTCAAGGGCACTGGCTTATGAGCTTGCTCCTTATCAAATTCGAGTGAACAGTGTATCTCCAGGGTTTGCTCGCACAGACCTTACGAGTGCAGGATTAACGAATGACCGTTTTGTTAAGGCGATTGAGAAGAATACCGCCCTTTCAAGAGTCGGAACGGCTGAAGAAATTGCGAATGTCATTGCTTTTGTCGCTTCAAGTGAAGCTTCCTATATGACAGGAAGCGACTTGCTCGTTGATGGTGGTTGGTTACTTACGTAAGATTACAATCTAAATTAGGGTGAGGTGGTTCATTTTATGTTTACAAGACACTATGATCACTGGCCAGAACGTACACCAAAGCGCTTGAGTATTCCTGAAACAACTCTTTTGGATAATCTAGCTATTAGTGCGAGGCGTTACCCGAATAAATGTGCAATCATTTATTACGATCAAGAAATCACATACCAGCAGTTGTATGAAGAGCAAAAGCGAGTAGCGGGTTATTTGCAACACGAGCTCGGTGTGAAAAAAGGCGACCGTGTTCTGATTTACATGCAGAATAGCCCTCAATATGTGATTGCGATTCATGCAATTTTACGAGCGGAAGCCATTGCCGTTCCTATCAATCCGATGATGGTAACAGAAGAAGTGAAGTTTCCGATCGAAGATAGTGAGGCAACCGTTGCATTTGTCGGCCAGGAATTGTTTGAGCGAGTTAAACCACTTCTTGAGATCACGCCACTCCAGCATGTCATTCTTGCTGCTTACTCTGAGTATTTACCAGAGTCTTGCGAGTATGAGTTGCCTGATGTTGTAAAAGCGCCACCGATTGGGAAGGATCCGCAACATATATCTTGGCAAGAAGTGTTGAGTTACGATCAAGCACCTTTTGCGTATAAGGGTGAGGCAGATGACTTGGCCGTACTACCTTATACGTCGGGAACGACAGGTTTGCCAAAAGGATGCAAGCATACACACAAAACCGTACAAGCAAATGTCATGTCTGGAAGCCATTGGGGCAATGGATCACCAGAAGCGGTAGCACTAGGTGGATTACCGTTGTTCCATGTAACCGGACTGGTTCATTGTATGTTTGTTCCGATTCATTTAGGCGGGACCGTCGTGTTAATGACCCGGTGGAATCGAGACGTTGCGGGAAGATTAATTGAGAAACATGAGTGTACAAATTGGACGAATATCTCGACGATGGTCGTTGACTTTTTAGCGAATCCGAACTTATCGAACTATAACTTAAGTAGTTTGTTGGCAGTGAATGGAGGCGGTGCAGCACTTCCGAAAGCTGTCGGTGAGAAACTCTTTGAAGTGACTGGATTACGTTATGCAGAAGGATATGGTCTCACTGAGACGATTTCAACGACACATTCTAACCCTATTGGTAAAGCGAAGTTACAATGCCTTGGCATTCCGAGCTTTGATGTCGATAGTCGAGTTGTCGAACCACTCACATTACAAGAGTTAGGTCCAGGGCAAGAAGGCGAACTTCTCGTTAACGGTCCTCAAGTGTTCAAAGGGTATTGGAATCGACCAGAAGATACGGCTCAAGTCTTTGTTGAACTTGATGGCAAGACATTTTTTAGAACAGGTGACATTGTTACGTACGATGAAGATGGGTATTTCTATATTGTTGATCGTGTGAAGCGAATGATTAATTCTTCAGGGTTTAAAGTATGGCCTGCAGAAGTAGAGTCCAAAATGTACGCTCACCCAGCGGTACAACAATGTTGCATCATTAGTACACCGGATGCAAGACGGGGAGAAACAGTGAAAGCGGTCATTATTTTAAATGACGGCTTTGAATCAACGACAGAACAAGAGATCATTGATTGGGCAAAGGAAAAGATGGCAGCCTATAAGTATCCTCGAGTCATTGAATTTACAAAAGCACTACCTGTTTCCGGAAGCGGAAAGATTCTTTGGAGAAAGTTGCAAGACGCTGAACTTCAAAAATCTAAGTCGTAATGGATAGGGGGAGTATTGATGAATTCACTTGTAGAAACGGTTACAGGTCGATTGGCAATTGAAGATCTAGGGAAGACGATGATGCATGAACATTTCATCTTTGGCTACCCAGGCTTTGAAGGTGACGTGACGCTCGGGCGATACGACCGTGAAGAAGCGTTACGAGTTGGGATTGATGTATGTGAGAAGTTGCAACAATTTGGGGTGAACACCGTGGTGGATCCAACGCCAAATGATTGCGGGCGCGATCCAGAAATGCTTAAAGAGATTTCTCTTCGCACAGGGATGAACATCGTCTGTGCGAGCGGGTATTATTATGAAGGAGAAGGGGCTCCGGCCTACTTCAAAGCACGAGTGGGATTAAGCAATGCCGAAGAAGAAATCTATGAGATGTTCTATAAGGAAGTCACGGATGGCATCGCTGGAACGGAGATCAAACCAGGAGTCATTAAGGTAGGTTCCAGTCGAGGTGTGATTACAGAATATGAACAGATGTTTTTTAGGCAAGCTGCACGAATTCAAAAGGAAACAGGTATTCCAATAATGACTCATACGCAAGAAGGAACAATGGGTTATGAGCAAGTCGAACTTCTGCTCGCACATGGGGCAGATCCTGCGAAAGTGGTAATCGGTCATATGGACGGTACGACGAACATTCGTGATCATTTACGTGTGTTAGAGCGTGGCGTTACAATTGGATTTGATCGTTTTGGGCTTGAAGGACTTGCCGGTACACCTCTAGATGAGGAAAGGAAAGCTACCCTATTAGGGTTACTTGCGATGGGATACGAAGAACAGATCATTCTCTCCCATGACACCGTTAATTATTGGCGAGGTAGACCATTTCCTGAAAGCGATTTCATGAAGACGGTTTTGGAAAAGTGGCATGTGCAACATCTATTCGAAAGGGTCTTACCAGAATTACAACAGTCCGGGGTTACAGACGAGACGTTAAACCAGATCTTTACAGGAAACCCAAGTCGAGTTTTTAAGGGTCAACCAATCAGCGTAAAGCCTTCATAGAAGCGGGTTTGGGGCCATCTCGAAAGAGGTGGTTTTTCTTTATGGATTTTGCTTAAATTAATTGACTTTGGGCTAGAACTATTATATGATGTTAGTTGGCATTTCAAACTCCACTGCCCCGGAGAATGAAATAAACGAGAACAACAAACTGATTGTTAAATAAATGAATGATCTTGAACGAGGAGGTTCCACCATGCGTACAACTTATATGGCTAAAGCAAATGAAATCGAACGTAAATGGTACGTGATTGATGCTGCAGGTCAAACTCTCGGACGTTTGGCTAGTGAAGTTGCTTCAATCCTACGCGGTAAAAACAAACCTGAGTTCACTCCACACGTTGACACAGGTGACAATGTCATCATCATCAACGCTGAGAAAATCGAACTTACAGGTAAGAAGTGGACAGACAAAGTTTACTATCGTCACAGCGGCTATCGCGGAGGGATTAAATCAACTCGCGCGATCGACATGCGTCAAAACAAGCCAGAGAAGATTATTGAGCTTGCAGTACACGGAATGCTTCCAAAGAACACACTCGGTCGTCAAACGATCAAGAAGCTTCACGTATACGCAGGACCAGAGCATAAGCACGAAGCACAAAAACCAGAAGCTTACGAGCTACGTGGATAATTAAGAGGAGGGTTTGAATTGACAGCTTTGCAATATTACGGTACAGGCCGTCGTAAGAACTCAACTGCTCGTGTATTCGTCACACCGGGCAGCGGTAAAGTAACGATCAACAAGCGCGACATGGATGAGTACTTCGATTACGAAACACTCAAAATGGTTGTTCGCGCACCATTTGTTGAAACAGGAACAGAGAACCAATATGACATTAAAGTTAATGTTCATGGTGGTGGATTCACAGGTCAAGCGGGAGCGATCCAACTCGGTCTTTCACGCGCACTTCTTGAAGTTGACCCAGAATACCGCAGTACACTTAAAGAAAAAGGCTTCTTAACTCGTGATTCAAGAATGAAAGAGCGTAAGAAATACGGTCTTAAAGCTGCACGTCGTGCACCACAATTCTCGAAGCGTTAAGATATTACTTTTACAAGAACCCCCAAACCATTATGGTTGGGGGTTTTATGTTTACAAGGGTGTGAAGCATCTGGTTCTTAATTAGAAGATGTTGAAATCATTTACAGTATAGTTTGAGCTTTAATGGAGCTAACTGATTAAGCGCAAGAGACGGAAATGCTCGTGCTATAGGTAAAGAAAAAAAGCCACAAGGGCTTTTTATTGAAGTGTGATTTGACCTTTCTCAGTTCCCCAGAAGCCTGTTTGAACCTCTAAAATAAAATCATCAGCATCTGCTGGTGTCTCAAATACAACGATCCCGCGTCGATCCATACCAGGGTTAACACTCTCGAGAAAGAAAGATGATCCTTCATCATTCGCATACATAGATGCCATACTGTCAGCGTCATAAGTACGCTCGTCAGAGACGAGTTTGAAGAATGAAGTATCTGTCGTAACTGAATCATTACCCTCGTTTTGGAATGTAAGATCTAAAAGGACAAATTGACCACTTGTCGTTTCATTTAGAAATTCATTGCCGACTTCAGTTACACCTGTTTCCACGTTATGTACAGTAAAGTGAGCATCCCCGAGCTCTAATGTTTCCCCGACACCAACGGTTTCTTCAACTTCAATTTCCTCTTCCTGGATTGCTTCATTTGTGGTGCTTTCTTCAGCTGCATCAATTTCGGTGTCTTTGTTATCGACTTCTTCTGCACCTGCTATGTTATCGTCTTCTGTATCGTCACTAGCAACATCTTCACTGTCATCTGAAGGAACAACGATCGATATTAAGAAGATGGCTACAATAGCGATGAACCACCACCGAGCGTAAAGTGGCTTCTTTTTCTTTGGTTCTTTTGTCATGCGAAAACCCCCGTAATTTTTTATATTAATGCTTTAATAGTATACTTGAATAATTTTACAAAAATCCATATTCAAATATTGGTCTTTTTGTTATTAATTAACAGATAATGAATTTCTCTAGTCCCTTTTATTTTAACGGTCATATATGTGTTCAGTTCAAACTGATATAATATCTTTAAATTTGAAAAACAGCCAGAAAGGGTTGTCCCTTACTGGCTGTTTTTTTGTGTTCAGCTTTAAGACGTTGCTTTTTTCTTCGTCGTTGACGTCTTTGTAGTCGCTGGCTTTTTGGCAGCGGCTTTTTTCTTTGTTTTTGGTTTTGGTTGGTTTTTCTTTGCTCGGTTAATGGACTTCTCTAGTGCTTCCATAATATCGGTGACGTTATCAGGTGTTGATTTTGTTTCTTCTGATACGGTAACTTCTTCAGCGGATAGCTTTTCTGCAATTAGGGCTTCTAATTTAACTCGGTAATCGTCTTGATACTTTTCTGGTTCGAATTCTGTTGTAAGTTGTTCGATGAGTAACTTTGCTGTATCGAGTTCTTTCTTTCCGATTTCTTCGCTTTGTTCAGGAATGTTAGGGACATCAATTGTAGATCGTACTTCATCAGGAAAGTGAATGGTTTCTACAACTAGGGCACCTTGATAAACACGGATGACAGCAAGTTGTTCCTTTGAACGAATCATCATTTTGGCGATGCCAATTTTTTGAGTGTCTTTAAGTGCTTCTCTTAATAAAGCGTAAGCTTTTGATCCTCCTTCATTAGGGGATAAGTAGTAGCTTTTACTAAAGTAAATCGGATCGATATCGTCTAGTTGAACGAAGTCAATAATTTCAACAGCTTTGTCTTCTTGATCAGTTTTTAATTTCTCGAGTTCTTCATTGTCTAAGATGACGTATTTGTTCTTTGAATACTCATAGGCCTTTACGATGTCGTCATTTGAAACTTCTTCTTCGCAGTTCGGACAGACCTTTTTATATTTTATCGGTGTTTTGCATTTTTTGTGTAATTGACGCAGTTGAATGTCTTTGTTGTCAGTTGCTGCATGCATTTTTACAGGGATGTTAACGAGCCCAAAGCTAATTGTGCCTTTCCACATCGTGTGCATGATGCATCCCTCCTTAATAAGTAGTTTGGATTTGGGAAGTTTTTTTATACGAGAG
The DNA here is from genome assembly GCA_012970285.1 of Bacillaceae bacterium JMAK1. Lineage (GTDB taxonomy): Bacteria > Bacillota > Bacilli > Bacillales > Marinococcaceae > Geomicrobium_A. The sequence goes on from JIBW01000008.1 coordinate 58,990, forward strand.
GAATAGTAATTTGCAGGAATTAACACAACCTAATCACAGGTGGTGAACGATGATGGACGTTATGAAGCCAATTATAAGTGAAACAGTTCCAACGGGAGATGAATGGTTGTATGAAATTAAGTATGACGGATTTCGGTGTCGCCTAATTTGGACAAGCGAGACTGTGACATTGCTTAGTAAAAACAATCAACGTTTGAACGAGCGATTTCCGGAAGTGGTGGAATGGTTCAAGACCAATGTTCACTATGTACAAGACTTCTTACCTGTAGAAATTGATGGAGAACTCGTCGTGTTAAATCATCGTTATCAAGCAAACTTTAGCCTAATGCAAGTGCGTGGGCGGATGAGAAGTGCTGACCGGATTCAAGAAAAGACGAACACAAGGCCTGCGACCTTGATGGCTTTTGACCTTATTCGGAATTTGGGTGAAGAGATAAGTGATCTGCCGCTTGAAAGGCGTAAAGAACAGCTTGGAACAATCACTGATTGTCTTCCCAATAGCGATAGGTTTTACGTTGTTGAGACGTTTACTGAGCGATCTGTCATAGAAAAGTGTGTTTTCGATTATCAATGCGAAGGAATGGTGGCGAAGAAAAAAACGAGTGCCTATCAAAAGGGGAAGCAACACCACGATTGGTTAAAGATAAAAAACTGGCGTGTGATCCAAGGAATTTTGACGCATTATAATCCGAGCAATGGTTATTTTACCGTTCAAGCTTATGAGGATCATGGTCAATTATTGGAGATCGGAAAATGTAAACACGGTTTATCGAAGGAGTCGGCCTCGATGCTCCACGAACTCTTTCGAAAAGAAGGTGAAGAACTAAGGGGGCAATACCATTTACCAGCTGCGGTGGTCGGGAAGATTCGTACGCTAGGTGTAGACTCTGGTGAGATGCGAGAGCCTGAATTTGAACGGATTGATCCGAGCATTCAATTAAGAGACTGTACGGTTTCGCAAGTTGAAATTGACGTGGCGCAGTTGCCGACGGCAGTTCATATTAAGAATTTGGAAAAGGAATTTTGGTCGGATTATACGAAGAAAGACTTGTTGGTGTATATGCGTGACATTGCACCCTACATGTTGCCATTCCTTAAGGACAAAGCGTTGACGATTATTCGAGCACCTGACGGGGTGGCAAAGGAAACGTTCTTTCAAAAACAATTTCCAGATTATGCTCCGCAAGATGTTTTAGAAACGACTGGGGCTAACGAGATTGTATGTAACCGACTAGTTGGTTTACTTTGGCTAGCCAATCATGGTGCAATTGAATATCATGTTCCGTTTCAACGGTTACAATGCATGCATCCCGATGAAATTGTTTTTGATTTAGATCCACCGAATCGAGAGCATTTTTCTTTAGCGATTCGTGCTGCTCAATTTCTTAAGCAAATTTTAGATGGTCTTGACCTTATTTCTTTTGTGAAAACGTCTGGAAATAAAGGCTTGCAAGTATCCATCCCGATCAAAGAAGGAAGTTTAACGTATGAAGAAACAGCCCTTATTACCGAAGGGATTGCAAAAATAATGGTCGACGCTCATCCGGATGACTTTACGACGGAGCGGCTGAAAAAGAATCGAAACGAACGATTGTACGTTGACTATGTACAGCACGGGAAAGATAAAACGCTTATAGCGCCTTATAGTCCGAGATTACAAGTGGAAGGTACTATTTCCACGCCGTTGTATTGGCATGAACTTACCGATAATTTAGAACCAACAACGTTTACGTTGGGCAATGTCGTGCAACGTATACACGACATTGGGTGTCCCTTCGCCACGTATTCCACGGCTCGGAAGCAACAACGAATGGAGCATGTACTGCGTTTAGTAAAGTGAGCCTAGCCGTCACTCTCATTTTTAGTGTCTGTGTTTAGTAAGAATAAGGGAATTAGTGCGCCGTTTCTTGTCAGGTTAATGGGCTCTTATCATGATCTTGTGATGAATGGATTATACCGCTCAAATGTTTCCCGTGAAACATTTCCTTATGGCATTCCCAGTTATGAATTAGCGCGATCTCCTCATACTAATTATTGAGGGGGGAGCAGATGGGAGCTGTTGTATCGTTTCAAAAAGAAAAGCGGGCTAGGGAATGGGAAATCGAGAAATCGTTGCTTCATACACTTAGCATGGATGACTTAATTCTTGCTTCGGAACAGTTTCTCGTCCCAATTAATGAGAAATTTCGTTTCCGCCAATCCTTTTTAGAAGAAGTGTGTATGGATGTAGCCATTGAAACGTTTTTGTATGCTGCAAAAGCAGGGATCAGTGAAGCGAAAACCAAAAAGAAACAAGCTGATCCTTCTCATTTAGAGTCAAGAATTACGGAGCTTAACTTGTTTATTACAGATTGGATTCAAGATGAGTCTGTTGATTCGAGAAAAGTATTAGAAGGCGCTTCACTTTATGTTTCGTACTGGTGGAATCTCGGCTTTCAAACGGGCCTTCAACGGGGAAGAGTTAAGGCGTAAGGGGATAGGCATATGCCTGTCTCCTTTTGCATACATTGAACTACCCCTTAGTAAAGGATGTTTGAACATGAAAAAACGAATGAAGTTCGCTTGGATGTTAGTTATACTTTTTGCAGGTGTGATGGCTTACAGTATGTATGCCCTTTTTTCTAACGAAGATACGTCAACACTCGAAATGCCTTTAAGTGGAAGTGTAATTATATTAGACGCAGGTCATGGTGGTGTTGATGGAGGCTCAGTGGCAAAGAGCGGTACGTTAGAAAAGGATGTAGCACTCGATATTTCTTTGAAGTTAAGGGATTACTTGCAAGCTTCTGGGGCGCTCGTTTATATGACGAGAGAAGGTGATTCTGATCTTGCTCAAGAAGGCACGAGAGGTTTATCAAATCGGAAGACTGAAGATTTGAAAAAGCGATTAGAAATGATTAATACGTCGAATGCCGATTATTATATTTCACTTCATCTAAATGCGACGCCATCTTCTAAATGGCGAGGCGCCCAAACGTTTTATAACCGTACATTTGAAGAAGGAAAGCTTATGGCAGAAAGTGTTCAAGGTGAAATGGTTCGGCAATTAGAGAATACCAACCGGTCAGCTTTGCCGATTCATAATATTTTCCTTGTGGATCGTGCTGAAATTCCTGGAGTGCTTGTTGAGGTCGGATTTTTATCGAACGTCCAAGAAGCGGCTGATCTCGGAACTGAGGAATATCAAGATAAAGTAGCGGCGAGTATCTATCAAGGAATGCTACGGTATAAAGTTCCAGAATTAGCAGAAGAGAATGAAGCAGGAAACTAAAACCAACCTTTCAGGTATGATACAATAGTGTCGGTATACACTTGAAGGGAAGGTGTCAGGGTTGTTAAACGAAAAAGAAATTATTGAAGTACTTAAACCAATCCAAGATCCGGATTTGAATAAAAGTATTCTCGAAACGGGCGGAATACGAGAAGTAAAGATTAAAGGTGAAAACGTAAGTTTGAAAATTGCCTTAGCCCAAACAGGTACAGGCGGTCAAATGAAGGTTCAACAAGATATCGTTGCAATCGTAAAGAAATTAGGAGCTGACAGTGTTGGCTTGCGTTTTGAACAACTGACTGAAGAAGAACTAGAACAACATCGTGACCCAGAGCAAGAAGCTAAAAGTGCTGGACTTTTAGATCCAGATAATAAAGTTAAATTTATCGCGGTTGCAAGTGGAAAAGGTGGCGTTGGGAAATCAACAGTGTCCGTAAACCTTGCTGTATCTCTTGCGCGAGAAGGTAAAAAAGTTGGAATCGTAGACGCAGATATTTACGGTTTTAGTGTTCCGGATATGATGGGAATTGAACAGAGACCTACCGTTGAAGGAGACAAGATTCATCCTGTTGAGCGTTACGGTGTGAAGGTCATCTCAATGGGCTTCTTTGTTGAGGACAATGCTCCTGTGATTTGGAGAGGGCCGATGCTTGGAAAGATGCTTACGAACTTCTTTAAAGAAGTCACATGGGGAGACCTAGACTATTTAATTCTAGACTTGCCACCGGGAACTGGTGACGTTGCATTGGATGTTCATACGATGCTTCCTGAATCGGATGAAATTATCGTAACGACACCACATGCTACGGCTGCATTTGTAGCTGCGCGTGCTGGAGCAATGGCAATTAAGAGTAACCACCGAATTCTTGGCGTTGTTGAGAACATGGCTTACTTTGAAAGCCAAGCTACAGGCGAGAAAGAATATGTATTTGGTCAAGGTGGTGGCGAACGTCTTGCTGAAGAATTAAAGACGAACGTCATCGGACAAGTGCCACTTGGTCAACCGGATATTGACGAGAATGATTTTGCGCCGTCTGTTTATGCAGCTGACCATCGAATTGGCGAAATTTATGGAGAGATTGCTCGTAGAGTTATCGATAAGAAGGAATCTCAATAAATGAAGAAGAGTAAAGTCTGATGGCTTTACTCTTCTTCATTTTCATTTGAATTTTTATCTTCTGAGCTTGATTCACTGTTGCTGTCTTCTTCAGAGTCAGAACTACCTTCGCTTTCACTGGCGATTTCTTGTAAGGAAGCTTGGAAGCGAGGGTTTTGCATTGATTCTTCAATAACGGTCATGATTTGTTCTCGAAATTCTTTACTTTTCATCAGTTCAAGCGTTGCTTGTTCCATTTCAGGGTCGTGCATAACGTCCATCATCATCGTTTGATAATCAGGGTCTTTCATGAGGCGTTTTAAAACTTCCTCATTTTTCGTTTGCATACTGTCGGCTACTTTAACGCCGAACTTAGGATCATCAATGAGCTGCCCCCAATAGGCTTTCCCTTCTTCAGATGTCAATGTATCGTGAATTGTATCTTGTACGAACGACTGTTCCATGACGAGTGAAGATTGGAATTCTTCTTCTGTAAGAACCTCTCGTAATGCTTGTTTACCCTCTTCTGTCTTAATGACATCAGCAACCATTCGTTTCGTTTCATCATAATCAGCTTGAGCTTCACCTTGATAAGCGGCGCAACCTGATAAGAGAATTGCCATAGTGAACACAATGAGTACAGATAAGTGCTTTTGCAACAACAGATCCCCCTTTCGCTTTTCGCTTATTTTGTGCAAATGGTGACAAAATATGCAACGCTTTTAAGGTGAACTGGCTTTTTGTCAATGGGCTTGTTAGAATTAAAAGGGTGTGAATCTGTACTAAGGGATGATCGTGTGAATACTAGAAAAGTTGTGTTTTTATTCTTCACGACAATGTTAGTCGGTGCAGTTGGCGGTACCATTGTCGGTGTACCTTTAAGATGGGATGCTTTTCAAGGGGAAGGTTTTTGGAATTTCTTCTGGGGAACAGTATGGATGCTTGGAATTGGAGCAGCCGTTAGTATTGTTGCACAAATGGGGTACTTTGCGTACTTAATCTTGCATCGTTTTGCGTTATCGTTATTTAAAACCGCAAAGCTTTGGAATTTGGTTCAAGTTCTTTTGATCGCATTTGTCTTTTTTGATCTTGTCTATTTACGTTATATTGCTTATGCTGATGGGGAACCTTGGACGGCCTACTTAGTAACGCCGACATTGTTACTTATCTACGCGTTATTGATTGCATATTGGAAGATGAAAGAAACGAATTATACAGCATTTATTCCAGCAACTTTCTTTATGTTTGTCATTACGACAATTGAGTGGGTGCCTGCGTTAACGGTTCAACAAGTTAACGATAGCGAATGGCTTTGGATTTATCTTGCGCCATTAATATTTGCGAATACGTATCAATTAATTGCACTACACCGTATTCAGCGTTCAAAGAAATAAGTAGAACACGAGCAGACGCTCGTGTTTTTTTATGCGTATTTTTAAGCGAAACGGGTATGGATAAGGGAACGTTAAAAGGGGAGCTAATGAAATGAAAACGACAGACTATGATGTTTTAGGTGTGGGGATTGGACCGTTCAATTTAGGTTTAGCGGCTTTATGTGAAGAAGGGACCGGGTTGGACGTTGCTTTTTTTGACGAGAATCCAGAATTTAGATGGCACCCAGGGATGCTCATCGATCGAACTGATTTACAAATCTCTTTTATTGCCGATCTTATTACGTTGGCGAATCCGAAGAGTGCCTATACATTTTTAAATTATGTTCATGAAACGAATCGCATGTTCCCATTTTATTTTTTTAAAGAGTGGAACATTCCCCGAGAAGAGTATGAAGCGTATTGTCGCTGGGTAGTGAATCAATTAAAGGGCTTACATTTTAACAAAAAAGTTATTGAAGTAATTCCTCAAGATGACTATTTCACGTGTGGAATTTTAACGGTTGATACAGGTTCAGTAGAGTATGTCACAAGTAAACACGTTGTGGTCGGTACGGGCAGCAAGCCGATGTTACCTCCTGGAGTTGAGGATCGTAAAGATCAGTCGTTCATCCATTCAAGTTCGTATACGTTTCATGCAAATCGAGTAAAAGAGAATGAATCGATTGTGGTTGTAGGGTCAGGCCAAAGCGCTGCAGAAGTTTTTTATGATTTACTCGAGTCCCAAAAAGATTACAACTACGAGTTAACATGGTATACACGTTCTCCAGGATTCTTTCAATTAGAAGAAAGTAAACTTGGTCAAGAACAATTCACGCCAGACTATGTTGATCACTTTCATCGGTTGCCGTTTGAACAACGACAAAAAACACTAGAGTCATTAAGTAATTTGCGTAATGGTGTAGAAGGGAAAACGTTGCACAATATTTATGAGCTACTTTACCATCGAACATCAATCAATAATATTCCAGTTACCATTCAGTCCTCTACTGAAATTGTAGAAGCAAAAGAGGATGAAGGTGGTTACAACTTGCACTGTAAACATGGGCAAACTGAGGATGAATGGGATGTGCATGCTAAGGCTGTAGTTTTTGCAACAGGTTACAAGCCGAACATTCCAACCTTTCTTGAGGATCTTCAAGACGAACTTGTCTATGAAGCAGAAGGATTGCATAAGGTAACGAGAGATTATCGTTTAGTTTTTAAATCAGAGCGAGATGTTAACTCGAACCTATACATGTTGACGAACTTAGAGCATTCGCATGGCACGAGTGCGACAAACTTAGCGCTATCGGTTACTCGAAACTTGGAAATTATTCAGTCAATCACCGAGCAACATTCTTATAAGACCGATCGAAGTAGCCCTTTTCAACAATTTTAAGAGCAGCTCATTACGTGAACTGCTCTTTTATTTACAATTTACATTTCTTCGTAACTCGCTTCGGCCCCACTAATTAACATCTCAAGTGAAACGAACTCGTAGTTCTCATCTTGTAATTCATCAATTATGAGTGGCAAGGCTTCTACGGTTTGTTTCGCTGAGTCAGATGCATCAAGCATAATGACGTCACCAGGAGCTAGTTCTTCTTGAATGTTCGCTAAGATCTCATCTACCCCAGGGTTTTGCCAGTCTTTTCCGTCGGTGGCCCAGTGAATGACAGAATAACCGAGGTTTTCAGCTGCATCGAGAACATCTTGATTAAAGATGCCTGCAGGTGGTCTGAAGAACACAGGTGCTTCGCCAATGGCATCTTTAATACTTTCGTGTCCTTGCAACATGTCTCTACGCATTTCTTCAATCTCTTGGTCAGGGTAAGGTTTAAATCGGTAGCCGTAGTTACCAACCTCATGCCCTTCATCAACCATTCGCTGAAGTGTTTCTAAATGGCGTTCCGACCAGACCCCAGAAACGAAGAACGTAGCATCTACATTCTTTTCTTCAAGTATATCTAAGATCGGCTCAACATTTGCTTCTCCCCAACTTACATTAAACGTCAAACTCGTCTTCTCATCATCAATATCAGCACTTGAGAAAGCAACCGAACCATCTTGACCGGAGAAAACGGCTAAGAAAGGTCGATCCATTAGAAGAATACAAGCGGTACAAAAAGCAACCATTGCGATAAATAAATACTTTTTTCCTCCGCGCCGATTCACGACGTAGAACTGAGCCATTGACTACCCCTCCTTGTACAAAGCATTCCTTAGGTTATCTATATGAGAAAGCGGACAAGATATAACTAAAAAGGAGGTAGCGAATGATTGGATTATTGATTTCAGATATAGAAGAGATGGAGTTAAGAGACTTACTAAAAGAAGAGCTATATCGGATAAGGAAGAAAGAAGAGCAAATAAAAGCAGAAGGGGAAGTGGGGAAGAGTATTGAGGAAAAGAGAAGAATTATAGAAGAGTTGTATCAGCGTATGGCGACAAAAGATGAGGTAAGAAGATATAAATCTGAGGGATTCTAAAAAAAACTTCAAAAACCCCTTGCATAATATGGGGGATAATGATAAATTAAATATCCGCCAGTCAGGAAAGCAACAACAAAAGAAGCTCTCAAAAACTTTTCAAAAAAAGTTATTGACGAAGAGCTAAGCCTGATGGTAAGATATTCCTTGTCGCTAACGAAAGCGAAACGGTCACAAAAAACTTTCTGAAAAAAGTTATTGACACGAAACGCCAAGAAG
>JIBW01000009.1 GCA_012970285.1 Bacillaceae bacterium JMAK1
GGGCAATTTTGTTTGTTTTAAGCGCCGTCATCTCTTGTGGCGACTCTTAGTATATTATCACCATTCGCGCTTCGCGTCAACTCTTTTTTAAAAAGTTTTTTTCGTGATTTGCGATGTGATGTTTGCGCTCTGTTAAGCACAAATAGAAATATACCATCTCCTCAGACAAGTTGCAAGTATTATTTCAAAAAAATATTGAGCAACGAAAAATTCGTTGCTCAATCTATATTTCTACTCGTCTGATCCCCTGTTTTTCATCTGAGGGAAGAGGAGTACATCGCGAATTGACGCTGAGTTTGTTAACAGCATTATGAGTCGATCAATCCCAATTCCTAAACCACCTGTAGGAGGCATTCCGTACTCTAGTGATTCAATGAAATCTTCATCTAATGGATGCGCCTCATCGTCACCCATTTCTTTTGCTTTTAACTGCTCTTCGAAACGAGCGCGTTGATCAATAGGATCATTTAGCTCTGTAAACGCATTTGCGTGTTCCCGAGCAACGATGAACAATTCAAAGCGATCTGTAAATCTAGGATCCTCTGCATTCTTTTGAGCGAGTGGTGAAATAGCAAGTGGGTGACCGTAAACAAATGTTGGTTGAATTAGCTTCTCTTCAATTAATTGCTCGAAGAACTCATTCACAACATGTCCAAACGTCATATAGCTTTCTACATGTACGTTATGTTCCTTCGCAAGTTGTCTTGCTTCATCATCACTTAAATCAGCCCAGAAGTTCACACCAGTTTCTTCTTTAATAAGATCAACCATGTGGACACGACGCCAATTTGGGGTTAAATCGATGACATCTTCTCCATATTGAACTTTTGTTGTACCGTGAACTTCTTGTGCAATATGCGCAACTAGATTCTCAGTTAAATTCATGATGTCTTTGTAGTCAGCGTATGCCTCGTACAACTCGATCATTGTGAATTCAGGGTTGTGACGCGTTGATACTCCTTCATTACGGAATACTCGTCCAATTTCATAGACTTTTTCCATTCCACCTACAATGAGGCGCTTCAAATGAAGTTCGATGGCAATTCGCATGTACAGTTCCATATCGAGTGCGTTATGGTGCGTGACGAACGGTCGTGCAGAAGCTCCACCGGCAATGCTATGCATCATTGGTGTTTCTACTTCTAGAAATCCTTGATCATCAAGATATCTACGCATCGTTTGTAGAATTTTACTTCTTGTAATAAATGTATCTTTCACTTCAGGATTTACAATTAAATCAATGTAGCGCTGACGGTAACGTTGCTCTACATCTTTTAAACCGTGATGCTTGTCCGGGAGAGGGCGCAGTGATTTGGTCATTAACGTAAAGTTAGTGGCTTTGACTGAAAGCTCCCCAACATTCGTTTTAAAAGGTACACCAGATACTGCTACGAGATCACCGATGTCACACGTCTGGAACTTTTCGTACGCCTCTTCTCCAACTTGATCTTTACGTACGTAAATTTGAATTTGACCACGTAGGTCTTGAATGTGCGCAAAGCCGGCTTTCCCTTTACCACGCTTAGTCATTAGTCTTCCTGCAATCGTAACAATATGCTCGCTTTCTAACCCTACTAATTCTTCTTTTGAGTACTGATCATATTGTGCTTGCATTTCAACCGTATTGTGTGTGCGATCCAAACGCGTTCCAAATGGGTTATACCCTTCTTCTTGTAAACGCTCTAATTTCTCCAGCCTTACGAGTCTTTGATCTCCTTGCTGTAAATCGGATTCTGTCATGACGTTCATCTCCTTTGTTTAATGCTCCTCTACATACGTAAAAACTGCCAGTGAAGACTGACAGTCCGTACAAACAAAAAAACTTCGTCTACTACCATTTGTGACTTACTTTACTAGCGCTTTATATCCTGTCCGAGCAACTCTTCAACCGATATATCTAATAGATGCGACGCTCGTTCTATGAAGTCTTCTTCTGCGGCCCGCGTCCCACGTTCAATTTCACCAACAACGGAAACCGACATGTGCATTTTATCAGCGAAACTCTGTTGCGTGTAACCTTTCAACTTTCGAAAGGCACGAACTCTTCCACCTGCTTTTGTTGTTTCCATAGAAGTACCCCTTTTCTTAATCTTTCCGGCAAAGCCATGAATAAGTCATGCACCGACGTTTTAAGAGTTGGTATCTGTTCTAAAGGAGCAATTTCTTGTAGTGGAGCGAGCACAAACGCCCGGTCCTCCATACGAGGATGTGGGATACACAACTGTTCCAACTTAATATTCTCATCGTTAAATAAAAGAATGTCAAGATCAATTGTTCTCGGTCCATTGAAAATCTCACGTGTGCGATGAAGTTCCCTTTCAATACGTTGAAGCTCCAAAAGCAAGTCCATCGGTTGGAGTGATGTTTCGATTTTACAAACCATATTTAAAAATTGATTTTGATCTAAGTATCCGACCGGTTCAGTTTCATAGATAGAAGAAACTGCCACGATCGCGATCTGTTCGTTTACTACCATTTCATGCAGAGCACTCTTTAAATACTCTTCTCTCGGACTAATGTTTGATCCTAAAGCGATATATGCAATGTGTTTCATCTCGACCTCTTCATTTCAATTGCTACAGAATCATAATGGCCGGGAATTGGAGGGTCCGGCTTAATCACTTTAACTGTTACGCTTTGAACAATTGTAAAGTCACCGAGTAATGTCTTCGCAATTTCTTCTGCGATGGTTTCTACTAAATCAAATGTATTCTCTTCAACGATTTGTTTCGTTTTCTCATACACTTCAGCATAGTTCACACTATAATTTAAATCATCATTTAAAGATGCCTTCGTTAAATCCGCCTCTAAGACGACGTCCACCGCGAAACGTTGACCTAATGCATTCTCTTCTTTATAAACACCGTGGTAGCCGTAAAACTTCATGCCATTAACAAAGATTTTATCCAACAGGATTCACCTTTCCTTTACCGAGCATCGCATCCATCATCTTAGATGTACGACTCATCTCCTTCACATCATGGACCCGTACAATATGACAGCCTCTTTCAATGCCTAAGCTAATTGTGGCGCTTGTCCCTTCCAAACGATCATTTGGTGGCGTATGAAGTGTATTCGCAATTAAGGATTTCCTTGACGTACCCAATAGGACAGGAAAGCCTAACGATGTAATAACATCTAAACGCCTCATTAATTCCAAGTTCTGTTCATGTGATTTGGCAAATCCAATACCAGGATCAAGAATAATTCGCTCTTTGGGAATACCTGCCTGTAAGCTAGCATCCACACTCTCTAATAAGTCACTTACCACTTCTTGCAAAAAGTCATGATAATTTGCTTGATTCCGATTATGCGTTAATACAATTGGAACCTCGTGCTTCGCTGCAACAGTTGCCATTTGCGAATCATATTTCGCACCCCAAATGTCATTAATGATGGCAGCTCCCGCTTTCACCGCGGCTTCTGCTGTAGCTGCTTTGTACGTATCAATGCTTATTGGAACTTCTATTGAAGATGAAATTGCTTCGATGATCGGAACGACGCGAGCAATTTCTTCTTCAATACTGACTGGCGTAAACCCTGGACGAGTCGATTCACCGCCGATATCAATAATGTCCGCACCATTCTCTACCATTTGCCTAGCTCTTTCGACCGCAGCATCGAGATTGTTGTAGCGCCCACCATCAGAAAATGAGTCAGGAGTGACATTTAAGATTCCCATAATGTATGTTTTCTTAGTAAAGTCCAACCGCCACTGACCCCAACTCATTTCTAACTCTTGTATCATGCTTTTCTTCCCTTCTAAATGGATGTTACGACTTGCTCTTGATGCTGCATTAACCATTGTTGCATCATTTGCTTCCCATATGCAGTCATAATTGACTCAGGGTGAAATTGAACCCCTTCGGTCGGATGTGTACGATGGCGAAAACCCATCAACTCCCCTTCCGCAGTTCTGGAAGTTGCAATGAGGGAACTCGGTAATGAGGCTTCGTCCACCGTTAATGAATGGTACCTCATAATTTCAGTTCCCTGTGGAATTCCTTTATATAACGACTGATTGTCATGCATTAGCTTCGATGTTTTGCCGTGCATCAATCGAGGAGCACGTACAACTTGACCGCCAAACACTTGCCCAATGGCTTGATGCCCCAAACAAACACCTAGAACAGGAACCTTCCCTGTAAAATGCTCAATTGCGGACAAACTGACGCCTGCTTGGTCTGGGTCACATGGACCTGGCGAAATAACAAGGCGACTCGGGTTTAGCTTTTCCATTTCTTGTAGCGTTATTTCATCATTGCGGTAAACAAGGCACTCTTCCCCTAGCTCACCAAAATATTGGACTAAATTATACGTAAATGAATCATAATTATCAATCATCAACAACATCTACTCTTCCTCCTCAGCTCAGCTTAACTCAACTATTCTCTTCTTACTTTTTTAGTTTATCATCTAGCTTTAAAAAACTAAAGCGACCTCTATGGAAGAGATCGCTTTTCGTTATTAGTCTTCAAATTGATAAAGTGGTGTACTCAAATACCTTTCACCATTAGAAGGTATAATTGCAACAACTTTCTTGCCTTTACCTAATCTCTTCGCTTCTTCTAGTGCGGCATAAATTGCTGCACCAGATGAGATACCTCCGAGTATTCCTTCTTCCCTTGCAGCACGTCTAGCATATTCAAACGCTTGCTCTGTTGAAACTTGTGTGATCTCATCGTAAATGTCTGTGTTCAAAATAGCAGGAACAAAACCAGCCCCAATACCTTGAATTTTATGCGGACCTTTCTGTCCACCAGATAATACTGGCGCATCCGCAGGCTCAACAGCTACGATCTTCAAGTTCGGGAAGTTTTCTTTAAGAAATCCTCCTGCTCCAGTAATCGTTCCGCCCGTTCCAACACCTGCAACGAACGAATCAAGCTTACCATCCACTTGCTCTAGCAGTTCACGACCAGTCGTCTCTCGATGCACATCTACGTTAGCTTCATTCTCAAACTGTTGTGGCATAAAGTAGCCATTTTCATCTGCTAATTCCTGAGCCTTACGAATGGCTCCGCCCATTCCTTCTGGCCCTGGTGTTAAAACGAGCTCAGCGCCATATGCTTTTAGCAAGTTCCGTCGTTCTTGACTCATCGTTTCTGGCATTACGAGACGGGTTCGATATCCTTTAGCTGCAGCTACCATTGCTAAGCCGATTCCAGTATTCCCACTTGTAGGTTCGATGATCGTATCTTGCCCTGGCTTAATCTTCCCATCACGTTCTGCTTTTTCAATCATTGCAAGCCCGATGCGATCTTTTACAGAAGATCCTGGGTTGAAGTATTCAAGCTTTAGATAAACATCTGCATCATTTTCCCCAGTTAGGCGGTTGAGCTTTACAAGAGGTGTATTCCCTATTAATTCCGTAACAGAATTTGCAACTCTACTCATTCAGTAGACCTCCTCAAGTTAATCCCAAGTAATTTTATTGGTATTATTAAATATTCTACTGGAACGACTAAATTCTGTCAATTAATATTTTCACTATTCCGCTTCTTGCTTTAGTTCCTCTAAATCCGTTTCATTGAACGTATACACTTCATTACAGAAATGGCATTGTGTCTCTGCACCTTGATCTTCTTCAATCATCGATTGAATTTCTTCTTTCCCGAGACTTACAATCGCTCTTCCAATCCGTTCTTTTGAGCATTCACACTTAAACTGAACAGGCATCGTTTCCAACACTTTGTAATCTCCACCGGTGACCGTTGCAATCATTTGTTCAGGTGTATCACCTCGCTCAATTAACTTTGAGACTGGTGGCATGCTACCAATTTGTTTCTCAAGTCGGTCGATTGTTTCATCGTCAGTTCCTGGCATCACTTGTAGAATGAAGCCACCAGCAGCTTTAATGGAGTTATCCGTATCCACTAACACTCCAACCCCAACAGAAGAAGGAATTTGCTCTGACGTTACAAAGTAGTACGTAAAGTCCTCACCTAGCTCCCCTGAAACGATCGGAGAGTGCCCTGTGAACTGCTCTTTCATACCGAGGTTTTTAGTGACCGCAATTGATCCACTTGTACCTACAGCGCGAGCAACGTCTAATTTCCCGTGTTGGTTAAGTTCAAAATGCACACTTGGATTATATAAATACCCTCTAGAATTTCCATGAGCATCGCTATCTACAATGATCGGACCGAGTGGACCATCACCTTCAACTTTAACCGTTACTTTATCTTCGCCTTTTAACATTGAACCCATAATCGTACCTGCGATCATCGTTCGTCCAAGTGCCGCAGCTGCCGTTGGCAACACATGGTGACGTTGTACGACTTCATTGACCATATTTGTCGTTGTCGCCGCATACACTCTTACTTTTCCATCGTATGCTGTTGCCTTCGCTAAATAGTCCGTCATCTTGCATTACTCCTTTTACTCTTACAGTATATTTTTATCGTAAATCCGTTTTAATCCTTTTAACGTTAAAAAAGGATCAATAATATCAATTGAGGTTGTCGCCTTCCCAATCAGCCTAGCTAGGCCTCCTGTTGCAATGACCTTAGGCTTTCTATTCCCTCGCTTTATCATTCTCATCACAATTCCGTCTACGAGTCCTGCATATCCATAATAAATACCCGATTGCATCGCATGGACCGTATTTTTACCGACAACAGATTGAGGTTCTTGAATTTCAATGTGAGGCAACTTGGACGCATGAGTATAGAGGGCATCTGTCGAGATCACAATCCCTGGAGCAATGGCTCCGCCTTGATAGCGGTCTTTCTCATCGATGTAACAAAAGGTTGTTGCAGTACCAAAATCAACGATCACCAATGGACTGCCGTGTTCGTGTATTCCAGCAACAGCGTTTACGATGCGGTCTGCTCCCACATCCTTTGGATTGTCGTAAAGAATGTTCAATCCGGTTTTAATACCCGGCCCAACGACCATTGCTTTTTGATTGAAGTATTTCTCTGTCATATGCTCTAACGTAAACATCAATGAAGGTACAACTGAAGAAATAATAACCCCAGTTACTTCAGATGATTGAACACCTTTGTTGTTTAGCATCGTCTGCATAGACATCCCGTATTCATCTTCTGTACGCTCAAGTGACGTCGTCATTCGCCAATAATGTAGCAGTTCATTATCATCGTATACCCCAAAAACAATGTGGGTATTCCCAACATCGATTACGAGAATCATCGCTATTTGCCCCCTTTTGCAACAAGTCCAACGCAATTAATCGTAACCAATTGCTATTAATTAAACAAACCATTTGCTTTTAAACATAAGAATGAAGGGAGCCTGTAGTGGGCTCCCTTCATCTATAGTGTCGTTACGATCTTCGATCGTCTTTGTTATCCTCTTGATCATCGGTAGGTTCAGACTGCTCTTCCGAACGTTCTTCATTCGGTTCGTCTGTACGTTCCTCTGTTTGATCAGCTTGATTTACGTGCCCGCTTTCGCTTTCTTCTTCACGATCTTCATCTTGCTTAGAATTGAAGTTCACCTTTACATCGTCAGATTCTGTATCTTTTCGATTTGAATGGTGATTTTCCGGCAATTTACCGTCTTCAACGAGTGAATAGATTTGCTCAGCATCTAATGTTTCAAGCTCAAGTAAGCTTTCTGCCACAAGCTCAAGCTTATCTTTATTCTCTGTAAGAATCTCTTTACAACGATCATAACATTCTTTAATGATTGACTGGATCTCACGATCAATCTCAAATGCGATAGCATCGGAGTAGTTCTGTTCATTCTGAATGTCACGACCTAAGAATACTTGACCTCCACTTGATGAACCAAATTGTAATGGTCCGAGCTTCTCGCTCATTCCATATTCGGTAACCATCTTACGAGCAATACCCGTTGCCCGTTGGAAGTCGTTGTGAGCTCCTGTACTGGCTTCGCCGAAAATAACGTCTTCAGCAACTCGACCCCCAAGTAACCCGACAATCTTATCAAGCAACTCTGGCTTCGTCATGAAGTAACGATCTTCTTTCGGTAACATCATCGCATACCCGCCTGCTTGCCCACGTGGAACAATTGTAACCTTATGGACCATATCCGCATTCTGCAGTTTCACACCAACAACGGTATGTCCTGCTTCGTGGAACGCGACAATGTTGCGCTCTTTCTTCGAGATGACTCTCGTTTTCTTAGCAGGTCCAGCAATTACTCTGTCGATCGCTTCTTCAATATGAATCATACGGATCTCCGTGTTATCAGCTCTAGCCGCTACAAGTGCTGATTCATTTAGAAGGTTCTCAAGGTCGGCACCAGAGAATCCTGGCGTTCGTTGAGCAACAACTTCTAGGTCCACATCATCGTTTAATGGCTTGTTTTTCGCATGTACAGCAAGAACTTCTGCACGACCTTTTACGTCTGGAGCTCCTACCGTAATCTGGCGGTCAAAACGTCCTGGACGTAGTAACGCTGGGTCAAGAACGTCGGCACGGTTTGTCGCTGCGATAATGATAATTCCTTCATTACCATCAAATCCATCCATTTCAACGAGCAATTGGTTCAACGTTTGCTCACGCTCATCGTGGCCACCGCCTACGCCTGCACCACGTTGACGACCAACGGCGTCGATCTCATCAATAAAGATGATACACGGTGCATTGCTTTTCGCATTGTTAAACAAGTCACGAACACGAGAAGCACCAACACCAACAAACATCTCAACAAAGTCGGAACCACTAATGGAGAAGAAAGGCACTCCTGCCTCACCTGCAACCGCTCGACCGAGTAGGGTTTTACCTGTACCCGGAGGACCAACAAGAAGTACACCTTTAGGAATACGCGCACCGATGTTTGCGAACTTACGAGGGTCTTTCAAGAAATCTACAACCTCTACAAGTTCTTGCTTCTCTTCTTCAGCACCGGCAACATCTTTAAAGCGTGCTTTCTTCTTATCTTCTTGGTACATCTTCGCCTTACTCTTACCGAAGTTCATCACCCTGCTACCGCCACCTTGCATTTGGCTAAGTAGGAAGAAGAAGAGGATGAAGATAATAATAAACGGAAGCATCGCTGTTAGGAATTGCAACCAACCACCAGACTCAGGTGCGGGTTCAGAATCACCTGATACGAGGTTAGGATTATTTTCAAATTCGCTAAGTAGCATATCTGTCATTTCTTGAGACTGGAGAACATGAACTTGGAACAAGTTCGGTTCTTCTTCTGTACCTCCAGTGAGTTCACCTTCAATATAGTAAACATCTAGCTCTGGTTGAACAGTCATCGAAACAATTTCATCATTATTTAGTGCTTGGAAAAATTCCTGAGTCGTCATAACCTCTGAATCACCGGTGTCATTATTAAACATGTTAACAATACCGACGAGAATCAGGACTATTACACCCCAGAAAATCGTATATCTAACCGCCCGACTCATTCGAGACCTCCTCCCGCATGTCACACAATACAGGTAATATTATCATATTTACTTGAAAAGCCATAATTAAGAGCCTTGATACACTTCAGGTTTCAAAATACCGATATATGGGAGATTTCGATATCGTTCAGCGAAATCAAGTCCATACCCTACGACAAATTCATCTGGAACAGTAAACCCGACTAAATCTGGGACAATATCTACTTTCCTTCCTTCAGGTTTGTCCAGTAACGTCACGATTTTCACTGAATTCGCACCGCGGTGTCGAAGTAAATTGACTAAATAACTTAGTGTTAAGCCACTATCAATAATGTCTTCAATAATTAATACGTCACGTCCCTCTACAGACGCATCAAGATCTTTTACAATCTTAACTTCTCCAGATGAACGCATTTTATTTCCGTAACTTGAAACATCCATAAAATCGATTTCTAAGTGAGTATCAATTGCGCGCGTGAGATCCGCCATAAATGGCAGCGCCCCTTTTAGCACTCCAATGAGTAACGGGAACTTGTTATCATACTCGTGAGTAATGGTTGCTCCAAGCTCCTGGCACTTTTCACTAATTTGCTCAGCACTAATTAATACCTCTTGTATTTCACTTCTCATGTGAATTAAACACCCTCGTTTCCATACAAAAAATTTCAGAAAAGACTTGTGTCCTTTAATGATCGCTGCAATGTTATTAACACATAGGAGTCTGCACGTTCTGTCGCGAAGCGACTTTTCTTCAAGAGTGGCAACCATAGGATGTTCCCTTTTGAATCCGTAACGACTGGCCATTGATCACGCACTCTTCTAGTCACTTTCTGATCGATGAAGATTCTATTTAGCTTCTGTCTTCCGTCTAGACCCTTCGGTTCAATGAAATCTCCTCGGTTTCTCGTTCTAACAATGAGCGGAAATGATGCACCCTCCATTGGTATGAAGCATTCGCATTCTTTCGCTTTACGTTGTTCCATGCTTTTCTCAAACGTGAGAATGCCGCATGATGTTGTAATAGTACTTGGAAGCTCAACCACCTTTCGGTTAAGTTCGAGCGAAACAAATTGCTCACGATCTGCCAAAAAGTGTAACGCTTCATAATCCCTTTTGCATACATACCCGTTAGGAAGAGCAATCTCTGCAGAAGGATTCGAGGAGAAAACTAAACGCAAGCAGTCATCAATATGTACTCTAGAAACATAGACAGCTTGGGATTGATATAGATAGTTCAATAGTAAGTGAATCGCCTGTCGTTGTAAAGGAATAGCGTGTTTACGAAATCGTGTCAATGCAACAATCGCTTGTCCTTGCTCATACGCCACACAATCTTGTAATAGATTTTCCGCTTCTTGAGTGACATATGCACGTAGTTCATCGTATTCTTCCACAAATTGTTGATACGATTGAACATAACGCTCATTCTCTTTTTGGATTTCTGGGAGAATACGACTTCGATAACGGTTACGCGTATAACTTAGATCAGTATTCGATGCATCCTCAAACCAAGGTACATTTTCTGTAGATGCTAAGGCAACAATTGATGCTTTCGAAAGAGCGAGCAACGGTCGCACGACAACTCCTTCATTCATCTCTCTTTCGGCTTTAATCCCAATACTTCCTCCAACATGCCCTCGTGTAATCTTCATCAATACCGTTTCAACTTGGTCATCACCGTGATGACCCGTCACAAGAGCCGTTGCATTTTCTTCTTGCATCACTTCTGAGAAGAATGCATAGCGTAGCGTTCTAGCATCATTTTGGATCGACTTAGAAGATACGCTATCCCCTTTTAAATCGATACGCTTAAAATAGAACTTTATGTTATGAGCTTTACAATATTGTTCAATCATTTGTCGTTCGTCGTCCGATTGTTGTCGTAGTCCGTGATGAACGTGCGCAACGACGACTCGGTGATTCGTATGATGAATCAACCAATGCAACATTAACATCGAGTCTACCCCACCAGATACTGCAGCGACAACGACTTCATGATGTTGTAACAATTGATGCCGCTTCACGAAGTTATCGATTTGTTTCATATCGTTGCCCGACTCCTCTACCGATTGAGAAAATAGAAAGTGCAAAGGCAAGTCCACCAGCAATTGCACCCGCCTGCAATAATGTCCCTGCTCCTTGAGATAACCCTTCAATGTAGTCACCTTGAACGAAGGCAAGCATCGTTTCATAAGCACGACCACCGGGCACGAGCGGAATAATTCCTGGAATCGTAAATGTTGTCACCGGAACTCTTTTCTTCCTAGCCGCAAAATGGCTAATTAACGCTGATGAAAAAGCCGCAACCGCAGCTGCTGGAACAGGACCGACACCAGTAATTGGCAAAAAACTATAAACAGACCATGAAAGCATTCCAATTAGCCCAATCATCCATAACAATCGATAAGGAATGTTGAAAATTATGGCAAAGGCAACCGTTGCAATGCCACAAATGATTAGCTCCCAAACCATAAACCCCGCTCCTTATCTATAAGAATAACGACACTGCCGTCGCAACACCAGCTGCAATGGAAAGTGAGGTTAATGCAGCCTCTGCACCACGTGCAAGACCCGAAATTAAATCTCCTGCCATAAGGTCACGAACAGAGTTCGTTAAAGGAACCCCTGGGACAAGCGGAATTAATGAACCGATAATAATCTGGTCAATGTTCGTCCCAAATCCACTATGAACAAGAATTAACGCCGTTACTCCTCCAAAAAAAGCCGCTAAGTATTCAGAGAAAAACTTCGCTTGTAAATAATGTTGGAAAAGCACTAGAGCAAGCGTCGACACGAGCCCACCAATTGAAGCTGGAATCATATCAAATAGTGAATCACCAATAAGGTATGAGAACGCACCACCACCGATTGCCGAGGCAATGTAAATTAACCATAATGGATAATTCATCGGCTGCTTCTCAACCCTCTTAAGTTCTTGCCTCGCGTCTGTGATCGACATTCGACCAGCGACGAACTCTCTAGAAATGTGATTGACTTCCGTTACCTTACTAAGATCTTGAAAGCGGTCAACGATTCGAATCATCTGCATAATATCATCATCGTCTTCTAATACACCCGACAAGAAGATGCCGGTCGTTGTCACAAAACTATTCACATTGTCCATTCCACCAGCAACGGCCATTCGCTTCATTGTGTCTTCAACCCGATAGGTTTCCGCACCATACATGAGCATCAACTTACCCGCAAGTAGACACAAATCAATTAATTTGTCCTTTTTCGTGGTCATGTATCTTCGTCCTTTTATCGGGCTTTAAATCATCTGTCCTACCAAGTATAAGACAGAAGTGATTAAGAGAAAAGCAATGACTAGCACAAGATCAATGATGCCGACGAGTGCTGGTTGCTTTTGTGCCTTTTTCCTCACTTTATTTCTTCTATTTTGCCTAGGTGGCTGATCTACCTTCCTATGACGATCTTCTCGTTTTGCAATGAATTTCATTAAGTCTGTACGTGCAGCTTCTGCATCTTGAAACGCACCGTTTACTATTTTCTTTAGCCAATGCCGATAAGGACGTAGCTGCTCATTCCGCTCTAAACACGTCATTAATGTTTGCTTTCCATCTTTCCCTTTTTCGAATCGTCTTTTTTCGATCAGGTGGATAAAGATCATACCTGCTGCAAACAAATCGTATTGTTCATCTGCTTTACGATCACCCATCCCCCAATAGCCTCGATCGTAAAACTCCGTATACTCTTTAATCGCCCGACCTTTAATTGTCGTTCCACCAACGTCTATCCAACGTACTCGGTATGGAGGACCCGTAATCAAAAGATTCTCAGGTTTTAAATCCCCAAAAACCCAGCCAGCACGATGCAAACGCGATAAATCCCCTAGCAATTGAACCATAAACACAGGCGCCCATTCGTTGCCATGTTCCTTCAGGTGATCAAACACAGACACACCTTGCAAATATTCCATCACATAAAAAGGATGCTTTTGGCCACTTACAATACAATCATCCGTATCGATAAAAGAAGGCCCAAGTATTTGTCCTTGGACCTTCTCAAAATGCTTTAATACATTCACCTCAGACGTAATCGACATACTGTTATGTCCGATCTTTAATGCGACTTTTCCATGTTTTGAATCAGCGAGGTAAACGATCCCAGTTGCACCGCGGCCTAAAGGCTTTAGAATATGATAAACATTGCGGTTCCATTTCCCGAGCAATTTCGTCCCCCTCGGAAAGTTAGGAGCCTCGTTCCTCGAGTTCATATTCGTCTTCTCCATAAGAGATCATGCTCCTTCTTTTCCGAGACTGAAATTGTTGAATCGCCGCTTGAATCGCTGGCCCTGTTGGTGTAATGCCGCCGACTGATATTTTATCGAATAAACCGCTTAATCCTGTAATACCAGATGTCCACCCTTTAATTATGTCCGTATCGTTCCGTTTTCCTGGGAAAGTAAGCAACGTGTAGTAGTTGCTTCCCCCTCTCGAATCCATGGATATGGACAAATCTACGAGAGCTTCTTGTACAGTGCGTAATTTATTTCTCATACTTGCACTGGCGTCCACAAGAATGACGACTTCAAAATCGACACGTTCACCAAGATCATCAACAACTTCCATGACTTCTCCACGTTTCTCAGGAGAAAGGTCATCCCATTCTTGTTCCCTGCCAAGAATCTGGGACAACTCTTTATTGACGACCCCTTGTAATGTTTGTGTCATCGCTTGTCTCGTAACCATCTGGACAGTTTTGGCGAGTTGCTTCATGTAGACGACCTGGCTAATCCCTCCACCAGCAGTCGCAATCTTTTCAATTTCCTCGTAAGCTTCTTCGTTTAACGACCCTTCCTCAAGAACACCAATCACATTGACCGTTACATTTTCTTCACGCGCAAGAGCTGCGATTGCAGCTGGATCACCGCCATCATTCGAACAACCGTCGGTTAACAATAGAATCTGTTTTAGCGTCCCATTACTCATGGCTTTGTCCTCCCTTAGTGAATCTTAAACTTTGTATCTAGCATTGTTGACGATTTCACTAAGAGATATACCATTTACGCTTCTTTATACATTTGTGGTATCCACTTTTGCATTGGGATCTTCGCCCAACGCGGTGTATTCCGACGAATCTTCGTGACAACAACGGTCATGTCATCATCAATCTTGCCGTCGCTAACACGAATGACTTCTTCTAATAATAAATCCGACATCGTCTGAGGATCTTCCGTCTCCATCTCAGAAATGATTCGTCTCATCCACCTTTCTTTGTTTTCCACATGCTTCACCCCATCGAACATTCCGTCACTCATCATAATTAATAAATCTTCATCTTGCATACTTCTTGAAACGACATCAAAGTGTGCTTCCGATATAATACCCATCGGTAAATTGCCAGACTCAACAGAAGAGACTTGCCCACCTCGTTTAATAAAACTTGGCATGGATCCAATTTTTATAAATGATGTATCTGCCGTTTGCAAATCGATAATCGTTAAATCAAGCGTTGAAAACATCTCTTCGTCTGCACGAAGCGACAGCACAGAATTCATTGATTGAATCGCTACTTTCTCATCAATGCCAGACTGCAATAAATTTTCTAACAATTTCAGTGTTGCTTTGCTCTCATCGTGCGCTTTTTTGCCGTTGCCCATGCCATCACTTATGGCCACCGCAAATTTCCCGAACCCAAGTTGCATCGCTGCGTGGTTGTCCCCCGATAACCACGCCCCTCCTTGTGCAACAGTTGCCGCTCCTGAATCGACCGTATATGTCTTTGCAGAGACGAAATTCATCACTTTACCGTCCTCTAAATCTTCGTCGTTTTCCGAATCAACGATAATGTGATCATTTAAGATCCCAGACAACATCGGTGCGATCAGCTTTTCTGCTTCTTCCCTACCTACATCTTCCCCTAGTTCAATTTCTACTCGTACGTCACGAGGTGTTAAGTTATAGACATCGACTTGGCCGATATCAATCCCTGCTTCTTGGATCGCTTCGTGAATTTGTTCCTCTTGACTGTCGTGTGTTTCCTTTTCCTTTTGAATTTCCCGAGCGAATTCCCCCATTACTTGCGAAACCCCTTGCAACTGATCAGCAACTAGCCTTCTGCTCTCTTCCAATTGCTTAGCATACGTTTTGCGAAGTTCATGAGGCCCCCATTGTTCTTTCATCGTTTTCACAATTCGATCGGGGTAAATGCAATGTCGTTTTAGACGGTCATAAGAGCCTTTTTGGACATCTCCTTGTTCAATATCTGTCATAACGCCTTCCATCACATCATAGGTTGTATCAAAGCGTTCTGCCCAGCACGTTTCTTTACGGAAACACTTTTGACATGTACTTGCCGTAATTGTCGCTAAGAAGCGATCACCTTCCAGATCTTTCTCATTCGTATACGTTGTTTCCCGGTCATTTGTAAAGCTAGATGATAATGTCTGAAAGAGGTCGGAAAATCGCTCAACACGCGCAGCTGTAACATCACGAATTTTACGCATATACCGTTGTTGTTCCTTCGAATGTTCCGTCGTTCCAGGTACATACTTAGCCATATATTGAATGGCACCTTTTGGCGTCAACAAAAATAACGCAATCGCTGCGACCGATTCCATGACAGTAATCCCTGCGCTACTTAGCCCTTGACCGTACAAAGCAATCAATGCTGTGCCGACGAGTAAACCTGCACTTACCCCAATTTTATTACCATCTTTAAGAAGACCACCAAGAAGACCTGCAAATGCAAGTAAACTCATTTGATACAAGTTCACGACAGCAGCCAAACTTAAAACGAGACCTGTGACAACACCAACCGTCGCACCAATTGTTGCCCCCCCTGCCAATGCAAACAATAAAACCAAATAACGGGCAAGGATATGTTCTGCACCTAGTCCGTAAATAACCCAACCAATCGCCCCTGTCATGACCGATGCAATAAGAATAATGAAACAGATAATTTCTTCGCTTTTTAACGAGCGTTGTTTTCGTTTATGTGTAATAAGAGGCAGGCTCTGTAAAAAAATCATCGTAAGCATTAGTGCAAGTCCTGCTTCGATGGCACCCATCATCCAATGATATTGCGTCACCGTTCCTAAGCTGACGTATGTGATCGCGATTCGTGCTAGAAACGAAGTAATTAATACAGTAACTGGCAATGCCCAGCGCGTTTGTATCATTAACGTTTTAAACAGCTTGTACAAAACGAGGAAACCAACCATTCCAATAAGTACGTGAGGTAAGTTAAAGGTTAAACCCCAAATCGTTCCGACGAGTATGGCCGTCGCAGCTAATAATGCTCGATTCTTCTTTAGAACGAAGACGGCTGCGAAAAAAGGTAACGCAAAGGGATATAGATCCGATAGAATAGCAGCTCGACCGAGCATGACCCCAACGATAAATAACAAGACGCCCCATTTAAGGAAAACAAGTTCCGTTCCTTTTTCGAATTTACTCATGAGCTGTAACCATCTTTGTTTAAGAGGAATAAACCCGTCTGTTCCGACTGTCACTCTTGCAAATGTTCCTTGGCCCGTCTCTTTATGAATCATCTATGCCCACCACCGTTTTGTTTTTCTTGGTGATGAGTATATCTAGGTTTTGATGCAGTGTTTGTCAGAATGACGACGATGTGAAAAAAATCGTTCGACTCTTTTCTTGAAAGAACAGAAATGCTTGTCCCTTCGCCTTTTTGTAATCAAAAACGGTTGTTATGCTCACAAAATTTCGCCATAATCATCAATCATTTTCCGACAGAAGCTACAAAAACAAACCCGTAAACCGTGCGAAATAAAGCGAACGACAAAAAAACCATGTTGCAACATAAGCAACATGGTTGGATAGTCATATAAATGGTAGCGGCGGAGGGAGTCGAACCCACGACCTCACGGGTATGAACCGTACGCTCTAGCCAGCTGAGCTACACCGCCATTTAACAAGACAAGAGTTATTATATCTACTACATAAAACAAAGTCAATGGTAAACCGAAAAATCATGATAGAATAAGATAGGCGGAATAGGAAAGCTCCTATTCCGCCCTTGTTTATATAGTTATTTGAGACGAATCACCATGTCTCTGTTTGCAGAAGGGATCTAACTACTTACGGCCACCGCCTTTTCGGTTGTCGCTCTTCTTACGCAAGGTTGAGAGATTCTCCTCACTATCTTTTAAGAAGCGGCTCATCTTATCTTCAAATGAGAGTGTTTGCTCACGCTTCTTAAACCCGCCTCCTTGATTACGACGCGGTTTCTCTTCTTTTGGTCGCTCTGTTGCTTTACGAATCGAAAGCCCAATCTTCCCGTCACTTTCAATCTTTAGAACTTTAACCGTTACTTCATCGCCAACCTTAATGAATTCCTTGATGTCTTTCACGTATTGATCAGCGACCTCACTAATGTGAACGAGTCCTGTTTGACCTCCTGGTAAATCTACAAAAGCGCCAAAGTTTGTTACACCGGTGACTTTCCCTTGATACTTGCTGCCAGCTTCAATCGACATTGGTGAAACGTTCCTCCTCATATTTTCTTAAACCATACGATAAACGTATGTAGATAAAGCTTACACGATTACTATTCTATGTTGCAAAGGTTACTTTGTGATTAGTCGTCTTCCTCATCTTCTTCTTCCTGACTACCATTGCTCTCAGGAACTTTAAAGATCGTTTCCCCTGGCTTAGTTAAGTATAAATCGCGCCTCGCTACTTCTGCAATATAATCAATATCATTATAATTAACGATATCTTGCTCTAATTGCTTTTGTTCTTCCATCAACTCGGCGTACCGCTCTTCAAGTTGCTCTTGTTCTTGATCATTTGCGTCAATCATTGACTTTTGAGAGATGAGTCCGACCGCTGCAAACACGATGACGAACATACCTACGATTCCGATAAACATTAGCCTTCGCTTTAATCCTCGACGACGTCTTTCCTCTCTCAATTGCAGACGTTTTTGCTCTTTGTCAAATGGCTTGTCCTTATGAATTGTCGTTACTTTTTCTCGATCGTTTGATTTCGGCATGCCGCACCTCTCTCTCATCATATGAGAAACGTGATGAGAGAATTGCTAGGAATCCTCATCATCACTTTTTTTCGAGAACCAACGAATCATTCGTGAGTACATAGCTTTTACTCGTTTTACAATTTTCGGTCCTTGTAAAATTGTATATACAGGTCGAATAAAGAAAAACAGAAGTTTACTTAATTGAATCACACTCCACCGGACAATTGTCAAGAAAAAAGTTGCTATTTTGGAAATTAATTTATATAAACCTAGGATGGGTGTGATAATTAAGACGTAAATCGTTTTCTTTACTACCTTGATCAACCACTGGACCATTTGAATGATTCGTTCGAGCAATCGTAAAAAGAAAGGACGTACCGTATGCCAATACGTTACAAACCCTAGAATAATCGCGATAAAAATGTAAATTCTAAGCTCTCCAAAGTTCATATAAAACAAAAGATAGAAAACGAGCAGAGCCTGTACAATCCAGAAAGCTAAATCCATCACTGCTTGTGTCCACTTTGAACGCAAAAGCAAACATCGATGATATACATCTAACTGTAAAGCAATGGCAGAACCCGCAGCAATCATAGCGAAAAAGGTTTGGAACTGTACGACGAGTGTCACTTAAATAACTTCCCGAACAAGCCTTTTGGTTTGCCTGAGCCATTGCTATCTACGTAGATTAAATCATCAACTTTTCCTACGATTGAAACGATGCCTTCTTCCACATTCAAGTTCTTCATATGCAAGTCATGACCTCGAACAGATAGGAAACCCATGACGGTTTCTAATAGAAACTCTTCACTATCAAAACTTTGAACTTCTTTTACTCCGCTAATTTCGAGAAGTTTACGACCTTTCATAATCACTTCATGATCACTATTCGTGTTGTTTTGGTACCGTTGATTCGTGACATATTCAGACATATCGATTCCTCCCAACATAATCCAATCGTTGTCTTATCTTATGCCTCACCGTATTGAAAAAGAACAAGCCATTCACATCGATAAAAAAAGAAGCCCTTTTATAAAAGGGCTTCTGATACGTTGGAGTTTCTCAATCGCCGTGGTAGACTTCTTCAATTGTCGTATACATATGTGCCGCCTCATTCTTTTGGGCCGCACTGTTAATTGATTCGACCTTTACACGAAGCGTCTTTTTTCCGAAGCGAATGGACACTTCATCTCCTGGGATTACTTCAGTTCCAGCTTTTGCAGCATGGCCATTTACGGTAATACGGCCTGCAGCTGCAACTTCCTTAGCCACAGTACGCCTTTTTATAATTCGTGATACTTTAAGAAACTTATCGATTCTCACCTAATTGCCCTCACTTTCTCGTTCCAATTGTTTTGCCTCGTCCCAAAAACGATCCATCGCTTCTAGCGATACGTCATTCATCGTTTGTCCTTGTTCTAATAAACGCTTTTCAATGTGCATAAACCGCTTTTTAAACTTCTTATTCGTCATCTGCAATGCTTCTTCTGGTTGTAATCGATAGAACCGAGCAAGGTTTACAACAATAAACAACACATCGCCAAGTTCTTTCTTAATGTCCACTTCGTCATGTCGTTCGCTTAACGCTTCTTTCCACTCACGAATCTCTTCGTCGAGTTTTTGCCACATTGGCGCTGCTGTTTCCCAACTGAATCCTAC
This sequence comes from Bacillaceae bacterium JMAK1, assembly GCA_012970285.1. Classification (GTDB taxonomy): domain Bacteria; phylum Bacillota; class Bacilli; order Bacillales; family Marinococcaceae; genus Geomicrobium_A. The sequence continues at coordinate 19,955 of JIBW01000009.1, forward strand.
TTTTGCGGCTTTCTTTTGCAATTCGTAGGAAACCATGAGTGCTGGCATCGACTTCGGGATTCCTGTCAGCACAGATTGGTCAATTTCTTGGCCTTGCTTTTCTTGTTTTTTTATTTCGTCCCAATTCGTCACGACGTCCTCGCTCGTTTCGACAGTAGCTGTTGAAAAGACGTGTGGGTGTCTTCGGATCATCTTATCCGTAAGTGTCTTTATCACATCATCAATCGTATAGTACCCTTCATCTTCACCAATTTGGCTATGAAGCATCACTTGTAACAACACATCGCCAAGTTCCTCAATGAGATGATCATCATCTTCTTCATCGATTGCTTCTAATACTTCATAAGCTTCTTCTAGCAAGTATTTCTTGAGCGATTGATGCGTCTGCTTACGATCCCAAGGGCATCCGTCAGGGCTTCGCAATACGCCAATGACTTCTCGTAAACGACGGAACGTGTGACGAGTTAGCTCTTCTTCACGCACCGGGGGAACATAGACAACAGCTAAGTTCGATGTCTCTTCAAACGCCCGGTCCAACTCATAAAGAGGCATTTTGACAACGGATTCACCGGCTCCACCCGCTTCTTTTACGACCATCACACTATAGTCGTCTGGTAATTGCTCCATTAAAGAAAGTTTAACGTTGGATGCAGTAAAGAAATCGTACACCTGTGTCAAAATCAAATGTTGATTTAACGACCAGTCCGGACTAGAAAAGCTTGTCGCATCAAGAAGCTGAAAGCCTTCACTAGGGTCAATCCGCAACGCTGTAAAAACCGGATCTAGAAAGCTTTGCCCCCCTTCAATCTGGAGGTGAATGACACCTTGTCGTTCCTTTTCTAGTAATCGTTGCACGGTTTCTTCCGCGACAAGTGGATGGCCAGGTACGGCATACAAGACCGGTTCATCATGACGAGACGCTTCGTTAACTAATTGCTCAACAATTGCTTCGTACACCGGTTGGAACGTATCGTGCACTTCATATACATCATCAAATGGATGAATCGTAAGTCCTTCTAACTCCAATTCTTCCATTACCGGGTGTGCTTTCGTTCTTACATACAATTTATTTGAATTTTTTAATCGTTTATACGTTGAAAGTGTCATTTGGTCGAGCGATCCCGCCCCTAAGCCAAATACACAAATTGTTGGTAAATTCACCAAAGACAACTCCTCGTTTCTCTTGCTTGTCTATGTTATTATATCATAGGCAATACCTCTACAATCTAGAAGCTTTACACATCATTTATTAATGGGGGAATGAGTTTTGGCTAACTTAAAACGTTATGTCGCTGGCTTTGCAGGAGCCACAGTACTTCTTGCAGGTTGTTCATCAGATCCTGGTGCAGTTGAAGAAGGAAGCGACGGAGGTACATCAACGGGTAGTGCTGGAGGAGACCAATTTGTGTTAGCGCTCTCTTCAGACATTGTTTCTTTGGATCCGCAAGAAACAACAGACGTTCCATCATCACAAGTATCGACAAACATTTATGAAAATTTGCTAGAGCACGACAGTAATATGGAACTTCAACCTGTACTTGCAGAATCGTACGAAATGGTTGACGATTTAACATGGGAATTCCAAATTCGTGAAGGCGTTACGTTCCATGATGGTGAAGAATTAAATGCAGATGCGGTTGTCAAAAACTTTGAGCGTCTGTTAGATCCAGACAACGCGAAACCTCGTGCAAACATGTTTGAATTAGTAGAAGAAATTACAGCAATTGACGAGTATACAGTAGAATTCACAACGAGTGAACCTTTTGCACCACTTGACGCTCATCTTGCTCATAGCGCAGCAGCGATTATTAGTCCAGCAGCCATTGATGCAGATGAAAGTGGAGATGCACTTTTAAGTGTTAATGCAGCAGGTACAGGCTCTTTTGAACTTGACGAATGGGCTCAAGGTAATGAAGTTCGTTTAAGCAAAAATGAAAATTATTGGGGCGAAGAGGCTCAAGTATCACAAGTAACACTTCGTGTTGTTCCAGAGCAAAGCACGCGTATCGGAATGCTTGACCAAGGGGAAGTACACTTTATTGATCAAGTAGAATCGGCAAACGCAGGCATTGTTGACGACATGCAAAATGCAAGTCTTCTTACACAAGAACAACTTGGATTTGAATACCTAGGCTTTAACACTGACGTTGAGCCATTTGACGATCCTGATGTTCGTCGCGCCATCGCAATGGCCATTGATTCCGAAGTACTTCTTGAAGGTCTTTACGGTGGGTTCGGCTCTGTTGCAACAGGTCCCTTAAGCGAGTATACATTTGGATATAGCGAAGATACACAAGGTATTGAATACGATCCAGAAGGTGCGAAAGAATTATTAGCAGAAGCGGGTTACGAAGACGGCTTCTCTGCATCAATTCTTACAAATGACGCAAACCCTACACGTATTCATATTGCAGAAGTTGCTCAAGATTATCTTCAAGACATTGGCGTAGATCTTTCCATTGAAATGATGGAGTGGGGAGCATTTTTAGATGCTACTGATCAAGGGAATACGGAGATGTTCGTTCTTGGTTGGTCTACAGTAACTGCTGATGCTGATTATGCTTTGCATCCTAACTTCTATTCTGGAAATCACGGCTCTCAAGGAAACTCAACATTCTACGATAACGAAGAAGTCGACGCATTATTAACAGAAGCTCGTAGTGAATCTGATAATGAAGCCCGTGCTGATCTTTATGCACAAGCTGAGCAAATCATTATAGATGAAGCTCCAATGGTCTTTACCGTTCATAATGATTACATCACAGGTATTGCCAACTCTGTAGAAAACTTTAATCACTTAGCTACAGGTATTTATGACCTAAGTGAAGTTTCAATCAACGAAGAAGAAGCAGGATATTAAGTCCGAGTTTTCGACCCATCTGTACTTTTGTATAGATGGGTTTATTGTGTTCTTTCGAACACTCCGATATAATCTGAATAAATAAAAAACTGAGGTGCTTCCAATGTAAACATCCACCCAACCATTTAGAATTTAATAAAGGAGGTTATCCGATGTGATTCACTCCTTTTCTTCAGTAATCGACTGATAAGAAAAGGAGGCTGATGTTTTCGTGCATTGGAATTTTGTTTTTTTAGTCGTGGGCAGAGCTTGCCATCAATCGGGATTCGTACTCTTAATCGTTGCTCTCATGCACATGATTTATGTAGAGACTTCATCCGCATTATTCATGAGCTTAATCCCTGTAACGATTACTTCTGCTCGATTCGGCTCAAACCTCATAGCTCCGTTACTGTTTGCTCGTTTTTCTTTAACGACAATTCTCATATACGCTACGAGAACAAAAGTCTTACTTCTTGTGCTCGTCTATATTTGCATATTCTATGATTTATTGTTTTCGGTCTATATCATTGTCTTTTTTATATCGATGATGGATGCCTGGTTCGACCCGAGCAGTCAAGCGCTTATTCCGAGAATCATTGCCAAGGAGGAACGCGTTCGTGCAAACAGTACGATCAGCCTCGTTAGTGAGGGTGTTGAATTCATTTGCTGGGCGCTTGGAGGTCTGTTACTTGCGTATGTTCATGCACCTTTTTTATTCCTACTCGTTGTGCTTAACGCGATCTTTACTGCCCTTTCGTTTTCCTGCTTACATCAACGAACGAAAGGGACGTTCGCGAACGACAGCACCTCAAAGACTTGGCAAACGGAAATTCGCCGTGGCTTCTCGGTAATGGTCTCGTCTCGGTGGCTTTCGCACGCTATATTGGCGTCATTTCTCACGTCTTTAGCAAGCGTCGTATGGATTGCAGCTATCACATACCTTTTTGTTGAACAAGTTCTCATGGAGAGTGAAAGCTGGTGGGGATTTTTGAATGCAAGCCTATTAGTCGGATTGCTCTTTGCGGGTGTCATGCTAAGAAAGCTTCATTCTCTATTTCAAAAAAATCAATCTAAGACGGTGTTTATAGGGTTGGTTGGCACTGCAATCGTTACGTTTATATTCGCGTTAACGTTCGAGCCCGCTGTTGCGCTCTTCATCATTGCTTGTCTCGGGTTCTTTTTACAACTCGAGGCAGTCGCTTCACATACTTTGTATCAAGAGCGTATAGACATAGACGTTCTTCCTTACGTCTATGCAGCGGAGGGCGCCATTGCCATGTTCGGATTTGCACTAGGATCCTTGCTCGTCGGCTTGGCCGCAAACCATATACATTTAACGTACATTTACTTGATTTCAGCACTCCTCATCGTATTGGCCAGTATTGTCTGGTTTCGAGCATTTAGACAAGAATGGCGAAAATAATGGTCACGAATAAAACCCCTTCCAAGGTTGGAGGGGGTTTTATTCCGATGTAAGCACTTCATGTAAATGATCTAAATCGTGTTTAAGATGCTTCTTCATCATTGCACTTGCTTTTTGTGCATCTCGTTCTTTTAAGGCTTTAAAGATTTGTCGATGTTCGTCTTGTATATGCGTGGCACGCCCACGCCCTTCAAAGTTCATCACACGACAGTAGTATATCAGGGCCTCAATTGTACTCAATTGCTTCGCTAAGTATGGGTTGTGACTACATTGAGCTATCTCTTGGTGGAATTTCTGATTCCAATCAATAATGCGTTCGTCATCGGCTTGATCACGAATAAGCCGATCAACTTCTTCTAGAATATCTGAAACTGCCTCTAAATCTTCTTCACTGGCGTGTATGACTGCCAATTCAACGGCCAATACTTCAAGCGCTATTCTAAGCTCATAGATGTGCTCGACGTCGGTTACCGTTAGGGAGTAGACAACAAATCCAAGTTTCTCATCTGCGACCAGCAAACCATCTTTTTCGAGCAATCGCATTGCTTCACGAATTGGGGAACGACTAATTCCCATTTCTTTTGATAGTTGACTCTCATTAATTCTGTCACCAGCACGATACGTGCGATCATAGATGCGTTGTTTGATTTCTCGATATAGTTGGAGGTAATATGGAGTCGGCTTATCAATCTTTGCAGCGCACATGTCATTCACCTATCTTTCAATCGATCGACAATGCTTCAAGTCCGTTTGTTCATCCCAATGATAACGCTACGTATTATTTACGTTTAAATCTACAAAAACCGGGAAAAGGTTCTTTAACGTTAGAAAAGCAGACCACGATGACAATGGCCTGCTTTCCGTAGGTTATGATATTTGGGGTGAATCGATATGTTACTTACAATGATAAAGGAACAGCCGGAATCTGTAAAGGGATACCGGCTTATAAATTTAAATTAGTTCGGTATCATTGTTCCATTTGTCTTGCTAAGAAACCAGCTGCTGTTTCAATAAGCATTCGTGCCACGCTTTCTTCGGGTGGTTTTTCTTTTGAAATCATGACAACAGCTCCGATTGGATCGCCGTTTGCAATAATCGGCGCGACAACATAACCTTCCATCGCATCTCGGTGATCACTTACTAAGTTGTACTCACCGTGTTGAAACTCCGCTTTCGTCGTACGGGTATTAATCGCATCCTCTACAATTTCCCCAATACTCTTATTTGCATAGTCTTTTTTCGATCCACCAGATACAGCAATGTATGAATCGCGATCTGCAACAAGAATAGGATGTCCTAAGCTGTCGTAAAGTGCCTCCGCATACTCCTTTGCAAAGTCCCCCAGCTCAGAGATGGGTGAATACTTCTTTAAAATGACTTCGCCGTCTCGGTCCACAAAGATTTCTAATGGGTCTCCCTCACGAATCCGTAACGTACGTCTGATTTCTTTTGGGATAACCACTCTGCCGAGATCGTCAATTCGACGAACAATACCAGTAGCTTTCATTGGTGTGCCTCACTTTCATGTCGATGTACTATCTAATCAATGATGTTCCTTCTCTCATGACTGTTTTTAGTATCCGTAACCAAAAAAGAACTATTCACCCATAATAAAAAAAGTTTACCTTACACATCCTGATCCCGTAGATTACAGGGATTAATTCCATAAAAAAAAATGAAGCACTCCATCATATAGAGTGCTTCATTCGTTAAGAAACTGTCTTAGAAACGGTTTTCTTTTTCACTTCAGGTATTCTAGACATTAATTTCTCAAGAAGCGTTACATAGACGAGAGAGCCCATACGCTTCTTTTGGATATTGAGCTTAATCTGACTGCCCTCTGTTCCTACGCCAACATCTCGGCCAAGTTCATTCACAAGGCGGAACAATTCTGCGCCGTCGATGTTATTCGATGCTTCTTCAGTAAACAAGATTGTACATTTACCGCCTGATTCTGAAATTGAAGCAACGCCTTCTTGCAAGCTATATAACTTAATCGTTGCAATAGAGAAGAGCGCTCGAACTTCATCTGGATACTCACTAAAACGATCCATCATTTCATCTTGCAAATCGGTTAGTTCATCAAACGTATTGATTCCTTTGAAACGCTTATACATTTCAATCTTTTGTTTTGGATCATGAATGTACGTCTCAGGAATGTACGCTTCAACTTTAATATCTAATGGAATATCTTCGGCCCTTGGTTCACGCTCTTTCGTGCTTCCTTTGTACCTTCGCTGCTCAATTGCATCTTTTAGCATTTGAGAATACATATCAAAGCCAACGCTATCGATATAGCCATGTTGTTCGGCTCCAAGCAAATTCCCTGCTCCTCGAATCGATAAGTCACGCATTGCGATCTTGAAACCTGAACCGAGCTCAGTAAATTCTTTAATCGCTTGTAGACGTTTTTCCGCGACTTCCGTTAGAACTTTATCGCGTTTGTACGTAAAGTACGCATACGCAACACGATTTGAACGCCCCACTCGTCCCCGGATTTGATAAAGCTGACTTAGTCCCATTTGATCAGCGTTATAAATAATGAGCGTATTTACATTGGGAATATCTACACCCGTCTCAATAATTGTCGTCGTTACGAGAACATCTTTATGTCCTTCTAAGAAATCAATCATCACCGACTCTAACTCTCGCTCATTCATTTGACCGTGCGCATACGTGACGTCGGCATCTGGTACGAGCATAGAGATCTGTTCTGCCATCTGTTCAATGTTATCGACACGGTTGTACAAGAAGTACACTTGGCCACCACGACTGATTTCACGCTCAATCGCTTCTTTGACTAGAGACGCATTGTACTCCAGTACATACGTCTGTACAGGGAAACGGTTTTCTGGTGGTGTTTCAATAAGCGATAAATCACGTACACCGAGCATCGACATGTGAAGGGTACGTGGAATTGGTGTTGCGGTTAACGTCAACACGTCGATGTTTGAGCGTAATTGTTTAATTTTCTCTTTATGCGTCACACCAAATCGCTGCTCCTCATCAACAATCAGTAGCCCTAAGTCTTTGAACTTCACATCTTTGGATAATATACGATGTGTTCCAATAACCATATCCAAGCCACCTGTCTCAAGGGAACGGACATTTTCATTGATTTCTTTACGCGTTCTAAAACGATTGAGCAAACCAATGTTAATTGGATAATCGCCAAAACGCTCTAAAAACGTATCGAAATGTTGTTGGGCAAGGATTGTTGTCGGTACAAGTAGTGCTACTTGTTTGCCTGACATGATTGCCTTAAACGCCGCACGAATTGCAACTTCCGTCTTTCCATATCCTACGTCTCCACACAATAAACGATCCATCGGACGTTCTTTTTCCATATCTTCTTTAATCTCTTCAATTGCTTTTACTTGATCTTCAGTTTCTTGGTAAGGGAACGAGTTTTCAAACTCTCTTTGCTCCGCGCTATCTTCTGAGAACGCATGTCCTTTAGAACTTTCACGTTCTGCATAAAGCTTGATCAAATCGTCAGCAATGTCTTCAACAGATGACTGTACTTTTCGTTTGACTTTCTTCCAATCTTGACCGCCCAACTTGTAAATCTTCGGATCCTTATCTTCAGAACCGACATACTTTTGGATTTGGTCAATTTGCTCTACAGGAACGTACAACTTGTCATTTCCCGCATAAGAAATATGAACGTAGTCTTGGTTCATGTTGTTCACAGACAGCGTTTCTACACCGAGGTATTTACCAATACCGTGACTAATGTGAACGACCAAATCACCAACATTAAGTTCCGAATAACTTTTAATCCGCTCAGCGTTCGATAACTTTTGTCGACGTCTAGCTTTGGTTACTTTTTTCGTGAACGTTTCACGCTCTGTAATAACGGCAAGGTGCTCAAATGGCAACTCAAAGCCATTGTGCAAGTCTCCTTGTACAATGTATGCCTTGCCTTGGTCAAGTTGTTCATCCCGAGAAATTGGAGTAGCTTCGATATCATAATCCTGGAGGATTCCTTTTAGACGCTTCACACGATCTTCATCTGAAGCAATAAATACAATGGTAAAGTTCGCTTTCGTCCAGCGTTCCACTTCATTTTGCAACACTGGCATTTGACCGTGGAATTGCTGCATCGCTTTACAATTAATGCTTTCAACGTTTGCAGGTTGAACACCAGGTACACCACGTAAAAAGATGGAGAAATAAATCACCGATTGATTGATCGACTTGATAATATCTTCATAATGCTTCGATAGACGTAAATCATGGGGAGCTTCCCCTTGTTCAAGCATCGTCATATGCCAATCCGACTCTTCTCGATCCAAACGAACGGCTGTTTCTTGAACACGACTAATTTCGTCCACGAAGATTTTCGTCTCTTCAGGTAAATAATCCAGTAGTGTTGCTGGTGATTCATACATATACGAAATGTACTTGTATAACCCTTGGAAACGAATACGTTCGTTGATTTGATCAAGTTCAAACGATAACGACTGCTCAAGCTTATCTCGCGTTTCTTCATCATTTACTTTTTTAAGGCTACTTTGCATTTGATCTGTGAGGTTCTCAGCCGCCCGTTGCCATTCTACCTCAGTTAAGATGGTCTCCTCAGCGGGTCCAATTGTAATGTGCTCAATCGACTCAAGAGAACGTTGGTCTTCTGCATTGAAATAACGCATCGAATCAATTTCAGTATCAAAAAGGTCAATACGTAACGGATGTTCTTCAGTTAAAGGATAAATATCTATAATTCCACCACGCACACTAAACTCACCCGGCGTAGACGCAAGGTCTGCACGAACGTAGCCCATTGCTTGTAGATGAGCTAAAAACGCCTCTACATCTAGATTTTGACCAACACGCAACTCATATTGACTACTTTCCCATCGTTCTTTAGGTGGCAATAGGCGACGTAATCCTGCAATTGGAATAATAATAATTCCTTTGAAATCAGCAAAAAGCGCATTCATAACCTCAATGCGCTGAGACCTCATTTCTGGACTCGCTACAGCGATTTCTGAAGAAATTAATTCGTTCACCGGATAAAGGTATACGTGATCTTCGCCAATAAGATCACTTAAATCTTCCTGCCATTTTTGAGCTTGCAATAAATTGTACGTAACGAGAACTTGCGGCTTATGCCCCAACTCATAAAGACCAGACAATAATAATGTCTTAGCCGACCCGCTCAACCCCGTTAAAAGTTGCTCTTTTAATCCTTTCTCCAAACCATCTTCAACGCTTTGGATTTGTTGATTATTTAAGAGCTTCTGCTCGATCGCTTTCATGAAGCCGATCCTCCCCTAATGATTCAAACTATTCTCCATTTATATGTCGCTCGTTCATGTCCTTGTTCATCTTAATGGTACCAATGATCTTGCTCATGAACGTGCGGTGAAGATTGACTCATCTCATAGCACGTATCACATAGTGCATGTACATGTAAATTCCCTTGTCCATCGGTTTCAAGTACTTCTTTCTTCTCTTCTTGATTGAGTACCGAAAAACCTAAATCATAGTCCATCGCCTCACGAGATGAGACTGTCCCAAGTTCTGCGTTGCACTGTTTGCAATGATAATAAACGACCATATGCTCTCTCCTCACTTTCTTTCTACTAGTTTCAACGAGTAAGGAGAGCGCTATACCTCTTAATTATGTTGGTTCATGACGCGATCAAAATCATCGCTAATCCACGTCTCGCATGCACGAACAACGTTTTCACGGGCATCTTGAACGAAATCAATTTCCCGTTTATCAAATTTCGAGAGTACGTAATCAACAACAGCTTTGCCTTCTGGCGGACGATCAATGCCAATTCTTGCTCGGTTAAACTGCTTTGTTCCTAACTGGTCAATGATGGAACGGATGCCATTGTGACCTCCATGGCCGCCCGATTTACGGTATTTCACTGTACCTGTCGGTAAATCAAGGTCATCATAAACGACAAGAAGATCTTCTGAATCAAGATTATAATAATTGACAACCGCTCGAACGGACTCTCCGGAAAGGTTCATAAATGTAAGCGGTTTTAACAGAATAAACTTCTCGCCATCACGAATCACTTCAGTATATTCAGCCCTAAAGTTTGTATGCTTTTTTAGCTTTTCGCCCCAGCTCTTTGCCAAATCATCTATAGCCATAAAACCAACATTATGTCTCGTTTTCGTATATTTTCTCCCAGGATTACCTAGGCCTATAATTACCTTCAAGGATGTAACTTCCTTTCAGTTCATTTACTTAAACTGCGAAAAAAGGCATAACCGAGGGGCTATGCCTTGTCCTTCATTCGCTTTTCATTATTGTTCGCTATCGTTAGAACCTTCTTCAGAATCCTCATCGTTCCCTACGAGTTCAGGCTCGTCCGAAGCTTCTTCTGTGCCATCGTCCTCAAGAGTTGGAGCCAGAACTGCAACAACCGTTTCTTCATCATCGTTGTTGAATTCGAAGTTCTTTCCTGACTTAAGGTCTGAGACAGCAATTGAATCACCAACACCTAATTGAGAGATGTCAACTTCAATTGATTCTGGAATTTCTGTTGGTAGTGCACGAACAGAAATCGTGTAAAGCATATGAGAAAGTACGCCACCTTCTGCTTCACCTGGTGCATCTCCAACAAGGTTGACAGCAACATCTGCATCAAGTTCTGATTTCATATCCACTTCAAAGAAGTCGATGTGTGTTGTGTTCCCTTTAAGAATATCATTTTGTAAATCGTGTACCATTACTTGATGCTTCTTACCATCGCCATCGACAAAAAGATCAATAATACCGTTACGTCCTGCTTCACGCAATGTCTTCATAAATTCGATGCTTGGTACAGAAACCGCAGTACTTTCGGTTTTCTTTCCGTAAAGAACAGCTGGAACAAACCCGTCAACTCTTAGCTTACGTGTTACGGAACGTCGTAAGTCATTTCTAGAATGTGCTTGTAATTTAGCCATTTTCTATAGTCACCTCATCGATTATTTTCACGTACATTACTGCTCATGCATCCTGTTAACGTTTGTACGTACGATAAACTCACCCTCTAAGGCTATATGCTAGCATGATTTAAACCCGCATGCAAATGATGCCCCTTTTCCTAAAACAACGTACTTACGGATGTTTGCTCATGGACACGAATAATTGCATCAGCCATTAAAGAGCCGATAGACAATTGAACGAGCTTTGGAATCTTCTTATCTTCTGGTAAAGCAATCGTATTCGTTACGACGACTTCTTTAATTTGTGAGTCACGCAACCTTGAGATTGCAGGACCTGAAAGGACAGGATGAGTCGCACACGCATAGACTTCTTTAGCCCCATGCTTCATTAAGGCATCTCCCGCAAGCTGGAGCGTTCCTGCCGTGTCAATAATATCATCAATAATAATGGCCGTTCTGTTCTCAATGTTACCGACAATATTCATTACTTCAGCTTCATTAGGACGTGGTCTACGCTTATCGATGATTGCGATCGGTGCATCCATTAAGTCAGCCATTCTTCTTGCTCGCACAACACCACCGTGATCTGGGGATACAATAACGAGATCTTCTAGGTTCTTCTCCAAGAAATAAGAAGATAGAATTCTTGATCCGAGAAGTTGATCCACTGGAATATCGAAGAAACCTTGGATTTGTGACGCATGCAAATCAAACGTCAATACGCGAGTCACGCCCGCTGTCTCCAAAAGATTTGCCACGAGCTTGGCGGTAATTGGCTCTCTCGAACGAGCTTTACGATCTTGTCTTGCATAACCATAATATGGAATAACAACATTTATCGTTTTTGCAGAGGCACGTTTACAAGCATCGATCATAATTAACAGTTCCATCAAGTGTTCATTGGCTGGTTCAGATGTGGATTGAATTAAGTAGACATCATCACCACGAATACTCTCTTCGATGTTGATTTGTACTTCACCATCGCTAAACCGTTTAACAGAACTCTTTCCCATTTCTACACCGATGTGAGAAGCAATCTCCTCAGCAAGAGCGGGATTTGAGTTCAATGTGAAAATCTTTAATGTTGAGTCAACATAGCTCATTGAACGAACCTCCTAAAGGTTATTTTTTATCGTTTTTGCTCATATAGCCTGTTTTATTCGTTTGTCTCGCTCTTGCAAGCGCTAAAGAATCCCCCGGCACATCATCTGTAATTGTTGATCCTGCAGCTACAAAAGCTCCTTTGCCAATCGTTACAGGTGCTATTAGGTTCGCATTACATCCAATAAACGCTCCATCTTCAATCGTCGTTAGGTGCTTTTCTTTTCCATCATAATTAACGGTAATTGAGCCACAGCCAACATTTACACCTTCTCCGATGTTTGCATCACCAAGGTAACTTAAATGATTCGCTTTTGAGCCCTTTCCAATAACTGATTTCTTCACCTCAACGAAGTTACCAAGCTTTGCTTCGTCGTGAATCGTTGATTCTGGACGAACGTGTGCAAAAGGACCAATATTGACGTCACGACCAACTGTACTCTTTGTGACTACAGATTGTTTGATGTTCGAATAAGCACCAACTGAACTATCTTCAATCTCTGAGTTCGGTCCGATTTCACTGCCTTCGTGAATAATCGATTTCCCTCGAATAACCGTACCAGGGTGAAGAATCGTATCTGGGTGTAACTCTGCGTCTGAAGAGACATACGTCTGTTCAGGAGCAATAAACGTGACACCTTGTTTCATCCAATGTTCATTAATCCGCTTTTGCATGACTTGCTCTGCCTGCGAGAGTGCTAAGCGATCGTTTACTCCCATGGCTTCTGCACCATCATGGGTTTCAAACGCTGCGACACGTTCACCTTCGTTCTTTAAGATTTCTAATACGTCAGGAAGGTAGTATTCGTTCTGAGCATTTTCGTTCGTAACTTTTTCTAAAGCAGCAAACAAAGCTTCATTATCAAAACAATATGTCGCAGTGTTGATTTCAGAAATTCCACGCTCTTTTAGTGTTGCATCTTTATGTTCAACAATACGTAAGACATCGCCACTTTCAGGATCACGGATAATTCTTCCGAGTCCCGTCGCGTCGTCTACACGAGCTGTAAGTACCGTTACTTTTGCCCCGCGATCTTCATGATAGTCACTAAGCGCTTTCATCGTGTCGGCAGAAATCATTGGCGTATCTGCACTAATGACTAGCGTCGTTCCTGATCGATCAGCTAAATGGGGCGCTGCTTGTTTCACAGCATGACCGGTTCCGAGCTGTTCATGCTGCCAAACAAACTGACAACGATCTCCTAGCGTTTCTTTTACTTCTTCACCTTGATGACCGATGACGACAGTAGACTCTTCAAAACCAGCCGCTTGTACTTGTTCTAGAACATGCGAAATCATTGGTTTCCCACAAACTTGATGTAAAACTTTAGGCAGTTTCGACTTCATACGTGTACCTTGCCCAGCTGCAAGAATAATTGCGTATCGGTTACTCATTCAAAGACCTCCGATTGAATTTATCCAAAAAGTGCATACGTCTGCACTTTATTTATGACTTATGATCTTGTATGAATATATCTTATCTCGAAGGGTTTTTCAATCACGAAAAAAGACCCTGCACATCGTTGTGCAGAGCCTTCATGATTAAGAAGCACCCGCTTCTTCATACTCAACATTTTCATATTGTCCTTGACGCTCGTATTCATCCAACACTGCTGTTTGGATCTTTTCGCGTGTACGGGAAGAAATTGGGTGGGCGATGTCTCTAAATTCTCCATCAGGGGTACGCTTGCTTGGCATTGCCACGAACAACCCGTTGTTGCCGTCGATAACACGAATATCATGTACTACAAATTCCTGATCAAACGTAATCGATGCAATGGCACGCATCCGACCAGCTGTATTGACCCTACGAAGTCTTACGTCTGTTACTTCCATCCTTTCACCACCTTCACTAACTCTTCACATCTTCATGTTGTGAGCGTTTTATTTTGGCTCTGGGGAATATTTTTCCACATTTAGCTTGCATATTCCTGCTTAATTTCTAAAAATATTTAATATTTGTTCGTTTGGTGTTCTCAATCAAATCATGAACCTCACTTTTCGCTGATTGTCAGTGACAATCAGTAATACAAGTGGAAAGTTACCGATTCTTTTGTAACCCTCTTATAGTCACTAGTACGACGAACAAAAAAAAACGAACCGAAAGGTTCGTTTTAATCTTGTACAAGCGCTATAACTTCGATTTCAATGAGTACGTCTTTTGGAAGACGTGCCACCTCTACACACGAACGTGCAGGTTGGTGCGTATCAAAATACTGTCCGTAAACGTCATTAATCTCAGGGAATTGATTCATATCTTTAATAAACACTGTCGTCTTCACAACAGATTCAAGCGTTGCACCCGCTTCTTGTAACACGGCCTTAACGTTTGCCATCACTTGGTGTGTTTGCTCTTGAATACCCCCATCAACAATCGTCATGTCCTTCGTTAAGGGAATCTGCCCTGAACTATAAAACATGTTATTCACGATGATTCCTTGAGAATATGGGCCAATGGCTTCAGGTGCTTCTTTAGTAAATACCTTTTTCATTGCTTTTCCCTCCAAGATCAATCTAGAATTTGAGATGTTTTGAGTAATTCCCTGGAACAGCTTTAATTTCTTTCGTTTTCTCATTCACTTCTTCAAGTCGGACGAGTGAAATGTAATCATCTATAACTCTCTCATCTGTTGCAGCTTCGACGAGCACAGCAATACCAACAAGGTTCGCTTTAACCTCTTTTAATAACTCTGCCATCCCTTGAGCGGTGCCTCCGCCCTTCATAAAGTCATCAACGATAAGCATGTTCGCTCCTTCGGATATACTTCGACGTCCAATCGACATCGTTTGAATCCGATTTGACGAGCCTGATGCATAATTGATACTCACGACAGAACCTTCCGTTACCCGATGGTCTTTTCGAACGATGCTAACCGGAACATCTAGGTGATTACCAATAGCATAAGCCAGGGGAATCCCTTTCGTCGCAACGGTCATAACCCCGTCAATTTCCCTTGAACGATAAATACCAGCGAACAATCGTCCAATATCATTCATAAATCGGGGTTGTCCAAGAATATCCATAAGGTAAAGGTACCCGCCTGGGAGCAACCGACTAACGTCCTCTAGACGTTCGCAAAGAGATTGAACAAGCCTTTCCCCTTCTTCTAGTGGAACCGCCGGTTCATAACGAACACCACCACTTGCTCCAGGTACGGTTGTCAAATAACCCATCTTCTCACTTTCAAAAATGGACTTAACGATCGTTAAATCTTCACTAATCGATGACTTTGCCGATTGATAACGCTCTGCAAAGTACGTTAATGAGATCAATTGATTCGGATTTTGTAATAAAAAGTACGTCATATCAACAAGACGTCCACTTCTTTTTAGCTTTTTCATGACGACCTCCGAAAACACGAATATTTCAAGAGTATGATACCATTTTTATACGTATTTTCACAAGTAACTTAGGAAATCGTTCGGACTGCATACACTTGATCACAAAATCCTCGCAATGCATTGTAGACTCTATGGACTTTTCCTTCGTTACGAATAAGGCCAAATACGGTCGGTCCACTCCCACTCATTAAAGAGGCGTCTGCACCTGATTCAAGCATACGTTCTTTAATTTGTAGCACTTCCTGATGCAAAGACATCGTCACAGGCTCCAAGTCGTTGTGAAGATGATTACAGATTTGGTTGTAATCCCCAGCTAGGATCGCTTGTTTAATCGTTTCACTTTTAGGGGTTGCAGCGTTTGATGACATCTGAACCCTTCCGTACACTTCTCCCGTTGACACGCCAATCGGAGGTTTTGCTAAAACGACCCAGCACGGTGGAGGTGCAGGTAACCGTTCAATCTTCTCTCCTCTTCCCGTTGCCTTTGCTGTTCCACCATACACGCAAAACGCAACATCTGAGCCGATTTCTGAACCAAGAGCAGCCAATTGTGCTTTGGACAGTCCTAAATCCCACATTTGGTTTAATCCACGTAACACCGCTGCTGCATCACTACTACCTCCAGCAAGACCTGCAGCTACGGGGATGTTTTTTTGAATATAAATCGTTACACCGGCAGCAATTTTAAATCGATCTTTAATTAAACGTGCCGCTTGGTAAGCGAGGTTACGGCTATCAGCAGGAATGTACCCTGCTAATGTTTGTATAACAATTTGTTGATCGCTTCGAATCGTTAAATCAATTCGATCAGCTAGATCAACTTCTGTCATAATCATTTCAACTTCATGAAATCCATCCTCGCGTTTTGCCAGCACGTCTAACGAAAGATTAATCTTTGCTGGTGCTTTCAGCGAACATTTCAACAGCTTTCTCCTCTTTCTCGCAATCTACACGAATTGTATTCCTTTATTTTAGTCGAAATACTTACCTATGTACAGGATGCGAACCCATCGCTTCTAACGAGTGTTCTAATACAAAAAGAGACACCAGCAGATGAACTGCGGTGCCCTTTCTTTGTACGGCTGTTACTTCTGGTATTTGCTGGATAATTGCTCTTCTGCCATTTGCACGGCGCGTTTGACCATGTTCCCGGCATCTCTTGACTTAATGCCGCCCCAACCTTCACGTTGGACCGTATCATAAAAGCCTAGTTCTTTTGCAATTTCTTCTTTGAGTGCATCTGACATAATACTTCGATGACGGCTCAACGGAACCAGCTCCCTATATAAGCTTTACCGTACACCCATTATGATGCTCTACAGACAAAAAAATATAGCTGCCAGTTCTTAACAGAACTAGGCAGCATAAGTAAGGTCAATCTATCATTCTCTGTTATATTTAAGCTAATTCTTGATCTTCGCAAACCGTAAGTTGTACGGTTTCCGTTAATACGTCCGTGTAACTGTAAGACACACGTTCTACTTTGTGTTTGTCTCGGTCTAACTTCACAATAAATACTGAGGGGTACGTGCCTTCTAACATTCCTGAACGCTCCACAATCTTGCGGCGTCCTCCATTAGCTTTCAGTGTAATCCGCTTACCTACGTTCTCTTCAAGCGACTGCTTAATTTCTACTAACGTTTTACCCATCTTGTCACCCCACCTCACTAAGTTAATTTTATCACAAATCCAACAATTGGTCAATGAAATACAAAATATTAAATTTTAACAGTCAGAAGTGCAGACTGTCAACCATTAATAATGTCGAATCTGAAGATTTCTCCTTAGGATGCCTCATTTTGGTAAGACTATACATGTGTGGTTTAACGTATTTTTTACGATGAATTGAAAATCGAATACATGAAAACCTGTCGAATGAACGTTCACGACAGGTTTTCTCGTTACAAATCATCTTGGTTTTTTAACGGGATCCCTCGACGTAAGACACCTTTTGTGTCGATCCCACCAAGACCATCCTCACCAGTAATCGTATTCCGTAACACTTCACTTAATTGTACTCGATCCAAAAAAGGGGTCATACTGACACGCGATGCAATATATACAGGGTCTAGGGCATGAATGTTCACTCTCGATGGAGAGCTTGCGAAGTTTGCTCCAGCACGAATCAGCCCTTCGAAATAGGATTGACAAGCACCAGCAAAGATAATGAGATCGTCTAAGTTCGGAATTGCCTTCCGTGCTTCTCGAACCGTTTGGGCAAACGCTTTGGAATGTCGGTATGCTTTTAAGTCTTTATCCGTCCCTTTTGAACGCGTAAATGCATCGTGCCCTGTAATGACTAAGATATCCGGTTGAACCATCTCCAGAAGAGAAGCAACTTGATGAGGCATATCTGTCTCACGCATGTGGGCGCCGTACACAGGAATTCCTAGCCGGTCATACATGGCTGTGCATTTTTGCAAATAAGAGGCGTCTCCATCCATATGCAAAACACGACCCCTCATCTCAAAATATTGGGGATTCGGGGTCGTATACGCTGAAGACAATTCATATTCATTTTTTTCTCGCATCAGCCGATAATCTTGCCGAAATAAGCGGTAACATTGCTCTTCTTTTTTCTTTTGCTCTTCTTCAAACTCCGTCCGTTCATCTTCATCTACTTTTTTCAAATCCGAGAGCGGGGCATCTGCAACGAGGCGTAGCTCCTCACCCTTCAGTTCAATGTTCGCTTCATCATCAACCGATGTAACGCGAAACAATACGTCCTCCCCATAGGAAATCCGTGTAACTAAATCGCCGACCTGTAGGGACATCGTGATTCCTCCTCTTATATCGTTACCTTATGCAACGATCCTTAGAGAGGTGAGGAGGTTCGTGCGATTTCCCAAGCATCTGCAAGAGCTGCAAACTCCTCAATCGTTAACGACTCAGCTCTTCTTCCGCCGTCAATGCCCGACAAATCAAATGCTTGAGCGACCGCTTCTTTATTTCCTGACCACGACTGCAAATTATTCCGAAGTGTTTTTCTTCGTTGTGCAAAGGAAGCACGAATTAATTTAAAGAAGGCATCTTCATTTTTCACCTGTACAGCTTTTTCACTTCGAATTGTGAACCGAATAATGGATGATTCAACATTTGGTTTGGGTACGAAAACATTGGCAGGTACGTGGCTAATCACTTCAGTTTCTGCATAATACTGTGTTGCAATCGATAATGAACCATACGCTTTGGTCGATGGTTTTGCTGCTAGACGATCACCAACTTCTTTTTGAATTAACACGGTTAACGTCTTAATTGGCAACCGTTCTTCTAGAAAGCGCATGAGAATTGGTGTCGTCACATAGTAAGGCAAGTTACCCGCTGCATAGACGTGTTCTACTGATTGAAAATCTTCACTAAATACGTGATCTAAATTGGCTTTCAAAAAATCTTCGTGACGAATTTCAACATTGTCATATTGCTTTAGCGTTTCATCTAACACAGGTAATAAGCGTTGATCAATTTCATATGCGATGACTTTCTTTGCACGCTTTGCTAATTGTTCAGTTAAAGCACCAATACCAGGACCGACTTCAATGACACCATCTTCAGAAGTCATTCCAGTCGCATCAACGAACTTATGCAAAATATTAACGTCAGTCATGAAGTTCTGACCGAGGCTTTTTT
The DNA here is from genome assembly GCA_012970285.1 of Bacillaceae bacterium JMAK1. Taxonomy (GTDB): domain Bacteria; phylum Bacillota; class Bacilli; order Bacillales; family Marinococcaceae; genus Geomicrobium_A. Next base: position 39,187 of record JIBW01000009.1, read on the forward strand.
TTGCTTTTAAATCAAACTGTTCAACAATCTCTCTCGTTCTTGAGGGCGTTGCAATGTCTTTCATAACTTAAAACCAACTTTCTTCGCAGCATCATAAAATTCACGCTTGGAGATTCTGAACTTGTGCATCCGTTTTAAAAACTGCTTACCATTCGCATAACCAATACGCAGCTCATTTCCAATCAGCTCACGCCTATAACGCGCTTCTGATCCTGCCATCAAGCCTGCTGCATGGATGTCTTCAAGCAAAACCGGATCATACTCGTCTAGGACACTGCCATCTCTCACATTTTGTAAGGCTTCACGAATGACCTCTGGAGAAGCATGTTCAACACCTACGCTCTTCTTATTAGCAGAGATCGCTAAATGCTTGGGTATAAACGCGTGTTTAGAAGAAGGCACTGCCTCAGTAACGATTCTACGAATACGCTCTCCTGGATAATCTGGGTCTGTCAAAACAATGATTCCTCGACGCTCATCTGCCAATTTAATTTGTTCAATCACATGCTTAGGAACTGACGAACCGATGGTTTCTATCGTTTCCGCATCAACCGCACGCTTTATAGCGACCGTATCATCTCGGCCTTCAACGACAATACATTCTTTAATCTTCATGATGAAATCCTGAATAATCGCTTCGCATTCTCTGTCGTTATGTCACTCAACTCTTCAAGAGTCAGCCCTTTCAATTCGGCTAATTGTTCCGCAATGATTCGCACACGTGCTGGTTCATTTCTCTTTCCGCGGTACGGGTGTGGAGAAAGGAAGGGACAGTCCGTTTCAATCAGCAATCGATCCAGAGGAACAATCTTTGCAACTTCCTTTGGCAACGTCGCATTTTTAAACGTGACCGGCCCACCAAATGAAATGTGCATCCCTTGAGCTAAACATCGTTCTGCAGTCGCAACGTCACCACTAAAGCAGTGCATAATCCCCCCTGCTTCTCCAACGCCTTCCTCTTCTAACATAGTAGCAATGTCTTCTTGAGCATCACGACCATGAATTACAAGCGGCAAGTTCACTCGTTTATGAAGATCAATTTGGTCTTTAAACACACGTTTTTGAACGTCAGCTGGGGATTTATCCCAATGGTAATCAAGACCTGTTTCACCAATTGCGACGACTTTTTCGTGAGAAGCAAGTGACTCAATCCATTCCAAGTCTTCTCGTTTCATATCAACACTATCCACTGGATGCCAGCCAATCGTTGCATACATGAAATCATAACGTTCAATCAAATCCATTGCCTTTGTAATCGTCTCCCGATCAAACCCAACAACATTCATCCACTTAACTCCTGCTTCTTGGGCACGTTCAATGACTTCTTCAAGATCCTCATCAAACTGTTCAACATTCAAGTGTACATGTGTATCAAATAGCTCAACCATTTTGTACTCCTTCTTTATCGTAAAATGAGTCAAGTCCCATACGTTAGTATGGAACTTGACCGTTTTTGTTTAAGAAATGAGCGTACCGTTCGGAAGATCGCCGTCTACGGTTACGACTTTTAACGTACCTTCTGCTTTACCGGCAAGAATCATTCCTTCTGATTGCTCGCCTCGCAGTTTTACTGGCGTTAAATTCGTTACACAAATAATCTTCTTCCCTGTAATTTCTTCAATTGAATAATCTTTTGCAATGCCAGATACAACTTGACGTTTCTCATCACCGAGATCGAGTTGCAACTTCAAAAGACGATCTGCCTTCTTCACTGGCTCCGCTTGAACGACTTCTGCAACGCGAAGTTCGACTGCTTTGAAGTCATCAATCGTAATCAAATTTGCATCTTCTTCCTGCTCGTCATCATCTGCTTTTGGTGGAGCCATAAGCGCGCTGATTGACTCTACTTCTTTTTCAATTTCTAAACGAGGGAAAATTGGTGTTCCTTTTTTAACGACCTTTGATCCGCCTTTAAGCTGCCCAAAGTGTTGAATGGACTCCCACGTTTTTAGCTCTTCGTCGTTTAAGAATCCAATCTGTTCAGCGATCGCTGCTGGTGTTTTTGTAAAGAACGGTTGCAACATCACCGAAATGTAACGAAGTGATTCAGCAAGATGGTACATCGCAGCTTGTAATTCTTCTGTTTGGCCTTCTTTTGCAAGCATCCACGGTTGCGTCTCATCGATATACTTGTTCGTACGGCTTACAAATTGCCAAATTGCCGTAAGCGAAACCGAGAATTCCATTGACTCAATATGAGAACCAACTTTTTCAACAGTCGCTTCTGCCACGTCTAAGAGACTTGAATCGAAGCTCGTCCCGTCTTTAATGTACGCTGGAATTTCACCGTCAAAGTATTTATTAATCATAGCCACTGTACGATTTAATAAGTTCCCTAAGTCATTCGCGAGGTCATAGTTAATTCGTTCAACGAATGCTTCTGGTGTAAATACTCCATCCGCGCCAAACGGTACTTCACGAAGCAAGTAATAACGAACAGCATCAAGACCGTAACGCTCTATAAGTGCTTCTGGGTAGATGACATTGCCTTTAGACTTCGACATCTTCTCGTTTTTCATTAATAAATGTCCATGGCTAAATACTTTCTTTGGTAACGGCAAGTCCAAAGCCATCAACATAATCGGCCAATAAATCGTATGGAAGCGAACAATCTCTTTCCCAACGATATGAACGTCTGCAGGCCAATACTTGTTGTACTTTTCATTTTCTTGAGTACCGTAACCGAGCGCTGTAATGTAGTTCATGAGCGCATCAATCCATACGTACACGACATGTTCTGGGTCACTTTTAATCGGAACTCCCCAAGAGAAAGCTGTACGTGAAATCGCTAAGTCTTCAAGCCCTGGCTTAATAAAGTTATTAATCATCTCGTTTTTACGAGCTTCTGGTTGGATAAAGTCTGGGTTTTCCTCATAAAAAGTAAGCAAGCGGTCTGCGTAACGGCTCATTTTGAAGAAATATGATTTCTCTTTAACAAGCTCAACTGGGTGACCACTGTCAGGGCTTTTCCCTCCGACAATCTTGCCGTTCTCTTTAATGGGATCCACGAGCTGCAATTCCGTGTAATACGTTTCATCCGGAACAGAATACCAACCTTCGTATTCACTTAAATAAATATCTCCTTGGTCTTTAAGTTGCTCTACAACTTCTTGTACAGAACGCTTATGGCGCTCTTCTGTCGTACGAATAAAATCGTCATACGAAATGTCCAAGTCATCCCAAAGCTTCTTAATTCCAGCGACAATATCATCAACAAATTGAATCGGTGTTACACCGTTTTCTTCTGCTTTACGCTCGATCTTTTGGCCATGCTCATCGGTTCCTGTTAAGAACATGACGTCATAACCTTTCAGGCGTTTGTAACGAGCGAGCGTATCCGCTGCAACCGTCGTGTAAGCATGTCCAATATGGAGCTTTCCACTTGGATAGTAAATGGGTGTTGTTACATAGAACGTAGGTTTCAAAACAATCTGCTCCTTCCAATCTCTAATAAAAAAACCCCTCGCCCTTAATCGAAGGGACGAGAGGATTACTCACGTGGTACCACCCTGCTTCCTTCTTATTCGTAGCATCGCCAGAACATACTCGTTCCTACACCTACTTCTAAGAAGCTCAACAGCGCTAACATTAATCGTTAGCAACTTGTCATTAACGCTGACACACGTAATTCCCTTATGCAAAAACATTGCACTCGAAAACTAAACCTCCAGGACCATATTCAACGACTCGTTTACGACCGGCTCCCAGCAACCCGGCTCTCTGAACATACGTCATCGTTTACTTATCCATTCATCAGTTTACATGTTTATACAGACAAACTTAATTAATAATTATAATTTATAGGCAATGGAAAGTCAATGATAAACACCGTGTTTACTACCCTCATCAATAGCAAAAATGTGAAAAAAACCTGATATGACGCCCATTTCCTTCATTTGAATTTTAAGATTATTATATTGACTTGATTTTACTATACTGGTATGATTGCACACATAGAGATAAAAAGTGTCAAAAAATGACACGAATATACAGTACACTCAAGGAGGAGATTCTAAGTAATGAAATCAACTGGAATCGTAAGAAAGGTTGACGAGCTCGGTCGGGTTGTTATCCCCATAGAATTAAGAAGGACTTTAGATATTGCAGAGAAAGATGCACTAGAGATCTATGTAGACCATGACCGCATCATCTTAAAGAAATATAAACCGAACATGACGTGCCAAGTAACTGGAGAGGTGTCTGACGATAACATCTCCATTGCAGATGGCAAAATTATTCTTAGCCCTGAAGGTGCAAAAGAAGTCGTCGAGTCTCTTCAAGGTTATTTATCACAATCGAACCAAAAGGCAACAACGGTTTAATACCTTCCATATACTTATTTCAATAACTAGGGCTACCTTGCCGATTTGACAGGTAGCCCTTTTCTTATTGTTGCAGTTCATGAAACGCCTTATAAACCTCATTACGACTAAGGCCACGATCTTTTGCACATTGCTTGAGTGCTTTCTTGTGATCGTCTCCTTGCTCTTCATAATACTGAATATGCTCTTGTACAGTGTACGACTGCCACCAAGCCTCTGTTTGGTCTTTACCCATACCACCTTCAACGATAAAACAAAGCTCTCCACGCCATTCGTGATCAAGATCTACTAATTCAGTGATCGTTCCACGGTAAAACGATTCATACCGTTTCGTCACTTCACGTCCAATGACCATTCGTCGATCTCCCCACAATCCTTGCAGTCGCTCAAGCGTCTGTTTCATACGGTGAGGTGATTCATAAAAGATCATTGGAACAGTAATAGCCTCTAGCAACTGTTGTACTTCTTCGATTTCCTTTTTCTTTCGAGGTAAGAACCCGTGAAAGTAAAACCTTCCCCCTTCAAACCCTGACGCAATCCACGTGGTTACCGCAGCATTTGCACCTGGTAATGGGGTCACGGTAATGCCTTCTTCTATACACTTTTGAACGAACCACTCTCCTGGGTCAGACACGAGTGGGGTTCCTGCATCACTTACGAGCGCCAAGCTCTTTCCATTGTGTAAGTCAGCCAACAGCTGCTCTGAACGAGTTCGCTCATTATGCTCATGCAAACTAATCATTTTTGTCGTAATCGTAAAATGATTGAGAAGCTTCACGGTCTGACGGGTATCTTCTGCACAAATAAGATCCACTTCTTGTAGTGTTCTTACTGCTCGGTACGTCATATCTTCAAGATTGCCAATCGGTGTAGGAACCAGGTATAATGTGCCCGCTTGCATAAACGCCTCGCCTCCTCTCTTCAATGTATTGGAGCTTTTCTGCCCGAGAAAGCTGCTTTAATCGCCATTCCTCTTGTAACGCTTCACGCTTTGTTTCAAAGCCTTCCATATGGACAAGTGTAAACGGACCTCGTCCCCTTGTATACTTTGCACCTTTTCCACTTTCATGTAACCGGAGTCTCTCCCATACATTTAGCGCATACCCCGTGTACAGCGAATTATCAGTGCAATGAATCATATACACGTAATGATCGGTGTGCTCTTTTTGATTGACCTTACGCTCACACGTGACCTGATTCCCGTTGTAAGCCTTTTGAAAGGCACGTGTATGCTTTCCATCTTCACCATATACGATCAGTGGTTCTAGTACAGTTAATCCCCGCCTGCCGCCCTTACTCGCTTCAAGCAGTATGATATTCGCCTGTGCGTCGGCTTTAGGATGAACAAACTGAATTCGTTTCGGCTCTAAATTTGCGAGCGTGCATGCTTCAAATAAATCATGAATCCGCTCTGGGCGAAAAACAAATGCCGCTTTGCCTTTATCTTTTAATAGCTTTGAGGCGACTTGAGCAATTTCATGAATCGTAAGCTCGGTTTCATGCCTCGCTAATGTTAACCGCTCGTTTTTATTTGTAAGTGACGATTGATAATAAGGAGGGTTGCACGTAACCACATCAAAGCTTTCACGACCAAATGCTTCTGGCGCTTCTTTTAAGTCCCCACAATGCATGTGAATTTGTTCTTTACGATTGTTCATCGTAACGCTTTTCTTAGCCATTTCAACAACATCAGATTGAATCTCAACACCTGTAATCGCCACCGTACTTCTCTCGGACATGACGAGAGGAATAACACCATTTCCTGAACACAAATCGACCATTGTCCCTCTCGTTTTCTTAACCGAAACAAACTGACCCAAAAGAATGGAATCTATTGAAAAAGCCAAACGTTCTCGACTCTGGACGATCTTTAGTCGATTTCTAAAAATATAATCGATCCGTTCTTTTTCATGCAATATCAAAAGCCTTCACCTTCAAACTGCGTTCACCAAAGAAAAAACCCGACACCTTGGTGACGGGCTTCAAAGCAAACAACGATTATTTTGCCTGGAAAAAAGAAAGACAAAACAGGCAATCCCCATCAGTACGCAAGCTACCGTAGTGCAAGTTACAAATGTGAAAGCCTTCGTGATACAGTCTTGCTAAGTTATCATAGCCTTCACCAGGTGGGACCGTATCTTTTTTGTCTTGATTAGAATGGTCAGAATGCTCGTCCTTTTGTTCATGGAGTTCTTCTGCTTCCATTCGTTCTCGCAACAGACGGTTCTCTGTTACTAATGCTTGATTCTCTTCAATTAGCGAAGCAAGCTGCTCTTTTAATTCACGGAGTTCTTCGTGAAAAGCAAGGAGCTTCTTTTCCATATGAATCACTTGTGAAAACATTTCTTTCTTCGCCACGTTCGTCTCCCACCCTCTTGTGGCAGCTTTAGCCGATTAATGAACCTTGCTCAATCAATTCTTCTAATGAGTACTCAACCGTTCGCTCTTCATCAAACAACTCGACTTGAACAAGTCTTTCAAGCATATTCAAACCAACGACACGACCTTTCCCTTCAGATGTAACAATCTTCTCACCGACATCGGGAAGTTCCTTCTTGGCTTGTTCATACTCATCATTTTCGTATTTCAGACAACACATTAAACGACCACAAAGACCTGATATTTTCGCTGGATTTAGCGATAAATTCTGATCTTTAGCCATCTTAATACTCACTGGTTCGAAATCGCCAAGAAACGTTGAGCAACAGAGAATTAACCCACACGGTCCTACACCACCGAGCATTTTAGCCTCGTCACGAACACCGATTTGCCTCAGTTCTATGCGCGTTCGAAATACCGCTGCTAGATCCTTGACCAATTCCCGGAAGTCAATTCTTCCATCAGCAGTGAAGTAAAACAACACTTTGTTACGATCGAATGTATATTCAACACTAACAAGCTTCATGTCCAATTTATGTTCTCTAATCTTCTCTGAACATACATCTTGTGCCTTCTGTGCCATCGTTTCGTTTTCAAGCACTCTAGTTGTATCTTCGTCTGTCGCAATCCTAAGAACTTTCTTTAATGGAAGAACAACATCTTCTTCTTCCACACTCTTGACACCTAGGACTACAATTCCATATTCAACACCTCGCGCGGTTTCAACAATGACTGATTCGCCAACATGTATGTTGTGACCTGCTGGGGAAAAATAATAGATCTTTCCTGCTTTCTTGAAACGAACCCCAATCACTTGGTGCAATTATAATCCCTCCTGAATTCGGAACAAAAGTCGCTCCATGATCAGTTGTGGGTTAACATTCGCGGACAAATATCGTTTCGCCTCCATAACAGCTTTCATATTTGCCGCAAGCATTAATTCTGAACGATGCAGACCCTCGATGCGTAGTCGTTCCAACTGATCTGGATACGCAAGATCTTCTCTGCTCCACTTTGTATAAAGTACATCTCGGTACCAGAATAGGATAAGGTCTAGCCCCGTCTCAATATGGTTCCTATCTTTAAAATGGACGTGCCATTTCTCTTGTAAAAAAAGCCTTGCTTGACGAGGTCTTAATAATACCTCTTCCGCCAATTGTATCACTACCTGGCGCCCGTGTACAATCCACGTTGACCGCTCTTCATCAGGAATATCTGCTGGTATTTCACGAATTCTAGCTTTGATTGCAGCAAGTACTTCTGTTTCCCCTTCGTTTTGAAAAACTTTTTGCCGTTCAACTTCAGACAATGGGGCAAATGTTAATACTTGTGACCTCGATACGATCGTAGGTAATAGAAAATGTAAATTTGAAGTAATTAAAATCGCTAACGTTTCTCCTTCTGGTTCTTCAAGAAACGTGAGCAAGCTATTCGCCGCACTTGCGGTCATTAGATCGGCTTCCTCAATGATGTAGACTTTTCGAACCGACTCCATTCCTTTGTACGTAAACTCTTTTTGAAGCCGTTCAACTTGATGCTTCTTAATCGATTGTCCGTCAGGCTTAATTGACGTGACATCGGGGTGATTTCCAGATTCTACACGCCTGCAATCACTACACTCTCCACACGGCTTGTCTACCTTGTCTTTTTGACATAAAAAGGCACGACAAAGCAGCGAAGCCGCTGATACTTGTTCAGAACGATCTTCGCCTTCAAATATATATGCGTGAGGAAGCCGCTCTCTTACGACAGCATGTCGGAGCAACTTAGCAACGACAGGTTGCCTCGTTTGCAGTTGTTCCCATTTCATTGATGAGCGCCCTCCTCTTAATCATTAAAACTGTTCAAATTGATCGACGTCCAATACGAATACAGTCGCTCCACCAACTTGTACTTCTACCGGATAAGGAACATAAGAATCAGCATTGCCACCCATTGGAGAAACTGGTGCAACGAGCTGTTCTCGACTTTCGCAATTCTCTTTAATAATATCTAATACGTCACTCACTTGATCATCTTCAACTCCAATAAGGAATGTCGTATTCCCTGCCCGAAGAAATCCACCTGTTGACGCAAGTTTCGTAGCTCGATAATCGTTTTCTACAAGCGCTGTTGATAGTCGGTTGCTGTCTTTATCTTGAACAACGGATACAATTAATTTCACAGCCGTTTCCCCCTTTGCAATAGATCATTACGTAGTTTACTGTCTTAATCATACTGGATGATGTCAACAAAAACTAGTCTCTGTTTTTGTTGACGATAAAGTCCTCAATGACCTGAGTCACTTCTTGAATGACTGAATGAATGGGTGCCTCTGCATTTATAATACGATACCGTTCCTCGTTTTGTGACGCAAGTTCAAGGTAAGCTTTTCTAACGGTTAAATGAAAATCAACCTTTTCTTTATCTAAGCGATTTGTTTCCCTTGCGTTACCGTGAATTCGCGCCTGACCAACTTCTACTGGCAAATCAAACAACAAGGTGATATCAGGCATTCTTCCTTCAATGGCAAAATCGTTAACTCGCTGAATTTCTTCGACACCAATACCTCGTGCTGCGCCTTGATAAGCAATACTGCTATCAACAAAGCGATCACATAGAACGATCTTTCCTTCCTCCAAGCCGGGTAGGATACGTTCAACGAGGTGTTGCCGTCTTGCGGCTGCAAACAACAACGCTTCCGTTCGTGCTTCAACTTCAATCGTTTGATCGTCTAACAAATAGTGACGAATTTTCTCTGCAAGTGCGACGCCCCCAGGCTCTCGCGTTGTATCTACACGATGTCCCTTTTGCTGCAATTGTTCTGCAACCGCCTTAAGGACTGTAGACTTCCCTGCTCCTTCGCCACCCTCAAATGTAATAAATAAACCTGAATGATTCATCGTTCACCTCGATTTACGAACAAGAACTTGTCCGTTTCTAACATGTTCTTCATTTTGTAACTTTCCACCTTGAGCCATCCACTCTGACAAGTAGTGTAGTCGCCTCACATCAATGGTTTCTCCTGCAATAAACAAAGGGATCCCCGGAGGATAAGGAACAATATTCTCTGCGATTACCTTTCCTGCTGAAGTTTCCATTGAACATAATTCAACTTCATAATCAACTAAGAACGCTTTTTCAATTGTTGCACGAGTATACGCTGGATAATGAGGCAATTGCCGTTTCTTTATCATCACTCGTTGACCTGCATACGCATCAACGATACGCGTTTTTAGATCGATCGCTTCTTCGTCTTCCAATAATAATGGAAGAAATAGTAAAACATAATCATGGTTACTTAATTCAACATAGATTTGTTGTTTTTGGAGCACCTTCTCCCACTGCAGACCTGTATATGGTTCAGGTGCTCTTAATACGAGCTTTAAAGGGTCCTCGTTTGGTACGTATGTATCTTTAGGCAGTCTTGCCTTTAATTCATCATGAAACGCCCACAGTCTCTTTGCAGGCTCATTAGAACGAACTTCTGCAACATAGGCTCTTGCAGCATCTAAAGAAGCCATAATTACGTAAGATGGACTACTTGATTGGAATCGTCGTAACCACGGTCGTATTCGTTGCTCATCGTCTTTATTTTTCACATGTAAATATGCGCCCATCGTTAACGCTGGTAACGTTTTATGTGCCGATTGTACAACAACATCCGCACCTGCTTCTAATGAAGAGAGCGGAAACTGTTCATCACTATGTAGATGAGCACCATGGGCTTCATCAACGAGCACTCGTTTATCGTTCATTTTCGCATACTGAACAACACGTTGAATCTCGCCAACATTCCCAAAGTAACTCGGTGATGAAAGAACAATAACCTCTGCCTCTTTATAAGCATCAATCGCTGAGACGAGTGTGTGTAAAGAAACCCCTTTAGATAGCCCTGTTTGCTCATCAAACGTAGGACTAACAAACACAACTTCAACACCAATCATCTCTAAACCATGGATAATCGATTGGTGTACATCACGTTGCACAATTACAGGTACACTAGGACGACAAAATGCTGACAACATCGCCAAATTCCCAACGGTAGAGCCTCCAACTAAAAACATCGACGCTCCCGTTTGGTAATGCTCTGCCGTCAGCTTTTCTGCTTGTTGAATGACACCAGAAGGTGCATGCAAATCATCAAACCCAGGCAACTCAGTTTGATCGAGTCTCATAATCGTCTCATAATACTCTTGGTAGATCCCTTTCGGTAACTTTCCATTTTTATGACCAGGCACGTGCAATGAAATTGGATCCGTATCTGCATGGTGTACCAGATGATCAAGTAAAGGTGTAGACTTCGTATTCATCATTTCCTGGACATTCCCTTACAACTTTATCACTTTCATTATAACAAAGTTTAGAAGTGAGCTCATTAATGAGTCAACAGCAGGTTCATCTTACTTTTACGTAATTGCTCTACATACCATTGGTAATTCGCATCTTCAATCTCTAACTCTACAATCGCTCTTTCACAGTCTTTACATAGCCACATGGACATTAAGTACATCCCTTGAACGGACTCATTTTTACAAACCCCGCACTCTTGTCTTGAAATCCTCATCTCCATCTCTCCCTTTACGACCGTATTCGATCTTAGTGTTTCCTAAATTCATAGAAATATACTTAGTCAAAGGTATGAGAGTGCCGTTTATAATAAAAAGACGTTAAATCAGAGCCCATTAGTTCAGTCTATGGTTCGAAATCAATAAAAGTGCCTGTATGGATAATAAAAAGAAGCTTACCAGTTACAAAAACAAAAAAGCACGAAGTTCAAAAGAACTTCGTGCTTTGA